>NZ_JAGSGD010000001.1:1637500-2837500 GCF_016772415.1 Phenylobacterium glaciei
CATGAGGTCGTCGGTTCGATCCCGTCTGGCTCCACCACCATGAAGACGTGCGATAACGCGATCGGAAAGATACAAAGTTTCCAACGCCTGGCTATGCCGGCGCTGGTTCAATGACATCGTGAATTGAAGGGTTTATCCGGCCCCCCCTGGGGTTTGGAGGATGGACCTGAGAAGACATCATTGTTCGAAAGAACAGAGATTTCTATAGCGCATGTGAGGGCGCCACCCACCGCTTCGTACCGACGGGTGGCAAATACCGTCCCCTTACATGAGTTTCACTGAGAACGATCAAGCGCATAAGGGCTTCTGATGGATGCCTTGGCGTCGAGAGGCGATGAAGGACGTGGCACGCTGCGATAAGCTTCGGGGAGGCGCGAGCACCCTTTGATCCGAAGATTTCCGAATGGGGAAACCCACCTTTACGATTTGCGAATTTGATTTTCAGCTTCGGCTGGAGATCCGGTTCGTACGTCGTTCAAAGGTATAATGACCTGAATAAAATAGGGTTCATTAAGCAAACCCGGGGAACTGAAACATCTCAGTACCCGGAGGAAAGGACATCAACCGAGACTCCCGTAGTAGTGGCGAGCGAACCGGGACCAGGCCAGTGCCGTCGTGACATAAAGCCGAATGACTTGGAAAGGTCAGCCATAGCGGGTGATAGCCCCGTAGGCGTCAATTAGCGACGGACTCGAGTAGGGCGGGACACGTGAAATCCTGTCTGAACATGGGGGGACCACCCTCCAAGCCTAAGTACTCCTCGACGACCGATAGTGAACAAGTACCGTGAGGGAAAGGTGAAAAGCACCCCGACAAGGGGAGTGAAATAGAACCTGAAATCGGAAGCCTACAAGCAGTCGGAGCCACCTCGCGTGGTGACGGCGTACCTTTTGTATAATGGGTCAGCGACTTCATGTGCCGTGCAAGCTTAAGCCGTTAGGTGTAGGCGTAGCGAAAGCGAGTCTGAATAGGGCGAATAAGTACGTCGCATGACGACCCGAAACCAGGTGATCTATCCATGAGCAGGTTGAAGGCTGGGTAACACCAGCTGGAGGACCGAACCCGTGAATGTTGAAAAATTCTGGGATGACTTGTGGATAGGGGTGAAAGGCCAATCAAACCTGGACATAGCTGGTTCTCCGCGAAAACTATTTAGGTAGTGCGTCGGACGAATTCCTTGGGGGGTAGAGCACTGGATGGATGCGGGGGTCGCGAGATCTACCAATTCTAACCAAACTCCGAATACCCAAGAGAACTATCCGGCAGACACACGGCGGGTGCTAACGTCCGTCGTGAAGAGGGAAACAACCCTAACCATCATCTAAGGTCCCCAAGTAGTGGCTAAGTGGGAAACGATGTGGGATTGCTTTGACAACCAGGATGTTGGCTTAGAAGCAGCCATCATTTAAAGAAAGCGTAACAGCTCACTGGTCAAGCGATCCTGCGCGGAAAATGTAACGGGGCTAAAGCCACTCACCGAAGGTATGGGTTTGCAGTTTACTGCAAGCGGTAGCGGAGCGTTCCGTAAGCCTGTGAAGGTAAGGCGTGAGCCTTGCTGGAGGTATCGGAAGTGAGAATGCTGACATGAGTAACGATAAAGAGTGTGAGAAACACTCTCGCCGAAAGTCCAAGGGTTCCTGCGTAAAGCTAATCTGCGCAGGGTTAGCCGGCCCCTAAGGCGAGGCCGAAAGGCGTAGTCGATGGGAATCAGGTGAATATTCCTGAGCCAGTTGGAAGTGACGAATCCCGTAAATTGTCAGGGCTTATTGGATTGTTCCTGGCAGTGAAGGGGTTCCTGGAAATAACTCCAACGGAGACCGTACCCTAAACCGACACAGGTGGACAGGTAGAGTATACCAAGGCGCTTGAGAGAACTATGCTGAAGGAACTCGGCAAATTGCACGCGTAACTTCGGGATAAGCGTGACTCTGCTTAGGGCAACCTTAGTAGAGTGGCACAGGCCAGGGGGTAGCGACTGTTTATCAAAAACACAGGGCTCTGCGAAGCCGCAAGGCGACGTATAGGGTCTGACGCCTGCCCGGTGCCGGAAGGTTAAAAGGAGCGGTGAGAGCTGCGAATTGAAGCCCCGGTAAACGGCGGCCGTAACTATAACGGTCCTAAGGTAGCGAAATTCCTTGTCGGGTAAGTTCCGACCTGCACGAATGGCGTAACGACTTCCCCACTGTCTCCAGCATAGGCTCAGTGAAATTGAATTCCCCGTGAAGATGCGGGGTTCCCGCGGTCAGACGGAAAGACCCTATGAACCTTTACTGCAGCTTCGCCTTGGCGTTAGCGGCAACATGTGTAGGATAGGTGGGAGGCTATGAAACCGGGGCGCCAGTCTCGGTGGAGCCAACCTTGAAATACCACCCTTGTTGTCGCTGACGTCTAACCGCAGCCCGTTATCCGGGTTCGGGACATGGCGTGGCGGGCAGTTTGACTGGGGCGGTCGCCTCCCAAAGTGTAACGGAGGCGCGCGATGGTGGGCTCAGAGCGGTCGGAAATCGCTCGATGAGTGCAATGGCATAAGCCCGCCTGACTGCGAGACTGACAAGTCGAGCAGAGACGAAAGTCGGCCATAGTGATCCGGTGGTTCTGCGTGGAAGGGCCATCGCTCAACGAATAAAAGGTACTCTAGGGATAACAGGCTGATTTTGCCCAAGCGTCCACAGCGACGGCAAAGTTTGGCACCTCGATGTCGGCTCATCACATCCTGGGGCTGGAGCAGGTCCCAAGGGTTCGGCTGTTCGCCGATTAAAGTGGTACGTGAGCTGGGTTCAGAACGTCGTGAGACAGTTTGGTCCCTATCTGCCGTGGGTGTACGAAACTTGAGAGGATCTGTCCCTAGTACGAGAGGACCGGGATGGACATACCTCTGGTGGACCTGTCGTGGCGCCAGCCGCGCAGCAGGGTAGCTAAGTATGGACTAGATAACCGCTGAAAGCATCTAAGCGGGAAACTAACCTCAAAACAAGGTTTCGCCGAGAGCCGTGGTAGACCACCACGTTGATAGGCCAGGTGTGGAAGTGCCGCGAGGCATGCAGCTTACTGGTACTAATCGCTCGATCGGCTTGATCGTTCTTAGTGAAATTCATGAATGCGCTTCAGAAATCGCGCTTTCAGCAGTGATGTCTTCTCAAATATCCGTTTCGTTGACCTGGTGGTTTTGCCGAGAGGTCCCCACCCGATCCCATTCCGAACTCGGTCGTTAAGCCTCTCTGGGCCGATGGTACTTTGTCTTAAGGCACGGGAGAGTAGGTCGCCGCCAGGTCTACCAAACGGATATGTCCAATAACCCTTCAATCACGATTTCTAGCTTTGCCGCGGGGTGGAGCAGCCCGGTAGCTCGTCAGGCTCATAACCTGAAGGTCACAGGTTCAAATCCTGTCCCCGCACCCAAAGATTTCTTAAAGCCCCGCTTGCGCGGGGTTTTTTGCGTTTGGGTCATTGCGTCGCTGGGAAATCGGACCAAATCTAGACTTGCGATTACTTGAAACGCGTCAGAGTTGGTGTCTCGCCATGCCCAAGATCGACATCGCCGTCATCCCGCTCGCCCGTGGCAGCAACTATCCCGACCCGTTCGACCAGCCCTGCAACGGCCAGAGCTATCAGAAGCTGGCGCGTGACAGCGGGCTGACCCTGTTCGGGGTCAATCTCACGGTGATCGAGCCTGGGGCCTGGTCCAGCCAGCGCCACTGGCACACCCACGAGGACGAGTTCATCTGGATCGTCGAGGGTGAGCTGACCCTGGTGACCGACGCCGGCGAGGAGATCTTGAGGCCCGGCGATTGCGCGGCTTTCAAGCGCGGCGCCGCCGACGGCCATCACCTGGTCAACCGGACCGACAAGCCCGCCAAGGTCCTGGAGATCGGCAACGCCGACCCGCAGGACGTCTGCACCTATCCCGACATCGACATGATCGCGGGGCCGGAACCGGGCTACAAACACCGCGACGGGACGCCCTATCCGCCAGCGAAATAGGGATTCGTATACCGTTGCCCCTGGCGTCACTGGGTCGTCGAAGGCAAGCTGACCTAGGGGAAGACGGAGGCTGTTTCGATGAAGGTTTGGGGAAAGGGGCGAGGCTTGGCCGCAGCCATGGTGTTGATGGCCGGCGTCGCCGGACCGGCGAGCGCGTTGGAGGCCGAATGCCTGTGGAGCCATCTTGCGCCGACCAAGCGCGACAGCCTGCTGGAATCCTACCATCGGGACGGGCCGGAGGCGCTGAACCACCTCAACTTCACCGACGAGGATCTGGCCGATGAGGTTAAGTTCTGTGGCCTGACCGAGGCCAATGGCGTTCGGGCCGGTCACTTGATCGCCGCAAGGCTGGTGGTGCTCGGCTCCAAGCGCTACTTCAAGGAGCAGAAGGGGATCGCCGGGGCCACCCTCGACGACGCCTGGGCCGGCCTGAACGCCGAACCCCGCGCCAAGCTCATACGCTTTGCCCAGCAAGCCACCCTCGGCAAGCCCACGAACGGCGACGACATGGCGCCAGCCGTTGGTATGGCCGAGGACCTGAACCTGGATCTGAAGGCGCAAGCAGACCAGACGCAACTGGTGGCCTTCATCTTCGGCAAGGCGCTGCTGGAATCCTGGGACGGCACGGACTAGGCGCGACCACCAACCTGCCTGCCGCCACTTGGCCATGAGGCTTCCGCCAGCGAAAAAGGGCCGGCGTTCAGCCGACCCTTTCCCTTCGATCTGGGAGGGTGTCGCTTAGCGTTGCGCGACGCGCATCGCTTCGATCTGGGCCACGGCGGGATCGCCGAGCTGTTCCAGCGCCGAGCTGACCGAGCTCTTCATGCAGCGGCCATAGGCGTCGAGGATCAGGGTCTCGCCGACCACCGCCTTGGCGCACACCTTCTTGGCGGCGGAGACGATGTCGGCGTGGATCTGCCCGCTGGACTTGCCGACGAGGGAGACGCGGACGCTGTCTTGGGCGTTGGCGGCGGGGGCCAGGGCGAGGGTGGCCAGAGCGGCCAGGGTCATCAGTTTCATCATGTTCGTCGTCCCGGAAAGGGGTTGGGGTTCAACCGCCTCCCGACGTTCCTCAGGCTGGTGCTAGGCTTCTAGGGTGGCCCAAGCGCGTCGCCTGAGATGGACTTAGCGCGCGGTTTCGGGCTACCGCAAGTGACAATGGTGCGACGCAATATCGGGAATGTTGCGATGCAGTATGAGCGGGCGCCGCCGCCCAAAAGGATGGCGCCGTGGGGCGCGCGGCGGATCAGCGGCACGGGGGTTGCGGCAGGAGGCTGCAAGGACGCCGAAATGAAACACTTGCATTCGGGCGCTCTTCACACTTGATTAACCTCTATTAATCGTCGAGGTCCCATGTTGCTTTCCGTCCTGGCTTTGACCGCCGCCCTTTCCGCGCCATCAGCCTCCGCGCCGGCCTCCGAGTCCGCTCCGGCCCTGGCCGCCAACGCCTATATCGTCGAATGCCTGGTGGCGGGACCGTCCCTGACCGCCTGCACGGTGATCGACGCCGATCCGGCTACCAATCCCGACGCGGCCACCGCCCTGAAACTGGCGGCCAACATCCACGTCCCGGACTCCATGGCTCAGGCCGGCCGCATCCGCATCAAGCTCAACGTCAATCCGTAAAGCCTTCCGGCTTCGATTGACGAACGGATCCCACCGGCTCCAAAAGGCTCGCGCGCGCCATCGCGCAGTCTTTTAAGGAGCCGCCCCATGCAGACCCGTAAGCTCGGACCGTTCGAGGTCTCCGCAATCGGCCTGGGCTGCATGAGCCTCTCGCACGGCTACGGACCTCCGGCCCCGCGCGAGCAGGCCGAACGGGTGTTGAAGGGGGCTTTGGACGCCGGCTACACCTTCCTCGACACCGCCGCGGTCTATGGCGTCGGCCATAACGAGTCCCTGATCGGCGAGGTCCTCGGCGATCGCCGCAACGACTACGTCCTCGCCTCCAAATGCGGCCTGACCAATGGCGACAAGCGCGAGCTGAACGGTCATCCCGATGTCCTGAAGGCCACCTGCGAGGCCAGCCTGAAGCGCCTGAAGACCGACGTCATCGACCTCTATTATCTGCACCGCTGGGACAAGCGCGTGCCGATCGAGGATAGCGTCGGCGCCCTGGCCGAGCTGGTGGCCCAGGGAAAGATCAAGACCATCGGCCTGTCGGAGGTGTCGGCCGACACCCTGCGCCGCGCCCACGCCGTCCACCCCATCACCGCCCTGCAGACCGAGTATTCCCCCTGGACCCGCAATCCGGAGATCGCGGTGCTGCAGGCCTGCAAGGATCTGGGCGTGACCTTCGTGGCCTTCAGCCCCGTGGGCCGCGGCTTCCTGGCCGGTGGCGCGATGGACGCATCGGCCTTCCAGGAGGGCGACATGCGTCTGGGCATGCCCCGCTTCCAGGGCGAGGCCTTTGCCGCCAATCTGAAACTGTTCGAGGCCTTCGCGGCCCTGGCGAAGGAGGCCGGCTGCACGCCGGCCCAGCTGTGCCTGGCCTGGCTTCTGGCCAAGGATGAGACCATCGTCCCGATCCCGGGCACCACGAACCCGGATCACATGATGGAGAATGCCGGCGCGGCGGCCATCACGCTCTCGTCGGAAGTGATGGCCAGGGTTGAGGCCCTGGTGAACCCGCAGACGGTGACCGGCCCGCGCTATTCGCCGGCCATGCAGGCGTCGATCGACACCGAGGGCTAGGCGCTCTCCAGGCTCTCAAACGCGCTGATCAGCGCGGCCTGGGCCAGGCGTTTGGCGCGGGTCGCCACCTCGGCGGCGGGCAGGTCGTGCAGGCCGCGGGGCCGAGGCAGACTGATCTGCACAGTGACCCCATCGTCGGTGAGAATGGAGACCCCCACCAGAGTCGGGCTGACGGTGACGGAGGGCGGCAGGGAAAGGTCCAGCATGGCGTTCGTCTCCAAATCCCCCAACTGGGCGGGGTTTGAGGCTTGCCTGGTCCCAAGTCCAGCCACGGTTTTATGACCTGAAGTGATGGAACTCGTTAAGCCTCTCCGGCGAGCGAATTGGCTGCGATCTGCCTGGGGTTGAGTCAAATCTGCCGCTGCGTCACGGCTGACATGGCGCAGCTTTCCCCCTATGCCCTTGGCATGCCGATCAGTCCTCCCCCGCCCGAAGTCGAAGTCCTCGTTGTCTATGCCCCGCGCCTACCGGCCCTGGGCGGGGAGGCGGTGTTCGCGGTCCAGCAGATCGATGCGGCGGAGCTCAAGACCGCGCCGCGTCTGGACGTCGCCCTGAAGCGCGCGCCCGGCGTTTCGCTGTTCCGGCGCACCGGCAGCGACGCGGCCAATCCGACCATCCAGGGCATCTCCCTGCGCGGCGTCGCGCCGTCGGGCGCTGGCCGGGCCCTCGTCACCCTGGATGGGGCGCCGCAAAACGATTCCTTCGGGGGCTGGGTGATCTGGTCGGCCCTGCCGCCGGAAGGTCTGGAGAGTGTCACCATCGTGCGCGGCGCCGGGGCTGGAGCCTACGGCGCGGGTGCGCTCACCGGGGTCATCGCCCTGCAGGAACGCGGCGCGACGAACGGGATTTCGGCGCTCGACGTCTCGTTGGCCCAGCGGGGCGGCGCGCGGGCGGCCGTGGCCATGGGCACGACCGGCCTGCTGTTGACCGCCAGCGCCGAGACCTCCGACGGCTATGTGCCCGTGCGCCGCGGACGCGGCGCGGCCGACACGCCCACAACCCTGGACGCCGAATCCTTCGCCGTCCGGGTGCAGGGAGAGCATGACGGGATGGTCGGCGCCCTGCGGCTCGGGATCTATGAGGAGCAGCGCGGCGCGGGGCTGGCCGGCGCCAACTCCACGGCCAGCGGCGGGTCGATCACCGCGACCGTGGCCAGAATCATCAATGGCGGCGGCTGGCGGCTGCAGGCCTGGGCGCGGTCCAGCGAGCTGGCCAACACCTCCTCGGCCGTCGCGGCCGGCCGCGTGGCCACCACGCCAGCCAGCGACCAGTATTCGACGCCCGCCCTCGGCTACGGCTTCAACGCCGCCTGGCAGGGCCGGGGCGAAGTCTTCTCCTGGGAGGTGGGCGGCGACGCTCGCTTCGCCGACGGCCACGCCTTCGAGCGCTTCCGCTACCTGACCGGCGCCTTCACGCGGGGCCGGGAGTCCGGGGGCGCCACGGCGGTGGCCGGCCTCTATGCCGAGGGCGTGCTGGACCAGGGCGACTGGCTGGTCACCGGCGGCGCGCGGGTCGACGCCTGGCGCCAGGAGGACGCGGTGCGCCGCGAGCGCGACCTGGCCACCGGCGCCGTGACCCTCAATCAGACCTCCCCCGACACCTCAGGCACGACGCCGACGGCGCGGTTCGGGGTGCGCTATCGGCTGAGCGAGGCCAGCTGGCTGCGGGGCGCGGCCTATGCCGGCTTCCGGCCGCCGACCCTCAATGAATTGCACCGTCCATTCCGGGTGGGCAACGACGTCACGGAGGCCAATCCGACCCTGACGCCGGAGACCCTCTACGGCGTCGAGTTCGGGGTCGGTGGCGACGGCGAGACCCGCTGGAGCGGCACGATCTTCTACAACCGTCTGGACGATCCGATCACCAATGTCACCGTCGGCGCCGGCCCCGCGACCTTCCCCGTGGCGGGCTTCATCCCGGCGGGCGGGGTGCTGCGCCAGCGGCGCAACGCCGGCCAGATCGAGGCCTGGGGTCTGGAGGCCGATATCGCGCGGAGCTTCGGCGACCTGACCCTGAACGGCGCGCTCGCGGCCACCAAGGCAAGGGTGGATGGCGGCTCTTCGGCGCCGCAGCTGACCGGCAAGCGTCCGGCTCAGACCCCGGAATATACCGTGACCGCCGGCGCCGACTGGAGGGCGGGCGATCACCTGACCTTGTCGGTGGACCTGCGACTCGAGAGCGAGCGGTTTGAGGACGACCTCAACAGCCGCAAGCTGGCGGCCTCGGTGGGGATCGACGCCCGGGCGGCCTGGCGTCTGACCCCCGACAGCGAGGTCTACCTGGCGGCCCAGAACCTTACCGACGCCCGCATCGAGGTCGGCGAGACCGGCGACGGGACCGAGAGCTTCGCCGCACCCCGGACTTTCCGCATCGGTTTCTCTCTGCGTCGTTGATCGTCGGGAGTCGGCTGGAATAAGTCAGAAGCCATGCAAGCTTTGATGTCGCGCGTGCTAGATTTCGCGTCGCTGCCGGCCATCACGGCTGCGGCGGGAGACATTTTCCGTATGCCGCGATTACAGTTGTTGGCGCTCTGATGGCCGTCATCCTGATTGTCGAGGACGAGTTCTTCATTCGCCAGAACGCCGAGTGGGCGATGGAAGACTTGGGTCACAGCACCCTCATCGCCTCCGACCTTGCTGAAGCCCTGGTCCACCTGTCGGCGACCTCCCAAATCGATGCGCTCTTCGTGGACATTCGGCTGAGCGCTCTGCCCTTCGGCGGCTACGACGTCGCCAATCAAGCCATCGTGCTACGGCCCGGCCTGCGGGTGCTCTACACCTCGGGCCGCCCGCTGACCGCGGACATGACCGAGGACTTCGTCAGTGGCGGCCACTTCCTTCAGAAGCCGTACTCGGTCGATCAGCTGGGTGCGTCAGTCGGCGCGCTCCTGCACTAGACTTCCCTGGTGAGTCCGGCCTCCGAGCCGGATCACGGACGACACCTGAGTTAGGAAGCTCCATCCCCACGTCCCACGCAGAGACGGGCGCGAACCTGGCCGCGCTGCAGAGCGCGATCTTCAACAGCGCCAACTTTTCCAGCATCGCAACCGACGCCAAGGGGGTGATCCAGATCTTCAACGTCGGCGCGGAGCGGATGCTGGGCTATGCGGCGGCCGATGTGATGAACACCATCACGCCCGCCGACATCTCCGACCCGCAGGAACTTATCGCCCGGGCCCAGACCCTGAGCGCCGAGCTTGGCGCGGAGATCACGCCGGGGTTCGAAGCCCTGGTCTTCAAGGCCTCGCGCGGGATCGAGGACATTTACGAGCTGACCTATATCCGCAAGGACGGCACCCGATTCCCGGCGGTCGTCTCGGTGACCGCGCTGCGCGACGCGCAGGACACCATCATCGGCTATCTGCTGATCGGCACCGACAACACCGCACGCAAGGAGGCCGAGGAGGCCCTGCTGAAGGCCGGCGCTCTGCAAAGCGCCATCTTCAACAGCGCCAACTTCTCCAGCATCGCCACCGACGCCAAGGGGGTGATCCAGATCTTCAACGTCGGCGCCGAGCGGATGCTGGGCTATGCGGCCGCCGATGTGATGAACACCATCACGCCCGCCGACATCTCCGATCCCCAGGAACTGATCGCCCGGGCCCAGGCGCTGAGCGCCGAACTGGCCACCGACATCACGCCCGGCTTCGAAGCCCTGGTGTTCAAGGCCTCGCGCGGGATCGAGGACATCTATGAGCTGACCTATATCCGCAAGGACGGCACCCGGCTGCCCGCCGTGGTCTCGGTCACCGCCCTGCGCGACGCGGCAGGCATCATCATCGGCTATCTGCTGATCGGCACCGACAACACCGCGCGCAAGCTGGTGGAGGAGGAGCAGAAGAAGTCCGACCAGAGCCTGCGCGACCAGCAATTCTACACCCGCTCGCTGATCGAATCGAACATTGACGCCCTGATGACCACCGACCCGGCCGGCATCATCACCGACGTGAACAAGCAGATGGAGGCCCTGACCGGCTCCACCCGCGACGAGCTGATCGGCGCGCCCTTCAAAGACTGCTTCACCGATCCCGAGCGGGCCGAGGCGGGCATCAAGCGGGTGCTGGCGGAGAAATCGGTCACCGACTACGAGTTGACGGCCCGGGCCCGCGACGGCAAGCAGACCGTGGTCTCCTACAACGCCACCACCTTCTATGACCGCAGCCGCACCCTGAAGGGGGTGTTCGCCGCGGCCCGTGACGTCACCGAGCGCAAGCGGGTGGAGGCTGAACTGCAGCAGG
This sequence comes from Phenylobacterium glaciei, assembly GCF_016772415.1. Taxonomy (NCBI): domain Bacteria; kingdom Pseudomonadati; phylum Pseudomonadota; class Alphaproteobacteria; order Caulobacterales; family Caulobacteraceae; genus Phenylobacterium; species Phenylobacterium glaciei. Next base: position 1,648,413 of record NZ_JAGSGD010000001.1, read on the forward strand.
CCAAGGCCGACGCCGAGAGCGCCAGCCGCACCAAGTCCGACTTCCTGGCCAGCATGAGCCACGAGATCCGAACCCCGATGAACGCCATCATGGGGATCGCCGACCTGCTGGCCAAGACGCCGCTGACGCCTGAGCAGGACAAGTATGTGCAGATCTTCCGCCGGTCCGGCGAGAACCTGCTCAACCTGATCAACGACATCCTGGATCTTTCCAAGGTCGAGGCCTCGCAACTCGACCTTGAGCGCACCGGCTTCTCGCTGAGCGACCACCTGGAAAAGGTGATTGAGATGGTGGCGCCGAAGGCCCATGAGAAGGGGCTGACCCTGGTGTGCGAAATCGCGCCCGGCGTCGCCAACGACCTGGTGGGCGATCCGACCCGGCTGCGGCAAGTGCTGCTCAACCTGCTGGGCAATGCGATCAAGTTCACGGAGGTTGGCGAGGTCTCCCTGAAGGTCGAGACCGATCTGAATCCGGCGGTTCCCGCGGCCCTGCGCTTCACCGTCTCAGACTCCGGCATCGGCATCGCCGGCGACAAGCTTGGCCGGGTGTTCGAGCGATTCACCCAGGCCGACTCCTCGACCACGCGCCGGTTCGGCGGTTCGGGCCTGGGCCTGACCATTTCCAAGCGCCTGGTCGAACTCATGGGCGGCCGTATCTGGGTGAGCAGCGTTGTCGATATGGGCAGCGTCTTCGCGTTCGCCGTGCCCTTCGAGGTGTGGATCGCGGCCAGCCGGCCGGTCAGCGCGCCGGTGGGCGTCGGCTCCGAAGCGCCGTTGCCGGAACTGCACATCCTGATGGCCGAGGACTCGCCCGACAACTGCACCATCGCGCTCGCCTATCTCGAGCACACCCCGTTCCACGTCGACGTCGCCGAGAATGGGATCATCGCGTGTGAGATGCTCAAGGCCGGCGACTACGACCTGGTGCTGATGGACCGGCAGATGCCCGCGATGGACGGCCTGACCGCCACGCGCACGATCCGCGCCTGGGAAAAGGCCCATGACCGGCCGCCGACCCCGATCATCGCCCTGACCGCCTCGGCTCTGAAGGGCGACCGGGAGACCTGCCTGGCCGCCGGCTGCACCGCCTATCTGACCAAGCCCATCAAGCAGGACGTGCTGCTGCAGGCCATTCTGGACTATTCGCGCAGCGCTTCGGCGCCTGTGGCGCACGGAGAGCCGGAAGCGGCGAAGCCGGCGCTCAGCGCCCGGATCACGGCCCAGATCCCGGCCTACCTCGACAGTTGTCGGCAACATGTCCTGACCATGCGCGAGGCCCTCAACCGCGAGGACTTCGAGCCGGTGACGATCCTGGGGCACAACATGCGCGGATCGGGGGGCGGCTTCGGATTCCAGGCCATCACCGACTTCGGCGCCGGTCTCGAACAGGCGGCGGAGGACACCGACGTGCTGGCGTCGCGCCGGCTGTTGGAAGATCTGTCCAGCTATCTGAGCCGTCAGGCGCCCGCCTAGTCCGCGGGCTGGCCGAACAACTCCTCATGCTTGGCGCAGATGGCCGGCCACAGGGCGCGCATCTCCGGCAGGTCGAGGCCGAACTCGCCGGCCAGGACCTCGACGAACGCGTCGGCGGTCTCGATCAAGGTCTGGGTCCGCTCGCCCGGCCGGATGCGGCGCAGGGTGCGGCCCAGGATGATCACCAGGCCGTCCGGGGTATGGCGCTGGACAATGGGAAACTGGGTGAAGATCGACTCCGGCGAGGTGCGCAGCCACTGGCAGGTGGTGTTCAGCGCCGCGTCGCTCGCCGTCTCCAGGGTGAAGTCGAAATAGGGCGCGCCACCCAGGGCATGATTGTGGAAGCGCCACCAGTCGGCGTCCAACGGCTCTAACCGGAAGTCGTAGCCGGCCACGCTCATTGGACCGGCGACCAGGGGCACAGGCTCGATCGTCCCGTCGCCAAAGCCGACATCGGCGATATAGGGCCGGTCCAGGTCGACCCGCAGCACCAGGTGGTTGCCGTGGCTGATCTCGCCGCGCTCGGTGCGTCCCACGGCCCCGGCCATGCGGGTGACCGAAAAGCCGATCTCGCCGAGCGCCCAGCCGAACAGGCCGTTCATCTCGTAGCACCAGCCGCCGCGCCGGCGGGTCACCAGCTTGTCGAAGGCGTGTTGCACGGTCACGTCGCCTGGACGACGCAGTTGCACGTCCAGGTTTTCGTAGGGGATGGCCAGCAGGTGGGCGCGGTGGATTGCCGTCAGCGTCTCGAGATCCACGCGCGGCGTGCTGTCGTAACCGATGCGGGCGAGATAGGCGTCGAGGTCCATGGGCGCTCCTCCTTATGCTCAAGCTAGGACGGCTGGCGCGGCGGCGCCACCTTGGCTAGGACGGAAGCCATGGACAATCTGACCACCGAATTCGCCTTCGAAGCCCTCGTCTCCATCGATGTGGCCACCAAGATCGGAGACACCGCTCTGGGCAAGCGACGGTTCATCGGCATCACCGGCGGGACCTTCAAGGGGCCCCGCATCGAGGGCGAGGTGATCCCGGGCGGGGCCGACTGGCAGACCGTGCGGGCCGACGGAGTCACGGTGATCGACGCGATCTACGCCCTGAAGACCACAGACGGGGCGGTGATCGCCGTGCGCAACCTGGGCCTGGTTTCCCCCACGCAGGATGGCGGCCGCTATGTCCGCACCAGCCCCACCTTCGACGCGCCCCAGGGGCCGCACGACTGGCTGAACAAGTCGATCTTTGTCGGCACGATCGGCGTGGCCGAGGGCGGCAAGGCCGTGCGGATCGGCGTCTACCGGGTGATCTAGGCCCGCTGGCGAGAACGCCCTGATCATTGGCGGATTCGCCCCTGGCGAGGGGGCCGCCCGGTTGGACATTCTGGCGGCTGTCCAGGAGGTCCCATGTCCCAAGTCGCCCGTCCCTTGAAGGTCCTGCTCGACCAAAAGCTGTCCCAGTTCGACGACACCTGGGCGCCCAAGATCATCGCCCGCTACAACACCAATGAGGTGCGCCTGGTGAAGGCGGAGGGCGAGTGGGTCTGGCATCGGCATGACGAGACCGACGAGCTGTTCCTGATCCTGGAGGGCGAGTTCGACATGGATTTCCGGGACGGCACCGTGGTGGTCCGGCCGGGCGAACTGCTGATCGTTCCGCGCGGCGTCGAACACCGTCCCGCCGCGCGCCGGGGCCAGGTCCGGCTCCTGCTGATCGATCCGGCAGGCACGCCGAACACCGGCGACACCCGCACCGCCACGCTTGCGGTAGACCTCTAGGGCGCGAGGCGAGCCGCCCTCAGTCCTTCTTCGTTGGCTCAGCCGCAGCGGCGCCGGCGATCAGGGCGACGATCTGCGGGCTGATGTTCTCCGTGCCCTTCTCCATCATGTGGGAGACGATCCGCGCGCCGACGGCGGCGCGGGTCTGGCTGGTGAACTCGGTCTTGTTGTCGCGCACCCAGTCCATGGAGGCCTTGCGGTTCACGTTGAGCTGCTGGAAGTGCGGGACCACATAGCGGGCGATCATCTCGTAAGAGCGCTGGGTGTCGGCCCAGTTGGCCCAGTTGTGGGCCATCATCAGATAGCAGCCGAAGCCGCCGCTCTCTTCCTTCAGCTGCTCGATGCGGGCGATGGCCTCGTCGGGCGTGCCCACCACGGCAGAGCCGAGGGCCAGATAGGCCTCCACGGGATCGCCGGCGAAGTCGTCGGGCACCATCGGCAGGTTGGCGATCTCGCGGAAGTAATAGATCCACTTCTCCAGGCCGAAGCGGACCTGTTCGATGGCCTTGTCCTTGGTCTCGGCGATGTGCATCTGGCCCACGAGCCGCCAGGCGTTGCGGTCCATGGTCGTGCCGTTGAGCTGCGCCATGTCCTCGGCGATGCCCCAGTTGGCGGCCAGCGCGTTGAAGCCGGCGGTGGTGGTGGCGCCCAGGGACAGCAGGCCCACCCCGTGCTTGCCGGCGGCGCGGGCCCCTGTCGGCGAGACCTGGCTGGCGACGGCGATCTCGACGGAGGGCCGCGAATAGGGGGTCATCTGCAGTCGGGCGTTGACCAGGCTGAACCAGTCGCTTTCGTGGCTGACCTCTTCGCCGCGCAGCAGGCGGACCAGGACGTCCAGGGCCTCGTCCATGCGGTCGCGCTGCTTGGCCACCGGGATGCCCATCATGAAGGCGTCGGAGGAAAGCGCACCCGGGCCGGCCCCGAACATCACCCGGCCACGGGTCATGTGGTCCAGCTGGTTGATGCGGTCGGCCAGCATCATCGGGTGGTGGTAGGGCAGGGAGGAGACCCCGGTGCCCAGCCTGATGTGCTTGGTGCGCTCTGCGGCCGCGGCGATGAACACCTCGGGCGAAGCGATCAGCTCATAGGCGGCCGAGTGGTGCTCACCGATCCAGGCTTCCTCGAAGCCCAGATTGTCCATGTGCTGCACCAGCTCCAGGTCGCGCTGGATGGCCAGCGTCGGGTTCTCATCCAGCGGGTGGAAGGGCGCGATGAAGGCGCCGAAGCGCAGTTTGGTCTCGAGAGTCATTTGGCCCTCCCTGGGTCTGTTGGGAGGACCTTAGCTGGGGTGACGTTCCGGCGCCTAGCGGCCCCGTACCTGGGCTTCGAAACCTAGCTGGCGGAGTCGCGCGCGGCTTCGAGGAACTTCAGCACCGAGAGCTCAAAGGCGCGCGACGACGTCGTGCCCTTCAGGGGCAGGACGCCGCGTTCATAGGATTCCAGCACCAGGGGATGGATGTAGGAGCCCTTGCAGACCGCCGCGGTGTTGCCCAGCAGGCCGGCGACGGCCTTCACGCAATTGGCCACATTGCGCTTGGCCTCGGCCGCGCTCGCGGCCGGCGGATGCATCACCAGGCCACGGGCGGCCGAGAGGGTGCCCGCCCAGGTGCGGAAGTCCTTGGCGGAGAAGTCGTCCCCCAGCACCTCGCGGATATAGGCGTTCACATCGGCGCTCTCGACGGCGCGGCGCTGGCCGTCCTCTCCGATGTACTGGAACAGGCGTTGACCGGGGATGTCCTGGCAGGCCTTGACGATGCGGGCAAGGCGGCGGTCGCGGAACCCGGTCTGGTGGACCTTGCCGCTCTTGCCGCGGAACTGGAAGACGGCGCCCGTGCTGGTCACCTTGGCGTGGCGGTCGCGCAGGGTGGTCAGGCCAAAGCTCTTGTTGGCCCGGGCATATTCCTCGTTGCCCACCCGGATCAGGGTGATCTCCATCACCGCCACCACGGCGGCCAGCACCTTCTCCCGCGGCAGGCCCCGGTGGGCGAGGTCGACCTCCACCCGCTTGCGCAGACGGGGCAGGGCGCGGCCGAAGGCGATGACCCTGTCGTACTTGATCCCCTCGCGGTCCTGCCGCCAGCCGGGGTGATAGCGGTACTGCTTGCGGCCTTTCTGGTCGCGGCCGGTGGCCTGGATGTGGCCCTGCGCCGAGGGACAGATCCAGACATCGGTCCAGGCGGGCGGGATCACCAGCTCCTTGATGCGGGCCAGCGTCGCGGGATCGGTGACCGCACCCCCCTCGGTGTCGCGGTAGTTGAAGCCGTCCTTGGCCGCGATCCGGGTGATACCGGTGTCGTCGTCATTGACATAGGTCAGGCCCACGGGGGTCGGGAGCGTGAGCTCGGCGGCGTCTCTGGCCATCTGTCGCCCTTTGGAAATCGGTGGGGACGTGGCACGTACGCCCCTCTGGCCGGTGAACGTGAGGCCGCCTCACCAAGTTCCGAAGTCGGACGGGAGACTTAAGTCTGTGAACTATCGCCACGCCTTCCACGCCGGGAACTTCGCCGACCTGGTCAAGCACGCCGCCCTGCTGCGGCTGATGGCGACTCTGACAAAGGGGTCGGGGTCGCTGACCGTGATCGACACCCATGCGGGGCGGGGGCTCTACGACCTGTCGGGCGCCGAATCCCAGCGGTCGGGTGAAGCGCAGGCCGGGATCGCCCAACTGATGAAGGCCACCGATCTGCCGGCCGCCTTCGGCCCGTTGCGGGCGGCGGTCAACAAGCTGAACAATAACGGGCCGACCAAGTTCTACCCCGGCTCGCCGCGCCTGATCGCCGACACCCTGCGCAAGAAGGACGTCTACATCGCCTGCGAACTGCGCGGCGAGGAGCACGCGGCCCTGCGCATGGCGCTGAAGGGCCGGACCGGGGTCGAGACCCTGTGCGCCGACGGCTATGACACCGCTGTCGCCCGCTGCCCGGCCAAGGGACCGGTGCTGGTGCTGATCGATCCCCCCTTCGAGAAGCCAGACGACTACACCCGCATCGTCGCCACCCTGAAGGCCATCGGCCGGCGCAACCGCGAGGCGGTGGTGATGATCTGGCTGCCCATCAAGGATCTGCAGACCTTCGACCATTTCCTCAACGAGGCGCAGGACGCCGGCATCGGCCCGCTGCTGGTGGGGGAGTGCCGGATGCGGCCGCTGACCGACCCCATGAAGATGAACGGCTGCGCCCTGGTGACGGCCCGTCCACCCGCCGACTTCGCCGCCTCCATGGAGCAAATCTGCCGCTGGACCGCCCAGACCCTGGGGCAAAATGGGCAGGGACGGATTTCGACCCTCTCGTAACGTTGATGTGCATCAAAGCGTCGCCCGCCGGTGTTATGTTGCAATGCACAATCAACTTCGGAGACGTTCCATGACCGCGCTTAAGCCGAACGAGTCCGTCACCCCTGCCGCGGCCCTGCATGTGCCGATCGGCGCGGCGTCGCCTCTCTGGTTCATGTTCACAGGCGCGGCCTCGGCCGGCGTCGCCTATTGGTGGATGACCCGTTGGTTGCGGCCGATGAACCTCGAGGCTCTGTTGCCGCCGCCCGCCGCCGACGCCGCGCCGGTGGAGGAGGCCGCCATCCTCATCGAGGCCTTCGTCGAACCGCTGATCGAAGCGGTCGAGCCTCTGCTGGAAGCCGGGGTGGTCGATCCTGACCCCGCGCCGGTCCCCGCGCCCGAGCCCGCCCCCAACCCGCTGGACACCCCGCCCATGGAGGCCGCCGCCGAGGCCGTGGCTCCAGCCGTCGAAGCCGCGGCGGAGGTCGTGGAGCCGACGCCCAAGCCAAAACCCAAGGCTGCGCCGAAGGCCTGAGGCTGTAGCGCGCCGCCGCGCCGCGCATTAAGGCTGGTCCTCAACAAGAGGGGACCTGCGTGCTGAAGCGAGGGCTGGACATCCTGGGCGCCACGGCGGGGCTGATCCTGCTGTCGCCCGTGCTGCTGGTCCTGGCCATCGCCGTGCGTCTGGAGACTCCAGGCCCCGCCCTGCACTGGTCGCGGCGGGTGGGGCGGCACAACGCCCTGTTTCCCATGCCCAAGTTCCGCAGCATGCGGACCGGCGCGCCCGACGTCGCCACGCACCTGTTGCCCGACCCGGCCTCCTGGATCACGCCACTGGGGGGCTTCATGCGCCGCACCAGCCTGGACGAACTGCCCCAGCTGTGGAGCGTGTTGGTGGGCGATATGAGTCTGGTGGGGCCGCGGCCGGCCCTGTTCAATCAGGATGACCTGATGGCCCTGCGCAACGCCGCCGGGGTCCAGGTCCTGAGGCCGGGTCTCACCGGCTGGGCGCAGATCCATGGCCGCGACGAGCTGCCGGTGCCAGACAAGGCCAGGCTGGACGCCGAGTACCTGGCCCGGCGTTCCACTCTTCTGGACCTCTGGATCATCCTGCGAACGGCGAAGACCGCCTTCTCCGGTCGAGGCGTTCGTCACTAGACGGACCTCTTCGGCGGCTCGCGCGTTCTGGCGGGACCCGGAGTTTCCCAGACCTTGTCAGCCGAACCGATCTACCAGCGCGCCCGCACGGGCCTGATCCGCGCCCGCGACGGCGCGGCGGCGGGCCTGCGCCGCGCTCAGGGCGCGATGCGGCCGGGTTGGGAGCGAGCGCGAACCCGCATCCGGGAGACGAAGTTCAAGCGCCCCAGCAACCGGGCGCTGGCCTGGACCGGTGGGATCGTGGCGACCCTGCTGGTCGCCATCGCCCTCTTCCTGATCCTGTTTGACTGGAACTATCTGCGTGGGCCCATCGGCCGCTTTGCTTCGGCCAAGACCGGCCGTGAGATCGTGCTGGCCGGCGACCTGAAGGTCCACGCCTTCTCGCTGAAACCCAGCGCCACGGTGCAGGGCATCCGCATCGGCAATCCCAAGTGGGCCGGCCCCGGTCAGACCGCCGACATCGCCAGCCTGGACGTCCAGGTGAAGCTTCTGCCGCTCTTCGTCGGCCAGGTGGTGCTGCTGAATCTGCAGCTGGACCAGGCCAAGGTTGATCTGCTGCGCGACCGCCAGGGCCGCGCCACCTGGGACTTCTCCAACGGCAAGAAGACCAACAAACCCTTCAAGATGCCGCCGATCCGGCGGTTCGTGATCAATGACGGCCACCTGAAGATCACCGACCAGAAGCGCAGGCTGGTGCTGAACGGTGAGGTCAACGCCACCGAGAAGATGGGCCAGACCGGCCGCGGCTTCCTGATGACCGGCGATGGCTCGCTGAACGGCAACAAGTTCCTGCTGCGGGTCCAGGGCGGCCCGCTGCTGAACGTCGATACGCACAAGCCCTATCCCTTCGACGCCGATATCCGCTCCGGCGCGACGCGGGTGACGGCCAAGGGCGCGATCCCCAAGCCTTTCGACCTCGGCGAGTTCTACATGGACACCACCGCCCAGGGGCCAGACCTGTCGGACCTCTATGACCTGACCGGCGTCGCCCTGCCCAACACCCCGCCCTACAAGCTGCATGGCCGGCTGTCTCGAGAGGGTCATCTCTACAAGATCGACGGCCTCGGCGGCCGGGTGGGCGACAGCGACCTGTCGGGCTTCATCTCCGTGGAGACGGGCGAGGAGCGCCCCTATCTGAAGGCCGACCTGAAGAGCCGCAGCCTGGACTTCGACGACCTGGCGGCGATCTTCGGCGGCGTGCCCTCTCGCAAGGCCGGCGAGACCGTCTCGCCTGAGCAAGCCGCCATGGGCAAGAAGATGGCCGCCCAGCGCCGCCTGCTGCCGGACTCCACCCTGGACGTCACCAAGATCCGCTCGCTGGACGCCGATGTCCGCTATCGCGCCACCAGCATCCATGACGCGATGCTGCCCCTGCGCGGCGCCGACGTCACGGTGAAACTGGATCACGGCCTGCTGAGCGCCAACCCGCTCACCCTGGACCTGCCGCAGGGCAAGATCACCGGCCAGGCGCACCTGAACGCCCGCAACGCCGTCCCTGTTACTGATGTGGACGTGCGGCTCTCCAACGCCCGCCTTGAACAACTCATCCCGGTGAAGGGCGAGCCCTTGGCCGGCAGCTTTGTGGGCCGCATCAAGCTGAAGGGCGCGGGCAATTCCGTGCACCGGGCCGCCGCCAATGCCGACGGTGAGGTCCTGGCCGTGGTCCCCAGCGGGGAGATCCGCGAGGCCTTCGCCGAACTGCTGGGCATCAACCTCACCAAAGGCCTGGGCCTGCTGTTCTCCAAGGACAAGGGCGCGGTGCCGATCCGCTGCGGCGTGGCCCATTTCCAGGCCAAGGGCGGCGTGCTGACCGCCGACCGAATTGTCTTCGACACCAAGCCGGTGGTGGCCACCGGCGGCGGGATCATCAACCTGGACAACGAAACCCTCAATCTGCGTATCCAGGGCCACTCCAAGGAGCTGCGCTTGGTGCGCCTGCTCTCGCCAATCACCGTGAAGGGCCCGATCCTTGGCCCCAAGGTCGGCATCGAGACCGGCAAGGTGGTGGCCCAGGGCGGCGTCGCTGTGGCCCTGGCCAGCGTCATCAACCCCCTGGCGATCCTGCTGCCCTTCATCGACCCGGGTCTGGCCAAGGACGCCAACTGCGCCGCCCTGATCGCCGACGCCGGCCGCGAAGGTGTTCCCTTGAAGACAACGCCGGCCAAGGTCGCGCGCCGCTGATCATTTCAGGGCGGTGACAAACCATCGGGCTCTGAAACCAACCCGCGATTGACGCGGCGTCGGTGCGCCCCTCAAAGTCAGGCTTCCTGTTTCAGATTGCGAAGAGGTCTTCCGATGGCTCGTCTCACCAAGCGCCCCCTGGGCCTCGTCCTGGGCGTGGCTCTCAGCCTGACGGCCATCGGCGGAGCGGCCGTCGCCGCGGTCTCCTTCGAGAAGGTGATCACCGAGCGCCAGAAGGGCCTGAAGGCCATGGGCGGCGCCTTCAAGACCATCAACGACAACCTCAAGACCGACGCGCCGGACGCCAAGCTGATCGCAGCCCAGGCCAAGATCGTGAAGGACGGGTCGCATCACATTCCCAAGTGGTTCCCGAAGGGCAGCGGCCCGGAGGCCGGTTTCAAGACCGCCGCCAAGCCGGAGATCTGGACCGACCCCGCCAAGTTCGCCGCCGCCGCCAAGGGCCTGCAGGTTGAGAGCGCCAAGCTGGAGACCATCGCCAAGGGCGGGAACATCGACGCCATCAAGGCCCAGGTGAAGGCCACGGGCGGCGCCTGCGGGACCTGCCACACGCCCTTCCGTGTGAAGTCCTAAGCGCTCATGAGCGAGACACCCTCGGCGCCCACCAAGCTCTGGGACCTGCCGACCCGGATCACCCACTGGTCACTGGCGGTGCTGATCGTCACGGCCTGGCTCAGCGGCGGCCAGCAGATGCAGATCCATGTCCTGGCGGGCTACGGGGTCATCGGCCTGCTGGTCTTCCGGCTGTACTGGGGCTTCTTCGGGTCGCAGACGGCGCGGTTCTCGCAGTTCGTGAAGGGGCCGGGGGCGACCGCCCGCTACCTTACGACCATGGGCAAGCGCACCGCGGCCGACCTAGTGGGTCACAGCCCAGTGGGGGCGATCAGTGTTGTCTTGCTATTGCTGGTAATGATCGTTCAGGCGGGGCTGGGCCTGTTCGCCACCGACATCGACGGCATCGAGTCAGGTCCGCTCTCGTACATGGTGGACTTCGACACCGGCCGCCTGGCCTCGGAATGGCATGAGCTGTCGTTTCGGGTGCTACAGGGGCTGGTGGTCCTGCACCTGGCGGCCATCGCCTTCTACGCCCTGTGGAAGCGCCAGAACCTGATCACCGCCATGATCACCGGCAAGCGCCGGTTCATCGGTCCCGCGCCCACGCTGACCTTCGCGCCGGCCTGGCGGTTCGTGCTGGGGGTGCTGATCGCGGTCGCCGCCGCCTGGCTGATCGCCAGAGGGCTGAAGCTTCCGAAGGTCTAGTGCATCGTGTCGGCGACGATCTCGAGCTTGTTGCCGTCTGGATCGAGCAGCACCGCGCCGTAATAGTCGGCCGCGATGTCGGGGTGCAGGCCCGCCACGCGGACCACGGTCGCGCCCTGGGCAAGGGCCGCGGCATAGGCCGCGTCCACCGCTGAGCGGCTGTTGGCGCTCAAGGCGATGTGGGTCCCGAGGCCGGCCACCTGACCGCCGGTCACCGGATAGAGGTAGAACTGCCGGAGGCCGCCCGGGCCGTAGGCCAGCTCGGCCTCGGCCGCGAAGGTGTTGGCGCAGCCCAGCGGGGCGAAGAAGGCGTCATAGAACCGGCGGGCGGCGGCCAGGTCGCGGACACCCACGGACAGATGATCGAACATGAGGAGTCTCCCGGCCAAGCTTCATCCCATAGGTGGGAAGCCCGGCCGGGATGGGCAAGCTTAGGCTGCGGCGCCCTTCAGGCAGGTGAGCCAGGCGTCTTCGCGGGCCTTCTCGGCGTCGCGCAGAGTGGTTTCGGCATCACGGACGGCGGCGTCGTGCTTGCGCCATTCCAGAACTGCGCCCTCGCGGGCGGCGCGGGCGGCCTCCATGGTCTCGAAGCGGGCGAGGATGGCGCGCACGCTATAGGTCACCGGCGGGCCTACGGTCTCGCGGTCGGGATAGAAACCGGTGATGGAGTCCGTGCTCTCACTGTCGATGTGGAAGACGTCGGCCCAGCCGGCGTGGTGGCGCATCAGGGCCCAGGGACGTTGGACGGTCATCAATAGCTCCTCAGAATCCGCAAAGCGGTGTCTCGCGGCGAACCTAGCCCGGCTCGCGCCCGGCTCCAACGGCGCAGGCGCGCGCCAATAGCAGATGCACCGCTTCGGATGAAAGCCGAACCGTGAATTTCGATGCGCGGGCGCCGCTCAGGCGTCGAAGGCGATGACCTGGCGCTCCTGATCGCCGGAGACGCCGACCCGGGGGCAGACCTCGTGCAGGGCGCAGAGCCCACAGGCGGGGTCGAAGTGGGTGCAGAGTGATTGGCCATGGCCCTTGAGCAGCCAATGGAGCTCGTAGAACTGCTCCCCCTGCCACTCGGGCGGCGCCTGATCCATCAGGCTGTCATAGGCCTCCCGCGCATCGCCGGTGCGGCCCGTGAGCCCCAGGCGGCGCGCAACGCGGTGAACGTGGGTGTCCACCACCAGGGCACGGCGGTTCATGGTGCTGAGGTTCAGCACCGAGGCGGCGATCTTTACCCCCACGCCCGGCAGGCGCATCAGCCAGGCCATGGCCTCGTCCACCGGCTCGGTGGCCAGAAAGTCTAGGTTCAGCTCACCGCGCTTCAGCAGCAGCACGCGGATCAGGATTGGCAGCTGGCGGGCCTTCTGGTCGGCGAAGGTGACGGGATCGATCACCGGCTCCAGCTCCGCCTGCGTGGCGTGGACCAGGGCCTCCCAGTCCGGGTAGGCCGCCCGCAGCCGGATGAAGGCCGCCCAGGACACCTCGTCATAGGTACGCGCGCTCAGCAGCGACTTGATGAGTTGCGACACCGGATCGAGCTGATGTTCGGGCCGCTGCGGGCCCAGGACGCTGCGCAGCCGGTCCCGGGTCGGCGCCAGATCGGAGGGGAGGGCGAGTCGGATGTGCATGCCGTCACGCTAGAACAAAAGTAGAACATTTGTAAACCCGCCCGGCGCGCCTTACGAAGATATCTGGCATCCACGGGAAGGGCGGCCATGACCCCGGCCTCGGTCTCCGACTATCGCGAGCTGGCGCGCAGCCGGCTGCCGCCGATGTTCTTCGAATATATCGACGGCGGCTCCTATGCCGAGGTCACCCTGAAGCGGAACGTCGCCGACATGGAGGCCATCGCCCTGCGCCAGCGGGTGATGCGCGACATGAGCCAGCTGGACCTGAGCATCGAGACCCTGGGCCAGAAGCTGGCCTTCCCGGTGGGCCTGTCGCCGGTCGGCATGGCCGGCATGTACGCTCGGCGCGGCGAGGTGCAGGCGGCCAAGGCCGCGGCCAGCCTGGGCGTGCCCTTCTGCCTGTCCACCGTTGGCGTCTGCTCGGTGGAGGAGGTGGCGGCCAGCGGCGCGGCGCCCTGGTTCCAGCTCTATATGCTCAAGGACCGTGGCTACATGGCGCAGCTGATCGCGCGGGCCAAGGCGGCCGGCTGCCCGGTCCTGGTCTTCACCGTCGACCTGCCGCTGCCCGGCTCGCGCTATCGTGATGTGCGATCGGGCTTCACCGGATCGAGCGGAATTTCCGGGGCGTTGAACACCGCCTGGCAGGGGGTGACCCATCCCGACTGGCTTTGGGACGTCTGGCTGCACGGCCGCCCCCACAGCCTGGGCAGCGTCGCCAATGCCGTGCCCAAGGCCGGCGGGGTCACCGACTTCCTCGCCTGGATCGCCAAGAACTTCGACCGCTCGGTGACCTGGGCCGACCTCGACTGGGTGCGCAAGACCTGGGACGGGCCCATCGTGATCAAGGGCGTGCTGGATCCGCAGGACGCCCGCGACGCCCGGTCGGCCGGCGCTCAGGGCCTTATCGTGTCGAACCATGGCGGCCGCCAGCTGGACGGCGTGCGCTCCTCGATCTCGGCCTTGCCGGCGGTGGCCGACGCGGTGGGGAGCGATCTGGAGGTCTATCTGGACGGCGGAATTCGCTCGGGCCTGGACGTGCTGAAAGCGCTCTCAATGGGCGCCAAGGCCTGCTTCGTCGGCCGGGCCTGGGCCTATGCCCTGGGGGCGGGCGGTGAGAAGATGGTGGCCCGCATGCTGGGAACCCTGCGCAGCGAGCTTTCGACGGCCATGGTGCTCACTGGCTGTCGCAATGCGCGGGAGGCGGACAAAACGCTTCTCGACCTCGCAACTTAGAAAAACTTTTCAAATCCATAGGTTCAGACCCATCGACAAGGGTCGATCTTGCCGGTAATGGCCGCGCGAACGTGCGTTTCACGGCCGGGTTCGGCCGTGCGGTCGCATGCCTGTAACGCCTGCTTGTATTAGAATGAGGGACCCGCATGGGAGCTCCGGAACGGCAAGGTCTGTACGACCCGCGCAATGAACACGATGCGTGCGGTGTGGGGTTTGTGGCCAATATCAAGGGCCGCAAATCGCATGAGGTCGTGACCGCCGGGCTGGAAATCCTGATCAACCTCGACCACCGCGGCGCGGTCGGCGCCGATCCGCTGGTGGGCGACGGCGCCGGGATTCTGATTCAGATGCCCGACGCCCTGCTGCGCGACTGGGCCGGCAAGGAAGGCGTCACCCTGCCGGCGCCGGGCGACTATGCCGTGGCCATGTGCTTCATGCCGCAGGACGACGCCGCGCGGGCCGTGGCGGTCAGCCAGTTCGAGCACTTCCTGAAGGTCGAGGGCCAGGTCTTCATCGCCTGGCGCGACGTGCCCGTCGACACCACGGGCCTGGGCGAGGCCGTGCTGGCCGAGATGCCGGTGATCCGTCAGGCCATCGTCGGCCGCGGCCCCGGGACCAAGGACCAGGACGCCTTCGAACGGAAGCTGCTGACCATCCGCAAGCAGCTGCAGAACCCGCTGGCCGAGCTGGCGCTGAAGAAGAACCTGCCGGGCCTGACCCAGCTGTACCTGCCGTCGTTCTCGACGCGGACGGTGGTCTATAAGGGCCTGCTTCTCGCCCACCAGGTTGGCGCCTTCTACACCGACCTGATCAACCCGCTGACGGAGTCGGCCCTGGCGCTGGTCCACCAGCGCTTCTCCACCAACACCTTCCCGTCCTGGAAGCTGGCGCACCCCTACCGGTTCATCGCCCACAACGGCGAGATCAACACCGTGCGCGGCAACGTCAACTGGATGAACGCCCGCCGCCGCACGCTGGAAAGCGATCTGCTGGGCCCCGACCTCAACAAGATGTGGCCGCTGATCCCGCACGGCCAGTCCGACACCGCCTGCCTGGACAACGCCCTGGAACTGCTGGTGGCCGGCGGCTATCCGCTGGCCCACGCTGTCATGATGCTGATCCCGGAAGCCTGGGCCGGCAATCCGCTGATGGATCCCAAGCGCAAGGCTTTCTACGAGTACCATGCCGCCCTGATGGAGCCGTGGGACGGCCCCGCCGCCGTGGCCTTCACCGACGGTCGCCAGATCGGCGCCACGCTGGACCGCAACGGCCTGCGTCCCGCCCGCTTCGTCATCACCGACCAGGACCATGTGATCATGGCCTCGGAGATGGGCGTGCTGGTGGTTCCGGAAGAGCGCGTGGTGCGCAAGTGGCGCCTTCAGCCCGGCAAGATGCTGCTGATCGACATGGAGGAAGGCCGGATCATCGAGGACGAGGAGATCAAGGCCTCCCTCGCCGACGCCGAGCCCTATGCCGATTGGCTGGCCCAGACCCAGTTCAAGCTGGAGGACCTGCCTGAGGCCCCGGCCGCCGAAGCCCTGCTGGGCAACGACCCGAACCACCTGCTGGATCGCCAGCAGGCCTTTGGCTACACCCAGGAGGACCTGTCCTTCTTCCTGGAGCCCATGGCCCAGACCGGCGAGGACCCCATCGGCTCGATGGGCGGCGACATTCCGATCGCGGTTTTGTCCAAGCGCGCCAAGCTGCTCTACGACTACTTCAAGCAGAACTTCGCCCAGGTCACCAACCCGCCCATCGACCCGATCCGCGAAGAGCTGGTGATGAGCCTGGTCTCGATGATCGGCCCGCGTCCGAACCTGCTGGGCCGGCAGGCCGGCACCCACAAGCGGCTGGAGGTTTCCCAACCGATCCTCACCAATGAGGACCTGGCCAAGATCCGCGCCATCAGCGAGCTGCTGGACGGCGCCTTCCGCACCGCCACCCTCGACGCCACCTGGGCGGCCGAGGAAGGCCCCGCGGGCCTGGAACGCGCGCTCGACCGTCTGTGCCGCGAGGCCACCGACAACGTCCTGGCCGACATGAACATCCTGATCCTGTCGGATCGGGCCACGTCGAGCGACCGGATCGCCATCCCCGCCGCCCTGGCCACGGCGGCGGTGCACCACCACCTGATCCGTCAGGGCCTGCGTATGCAGACCGGCCTGGTGATCGAGACCGGCGAAGCCCGCGAAGTGCATCACTTCTGCGTCCTGGCCGGCTACGGCGCCGAGGCCGTGAACCCCTATCTCGCCTTCGAGACCCTGGAGAACCTGCGGGTCGCCAACGGCTACAGCCTGTCGGCCTATGACGTCCGCAAGAACTACATCAAGGCGGTGGGCAAGGGCGTGCTGAAGGTGATGTCCAAGATGGGCATCTCCACCTACCAGTCCTATTGCGGCGCTCAGATCTTCGACGCCGTGGGCCTGAACTCCACGGTGATCGAGCAGTACTTCACCGGCACCGCCACGACGATCGAAGGCATCGGCCTCTATCAGATCGCCGAGGAGGCCGTGCGCCGCCACCGCGACGCCTTCGGCGACAATCCGATCTACGCCTCCATGCTGGACGTCGGCGGCACCTACGCCTTCCGCCTGCGCGGCGAGGAACACGCCTGGACGCCGGAAACCGTTGGCCAGCTGCAGCATGCCGTGCGCGGCAACCTGCCGGACGCCTACAAGGCCTTCGCCGCCGGCATCAACGAACAGTCCCAGCGTCTGCTGACCATCCGCGGCCTGATGCGCTTCAAGCTGGCGGAGACCCCGCTGAGCCTCGACCAGGTCGAACCGGCCAGCGAGATCGTCAAGCGCTTCGCCACCGGCGCCATGAGCTTCGGCTCCATCAGCCGCGAAGCCCACACGACCCTGGCCATGGCCATGAACCGGATCGGCGGCAAGTCGAACACCGGGGAAGGCGGCGAGGAATCCGACCGCTTCAAGCCTCTGCCCAACGGCGACTCCATGCGCTCGGCCATCAAGCAGGTGGCCTCGGGACGCTTTGGGGTGACCACCGAGTACCTGGTCAACGCCGACGACATCCAGATCAAGATGGCTCAGGGCGCCAAGCCCGGGGAGGGCGGCCAGCTGCCCGGTCACAAGGTGGACGCCAATATCGCCCGCGTGCGGCACTCCACGCCTGGCGTCGGCCTGATCTCGCCGCCGCCGCACCACGACATCTATTCCATTGAGGACCTGGCCCAGCTCATCCACGACCTGAAGAACGCCAACTCCAAGGCCCGCATCTCCGTGAAGCTGGTGTCGGAAGTGGGCGTCGGAACGGTGGCGGCCGGCGTGGCCAAGGCGCGCGCCGACCACATCACCATCTCAGGCTTTGAAGGCGGCACCGGGGCCTCGCCCCTGACCTCGCTCACCCACGCCGGCTCCCCCTGGGAGATCGGCCTGGCCGAGACCCAGCAGACCCTGCTGCTGAACGGCCTGCGCACCCGCGTGGCGGTCCAGGCCGACGGCGGCCTGCGCACCGGCCGTGACGTGGCCGTCGCCGCCCTGCTCGGGGCCGACGAGTTCGGGTTCGCCACCGCGCCGCTGATCGCGGCCGGCTGCATCATGATGCGCAAGTGCCACCTGAACACCTGCCCCGTCGGCGTGGCGACCCAGGACCCGATCCTGCGCGCCCGGTTCACCGGCCAGCCCGAGCACGTGATCAACTACTTCTTCTTCGTCGCCGAAGAGCTGCGCGAGATCATGGCCAGCCTCGGCTTCGCGACGATGAACGAGATGATCGGCCAGGTGAGCCGCCTGGACATGCGCGAGGCGGTCGACCACTGGAAGGCCAGCGGCGTCGACCTGTCGAAGATCCTGCACGAGGTTCAACCCGGCGAGCCCAAGGGCCTGTGGAACCAGGACCGCCAGGACCACGGCCTGGACAAGGCGCTGGACAACACCCTGATCGCCGACGCCAAGGACGCCCTGGCCAACCGCACGCCCATGCGCGGCGAGTATCCGATCAAGAACATCAACCGCACGGTCGGCGCCATGCTCTCGGGCGAGGTGGCCCGCGCCTATGGCCACGCCGGCCTGCCGGAAGACACCATCTCCCTGACCTTCCACGGGGCGGCGGGCCAGAGCTTCGGCGCCTTCGCCGCCCGAGGCGTCAGCCTGGAACTGATCGGCGACGGCAACGACTATGTGGGCAAGGGGCTGTCGGGCGGCCGGGTGGTCGTGCGTCAGCCCAAGGAAAGCCGCCGCGATCCGACCCAGAACATCATCGTCGGCAATACCGTGCTCTACGGCGCCATCGCCGGCGAAGCCTATTTCCAGGGCGTGGCCGGTGAACGCTTCGCCGTCCGCAACTCCGGCGCCGTCACGGTGGTGGAGGGTACGGGCGACCACGGCTGTGAATACATGACCGGCGGCGTGGTGGTGGTGCTGGGGGACACCGGGCGCAACTTCGCGGCCGGTATGTCGGGCGGCATCGCCTATGTCTACGATCCCAAGGGCCGCTTCACCCCGCTGTGCAACCCCGCGATGGTGGACATCGAGAAGGTGTCCCCGGCCAGCGGCGGCGCCGAGGATGCGGGCCGTCCCAGCCAGCGGTCCATCTCGGTGGAGAACAACGGCATGGGCGACATGCTGGCCTTCGACGCCGAGCGCCTGAAGATCCTGGTGGAACGCCACCTGCTCTATACGGGCAGCGCGCGGGCCAGGGAGATCCTGGAAAACTGGGACACCTGCCTGACCTCCTTCGTGAAGGTCATGCCCAAGGACTATCGCCGGGCGCTCACCGATATGGCCGCCGAGCGTCTGGCGGCCGCCGCCGTCGCCGCCGAATAGAATTTCAGAGTCGGAGTAAACCCATGGGCAAGCCCACCGGCTTCCTGGAAATCGAGCGCCAGGATCGTGGCTATGAAAAGCCGCAGGACCGTCTTCGCAACTGGAAGGAATTCGTCCATCCGCTGCCGCAGGAGAGCCTGAACAAGCAGGCTGCGCGCTGCATGGACTGCGGGATTCCGTTCTGCCACACCGGCTGTCCGGTGAATAACCAGATCCCCGACTTCAACAACCTGGTCTATCGCGAGCAGTGGAAGACGGCGCTGGAGAACCTCCAGTCCACCAACAACTTCCCGGAGTTCACCGGCCGCGTCTGCCCCGCCCCCTGCGAGGCGTCCTGCACCCTGAACATCATCGACACGCCGGTCACCATCAAGACCATCGAGTGCGCCATCGTCGACAAGGGATGGGAAGAGGGCTGGATCACGCCGCAGATGTCGCCGCGCGGCACCGGCAAGCGCGTCGCGGTGGTGGGCTCTGGCCCCGCCGGCATGGCCTGCGCCCAGCAACTGGCCCGCGCCGGCCACGCCACCACGGTGTTCGAAAAGAGCGACCGCATCGGGGGGCTGCTCCGCTACGGCATTCCCGACTTCAAGATGGAAAAGCACCTCATCGACCGCCGCGTGGCGCAGATGGAGGCCGAAGGCGTCATCTTCCGCACCAATATGGAGATCGGCGTCTCGGTCTCGGTCCAGCGCCTGCTGGACGACTATGACGTGCTGGTGATGGCGGGCGGGGCCGAAAACCCGCGCGACCTGGAGGTCACCGGCCGCGAACTGGACGGCATCCACTACGCCATGGATTTCCTGGTCCAGCAGAACAAGCGCAACGCCGGCGACGACGAACTGCGCGCCGCGCCCACCGGCGCCATATCCGCCACCGGCAAGCATGTGGTGGTGATCGGCGGCGGCGACACCGGCTCCGACTGCATCGGCACCTCCAACCGCCATGGCGCGGCCTCGGTGACCCAGCTGGAAATCATGCCCGAGCCCCCGGCCCGGGAGAACAAGTTCATGACCTGGCCGGACTGGCCGCTCAAGCTGCGCACCTCGTCCAGCCACGAAGAAGGCTGCGAGCGCGACTTCGCCGTGGCCACCAAGCGGGCCATCGGCTCCAACGGCAAGATCGAGGCCCTGGAGTGCGTGCGGATGGAGTGGGCCCCAGGCGCCGACGGCCGTCAGGTGCTGAAGGAAGTCGAAGGCAGCGCTTTCCAGCTGAAGGCCGACCTCGTCCTGCTGGCCATGGGCTTCGTCTCGCCCAAGCATAACGCCTTCACCGAGCAGGCCGGGGTCGAGATCGACCCGCGAGGCAACGTCAAAGCCCCGGTCACCGACTACAAGACCTCGACGCCCAACATCTTCTCCTGCGGCGACATGCGGCGCGGCCAGTCCCTGGTGGTCTGGGCGATCCGCGAGGGCCGTCAGTGCGCCCAGGCCGTGGATACCTTCCTGATGGGCGCGAGCAAGCTGCCGCGCTGAGGATGCGGGGGGGCTGGCCCCTCCGCCGCGCTCGCTCCTTTCGCGAGCACGGACTTTCGGATCGGAGCGGTTGAGGCCGCTTATCGCCTCTGGAAGCGCAAGCCGGCGAGGGTGGGGTCAGAGCACCTTCGACCGCTTGGCGGCCGGCCAAGCTCTCCGGAAAGGCAGGTCGGCGAAAGCGCTGGAAATTCACGCCGGGCCATTTCCAGGCTGGGTTGGATCGTGGCTCTATGCCGCGCTCACACGGGATCGGACATCATGCGCCTGAAGTTTGCCTGCCTCGCCCTGATTGCTGGCCTCGCCGTGACCAGCGCCGCCCAGGCCGCCGACCTGCTGATCTTCGGCGGTCCGATCTATACCGGCCTGGAGGCTCAGCCGAAGGTCGAGGCCCTGGTGGTCAAGGACGGCAAGGTGGCTTTCACCGGCGCCCTGGCTGACGCCCGCAAGGCGGCGGGCAAGGCGCAGTCCATCGACCTGAAGGGCGCCGCGGCCTATCCCGGCTTCGTCGACGCCCACGCCCACCTCATGGGCATCGGCTTCCGCGAAATGACCCTGAACCTGGAGGGCACGCTCTCCATCGCCGAGATGACCGCCAAGGTGAAGGCCTGGTCGCTGGCCCATCCGGGGCCGGAGGTGCTGTCGGGCCGCGGCTGGATCGAGACCCATTATCCGGAGAAGCGCTTCCCCAACCGCGCCGACCTCGACGCCGTGGTCTCCGACCGCCCGGTGGTGCTGGGCCGCTCCGACGGCCACGCCCTGGTGGTCAATTCCAAGATGCTGGCCCTGGCCGGCATCACCCGCGACACCCCAGATCCCGCCGGCGGCCAGATCCTGCGCGACGCCAAGGGCGAGCCCACCGGCATGCTGGTGGACAACGCCAAGTCGCTCGTCACCTCCAAGGTCCCGCCGCCGTCTGAGGCCCAGATGCGGGAGGCCGCCAGGCGTGCCGTCGACCTCTACGCCTCCCGTGGCTGGACCGGCCTGCACAGCGTCAGCGTCGCGGCCAAGGACGTGGCCATTCTCAAGGACATGGCCGCCGCCGGGACCCTGCCGATCCGGGTGGACAACTTCATGGACCTGTCCAGCCAGGGGACCCTGCTGACCACCGGGCCGTCCGCAGATCCCACCGGCCTGGTGCGGGTGGACGGCGTCAAGATGTACATGGATGGCGCGCTGGGCTCGCGGGGCGCGGCCCTGCTGGCGCCCTACGACGACGCCCCGGGGACCGGCCTGCTGCTGACCCCGCCCGACGTGATCGCCAAGACCCTGGCCGCGGCGCGCAAGTCCCACGCCCAGATCGCCATCCACGCCATCGGCGACCGCGGCAACCGCCTGGTGCTGGACGCCTTCGAGACTGCCTTCGACGGCGACCCGGCCCAGCTGCGGGCCGCCCGCTGGCGTATCGAACACGCCCAGGTGCTATCACCCGGCGACCTGCCGCGTTTCGCCGACCTTGGCGTCATCGCTTCGATGCAGCCCTCCCACGCCATCGGCGACCTCTATTTCGCCCCGGCCCGTCTGGGGGAGGCCCGGCTGAAGGGCGCCTATGCCTGGCATGACCTCTGGGCCAGTGGCGCCCACATGGCCGCCGGCACCGACGCGCCGGTGGAGAAAGGCGACCCCTTGGTGGAGTTCTATGCCGCCACCTACCGGCATGACCTGAAGGGCTTCGCTGGTCCCGACTGGGGCCTCGACGAGGTGCTGACCCGGCCCCAGGCGCTCGCCATGATCACCAAGGGCGCAGCCTATGCCGTGTTCCGCGAAAAGGACCTAGGCGATCTGGCGGTCGGCAAGGCCGCGGACATCTCGGTCTTCTCGGTAGACCTGATGACCGCCCCGTTCCCCGACATCGCCAAGGCCCACGCGGTGATGACGGTAGTGGGTGGCAAGGTGGTCTATCGGGCCAGGTAGGATAACTGCGGACGACTTGGCCTTGCGCGCCGGGTGGGCCGCCGAGCCCGCCTAGCCCAGCGCCTCGTCCACCAGGTTCGGAAACACCTTGGCGACCTTGCCGAGCAGGTAGTCGCCATAGGTCCCGTCGAAGTCGTGCACGCTGGCGCCGTCCCATCGGCCGTCTGCGCCAGTGGTGACGGCGATGCCGGGGAGGGGCGCCATTTTCGCGGTGAAGTCGGGATCGAAGAACAGCGGGAAGGACAGGCGGTCATGGCCGCTTACGTTCCTCACCCGGTGCGGCGTCGAGCGGTAGCGGCCGCCGGTCAGCCGCTCCAGCATGTCGCCGATGTTGCAGACCAGGGCGCCCTCGATGGGCGGGGCCTCGATCCAGCCGCCCGGCGCCTTGACCTGCAGGCCGCCGAACGCGTCCTGCGCCAGCAGGGTCAGCAGCCCGTAGTCGGTGTGTTCTCCCACGCCCCAGGACCGGCTCCAGTCACCCTCGCCGGGCCCGCGCGCCGGATAGTGGAAAATGCGGAACAGGACCGTCGGCTCACGGGTGTAGGCGTCGCGGAAGTAGTCGTCATCGAGCCCCAGGCTGAGGGAAAAGCCCTCCATCAGCGCCGCCGCCGCCCGTGTCGCGCCGGCCATATAGGCCTCGGCGGCGACCTTCAGCTCGGGCAGGGCGGCGGGCCAGAGGTTCGCGCCGTGCAAGGGCAGGCGGGCCTTCAGGCGAGGATGGTCGGCCGCGAGGTCAGTCCCCAGATAGAGGCCCTCCTTCAGGTCTGGCACGCCCGAGGTCAGCTCGCCGCCCACCGGGAAGAAGCCCCGCCAGGCGCGGCCGCCACGCGCCATGTCGATCTGCAGCTTCTCCGCCTCGGGGAGGGCGAAGAACCGCCGGCTCTGAGCCTCCAGGTCCGCCAGGGTTTCGAGGCTGACGCCATGGCCCGTCAGGTAAAAGAACCCGTGCGCCTCGCAGGCGGCCGTGATCTCCCCCGCCACCCGCGCCCGGCCGGCCGCGTCGCCGCGGTCGAACAGGGCGCTCATCTCGATGACCGGGAGGGGCTCCATCAGGCGGCGGGCGCGGGCCGGGCGCGCTGGTTGTAGAGCTGCTTCATGCGGCGCTCGCGCTCCTCCGGTGTCACCGTGGCCGGGTCCTCGGGCGGGCCGGCGGTGATCGCCATGCCCTTCACGACGGCGGGCCGGGCGGCCATCACATCGAACCAGCGCTTGAAATACTTGAACTCTCCCATGTCGATGCCCTGCAGTTCCCAGCTGGCGGTCCACGGATAGCAGATCATGTCGGCGATCGAGTATTCGTCCCCGGCGATCCAGGGGCGGTCATAGAGCCGGTTGTTCAGCACCCCGTACATGCGGTGCACCTCGTCGTTGAAGCGACGCTGGGCGTAGGACTGGTCGCCGTGCTTGGGATCGACGCGGCTGAAGTGGCCGCGCTCGCCGGTCTTCGGCCCCTGGTTGGCCATCTGCCAGACCACCCACTGGTTGACCTCGTACTTGCCGCGCACGTCCTGGGGCCAGAACTTCCCGTACTTCTCGGCCAGGTACATCATGATCGAGCCACTCTCGAACACGCTGATCGGCTCGCCGCCGCCCGTGGGCTCATGGTCCACCAGCACCGGCATGCGGTTGTTGGGGCCGATTTTCAGATAGGCGTCGGTGAACTGGTCGCCGCGGCCGATGTTCACCGGCACGATATTGTAGGGAACCTGCAGTTCTTCCAGAAGGACGGTGACCTTCTTGCCGTTCGGGGTCGGCCAGTAATGGAGATCGAGCATATGCAGCCTCGCGAGGTTTCAATCTTCCGAGCCTAGGCGCGGCGCTCGTGCTCTCAACCCCACAAAATCTGAAAAGACGCCAGGTCCGAACGCAATTGGGCCCCTGACATCGTCAGGGGCCCAAGGCGTCACCGGGCCGAAGCCTGGATCGTACGGTCTCTATCAGTTATGCGGGATGCTGTCGCCATCCCGGCGGTCCGAGCGGATGTCAGCCGCGACGTGGTCGAGCCGGGCTTGAATGGTGGCCGTATCACGGGCGCCCAGACGGCCGTTGCGGTAGTGGCGCATGCCGCGTTCCTGACGGCTGATCATGTTCAGCTGGCGCATGGCGTTATCGGCCTCGGCGCGCGACAGCGAACCATCGTTCAGACCACGCTGGATGCGCTGCTGCAGCCAGGCCTGACGGCCACGGATGTCCATCGGCGCGCCGGCCCAGCCGGAACCTTGTTGGTAAGAGGCGTTTTGGCCATAGCTTCCCGCCGAGGGGGCGGTGGCGACCCAGCGACCCTGGGCATCGTAGTAGCCCGTGGCCGGACCGGCGACCCAGCGACCGTTGCTGTTGTAGTAGCCGGTCTGGGCGTCCGCCACCCACATGCCGTTGGCGGCGCGGTGGCCGGCGGGTTGACCCTCGATCCAGCGGCCGTTGGCGTCATAGCGGCCCGTGGCCGGACCGGCGACCCAGCGGCCGTTGGAATTGTAGTAGCCGCTGGACGAGGCGCCGACCCATTGGCCGTTGGCGTCGTAATAGCCGCTGGCGGAGGCCGGGACATAGTGGCCGTTGCCGTCATAGTAGCCGCTGGCCGAGGCGTTGGTGTTGGCGGCGATCCAGCGGTTCTGGCTGTCATAGTAGCCGCTCGGCGCGCCATCGACCCAACGGCCGTCACGGTCGTAATAGCCGGCCGCGCTGGCGCGATCGACGCTGTTGGCGTGCCAGGCGCCATTGGCGTCGTAGTAGCCATAGGCATTGGCGCTGGTGCAGTTGCTGCGCGACTTGGCGATCTGGTTGCCCAGCACGCCGCCGCCGATGGCGCCGATCACCGAACCCTCGGTCTTGGCGCCGTGGCCGGCGACCTGGCTGCCGAGGATGGCGCCGAGGCCAGCCCCGATCACCGTGCCGGCGATGCGGTTGTTGTTGGACTGTTCGCAGGTCTGTTGTGCCAGGGCGAAGGTGGGAAGCAGGGCGGCCGCGGCGATGCCGGCGGCGAGTAGGGTCTTGCGCATGGGGTGAGCTCCTTGGTTGGACATGTGTCCGTCCGTCGGAGAGCTCAACGCGGTCGCACGGTGGCGGTTCCTCAACGCCAGCCTGCCACCTGAGCTTGCTGGTCGCCAGGCCTCATCGGAAGGCATGACTATGGCAGATGCCCTCGTCGCAGAGGACCCAGGATTGATCCGATGCATCGGACCTCAGAGCGCATCCACGAAGGCCGCGACGTCCTGGTCGGTCCGCAGCCGGACGACCGGTACATCGGGTCCGTATTGCAGCCGCAGCGCCTCTATGCGTGGCCGGTTTTGGCGGTCGAAACCCCAGATGAACTTCAGCACCGTGAGGAGATCGCCGCGCTGGTGCATCTCGCCCTTCCGGAACACCCGCGTGATCGCGCGCCAGGCGCAGGTGAGGCGAGGGCGGTCCAGCCACACTACCAGGTCGGTCCTCGGCATCCGCAGGTCGAAGGTCACGGCGGCGAAGTTGCCGTCGCTGATCCAGGCGTCGGCGACGTGCCGTTCCGCCAGCGTCGCGCGGAACTCCGGCGTCTCCTGGGTCTTTCCGCGCCAGATGGCGTCCAGGTCAATCACCGGCGCCCCAGTCTTCTCCGACAAGCGGCGCGCCAGGGTGGTCTTGCCGCTGCCGGCGCAGCCGAGCAGGAGGATGCGGGTCATTCAACTCCTCTAGACCGCGCGGAGGAGGCCGCCCAGACCTAGACCCTGTCCCGCCTTGAATCAAGTCAGACGGGATGAACAGGGTCGTCGGCTTTGTCTGGAGCCCATCTTCTCCCGTCACGATGATCCATCGTGACGGGGCTGGGCTCTAGGCCATGGTCACCGGCAGTTTGAGGAAAATGTGACCGCCGGGCGAGGGCGCCGGCAGGGCGCCGGCCCGGATGTTCACCTGCAGCGACGGCAGGATCAGGGTCGGCGGCGCCAGGGTGGCGTCGCGGGCCTGGCGCATGGCGACGAAGTCAGCCTCGTCGACACCGTCATGGGCGTGGATGTTGTGGGCCTTCTCGTCCGCAACAGTGCTTTCCCAGGCGACCTCCGTGCGGCCGGCCGGCAGATAGTCGTGACCCACGAAGACGCGGGTCTGCGGCGGCAAGGTCATGATCCTGCGGATGGAACGGTAGAGGGTGGCGGCGTCCCCGCCGGGGAAGTCGGCCCGGGCAGTGCCGTAGTCGGGCATGAACAGGGTGTCGCCCACGAAAGCGGCGTCGCCGATCAGGTAGGTGACGCAGGCCGGGGTGTGGCCTGGGGTGTGTAGCACCCGTATGCCCAGCTCGCCGAGCGGCAGTTCGTCGCCGTCCTTGACCAGTCGATCGAAGTCCGCCCCTGCGGGCGCCAAATTCTCCATCTCGAAGAAGGGCGCGAACACCTTCTGCACCTTGGTGATCTCCGCGCCGATCACCACGGGCACGCCGGTCCTGCGGCGGATGTGGTCGGCCGCCGACAGGTGGTCCGCGTGGGCATGGGTCTCCAGGACATAGGCCAGGGTGAGGTCCTGGTCGCTCACGGCCTTGAGGACCGCGTCGGCCGAGCCGGTGGAGAGCTTGCCGCCCTTGGGCTCGAAATCCAGCACCGGATCGATGATCGCGGCAGTCTTGCCGTCCGACACCAGATAGGTGGCGGTGGAGGTGGCCGGATCGAAAAACGCTTGAACCTTGGGGGTCATGATCAGAGCCTTCCTCTTGTGGCTCGATATATAAGATGTTGCTAAATTAGAAACAACTAATATATTGGCGCCATGTTCGATCTCGCGAACTTCGACATCACACTGTTCGAGGCCCGAGCCTCCGAGGCGGCCAAGCTGCTTCGGGCCCTCGGCAACGAGCGGCGTCTGATGATCCTATGCCAGCTCACCGGCGGTGAGCGGTCTGTCGGGGAGCTACAGCCCCTGGTGGGCCTCTCTCAGTCGGCCCTGTCCCAGCACCTC
The DNA here is from genome assembly GCF_016772415.1 of Phenylobacterium glaciei. NCBI lineage: Bacteria > Pseudomonadati > Pseudomonadota > Alphaproteobacteria > Caulobacterales > Caulobacteraceae > Phenylobacterium > Phenylobacterium glaciei. The sequence goes on from NZ_JAGSGD010000001.1 coordinate 1,675,487, forward strand.
GCGGTGCTGCGGGAGGAGGGCGTCGTGGCCACCCGCCGCGACGGCCAGACTATCTGGTACCGGATCGAGGACCCCGCTTCGATCGCGGTGGTGGCGACGCTTGCGGAGATTTTCTGTCCTTCCGGCGGCTTGGAGACCTAGTGATGGACCTGCCGATCCTCAGCCTGGTCCTCGCCGTTCTGGGCGGCGCGGTGATCGGCCTGCTGCTCTCGGTGTTCGGGGGCGGCGGTTCGGTACTGGCCACGCCGCTGCTGATCTATGTGGTGGGCGTGCGAGATCCCCACGTCGCCATCGGCACCTCCGCCGCCGCCGTGGCGGTCAACGCCCTGGTGGGGCTGGGCGCACAGGCGCGCGCCGGTCGGGTGAAGTGGCGCTGCGCCAGCGTGTTCGCCGTCTCCGGCCTGCTTGGCACGCTGATCGGCGCGCATCTGGCCAAGCAGGTGGCGGGCGGCGATCTGATCCTCTGGTTCGCGGTGGCCATGGCGGCCGTGGGCGGTTCCATGCTGATCCCGCGCAAGGGGACCGGGGACCCCTTCGTCACCCTGACTCCAGCCCTGACCGCGAAGTTGGCGCCCTTGGGCCTGCTGGTGGGGTTGGCGGCGGGCTTCTTCGGGATCGGCGGCGGCTTCCTGATCGTCCCTGGGCTTATGGCCGCGACAGGCATGACCATGGCCCATGCGGCGGCCTCATCCCTGGTCTCGGTGGTGCTGTTCGGCGCCGCCACCAGCGCCAGCTACGCCGCGTCGGGCCAGATCGACTGGGAGGTCTTCCTGGCCCTGGTGGCCGGGGGTGGGCTCGGCGCCCTGGCCGGCGGTCCCGTCGCCAGGATCCTGGCCGATCGGGCGATCCTTGCGCGCCAGGTCTTCGCGCTCTTCGTCATCGCCACCGCGGCCTATGTCGCCGCCCGCGCATTGCACGTCCTGGGCTAGTCCTTGGCCGCCTCTGGACTTCCGAGGCGGCGACGGGCATCGCTGTGCCGAGTTGTTGAAGAGTCTCAGTACGTTGTCAGCCCGCGCCGATCTTGCCAGCTATCTCATCCTTATGGGCATCCCCGATGATGGACGGGTCCGGGCCGAGAACCAGGGCCTGCTCCGCCGTCCGACCTACACCTTCTTCGGGACCGCCAGCTACCTGGACTATCTGAGGGCGGCGTTCGCCGGGGCCCAGGAGATCTGGCTCGGCCCGCCGGCGGGACCGATGGATCTGAAGGTGAAGGCGGGACCCATGGTCAACTATCTCGCCGACCCGGACATCTACAGCATCGCCCTCGGCAAGGCGGAGCGCATCGTCCAGGCCATGGGCCGGCCTTGCCTCAACAGTCCCGCCGCGGTGCTGAGATCGGGGCGCGACCACGTTGCGCGGGCCCTGGCCGATGTGCCGGGCGTCGTGGTTCCGCGGACCGAGAGGCTGATCGCGTCCGGCCCTGCCGATCTCGCCCGGGTCATCGCCGAGCGGCGCATCACCTATCCCTTGCTCGTCCGCCCGCTCGGCGCCCACGGCGGCGAGCGCCTCCTGAGGTTCGAGACCCGGGAAGTCCTGGAGACCCTGGTCGCCGGCTGGATGTGCGACGCGGCGGTCTATGTCACCGAGTTCCATCCCTTCATCGATCCAGACGGGATGTATCGGAAGCACCGGCTGGCGGTGATCGGCGACCGCGTCATCCTGCGCCACGTCATCATCGGCGACGGCTGGCTGCTGAACGCCGACACCCAGGCCGCCGGCACGGAGGCCGATGAGGCGGCCCGGCTGGGGTCCTTCGAGGCCGATCTCCTGCCGAAGATCGCCCCCGCGGTCGCCGAGATCAGCCGCCGCCTGGGGCTCGACGTCTTCGGCATCGACTGCCACCTCGACGACGAGGGGCGGATGCTGCTGTTCGAGGCCAATGCCTGCATGAATTTCCTGGCGCGCACGGTCCCGCCGCCCAATATGTGGGACGCGCCCGTCGAGGCGATACGGACGGCCCTTCTCGATCTGCTGGCTGACCCGACACGGTGGCGCTGCTGCGTTGGCGCCCGCGCGCCGGTCAAAGGAACTCCGCCATGAAGCTGCTCTTCTCGCCCCCGTCGCCCTATGCCCGCAAGGTGCGGATCTGCGCTCAGGAGCTTGGGATCGCGCTGGAGGAGATCGTGGTCGGCGCCAATCCGGCCGCCGCGGCCGCCGATCCCGTCCTGGCCGCCGCCAACCCGTTGGCCAAGATCCCGACCCTGGTGCTGGACGACGGCCGGGCGATCTATGACAGCGCGGTGATCGTCGACTATCTCGACAGCCTCACCGACAGGGCGCTGGCGCCCCGCTCCGGCGACGCCCGCTGGGCCGCCCTGGTGGAGCAGGCCGCCGCCGACGGCATCCTGGATGCGGCCCTGCTCAGCCGCTACGAACTGTTCCTGCGCCCCAAGGCCCTGCGCTGGCCGGAATGGGTGGAGGGGCAGTCGGGCAAGATCGAGCGGGCCCTGGACCTGTTCGAGGGGTCGGTCCGCGACGCCGCCAATCCGGGCCTGGGGGACATCTGCGTGGCCTGCGCCCTGGGCTATCTGGACCTGCGCTTTCCCAACAACGGCTGGCGCACAACTCACCCGAAGCTGACCGCCTGCTTCACCGAAATCTCGGAGCGGCCGAGCCTGAAATCCACCGTCCCGGCCTGACCCAACGGCAGGCGCAAAGCCTGCTAAGCTCCGGTTACGGCGGCCGTCCCAAGAGCCCGCCGACGACCGGAGGACAGACGACCATGGCCCACGACGCCGCCTCGATGAACGCCCTGTTGGCCAAGCAGAAGGCCGCCCACCTGCGCGACGGCGCGCCCACCGCCCAACAGCGGATCGCGCGGATCGATCGCTGCATCGGCCTGCTGGTAGACAACCGCAAGGCCATCGAGGACGCGGTGAACGCCGACTTCGGCTCCCGCTCGCGGGAGGCCACCGCCTTCACCGATATCGCCGGCTCCATCGGCCCGCTGAAGCACGCCCGCGACAGCCTGACCAAGTGGATGAAGCCGGAGAAGCGCAAGACCACACCCGCGATCCTGGGCCTGTTCGGCGCCAAGGCTGAGGTGCGCTTCCAGCCCAAGGGGGTGATCGGCATCATCAGCCCCTGGAACTTCCCGGTGAACCTGACCTTCGCGCCCTTGGCCGGCGTGCTGGCCGCCGGCAACCGCGCCCTGATCAAGCCCTCGGAATTCACCCCGGCGACCTCTGACCTGCTGGCCACCATGTTCGCCAGCGTCTTCTCCGACGAGGAGGTGGCGGTGATCACGGGCGGGCCGGAGGTGGGCCAGGCCTTCTCCGAACTGGCCTTCGACCATCTGATCTTCACCGGCGCGACCTCCATCGCCCGGCACGTCATGAAGGCGGCCTCGGCCAACCTCGTGCCGCTGACCCTGGAGTTGGGCGGCAAGAGCCCGGTGATCATCGGCAAGTCCGCCGACATGGGCACGGCCGCGGCCCGCGTCATGAACGGCAAGACCCTGAACGCCGGGCAGATCTGTCTGGCGCCCGACTACGTCATGGCCCCGAAGGACCAGCTGGAGGCCTTCATCGGCCACGCCCAGGGGGCGGTGGCCAAGATGTTCCCGACGATCCGCGACAACCCCGACTACACCGCCATCGTCGCCGATCGGCACTATGACCGCATCAAGGGCTATGTGGACGACGCCCGGGCCAAGGGCGCGCGGATCATCGAGCTGAAGCCCGAGGGCGAGGATCTGAGCCAGCAGGAACACCGCAAGATCGCGCCCACCCTGATCATCGACCCCACCGACGACATGAAGGTGATGCAGGAGGAGATCTTCGGCCCCCTGCTGCCGGTGAAGACCTATTCCGGCGTCGACGAGGCCATCGCCTATGTGAACGCTCACGACCGCCCGCTCGGCCTCTACTATTTCGGCGACGATGACGCGGAGAAGGAGAAGGTGCTGAACGGAACCACGGCCGGCGGAGTGACCATCAACGACGTGATTTTCCATGTCGCCCAGGAAGAGTTGCCCTTCGGCGGGGTGGGGCCCTCGGGCATGGGCAGCTATCACGGCCAGGACGGCTTCCGCGAGTTCAGCCACCGCAAGTCGATCTACACCCAGATCAAGAAGGACATCGGCCCGCTGCTGACCATGCGTCCGCCCTATGGGCCGGGCATCCGCAAGTATCTCGAAGGCGCGATGAAGCGCTAACCCTTCGGGGTCTTGAGGGACTGCAACGCCCGCTCGTGGGCGTAGGCCGCCACGTCGGTTAAGGCGGCCTGGAGGGCGACCCGAACGCTCTCCAGCCGTCCGGCCCCCTGTTGCTCGGCGATCTCGCAGGCGTCCCCCAGCTGGAAGGCCCCGACGCCCCGCGCCGCGCCCTTGATGGTGTGGACGGCGTCGAGCCAGCCCTCGCTGGTCGCATCCAGCATTGTCGACCACAGATTGGCCTGCTCGCGGAACAGGGCCAGGACCTCGTCCACGACGCCCTGATCGCCCGCGGCGAAGCCTTCGAGGTACGCAAAATCCACCGCGCCGGTGAGGTCCCGCCTGGCCAAAAAATTCGTCCCCTTACCCGCCTTGCTTTCAGCGAGGCTTCAAGTATGTTCCGCGCCCTTGCCGCTAGGCCCTCGCGGGCTTCGAACGGTACGGGTGCATAGCTCAGTTGGTAGAGCAGCTGACTCTTAATCAGCGGGTCGTAGGTTCGAATCCTACTGCACCCACCATTCGCTTGGTGGACGTACTTTTCCAGACCTTCACAACATGAGCCATCGCCGCCCGGCGCGTGGAGAATCTCCGCCCATGGCTAGCCTTGGCAGGCGCCATACTCTATCTTCTAAGTTACGACTCCGGCCCTGGTGGCTCAGGTGTTTGTTTTCTTTGAATTTAAGACTGAGGCCATTGAAATGACCACCGAGGCTGTGACGACGATCGACAAGAAGGCCCTGCTCGCCAAATACATCGCCGAGCGCGACAAGCGGCTGCGGACTGACGGCAACGCCCAGTACCTGGAGGTGAAGGGCAATCTCGCCCACTATCTCGACGATCCCTACACGCCCCGCGTCGAGCGGGCGCCCAAGACCGACCACGTCACCTTCGCCTTCGTCGGCGGCGGGTTCGCAGGTTTGGTGACCGGGGCCCGCCTGGTGGAGCAGGGCGTCACCGATGTCCGCATCATCGAGAAGGGCGGCGACTTCGGCGGCACCTGGTACTGGAACCGTTATCCGGGCGCCCAGTGCGACACCGCCTCGATGATCTACATGCCGCTGCTCGAAGAAACCGGCCACATGCCGACCGAGAAGTACGCCCACGCTCCGGAAATCCTCGAGCAGTGCCAGCGGATCGGCAAGCAGTACGGCCTGTATGAAAACGCCTTGTTCCACACCGAGGTGCAGGACCTGCGCTGGGACGCGAGCCGCTCGGTCTGGGTGATCAAGACCAACCGCGGCGACGAATTCACCGCCAGCTTCATCGGCCTGGGCACCGGGCCTCTTCATGTTCCGAAACTTCCGGGCATTCCCGGCATCGAGACCTATAAGGGCCATTCGTTCCACACCAGCCGGTGGGACTACGACTACACCGGCGGCGACCCCAAGGGCGCCAAGATGGAGAAGCTGGCCGACAAGCGCGTCGCCATCATCGGCACCGGCGCCACCTCTGTGCAGGCGGTGCCGCACCTGGCCAAGGCCTGCAAGGAACTCTACGTCGTCCAGCGCACCCCGTCCTCGGTGGACGTCCGCGCCAACAAGCCCATCGATCCCGAGTGGTTCGCCGAGATCGCCACCCCGGGCTGGCAGAAGCGCTGGCTGGAGAACTTCACCGCCAACCAGGCCGGCGGAAACGCCGAGGAAGACCTGGTGATGGACGGCTGGACTGATCTGTCGCGCCGCATTCGCGCCAAGATTTCCCAACTGCCCCGCGAGGACATGACCCCGCTGAAGATGCTGGCCGCCTATGAGGATAGCGACTTCGAGAAGATGGAGGAGATCCGCGCGCGGGCGGTCGCTATCGTCGAGGACCGCGACACCGCCGAGAAGCTGAAGGCCTGGTATCGCCAGCTCTGCAAGCGCCCGTGCTTCCACGACGCCTACCTGCAAGCCTTCAACGAGCCCGCCGCCCACCTGGTGGACACCGACGGCAAGGGCGTGGAGCGCATCACCGAGAAGGGCTTCGTGGTGGCCGGCGTCGAGTATGAGGTCGACTGCATCATCTACGCCTCGGGTTTCGAAGTCGGCACCGAGTACAAGCGCCGCGCGGGCTTCGACCTGACCGGCGTCGATGGCCTGAAACTGTCGGACGCCTGGGCCGAGGGCATGAAGTCCAAGCATGGCATCCACGTCCTGGGCTTCCCCAACGCCTTCTTTGTGCAGCCGACGCAAGGGGCTAACCTGATCTCAAACGTGCCGCACAACCTGACGGAATCGGGCCGCACCATCGCCCTGACGGTCAAGCACGCCCTCGACGTCGGGGCCAAGGAGGTGGAGGTCACGCCCGAGGCCCAGAAGGCCTGGGTCGACCTGCTGCTGACCGGCGCCGGCCGCATGCTGGGCGCGCCAGACTGCACGCCGGGCTATTACAACAACGAGGGTCAGGACGCCGGCCCGGGCGCCAAGTACAATGTCGGCTATCCGGCCGGCGCCACGGCCTTCTTCAAGTACATCGAGGCCTGGCGGACGTCCGGGCAGTTCGAGGGGTTGAGTTTCCGGTAGCAATCCACGTCATCCCGGACGCCGATAGGCGATCCGGGACCCAGGGGGGTGATGGCGGCCCCTGGGTCCCGGCTCTTCGCTTCGCTCCGGCCGGGATGACGTTGAGTTAAATCCCCGCCCCGTTGTCCAGCGCCTGCAGCGCCAGTTCGTGGGCCTCGGCTTCGGCGGTGATCCAGTTGATGAAGGCCTTCACCTGGGGCAGCCGGCCCTTGGCCTTGGGGTGGACGACGTAATACGCGAAGTCGACCGCCGTGGAGATCTGCAGCGGCGAGACCAGGCGGCCGGCGTCCAGGTCGGCCTGGGCCAGGGTGCGCTTGGCCAGCGCCACGCCGCGACCGTTGGCGGCGGCCTCGATCACCATGCTGGACTGGTTGAAGCGGGGGCCTCGGGTGCCGTCGACGCCCTTCACGCCGCGGGCCGCCAGCCACATGGTCCAGTCGGGGCAGCTATCGTCCGGCTCGGGCGAGCCGTCGTGCAGCAGGATGTGGCCCAGCAGGTCTGCCGGGGAGTTCAGCGGATTGGACGCCTGGAGCTCGGGGCTCAGCACCGGCACCACGGTCTCGCCGATCAGCCGGCGGACCTCCAGGCCCGGATAGCGTCCGGCGCCGTAGCGGATGGCCACGTCCACCTCGCCGGCGGTGAGGTCCACCAGTTCCAGCCCGGCCGACAGCCAGACGTCCACCTGCGGATGCAGCTCCTCGAACTTGCCGAGGCGGGGCACGAGCCACTTGGCGGCGAAGGAGGGGGCGGCGGTCAGGGTCAGGCGGCGGCCGTCCACGGCGGCGGTCAGCATGGAGGCGGCCTCGGCCAGCCGGTCGAAGGCCTCGCGCAGGGCGGGCAGGGCGGTCTGGGCCGCGTCGGTCAGCAGCAGGCCCTTGGGGGTGCGCTTGAACAGCGAGGCGCCCACATAGTCTTCCAGGTTCTGAATCTGCTGGCTCACCGCGCCGGGCGTCACCGACAGCTCGTCGGCGGCGCGTGAGAAGTTCAGGTGGCGGGCGGCGGCCTCGAACGCGCGGAGGGCGTTGAGCGGCGGCAACCTGCGGCGCGGCGCGTCGCGTTCCATGGAGTTTTCCTGACAGCCCCGGCAGAAGACCTTGGCTTGCGAATTGGGCCCTTCGAGACCAGTTTGCAAGCGTCCGGCGGTGTATAGGCCCTTTTCATCGGTGGACATCGGGCGGGGCGGGTGTCGAGCCCGCGCCGCTTCAAAACTCAAGCCTCGTCGTTAGAGAACCTTAAAGCCCATGTCGCATCGCGCGCCCAAGGCCCCCGCCGCCAACCGCCTGGTCGTCCTGGGCGGCGACGGCGTGCGTGCGGCAGGCTCCGTGTGGCTGGTGGGCGCGGGCCCCGGCGACCCGGAACTGCTGACCCTCAAGGCCTTCAAGGTCCTGGCGACCGCCGATGTGGTGGTCCACGACGGCCTGGTGAGCGACGAGATCCTGGACCTGGCGCCGGTGTCGGCCCGCCGGATCTCGGTCGCCAAGCGCAAGTCGCGGCACTCCTACGCCCAGGACGAAATCAACCGCATGCTGACAGCCTTCGCCCTGGAGGGCCTGACGGTCATCCGGCTGAAGGGCGGCGACCCGTTCATCTTCGGCCGCGGCGGCGAGGAGCTTGAAGCCTGCCGCGAGGCCGGTGTCGCCTGCTACGTGGTGCCCGGCGTCACCGCCGCCCTGGCTTCGGCCGCTAGCGCCGGCGCGCCCCTGACCCATCGCGGCGCGGCCCAGGCGGTCACCTTCGTCACCGGCCATGCGGCCACGGGCGAAACGCCAGACTTGGACTGGGCGAGCCTGGCAAAGCCCAACCACACCGTGGTGATCTATATGGGCGTCTCCACGGCCGCCGCGATCGCCACGCGCCTGATGGACGCGGGCCGCGCGGCGTCGACCCCGGCCCTGATCGTCGAGAAGGCCAGCCGCGCCGACGAGCGCCGCGTGGTCACCGACCTGGCCGGCCTGGCGGAGGCCGCCGCGCAAGTTTCCGGTCCCGCCCTGCTGATCGTGGGCGAGGCCATGGCGCTGGCCCAGGCCGGGACCGCCCAGTTTGTTCAAAGTATCGAAGCTCGGGGTCTCGAGCGGGGAGTGGGATCATGAAAGCCTTGACCGCCAATCGTCTGGACGACGGCGAGGTCGTCTTCTGGAAAGCCGGGCAGTGGGTGGAACGGTTCGCCGACGCCGAGCTGTTTTCCGACGACCCCACCGGCGAGGCCGCCGAGGGCCAGGGCAAGTCCCAGCCCAACACGGTGATCGACGTCTATCTGATCGACCTGATCGAGAGCGAAGGCCTCTGGGCGCCGCTCAGCTACCGCGAACGTATCCGGGCGCTCGGCCCCCCCAATCATCCGGGCCATGGCAAGCAGGCCGAGGGCGGCGCGGCCATCGAGGCCCTGATGCACGCCACCGGCGCCTCGCGGTCCACGGGCCGCGTCAACCTGATCAAGCGTAAGTAGGGCCGATGTATCAGTACGACACCCTCGACAAGGAATTCCTGGCCGACCGGGCCGCCGAGTTCAAGGAACAGGTGCAACGCCGCCTGGCCGGCGAGATCACCGAAGATCAGTTCAAGGCGCTGCGTCTGCGCAACGGCCTGTACCTGCAGCTGCACGCCTACATGCTGCGGGTCGCCATCCCCTATGGCTCGCTGAACGCTGTCCAGCTGCGCAAGCTGGCTGATATCGGCCGCCGATACGACAAGGGCTACGGCCACTTCACCACCCGCACCAACCTGCAGTTCCACTGGATCAAACTGCGCGAGACGCCGGCGATCCTGGAGGAGCTGGCCACTGTCGACCTGCACGCCATCCAGACCAGCGGCAACTGCATCCGCAACGTCACCTCCGACCCCTATGCCGGCGCCACCGCCGAAGAGATCGACGACCCGCGCGTCTGGTCCGAGGCCATCCGCCAGTGGTCGATGCTGCACCCCGAGTTCAGCCACCTGCCGCGCAAGTTCAAGTTCGCGGTCACCGCCTCGCCCAAGGATCGCACGGCAGCCCGGGTTCACGACATCGGCCTGGTGGTCCGCCGGGCCCGTGACGGGACCATGGGCTTTGAGGTGATCGTCGGCGGCGGGATGGGGCGCACACCCTATGTCGGCCCGACCATCCGCGAGTTCCTGCCGGCCAACCGGCTGTTCTCGTACCTGGACGCTGTTCTGCGCGTCTACAACCGCCACGGCCGCCGCGACAACAGCTACAAGGCCCGCATCAAGATCCTGGTGGCCGCCCTGGGCGCCGATGAGTTCCGCCGCCAGGTCGAGGAAGAGTGGGAGAAGGTCGGCCCCGGCGCCGACATGCCCGACACCGAGATCGCCCGCATCCGCGCGGCCTTCGCGCCCAAGGCCTTCGACACCCTGGTGAACCGCTCGGAAGCCTTCGAGACCGCCAAGGCCGCCGACCCGGCCTTCGCGCGCTTCGCCCGCAACAACCTCAAGCCCCACAAGCGGCCCGGCTACACCATCGTCGAGATCTCGCTCAAGGGGATCGGCGACACCCCTGGCGACGCCACCTCCGATCAGATGGACGTGGTGGCCGACCTGGGCGAACGCTACGGCCAGAACGACATCCGGGTGACCCACGAGCAAAACCTGGTCCTGCCACACGTGAAGCTGGACGACGCGCCGGCGGTGTTCGCGGCCCTGGCCGCGGCGGGCCTGGCGACGCCCAACATCAACCTGATCACCGACATCATCGCCTGCCCGGGCCTGGACTACTGCGCGCTCGCCAATGCCCGCGCAATCCCGATCGCCCAGGACATCGCCCACCGCTTCGCCGACCAGGACCGCGCCGAGCTGGTGGGGGAGCTGAAGATCAAGATCAGCGGCTGCATCAACGCCTGCGGCCACCACCATGTCGGCCACATCGGCATCCTGGGCGTCGATAAGAAGGGCGAGGAGTTCTACCAACTCACCCTGGGCGGCTCCGGGGCCGAGGACGCCGAGGTCGGCAAGATGCTGGGCCCGGCGCTTCCCGCCGACCGCGTCACCGACGCCATCGACACCATCGTCGAGGTCTATCTGCGCGAGCGGGCCGAGGGCGAACGCTTCCTCGACACTTTCCGCCGCACGGGCGTCGCCCCCTTCAAGGAGGCTGTCTATGCCGAAGCTCATTAGGATCGAGGGCGGCCAGTTCGTCTCCGCCGACGACCCCTTCACCCACGTCGCCGACGACGAGGGCCTGCCCCCGGGCGACGTGATCATCTCGCTCACCCGGTTCTCCTCCGAGGGCGACACCCTGATCTCCCAGGGCCGCGCCGTCGGCGTGCGCATCGAGCCGGACGAGGAGGTTGAGGCGCTGGCCTATGACCTGCCCAAGGTGGCGGTGGTGGCCGTCGCCTTCCCGAAATACCGCGACGGCCGGGGCTTCTCCACGGCCCACCTGCTGCGCGCCCGCTTCGGCTTCAAGGGCGAGGTCCGGGCGGTGGGGGAGGTGCTCCGCGAGGAGGCCAACTTCCTGACCCGCTGCGGCTGTGACTCCTTTGAACCTGCTGACGGCTCGAGTCCTGCCCAATGGGCCCACGCCGCCAATCGTCATCGTCACGTCTATCAACGCGCCGCCGACGGCCGGACCCCGGCCTTCACCGAGCGCGCGGAGTCCTGAGCATGGCCTTTGATCAACTGGAACGCCCGCAGATCGCCCTGCGCCTCGATGCCGAACTGCGCCACGCCCATCCGGTGACGGTGCTGGAATCGGCCGTCGAGACCTTCGGCGACAAGCTGGCCCTGGTCTCGTCCTTCGGGGCGGAGTCGGCGGTGCTGCTGCACATGGTGTCCAGGATCAAGCCGGACATGCCGATCATGTTCCTCGACACCGGCATGCTGTTTGGCCAGACGCTGGACTACCGGCGCAACCTGGCCGCCAAGCTGGGCCTTACCGACGTGCGCGACCTGCGGCCGCTCTATACCGACCTGGCCACCGTCGATCCCAAGGCCAACCTCTGGCAGACCGACACCGACGCCTGCTGCAACATCCGCAAGGTGATCCCGCTGGACAGCGCCCTGAAGGGCTTCGACGGCTGGATCACCGGCCGCAAGCGCTTCCACGGCGGCGATCGCCTGTCCCTGCCGGTGGTGGAGCAGGCCGACGGCCAGGTGAAGTTCAATCCCCTGGCCAACTGGGGCAAGACCGAGCTGGACGCCTACATGGCCGAGCACGACCTGCCGGCCCACCCCCTGGTGGCCCAGGGCTTCCCCTCCATCGGCTGCTGGCCTTGCACCAAGGCCGTGGAAGAGGGCGAAGATGTGCGCGCCGGTCGCTGGGCGGGTTCCGAAAAGACCGAATGCGGCATACATGTCGCCCGCGCGCCCGACGCCGTTACGAATGTCGGCGGCGATATCTAGTCCGCGACCGGGAGTGTGACAGCCGAAAGTGGATACCGGTTTCGGCGACCGTCACGCGACAAACCATAGAGTTTTAAGCAGACCGATCATGACCGATGTGACCGCCGCCGCCCCGGCCAAGAAGGCCGGCGCCTTCCTCTATGAGACCGTGACCTGGGTCCAGCACTGGACCGACAGCCTGTTCTCGTTCCGCACCACCCGCGATCCGGCCTTCCGCTTCCAGAGCGGCCAGTTCGTGATGGTGGGCCTGGAGGTCGACGGCAAGCCGCTGCTGCGCGCCTATTCCATCGCCTCGCCGTCCTGGCACGACGAGCTGGAGTTCTATTCGATCAAGGTCGAGAGCGGCCCCCTGACCTCGCGCCTGCAGAAGATCGCCGTCGGCGACCAGGTGCTGATCGGCAAGAAGCCCACCGGCACCCTGGTGCTGGACGGGCTGAAGCCCGGCAAGCGCCTCTACATGCTGGGCACCGGCACCGGCCTGGCCCCCTGGCTGAGCCTGGCCCGTGACCCAGAGGTCTATGACCGCTTCGACGAGGTGATCGTCACCCACACGGTGCGCAATGTCGCCGACCTGAACTACCGCGAACTGTTCGAGACCGAGCTGCCGCAGGACGAGATACTGGGCGAGATCGTCGCCCCCAAGCTGCGCTACTATCCCACCGTCACCCGCGAGCCCTTCAAGCACCAGGGCCGGATCACCGACCTGATCGCCTCGGGCAAGATCTTCGAGGACCTGGGCGTTCCGCCTCTGGACCCGGCCGTCGACCGTCTGATGCTGTGCGGCGGCCCCTCGGTCCTGGCCGACCTGAAGATCCTGCTGGAAGCCCGGGGGTATGTTGAGGGGTCTCTGGCCTCGCCGGGCGACTACGTGCTCGAGCGGGCCTTCGTCGAGACCTGAGGTTCAGATCCTCCCCCAGCGCTTAGCGGGATGAGAGCATCGCGGGTCAGTTCGGCGGGCAGCCCTTGAACTGGCCGGCCTTGGTGACCGTCAGTTGGGAGAGGTTCAGTGGACGCATGGGCTTCATGGAGCCCGCACCGGCGCCGGTGAACAGGTCGATGCGCTGGCCCTTGATCGCGCCGCCCACGTCGGAGGCATACCAGTAACCGTCGTGGGTGCCGCCGTCGGGCATGGACAGGCCCACAGTTTCCTTGATGAACAGGATCGTGCGGCGCGGGATCAGGTTGCGGTCGATGGCGGCGGTGCGCATGGCGACGACCTTGCAGCCCAGGGAGTCCAGCCCGCCCACGCCCTTGGCGCCGGCGTGATAGAGCGTCGCGCGCAGACGGTAGTCAGCCGAACCGGGCACCGTGCCGGTCAGGGCGTTCATCAGGAGGTCCCCGATGGGGTCGGACGGCGCGGCATGCGCTCCGCCTCCGAAAGCCAGAAGGGGAAGGGCGGCCAGGGCGGCGAGGTGGCGTCCCATATGGGGATCCTACGTCGTTGATCTGTCAGCGGGGGTCTGAGTACCGGGACTCTGGCGCGAGGGCAACCCCGTTGAATAGCTCTGCTAACACCCACCTGTAGACAGCATCGATTGCGCCTGTGGATGCTTCGTCTATGAACCCGCGTACAGCAACGGGGGCAGGGCCTATGCGCATCTTTGGCGACTCGATCTCAGGCAACTGCCTGAAGGTGAAGTGGACGGCCGATCATCTCGGCCTGACCTATGAGTGGATCGAGACCGACGTCATGAAGGCCCAGAGCCGGACGCCGGAATTCCTGGCCATGAACCCGGCCGGGCAGGTTCCCGCCGTGATCCTCGACGACGGCCGGCCGCTGGCCCAGTCCAACGCCATCATCCTGCACCTGGCGGAGGGATCGGATTTGATCCCCACCGACGCCTATGAGCGGGCCCGCATGCTGGAGTGGATGTTCTGGGAGCAGTACAGCCACGAGCCCTATGTGGCCGTCGCCCGTTTCCAGGTGCGGTTCCAGGGCAAGCCGGTGGCCGACCTGGAACCCAAGATCGTGGAGCGCGGCAAGGCCGCCCTGCAGCGGTTGGAGGATGGTCTGGCCGCGTCGCCCTTCCTGGTGGGCGACCGGGTCAGCCTCGCCGACGTCGCCCTGGTGGCCTACACGCGAGAGGCTGGCGACGGGGGTTTCAGGCTGTCGGACTATCCGAAGGTGCAGGCCTGGATCGCGCGGACCGAAAAGGCGCTGAAGATCGCCTAGGGCGTTCCGCGACAGTCTGGTGAAATCCCGGCGACCTTGGCGCCGGGAGGCTTGCCTTCCCGGAGACGGGGGCTCAAATCGGCGACATGAAAATCCGCGCCCTGCATCTCGCCGCTCTCCTGCTCGCCGCCGCGCCGGCGCCCGCCCTGGCCTGGGGCAATATGGGCCACCGGATGGTGGGGCAGGCGGCCATGGAGGGCCTGCCCGCCGCCGTGCCGGCTTTCCTACGCACCCCGGCCGCCGCCGCCGCCGTGGGGGAGCTCTCCCGTGAACCCGACCGCTCCAAGGGCTCGGGTAAGGTCCATGACAGCAACCGCGATCCAGGCCACTTCGTCGATCTGGAAGATGACGGCCGCATTCTGGGCGGACCGCGCCTGGACGCCCTGCCGCCCACCCGAGCGGAGTACGAGGCCGCCCTGCGCGCCGTGGGACAGGATAGCTGGAAGGGCGGTTACCTGCCCTATTCCATCGTCGACCAGTACCAGCAGCTCACCACCGACTTCGCCTACTGGCGCGTCGAGATGGCGGCCGAGCCGCGACAGAAGGACAAGGCCCGCCGCGCCTGGATGCATGCCGACCGCGTGCGCCGCGAGCAGCAGGTGCTGTCGACCATCGGCTACCTGTCCCACTTCGTCGGCGACGGCTCCCAGCCGCTGCATATCAGCGCGCACTACAACGGCTGGGGGGACTATCCGAACCCCAATGGCTACACCACCGCCAAGGTCCACGGGCCCTTCGAGGAGGCTTTCGTGGGCGCCAATGTCCGTGAGCCGGCGGTGCGCGCGCAGATGACGCCGTTCAAGTCCTGCGGCTGCGCCATCGAAAAGCGGGTGGCCGACTATCTCGCCGTCGCAGGGGCGCAGGCCGAGCCCTTCTACCAGTTGGAGAAGGCCGGAGGCTTCCTTGGCGCCGATCCGAAGGGGATCGCCTTCGCCACCGTCCGGGTCGCCGCTGGGGCGTCGGAACTGCGCGACCTGGTCGCTGAGGCCTGGACCGCCAGCGCGGGCGTCAAGATCGGTTGGCCGGCGGTCAGCGTGGCCGATGTGCTGGCGGGCAAGGCCGATCCCTACGAAGCGCTTTACGGGCGCAACTGACGCACTAGGCGGCCTTATTCTTCGCGGCGGGCGCCTTCTTGGCGGAGGTCACCGCCGCCTTCTTCTTGCTGGCGTGCAGACTGGGCACGTCGGTGCGGGCGCCGCCTTTTTTGGTCACCAGCCGCAGCTCCGTGGCGTTCTTGTCGCACTCGGCCAGGATCGCCTCGAGTTCCTTGTCGGTGAGGTTCTCGATGCCGATGAAGCCGTTCTCGCCCTCCGAGACGCGGATCAGCTCGTCGAGCTTGGCGTGCAGGGCGTTGTTGTCGCGGTTCTGGGTGTTCTGGATCAGGAACACCATCAAGAAGGTGATGATGGTGGTGGCCGTGTTGATCACCAGCTGCCAGGTGTCGGAAAAGCCGAACATGGGCCCCGACAGTCCCCAAAGCACCACCAAGCCACAGCAGATCGCGAACACTGCGGGCCGGCCGGTCCATTTGGACACCGCCGTCGAGAATTTCGTGAAGAAGGCTGTGAACCCCGACATGTGTCCGCTCCTGGCCGCATTGCGCGGCGCAGCGTGAACGGATAGTCGAACCCCGAGTTCCGGCGGAAACAGGAGCCTTCATGACCTCAGCCCACACCATCGACGTGAAGTCCCTGGCCGAACTGGTCCGCGCCCAGGCGGCCGGTGAAGTCGCCATGCTCAAGGCCGAGCATGGCATCCAGCCGGGCCTGGCGGTGGTGCTGGTGGGCGAGGATCCGGCCAGCCAGGTCTATGTGCGCTCCAAGGGGGAACATTCCCAGGCCGCGGGCATGCATTCGGAGACCCACCGGCTGCCCGCCGAGACGACGCAGGACGAGCTGATGGCCCTGGTGGAGCAGCTCAATGACGACCCCAAGATCCATGGCATCCTGGTCCAGATGCCGCTGCCGGGCCACCTGGATGAGAAGATGGTCCTGGCGGCCATGGACCCCAACAAGGATGTGGACGGCCTGACGGTGGTCAATGCCGGCCTGCTGGCCAGCGGCATGCCCGCGCTCATTCCCTGCACCCCGCTGGGCTGCATGCTGGTGCTGCGCCAGACCCTGGGAAATCTGTCGGGCAAACGCGCGGTGGTGGTGGGCAGATCAGTGTTGGTGGGCCGCCCGATCGCTCAGCTGCTGCTGCAGGCCGACTGCACGGTGACCATCGCCCATTCGCGGACCGTCGACCTGCCCGCCGTCTGCCGCGAGGCCGACATCCTGGTGGCCGCGGTCGGCCGTCCTCAGATGATCAAGGGCGACTGGATCAAGCCCGGCGCCACCGTCATCGACGTCGGCATCAACCGTGTGCCCTTCCGCGATCCGGTCAAGGCCGCGGAGGGCAAGACCAAGCTGGTGGGCGACGTGGCCTTCAAGGAGGCCGAGAAGGTCGCCGCCAATATCACCCCGGTCCCGGGCGGCATCGGCCTGATGACCGTGGCCTGCCTGCTGGCCAACACCGTCACCGCAGCCAAGCGCATCAATGGGCTGGACGGGTAGGGGGCTTAGGTCCCCGTCTTTCCAAGCGCCGAGGTCCATTCCACCAGATCCCTCAGCACGCCGCTGACCGCGACGTTGAAGGCGCGCACAATGGCGGCCTGCCGGTCATCGTCGGCGGCCACGGTCTTGGTGAAGCTGCGTTCCGCCACCAGGCTGCGATCGCCGGACTTGGTCAGGGTGGCATGGACATTCACCACCACCGAGGGCCGGCCCTTGGGGGCGGCATAGGTGACCTGGAACTCGCGGACGTCGAGCTTCAGCACATAGTCGGACTTGCCGATCTCGCCGCGGCCGATCAGGTGCGCGGGTGCGCCGTCCTGGTCAAAGGCCTTGTTCACCGCCTCGTCGAAAAGCACCGAGGCAGGCGACGCCCAGCGGGCCTCGGCGATATAGGCCACGTCGCTGCCGCCGGTGAGCGTCATAATCCGGTCGCCGGCCGCGGCCTTGGTGAAACCGTTGGCGAGCTTCAGCACCCCGAACAGGTCACCAGGAGCCGTCGGCGCCGCGGCGTCGGCGGGCATGACGTAGTCGAACTGGTAGAGGTTGGCCGGCTTGCTCTTGGGGAAGAGCGAGATGCAGCCGGTCAGGGCCACGGCGGTCAGGGCCACGGCCGAGAGCCGGATCAGGCGCTGCAGACGGGTCATGGCTTCACCTCGATTTCCTTGGCGGCCGGCTTGCCGACGGCGCCCCGGGGATTGGTCTGGAGTTCGTTGGCCAGGCGCTCGAGCGCCTCGGCGGTGGATTGCAGCTGCACGGCGGCGGCGGTCAGTTGCGGCAGGCCGGTGGTGGCGAAGTCGCTGGTGGGACCCTCCAGCTTGCCCATGATCTGACGCAGGTCCTTGGCCGCGGCCTTGGCCTCTTCGGCCGCGTCGGCGACGTTCTTCATCGTCCGCTTGCCGTCGCCGTCCACCAGTTCCTGACCCGACTGGCCGAGCTGGGCGAAGGATTGCGCGGCGGTGTCGATGCTCTGCAGGGCCTTCTGGGCGTCGGCGATCACCGCCTTGCGTTCGCGCAGTTCGGCGGTCACCGCCTGGGTGTCGCTCAGCGCGGCGGAGAAGGTCTTCACGTTCTGGTCCGACAGCACCTTGTTGACCCGGTCCAGGGCCTCGACGGTGCGGCTCAGCACCGTGCCGCCGCCTTCAAGAAGGTCTGACAGGGTGCTGCGCTGGCTTCGGATCACCGGCACCTTGCCCTCGGCGGTGACGTCCTTCAGCAGCGGCTTGGACGGCGTGCCGGCGCTGATCTGGATATAGTTCACCCCGGTGATGCCCTGGGGCTCCAGGGTGGCCACGGAGTCCACGCGGATCGGCACGTCGGAGGTGACGCGGGCGCGGGCCACCACGTTCTTGGGATTGTCACGGGCCAGCTCGATCTTGGTGACCTCGCCCACCTTGATACCATTGAAGCGCACTTCACCGCCCTGGGTCAGGCCGTTGATCGGGCCCTGGAAGACGATGTCGTACAGCTGGTAGTCCCGGCTGAACTGGACCTTGGCCAGCCACACACCAAAGATCACCATCCCCAGGAACAGGATCAGGGTCGAAAGGCCCACCAGGGCGTAGTTGGCGTCTTTTTCCATCAGCCTACCGTCTTGGCTTTCTTCGCCGAGCCCGTCGCGGCGCGGCTGCGAGGTCCCAGGAAGTATTCACGAATCCACGGGTGGTCGGACTTTTCGAGGTCCGCCACCGGGGCGTTGGCGACCACCTTCTTGTCGGCTAGCACCGCGACGCGATCGGTGATCGCGTAGAGGCTGTCCAAGTCGTGGGTGATCATGAAGACCGTCAGGTCGAGACTGTCCGACAGGTCCTTGATCAGTTCGTCGAAGGCCGCCGCCCCGATAGGGTCCAGCCCCGCGGTCGGTTCGTCGAGGAACAGCAGCTCTGGATCCAGCGCCAGGGCCCGCGCCAGACCCGCGCGCTTGCGCATGCCGCCCGACAGCTCGGCGGGTTTCAGATTGGCGGCCTCGGGCTGCAGGCCCACCAGGGCGATCTTAAGTTCTGCGAGTTCCATGATCACCCGCTTGGGCATCTTGGTGTGCTCATACATGGGCGCGGCGACGTTCTCGCGCACCGTCAGGTTTGAGAACAGGGCCCCCTGCTGGAACATCACGCCCCAGCTGCGCTCGACCGCCGACCACTTGCGGCGCGAGGCGTTCTGGATGTCCTGTCCGAACACCTGGACCGTGCCGCCGTCTGGGGACTTCAGGCCGATAATGGTGTTGAGCAGCACCGACTTGCCGGTGCCGGACCCGCCCACCACGCCCTGCACGTCGCCGCGCTGGACCACCAGGTCCAGGCCGTCGTGGATGACGTTGTCGCCGAACCTCGACACCAGGCCCTTCACCTCGATGGCGGGGCCGGTCTCGGGCAGCTCGTCCTCGGTCAGGACATGGTCCTCGGCCTCGACGGTCAAATGTCGAACTCCATATAGACCAGGGCGAACACAGCATCGATCAGGATGATGGCGAAGATGGCGTGCACCACCGCGGCCGTCACCCGCCGGCCCAGGGATTCGACATCGCCGCCCACCTCCAGGCCCTGGCGGCAGCCGATGCCGGCGATCACGGCGGCCATCACTGGGGCTTTCGAGAGCCCGATCCAGAACTGGTTGATGCCGACATTGTCGACGATGCGCTGCAGGAAGAAGGACGGCCCCAGGTTCAGCACCGACCAGGTCACCAGCAGGCCGCCCGCCAGGCCCGCCAGGGTGGCCACGAAGGTCAGCAGCGGGATGGTGAACAGCAGGGCGGCGAAGCGCGGGAAGACCAGGGCCTCGAAGGGGTCGACACCCATCACCTTCATGGCGTCGATCTCCTGGTTCATCTTCATCGAGCCGAGCTCGGCGGCGAAGGATGAGGCTGAACGGCCAGCCAGCAGGACCGCGGTGATCAGGATGTTGAACTCGCGCAGCACCGCGATGCCGATCAGCTCGACGGCGAACACCTCGGCCCCGAACTGCCGCAGCATGTTGGCGCCCAGCAGGCCCACGACGGCGCCGATGAAGAAGGTGGTGGTGGCCACGATCGGGATGGCGTCCAGCCCCGCGCGCTCGGCCAGCGACACGCAGGCGGCCCAGCGGATGCGGCTGGGATTGAGGATCGCCCGGAACAGCACCACCAACAGGTGGCCAGCGAACACCAGGGTGTCGAAGATTTCCTTGGCCAGGTCGACGACGCCCTTGCCGATCCGGATGGTCAACTCGTGGAAGCCGCGGGGTTTGGCCTTGGGCGCGGGCTTGGGCAGGGCCGCGTGGCTGACCAGCTCGATCAGGCGCTGGGTCTCGGGTCGAGCCTTTACCCGGGCGGCGTCGAACTTGTCGCCCGAGGCCTGGATCACGGCATAGGCGCCGGCGGTGTCCATGCGGCCGATCTTGGTGAGATCGAGATCTACGGCGCTGCGTCCAGCCAGCTCGTCGCGCAGGCCGCTGGCCGCTGGTCCGATCAGGGCCGCGGTCCAGTCGCCGGTCAGTTCGATGACGCCCTGGTGTCGCGCGTCTCTGACAGTGAAATCGGCCGGTCGTTCCATAGGCTGGTTGGTCTGCGCCTTCCTGGAGGAGCTCACTCGGAGATTGAGTCGAGCCCGGGTCGAAGGCCGAGCCTAGCAGAGCCCACCCCAGTCGCCGAACGCCTTATGGCGCCGGTTGTTCCGTGAATTGGCCCAGGATCTTGGGGGCGCTCTCGTTCTGGTGATCGCCGATTGCGCGCAGAGCCTATCTTTCGCCCAATTCGGTCGGGTATCAGGGGGTCATGTTCAGTCGTCCAGCTGCCGGGAGCGTCCCGTTGACCCGCCAGATCGATTTCGCCGGCAAGTCCGGATCGGTTTACCGCTACTCCTCCCTCGAAGAGGAGCGCTCGCTGCCGCCGGTCGGGGCCAACTATGTTATCGCCCAGGTGACCCCCAGGGGCGCCAGCATCCTGTTCGCCGGCGAGACCGAGTGCCTGTCGGCCCGCGACTGGCAGGCGGCCCTCGACGAAGCTCACGCCCGCTATGGCGAGACAGAGGTCCTCACCCGCCTGAACGTGCGCGGCGCTGTCCGCAAGGCCGAGCGTGAGGACCTCATCGAACAGCACAGCCCGCCGATGAACGCAGACTAGCTCGCGAGGCCCGCGTCCGCCATCCTGGCGGCATGGCCTGGGCGATCGTGATCTTCGGGGCGGCGGTCTGGCCGGACGGTGGACCCAGCCCCTCCCTGCGTCGGCGCATCGCCTACGGGCGGCAGTCTGCGCGCGATGAGCCTGACGCCTTGGTCTTCTGCTCCGGCGGGGTTGGACGTCATGGTCCCTCCGAGGCCAGCCTCATGGCCGACCTGCTTATCCAGGCAGGAATAGATCCCGCCCGCATCGCCCTCGACGAACAGAGCCGCGACACTATGGAGAATGTCGCCGCCGCGGCCGCCTTCATCCGGACCGAGGGGCTGGAGGGGGCCGTAGTCTGCACCGACGGCTATCACGTGCCCCGCGTCCGCATGCTGCTGCGGGCCGCCGGCGTCGCCAGTCGGGTGGGCGCGGTGCGCAAGGGCTATGCTGGAACCCGCAGACACTGCCTGCGCATGGTGGCCCGCGAGGTGCTGGCCTACCCCTACGATTGGGCGCTGACGCGGATCGCGCCCCGCCGTTAACCCGCGATGGCGGCGATATCCCGCACGGTGGCGAAGGTCAGCTTCGGATCGTGGGCGATCAGGCTCTCGGGCGTGGAATAGCCCCAGGTCACCGCGCCGAAGTCGATTCCGGCCTTGTCGGCGGCCCGAGCGTCGCGGTCTTCGTCCCCGATGCAGATCGTCTGGGCCTTGGTCATGGACAGCTTGCGCAGCACCCGGCGGAACTTCCGCGCCTTGCCGAACAGCGAAGCCCCGCAATCGAAGTGGACGAACAGGGCCGAGAGTTCGGGCCCCAGGCCGATCCGCACGCTGGCCTCGGTGTCGGAACTCACCAGGGCTAGCACCACGCCCTTGGCGTGCAGTTCCCGCAGCAGTTCGGGAATGCCGGGGAACAGGGGGATGCCGGAGGAGGCCTGCTTCTTCATGGCCCGGAAGTCCTTGGCGATCCGCGCCAGCTTCCAGGTGGAGACCCCCAGGCTCTTCATGATCACGCCCGCGCTCGCGCCGCGCAGCGATTCCCGCTCCTCGGCGTCGATGGCCCGGAACTTATGCCGGGCCGCCATGTGATCGAGGACGCTGGTGAACCACGGATAGGAATCCGCGAGCGTGCCGTCGAAGTCGAAAATTGCGAGTCGATAAGCCACGAAAGGTTCGTAGCCCGTGGCGCGCGGCGCTGGAAGGGTCATCGCCGGGGAAGCCTGCATCCGGGGCGTCCGCGGGGGGGGCGGCGCCCCGCCCTGTCGCCTCGATGTCGGCCTGGTGTCGCCTCAGCGGCGGTATGCGGTCGGGCGGTTGACGGGTTGCTGACGTGGCGGCGGAATGGCGCGTCGGTCCAGGTTTGGAGCGATCTCGGAGGAGGACGCACATGTTGATCCAGAAACTGCGGCTGCAACGGGGCTGGTCCCAGGAACAGCTGGCTGAAGTCTCGGGCCTCAGCGTGCGGACCATTCAGCGGCTCGAGCGCGGCCAGCCCGGCAGTCTTGAGTCGATGAAGGCCCTGGCGGCCGTCTTCGAGATTGATCTCAACCGCCTCAAGGAGCCTGCCATGGACCCCCTGCAGTCCAATATTCGTCCCGACGAAGCCCTCGCCCTCTCCCATGTCCGCAAGGTGAAGGGCTTCTATGTCCACCTGACCCAGTACCTGATCGTCATCCCTATTCTCGCGGGGATCAATCTGGCGGGCTACCCGCAGTACCTCTGGTTCGTCTGGCCCGCCCTGGGCTGGGGCCTCGGCGTCCTGGCCCACGGCGCCTCGGTGTTCGGGTTCGTCCCGTTCCTCGATGGCGGCTGGGAACGGCGCCAGGTGGAGAAGCACCTCGGCCGCAAACTCTAGTTCGGAGCCGCACCGGCGGCCTGGGCCGTGAGCCTCTCGCGAGGTTCGCGGTTCATGCCGTATCGGCCCCTCTCGGGCGCTTGCCCGGGGCATCCTCGCCGTCATGTGGAGAAAGGAGTGGTGGATGCGACAGGGATTGAACCTGTGACCCCCTCGGTGTGAACGAGGTGCTCTCCCGCTGAGCTACGCATCCTCCGGAAGGGATGCGCCTATAGCTCGCCGCTTCACGCCGGGCAAGCGGTGAGAAGCCGCAGGCACGCTTCCGTCAACTCATCGAAGTGGTCGATGAGGATATCGGCCCCCAGTTCGGCCACCGGGGTCTCGGTGTAACCGAAGCTCACCAGCACCAGGGGAACCCCGGCCGCGCGGGCCGCGCCGGCGTCGGTGGCGGCGTCGCCCACCATCACCGCCCGCTCGATCTGGCCACCGGCGGCGGCCACCGCCATGGCCAGGTGGCGGGCGTCGGGCTTGGGCGCGGGGGGCATATCGCCGCCCACCACCGAGTCGAAGAATTTCGCCAGGTCCAGGCGTTCCAGGATCGGCACGGACAGGCTGGTGAGCTTGTTGGTGCAGACTGAAAGCTTGGCCCCGGCCGCCTTCAGCTCCGTCAGACAGTCCACCACGCCCGGAAAAGGCCGGGTCAGGTCGGCGCTGTGTTCGCTGTAGTGGGCGATGAAGCGGTCGAAGAGCGCGGGCATCTGGTCGCCGGGCACCGGATGGCCCTGGGCCGTGAACCCCCGCTCCAGCAGCCATTTCGCCCCATGGCCGATGAAGGGACGCGCCTCGGCCAGGGGCAGGGCGGCGATCCCCTCCTGCTCCAGCAGCACGTTGAGGGCGCCGATCAGGTCGTGGGCGGAGTCCACCAGGGTGCCGTCCAGATCGAAGGCGATGGTGGCGCCGGCAAGTGGAGTAAGGTCGGGCACGGCGCAGGCTCCATCGAAAGCGCTCGCCGTTTCGGCTAAACGCCGCGAGATTGCAATGTCTTCGCCGATTCCAGGACCCTGCCCCATGACTGCACGCGCCGCTGTTATCCTCGCCGCTGGCCAAGGCACCAGGATGAAGTCGCCGGTCCCCAAGCTGCTGCACAAGGTGGGCGGGCGCACCCTGCTGGACCGGGTGATCGACACCGTCGAGGCCGCGGGCTGCGAGAAGATCATCGTGGTGGTGGGCGACCACAGCCCCGGCGTGCGGGCCCTGGTGGTCAAGCGGCTGGGGGAGGGCGCGGTCGCCGTGCAGGACCCGCCGCTGGGCACCGCCCACGCCGTGTTGGCGGCCAAGGCTGCGCTCGCCGACTTCAATGGCGACGTCCTGGTGACCAACGGCGACTGCCCGCTGCTGCAGGCCGCCGACCTCAACCCGCTGTTCGCCTTGCGCGCTTCTGGGACCGACCTGGCGATCATGGGCTTCAAGCCGGTGGACGGCCTGCTCTATGGCCGCCTGATCCTGGGCGCCGACGGCCATGTGATCCGCATCGTCGAGCCCAAGGACGCCACCGCCGAGGAACTGGCGGTCAAGGCCTGCAACGCCGGCATGTACTGCGCCGACCGCGCCGCCCTGTTCGGCTGGCTGGACCGCGTCGACAACAACAATGGCAAGCAGGAGTACTACATCACCTCCATCGTCGGCCTGGCCACGGCCGAGGAGAAGAAGGTGCGGGTCAACTTCGCGCCGGAAAACGCGGTGATGGGCGCCGACACCCCCATGCAGCTCTCCCAGGCCGAGGCGATCTTCCAGGCCCGTGCCCGGGCCCACTTCCTGGCCGAGGGCGTGGCCATGGCGGCGCCAGAGACCATCCATTTCAGCTGGGACACCCAGCTTGCCCCCGGCGTGCAGGTCGAGCAGTTCGTGGTCTTTGCGCCCGGCGTCACGGTGGAGACCGGGGCGGTGATCCGCGCCTTCAGCCACCTGGAGGGCTGTATCGTCCATTCCGGCGCCCTGATCGGCCCCTATGCCCGGCTGCGGCCGGGCGCCGACATCGGCGAGGACGCCCACATCGGCAACTTCGTCGAGGTGAAGAAGGTCAAGGTCGGCGCCGGCGCCAAGGCCAACCACCTGTCCTATCTGGGGGACGGCACCGTGGGCGCGAAAGCCAACATCGGGGCGGGCACCATCTTCTGCAACTATGACGGCTTCGACAAATACGAGACCCACATCGGCGAGAACGCCTTCGTCGGCTCCAACAGCGCCCTAGTGGCGCCTGTGCGGGTGGGGGCGGGCGCGATGACCGGCTCGGGTTCGGTGGTCACCGCCGACGTGCCGGCCGACGCCCTGGCGCTGTCGCGCGCGCCGCAGCAGAACAAGGACGGCTGGGCCGCGCGCTTCCGGGCCATGAAGATCGCCCAGAAGGCCAAGAAATAGCGGTGCGGGAAATCCAGCCTTCGCCTATGTCAAAGCCATGAACGCAGACGATCAGAAGCGCGCCGCCGGCGAGGCCGCCGCGGCCTTTGTCGAAGCCGGCATGACCGTGGGCCTGGGCACCGGCTCCACCGCCGCCTGGTTCGTCAAGGCGCTGGCCGCCCGCAAGCTGGACATCGTGGCGGTCTCCACCTCGCTGGCCACCGCCGAGCTGGCCGCCAGCCTGGGCATCCGCCTGAAGGAGCTGGGGGAGGCGAAAGCCATCGACCTCACCGTCGACGGCGCAGACGAGATCGGCCCGGCCCTGTCCCTGATCAAGGGCGGCGGCGCGGCCCTGCTGCGGGAGAAGCTGGTCTGGGAGGCGTCGAAGCGCTGCGTGGTCATCGCCGACGCCGCCAAGCGCGTGCCGGTGCTGGGCAAGTTCCCCCTGCCCATCGAGGTGGTGGCCTTCGGGCACGAGACCACCATGCTGCGCATCTGCGACGCCCTGACCGAATGCGACCTGGGCGTGGCCCCCCGCCTGCGGATGAAGGACGGCGCGCCGGTCCGCACCGACGGCGGCAATGTGATCTATGACGCCGCCTGTGGCCGCATCGAGGAGCCCGCCCTGCTTGCCGCGGTCCTCAAGAGCGTCACCGGGGTGGTGGACCACGGCCTGTTCCTGGATCTCGCCGACCTCGCCCTGGTGGGAACCGCCGACGGCGTCGTCTCTGTAGAGCCGTAGGTTTATTTGAACTGACGTGTTCCCGCCGGGCGATCTGATCGCCATTTCTGGCGGCGACGCTTCAAAGGAGTTTCTCTTGGCGACCTACGACTACGATCTCTTCGTCATCGGCGCGGGTTCGGGCGGCGTGCGCGCCGCGCGGCTGGCGGCCATGTCCGGCGCCAAGGTGGCGGTGGCCGAGGAACACCGGGTGGGCGGAACCTGCGTCATCCGAGGCTGTGTGCCCAAGAAGTTCATGGTCTACGCCTCGGAGTTCGCCAGCTACGCCAAGGTGGCCGAGGGCTATGGTTGGTCTCCCAGCCAGTCCACCTTTGACTGGTCCAAGTTCCTGGAGGCCAAGGACCGCGAGATCGCCCGGCTG
The DNA here is from genome assembly GCF_016772415.1 of Phenylobacterium glaciei. Classification (NCBI taxonomy): domain Bacteria; kingdom Pseudomonadati; phylum Pseudomonadota; class Alphaproteobacteria; order Caulobacterales; family Caulobacteraceae; genus Phenylobacterium; species Phenylobacterium glaciei. The sequence goes on from NZ_JAGSGD010000001.1 coordinate 1,701,575, forward strand.
TCGGGTATCTATGTCACCAACCTCAGCAACGCCGGCGCCGAGATCGTCCATGCCCGAGCGACCCTGAAGGACGTCCACACCGTCGAGATCGTCGGCAAGGGCGTGGTGACCGCCGACAAGATCCTGGTGGCCACCGGCGGCCGGCCCTGGAGCCCCGCCGACCTGCCCGGGATCGAACACGCCATCACCTCGGAAGAGGCCTTCCACCTGCCGCAGTTGCCCAAGTCGATCATGATTGCCGGCGGCGGCTATATCGCCGTGGAGTTCGCCGGAATCTTCGCGGGCCTGGGGGTGGACACCACGCTGGTCTATCGCGGCGCCAACATCCTGCGCGGCTTCGACGACGACGTGCGCAGCCATCTGGCCGAGGAGATGAAGAAGAAGGGCATCAAGATCATCCTGGGCTGCGAGCACGCCAGCATCGAGAAGACCGACGCGGGCCTGGTCAATCACATGTCCAGCGGCCTCGACGTCGTCACCGAGCAGGTGATGTTCGCCACCGGCCGCAAGCCTCACACCAAGGGCCTGGGCCTGGAGGCCGCCGGCGTGAAGCTGGCCGATAGCGGCGCGGTGATGGTGGACAGGTTCTCCAAGACCAATGTCGACAACATCTGGGCCGTGGGCGACGTCACCGATCGGATCAACCTGACCCCGGTGGCGATCCGCGAGGGCGCGGCCTTTTCACAGACCGAGTTCTACAACAACCCCACCAGTTTCGATCACGACATGGTGGCCTCGGCGGTGTTCTCGCAGCCGCCGGTGGGCTCGGTGGGCCAATCGGAGGCCGATGCGCGCCACGAGCACGGCAAGGTCGATATCTACCTGTCCCGCTTCCGGCCGATGAAGACCACCTTCTACGGCGGCGACGACCGCTGCCTGATCAAGCTGGTGGTGGCCCGCGACAGCCAGAAGATCGTCGGCTGCCACGTGGTGGGGCCTGACTCTCCGGAGATCATCCAGATGGCCGCCATCGCCGTGAAGATGGGGGTCACCAAGGCCCAGTGGGATTCCACCTGCGCCGTCCATCCGACCCTGGCCGAGGAACTTGTCACCATGCGCGACAAATACGTGCCGGCCGGTCTGAGCGCCGCGTGAGCCGGACCGCCCAGCCAGGCCCCAAGCTCGCCGCCTGGTGCGGTTGGGTGATGGCGGGCGGCTTGGCCCTGACGCCGATCATCGGCTGGCTGGCGCCGCTCGCCTTCGCGCCTCTGCTCACCATCATGGGTGTGCTGACCTTGCCCGCCCTGCGGATCGAGGAGGAAGATCGGCCCGTCGGCATCGCCATCGTCACCCTTGTGCTGTGGGCCGCGGGATCCTCGGCCTGGAGCCCCTTCACCGCCAAGGACCTCGGAGAGTCCACCGCCGCCAAGCTGATCGCCGAGACGGTGGTGTTCTTCGCCGCCATCTGCGCGGCGCGGGCCGCGGCGCCCCGGTCGCGGACCGTGGCCCTGCATGTCCTGGCCTGGGGGACGGCGCTGCTGGGCCTGATCCTGCTGATCGAGGGCCTGACCGGCGCGGCGCTCTACCGCGGCGTCCGCGACGCCATCCATGATCCGATCCGGCCCGACCTGGGGATCGCCAAGGCCGCTGAGGGCCTGTTCATCCTGGCCATGCTGGCGCCGGCCGCCGCGCTTTCCGCCGTGCGCGTCGTGCGCGCGCCCTGGCTGGTCGCGCCCATGGTGCTGGGGCTGGTGGTTCCAGCCGTCACCCTCGGCTACGACGCGCCCCTGATCGCCCTGGTGGTCTGTGTGATCGCCGGACTGGCGACGGCGGCCTGGCCGACCTGGGGCCCCAGGGCCCTGGCTTTGGTGGGCGCGGTCTATTTCCTGGGCGCGCCGGCCATTGTCTGGGCCGTGAGGCGGTCGGGTTGGTACGACGTGCTGGAAAAGGACGTCCCGCTCTCCTGGTCCCAGCGCATGGGCTATTGGCGGCACGCCGCCGACTGGATCAGCGACCACCCCCTGCGCGGCTGGGGTCTGGACGCCAGCCGCATGTTCAATCCGGGTATCAAGCTCCACCCCCACGACTCGGCTCTGCAGATCTGGCTGGAACTGGGCCTGATCGGGGCCATGGCCGCCGCCGTCTTCTGGGTCGCCCTGCTGGCCGGGATGGGCCGCAAGGCCCGCGACCCCGCCCTGGCCATCTCGGGCGCCACCGCCATGGCCTATCTGACCTTCAGCGCGGTCTCCTTCGGGGTCTGGCAGGAGTGGTGGCTGGCGGTGGGGTCGCTGGCCGCCCTTGCCTGTGCGGGCCTGCAGCGTCAACCCGCCCACGCGAAAGCCCGCGCGTCTGTGGCTCCCCGGCCATCGACGGCGGCGGTGTTCTCGGAGTAAGAACGCCGGCCCGCGAGACCAGGCGGGGACGGAGTTGTTGAGATGACCGAACATTGGACGCCGGCCTCCTGGAGAGCCAAGCCCGCCAAGCACTTGCCCACCGACTATCCGGATGCGGCGGCCCTGGCCGGTGTGGAGCAGACCCTGCGTGGCATGCCGCCCCTGGTGTTCGCCGGTGAGGCGCGTCGTCTGAAGACCCTGCTGGGCGAGGTGGCCGATGGTCGGGCCTTCCTGTTGCAGGGCGGCGACTGCGCCGAGAGCTTCAAGGAATTCCATGCCGACAACATCCGCGACACCTTCCGCCTGATCCTGCAGATGGCCGTCGTGCTGACCTTCGCCGGCGGCAAGCCGGTGGTGAAGGTGGGCCGCATGGCCGGCCAGTTCGCCAAGCCACGCTCCTCCCCGGTGGAGACCATCGACGGCGTCGAGCTGCCCTCCTATCGCGGCGACATCATCAACGGCATGGACTTTGACGCCGCCTCGCGGATCCCCGATCCGGCGCGGCTGCTGCAGGCCTACTCGCAGTCGGCCTCGACCCTGAATCTGCTGCGGGCCTTCGCCGGCGGCGGCTACGCCGACCTCTACAACATCCACCGCTGGACCCTGGGCTTCGTCAACGACAGCCCGCAGGGCGCGCGCTACCACGAGCTGTCGGAGAAGATCAGCGAGGCCCTGACCTTCATGGCCGCCATCGGCGTCACGCCTGAGAGCCAGCCTGACCTGCACCGCGTGGAGTTCTTCACCGCCCACGAGGCCCTGCTGCTGGGCTTCGAGGAGGCCATGACCCGCGTCGATTCGACCTCGGGCGACTGGTACGACACCTCGGCCCACCTGCTGTGGATCGGCGAGCGCACCCGCCAGCTGGACGGCGCCCACGTGGAATACTTCCGCGGCATCAAGAACCCCATCGGGGTGAAGGTGGGTCCGACCGTCGAGCCCGACGAACTGCTGCGTCTGATCGATGTGCTGAACCCGAAGAACGAGGCCGGCCGGCTGACCCTTTACGGCCGCTTCGGCTCCGACAAGATCGAGGCCCGCCTGCCGCGCCTGATGGAGGCCACCAAGCGTTCGGGCCGCAGCGTCGTCTGGGCTATCGACCCGATGCACGGCAATACGCTGACCGCCACCAACGGCTACAAGACCCGTCCCTTCGACCGCATCCTGGCCGAGGTGAAGAGCTTCGTGGAGATCGCCAAGGCCCAGGGCGTCCACCCCGGCGGCGTGCACCTGGAGATGACCGGCCAGAACGTCACCGAGTGCCTGGGCGGGGCGCGCGCGCTCACCGAAGGCGACCTGGCCGACCGCTACCACACCCACTGCGACCCGCGGCTCAATGGCGAACAGGCCCTGGAGCTGGCCTTCCTGGTGGCCGAGAAGCTGAAGGAAGACCGGGTCGACGCGGCCCTGCGCGCCGCGGTCTAACTCGCGGCCTGATCCCCGGTGACGCCGAGACGCTGTATCGCGTCGGCGGCGTGACGGGCGGCGGGGCCAGGCGGCGCGGTCTCGCCATTGGCCATGGCCTGGAGGGTTTCGAGCTTCCTGGCTTTGGGGGTCATGCTCCCGGCCAGGTCGGCGATCACGCCGCCCTCGAGGTTGATGGCGCCTGCGATCTGGCCGATGCCGTCCAGCAGGTCCTGCGTCCCCACCACGCCGGCGCCGGCCCGCGCCAGCCGACGCCAGGTGCGCGCCAGCACCAGAAGGGCGGCGACGGCCCCGCCCGCGCTATTCAGCAGGTCGGCCTTGAATGGCGGGGTCAGGACGGCGGCCTCGACAAAGCGCACAGCGCGCCGCCGGTTGGCGTCTCCGGTGACGCTCTCCAACACCGTCATCAAGGCGTCGAGGCCTGCCACCAGGCCGTTCTGCTCGTGCAGCAGGGTGTTGACGAAGTTCGGTTCCACCAGGCGCTCGGAGCGGCGCAGGATCGCCTCGGCGACATCCTCGGCGGGCAGCAGGGGACCGCAGGCGGCGGTCAGCGCCACGGCCAGGCCGCGCACGGCGGCGATCTCGCCCATGCCGCTGCCCGGGTGCAGGCGGCGCTTGGTGTCGAGGTCGGCCAGGACCCGGCGGCTGAGGGCCAGCCGCAGGGCGTTGAAGTCGCCGTTCTCGATGTGGCGCGCCAGGCGGGCGCCGGGCGCGGGCAGGGGGGCCACCAGCTGCCGAAGCGTCGGATGAACCGCGATGATGGCGTCTATGGTCCTACCATGGGCCAGGCGCACCAGGCCGAGCAGGAAGCATCCCAGCTCCAGATCGCCCCCGATCAACTGGGCGAGGCCGGCCTCCGACCCACAGAGGTCCTGTAAGGCCGGCTCCAGGAGGCTCAGGGCAAACGCGCGGGCAGGGCCATCGGCCGGGGCTGCGACCACCAGGTCCAGGGCGCGCTCCACCTTGCCGCCCCAGTCCTCGGCGGCCGCCATATAGGCGGCTATCCCGGCGGCGACGCGATAGCCGAATGCGGGCTCGGTCGAGGCGCAGGCTCCGGCGAAACCGCCCAGGTCGAATTCCGCCAGCAGGCCAGGCTTCTCGTCGCGCAGGATGCGGGCGATCGCCTGGTCGGCCACGGCATGCAGGCCGCGCATGACCTCATGGACGCTGGCGCCGCGCGCGAGGGCCAGGGGCACGGCGATCTTCTGGAAGGCATGCTGCAGGTCGCGGCTGGAGGCTTCCAGTTTGCGGATCAGATCAGGGCGATGCAGCAGCTCGAAGGGGGTGGCCTGGTTGGCCGCCAGCCAATTTTCGAGCACGCGGCCGATCTGCTCGCGCGCCGCCGGCGCGTAGAGATCGGCGGCGCTGGCGCAGAGGGGTTCGAGATTTCGCCTGGGGGAGGGCGTCTTGGAGGTCACGGTTGTCTTGTTTCGCTTGGGGGGTGACCTGAGGTTGCCGCCTAAAGTCCGTAGGTAGTCCTAAGGATCGGGGTCCAGCGCCACGATGCGCTGCTGGGTCGCAGGTCCACCCCCGACGACGCGGATCGGCCATTGCGGATGTGCCATTGTTATCACCGGGGTCCAGGAATCTGACCCCTCGGGTCAAGCTTCGCTTGCGAGGCGAGGAGGGTGGCGGCAGGTTCCGCCCCTCTTTGAAATGGTGATCCCCATGGCCGGACCCTCGGCCCCCGCGAACTCCCCGACGGGAGGGCGCGCAAATGTCGTCCGCACCGAACTGGCCGAGCTGCTGCAGCTCTCCTGGCCGGTGGTGCTGTCGCGCCTGGGCATCATGGGCATGGGTTTATCCGACGCCATCGTGGTGGGACGCTACTCGGCGACCGAGCTCGGCTATCACGCCATGGCCTGGGCGCCGACCAGCGTCATCGTCACCATGACCGTGGGTCTGCTCAGCGGCATCCAGGTGATGACCTCGCGCGCCAACGGCCAGGGCCGGCCGGAGATCACCGGCGCGGTGCTGCGCCGGGGGCTGAGCTACAGCCTGTGGATAGGGCTGGTCTCCACCCTGGTGCTGATCGCCGGCGGTCCGGCCTTTCTGCATATCCTCGGCCTGGAGAAGGACCTCGCGGATGGCGCGTCAAAGCCGCTGATCATCTTCGCCCTGTCCATGCCGGGCTACGCCTTCAGCGTCGCCGCCAGTTTCTGGCTGGAGGGGCAGGGCAGGCCCAAGCCCGCGGCGGTGATGATGTGGCTGGCCAATGGCGTGAACCTGGCCCTGGACCTGTTGCTGGTGCCAGGAACCTTCGGCCTGGAGCCGCTGGGCGCCGTCGGCGGGGCCTGGGCGACCACGGGCGCGCGGACCTTCCTGGCGATCGTCCTGCTGATCTATATCGCCCGCATGTCCGACAGCCGCGCCTTGGGCGTCTTCACCAAGCCCGAGCCCGACCTCGCCGCCGAGACCGAGCAGCGGCGCATCGGCTATGGCGCCGGGGCCTCCAACTTCTTCGAGGTGGCCGCCTTCGCCGGCATGAACGTCATCGCGGGCTGGATCGGCGGCCTGGCGGTGGCGGCCTGGGCCATCACCCTGAATGTTGTGGCGATCATCTTCATGGTCCCGCTGGGCCTGTCGACCGGCGCTGCGGTGCTGGTGGGCCGGGCCTATGGCGCGCGCGACACCGCCGCGGTGAACCGTGCGGGCGCCATCGCCTTCGGGGTGACAGCGGTCTTCGGCCTGCTGATCAGCCTGATCGTCTGGCCGGGCGCGCGGCTGATCGCCGGGGCCTATACCCACGACCCCTTGACGCTGGCCATGGCGGCGCCCGCCGTGGCGCTGTCCTGCCTGTTCCTGATCCCCGACGCCGTCCAGGTGGTGGCCGCCCAGGCGCTGCGGGCGCGCGGCGAGGTGTGGATCCCGACCTTCACCCATCTGGCCAGCTATGCGCTTGTCATGGCGCCGCTCGCCTGGTGGCTGGCGATCCCGATGGGAATGGGCTTGAACGGCATCGTTTGGGCCGTGGTGGCCGCCAGCTTCCTGTCGGCGGGCCTGCTGCTGACTCGTTTCCAGTGGCTGAGCACTAGGGACCGCTAGCCCGTCAACTGAGTCTTCACGACGCTGCGCTACAGCTTGGCCACATGAGCAACGGCTTCACATCCAAGGCGACCGCGCGCGTTCTTATGGCCACGCTGGGTCCGGCCTGCCTGATCGCTATGATCGGCCCCTTCCAGGGCGCCGAGAAAGCCCTGGTCCCCTGGGACAAGGCCGCCCACTTCCTGGCCTTCTACGGCCTGACCCTGCTGATGTTCGCGGGCTTCCCGCAGCGTCGGCGGTTTGACCTGGTCTGTCTCGCGATCTTTGCGGGCGCGGCCATCGAGGTGGCCCAAATCCTGACCGGCCGGGACGGGGAGTTCGGCGACCTACTGGCCGACGCCATCGGCGCCTTCGCCGTCTGGGGGCCTGTCTGGCTGGAGCATCATCGCACGCCCCGCGCCGAACGCAGGGTGGGCCAGCGCCGCTTCCGGCCCCAGCCCCGCCTCCGCGCTAGACCGGCCGCCGAAGCCGCCTAGGCTTCGACCCCCAGGATCCAGCCTTCCTCGGACTCGGCGTCTGCCACCACGGCCGGATCGGCGGTCTTGGACGGCCCGAACAGGGCCCCCAGCTTGCCCGCCTCGTCCAGCTTGGCGAAGTGCTCGGCGGTCACCCGCACCTGGGCCTGATCCTTGACCTCACCGGGCAGGGCCTGCGCCTTGTAGAGGCTGGGATAGACCTCGGTGACCACCACCTCGACGCCGTCCAGGTCGGCCTCGGTCAGCGCCTTGAAACCCGTCTCAAAGGGATAGGCCTTCACCGCCTCGCCGCGCGCCAGCTTCAGCCGGCGCACCGCCGGGATGCCCAGGATCGCCTGACCGCCCACCGAGCCGTTGTAATAGAGCTTCCAGATCGAGGCCGCGCCCTTGGCCGCCAGGTCCGCGTGCCGGAACTCCGGCAGGTCATCGGGACCATGGGCCCGCGTGCGCTTGGGCTGCAGGGTGGTGAGCGCATCCTTGGGCGGGCAGCCCCAGAAGGGGAAGGGGCCGCCGGTCATGCGCCGGTTGATCTCCGAACCCACGCCGAAACGGTTGTTGGTGTTGTCGGCCTTGTCCTTGACCATCTTGTCGAGCTGATCCCAGACCGCGCGCCACGGCTGTTCGCCGGCCAGGTTCAGGGCCTTGGCGAAGCCGCGCGGGAAGCCCAGCGGGAAGTCGAAGCCCACCAGGGCGCGCTCCGAGCGCTTCTTGAAGTCGTCCAGGATGCTGGCCAGCAGCTTCTCGGCCTCGGCCCGGGTCGCCGGGTTGTGGCTCTCGAAGGTCAGGCGGAAGCGGACGTCGCGCTTGGCGACGCCGATCCAGACGGAATCTGCGCCCGTGGACGGCTTGGCCGCCGCGCTCCAGTCGACGATCACATAGGCGCTGAATAGGCGGGACAAGGCTACGCTCCGGGGAGGGGAAGTCGGGAGGCTTGTAGACCTTCCCTTCCACCCGGCCAACGTCACAAAAGCGCGTCTTGCCGGTGACCTCCCCGAATGCAGCGCTGGGGCTGACCGGCTCTGCCCGGCTAGGAGAGCTTGACCAGCATCTTGCCGAAGTTGTCGCCGCTGAAGAGGCCCAGGAAGGCTTCGGGCGCCTTTTCGATGCCTTCCTTGACGGTCTGCTTCCACTTCAGCTTGCCGGCCGCCGACCACTCGGCGAGGTCCTTGATGAAGGCGGGCATCATGTCCCAGTGGTTGGAGACGATGAAGCCCTCCAGCCGCAGGTTCTTGCCAATGATCAGGGCCATGTTGCGCGGCCCGGGAACCGGCGCGGTGGCGTTATACTGGGAGATCATTCCGCAGATCGCGAAGCGGGCGTAGGGGGCCGCGGCGTTGAGGGCCGCCTCCAGATGCTCACCGCCGACGTTCTCGAAATAGACGTCGATGCCTTCGGGGGCCGCGGCCATGAGGGCGGCGGTGAGGTCGGGGGTGGCCTTATAGTCGATGGCCACGTCCACGCCGAGTTCGTCCTTCAAGAACTTCACCTTCTCGGCGCCGCCGGCCGAGGCGATGACCTTGTGGCCCTTCAGCTTGGCGATCTGGCAGACCACCGAGCCCACCGCGCCCGCGGCGCCGGAGACGAAGACCACGTCGCCCGGCTTCAGGGCCGCGATCTTCAGCAGACCGACATAGGCGGTCAGGCCAGGCATTCCGGCGACGCCGAGGAAGGCTTCCGGCGGCAGGCCGTGGGTCTCCAGCTTCTGGACCGTGGAGGCCGGGGCATTGAAGGCCTCGCGCCAGCCGTTGCCCGACTGCACCAGGTCGCCGACCTTGAGGCTGGGGTCGTTGGACGCGATCACCTCGCCCACCGCGCCGCCCTGCAGCACTTCGCCGAGCTGGAACGGCGGGGTGTAGCTCTTCACGTCGTTCATGCGGCCGCGCATGTAGGGATCGACCGTCATCCAGGTGTTGCGCACCTGAACCTCGCCAGGCCCGGGCGCCGACAGGTCGACGCTGACCAGGTCAAAATTTGCCGCGGTGGGGAGGCCGACGGGGCGGGTCTTGAGCCGGATTTCGCGCGAGGTGGTCATGGGCGTTTCCTTCGTGGCGGCGGGTTCTGATTTACGACGTAAGCAGATTTCAAACGAACGTTTAATCCGACGGGCCGGTGGCGTCCAGCGCCCACTGCATGTAAGCGCAGGCAAGCTTTCGGAGTGAGTCATGGCGGAAATCTTGCGGGGCGGCGTGATCGGGGCCGGGGTGTTCGGCGGCTATCACGCGCGGCAGTACGCCAACCAGCCGGGCGCGCGCCTAGCCGCCGTCTATGATCCCCATCACACCGCCCGCGCCGAAGAGATCGCCCAGAGCCATGGCGGCAAGGGCTTCGCCGATCTAGAGGCGTTCCTCGCCGAGGTCGATGTCGTCACCGTCGCCTCACCGGGCAGCTATCACGCGGAAGGCGCGCTGGCGGCCCTGGCGGCCGGCAAGCCGGTCTATGTCGAAAAGCCCCTGGCGGTCAGCCTGCAGGACGCCGACGGCATCATCGAGGCGGCCGCCAAGCGCAAGCTGGTGCTGGCCTGCGGCCACCAGGAGCGGGTGGTCTTCCAAGCCATCGGCCTGTTCGATGTGCCCGAGCAGCCCCTGCGGCTGGAGGCGGTGCGCCACGGGCCGCCGTCGGAGCGCAGCCTGGATGTTTCGGTGGTGCTGGACCTGATGATCCACGACCTGGACCTGGCCCTGTCGCTCAGCGCCGGTCAGCCTTTGGCGGTGGAGGCCACGGGGGTCCGCGACTTCAGCGGCGGCTGGGACCAGGCCCGCGCCGAGGTCAATTTCGACAATGGCTTCCTGGCGGTGTTCGACGCCTCGCGCATGGCGCCGGCCCGCAAGCGCACCATGAAGGTGGTCTATCCCTCCGGCGAGCTGGAGATCGACTTCCTGACCCGGGAGTTCCGCAATACTACGGGCTTCCCGCTCAACCCGGACTTCGCCGACACGCCGGGCGCCAAGGACCCCCTGGGGGCCAGCGTCGCGGGCTTCCTGGCGGCCGTGCGCGGCGACTCTCCGCGCCCCGTCGTCACCGGCGAGGAAGCGGCCCGTGCGCTTGACCTGGCCCTGGCGGTGGAACAGGCGTTGGAGGACGCCGGGTAAGCGGTTTAGCCTGCACGCAATCTTTTGGAGGAACACGCCATGTCCGACGCCTATGATTTTTCGTTCAAGTCCATCGATGGCGCGGCCCTGCCGCTGACCACCTACAAGGATAAGGTCGTGCTGGTGGTGAACACCGCGTCGGCCTGCGGCTTGACCCCGCAGTACGAGGGGCTGGAGAAGCTCTACACCGACTACAAGGACAAGGGCCTGGTGGTGCTGGGCGTGCCCTGCAACCAGTTCATGGGCCAGGAGCCGGGGACCGAGGCGGAGATCAAGGACTTCTGCGAGACGAAGTTCAACATCGACTTCCCGCTGACCTCCAAGGAAGACGTCAAGGGCGACACCGCCCACCCGTTCTACAAGTGGGCCCTGGCCGAGCTGGGCGAGTCCGCCGACCCGGCCTGGAACTTCCACAAGCTGCTGGTGGGCAAGGACGGCAAGCTGATCCGCGCCTTCGGTCCCCGCACCGAACCGCTGGCGCAGGAAGTCACCGCCGCGGTCGAAGCGGCGCTCTAGGATCCCGATGAATAACGAGTCTCCGCCGCCTCAGCCGGCGGCGGGGGACCCCGTCGCCAACTTCCGCGAGGCGGTCCGCCTGCACGGCCTTGGGCAGCTGGATGAGGCTGAGGGCTTCTATCGCGCGGTGCTGGCGCGGTCCCCGGTGCATCCCGAAAGCCTGCTGAACCTGGGCCTGATCCTCAAGGGGCGGGGGCAGTACGACACCGCCCTGTCGCTCTGGCGCACCTCGGTGCTCAACAATCCTGGCCAGGCCTCGGCCCATGTGGCCACCGGCAAGGTGCTGGCCATGCTCGGGCGGGTCGCCGAGGCGGTGCGGGCGTTCGAGGCGGCGTTGGCGATCGACCCTCGCGATGTCGACGCCCTGAACTGCCGAGGCAACGCCCTGTCGCGCCTGGGCCGCCAGGCCGAGGCCCTGGCCAGCTACGAGCAGGCCCTGGCGATCCATCCCAACTATGGCCTGGCGGTGGTCAACCGCGCCAATGTCCTGGGCGCCCGGGGACAGGCCGAGGCGGCGGTGGCCGGCTATCAGCGCGCCCTGGCCTTGGGTGAGCGACAGCCCGAGATCCTGGGGGCCAAGCTCTTCCAGCAGTTGCAGATCTGCGACTGGTCCGACTACGAACTGGCCACCTGGGAGATCGCCCACCGCATCGGGGGCGGCGAGCCCGCCGACCTGCCCTTCAGTGTGCTGTCCCATTCCGACGACCCGGCCGTGCAGCTGGCCTGCGCCCAGATCCACGCCAAGGCCCGGTTCGCCCGGCCGCCGCCGCCGCTGTGGACCGGCGAGACCTACGCCCACGACCGCATCCGGGTGGCCTATGTGTCGTCCGACTTCCGCAACCACGCGGTCGCTCACCTGATCGCGGGCCTGTTCGACCGGCATGATAAGACGCGGTTCGAGATCACCGGCTATGCGCTGGGCCCCCGATCCGACGACGCCAAGCGTCAGCGCATCCGCGCGGCCTTCCCCGTCTTCCATGATGTCGCCCAGGTCAGCGACCTGGAGGTGGCCAGGATGATCCGGGCGGCGGAGACCGACATCGTCGTCGACCTGAACGGCTACACCACCCACTGCCGGCCAGGCATCTTCGCCTGCCGTCCGGCGCCCATCCAGATCAACTATCTGGGCCATCCCGGGACCATGGGCGCCGACTTCATCGACTACATCGTCGCCGACCGGCACGTGATCCCGGCCGGTGCGGAGCAATTCTACAGCGAGCAGGTGATCCGCCTGCCCCACAGCTATCAGGTCAACGACCACGACCGGGTCGTGCCGCCGCAAACCCCGACGCGGAGGGAGGCGGGCCTGCCGGACGCCGCCTTCGTGTTCGCCTGCTTCAACGCCAACTACAAACTCAGCCCTGCGGTATTCAGCGTCTGGATGCGACTGCTGAACCAGGTTCCGGGAAGCGTTCTGTGGCTGCTGGAATCCAACCCCGCCGTGGTGCGTAATCTGCGGGCGCAGGCCCAGGCCCGCGGCGTCGATCCCGGCCGGTTGGTGTTCGCGCCCAAGGTGACGCCGGAAGCCCATCTGGCTCGCCACCGCCTGGCCGACCTGTTCCTCGACACCCTGCCGTACAACGCCCACACCACCGCCAGCGACGCCCTGTGGGTCGGCCTGCCGCTGGTCACCTGCGCGGGCCAGGGCTTCGCCGCGCGGGTGGCCGTCAGCCTGCTGGAAGCGGTCGGCCTGCCCGAGCTGATCACCGAAAGCCTGGAGGCCTATGAGGCCCAGGCGCTGGAGCTGGCCACCCAGCCGGCGCGGCTGGCGGACCTCAAGGCCCGGCTGGCCGCGAGCGTCCAGACCGCGCCACTGTTCGACACCGACCTCACCCGACGCCACATCGAGGCGGCCTACACCATAGCCTGGGCACGCCATCAGCGCGGCGAGCCCCCGAAAGCCTTCGACGTCGAACCCTAGTCCTCGACGATGCGGCTGTGCTTGCGCGTGTCGCGCATGAAGACATAGACCAGCAGCGAGGCCCCGATCACCACGGTGACGTAGGTGAAGAACCAGGTCTCGTGGCCCTTGGACTTGAACCACAGGGCGACATATTCCGCCGTCCCGCCGAACAGGGCGTTGGCGAGCGAATAGGGCAGGGAGACCCCCAAGGCTCGAACCTCGGTGGGGAAGAGCTCGGCCTTCACCACCCCGTTCACCGACGAATAGGCCGCCACGATCAACAGGGCGCCGGCGGTGATGGCGAAGGCTGCCAGGGGGTCGCGGGTCCCGGCCAGGGTCGAGAGGATCGGCCAGGTCAGGGTGACGCCCGCCACCCCGAAGGCGATCAGCAGCGGGCGCCGCCCGATCCGGTCCGACAGGGCGCCAAGCAGCGGCTGGGCCAGCATGAACACCACCAGGGCGCAGGCGGTGATGGCTGTCGCGGTGTCCTTGGAGAAGCCCGAGGTGTTGACCAGGAACTTCTGGATATAGGTCGAGTAGGTGTAGTAGCCGAGCGTCCCCCCGGCGGTCAGGCCCATCACCAGCAGGCTTTCGCGCGGGTGGGTGGAGATGAGCTTCCAGGTGCTCATGCGCTCGCCGGTGCGGGCATGGAAGGATGGGGTCTCATGCATCCCGCGCCGGAACCAGAACACAGCCAGCGCCAGGGCGCCGCCGATGAAGAACGGCACCCGCCAGCCCCAGGCCTGCATGTCGTCCTTCGACAGCACCGCGCTCAGGATGACCAGGGTGCCCACCGCCAGCAGCTGGCCGCCGATCAGGGTGGAGTAGAAGATCCCCGACCAGAAGCCGCGGTTGGTGCGGCCGGCCATCTCCGACATGTAGGTGGCGCTGGTGCCGTACTCGCCGCCCATGCTGACGCCCTGCAGGATGCGGGCGGTGACCAGGACGACCGGCGCCCAGACGCCGATCTGGGCGTAGCCGGGGCAGAGCGCGATGATCAGTGACCCGAAGCACATCAGGCTGACCGAGGCGACCATGGCCGCCTTGCGTCCCACCCGGTCGCCGTAAAGGCCCATCAGCCACGCGCCCACCGGCCGCGCGAAGAAGCCCACCCCGAACACGGCCGCCGCGTTCAGCAGCTGGGCGGTCTGGTCGCCGTCCGGGAAGAACACCTTGGCGAAATAGAGGGCGAAGGCGGCGTAGACGAACCAGTCGTAGGTCTCCACCAGGTTGCCCGCCGACCCGGCCAGGATCGACTTCAGCCGGTCCCTGGCGCGCACGGGCGCCTCCGCCGTCATCTCAATGGCCATGTTCGCGCCCCCCAAAAGCGGGGCGGATACGAGCCCGTTTCGGCGCGGAGTTCAACTAGGCCGTCTGCGCCACCGTCAAACCCAGCTCGGCGATCATCTGGTCGCGGATCAGGAACTTCTGCACCTTGCCGGTGACGGTCATGGGGAAGGCGTCGACGAAGCGGACGTAGCGGGGGATCTTGTAGTGGGCGATCTGGCCGCGGCAGAAGTCCGTGACCTCGGCTTCGGTGGCGGTCTCGCCGGGCCTGAGGCGGATCCAGGCGCAGAGCTCCTCGCCGAAGCGGGGGTCGGGGACGCCCACCACGGTGACGTCCTCGATCTTCGGATGGCGGTAGAGGTACTCCTCCACCTCGCGGGGGTAGACTTTCTCGCCGCCGCGGATGACCATGTCCTTGATGCGGCCCACGATGTTGCCGTAGCCGGCCGCGTCGATGACCGCGAGGTCGCCGGTGTGCATCCAGCCGTCGGCGTCGATGGCCTCGGCGGTCTTCTCCGCGTCGTCCCAGTAGCCGAGCATCACGGAGTAACCACGCGTGCACAGTTCACCGGTCTCGCCGCGCGGCAGCGTGTTCCCTTCCAGGTCGACGACCTTGCATTCCAGGTGCGGCTGGACGCGGCCGACGGTGCCGACGCGGCGGTCCATCGGGTCGTCCTGGGCGCTCTGGAAGCTGACCGGCGAGGTCTCGGTCATGCCGTAGGCGATGGTGACGCCGCTCATGTGCATCCGCCCGATCACCTGCTTCATCACCTCAACGGGGCAGGGGGAGCCGGCCATACAGCCGGTGCGCAGGGACGACAGGTCGTAGGTGTCGAAGTCGGGGTGGCCGAGGGTGGCGATGAACATGGTGGGCACCCCGAACAGGCCGGTGCAGCGCTCGGCCTGGACGGCCTCCAGCACCGCGACGGGATCGAAGCCGTCGGAGGGGTAGACCATGGCCGCGCCGTGGGTCAGGCAGCCCAGATTGCCCATCACCATGCCGAAGCAGTGGTAGAGCGGCACCGGCAGGCAGAGGCGGTCACCGGCCATCAGTCCTATGGCCTCGCCCACGAAGAAGCCGTTGTTGAGGATGTTGCGGTGGCTCAGCGTCGCGCCCTTGGGCAGGCCGGTGGTGCCGCTGGTGAACTGGATGTTGATGGGGTCGGTCGCCTTCAGGGTCGGCTCAATGGCGGCGAGCCGCAACATGTCGGCCGTCGCGGAGAGACCAGGAACGGCCTCGAAGGGCAGCCAGCCCGACCTTAAGTCGCCGCCGATCTGTATTACAGTTTTAAGTTGTGGAAGGCGGGCCGAGACGATCTGGCCGGGTTGGCTGGAGGCGATCTCCGGAGCCAGACTGTCGATCATGTCGGCGTAGAGGCTGGTCTTGAAGCTTTCGGCCGCCACCAGGGCCTTAACCCCCACCTTGTTCAGGGTGTATTCCACCTCGGAGAGCCGATAGGCGGGGTTGATGGTCACCAGGATCAGGCCGGCGCGGGCGGCGGCGAACTGGGTCAGGCTCCACTGCGCCTTGTTGGGAGACCAGATGCCGATGCGGTCGCCGGGCTCGAGGCCCAGCGCCAGCAGTCCGGCCGCCATGGCCGTTGAGTGACCGTCAAGGTCCCGCCAGGTCCAGCGGATCGCCTGGTGAACGGAGACCACCGCCTCCTGGTCGGGCCAGCGGCGGGCGGCCTCGGCCAGGGCCTGTCCGATGGTGTCCTCGCGCAGAGATGGGCTCTTCGCGCCGCGTGCGATGGCGTCGTCCATGTCGATGTCCTCCCAGCCAGAGCTTCGCCCAAGTTCGCGCTCATGACCATGCGGGGTTCCAACGCCGCCCCCCGCCCGGTACGGAAAGAGCTCGTTGAACGGAGGCCGCCACCATGACCCGCAAGCCCGATGGAACCTGGGACAAGTCGAACCTTCCCAGCCGCCACGTGACCGAGGGCCCGGCGCGGGCCCCGCACCGGTCGTACTATTACGCCATGGGCCTGGGCAGTCGCGAGATCGCCCAGCCCTTCGTCGGTGTGGCCTCCTGCTGGAACGAGGCCGCGCCCTGCAACACCGCCCTGATGCGCCAGGCGCATGCGGTGTCGGAAGGCGTGAAGGCGGCCGGCGCGACGCCGCGGGAGTTCTGCACCATCACCGTCACCGACGGCATCGCCATGGGTCACGAGGGGATGCGCTCGTCCCTGGTCAGCCGCGACGTCATCGCCGACTCCGTGGAGCTGACCATGCGCGGTCACGGCTATGACGCCCTGGTGGGCATCGCCGGCTGCGACAAGTCCCTGCCGGGGATGATGATGGCGATGCTGCGGCTGAACGTGCCCAGCGTCTTCCTCTATGGCGGGTCCATCCTGCCCGGCTCGTGGCAGGGCCGCGACGTCACGGTGGTGGACGTCTTCGAAGGCGTCGGCATGCACTCGGCCGGCAAGATGAGCCTGGAGGACCTGTGCTCCCTGGAGCAGCACGCCTGTCCGTCTGACGGCGCCTGCGGCGGCCAGTTCACCGCCAACACCATGGCCTGCGTGTCCGAAGCCATCGGCCTGGCCCTGCCGCTCTCGGCCTCGCTACCCGCGCCCTATCTGAGCCGCGACGCCTATGCGGTGGCCTCGGGCGAGACGGTGGTCCGCCTGATCGCCGAGCAGCTGCGCCCGCGCGACATCGTCACCCGCAAGTCCTTCGAGAATGCGGCGGCCGTGGTGGCCGCCACCGGGGGCTCCACCAATGGCGGCCTGCACCTGCCGGCCATGGCCCACGAGTGCGGCATCGAGTTCACCCTGCGCGACTTCGCCGAGATCGCTCAGCGCACCCCGCACATCGCCGACCTGAAGCCCGGCGGCCGCTTCGTGGCCAAGGACATGGGGGAGGCCGGCGGCATGCCCATGCTGCTGAAGACCCTGCTGGAGGGCGGCTTCATCCACGGCGACTGCATGACCATCACCGGCAAGACCATCGCCGAGAACGTCAAGGACGTGAAATGGCGCGACGACCAGGTGGTGATCCGCAAGGTCAGTGAGCCGCTCTCCCCCACCGGCGGCGTGGTGGGCCTGTGGGGCTCGCTCGCCCCCGACGGCTCAATCGTCAAGGTGGCGGGCATGACCAGCCACCGCAGCCATCGTGGGCCCGCCCGTTGCTTCGACGGCGAGGACGCGTGCTTCGCCGCCGTTGAGGCCGGCGACTACCTGGACGGCGACGTCCTGGTGATCCGCTATGAGGGCGCGCGCGGCGGCCCCGGCATGCGCGAGATGCTGTCCACCACCGCGGCGCTCTCGGGTCAGGGCCGGGGCGACAAGGTGGCCCTGATCACCGACGGCCGCTTCTCCGGTGGCACGCGCGGGCTTTGCGTGGGCCACATCGGGCCTGAGGCCCAGCTGGGCGGGCCCATCGCCCTGATCCAGGACGGCGACATCATCAACATCGACGCCGACGCCGGCATTCTCGACCTGGAGGTCGATCCCATCGAGCTGGAGAACCGCCGCCGTCACTGGGAACCGAAGGTCACCAACTACAACTCCGGCGCCCTGTGGAAGTACGCCCAGATCGTCGGCCCCGCCCACAAGGGCGCGGTGACCCATCCCGGCGCGGCGGGGGAAACCCACGTCTACGCGGATCTCTGAGGCTGGTGGGCGGTCGCGTGACTTAGATCCTCCCCCAGCGCCTTGGCGCGATGTGGGGGAGGTGGCGCGGACCGCAGGTCCGTGCCGGAGGGGGATCAACGTAGTTGACCTTCATCTCAGCAACACGAGAGTCAAAGTCCCCCTCAGGCGCTTCGCGCCAGCTCCCCCAGAAGGGGAGCATCTTGGAGCTGTGACCCTGGAGAGATCGCGATGAAGACGCTGGGCTTGCTGGGCGGGATGAGCGCCGAGAGCACGACGCTCTACTATGCGGAGCTCAACCGCCTGGTCCGCGAGCGGCTGGGCGGACTTCACTCGGCGCAACTACTGCTGTGGTCGGTGGATTTCGCCGGCATCGCTGCGCTGCAAGCGGCCGGCGACTGGGACCAGGCGGGCGCGGTGCTGGCCGACGCGGCCAAGCAGCTGGAGGGCGCGGGCGCGCAGGCCATCCTGATCTGCGCCAACACCATGCATCTGGTGGCTGACCAGGTGCAGGCGGCGGTGAGCGTGCCGGTCATCCACATCGCCGACGCCACGGCGAACGCTGTGAAGGCGGCGGGCTGTTCGCGGCCGCTGCTGCTGGCGACGAAGTTCACGATGGAGAAGGACTTCTATCGCGGGCGGCTGGCGGCTCAGGGCGTTGAGGCGGTGGTCCCGGAGCAGGCCGACCGCGACCGGCTGCACGCCATCATCTATGACGAGCTTTGCCAGGGGGTGATCTCGGCGGCCTCGAAGGCGGAGGTCCTGGCCATGATCGCCAAGGCGGGCGACGCTGACTGCGTGATCTTCGGCTGCACGGAGATCGGGCTGCTGCTGGCGCCGGGGGACGTGACGGCGCCGGTGGTGGATACCGCGCTGGTGCATGCGCGCGCGGGCGTGGATTTCGCGCTGGGGTGAACCTCACACGGCTAAGCGCGGTAGTGGTGCGATAGCGTACTTGAAAAGTATAGCCCTTAGGGCTACATTTAGCAGGGCGTCATGATCCGATGAGCGTCTACAAGACCAAGGAATTTTCGAGGTTCGCCCGCAAGGCGGATTTGGGAAGCGCGGGGTTGCTCGAAGCAGCCAAGGCCGTGGCGTCCGGTCGATGGGACGCCGATCTCGGCGGCGGCGTCTTCAAGCAGCGGATCGCCCGCGAAGGCGGCGGCAAGTCCGGCGGCTTTCGGACGATCATACTGTTCAAGGTCGGCGGACACATCTTCTTCGTCCACGGCTTCGCCAAGAACGAGAAGGCCAACGTCACGGCCAAGGAGCTCAAGGCGCTGAAGATGTTGGCCGCCACCTTCCTCGGCTTCGACGCCGCGGCCTTGGACGTGGCGAGCGCCGCCGGTGAGATTGCAGAGGTTACGAGCGATGGCCAAGACGGCAGGCAAGACTGAGAGTGGCATTCTCGGCACGGTCCACAAGACCGCCGCCGGCCTGCACAGCGCCGGCGTCATCGACAAGGCGACCATGCGCGAGTTCGACGCCCTGTGCCTGACGCCGGTGACGCCCATGGCGCCCGACGAGATAAAGGCGCTGCGGGAGCGCGAGCAGGTCTCCCAGCCGGTGTTCGCGAGCTATCTCAACGTCCGCAAGGATGCGGTCAGCAAGTGGGAACGCGGCGAGAAGCGGCCGGACGGACCGTCGCTGAAGCTGCTGAGCTTGGTGAAGGCCAAGGGGCTGCGGTCGATCGCCTGAGCTCCTGTGTTCCAAGCTGCTGAAGGCCTGAATGTCCGCGCAGTGTCTGGTGTACGATCCGACTTGAAAGCTGCAGAGAGCCAGCGATCTGGGATCCAAAGGG
This sequence comes from Phenylobacterium glaciei, assembly GCF_016772415.1. NCBI lineage: Bacteria > Pseudomonadati > Pseudomonadota > Alphaproteobacteria > Caulobacterales > Caulobacteraceae > Phenylobacterium > Phenylobacterium glaciei. Next base: position 1,721,040 of record NZ_JAGSGD010000001.1, read on the forward strand.
GACCTCGCTGCGCCGCTGGTGGACACCGCACCAGTGCACGCGCAGGCGGGCGTGAAGTTCGCGCTGAGCAATTCCTCCCCTAGCGCGCAGCGCGGGTCGGGGGAGGTGGCGCGCGCAGCTATGCGCGTGACGGAGGGGGCTAGGGCCTGGCCAATTCATCCCGTTCGATAGAAGGCGCGGTGAGGCCTTAGCCCCTTCCGTCTCGGCGCGAGCGCCGATCCACCTCCCCCGATACGGCCTTCGGCCTGGGGGAGGAATGGCCGTTAAGGCAGGGCCGCCACCCCGAACAGGTAGGGGTGCCCGAAGGCGAGGGCCGCGTAGATGACGAGGGCCACGGCGATGCGCCACCAGCCGATTTCGCCGATCTTCAGGGACTGGCGACCCGACAGGATGGCGGCGAAGGGGATGTTGGAGGTCTGGGTGGCGAAGGCGTGCCACTTGGGGCCTAGCGCCCGCTTGCGTTTGGCGTCGATGCTGGCGGTTCCGAACAGGGCCAGGGCCAGCATGGCGCCGAACAGCACGATGCCGGCGCGGTCGCCGTTGACGATCAGGTGACCGGCCGCCCAGAGCGCCACGCCCCACAGGAAGGGGTGGCGGGTGATGCGCAGCATGCCCTTGACCACGTCGGGCCGGTCCAGGGCGCCCTCCTGCTTGACGCTGGTGGGGTTGGGGGTGGTCAGGCCCACGACGATGAAGATCACCGCGATCAGCATCAGGCCGAGCTGGACGTGGCGGGTGGCCGGCGTGATGTCCCAGTAGGACGCGTTCCAGGGAGCATTGCGGGCGGCGGCATAGCCGAAGCCCAGCCAGGCAAGGCCGGCGACGGAGGCCAGGGAGAACAGACCCATATAGGGGCCGTCGCCGATCTTGGCCGCGATGGCGTCGCGGACCCGGGTGCCGGAGACCAGTAGGTGCAGCAGGACGAAGAACGTGGCGGCGGCGATCAGGCTGGCCATGGAAACCTCCCTCAAGGTTGAGGCGAGGGTGAGGCTATAAATTTACAGTGTCAAGTTTCGGCGGCGACCCGGTGGGTAGGAAGATGAACTTCCTTCTCCCCTTGCGGGGTCGAGAGCGGCAGTTCGCCAAATCGTTGGCGAACGGCATAGCCGGGCTTGAGTAGCCCGGCTCGCTCTCGACGGTGGCCGGTCGGTGACCGGTCGGATGAGGGGGCGCGCTGACCATATCCGCTCATCCCGGCGAAGGCCGGGACCCAGGTGAAACCCGCTCCGATCTCATGCGAGTCCGAACGGCGAACGGGGGGGCATCTCGTACCGCTCAGGGTGAATCTGGGTCCCGGCCTTCGCCGGGATGAGCGGAGTTTGTCTTGAAAGGTCAACGCGACCCCTCATCCGACCCTGCTCCGCAGGGCCACCTTCTCCCGCAAGGGGAGAAGGAAACGGGTTGGCTACCGTTCGTCGTCGGGCTCGAAGCCGTCGAAGTCGTCGTCTTCCCAGGGCGGGGGGTCGGAGCCGGCGCGGGGCGCGGGCGGGGGGAGGGGGAGTTCGGCCTGGGGCGGCGGCGGCGGCGGCGGCGGGGCCAGCGGCGCGGTGACGGCGGTGGCGGCGGCCGCGGCGGGGGTCATGGCCCTGGGGCGGCGCAGGATGGCCTCGGCGCGGGCCAGCCAGCGGTTGGCCTCCAGCACGGCGGCGCCGGGAGAGGCGGCGACGCGGCGGTTCTCGTCGCCGGTCAGCCAGAGGTCGAGCTCGAAGTCGGGGTGCTGGGGGTCGTCGAAGATCAGCCGCAGGGTGACGCGGGCCGCATGGCTGACCCGCTGGTCCAGGGCGCGGCGGGGCTCGTCGCGGTGGGCGCGGGCCACCACCTGGTCGTCGATGATCAGCTCGGCGCCCATCAGCTCGTCGATGCGGTAGACCAGGCACCAGGCCCCGGCGTCCCAGGCGACGGCGGCCAGGCCGGTGGCGAAGTTGACCCCGACGCCCCGGCCCCGGCCACGCGCCACCAGCACCGCTTCCGGCTCGCCTTTCAGCACGCGCTTGAGGGCGCGCTGGATGCGCCGGTCCTCATCGAAGAACCAGATGGCGAAGGAGCCCGCGAAGGTCACCGCGGTCCCGGCCAGGGCCAACATCAACAGAAGCCGGACGACGTCGTTCATGCCCGAACGCTAGCGGTGTTCGGGCCGGGCGAAAAGCGAACGATCAGCGCGCGTAGTTGATGGAATAGGTCGCTTCCAGCATGTTGTTTTCACGCATGAATTCGGCGATGGATTCATAGGTGGCGGTGCGGATCGGCCCCTGCTGGTCGTCGGTGCGCAGGCGCTGGTCGGCGATGGGGCCGAAGAGGCGCAGCACGCCATTGGCCTTCACCAGGGTCGGCCTGTAGTGGGCCTTGAGGTCGGCGGTGATCTGGTCGGGGTTGCTGGTCTGCCAGATGGCCGCGGCGATGACGTTGAGCATGAAGTTGTTGCAGTTCTGGTAGGTCCGCTTCCACGGATTGGCCACCAGGGAATAGTGCCGGTTGTGGACCGCCTGATAGGTGGGGCTGTCGATCACCGCGATGATCCGGCGCTGCATCTCCGGCGAGGGGATGATGACGGCCATGTCGTCGACGGTGGAGCCGCGGGTGAAGTCGAAGGGATAGTCCTGGACCAGCCGGCTCTCGATCTTGGGCCAGGCTTTTCCGTCGCCGGCATAGAGGTTGTAGACGGCGTAGCCCTGCTGGGTCTGGCCATCGGCGGTCTTGATGTTGCGGTACACCCAGAAGGCGCCGTGGGTGTAGCTGATCCCCTCCGGCAGCTGGCTGCGCGGCCGGCCGGTGCGGAACACCATGGCCAGCTTGGCGCCGCGGCCGGCGAGGTCGCGCTCCACCTGCTTTGAGAAGGCCGCGGCCTCCGGCGCCGTGAAGTGGGGCGCCACCGCGTTGGCCGAAGAATCCTGGGCGGCGGCGGGCAGGGCCGCGGTGGCGCTCAGGGCGGCGAGGCTGGCGGCGATCAGGGCGCGGCGGTTCATTTCTTGGCCGGGGCAGGGGTGTCGTAGGGCACGGCGGGGGCCGGATCGGGGGAGACCACGACCTTGTCGTCCACCACCAGCCTGCCGGAGTCCGTCGCGGCCTCCGAGACCGCGCCGCCGACGCCGACCGAGGCCGCGCCGCTGGCCATCACCGCCGAGCCTGCGACCATGGAGCCGGTGGCTGCGACGCTGGCCGGCACGGCCGACACCCCCACGGCGGTCTTCACGCCCGAAGAGGCCAACAGACCCACGGCCTGCGAGGTCGCCGCCGAGGCGCCCGAGGCGTCGGTGGCGCTGTCCTGGGCGAAGGCCGGGGCGGCGATCAGGGCCAGGGCGAAGGTGGCGGGGAGAAGCGGACGCATAACGAGGTCTTTCATGTTGCGAGCGGCGTCTTAACCACGCCGCCTCGATCTCGCCAGTTAAGCTTTCGCAAGCTGAACCGTTGCTGACAGGGCGGCGCTATTTCGCCGGTGGGGCTTCGAACATCTGTGGCGGATAGGCGGCCAGGCCGGGGAAGGCGGTAAGCCAATCCTTGCCGCGGGCCTCTTCGACCAGGGCGGCGCACAGCGCCGGCGCAGCCGTCGCGTAGTCGGTGACGGGGCGGTAGCCGAGGGCGGCGGCGGCGCTCATGTCGGCCACCAGGGGCGCCTCGACGCTCCAGGGGGTGCGGCCCTTCCAGCCCTTGGGCGGGCCGGGAAAGGGGGCGAGGGCGGCGCTCGAGCCCATGGCGGTGAGGATGTCCCGCCCGATCTCAGCCACCGTCGGGGCCTCAGGGTCGGCGGCGTTGAGGACGTGGACGCCGGGCTGCTCCAGGGCGAGGCGGGTCAGTTCTGCGAGGTTGGCGGTCGCCGTGGTGTGGAACTGGCTCTGGCCGTCAAAGGCCAGGGGGATGGTCTGCGCGCCCCGCAGGATCTGGGCCAGGAACCACCATTCGCGGGGCGCGCGGCTGCCGGGGCCGTGGACGGCGAAGGGCCGCAGGATCTTGAGCGGCACGCGGGCGCCGGCCAGCAGGGCGTCCTCCATGGCCACCTTGTTGGTGGAATAGTCGGCTTCGCCGGGGGCGATGCGGCGCTGATCCTCGCGCAGGGGGATCGGGTAGCGGGCGCCGTCGCCCAGCGTGCGGCCTTCGTCGTCCACATAGACGCTTCCGGTGGAGATCACCGCCAGGGCGCCGAGGCGGTCCTGCAGGGCCAGCCACTGGCGGGCGTGGGCGGCGCTGTAGGCGACGGTGTCGATGACGGCGTCGAAGGGGGTGGAGAGCGCGTCGGTTAGGGCGGTGTCGTCCGCGCGGTCGAGGGCTGTGACCGTGACGCGGCCCTGGAGGACAGCGGGCAGTTCGCCGTGGCGCTGGCCGACGGTGACGTCCCAGCCGGCGTCCAGGAGATTGAGCGCTGTCGCCCGGCCGATCTGGCCCGAGCCTCCGAGGATGAAGGCGCGGCGGCTCATCGGCTAGAGGTCGAGCTCGGTGACCACCGGAACGTGGTCCGACGGCTTGTCCCAGCCGCGGACGTCGCGGTGGATGACGCAGGACAGCAGCCTGTCGGCGGCCTGGGGGGAGAGCAGGGCGTGGTCGATGCGGATGCCGTTGTTCCGCTGCCAGGCGCCGGCCTGGTAATCCCAGAAGGTGTAGCTCTCGGGCGCGCCGTCGATGGCCATGAAGGCCTCGGTGAGGCCCAGCCACTTCAGGGCCCGGAAGGCCTCCCGGCTTTGCGGCTGGAAGAGGGCGTCCTTGGTCCAGTTCTCCGGATGGGCGGCGTCGCGGGGCTCGGGAATGACGTTGAAGTCGCCGGTGAGGACCAGGGGCTCCTCATAGGCCAGCAGCTCGCGGGCGTGGGCGTTCAGGCGCGCCATCCAGTTGAGCTTGTAGGGGAATTTCTCGGTGTCGATGGGGTTGCCGTTGGGCAGGTAGATCGACGCCACGCGGACCGGATTGGGGCCGGAGACCACGGCCTCGATGTAGCGGGCGTGCTCGTCGCCGTCGCCGCCGGGCAGGCCCTTGCGCACATCTTCCAGCGGGGTCTTCGACAACAGGGCGACGCCGTTATAGGTCTTCTGGCCGTGCACGGCGACGTTATAGCCAAGCCGTTCAAAGGCTTCGGCGGGGAACTTCTCGTCGACGCACTTGATCTCCTGCAGGCAGGCGACGTCGGGGGACACCTCCTCGAACCAGCGCAGCACGGTCTCGAGGCGGGCGTTGACCGAGTTGACGTTCCAGGTGGCGATCTTCATGGGCGTCCTTCGGCGTGGGGTCTGTCCCGGTCTAGCCTCTTGAGCGCCCGGCGAACAAGCGTCCGCTAACCTCACGCGCGACCTATGACCACCCGACCGGCGATTCAGTTTGACGGGCGGGGGTCGGATGGGGACCTTGCGCCCATGTCAGGGGCCCCCCGAAAAAGACCGCAGCTTTCGCGTCGCGCGCGGATGATCTGGATGGGCGTGGCGACGGGGCTCTGCCTGACCCTGGCGCCGTTCGGGGCGGTGGGGGCGCTGTTCTCGCCGCTGGTGTTCGACCACCAGGGCAACATCCTCAACCCCCTGGCCTGGATCGCCTTCCTGATGATGGTCCTGTTCTGGATCGTCTGCCTGATCGGGCCGTTCGGCGCCTGGGTGCTGTTCAAGCGCGACAAGGAACCGCTGGCCTGGGCCGCCATGGCCGCGCCGCTGGCCTGGCTGACGGTGCTGGCGGCGATCCTGCAGTTCATTCCAGGCTAGACGCGGGTCGCTAGGCGAGGATGTTAAGGGCCACGGCGGCCTTCGGTTGACCCGCCAGACCCGCTCTGCCATGAGAGCGATTGAGACTTAATCGCAACAATGGAACAGCCGATGACCCGCCTGAGCAACGTCTTGTTTGGAGGAACCGCGCTCGCCCTCCTGTCCGCGATCGCTCCGGCGCAGGCTCAGGTGATGATCCCGGAGGACAAGGCGGTGGACGAACTGGTGATCACCGCCATGCGCTTCGACGCGCCGCGCGCCACCGTGCCCTCCACCATCCAGATCATCGGCGCCAACGATCTGCGCCTGCAGCAGGCCTTGGCTCAGAGCGCGGTCGAGGTGGTCTCGGCCCTGGCGCCGTCCTTCTCGCCGACGCGGCAGAAGCTTTCGGGGGCCGGCGAAACCCTGCGCGGCCGCTCGCCGCTGTATCTGGTGGACGGGGTTCCGCAATCGACGCCGCTGCGCGACGACAGCCGCGACGGCTTCACCATCGATCCCTTCTTCATCGACCGCGTCGAGGTGGTGTTCGGCTCCAACGCCATCCAGGGCGTCGGCGCCACGGGCGGGGTGATCAACTACGTCACCGCCCCCACGCCGAAGTCCGGGCAGGGCTGGACCGGAAAGGTCCTGGCCCAGACCAGCTTCGACGACGGGAATCTGAACGACAGCTTCAGCTACAAGGCCGCCGGCCTGGCGGGCCGCGACTTCGGCGCCTGGGACGTCGTGGCCGGCGCCGCCTATGAGCGCCGCGGCGGCTATTTCGACGCCGATGGCCGCCGCATCGGCATCGACGCCACCCAGGGCGAGCTGCAGAATTCCGACAGTTGGTCGCTGTTCGGCAAGGCCGGCCTGGATCTCGGCGACGAGCGCCGCCTGGAGGCCATGGTCAACCACTTCGAGCTGGAGGGGGGCGACGACTACGTGCTGGTCAACGGCAACCGCGCCACCGGCCTGCCGGCCAGCGCCGTGAAGGGCGTCCAGCGCGGCAAGCCCCCGGCCAACGAGGTCACCTCGGCGTCGGTCACCTACAAGGACGGCGACCTGTTTGGCGGCGCCCTGACCGCCCAGGCCTTCGCCCACGACTATCACGGGGTGTTCGGAGGCTCGATCACCGGCACGTTCCAGGACGTGCGGATCGCCCCCATCAACACCCTGTTCGACCAGTCGGCCAACAATTCCCAGAAGCAGGGCTTCAAGCTGGACTACGAGCGCGGCTTCGCGGCCGTCCCCGGCCTGAAGGTGCTGGTGGGTCTCGATGGCCTGAAGGACAAGACCTATCAGGAACTGGTGCTGACCAACCGGGTCTGGGTGCCCAAGACCACCTATAAGAGCCTGTCGCCCTTCCTGCAGGCGCACCAGGCGGTCTGGGGCGAGCGCATCCATCTGTCGGCCGGCGTGCGCCAGGAGAACGCCACCCTTGAGGTGGGCGACTTCACGACCCTGGCCTCCTCGGGCAACACCAAGGTCAGCGGCGGCGAGCCCAGCTTCACCGAGGTGCTGAGCAATGTCGGCGGCACGGTACGGATCATCGAGGGGGTCACGGCCTACGCCTCCTACGCCCAGGGCTTCACCATGCCCGACGTGGGCCGGGTGCTGCGGGCCATCAACACCCCGGGCCGGGACATCGACACCTATCTGGACGTCAATCCGGTGGTCTCCGACAATGTCGAGCTCGGGGTGGAGTTCTCACACGGACCGGTCAACGGGTCGCTGGCCTGGTTTACCTCGTCGTCGGACAGGGGCGCCCTGCTGGTGCTGAACGCCGGCGGCACCTTCGACGTGCAGCGTCAGCGCACCGAGATCGAGGGCGTCGAGGCCACCCTGCGCTGGAAGGCTGCCGACTGGCTGACCCTGGGCGCGGCCTATGCTCACCTGGAGGGCCGCACCGACACCAATGGAGACGGCCGCGTCGACGCCGACCTGGACGGGGCCAACATCTCGCCCGACCGCCTGACCCTGACCGCCGACGCCACGTATGGCGACTTCGACTTCCGCCTGCAGGGGCAGTTTTTCGAGGCCCGCGACTTCCAGGGCCAGCCGGTGGCCAACAACTTCGAGGGCTATGAACTGTTGGACGCGGTGGCGGCCTGGAACGCCCCGTTCGGCGTGGTCAGCCTGGGCGTCCGCAACCTGCTGGACGAGCAGTACATCACCTATAACAGCGACACGACGAACCCGACCGACAACACCCGCTACTTCGCCGGTCAGGGCCGCGCGGTCACCGTCGGGATCGTGAAGAGCTTCTGATGGGTCTGATCCGCACCCTGCACGCCTGGGCCGGCGCGATCCTCGCCCTGATCCTGGTGATCCTGGGCCTCACCGGTTCGCTGCTGGTGCTGCGCGAGGACTGGGTGAAGCTGACGGTGCCGGAGGCGCGGATGGTGGTGACGCCGTCCCCCGCGGTGCTGGGCGCCGCGGCCGAGGCGGTGGAGGGGCAAGGGTCGCCGCGCAGCATGATGTTCGCCGGACCGCGTCTCGGCGTCCACAGGCTGACCTATAAGGACGACGGCATGGCCTACGCCGCCGCCGACGGCACGATCGTGGCGCGCTGGAAGGGATCTGCGCGCCTCGAGCAATGGGTGTTCGAGGCCCACCACCGGCTGTTGTCAGGGGAGGGCGGCGAGACGGTGGTCGGCGTCGCGGGGCTGGCCGGCGCCGTGCTCTGCCTCACCGGGGTGATCGTCTGGTTCCCGGCCTGGCGCAGCTTCGCCGGCAAGGTCTGGCCCAGGAGCCTGGCGCGGCGGGACCTGGTGTCGTCGCACCGAGACCTGGGGATTCTGATGGCCATCCCGGTGTTCGTCCTGTGCCTGACCGGCGGCATGATCATCTTCAACGACGCCAGCAAGGCCCTGCTGGTCAGGCTGGCGCCCGGCGGCGTCGAGGCGCCCAAACCGCCCAGGGCGGGGCAGGGGAATATCGACTGGCCGGTGGCGCTGGCGGCCGCCCAGGCGGCCTTCCCGCAGGCGACCCTGCGGCTGGCCAGCTGGCCCGCCAAACCCGGCGCGCCGGCCGCCATCCGCCTTAAGCAGCCGAACGAGTGGCACCCGAACGGCCGCACCCTGGTCTATATCGATCCGGCGACGTCGACGGTGATCGGCACGGCGGACGCCCAGGCCTACGGCCCCGGCGTGCGGTTCCAGAACGCGGTCTATCCGATCCACGCCGCCTCGGTGGGCGGCAGGCTCTATGAGCTGCTGGTGTTCCTGGGCGGCGTCGCCCTGGCGGCCCTGGGCGGCCTGGGCCTCTGGTCGTTCCTGATCCAGCAGCGCCGAAGTTGGGCGCGGGGGCGGTAGGTTAAACCCGCTCGTCCCGGCGAAGGCCGGGATCCAGGTCGTAAGTCTCGACCTGCGCCAGGAATCCTGAGCGCCGTGGATGCATCTGGGTCCCGGCCTTCGCCGGGATGAGCGGAGGTTTTTAGATCGAGAAGCTCACGCCGCAGCCGCAGCTGGACTTGGCGTTGGGATTGCGGATGCGGAATTCGGCGCCGGCCAGTTCGTCGACATAGTCGATCACCGAGCCCTTGAGCAGGATCAGGCTCATCTCGTCCACCAGGGCCGCCGCGCCGTCCAGTTCGACCCGCAGGTCATCCGACTGGGGCTCGCTGACCAGGTCGAACTGGTACTGGAAGCCCGAGCAGCCGCCGCCCTCCACCGCCACGCGCAGCATGACGGGATGACCCTCGGCCTTGCTGAGGTCATGCAGCCTTTGGGCCGCGGTCGGGGAGAGGGTGAGGTCGGATGTGGTCATGATGCGTAAAAGTCCTGTGTGGACTATATGAGGGTCCCAGGGCTTCACACCAAGAGGCCTTCCGATTTTTGCGAGCATACATGGCTTTGACGGTTCCGCCCCGCGCGTCCTACGCCGAAGACCCGGCCCTCTCCCTGGGCCGCAAGGTCGCGGAGCCCGAGAGCCGTAACCGCACCCCCTTCGCCCGCGACCGCGACCGGATCATCCACTGCACGGCCTTCCGGCGGCTGAAGGAGAAGACCCAGGTCTTCGTGGCCCACGAGGGCGATCATTTCCGCACCCGCCTGACCCACTCTCTGGAGGTGGCGCAGGTGGCGCGCTCGCTGGCCACGGCGCTGGGGCTGGACGCCGATCTCGCCGAGACCATTGCGCTTGCCCATGATCTCGGCCACCCGCCCTTCGGCCACGCGGGCGAGGACGAGCTGCAGGTGCAGATGGAGCCGTTTGGCGGCTTCGACCACAATGTGCAGACCTTCCGGGTGGTCACCAAGCTGGAGCGGCGCTATCCGCGCTGGGAAGGGCTGAACCTCACCTGGGAGACCCTGGAAGGGATCATCAAGCACAACGGCCCGGTGACGGCCAAGCTGAGCCAGCCGTCCTGGAAGGCGATCACCGAATTTGACGCCGAGTACGACCTCGGCCTGGATACCTGGGCGTCCGCCGAGGCCCAGTGCGCGGCGCTGGCCGACGACATCGCCTATAACAACCACGACGTGGACGACGGGGTGCAGGCGGGGCTGTTCCACCTGAAGGAACTGCTGGACGTGCCGCTGATCGGGCCGATCCTGGCGGGCGTCTACAAGGAATATCCCGACCTCGACCCCGGCATCATCCGCCTGGAGGCCGTGCGCCGGATGATCGGGGCGATGATCGACGACGTGCTGGCCGAGACCAACCGGCGGGCGACGGCGTCCAAGGTTTCGTCGGCCGACGAGGTCCGTCACCTGGACCACGCCCTGGTGGCCTTCTCGCGCGACATGCTGGAGGACCTGGGCCGGCTGCGGGAATTCCTGATGGCCCGCATGTACCGGCACTGGAAGGTGAACCGCACCCGCTCCCAGGCCCGCCGTATTCTGGCCGAGATGTTCCAGTTGTTCATGAGCGAACCCGACGTCCTGCCGACGGAATGGTTCGCCCGGTCGCAGAACCGCGACGACGCCGGCCGCGCCCGGGTGGTGTGCGACTACATCGCCGGCATGACCGACCGCTTCGCCATCGAAGAGCATCGCAGGCTTTTCCACCTCGACGTCTGGAATTAGGCGCCCGAGGCGGTTCGAAGCCCGCCGCGCTTCGATAGACTGCCGCTGACGCCGTGCGATTCGTTTCGCGCGCGCTGACTGATTCCCTTGGGAGCCTTTGATGACCAACCCCGACCGCGGAGCCTATACGCCGCCCACCGACGCGCCGCTGTCCTTCGATGCGCGCCAGCCGGTGCGGGGAAGCCGCCCGGCGCCGATGATGTTGATCGTCTCGGCCCTGGTGCTGATCGGCCTGGTGGTGGCGATCGTGGTCTTCTACCGCTCGGGCGTGCGCCAGGCCGGCGCCGCGCCGCAGGCGGTGGGAACCCCGGTCGGCGCCATCAAGGGTCCCGCGCCGGCCGAGGAGCAGCCGGTCGACCCGGCCGCCGGCCTGCAGATCTATCAGTCGTCGGAGGGCGCCGCCGCCCCGGCCGCCCCGAACTTCACCGCCCCGCCGGAACAGCCCGCCGCTCGCGCGCCCGCGCCGGCCGTGGTGGTGACGCCCGCACCCGCGGCCAAGCCTGCCGCCATCCCGCCGCAGACAGTGGCCAGGCCGCAGCAGACCGGTCCGGTCGCCGCCATGCCGATCACGCCCGAGCCCAAGCCGGTTCCGGCCCTCAAGCCCAACCTGCCGACCCCCGCCGCGCCGAAGCCCGTGGCTACGGCCGGCGGCGCGGCCTCGGTGCAGATCGGCGCCTTCTCGTCCTCCGCCCTGGCCGACAAGGGCTGGAGCGACGCCGCGCGCATCGCGCCGGGCGCCACGGCGGGCAAGGGCAAGCGGGTCGAGGCCATCCAGAAGGATGGCGCCACCCTCTACCGTACCGCCGTCACCGGCTTCGCGAGCCGTGCGGACGCGACGGCCTTCTGCGATCAGCTCAAGGCCGCGGGCAAGAGCTGCTTCGTGAAGTGAGCATCAGCGCCTCCATCCTCGGCTGCGCGGGCCTGACCCTTTCGAAAGAGGAGCAGGCCTTTTTCCGCGATGTGCGTCCCTGGGGGTTCATCCTCTTCAAGCGCAATGTGGAGAGCCCTGACCAGGTCCGCGCGCTGACGGAGGCCCTGCGCGCCTGCGTGGCGCGGCCGGACGCGCCGATCCTGATCGACCAGGAGGGGGGCCGGGTCGCCCGCCTGGGGCCGCCGCACTGGCGGCGCTATCCGCCGGGCCGCGCCTATGGTGAGCTTCCGGCCAATGATCTCCTGCTGCGCCGGGAGATCACCCGCCTGGGGGCCCGCCTGCTGGCCCATGACCTGTCGGCGCTCGGCATCAATGTCGACTGCGTGCCGGTGCTGGACGTGCCGAGCGAAGGCGCCCACGACATCATCGGCGACCGCGCCTATGCCAAGACACCCGAGGGCGTCGCCCAGCTGGGGCGAGCGGCCTGCGAGGGCCTGATCGCGGGCGGGGTGCTGCCGGTGATCAAGCACATCCCCGGACACGGCCGGGCCATGGCCGACAGCCACCACGACCTGCCGGTGGTGGACGCCAGCTACGAGGACCTCGACGCCCACGACTTCGCGCCGTTCCGGGTGCTGTCGGACATGCCGATGGCGATGAGCGCCCACGTCGTCTACACGGCCGTCGATCCGCGCGGGCCCGCGACGACCTCCAAGCGGGTCATCAGCACGGTGATCCGCAAGGCCATCGGTTTTGATGGCCTGCTGATGACCGATGACCTCTCCATGAAGGCGCTGGGCGGTGACTTCACCACGCGCGCCAAGACCGCGCTCTCGGCCGGCTGCGACGTGGTCCTGCACTGCAATGGCGACATGGCTGAGATGGCCGCGGTGATCGCCGGCACGCGCCCGCTCGCCGGCCGCGCCGCCCAGCGGGCTCGCGCGGCGCTGGGCCGCATCGCCCGCGTGCCCGAGCCCTTTGATGCTGCCGAAGCCCGCGCCCGATTCGACGCGGCCTTCGAGGGACGCTGGTCTTGAGCAACACCTTTCAGCCCAATCTCGACTTCGAGGCGGCGACCACGGCGGCCGAGGACGGCGAAGCCCTGATCATCGACCTGGACGGCTACGAAGGTCCGCTGCACGTCCTGCTGGCCCTGGCGCGCAGCCAGAAGGTCGACCTGATGAAGCTGTCGATCACCAAGCTGGCCGATCAGTACCTGGCCTTCGTGCAGCAGGCGCGGCGGATCCGCTTCTCGCTGGCCGCCGACTATCTGGTAATGGCCGCCTGGCTGACCTACCTGAAATCCCGCCTGCTGCTGCCCAAGCCCGAGCGGCCCAAGGCCGAGGAGCCGCCGGCCGAGGAGATGGCCGCACAGCTGGCCTTCCGCCTGGCCAAGCTGGACGCCATGCGCAAGTCCGCCGAAACCCTGCGCGACGGGCCGCAGCTGGGCCGCGAGGTCTTCCTGCGCGGCGACCCGCAGGCCATCCAGATCATCCCGTCCAACCGGCTGGAGGGCGACCTCTACGGCCTGATGAGCGCCTATATCGCCCAGCGGAAGAAGGAGCAGGGGCGCCACTACACGCCGCGTACGCCCCAGGCCTATCCGCTGGAGGAGGCCCGCGAGCGGCTGCGCGAGATGCTGCCCGACCTGTCGCGCTGGACCTCGCTGCAGGGCATCGCGCCGATGCGGCCCAGCGCCGAGACGGGACCGAGCCGCGCGTCCTATGTGGCCTCCACCCTCTCGGCCAGCCTGGAGCTGGTGAAGGAAGGCGCCATGGAGGCCCGCCAGCTGGAGGCCTTCGCCGACATCTTCCTGCGCGCCCGCCGGGGAGCCGCCGCGTGACCGACCCCGCCGAGCGCCAGGTCGAGGCCCTGCTGTTCGCCGCCGCGGGGCCCCTGAGCCTGGACGACATCGCCAAGCGCCTGCCGGCCAATGCCGACGTCGAGGCCGCCATCGCCGCCCTGCAGAAGACCTATGAGGGCCGGGGGGTGGAGCTGGTCTGCGTCGCCGACCGCTGGCGGTTCCAGACCTCGGCCGATCTCGCCTTCCTGATGACCGAGGAGCGGGAGGAGCCCCGCCGGCTGTCCAAGGCCGCCCAGGAGACCCTGGCCATCATCGCCTACCACCAGCCGGTGACGCGGGCGGAGATCGAGTCCGTGCGCGGCGTGCAGGCCAGCCGCGGCACGCTGGACGTGCTGCTGGAGCTGGGCCTGGTGCGGATGCGCGGCCGCCGCCGCACGCCGGGTCGCCCCGTCACCTACGGCACCACCGACGCCTTCCTGGAGCACTACGGCCTGGCGGCGCTCGCCGACCTGCCGGGGATGTCCGAGATGAAGGCCGCAGGCCTGCTGAGCCTCGACCTGCCGCCGGACTTCGCCATTCCCAATCCGGGGGGCGGACTGGAGGCCGACGAGGACCCGCTGGACGACGACGCGGCGCCCGAATTCCATACAGACTTCCTCGGGGAGGAAGAGGTGAGCTGATGGGTGAGGCGTTCTTGTCCGCTTGAGGACGGGGCCCGTCGGAGACCGATCGAAGGTGGGGGCGCTTGCCCCTCCGTGATCGTCATCCTCGGGCTCGTCCCGAGGATCCATAGACGCCGTGGCGCAGGTGGGCCTCTGCGGCGACGTTCGCGCCCTCTGCGGAGAGGCGGAGATCATGGATCCTCGGGACGAGCCCGAGGATGACGATCTTTGGTTCGATTGCTCTCGCGACCCCTCATTCTGCCCCGCAAGGGGAGAAGGAACTCACATGTCATTCCGGCTACGCAAGAACACTTGCGAACCGATTGGCGCGCCGTCACCTAAACGACTATATTCGGCTGGAATATCGCAACAGGCGCGCGTCCCTCCCCGGGCGCAGGCGCAAAGGAGTTAAGTCATGGGTGCTTTCGGGCCCATCCACTGGATCGTTGTCGCGGTGGTCGTGCTGCTGCTCTTCGGCGGCCGCGGCAAGCTGTCGGGCATCATGGGCGACGCCGCCAAGGGCATCCGCGCCTTCAAGGACGGCCTGAAGGACGGCGACGAGGTGGCCACCACGACGACCACCAAGCCGCTGCCCAGCGAAAAAGACGAAGCCCGCAGCTAGTCGGCTGCCGTTCCGGAAATTCCGCCCACGCCGGTCCTGATCGGCGTGGGTTTTCATCGTTTAGGCGTGGCGCATGCTTCCTGAAGTCGGCGGGATGGAACTGCTGGTCATCGCCGCGGTCGCTTTGATCGTGGTGGGGCCCAAGGATCTGCCCATGCTCCTGCGCAAGCTGGGGCAGTTCGTGGCGCGCCTGCGCTCCATGGCCGACGACTTCCGCGCCAGCTTCGACGAGATGGCCCGCCAGTCCGAACTGGACGACCTGCGCAAGGAGGTCGAGGCCATGCGCCGCGGCCAGATCGCCGACCAGGCGGCCTCTGAGGCGTCCAACGTCGAGATCAATCAGGTGTTCAACGAGATCGGCGACAGCCTGCAGAGCGCCGGCATCCAGTTCCATCCGCCGATGAGCCACCAATATGCCAGCGAGGCTGAGGTGGCCGAGGCGGTGACGCCGGCCCCGATCCCAGCCGCCAAGCCCAGGGCGGCGCGCACGCCCAAGGCGGCCGCCGCGAAGCCCACGCCCGCCAAGACCACCGCTGCGAAATCGGCCGCCAAGACCACGGCGGCCAGGGCGGCCGCCAAGCCCAAGGCTGTGGCGGCCAAGAAGCCGCCCGCCGCCCGGCCCGCGAAGGGAACGGTCTCTTGAGCGATGTCGATGACGAGATCGAGGCCTCCCGCGCCCCGCTGCTGGACCACCTGGTGGAGCTTCGCTCCCGGCTGATCGTCTGTGTCGGCGCCCTGGCCATCGGTTTCGCCGTCTGTTTCGCCTTCTCGACCCAGATCTACTACCTGCTGCTGCACCCCTATCAGGTGGCCGCCCAGCTGATGGCCGCCCAGCGCCTCGCCGAGCAGGGCGCGGTCCATGTCGGCTTCGTCGACAGCGTGATGCAGTTCCTGCATCTGAAGGAAACGCCACCGAACCAGGCCCATTCCGCCGGCCCCTTCGACCTGCTGCTCGCCCTGGTGGGCCTCAAGGAGGTTCCGAACCTGGCCTCGGGCGCGCTGAAGCTGGTCTATACCGCGCCGCTGGAGTTCTTCTTCACCAAGGTGAAGCTGTCGGGCTTCGGCGCCGTGATCCTGACCTTCCCGGTGCTGGCCGCCCAGATCTACGGCTTCGTGGCGCCGGGTCTCTACAAGAAGGAGCGGCACGCCTTCCTGCCGTTCCTGATCGCCGCCCCGCTGCTGTTCGCGCTGGGCGCGGCGCTGGTCTATTTCATGATCCTGCCCTTCGTCCTGTGGTTCTCGCTGAGCCAGCAGATCGTCGGCGTCGGCGCGATCTCGGTGGAACTGCTGCCCAAGGTGTCGGACTACCTGACCCTGGTGACCACCCTGCTGATGGCCTTCGGGCTGTGCTTCCAGCTGCCGGTGGTGCTGACCTTGCTGGGTATGGCGGGCATCCTGGACTCCAAGCAGCTGCGGGCCGGCCGCCGCTACGCCATCGTGGGGATCTTCGTGGTGGCCGCGGTGGTGACCCCGCCCGATCCGATCAGCCAGACCCTGCTGGCGACCCCGATCATCCTGCTCTACGAAATCTCGATCTGGTGCGTGGCCCTGATCGACCGCCGCCGCGCCCGCGAGGACGCTGGGACGGACGTGGCGCTGGTCTAGACGGCGGGCCGGGCGGTGCATATCGCTCGACTTTCCCCTCTGACCGTCATCCTCGGGCTCGTCCAGAGGATCCATAGACTCGGCCGAGAAGATGGCCCTCGGCGGCGAGCCTCGCGCCCTCTGCGGCGCCGCGGAGATCATGGATCCTCAGGACGAGCCCGAGGATGACGATCTTGGAATTGGATCGGTTCTCGATCCCGCCAATTCCAGCCTGGCGCTGACCCTGGGGCTTGGCCCAGGGGACGGCGCGCTCTAGAGAAAGCCGCTTACCCCACGGCGGACCCCATGCACGACATTCGAGCCATTCGCGAAACCCCTGAGCTTTACGAGAAAGCCTGGGCTGCGAAGGGACGATCCGGGGCCGCGGCCCAGGCGATCGAGCTCGACGGCAAGGTGCGCGGCGCCAAGACCGCCGCCGAGACCGCCCAGGCCAAGCGCAACGAACTGTCCAAGCTGATCGGCCAGGCCAAGGCCCAGAAGAACGAACCCGAGGCCCAGCGCCTGCTGGCCGAGGTCGAGAGCCTGAAGGGCGCGGGCGCCGCCCAGGCGGAGGCCGAGAAGGCCGCCAGCGGCGAGCTGTTCGATTTGCTCTCAGCCCTGCCCAACATCCCCGCCGACGACGTGCCGACCGGCAAGGACGAGCACGACAATGTCGAGGTACGCCGCTGGGGCGAGCCCCACGCGATCAGCGGCGCCAAGGACCACGCCGACCTGGGCGAGGCGCTCGGCCTGATGGACTTCGAGGCCGCCGCCCGGATGAGCGGCGCGCGGTTCGTGGTGCTGAAGGGCCAGCTGGCGCGGCTGGAGCGGGCGCTGGGCCAGTTCATGCTGGACATCCAGACCCAGGAACACGGCTATACCGAGGTTTCGCCGCCGCTGATGGTGCGCAGCGAGGCGATGTTCGGCACGGGCCAACTGCCCAAGTTCTCCGACGACCAGTTCGTGGCCATTCCGGGCCTGGAGAACACGCGGGCTCTCGGACCCCGCGATCTGGCGGAGGCCTCTGACATCCGCTGGCTGATCCCCACCGCCGAGGTCTCGCTGACCAACCTGGTGCGCGAGCAGATCACCCCGGAGGAGGAGCTGCCCCTGCGGCTCGCGGCCCTGACCCCCAGCTTCCGCGCCGAGGCCGGCGCCTCGGGCCGCGACACCCGCGGCATGATCCGCCAGCACCAGTTCTACAAGGTCGAGCTTGTCTCCATCACCGCGCCTGACAAGTCGGAAGACGAGCATGATCGCATGGTCGGCTGCGCCGAGGCGGTGCTGAAGGCCTTGGAGCTGCCGTTCCGGACCATGAAGCTGTGCAACGGCGACATGGGCTTCTCGGCCCGGCGGACCTACGACCTTGAGGTCTGGCTGCCGTCGGAGGGGCGCTACCGCGAGATCAGCTCCTGCTCCAACTGCGGGGACTTCCAGGCCCGCCGCATGGACGCCCGCACCAAGGCGGCCGGCGAGAAGGGCACGCGCTTTGTTCACACCCTGAATGGCTCGGGCCTGGCCGTGGGCCGCACCCTGGTGGCGGTGATGGAGAACTATCAGGACGAGAACGGCCGCATCGCCATTCCCCAGGCCCTGCATCCCTACCTGCCGGGCCTGACCCACATCGGCGGCGCGGCGTGAGACTCCTGCTGACCAACGACGACGGCATCCATGCCGAAGGCCTGGTCGCCCTGGAGAACATCGCCAAGGTCCTCTCCGACGACCTCTGGATCTGCGCGCCGGAATACGAGCAGTCCGGCGCCAGCCGGGCGCTCACCCTGTCCGACCCGGTCCGGGTGCGGAAGCTGGACGCACGGCGCTTCGCCACCAGCGGCACGCCGACCGACTGCGTGATGCTGGCCATCTCCGAGCTGATGGAGGGCGCCAAGCCCGACCTGGTGCTGTCGGGTGTCAATCGGGGCGCCAACCTCGCCGAGGATGTGACGCTGTCGGGCACCGTGGCCGGCGCCATCGAGGGCATGGCCATGGGCATCCCCTCCATCGCGCTGTCCCAGACCGGCTGGCCCACCGGCAACGACGACATCTTCGCGCCCTCTGAGCGGTTCGCGCCGGGCATCATCAGGAAGCTGGTGGAGACCGGCTGGCCCAAGGACGTGATCATCAACGTCAACTTTCCAGCCAGGCCGGTGGACGAGATCACCGAGGTCGAGGTCACCCGCCAGACCTTCCGCGACATCAATGTGCGCCACGCCGAGAAGCGCACCGACCTGCGCAACCGCGAGTACTACTGGATGGGTTTCCGGCAGGAGCGGTCGTCCCCCGCCGCTGGAACCGACCTGAAAGCGATTTACGACGGAAAGATTTCCGTCACGCCCTTGCACATCGACCTGACTCACCTTGAGACCGTTCATCGTCTGAAGAGTGTGCTGGGCGGCGTCCCGCCCAAGGCGTAGGTGACAGGAACAATGGTCAAACCGGAGAAGGACTCGCCCGAAACGCGGCTGGCGCGCCTGATCCTGGGTCTGCGTTCGCAGGGGGTCAGCGACGCCGGCGTGCTGAACGCCATCGAGTCGACGCCGCGGGATCTGTTCACGCCAGACCTGTTCCAGGAACGGGCCTGGGAGGATTCGGCCCTGCCGATCGCCTGCGGCCAGACCATCAGCCAGCCCTTCATCGTCGGCCTGATGACCCAGGCCCTGGGCCTGGAGAAACGCGACCGGGTTCTGGAGATCGGCACGGGGTCGGGCTATCAGACCACCGTACTCTCCAAGCTGGCGCGGCTGGTCTATACGGTGGAGCGCTACCGGACCCTGATGGGCGAGGCCGAGGCGCGCTTCAAGACGCTGGGTCTCACCAATGTGATCACCCGGTTCGGCGACGGCGGGCTGGGCTGGCCCGAGCAGGCGCCTTTCGACCGCATTCTGGTCACAGCAGCGGCGCCAGATGAGCCCAAGGCTTTGCTTTCGCAATTGAAACCAACGGGGGTGTTGGTGGCGCCGATCGGCAAGGGGCCGGTCCAGAGCCTGAAACGCTATACCGGCGACGGCAAGGGCGGCTTCACCATCGAGGTTCTGACCGATGTCCGGTTCGTGCCTCTGCTGGACGGCGTGGCCAGAGAGCTTTAGCCGTCCACATTCTTACGAGTTTGTGGGTTGGCGATGGCGGGCTCCTTAACCCATCATTAACTCCGACGCCTCGACTGATTCCGAACCCATAGAGCGGAGCGGCGATGACGCTTTCTTATTCCCGAACGGCCTTGATCCTGTTGGCGGCGACGTCTCTCAGCGCCTGCACGACCTATACGCCGTTCGGCGAGGACGCCCAGGTGGCGCGGCCGAGCTATCCGACGCGTCTGCCGGCCCCTGGCGACCAGGGCGTCCCGACGCAGCCGGCGCCCGAGCTTGAGCCGGCCCCGCAGGCCGGCCCCTACAGCGGACCCGTCGACAGCCGTCCGCTCGACCCCGTGCCCAATGGCCCGGCCTATGTGACGCCGTCCACGCCGCCCTATACCGCGCCGCCGGCCTATCAGCCGCCCCCGACTTACCAGCCGCCCCCGACTTACCAGCCGCCCCCGACCTACCAGCCCCCGGTCATGCAGGACGTCGTCCGCAAGACGGTGACCGGCAAGGTGGTGGACGCCGAAGGCCCGCCCAAGAGCCATACGGTCAAGAGCGGCGACAACCTCGACGCCATCGCGCGCTCCATGGGCACGACCCGCAAACAGCTGGCCGAAGACAACGACCTTAAGGAACCCTACGTCCTGAAGCCCGGCAAGGTGCTCAAGGGTCCCTCCAGCGACGCCAAGGCCTATGTGGTGGGGCAGGGTGACACCCTCTACGCCATCGCCCGGCGCTTCTCGGTGACCGGCCAGGCCATCGCCGACGCCAACGACATGAGCGTCGACAAGCCGCTGACCTCCGGCAAGAAGTTGATCCTGCCCGAGGGCTTCAAGGATAAGGGCCCGACCACGGTCACCGTCCGCGTCCAGGTTCCCGGCACGGGGATGCAATCGCCGGCCCCCGGGACCTTCCAGCCCCAGGCGCCCGCGCAGCCGCAGCGGCAGCCGAGCTTCACGCCGCCGCCGGCCGTCCAACCCGGGCTGGAACCGCAGCGCGAGCCGCCGCGCACCACCACGACGACCACCACCAAGACCTTCGTCACCGGCAAGCTGGTGGACGTCGCCGGACCGGCGCAGATCTATACCGTCAAGGATGGACAGGCCCTGGACGCCATCGCGCGCGCCATGGACACCACGCGCAAGCAACTGGCCGAGGACAACAAGCTCAAGGAGCCCTACGTCCTGCACAAGGGCGACAAGCTGAAGGGCCCCAAGACGACCGTGAAGGCCTATGTGGCCGGCTCGGGCGACACGATCACCCTGATCGCCAAGCGCTTCAACGTGACCCCCAAGGCGCTGGCCGCCGAGAACGACATGAAGGTCGGCGACTCCATCAAGTCGGGCCGCAAGATCACCCTGCCGGACGGCTACAAGGACAAGGGCCCGGTCAAGGAGACCACCAAGACCACGGTGACCCTGCCGGCCGAACCGCGCCGCGACACCCCGCCGGAGATGCCGGCGCCGAACCGGCCCTATTCGCCGCCGGTCTCGCAGCCGGTGACGCCGCCGCCGTCGAACAACGACTACAGGCGGCCGGTCACTCCGCCGCCGACCCAGCCCAACCGCACCTTCCCGATCCCGCCGGCCGCCAACCAGGGGCCGCTCACCGACGCCCAGATCCAGGCCCAGGGCCGGGGCCGGTTCAATTGGCCGCTGCGGGGCGACATCATTTCGGACTTCGGTCCGAAGGGGACGGGGCAGCGCAACGACGGCTTGAACATCCGCGCCAACGCCGGTGAAGCGGTGCGCGCCGCCGCAGGCGGCGATGTGGTCTATGCCGGCGACCAGGTCCCCGGCTTCGGCAATCTGGTGCTGATCAAGCACGCCGACGGCTGGGTCACGGCCTATGGGCACCTCGCCCGCGTGGACGTGAAGATGCAGCAGAAGGTGGTCCAGGGTCAGCAGATCGGCCAGGTGGGCGCCAGCGGAGGGGTCTCCGAACCCCAGTTGCACTTCGAGGTCCGCTTCGCCCCGGCCCCGACGGAACGGGCCCGGCCGATCGATCCAAAGCTGGTGCTGGGACGGTAGTCCCACCTCCTCTCCCACAAGTGGGAGAGGAAAAGAGCGCCTCACATCGGCAGGGTCTTGCCCAGTTCCCCCGCCAGATCGCGGATGAACTGCCAGGCGACGCGGCCGGAGCGGCCGCCGCGCAGCTGCGCCCATTGCAGGGCCCGGCGTTCCAGGTCGGCGACAATCAGGCCGTGGGATCGCGCATAGGCCGTCACCGCCTCCAGATAGGTCGCCTGGTCCATCGGCGGGAAGCCGATCCAGAGGCCGAACCGGTCGGAGACGCTGACCTCCTCCTCGGCGTCCTCGGCCGTGGCGATCAGGCCGCGGTCCTCGGCATGGGCCCGCGGCATCAGGTGGCGGCGGTTGGAGGTGGCCACGAACAGCACATTGGCCGGCGGCCCGGAGACCCCGCCCTCCAGGGCCGACTTCAGCGCCTTGGCGGCGGCCGCGCCCTCTTCGAACGATAGGTCATCGCACAGCACGACGAACCGTTCGGGCCGCGCGCGCAGGGTGTCGAAGAGGGCGGGCAGGGCGGTGACCTCGTCGCGGTCCACCTCCACCAGCTTCAGGTCCGGCGCATCCTGGACCACGGCCATGAAGGCGGCCTTGGTCAGGGAGCTCTTGCCGGTGCCGCGCACCCCCCACAGCAGGGCGTGGTTGGCCGGCAGCCCCCTGGTGAACCGCTGCAGGTTCTCCAGGAAGCGGGCCTTCTGCTGGTCGACGCCCACCAGGGCGTCGAGCGGAAGCGCGTAGTCCGGGGCCGGATGGAAGGCGTGGGAGGCGCTATCGTGCCGGAAAAGCCGCGCGCCTTCGAAGACCGGCGGGACGCGGGGAGGGGGCGCCAGGCGCTCCAGAGCGGCGGCGATGCGTTCGAGAACGGGTTTCAACTCTGAATCCATGGCGTTGGTGCTTAGCGGGCCTGCCGTTCCATTGCAAAACCGAGGGCGAACGCATAGCTTCCGCCGACTTCAAAACGGGCGGCTTTTCGCCGGCCCGATGACGAACTTCGGAGAGACCATGTTCGCCACCCCCGCCTTCGCTCAGACCGCCGGCGCCGCCGCCGGCGGCGGCCCGCAGGAAATGTTGATGCAGTTCCTGCCGCTTATCGGCCTGGTCGTGCTGTTCTACTTCCTGATGATCCGCCCGCAGCAGCAGCGGATGAAGACCCACCAGGCGATGATCTCCAACGTGAAGCGCAACGACATCGTCGTGCTGAACTCCGGCGTCATCGGCAAGGTGGTCCGCGTCGAGGACAAGGAAGTCGGCGTCGAGATCGCCCAGGGCGTCAGCGTCAAGGTGGTCAAGTCGATGATCTCCGATGTCCGGGTCAAGGGCGAGCCCGCCCCGGCCAACGATTCCAAGGCCTGAGAGCCCCGTAAATGATCGCTCCGTCGCGCTGGAGAACGATCGCCGTCCTGTTGTCGGTGATCTTCGGCCTCCTGTTCAGCCTGCCCAACGTGCTTCCTCAGAAGACGCTCGACAGCCTGCCGAGCTTCTTCCCGCACAAGAAGCTGAACCTCGGCCTCGATCTCCAGGGCGGGTCCTACCTGCTGCTGGAGGTCGACACCAAGGCCCTGCGCGCCGAGAAGCTGACCAACCTCGTCGAGGACGTCCGCACCACCCTGCGTGAGGACAAGATCGAGTTCACCGATCTGGGCCAGGTGGACGGCGCGGTCTCCGTGCGGATCACCGATCCCGCGCAACTGACCGAAGCCACCAACCTGCTGCGCAAGAACGTCGGCGCGCCGATGGCCGGCGCCACCAGCGGCCGCGACGTGACGATCAGCGCCAGCGGCGACCAGCGCATCCGCCTGGTCTTCTCCGAACAGGCGCTGATCGCCGAGTCCGGCAAGGCGGTGGAGCAGTCCATCGAGATCATCCGCCGCCGGATCGACGAGCTGGGCACCAAGGAGCCGGACATCCGCCGTCAGGGCGTCGACCGCATCGTGGTCCAGGCGCCCGGCGAGAGCGATCCCACCAAGCTCAAGAACATCATCGGACAGACCGCCAAGCTCACCTTCCAGATGGTGGACGACAGCGTGACCCCGGCCGAGGCCGCCGCCGGCCGCGTACCCCCGGGCTCGCAACTGCTGCCCTACGAAGAGGGCGGCGCCCCGATCCTGATCAAGAAGCGCGCGCTCGTCACCGGCGAGATGCTGACCGACGCCCACCAGGGCTTCGACAGCCAGACCGGTCAGGCCGTGGTCAACTTCCGCTTCAACGGCCAGGGCGCCCGCCGGTTCGGCGACGCCACGGCCCAGAACATCGGCAAGCGCTTCGCCATCGTACTGGACAACAAGGTGATCTCCGCGCCGGTCATCAACGGCGCCATCACCGGCGGTTCGGGCCAGATCAGCGGAAACTTCACTGCCGAGAGCGCCAACAACCTGGCGGTTCTACTCCGCGCCGGGGCGCTGCCGGCGCCCCTGAACGTCGAGCAGCAGAACACCGTCGGCGCCGAACTGGGCGCGGACGCGGTCAAGGCCGGCGCCATCTCGCTCGCGGTCGGCGCCGTCGCGATCATCGTGTTCATCGTGCTGGCCTATGGCCTGTTCGGGGTGTTCGCGGCGCTGGCCCTGATCGTCAACATGCTGCTGATTTTCGGCATCATGTCGCTGTTCCAGTTCACCCTGACCTTCCCCGGCATCGCGGGGTTGATCCTGACCCTGGCCGTGGCGGTCGACGCCAACGTGCTGATCTATGAACGGGTGCGCGACGAGGCCCATGCGGGCCGATCTCCGATCTCCGCCCTCGAACACGGCTATCAGCGCGCGCTGGTGTCCATCCTCGACGCCAACATCACCAGCGCCATCTCGGCCCTGATCATGTTCCAGTTCGGGGCCGGCCCCATCCGCGGCTTCGCCCTGACCCTGCTGATCGGGGTGATCACCTCGGTGTTCACCGCCGTGGTCGGTACTCAACTGCTCATCGGCTGGTGGTTCCGCGCCACGAAGCCGAAGACCCTGCCGATCGTTTGAAGGTTATGCGCATGCGTTGGCCCCTGATCACCCTTCTCCCGCGGGAATTCCACTTCAACTTCGTGGGGCTCGCGCCCTATGCGGCGGTGCTCTCGGCGATCCTCATCGTGCTCTCGGGCGTGTCCTTCTTCACCAAGGGCCTGAATATGGGCATCGACTTCGTCGGGGGGTCGCTGATCGAGATCCGCACGCCGGGCGATGCGCCCATCGGCAAGCTGCGCACGGCGCTGGCCGCCGCGGGGGGGGAGGACGCCAAGGTCCAGGCCCTGGGTGACAGCCACGGCGCCATGCTGTCGTTCCGCACCGCCGAGGACGTCAATGCGGTGGCCGGCGCCACCAAGATCCAGACCGCGCTGGCCGCCGAGTTCCCGGGCATCCAGTTCAAGAAGGTCGAGGTGGTCGGCGCCAAGGTCTCCGGCGAGCTGATCCAGGGCGGCTTCATGGCGCTCGGCATCGCCCTGGTGCTGATGCTCGGCTACATCTGGTTCCGCTTCCAGCTGCAGTTTGGCCTCGGCGCCGTGGTGGCCGTGTTCCACGACGTGCTGCTGACCCTGGGGGTGCTGTCGTTCACCGGCTTCGAGTTCTCCATGACCTCGATCGCGGCCCTGCTGACGGTCATCGGCTATTCCATGAACGAGAAGGTCATCACCTTTGACCGGCTTCGCGAGAACCTGCGCAAGTACAAGACAACCCCGCTGGCCGAGGTGATCAACAAGTCCGAGAACGAGCGTCTGTCGCGCACCCTGATCACCGGCTCGACGGCGATCCTGGCCCTGTCCGGCGCGCTCGTCCTGGGCGGTCCCGTCCTGCTGCCGTTGGTGTTCACCATGGTCTTCGGGATCATCATCGGCACCTATTCCTCCATCTATGTCGCCCTGCCGATCATCCTGCTGTGGGGTGTGAAGCGCGGCGACGACGCGGCCGAGCCGATGAAGCCGGCGGGCGCGCGGCCTTAGAGCATGTCAGGCGCAAGTGGGCACCGGTTCGCCGCCCGGACATGCTCTAAATTCAAGAAGGTAGACCCTTTTTATCCGGTCAGGTTGATTCAACCTGACCCGGAAAGGGTCTAGATCGTGGCCCGCGACGCGCCCTCCATCGACGCCTATGGCGACGGCGGGTTCCGTCTGTCGGGCGCGCGCCACGAGGGCTCGGTGCTGATCGTCCAGGACCTGGCCCAGGCCTGGCCGGTGGCCAGCCTCGCTGAGCTGACTCCCGAGAGCCTGTCGGCGGTGCTGGACGCCGGCCTGCGGGAGGTGGAGTTCGTGCTTCTGGGCATGGGGGCCGCCAACGCCCTGCCGCCCAAGGCGGTGCGCGAGGCCCTGTCGGCGGCCGGCATCGGGCTGGAGTTCATGGACACCCCCACGGCGGCGCGGATGTACAATGTGCTCACCGCCGAAGGCCGCAGGCTCGCCGCCGCCCTGATCGCGATCTAAGCTCTTCTTTCAGGTAGAGAGCCGCCATGCAGACCGTCCGGCTGGGCCGAACCAACGCCATCGTCAGCGCCGCGGGGCTGGGTTGTGGCGGCCATTCCCGACTGGGCATGGCCGGCGGCGCGAGCGCACAGGAGGCGTCGCGCGTGGTCAGCGCCGCCATCGACCTCGGGATCACCTTCATCGACACCGCCCGGCTGTACGGCACCGAGGAGGCCGTGGGCCTTGGCGTGAAGGGGCGCCGAGGCGAGGTCTTCATCTCCACCAAGGCCAGCCCCACCGGCGGCGGTCCTGGTCGCGACGGGGAGCTGATCACGCCAGACGCCCTCACCGAGAGCCTGGAGGGCAGCCTTAAGCGGCTGGGGACCGACCATGTCGATCTGTTCAATCTGCATGGGGTGACGCTGCCTCACTACGAGGCCTGCGTGGAGACCCTGCTGCCGGAGCTGAAGCGCCAGCAGGCCTTGGGCAAGATCAGGCACATCGGCGTCACCGAGGCGTTTGGCGCCGACACTCGCCACGCCATGCTGGCCCGCGCCATGCCCGAGGCCTTGTTCGACGTGGCCATGGTGGGCTTCAACCTGCTGAACCCCTCCGCGCGGCGCACGGTGTTCCCACAGGCCTTGGCCCACGATATCGGCACGCTGATCATGTTCGCGGTGCGCCGGGCGCTGAGCAACCCTGAGGCCCTGCGCGACACCGTCGCCAAACTGCTGGCCAGCGGCGAGGTGGTGGCGGGCAGCGTCGATCCCGCCGATCCGTTGAAGTTCCTGCGCGATCATCTGGAGATCGGCTCGGAGGTCGAGGCCGCCTACCGCTTCTGCCGCCATGAGCCGGGGGCCCATGTCATCCTCACCGGCACCGGCAGCATCGACCATCTGAAGGCCAATATCGCCGCCATCCATGCGCCACCTTTGCCCCCTGAGATTTCAGCCAAGCTGGAGGCGATTTTTGGCGCTGTGGAGAGCGTGTCGGGCAACTAGCAGCCTCCGGTGAAACTGCGTATAGCTAAGCGTCAGGGCAGGAATCGTAGAGGCATACCCATGGCTGGACTACTCGCAAATCTTCGCAACACCATCCTCGTGAGCTTCGTGCTCGCGCTGATCATCATCGCCGGCTACTTCAGCCATTACGGCTCGGCCGACGCCATCTTCTTCCAGGCGGTGTTCCGCTTCATCCACGTCCTCTGCGGCATCATGTGGATCGGCCTGCTGTACTACTTCAACTTCGTCCAGATCCCGCAGATGGCCAAGATCCCGGCCGAGCTGAAGCCGGCGGTCTCCAAGTTCATCGCCCCGGAGGCGCTGTTCTGGTTCCGTTGGGCCGCGCTGCTGACCTGGGTCGCCGGTGTGATCCTCGCCCTCAACCGCGGCTACCTTGTCCAGGCCTTCACGCTCGGCGCGACCGAGGGTTTCGCCGACGTCGGCCACATCTTCATCGGCATGGGCATGTGGCTCGCCACCGTGATGTTCTTCAACGTCTGGGTGTTCATCTGGCCGAACCAGAAGATCGCGCTGGGCATCGTGGAAGCCGACGCCGACGCCAAGGCCAAGGCGGGCCGCACGGCGATGCTGTTCTCACGGACCAACACGCTGCTGTCGATCCCGATGCTGGTCACCATGACCATGAGCCAGACCATCTTCGGCTAACCCCGAGGAGCAGGTACAATCGGAAGGCCCGCCCCAACCGGCGGGCCTTTTGCTTTTGCGAACCCCATGTCCGAAGATGACGCCCACGATCCGAACGACCTCGACGCCCTGGTGGGCCGCGTCGATCCCGACCGCTGGCTGTCCAGCCGGTTCATTTCAGACGCCCAGGCCCGCGCCGACGTCATCGCCCTCTATGCCTTCGACCATGAGTTGGCCCGCGCGCCCCGCGTCGCCTCCAACCCGCTGATGGGCGAGATCCGCCTGACCTGGTGGAACGAGGTGCTGGACGAGGTGTTCGAGGGGCGCACGGTGCGCAAGCATCCCACGGCGCTCGCGCTCGCCGCCGCCATCGGCCGCCACGGCCTGCAGCGGCCCCGCCTGGAGGCGATGATCGACGCCCGCTATCGCGAGCTAAGCGCCGAGCCCATGAAGCTGGGGGAGGCCCTGGAATGGGCCGACGGCACGGCGGGAAACGCCGCGATCCTGGCGGCGAAGATGCTGGATCCCGATGCCGATGAGGGTAGGGCCCTGGCCGGTGGCCGCGCCTGGGCCATTGGGCGGCTGATCGGCACGGCGGGTCTCGCGGGGCCTGATGTGGGGCCGATCCTGGAGCGGGCGCTCAAGGACGCCGCCGGCCTGTCGGTCCCGGCCTTCCCGGCTATCGCCCACGCGACGCTCGCGCGCACCCGCGCCAACGGCCGCAAGCCCTCGGAACTGGAGACCTGCCTGCGCCTGTTCCTGGCCGTGGCGCGCGGCAAGGTCTGAGGCCTATTCTGCGGCGATCCTGGTTCCGCCGGTGACCCAGGTCTCCAGGTCGGCCAGGGCGCGCTCGCCCACCGCCAGTTTTTTGCCGCGGCTCTTCTCCTTGGCGCCCAGCCGGCGGCCGGCCTCATCGCGCTTGGCGATGCCTTCGACCGGCGGCAGCAGGCCGTAGTTGATGTTCATCGGCTGGAAGCTGCCCTTGCCGCCCTCCAGGTGGCCGCCGGTGATGTGACCCACCAGGGCGCCCAGGGCCGTAGTGGCCGGCGGCGCCTCAATGGGCGCCCCCAGACGTTCGGCGGCGGCCAGGCGGCCGGCCAGCAGGCCCATGGCCGCGCTCTCGACGTAGCCTTCGACCCCGGTGACCTGGCCGGCGAACCGCAGGCGCGGCTGCAGCTTCAGGCGCAGTTGCGCATCCAGCAGCTTGGGACTGTTGAGGAAGGTGTTGCGGTGCAGGCCGCCGAGGCGCGCGAACACCGCCTTCTCCAGGCCCGGGATCGTGCGGAAGATGTCGCTCTGGGCGCCGTGCTTCAGCTTGGTCTGGAACCCCACCATGTTCCACAGCGTGCCCAGCGCATTGTCCTGGCGCAACTGGACGATGGCGTAGGCCTTCTCCTGCGGATTGTGTTCGTTGGTCAGGCCGACGGGCTTCATGGGGCCGTGGCGCAGGGTCTCGCGGCCGCGCTCGGCCATCACCTCGATGGGCAGGCAGCCGTCGAAATAGGGGACGTTCTCCCAGTCCTTGAATTCGCTCTTCGGTCCTTCCAGCAGGGCGTCGATGAAGGCCTCGTACTGATCCTTGTCGAGCGGGCAGTTGATATAGGCCGCCGCGTCGCCGCCGGGGCCTTCCTTGTCGTAGCGCGACTGACGCCAGGCCACGCCCATGTCGATGGACTCGAAGTTCACGATGGGGGCGATGGCGTCGAAGAACGACAGCTCGCCTTCGCCGGTGAGCGTCAGGATCGCCGCCGACAGGGCCGGCGAGGTGAGGGGGCCGGTGGCCACGATCACGCTGTCCCAGACGGTGGGCGGCAGGCCGGCCACTTCCTCACGCGCGATGGTGACGTTGGGGTGGGCCTCCAGCCGGGCGGTGACCGCCTGGGAGAAGCCGTCGCGGTCCACGGCCAGGGCGCCCCCGGCCGGCACCTGGTGGGCGTCGCCGCAGGACATGATGATGGAGTCCAGCCGCCGCATCTCGGCGTGCAGCAGGCCCACGGCGTTGCCGGTCCAGTCGTCGGCCCGGAAGGAGTTCGAACAGACCAGCTCAGCCAGGCCGTCGGTGTGGTGGGCGTCGGTGCCGCGCACGGGGCGCATCTCGTGCAGGATCACCGGCACGCCGGCCTGGGCGATCTGCCAGGCGGCTTCCGAACCGGCGAGGCCGCCGCCGATCACATGGACTGGGTCAATCTTGATGCTCATGCGTGGCTAAGTAGCAACGATTGGCGCGGATCGCGAGGGAGGCCTTGCGGCGCGAGAGCCGCAACCGCAAAGATCGCAGCCAAAGGGACGGCCGACTCGTTTGAACGTTCACACGGGCGGCCAGAGGACAGACATGACCAAGTTTTCGCCGAGCGACTCGGCGCTGGAAGGCTTCAGAATTACGCGCGAGCGGCCGGGGACGATCCTGGCCTGGAGCCTGGTCTACTTCCTTGGGATCATGGTGATCGCCATGATCATGGTCACCGCGCTCGGCCCCGACTTCATCAAGTTCGTGCAGAAGGGCGGGCTGGAGTCCGGCGACGCGGGCGCCTATGGCGCGGTCCTGCGCCAGCACCAGGTCGCCTTCCTGGCCATCATCGTCATCTCGATCTTCCTGCTGTCGGTGCTGATGGGCGGCATCTACCGCCTGGCCCTGCGGCCGTCGGAAAAGGGCATCGCCCACCTGCGGCTCGGCGCCGACGAACTGCGGCTGACCGTGGTGAACCTGGCCCTGTTTTCGGTGGGGGTGCTGTTCCTGGTGCTGACCTTCGGCGCGGCCAAGCTGGGCGGGCCTTTCGGTGTGCTGGTCAGCCTGGCCCTGGCCGTGGCGATGATCTGGGCCGGGGTGCGGCTGTTGTTGGCCACGCCCATGACCTTCGCCGAGCATCGCATCGCCATCCTCGACTCCTGGCGGCTCACCAAGGGCCACTTCTGGAGCCTGTTCGGGATGACCATCCTGGCCATCATCTTCTACATCATGGTCTGGCTGCTGTTTTCGATCATCAGCTACGCCACGGTCGCCATCGCCGGCGGCAACGAGGCGATCTCCAACCCCGCCAACCTCGCGCCCCTGGCCATCGTGGCTTTCATCGCCACCCTTATGGTGCAGCTGCTGCTGCCGATCCTGCAGGTGGTGATGATCTATTCGCCCCTGGCCGAGGCCTACCGCGAACTGACGGGCGCTCCGCGGGGCTGAGCCGCAACTTCCTAGATCGTCATCCCCGGGCTTGTCCTGGGGACCCATGATCTCCGTCTGTCCGCAGATCGCGCGGCGGACGCCGTGGGCGCTTGCTGATGCTCGGAGATCATGGGTGGCCGGGACAAGCCCGGCCATGACGACAAGGGGTTAGGCGGCGCTGCTGGGCCGGGCGGTGACCCGGTCGTGCCAGGCCTTCAGGTTCGCGAACCCCGCCTCCATCGGCAGGCCGATCCAGCCGGCGAAGTCGACGGTGGAGAGCAGGCAGATGTCGGCCATCGTGTAGGTGTCGCCCACCACGAACTGGTGACCCTCGAGCTCACGATCCAGGTACTTCTGCGCGCCCTTGTAGGTCTCGGCGTTGCTCTCGCCGAAGTCCTTGAACTGGGTCAGCAGAGCCGCTGTGCGCGGGTGGAAGTGGCGCCAGTACATGCCCACCGGCGTCATCACGGTGAACTCGATCCGACGGATCCACTGGTCCACCAGGGCCTTCTCCACCGCCGTCGTCCCGAACAGCGGCGGCTCGGGATTGATCTCGTCCAGATAGCGACAGATGGCGACGGTTTCGGAGATGGTCGTGCCGTCGTCCAGCTCCAGCGTGGGAAGTTGCCCCATGGAGTTCTTGGCGCGGAATTCAGGGCTCTTGTGTTCGCGCTTCATCATGTTGACCGGCGTCTCGGGCAGGTCGATGCCCTTCTCGGCCAGGAAGATGCGCACGCGGCGGGGATTGGGGGCCGGGTTCGGCGCGCCGTATAGCTTCATGGGTCGACTCCAATGATCAAAACAATGGAGCGACGCTATTTCGAACGGCTGTTTGAGGGAAGAGCTTCTACTCCCTCCCCATGCAGGGGAGGGAGGTTTTCGCTAGGCGTTGACCAGCTTCTTCACCCGGGCCTTGCGGCGGTCCTCGTGGCGCTTGAGGACCTCGGCGAGGTAGCGGCCGGTCCAGCTGTTGGAATTGGCGGCCACCTGTTCCGGGGTGCCCTGGGCCACGATCTCGCCGCCGCCGTCGCCGCCCTCGGGACCGAAGTCGACGATCCAGTCGGCGGTCTTCACGACGTCGAGATTGTGCTCGATGACCACCATGGTGTTGCCCTGGTCGGCCAGCTCGTGGAGCACCTCCAACAGCTTCTTCACGTCCTCGAAGTGCAGGCCCGTGGTGGGCTCATCGAGGATGTAGAGGGTCTTGCCGGTGGCCTTGCGCGACAGCTCCTTGGACAGCTTCACCCGCTGGGCCTCGCCGCCCGAGAGCGTCGTCGCCGACTGGCCGACCTGGACGTAGCCCAGGCCCACCTTCTTCAGCGTATCCATCTTGTCGCGCACCGGCGGCACCGCCTTGAAGAAGTCGGCGGCCTCCTCGACGGTCATGTCCAGGACGTCGGAGATCGACTTGCCCTTGAACAGCACCTCGAGGGTCTCGCGGTTGTAGCGCTTGCCGTGGCAGACATCGCAGGTGACGTAGACGTCGGGCAGGAAGTGCATCTCGATCTTGATCAGCCCGTCGCCCTGGCAGGCCTCGCAGCGGCCGCCCTTGACGTTGAAGCTGAACCGGCCCGGCCCATAGCCGCGGGCCTTGGACTCTGGCAGGCCGGCGAACCAGTCGCGGATCGGCTGGAAGGCGCCGGTATAGGTGGCCGGGTTGGAGCGCGGCGTGCGGCCGATGGGCGACTGGTCGATGTCGATGACCTTGTCGAACATCTCCAGCCCCTCGATCCGGTCGTGGGGCGCCGGCGCGTCCGAGGCGTTGTGCAACCTGCGCGCCGCGGCCTTGTACAGGGTCTCGATGGTGAAGGTGGACTTGCCGCCCCCCGACACCCCGGTGATGCAGGTGAAGGTCCCAGCCGGGATCTCGCCCGTCACATTCTTCAGGTTGTTGCCGGTGGCGCCGACGACCCGCAGCACCTTCTTCTTGGAGATCGGGCGGCGATCCTGCGGCACCTCGATCTCGCGGACGCCCGACAGGTATTGGCCGGTGATGCTTTTCGGGTTGGCCATCACCTGGGCGGCGGTGCCCTCGGCGATGATGTTGCCGCCATGGATGCCGGCGGCCGGGCCCATGTCGATGACGTAGTCAGCGGTCATGATCGCCTCCTCGTCATGCTCCACCACCAGCACCGAGTTGCCGAGGTCGCGCAGGCCCTTGAGGCTGGTGAGCAGGCGGGTGTTGTCGCGCTGGTGCAGGCCGATCGACGGTTCGTCCAGCACATAGAGCACGCCGGTGAGGCCCGAGCCGATCTGGCTGGCCAGGCGGATGCGCTGGCTTTCGCCACCCGACAGGGTGCCCGAGGCGCGGCTGAGGTTCAGGTAGTCCAGGCCGACGTTCACCAGGAACCGCAGGCGATCATTGATCTCCTTGAGGATGCGGCGGGCGATCTCCATCTGTTTGGCGGTGAGGCTGGTCTCCAGCGCGGTGAACCATTCCTCGGCGTGGCGGATCGACAGGCGCGAGACCTGGCCGACATGCTGGCCGGCGATCTTCACCGCCAGGCTTTCCGGCTTCAGGCGATAGCCCTCGCAGGCTTCGCAGGGGGTTTCCGACTGGTAGCGGCCCAGCTCCTCGCGCACCCAGGAGCTATCGGTTTCCCGCCAGCGGCGTTCCAGGTTCGGCAGCACGCCTTCGAAGGTCTTGTTGACCTCGTACTTCCGGGCGTTGTCGTCATAGATGAACTTGATCTTGTCGGTCCCCGATCCGTAGAGGACGACCTTCTTGGCCTGCTCGGGCAGTTTCCAGAACGGCTCGTCCATCGAGAAGCCGTAGTGGCGCGACAGGGCCTGCAGGGTCTGGGTGTAGAGAGGCGAGGGGCCCTTGGACCAGGGCGCGATGGCGCCCTTGTGCAGGGACTTGTCCTTGTCGGGCACGATGGTGTCGGCGTCGAAGGCCAGCTTCATCCCCAGACCGTCGCAGACCGGGCAGGCGCCATAGGGGTTGTTGAACGAGAACAGCCGCGGCTCGATTTCGCTGATGGTGAAGCCGGAGACCGGGCAGGCGAACTTCTCGGAGAACAGCAGGCGGCGGGGCTCGGTCTCGCCCTCGGCCTTGTCGGCCCACTCGGCCACGGCGATGCCGTCGGCGAGCTTGAGCGCAGTCTCCAGGCTGTCGGCGTAGCGGCCCTCGAGGCCGGCCTTGGTCACCAGCCGGTCCACCACGATGTCGATGTCGTGCTTGAACTTCTTGTCCAGGACGGGCGCGTCCTCGATGGGGAAGAACTCGCCGTCGATCTTCAGCCGCTGGAAGCCGGCCCGCTGCCATTCGGCGATCTCCTTGCGGTACTCACCCTTACGGCCGCGGATCACCGGGGCCAGCAGGTAGAGGCGCTCGCCCTCAGGCAGGGCCACCAGCTTGTCGACCATCATGGAGACGGTCTGGCTCTCGATGGGCAGGCCGGTGGCTGGCGAATAGGGCACGCCGACGCGAGCCCACAGCAGGCGCATATAGTCGTGGATCTCGGTGACCGTGCCGACGGTGGAGCGCGGATTGCGGCTGGTGGTCTTCTGCTCGATGGAGATGGCGGGGCTCAGGCCCTCGATCAGGTCCACGTCGGGCTTGGACATCAGCTCCAGGAACTGGCGCGCATAGGCCGACAGGCTCTCGACATAGCGCCGCTGGCCCTCGGCGTAGATGGTGTCGAAGGCCAGCGAGCTCTTGCCCGAGCCCGACAGCCCGGTGATCACCACCAGCTCGCCGCGCGGGATATCCACGTTGACGTTCTTCAGATTGTGCTCACGCGCGCCGCGCACGCGGATGAAGTTCAGCTGTTCGGCCATGTTGTCCTGAAACGCCCATCACCCGCCGTGGGTGTCGGCGGGACCGCTTAATGTAGTGAACGGACTCACGGATAACATGGGAACAATCTGGGAACAAATGTCGCAGGGACACCGGCTCCCAGGCCTCCGTGGTCGCCCGCGGAGTCTAACGCGCCAACTGCCAGAATCTGTCAGCAGCAATCAGCTTTCCCGGCGTTCATAGACCGGCTACCGCTTTTCCAGGAAGGCGCGGACGCCTTCGCCGAAATCGTCATCCTGGGCGCAGAGGATCTGGTTGCGGTCCTCCATGGCGATCACCGCCTCCAGGCCGTTGGCGTCGATGGCGTGATTCAGGGCCTCCTTGGTGAGGCGCAGGCCGAGCGGCGTGGCGTTGAGCATGTCCTTGGCGAAGGCGGCGCCTTCCGCCTCCAGGGCTTCGGGGGCGACAACGCGGCTGACCAGGCCGAGTTGATAGGCCCGCTCGGCGTCGATGAAGCGGCCGGTCAGCATGTATTCGGCGGCCACCGAACTGCCCACCATGCGCGGCAGGAAGTAGCTGACCCCGATATCGCAGGCCGACAGGCCGATGCGGATGAAGGCGGCGTTCATTCGGGTGCGCGGGGTGGCGATCCGAACATCGGAGGCCAGGGCCAGGGCGAAGCCGCCGCCGCTGGCCGCGCCGTCGACGCAGGCGATGATCGGCTGCGGGCAGCGGCGCATGGCGATGACGATCTCGCTGATCTGCCGCTGGCCGGTGAGGCCGGCCCCCACCGAGCGCTTGCCGTCCGTATTGGAGCCCGACCGCTCCTTCAGGTCGAGGCCGGCGCAGAAGGCCCCGCCGGCGCCGCAGAGCACCACGACGCGGACATCGCGCCGCCAATAGAGGCCGACGAAGAAGTCCCGCAGTTCCTCCACCAGCTTGCGGTTCAGGGCGTTCAGACGCTCGGGCCGGTTCATGGTGGCCCAGATGACGTCGCCGTCGACGCGGAGGTCCAGGTGTTCGTAGGTCATCGGGTCTGTCCGCCGTCCACCGGCAGCACCGCGCCGTGCACGAAGCTGGCCTGCGGGCTCAGCAGGAAGGCGGCGGCCGAGCCGATTTCCTCCGGCCTGCCGAACCGCTTCATCGGCACCTCGCGCTCCAGCCAGCGGGTCCAGGCCGCCGCGCGGGGACCCTGGGAACGCTGCTCCCAGTCGCCGCCGGGGAAGACGATGTTGCCCGGCGCGATGGCGTTGACCCGCACGCCGCTGGGGCCGGTGATCTTGGCCAGCTCCTTGGCCAGGTGGTTCATCGCCGCCTTGGCCGTGCCGTAGGTCAGCGGCGTCCCCAGCGCGCCGAGGCCGGCGATGGAGCTGATGAACAGGATCGCGCCCTCGCCGCGTGGGGCCATCATCCGGTAGGCGCCCCGCGCCAGCCGCCAGGCCGAGCCCAGGTTCTGCGAGAAGCCCGCGTCCCAGGTGTCGTCATCCACCTCCGTGCCGGGCGGGCAGGGGTGGAGGCCGACATTGGCCACGGCGCCAAAGATGGGGCCAAGCGCCGCCTCCGCCCCGGCCAGGGCCTTCTCGATGGTGGCGGTGTCGCGCATGTCGCCGGACATCGCCCAGAGCTTGTCCGCGCCATACTGGGCGGCGAGCCGGGCGCGGGTCTCCTCCAGGGCCTCGGCGCCGCGGGCGGTGATCGCCACCTTGGCGCCCTCCGCCAGGCAGGCCTCCACGATCCCCAGCCCGATGCCGCGGCTGGCGCCGGCCACGAAGATGGTCTTGTCCTTGAGGCCCAGGTCCATGCGCGTCTCCCTTGTGGCCGGTCCAACGCCAGCCCTCGGGGGTATGTGGACGCCTGGTCCCCGCGTCAGGCAAGCCCCGCTATTTGGCCGTCCGGCCGTCGGCGGCGGCCTTGAGGACACGCAGGGCGTTGCCGCCCCAGACCTTGGCGACGTCTTCCGTGGAGTAGCCGGCGGCCATCAGGCGCTCGGTGATCCTGGGGTAGTCGGTGACGTCCTCCAGGCCCGCGATGCCGCCGCCGCCGTCGAAGTCGCCGGAGACGCCGACGTGGTCGATCCCGGCCACCTCGATGGCGTGCAGCATGTGCTTCATGTAGTCGTCGAGGTTGGCGCGGGGCACCGGCCACTTGGCGTCGATGGCCTTGCGGCCGTCCAGGAAGGCCTTGCGCTGCTCGGCCGTCATGTCGCGGCCGGTGGCGCCCACCGACTTCATCAGGTCGGCCATGGCGGCCTCGCGCTCGGGGATCTTGGGCGTCGGGACCATGTAGTTGGAGAAGGCGTTGATCTGGATCACCCCGCCCTTGGCGGCCAGGGCCTTGAGCCGCGCATCATCGATGTTGCGGGGGTTGTCGAAGACGGCGTCCAGGCCTGAGTGCGACAGGATGATCGGGGTCGTCGAGAGCTCCAGCATCTGGTCCAGCACGTCGTCCGACGCATGGCTGGCGTCCAGCACGATGCCAAGCCGATTGGCCTCGGCGACGAAGGCTTTCCCCTTGGGACTGAGGCCGTGCCACTCCAGGCCCTTGGGGTCGGTGGAGGAGTCCCCCAGGTCGTTGTTGAGGAAGTGGATGGGCCCCATCATCCGCACACCAAGGGTGTAGAAGGTCTGCATCAGGGTGAGGTCAGCCTCCACCGGCTGGCTGTTCTCCATGCTCATGAAGACCACCTTCTTGCCGGCCGCCACGATCGGCGCGGCCTCCTCGGCCCGGGTGGCGAGCACGAACTGGGCGCCGTGCTTGGCCACCATCTCGTGGATCTCCACGGCCCGCAGCAGGGCCGCGTCGCGGGACTTGGCGTCGCCCTCCGGGGTGCGCGGACCCTGGGGGGTGAAGATGGCGAAGAAGCCGCCGTCGACCCCGCCGTCCACCATGCGCGGATAGTCCACCTGGCTGCCGTCGGCCTTGAACGAGTGGCGGTCCATGATGTCCCAGCCGGGGCGGTGGAAGTTGGCCGGGGTGTCGAAGTGGGTGTCCAGCACGATGGCCGCCTTGTGGGCCTCCTGGTCCGGGGTGGCGGCGAGGGCGGGCAGGGCGCTGGACGCGAGCAGGATCGCAAGCGGTAGGGTCAAACGGTGCAAGGCGGAACTCCCCAACTGAGGGGGAGAGCGTTCGCCTATCTCGGCCTCAAGGCAAGGCTCAAGCCGCGTCGTGGAAGATGATCCCCAGGGTATGGCGCTGGCCGCTGCGCAGGCGGCTGACGCCGTGGCGCATGCTCACCCGGTAGGCACCGCGGGTCCCCTGGACGGGACGGTGGTGGACGGCGAAGACCACGGCGTCGCCCTGCCGGAG
This sequence comes from Phenylobacterium glaciei, assembly GCF_016772415.1. Lineage (NCBI taxonomy): Bacteria > Pseudomonadati > Pseudomonadota > Alphaproteobacteria > Caulobacterales > Caulobacteraceae > Phenylobacterium > Phenylobacterium glaciei. Next base: position 1,758,594 of record NZ_JAGSGD010000001.1, read on the forward strand.
CGGCACGACCTCGGCGCGAGACTGCATGCGAGGCCGTTGTTCTGTCAGGACAAATTCACCGCCGGTAAAGTCGGTCCCGGGGTCGGACAGCAGGACGGCGACCTGCAGGGGGAAGACGTGCTCGCCGTAGAGGTCCTGGTGCAGGCAGTTGTAGTCGCCGGGACCGTACTGGAGCAGCAGCGGGGTCGGGCGGACCTGGCCGGCGGCGTGGCAGCGGGCCAGGTATTCCTGGTGCTGCAAGGGGTAGCGGACCGCGATCCCCAGGGTCTCGTTCCAGCGGTTGGCCACCTCTACCAGCTGCGGATAGAGGGCCTCGCGCAGGGCCTGGACGGCGCCCGGCAGGGGGTAGCTGAAGTAGCGGTACTCGCCCTGGCCAAAGCCGTGGCGCCCCATCACCACCCGGCTGCGGAAGCCCGCCTCATCACCATAGAGGCCGGCCAGATCGCGGCAGGCGGCCGGCGTCAGGAGGGCCGGCAGGAGGGCGCAGCCATAGCGGTCGAGGTCGGACATGTCGGTGGTCATGGAGGGAGGAGTCGGGCCTTTCCGCGCGCCGCTCAAGGGGGTGCGGAGATGCCGGGTCCGGATTGCGCGAGACCGGGGCGGGGCCTATATCGGACCCTTCAGAAGGAGCCTGACGACCATGCGCATGCTGAGCGAACGCCACCCCGTCCGCAACGTCCATGCCCCCAAGGTCGCCCATGCCCGCCCATCTGACACTCGAGCGTCTTTCGTACGCAACGCCTGACGGCGTAAGCCTTTTCGACAATCTGAACCTCGCCTTCGGAGCCGAACGCACCGGCCTGGTGGGACGCAACGGCGTGGGCAAGACCACGCTGCTGCGGCTGATGCTTGGCGAGCTGGCGCCGGCCGCCGGGTCGGTCGCGGTGCGCGGCAAGATCGGGGTCCTGCGGCAGGCGATGAGCCCGCCGGCGGGGGCCACCGTCGCCGACCTGCTGGGGGTGCGGGCCGACATTGACCGACAAGTGCGCATCGAGGAGTCACGGGGTACTGACGACGACTTCGCCAACGCCTTGTGGGACTTGGAGTCCCGCATTGAGCAGGCGCTCGCGGCGGTGGGCCTGGCCGGCCAACATGTGGACCGCGACGCCGCCACCCTGAGCGGCGGGGAGGCGACGCGGCTGGCCCTGGCCGGGCTGCTCATCCAAGCCCCCGACCTGATCGCGCTGGACGAACCCACCAACAATCTCGACGCCGGGGCCCGCGCCATGGTGGCCCGGCTGCTGCACGGCTGGAAGGGCGGCGCCATCGTGGTCAGCCACGACCGGGGGCTGCTGCGGGAGATGGACCGGATCGTCGAACTGTCGGGCCTGGGCGCCAAGGTCTATGGCGGGAACTACGACCTCTACCTGGAGCGCAAGGCGCAGGAGGAGGCCGCCGCCGAGCAGGGCCTGGCCAGCGCCGAACGGACGGTGGCCCGGGTGGCGCGGGAGGCCCAGGACGCCCGGGAAAAGAAGGCGCGGCGCGACGCCGCCGGCAAGCGCTTCGGCGCCTCGGGCAGCGCGCCGAAGATCGTGCTCGGCGCCATGGCCGAGCGGGCGGAAAACTCCGGCGCCCGCGAGGGCCGGCTTGCGGAGAAGCTGGCCGAGCAGGCCGGCGCCGAGCTGGCCGAGGCTCAGGCGAAGGTGGAGCGGCTGCGGCGACTGGCCTTCGAACTGCCGAGTTCCGGGTTGGCGGCGGGCAAGGGGGTGCTGGCCTTCGAGGACGTGACCTTCGCCCATCCGGGCGGGCCGGTTCTGGCCTTCGACCTGCGGATGACCGGGGCCGAGCGGGTGGCGGTGACGGGCTCCAATGGGTCGGGCAAGACGACGCTGATCGCGCTGGCGACCGGCGAGCTTGCGCCAGCGTCCGGGCGGGTGAGCCTGGGGGTGCGGGCGGCGCTGCTGGACCAGAAGACGGCCATGCTGCGGGACGACGAGACCCTGGTGGCGGCGTTCCGGCGGCTCAATCCGACGGCCACCGACAACGCGGCCCGAGCGGCCCTGGCGCGGTTCCTGTTCCGCAATGTGGCCGGAGACAAGGCGGTGGGCTCGCTCAGTGGTGGGGAGCGGCTGCGGGCGGCCCTGGCCTGCGTGCTGTGCGCCGCGCAGCCGCCGCAGCTGTTGATCCTGGACGAGCCCAGCAACCACCTGGACCTGGACTCGCTGGCCGCCATCGAGGCGGCGCTGCGGGGCTACGACGGGGCGATCCTGGTGGTGAGCCACGACCGGGATTTCCTGGAGGCGATCGGGGTGGAAAGGGAGGTCACCTTGGGTCCTTCTCCCCTTGCGGGAGAAGGTGTCGCGCGAGGGCGCGACGGATGAGGGGTGGCGCTCCGTTCTCAGAAAAATAGACGTCATCCCGGCCGTAGCGCAGCGGAGAGCCGGGACCCAGGGGCGGTGCGCTTGGCCCCTGGGTCCCGGATCGCCTGCCGGCGTCCGGGATGACGGAATGGGTTTGCCTAGCAGGCCTATCGACCCCTCATCCGACCCTGCTCCGCAGGGCCACCTTCTCCCGCAAGGGGAGAAGGAAGAGATCCGAAATACCGCCACAGCAGCGCGAACCCGGCCGCTACCGCGGGTAGGGCCAGCAGGATCGGGACGCTCATCGGGGCCCCCAGGCTCACCAACCCCGCGGCGGTGACACAGGCCCCGGCGCAGCCGATGTCCCAGCCGCCTTCCGTCGCCATGTGGAAGCGGAAGGGGCAGGGGGACGCCTTGGCGAGGTTGTAGGCCGCGGCGCCGAGCGGCGGCAGCAGCAGGGGCAGGAGCACGGCGCCGAGCGCGTGGGCGGCGACGGCCAGCCAGGGGGTGGGCAGGCTGGCGGCTTTCAGGATCACCAGGGCGACGGCCACGCAATAGGCGATCGCCACCGCGCGGCGGCCGCCGCCGCCGTCCACATGGCGGCCGACCCAGAGGCCGAAGCCCGCGCCCACCAGGCCGGCCAGGGCCATGGCCCCGCCATAGGCGGCGATACTCTCGCCGAGCGACAGGAACAGCGCGATCTCCCAGACGAAGAAGTAGCAGGCGTCGAACCAGCCATCGACCACGATCATGGCGAAGGCCAGCCGCGCGGCGCGCAGGGCGCCGGGCGCGTGGGGGATCACCGCCATGTTGGGCAGGCCCAGCAGGGGCAGGACGGCCAGGGCCTGGACCACGGCGATCCCCGCGAAGGCCCAGCGCGGTCCCAGGGTCAACAGGGCCCAGGTCCCCAGCAGGGGCGAGGCGATGCTGAGCACGGCGATGAAGGCCTCCCGCGCGGCGACCTGATGGCCGCGATGCTCGGCGTCCCCCAGCATGGCGAAATAGGTGTTGTAGGTCAGGTGATAGGTCAGCTCGGCGATGGCGGTGACGGCCAGCAGGGCCAGGAGGGCGGCGTCCACGCCGTGGACCTCGGCCAGCAGGGGGAAGCGCAGGGCCAGCATCAGGGTCCCGGCGATCAGCAGGGGCTTGAGCCCGAACCGGATGGCGACCGGCAGGGCCAGCGGCCGCAGGATGAAGCGGCCGGTGACGATGGCGGCCTGGGCCAGCAGGGCGTGGGGAACCGAGACGCCGGCCTTCAGTAAGAGGACGAAGAAGAAGATGGAGCCAGCGCCCTGGGCCAGGGCCTGGACGCCGGAATGCAGGTTGACGCGATTGATCGCGTCATTGCGCAGAAAGGCCATGATTTACCGGGGGTCGAGATGTGTCGGACGGGCCGCGCGGTGTGGCGCGACGTGTGCGGTGGGGCGTTCAGCCCGCAGTGCAGCCGGTACTCATATCTCGGGGTCTTCCCTTTGGTCCGGGAAAGGTGGCTGAGAGAACGGCGGTTGGCAAGGGGGCGTTGCGACGCCTTGGAGGTGATCGCCCCTCGCCCCTTCAGGGTGAGAGGGAAGGGTGAGGGTTTTGAGTGACGACCTTTCCCTTTGATCGTCATGGCCGGGCTTGTCCCGGCCACCCATGATCTCCGTCGTTCAGCAAGGATCCGTGGCCGATGCCGCGCGACCTGCGGGGAGGCGGAGATCATGGGTCCCCGGGACAAGCCCGGGGATGACGAAAATCTGGGCGTGAGGAACTTCCCGTTGACTCCCTGACATGCGTCAGATAATACTTACACATGAAAGAGAGCCTACCCACTTCGGGAGACGACCTGCTGGCCCAGCTGTCGGCGCTGGCCAATCCGCATCGGCTGCGCATCGTCGCGGCCCTGCACCAGGGCGGGCGGCGGTATGTGAGCCAGCTGGCCCGCGAGATCGGCATCAGCCGGCCGCTGTTGCACCTGCACCTGGCCAAGCTGGAGGAGGCGGGCCTCGTCACCAGCCAGCTGGAGCTGTCGGCTGACGGCAAGGCGCTGAACTATTTCGAGGCGGCCGACTTCGCCCTGACCCTGACCCCGGCAGCCATCGCCATCGCGGCGGCCAGCCTGACCCCCAAATCCGAGAGCTAGAGAGACCCCATGTCCGAGCACGTGTTCTTCATCAGCATCAGCCTGGTCCTCGGGACCATCCTTGGCGTCTTCGCCATGCGCTACTTCGCCATCGTCGCCCAGGCCCGCGCCCGGGTGGCCGAGGACAACGCCTACCGCCTCACCGCCGAGAAGGCTGTCGCCGCCCAGGCGCAGACCGCCACGGCGCTGGACGCCATGTCCGCCACCCTGGCGGACGTCCACGCCCGGCTGGCCTCGGTGGAGAAGATGCTGAAGGACGTCGGCTGATGGTCGACCTGATCCTCAACCTGGTGCTGGGCGGCCAGGTCTGGGTGACTGCGCCGCCGGAGTGGGCGCAGGGGCTGGCGGCCTGCGTCCGGACGGCGGCGGAGGTGTTGGCGGCGGTGTGAGAGCCGCTCCGGGTTCAACCGATCTCTACCTGTCCCGTGGCGCCGTCGTAGGTCATCCGATACGGGCGCAAGAAGGCGCGCCCCAGGATGACGCGATGCCATTGCTCACCTTCGGCGAGCTTCACTCCGGTGAAAGGTTGGAAGAGCAGGCGGTCCAGATCCCGGACATAGATGCGAGCGGTGTAGATAAAGGCGCGATGCTTGCCGCCTATGCCGCTGATCTCGCCTTCGTCGGTGATGGGCAAACCGAGCGACCGCGCCAGGCCGTCATCAATGCAGTCGCCGCCCGCGCCCGTGTCGATCAGCGCCTTGACCTTCTTGAGTTGCAAATCCGGAGGTTCGCCTGCGCTGGATCGGGGTTTCAATCCGATGTCCACCAACAGGGTCGGCCCCAACTGCAACAGGAGGTCGGCCGGGCCGGAGCCGGCCTTGCCGGTCTTAAACCCCGCTTGCGCCAAGGACGTGCGCCGGGGTGAAGATCATGCCGCCGGGAAGCTGGATCGGTGGGGCGCCGACCTGGCGGATCAAGTATGGCCCCACACCAAAGCGGTCGACCGCCGTGGAGGCGGCGGCTTCGAAATCAGGGAAGGCGTCCACAAATTCGCCGTGGTGGAACACCACCCATTCGTTCCTGTGCTCGGCCTCGAGGTCGGTTCGCATGCGATCGAAGGCGGCGATGTCGTCTCGCAAAACGCTCATCGTGATTCCCTCCTTCACCTAGTTTGAGCACAACGCAACAGCTGTCCCAAGGTTGATGCTGAGCCTGAAGCGAGTCGTTGGGCCGATGGGTTAACACGCCGCCGCAATTTCGGATCAGCGCCACGCCGAGGACCGTCGCTCTCAAGGCTTCCCTATTGGCCTAGCCCTCCCCACATCGCACTGTCTACGCAACTCGCGACCGCGATCCGCCTGGGAGGGCACGACAATGACCAATTTCCCCGAGACCTATGAGCCGCCCAAGGTGTGGACCTGGGACAAGGAGAGCGGGGGGCGGTTTGCGGCGATCAATCGGCCGATCGCGGGACCGACGGCCGAGAAGGTGCTGCCGGTGGGGCGCCATCCGATGCAGCTCTATTCGCTGGGCACCCCCAACGGGGTGAAGGTGACCATCATGCTGGAGGAGTTGCTGGCGCTGGGGCACACCGGCGCCGAGTACGACGCCTGGCTGATCAATATCGGGGCCGGGGACCAGTTCAGTTCGGGCTTCGTCGACATCAATCCCAATTCCAAGATCCCGGCCCTGTTGGACCGCTCGGGGCCCGAGCCGATCCGGGTGTTCGAGAGTGGGGCGATCCTGATCCACCTCGCCGAAAAATTCGGCAACGCCTTCCTGCCGACCGAGCCGGCGGCCCGGGCCGAGTGCCTGTCCTGGCTGATGTGGCTGATGGGCTCTGCGCCGTTCCTGGGCGGTGGGTTCGGGCACTTCTACGCCTATGCGCCGATGAAGATCGAATACGCCATCAACCGCTACGCCATGGAGGTGAAGCGGCAGATGGACGTGCTGGACCGGAGGCTTGCCGAGGCCGAGTACGTCGGCGGGGCTGAGTACACCATCGCCGACATGGCCATCTGGCCCTGGTACGGCGGCATGGCCAAGGGCGTGCTGTATGAGGCCGGCGAGTTCCTGGACGTGGCCAGCTACAAGAACGTCATCCGCTGGACCGACGCGATCGCCGAGCGGCCGGCGGTGCAGCGCGGCCGGATGGTGAACCGGACGTTCGGGGAGCCGTCGAGCCAGCTGCGGGAGCGGCATGAGGCGAGCGACTTCGAGACCAAGACGCAGGATAAGCTGGAGGCGAAGTAGGGGCTCTCGTCCTTCTCCCCTAATCCATCATCCCCTAGATTCGTCATCCCCGGGCTTGTCCCGGGGACCCATGATCTCCGTCTCGCCGTAGGTCGCGCGGCGGCGCCGTGGCGGCTTGCTGAACCTCGGAGATCATGGGTGGCCGGCACGAGGCCGGCCATGACGGTCTGAGGGGAAGGTGGGCGTCAGGTCGCGCGGCGGGCGCCAGGGATGCTTGCTGACTCTCGGAGATCATGGGTGGCCGGGACAAGCCCGGCCATGACGGTCTGAGGGTGAGTTGGGGGTCACGTCGCGCGGCGGCGACGTGGCGGCTTGCTGGATCACGGAGATCATGGGGGGCCGGCACAAGGCCGGCCATGACGATCAGGGGGGTTAGCTACGGGCTCAGCGGACCCCTGGGCTCGGCGAACAGGCTCTCATAAAGGTCTTCCCAGTTGGGGTTCGCCGTCTCGATCAGGTTGATCTTCCAGTCTCGCCGGTATTTCTTCAGCGACGTCTCGCGCTGGATGGCTTCGGCGATGCCGTCGAACTGCTCGTACCAGACCAGGCGTTTCACGCCGTAGGTCGTGGTGAACCCCGGGCGCAGGCCGTCGCGATGTTCGCCGACCCGCTGGATCAGGTTGCTGGTGACGCCGATGTAGAGTGTGCCGTGCTTGCGGCTCGCCAGGATGTAGACGGCGTTTGAGCCCTCGGTGTGCATGGTTGAGCTTTGCAAACCCGACGAAAATGACAACCCATCCGACCGTCATGGCCGGGCTTTGTCCCGGCCACCCATGATCTCTGTGGCCCAGCAAGATGGCTGGGCGTGGGCCGCGCGATCTGCGGGGAGGCGGAGATCATAGGTCCCCGGGACAAGCCCGGGGATGACGGTTGTTGGGGGAGGGTCAGTTCACCTTGCGCACCACCTTGAACACCGCGTTGGCCCGGGCGCAGGGCTCGCCGTCGGCGGTGACGAAGGCCTGGGCGAAGCAGAGGCTGCCGCCGGGTTTGACGAAGATGGTGTCGAACTCCAGCCACTGGCCGACCTGGGCCGAGGCCAGGAAGTCCAGGGTGAGGTTCACCGTCACCAGGCGGGCGCCGTCCCCCAGCCGATGGCCGCAGGACAGGCCCATGGCGTTGTCGGCCAGCGCGCTGATCAGGCCGCCGTGGACGAAGCCGCGGCTGTTGGTGTGGGCGGCGGTGACCTCCAGGCCCAGGACCACGGCGCCGTCGGTTTTGCGGCTGTAGAGCGGCTCCCACGGGTCGGTGAGGGGGCTTTTCCGATAATGGGGTTCGAACCCTGTGGGCGCCTCCATCACGCCGCCGCCGTGACGCGTTGCAACCCTTCGAGGGTCTTGGCGCAGGCGATGGCGGCCTCGGCGCCCTTCTGGACGAAGTGCTCGGCGAAGAATTTCTGGTGGATGTCGTGCTCGTGGAAGTGATGGGGGGTGAGGATCACCGAGAACATCGGCACCTCGGTCTTCAGCTGCACCTGCATGAGGGCCGAGACCACCGTCTCGGCGACAAACTCGTGGCGGTAGATGCCGCCGTCCACCACCAGGGCGCAGCCGACGACGGCGGCGTACTTGGTGGTCTTGGCGAGCGTCTGGGCGTGAAGGGGGATCTCGAAGGCGCCCGGCGTCTCGAACACATCGATCATGTGCTCGGGGAAGCCCAGCTTGGCCATCTGCGCCAGGAAGCCCTTGCGGGCCTGGTCGACGATGGCGTGGTGCCAGGAGGACTGCACGAAGGCGATGCGGGCGGGGCGATAGGCGCCGTTCGCGGTGGGGACTTCGTAGGTGACTTGGGTCTGGGTGGTTTGGGTCATGGTCGGTTCCCTAAGGTGGTTCAACCACGACTCAGGGAGGCACACTGACGACGGATCGTTAGGTCCACGCGCGGAGGCGTGGCGACCCATCAACAGTGGTTCTCATAACCGGACTCTAACCGTCGGCCCCGGGATCACACCGGTGTCTGCTGTCCCTGCGTGGCCTAAGGCCCCACAGGCGCCCGCGGGCTCGTCCGACGTTTCCCCTTGCGAGGTCGGTCGGCATTACCGCCGGTGGGGACTTTCACCCCGCCCTGAGAACGCGTCCGCCGGAACAGCCCGGCGATAGCCTCAGGCTAGACCCAAGGGGTGGGTTCAAACAAGTGTTTTGATTCCCCCTCCTTTCGTCATGGCCGGGCTTGTCCCGGCCACCCATGATCTCCGGGGTGGTGGGTTGGCGAGGCGGTGACGCCTGTGCGATCTGTGGCCAGACGGAGATCATGGGTCCCCGGGACAAGCCCGGGGATGACGATCTGGATGGTGACCATGAGCGACGACGACGAGGGCGGCTATGACGTCGACGACTGGGGGCGGCTGAAGGCGTTTGCGTCGGGCGTCGCGACCCTGGAGGACGTCCAGGCCAAGGCGGCGATCTTCGCCCTGGCCGACACCAGCAACGCGCGGGTGCTGCAGATGCCGCTGCCGCAGCCGCTGATCTGGTGGAGCGACGACGGAGAGCAGGCGGCCATCGCCGTCCAGGCCGAGGTCCACGACACCGAGGATGGCGAGACCATGGAGGTGCTGGGCCTGGTGTTCCCCGACGGCGGCGGCGGCGTGGCCCTGCTGGACGACGTCGACCTGGTGGACGACACCGACCCGACCTGGCGCCAGCTGGTGAAGGACGCCATCGGCGACGAGACCGGCGAGCCCTAGCCGTGGCGCGGCTGATCGTCATGGCGGGGCTGGCCTAGCGGACCGGCTTGATCTGGCGCAAGGCGGACGGGCCGACCGCAGCTGATCCTGGCGGCGCCGGCGCGCAACGACGTGGCCGGCCTGGGAGGGAACCATGGGGTCATCGGGCGGGCTGCCGCGCGTGAACAGGATCGGCGTGGGCGCGCCGTTCCGCTGGCTGCGGGGCGCCTGGGGCGATCTGTGGCGGGCCTGGCCGCCGCTGCTGGCCTACGGCCTGGCGCTCGCGGCCTTCAGCCTCTGGATCAGCCTGAGCTTCGTGGCCACCGGCGGGGCCTTCTGGGTGTTCGCGCTCACCTGTGGCTTCGTTTTCGTGGCGCCGATGCTGGCCATGGGTCTGTACGAGGCCGGTTCCCTGCTGGCCCGCGGCGAGCGCCCGACCCTCGCACGCATGTTGTTCGTGCCCCGGGCGCTGTCGTCCGACGTCGCCATCCTGGGCCTGGCCCTGCTGATGATGTTCTTCTTCTGGCTGCAGATCGCCCAGATCGTCTACGGCCTGTCGACCTGGGTCATCTACCGCACGGTGGAGACCCTGGTGCGGTTCGCGCTGACCACCCCCGAGGGGCACGGCATGCTGATCGCCGGTTCACTGATCGGCGGGGCGATCGCCTTCCTGACCTACAGCCTGGTGGTGGTCTCCGCCCCCATGCTGCTCGACCAGGAGACCAGCGTCTTCGTGGCCACCATCACCAGCTTCCGCACCGTGGCGGAGAATTTCGGGCCGATGATCGTCTGGGCCCTGCTGATCGCGGTCCTGACGCTCTCCACCGTGCTGACCGGCTTCCTGGCCCTGGTGATCGTCTTCCCCTGGCTGGGCCTGGCCAGCTGGAGGGCCTATGGGGACCTGGTGCAGGCGCCCCGCGCATCCGCGGTCGAAGCCGCCGCATAGGCGTCACAGACGAGGAGATGAGCCGATGGCCAATGTGTGGGAACTGGGGGCCGCGATCCTGGGCGGACTGGGCGCCCTGGTGGGGATCCGCGCGGGGACCGAACAGCCCCGCTACACGCTGGTGGAGCGGCTCGGAAAGGTGGAGATCCGCCACTACGGGCCCCGGCTGGCGGCCCAGGCCACGGTCTCCGGCTCGGCCACAGCGGCCCGCAGCGCCGGGTTCGAGGCGGTGGCGGGCTACATCTTCGGCGCCAACACCACCAAGGCCTCCATCGCCATGACCGCGCCGGTGGCCCAGAGCGCGGCGGGCCGGTCCCAGTCCATCGCCATGACCGCCCCGGTGGTGCAGACCGCCGACGGGCCCGCCTCCTGGAAGGTGCAGTTCATCATGCCGGCCCGCTACACCCGCGAGACCCTGCCGGTCCCCACCAGCGACAAGGTCACGATCGTCGAGCTGCCGGCCCAGGACTACGCGGTCCTGCGGTTCTCCGGCTCTCGGAGCGGACGCGCGGTAGAGCGCCGCACCGGCCAGCTGACGCAGGCCCTGGCCGGTCAGGGCTGGCGGGTCACAGGGCCGCCCACCGCCTGGTTCTACGACCCGCCCTGGACCCCGTCCTTCCTGCGCCGCAACGAGGTGGCCGCCCCTGTGGCGCGCGGCGGTTAGGCCCGGGGGCTCCCCTCAGCCCGCCGCCGCAGGTTCGCGCGCCGTGACCTCCCGCGCCCGCCGGTATTCCTGCGCCGCCTCGGCGACTGCCGGTTCGACGTCGCGGGGCATGAGGACACCGGCCGCGACCGCGCTGTCGGCGGCCTTTCGGAAGCTCGACAGGTAGCCGGCCTCGTCGCCGTAGAGGGCGTCGAGCTTGGCCGCGTCGAAGGGCTTGTTGGAGCCCCTCAGACGGCCGGCGAAGTCGTCTGTGACCGGGGTGGCGCTGTTCATGGCGACGGGGGCCGCAGCCTGGGGCAGGCGGGCGCCGCCCTTGGCGACACCATGGGCGTCGCGGATCACCTGGCCGTCCTCGGTGAACTCGATCAGCGGCTGGCTGGGGGGTGGGGCGCCGCCGCTCACCCAGCGGTTCATGTGGTGCAGGGCTGCGTCGTAGAAGGGCTGCAGGTAGATGCGGTTCATCTGCTCCGAGGGCGCGGCCGGCGTCGTGCCGAAATCACGCTGGAACTTCTCATTGCGGGTCAGCTGGGCCTGGTAGGAGACGTGGGTGAGGCCGGCGGCCTCCCAGGTGCGGAAGCGCTCGGTGTCGGGCTGGCGCACCTTCAGGCAGGCCTTGGCCTCCAGCTCGGTGTTGACGATCATCGCCGGGACATCGAGGTCGTCGCGGATCAGGTTCTGGCCGCGGGGCAGCGGCCGCGCGTTCCCGGGGGCGACGCGGACCGGGGGATCGCTGCCCTCGATGGCCGTGCCGCTGCCGAAATAGATTTGCAGCATGTAGCCGTCGAAGGCGTGACCGCCCTGTTCCGCAGGCAGGGGATGGACGGCGTTGATATAGGTCGACAGGCGCCCGGCCGACTGGGAGGCGCCCAGGCCGATGACCTGCTTCACCGCCAGCCCGCCCATCGGGTCCACCGAGGTGTCGCGACCCGGGCCCACGGCGCGGGCGACCTGGGAGAAGATGTCGTAGGAGGCGTCATCGGTGGGGATGCTCAAGGTCCCGTAGCGCTCGGCGTCCCAGGCGGCCAGGCCCTGGGGATTGTCCTCGAAGCCGTGGACGCCCACCTTCTGCACCGTGGCGCAGACATAGGCGTAGCCGTCCTCCAGCACCTCGGGGCCTTCGCCGAAGAACAGCTCATAACCGGCGGTGACGTTGTTCCAGCAGACCACCACCGTGCCGTTGAACGTCGCCGGGTCGGCGGGGCGGTAGACCAGGAAGCGGGTCTTGAAGGCGACCTTGCCCTTGGGCTGAACGGCCCACTTGCCGTCGCGGCCGAGCTCGGCGCCGGGAACCGGGGTGTAGAGGTTGGCGTCCCCGGTCAGGAAGAACTCCTCTTCGACGAAGCCCTTGGCGGCCAGGTCGATGAGCGGGCGGTTGAACGCCCAGCCGTGCGCGCCGCCGGTGACGGGTCCCTGGATCATGTCTCGCTCCCAACTGGTGGCCGGCTGGCTCCGACCTATGGGTCACCGTAACGCGGGGGGGCGCGGGCGAACAAGTTTCCAGCGCCGATGTCGGCTCGCGCCAAGCCCGTTCGTCATCCTGATGCGCCGCCAAGCGGGCGGGGCGAAACAGGGAGACAGGCGATGCGGGTCATGGTGTTCGGGAAGGCCTCTGAGACCAGCGGAGACGCCGCGCCGCCCACGGCCGAGGCGTTCGCGGCGATGGACCGGTTCAACGACGCCTTGGTGGAGGCCGGCGTCTTCGTGGCCGCCGCCGGGCTGCAGAACAGCGGTCAGGCTAGGCGCATCGTCTGCGAAGGCGCCGAGCGCACGATCACCGAAGGGCCGTTTCCCGAGACCCGCGACCTGGTGGCCGGCTTCTCGATCTGGCAGGTCAAGGACATGGAGGAGGCCGTGGCCTGGGTGCGGCGCTATCCCAATTTCATGCCGGGCCAGAGCGAGATCGAGATACGGCCGTTCTACGAGGCCGCCGACCTCGCCGAGTTCTTGACGCCCGAGGAGCTGGCCACGTCCCGCGACGGCGAGCGCGGGAAGCTGGGCGTCGCCTGAGGCCGCCCAGGCGTTGCATTCCGGCGCGCCTCAAGCTCCTCTGCCAGGTGCGGGCCGCCCCGAAGAACAGGGGCGGTCTGGGGAGGAAGCCCATGACCGTTCTGACCGGCAGCTGCCTTTGCGGGGCCAGGGCCTATGAGATCGAGGGTGAGCTCGACGGCGTCTGGATGTGCCACTGTTCGCTGTGCCGCAAGGCGTCGGGTTCGGTGGGCAACGCTATCCTGATCGTGCCGCGGGATCGCTTTCGCTGGGTGAGGGGAGAGGATCACGGCGTCACCTTCGCCCGGCCTTCGGGATACCCGATCACCCGCTGCCAGACCTGCGGCACGCCGCTGCCGGCCGAGACGGACGCGACGAATGTCTATGTGACGGCGGGCACCCTCGATACGCCGCTCGGCAAGGGCGTCCGCACGCACCTGTTCTGCGGGTCGCGGGCCGATTGGGACCGCGACGAACCCGACGTCCGCTATTTCGACGAGCGTTCCAAACCCTAGGGCTCGCGCGCAATGAATTTGCCCTCGGTTTTCCTTCTCCCCTTGCGGGTGGCCCTGCGGAGCAGGGTCGGATGAGGGGTCGAAAGGCCTATCCGGCAAACCCCCTGCGTCATCCCGGCCGCAGCGAAGCGGAGAGCCGGGACCCAGGGGCCACAACCAATCCCCCTGGGTCCCGGGTCTCCCCTGCGGGTCGCCCGGGATGACGGCTATCATTCTGAGAGCGGCGCTTGACCCGTCATCCGACCGGTCTCGGCCCCGCTCCCGACCCCGCAAGGGGAGAAGGACGCAGTTAGCTGGTCGCGCAATTGAGTCCAAACCCTAGGGAGCAGCCAGGACCAGATCGCGGACCTCATGCAGGTTACCCGCGACAACGATGCCCAGGGCGGCAAGCTCCGGCGTGGGCTCGAGCAGGTCGGGGACCATCACGGTCATCATGCCGGCCGCCGCCGCCGAACGGACGCCGATGTGCGAGTCTTCGAGGGCCAGACAGAGGCGCGGCGCGACGCCCAGCCGCTCGGCGGCCTTCAGGAACGGATCGGGCGCGGGTTTGCCGGTCTCGTAGTCGCCCCGGCAGATGATCGCGTCGAACCGATCGGTCAGGCCGTGGGCGGTCAGGTGACGCTCGACGGTCGGCCGCGACGACGAGGTGGCGATGGCGCGCGGCAGGCGCAGCTGGTCCAGGAGGTCCAGCAGCTCAGGGACCCCGGGCTTCATCGCGGGCCTGTTCTCGGCCACGAGCCAGAAGTGGCGTCGCCAGTCGGCGTGGAAATCCTCGAAGCGGAAATCGTCGCCGAAGTGAGCGCGGAACAGGGGCCCGCATTGCGAGCGGCGTACGCCGATGGACTGATCATAGACCTCGGCCGGAATCGCGTGCCCCGCCTCGGCGGCGGCCGCCAGGAGACCCTCCTGCCAAAGCGCCTCGGTATCGAACAGCAGGCCGTCCATGTCGAAGATCACGGCGCTGGGGCGGTGCGGCAAGGTCATGGTGCGACGTCCTTCCGAGGGGGGAGGGTCGCGGCTTCTCAACGCCGTTTCAAGCCCTCTGGAGCGGCTGAGACCGGACTCCCGGAGTGACCGCGATGGGTGGTGAGCGGACGTGACGTCCTATTGGGCCTCGGCCCACCAGCCGGCGTACCAAAGCCCTCGATAGAACGGCGCAACAATCTTGAAGCCACTCTGCGTCAGGCGCTCACGGATGACGGTTTCGGAGACGATAGGCATGGCGCCGACTTTGGACGCCACGTCAGCGGCTGCGTCAGGGGCTAAGCCGCCCAATATGGCGTGCCTCGCATAGGCGTGCTCCATTCGCTCATACATAGCGGCATTGTCGAAGCAGACATCGACGTGGATATAGGGTGCGCCAGGCTTGAGCCGCTTACGGATGCTGGTGAGGAAACCTAGCTTGGACCCGTCGTCCGGCAGAAAGTGCATCACGAAGAGGGCCGTCGCCGCGTCAAACACTGGATCCTCTGTGAGGTTGTCCACGACGCCCTCCACCAGGGTCGTTCTCAGATCAAGGTGGTCCGCGGCGACATAGGCCTTGGCCAAGCTGAGCAACTCGGCAGAGGGATCAACACCTACCAGGCGGTAGTTGGCTGGCGACGCGCCAAGGGTCTGAAGCTCGCGTCCTCCACCAGCGCCCACAACCAGGATCGTCGAACCGGCGCTAAGCTCGGTATCGAGGATCGACCGCATCGCGCGATGCAAGCCATCGACTCCAGGGACGACGGCTGTCTGGAAGGGCCTAAAGGCGTCCTGAGGCAAAGGCGTGGGCTCTTCTGGCACTGAACTTCCTGTTTCCGCTTTCCCGGAACAACATGGCGCAGACAACGTCGAGAGTCTGCTCAGGGTCGTTTTTCCCGTTGGGATCTCGGCCGAAACTCTCCCTTCCCGGCGCCCTGGCCCGGCAGGCCTAAACGGCGAGTCTCCGGCGGCCTCTTAACGTCTGCTCCTGGCGCGTCGCCGACGTCGGGGGGTTCCGCGCCCTCTGAGAGACGCCGTGGCGCGTCGTGACCTGCCGGCCGACGGAGCCTCAAGCATAGCTTTGCGTTGAGGCAGGCGCGGACGGGTTGTGCGCGGAAATATTGATCAAACTTGCGGGCTCCGCCGCAAGCCGCCACGGGAGACTGCGCATGTTGTTAAAGCCGGGAACCACTTGCTGGCGTACGGAGACAACCCCCCGAGCCGCCGTGTTCGTCGACGTGGAAGACTATTTCTCAGCGGTGATGTCGGCCATCTCCAAGGCCACGCGCTCGGTGCATGTGTTGGGCTGGGCCTTCCACCCTATGACCGCCTTCGAGCCTCAGATCGATTGCGCCGACGCCGACAATAGCCGCATCGCTGAATTCTTGAAGGCCACAGCCCTCAAGCGCCCTGAACTCGACATCCGCATTCTTTGCTGGAAAGCCGCACTGCCGATCGCGGTGACACAGGATTTCTATCCTCAGCGCGCGGCCAAGGAGTTTCGGGGCACGACGATCGGCTACCACCTCGACGGCAGGCTGCCGGTCGGCGCCAGCCATCATCAAAAGGTCGTTGTGGTGGATGACGCGGTCGCCTTCTGTGGGGGCTGCGATTTCGGTCCGGATCGATGGGATACCTGCGATCACGAGGACGATAACCTTCGCCGGGCCGCCAAGCCTGGCGCACCGCCATGTTTCGCCCCACGCCATGAGGTCATGAGCGCGGTCGACGGACGCGCTGCGGGAGCCCTGGGCGAGCTCTTTCGAGACCGGTGGTTTCGAGCGACGGACGAACGCCTGCCACGACCTGACGTCCCACCTGAAACCGATCCCTGGCCTGAGGGGGTCATCCCACAATTCCGAGACGTTCGGGTCGGCATCTCTCGGGCGGCGTCGGCCTGGCGCAAGGCGCCACAGGTGCGTGAAATCGAAGCCCTCTACCTGGCGTCCATCGCGGCGGCGAAGTCGTGCATCTACCTCGAGAACCAGTACTTCACGTCCTCTGTCATCGCCGAGGCGCTCGCCCAAAGGCTAGCCGAGCCTGACGGTCCTGAGGTTGTGCTTGTCTCAACCGAGCACGCGCCGAGCTACTTTGACCAAATGACCATGGACCGGACCCGGTCGTTCTTCATCAAGCGGCTGACGGCGGCCGATGAACATGGGCGCTTTCGCATTTACAGCCCGGTCACGACCCTTGGCCGCACCATTATCGTCCACGCCAAGCTCGCCATCATAGACGACGTCCTGCTGCGGATTGGATCGGCCAACATCAACAACCGCTCCCTTGGTCTCGACACCGAATGTGATCTGTCGATCGAGCCCATGGGGTCAAACCGGACACAGTCTCGCGCCGCGATCCGCGCCATGCGCACCCGGCTGATTTCGCACTGGCTGGGCTGCGGCGATGCGGTGTTTGACGAAACCGTCCGGATCGCCGGCGGCATTGGTCCTGCCATCGAACGGCTCCGCGCCGAGGGTCACTGCCGGCTTCGCCCAATCCCTGCCGTGCCGTTAAAGCCGTTGGCCACGCTGGTGGCGACGTTCCACATCGGCGACCCGGTGGGCCCGAAAGACTCATGGCGCCCCTGGCGGCGGCGCGTCGCGGTAAAGGCGGAGCTGAAGACCGTCATTGCAGCGTTGAAGAAAGCCCAGCTCGCCAGGACAAAGGCGAGCCTTGGCCAAAAGGCGGTTTGACCTCTGCTGGCTGGGTGTATCGCCAGTAAGCTAACCGCCCGAGAGCCCGCCGCAAAGCGGACCCTCTCGATGTCTGAGACGGGTGGGGAGCGGACCTAAAGGGTTGTCGCCATCAAGCACCGGCATCGACCTCGGCTTAGGCATCCGGTATTCGTCTTGCGTTCAGGACTGGGGACGTCCGCTGCCCGACATCTTCCTATCTTATAGCCGCGAGGATCAGGCCGTCGCCCGCCGGTTCGCAGAGGCGTTTGCGGGGCAGGGCTTTGACGTCTGGTGGGATGCGACGCTGAAGTCGGGCGAGGCCTATGATGAGGTGACCGAGACGGCGCTTCGCATGGCCAGGGCTGTGGTGGTGCTATGGTCGCCGCGTTCGGTGATGTCGCGGTGGGTGCGGGCCGAGGCCACCCTGGCCGACCGTAACAAGACCCTCGTCCCTTGTATGATCGAACCATGCGAGCGGCCGCTCATGTTCGAGCTTACTCAGACCGCTGAGTTGGCGCATTGGCAGGGCGGCGCGGAAGATCGGGTCTGGCAGGGCTTCGTCGCCGACGTTCGTCGCTTGGTTGAGCGAAACGGGGCGGCTTTCGCGGCGGCCCAGACGCTGGCCGAGATCGTCCCCGACCCAGCGCCGCCGCGTGAGACCCTGCTGGCCGTGCTGCCGTTCGACAACCTGTCCAGCGACGCGGAGATGGCCTTTTTCTCTGACGGGGTGTCAGAAGACATTCTCGGCCGGATCACTCAGGGATCGACGCTGAAGGTCATAGGCCGCACCTCCAGTTTCCAGTTCCGCGGCCTCGATAAGCCGAAGGCGGCCCAGGTCTTGAACGCCACCCACATACTTGACGGTTCCATACGACGGGCGGGCGCCAAGGTGCGCATCGCCGCTCACCTGACCGAGACCAACAGCCAGACGACCGTATGGTCTGACAAGTTCGACCGTAGTCTCGATGACATCTTCGCCGTCCAGGATGAAATCTCGGAGGCCATCGCCAAGGCGCTGAATACGGCGTTCCTTCCGCGAAAGACCTCCGCGATCGATCCGATCGCCTACGACCTCTACCTGCGCGCCAAGAGCTCCAGCCCCGATCCCGCAGAGGCTGCCCGCAACATCGCGACATTGGAGACTGTGACGCGCTTGGCGCCTGACTTCGCAGATGGGTGGGCAAGCCTTGCCCACGCCCGGATGGCTACAATCACGCTGTTGCCGTATGCCGGCCGCGCGAGGCACAGGGCCCTGGCTGAAGCCGAGCTTGCCCGATGCTTGGCGCTCGATCCGGACAGTGTGATGGGGGCAGACGCCAATTGGGCCATGTGCGATCCATTTGGCGACTACCTGGCGCAGGAAAAGATCATGCGGCGAGTCAGCGAGATTGGCACGAACTCGGCCAACGCCCAGTTCGGCTTAGGGTATCATCTCGAAGGCGTCGGAAGAAACCGTGAGGCGGTCAAAGCATCGCGCCGCCTGCGTGATCTCGACCCCAAGAACTCAGTCGCCGACGCCCTTTACGTTCAGAGCTTGTGGAGAGCTGGCCAGTTCGCCGAAGGGCGCGCGGCGATGGAGGTTCACCTGCAGTTCTGGCCTGACAATCATCACACGGCGGCACTCCTAATCCTGGCCTGCGCCCACCAGCAGGACTGGGCGGCCGTCGACGCCTTGCTCGATCCACAGCGCCTGGAACAGTTCCCCCTGCGCGAGCATTCGACCGTTATCGGTGTGGTGGGGCTGCTGCGATCTCCGACGCCAGAAACCCGGCGCATCATCCTGGACATGGTGAAGAACCGGGTGGCGAAAACGGGCCACCTGGATCACGTCGCCTTGGTGTGGCCTGCGGAACTAGGCTTCGCCGACGAGGCGTTCGACGTCCTGGATGCCGCGAAACTTGGCCCTGCGGGCGAGCCCGGCGATACGCTGGGCATCAACGCTTATCGCAGTCACATGGTTTTCCCCGCCGCCTATACTCAGCTGCGCGCCAATCCCCGCTTCGTGAAGTTGTGCGCGCGACTGGGACTGGTCGAGTACTGGCACGAAACTCAGCAATGGCCCGACTGCGCCGAGACCGTCCCCTACGACTTCAAGGGTGAGTGTGAGAAGTATCGCGACTACCCGAAGGACAAGTTCGTCGCATGACAACACCGCCTGAAGGCCTATTCCCCATCACTCACTATACCGTACATGCGGCGTTCGACTGGGTGTTCGCGCCCTCGATCAAGGAGATGGGGTTCACGGATTTCGTGGTGCGGGAGGGTTTCTGCTCGATTCGCCTGCCGATGAACGACCGGCTGAGGTTCTTCTCTGGCGCGGTGTGCGGACAAGCGCTCATGGCGGCGATAGATACGGCGGCGTCGATTGCGACCGAAACTACTGCTCGGCCCGGCAAGGGCGCGGTCTATCAGCACACCCATTTCCTGCGCCCGGCGGCGAACGACGATTTTCGTATCAAAGCGACGATGCGCCGTTTCGGAAAGCAAGCGCCTATGTCGATTGCAGCGTGACGTTCGTGGAGTCCCGTGAGTTCTTCGCCGATGCCGTGCTGGAGTTCGCGTTCTGACCCTGGCCCCTGCACCTCCTACCGCCAGGCTCAATCTCGGGGTCACGGGGCACCGGGAGGACAATGCCGCCTTCGCGGCCAATCGTGCTCGGATTCAGGCTGTGCTGGATCAGATTCTCGATGCCGTCGCGACCGCTGTGGCCGGCCAATGCAAGGCGCTGGACGTCGTGGCGACCGCCCGCATGCATTCGCTGCTCGCCGACGGCGCCGATCAGCTGGCGGCGGGGGCGGCGCTCGCGCGAGGGTGGGAGCTCGTCGCGCCTTTGCCCTTTGGCCGGATCCTGAACGCCGCCATCAACGCCCGGCCGGCGAGCGGCGGCGAAGCCGCGGCTTTGTTGACGGGTAGGGGACGGGCCAGTCCCGCCACCCGCGCACGCGCCGCTGCCATCGCGGGCCTGGCCGAGGCAGCCCAATGTTTCGAACTGGCTGAGCGGGACGAAGTGATCACCGAGTTGTTCCTGGCCTCAGCCGAAGCGCCGACCCACGTGCCCAAGGCCCAGGCCTTTGCGTCGGCCTGTTGCGAGAGGGTGGCGCTGGCCGGCCGCGTGCTGGTGGAGCAGTCGGATATCGTCATCGGCATCTGGGACGGCGCGACCCAGACCTTCGTCGGCGGCACCGGCCACACCATCGGCACGGCGCTCGACCTGGGCTGTCCAGTGATCTGGATCGACGCCCGGCAACCGGAGGCCTGGCGTATTCTGCGGGCCCCGGAATCGCTCGCCGGCCTTGCCGCGCTAGGCGAGGTCGAGGACGGTCGCGACGCCGCCCTAGCCAGTCTGGTCGCCGACGCTCTTCGTCCCGCCGAGCCCCGCCATCGTAAGCGTGGCGCTACGGCGCCCGGCGGTATTGCGGCGCTGACCCACGAACGCTGGCCTGGGCGCAGCCGGCCACTGGCTCACGGCTATCGCCGCATCGAGGCGCTGTTCGGCGCTGACAGCTGGAAGGGCCGTCTGCGCAGCCTGAGGCAGACCTATGAAACTCCGGACGCCATCGCGGCGGGGAGTGCTGCCCCCATGCTGGCCCATGCACGCGCGCTGCCGGGCCTGGACGGAAGCTTTGCCGACAGACTGGAAGCGGCCGTCCTGCGCCGGTTTTCCTGGACCGACGGGGTGTCGGCGTATCTGTCCGACACCTATCGCGGCGGCATGATGGCGAGCTTTATCATGTCACCCCTCGCCATCGTCGGCGGACTGGCGTGGCTAGCTCTGGACGCGCCCCAGTGGAAGTGGCTGTTCGAGATTTTCGAGTTCGGCCTGCTCTGTGCCATCGTCGGCATCACCTTGGTGGGCCAGAAGGCCCGCTGGCACGGCCGCTGGTTCGAGACGCGGCGGGCGGCGGAATATCTGCGCCAGGGCCCCATGCTGCTACTGCTCGGCGCGGCGCGAGCGGCGGGCCGTTGGCCCCGTGGTGCGGAGACATCCTGGCCGGAGTGGTATGCCAGAAGAGCCCTGCGCGAGGTCGGCCTGCCGGCGGTCGCCATCACGCCGTCCTATCTGCGATTGGCGCTCGGCGCCCTGCTGGACGACCACGTGACCAGTCAACGAGACTATCACCGGGACAAGGCCGCGCGTCTGGCCGCCGCCCAGCATAATCTCGACCGGCTATCGGAAATTCTGTTCACGTTAGCCGTGGCGGTGGTGGCCCTCTATCTTGCTCTGGAGGGTGCGGCGGCCCTTAAGCTTGTCTCCGAGGCCGTCCCCCATGCCATTTCTAACGCCTCGACCTGGCTTGCGGTGATGCTGCCGACCTTCGGCGCGGCGGTGGCGGGCATTCGCTATTTCGGCGATTTTGAGCGGTTCTCGGCCATTTCTCAGGTCAGCGCCGAAAAGCTTGACGCCGTCCATTCCCGCATTCGCCTGCTACTGGCAGCTCCTGATGCCGCCCTCGACTACGGCCGTGTCAGTGAACTCGCCCACGCCACCGACGATATTGTGGTCAGCGAGATCGAGAACTGGCAGGCGGTATTCGGCGGCAAACACGTCTCGGTGCCGGTGTAGGCTCCCGCGTGAACCGGCTAGGACCCGTATCGGTAGTCCCAACCTGTTCTAATCCCACCGCCCACGAGCGGACATCCCAAGCGTCGGCTAAGGGTCGATTGTGCCCGTTGGGTCCGCGCCGCGAACGTGCCGTTGCCAAGCGAAGATGCTCAAGCCCGAATCCGGACTTTGCCAACGACGACTAGGAGCGAAGCGGATACGGTTCGGCCAAACTCAGCCTTCCGCCCAAAGGCAGCCGATCCCGACGTGAGCTATCGGTTGTGGAGCCAGGTTCTTGATCCCTCCTCAATCGCTTCGCCTCAGCGTGAACGCGTCCCCATCCTTGACTGTAAACTCGGCGACGAGTTCGTCATCGGATGTCACCGCCGATTTATGCGGGCTCGCGCTTCTAGCTCGCTGATCCGGCGCAGCAGATAGGCGCTGTCTTCGGCGGACACCGCCGAGCGACCGTAAGCGATTTCGAGGTGGGCGAGATCGCCGTGCGCCTCACGGATGTCCAATGCCTCTGGCCGGGTGATGGCGCCCGATCGTTCATTGGCGGCCACCACAGCAAGGATATCAGCCAGACGGGCTCGCGGGCTTATCGCCTGGGTTTGAGCCTGAGGACCGTCGCCAAGGCGCTCGTCCAGGGCGTCTAGACGCGCATCGAGGTCTTCCCGCTCTCTGGCGCTTATGCCATCTCGTGCGCTTGCCGCTTCAAGCTGGATCAAGGCCACGTAGTCCGCGCGCAAACGCGTCGCCTGGGTGCGTGTGATGCGTCTGGCTGCGACGGCGGCGTTTACCCTCGCTTCGAAGTCCGCCCGACCTTCAGCAACGCTCGGGCCGGTATCGTCTCCAGCCTCACCGGGCTGGCCGAGCCGCTGTGTGATGGCGCCATAGCGTTCGGCCAGGTCTGCGCGTTCCTGTGCCGTGAAACGCCCATCAACGGCATACTGATTCTCTAGCATGACGAGGTTCGAAAAGTCCGCTCTCAGACGGTTCGCGGAAACTGTAGTCAGTGCGCCGGATCGGACATCGCTATCGAGCCGCGCCTGAAATTGACTCTGAGCTTCGCTCAGCGGCCTCTCGCCACGCTGCCACCGAGCGTCCAGCGAGCTCCCTTGGCCCAGCAACGCCTCAAGCACTTGTCCAAAGCGGTCTTGATTGCTGGTCTGCGCTAGAGCTCCGGGAGCCGGCGACAGCGCTACGGCGAAGGCGGCGACAGCGGTGAGGGACTTCAGCGACAACATGGGACTACCTTTTCGGGAGCAGGAAACTGGACGATGCACATGCTTGGGAATGTGGAGCTCTGCTGCAGCGTGGCGTGGGACCGACAAGAACGATGCGCCTGGTGGTAGGTCGCACTATCTCCAACGCGCACCTTGGCCATAAGCTCCGCCAAGGGGCCCCCCTCCAAGATGCCCAGGCCTCGAGTTGCGATGGCGCCGAACGGTTACAAGCCGAACTTGACCCTTCCCGCGCTCCCATCATCCTCGTCGATCGGCGGCCAAAACGAGGGCAGCTACCCGGAGCCGGACCCTGCAAATTTCTGCAACGGGTCGTCAGCGGCCTGTGACGTGGCGACGGCAAGCGGACATTGCCCGAGGTCGCTTGAACGACCGCGCCTTCCGGCGTCACGCGGGGAGGGCGACGACAACTCAAGCTGTCTTTCGACGCGGTTGCTTTGGGTCACTTTCCGGCGCGCGCCGTGTATATGGGGGTCGAGCCCGCGACCGGTCCGCGGGGTGATCTTTTCCCGGAGTTCCCGTGACCTCTCTGCCGCCTCAACCGCTCAGCCCGCTGGATGGCCGCTACTTCGCCGCGGTCTCCGAGCTTTCGGACTACCTCTCGGAGGCCGGGCTCAACCGCGCCCGGGTCGAGGTCGAGGTGGAGTGGCTGATCGCGCTCACCGACCGCTCGCTGTTCGGCGCCTCGCCGGTGAGCGAGGCCGACAAGGCGCGGCTGCGGGCCCTCTATACCGAGTTCGGCCAGGCCGAGATCGACTGGCTGGCCAAGCGCGAAGCGATCACCCGCCATGACGTCAAGGCGGTGGAGTACCTGGTCCGCGACCGGCTGGAGCAGCTGGGCCTGGGCGCGGTGGCCGAGCTGACCCACTTCGCCTGCACCAGCGAGGACATCAATTCCACGGCCTATGCCCTGACCGTCAAGCGGGCGGTGACGCGGGTGTGGCTGCCCAAGCTGCAGGCGGTGACGCAGATGCTCAGCGCCCTGGCCGCGGCGCACCGGGACGCCCCGATGCTGGCCCACACCCACGGCCAGCCGGCCACCCCCACCACGATGGGCAAGGAGATCGGCGTATTCGCCTGGCGGCTGCAACGGGTCGCCCGGCAGATCGAAGGCTCGGAGTACCTGGCGAAGTTTTCCGGCGCCACGGGCACCTGGGGCGCGCACCTGGCCGCTGAGCCGGACGTCGACTGGCTGGCCCTGACGCGCGCCTTTATCGAGTCCCTCGACGTCGGCTTCAATCCCCTCACCACCCAGATCGAGTCCCACGACTGGCAGGTGGAGCTGTACGACCGCGTCCGGCACGCGGGCGGCATCCTGCACAATCTGGCCACCGACATGTGGACCTACATCTCGATGGGCTATTTCGCGCAGATCCCGGTGGCCGGGGCGACCGGCTCCTCGACCATGCCGCACAAGATCAACCCGATCCGGTTCGAGAACGCCGAGGCCAATCTGGAGATCTCCGGCGGCCTGCTGGCCACCCTGGCCCAGACCCTGGTGACCTCGCGCCTGCAGCGCGATCTCACCGACTCCACCACCCAGCGCAATATCGGGGTGGCGCTCGGCCACTCCCTGCTGGCCCTGGACAACCTGCAGCGCGGGCTGGGCGAGGTGTCGCTGGCGCAGGAGGTGCTGGACGCCGACCTGGACGCCAACTGGGAAGTGCTGGGCGAGGCGATCCAGACGGTGGTGCGCGCCGAGATCACGGCGGGCCGCTCGCAGATCACCGACCCCTACGCCCTGCTGAAGGAGCTCACCCGTGGGCGCCGGGTCGGCGGGCCGGAGCTGGCGGCGTTCGTGCGCGGTCTGGATATCGGCGAGGCGGCCAAGGCCCGCCTGCTGGCGCTGACGCCGGCGACCTATGTCGGGCTGGCCTCGGCCCTGGTCGGCGATCTCTGAGGTCGGTTCGCGGATCGGAACCCGCTGGGGTGGGAAGCGGGCGCCGGCTCGTATATTCACGGGCCATGGATCGAAGCATCTTCCAGGGCCTGTCGGCCTTTCCGCTCACTCCGGCCAGCGCCGACGGCGTCGTGGATGTCGAGGCGCTGGGCGCGCTGCTGGAGCGCCTGGTGGCGGCCGGCGTGGACTCCATCGGACTGCTGGGCAGCACCGGCATCTATGCCTATCTGGAGCCGTCGGAGCGCCGCCGCGCGGTGGCCGCGGCGGTGGAGGCGGTGGCCGGCCGCACGCCGCTGATCGTCGGCGTCGGGACGCTGCGGACCGACGGGGCGATCGCGCTGGCCCGCGACGCCGAGGCGCGCGGCGCCGACGGCCTGCTGCTGGCGGCGGTTTCCTACACGCCGCCGACCCCGACGGAGGTGTTCGGGCACTACGCGGCGGTGGCCGAGGCGACCGGCCTGCCGATCTGCGTCTACAACAATCCCACCACGACCCATGTCGTGCTTGACGACGACCTGCTGGGCCGGCTTTCGCGGCTGGCCACCGTCGCCGCGGTGAAGATGCCGCTGCCCAAGGACGGCGACGTCGGGGCAGACTTGGCGCGGCTGCGCGCGGCGACGGCGGAGGACTTCAAGATCGGCTACAGCGCCGACTGGGGCACGGCGCCCGCCCTGCTGGCTGGGGCCGACGCCTTCTACAGCGGCGTCGCCGGGATCCTGCCCGCGCCGATGGTGGCCCTGGCCGGCGCCGCGCGGCGTGGCGAGGCGCAGGAAGCCGCCAGGCTGGACGCGGCGTTCCAGCCCCTGTGGTCCCTGTGCCGGGCGCACGGCGGCCTGCGGGTCAGCTACGCCATCAGCGCGCTGCTCGAGCTCTCCGCCGGCGATCCGCCGCGCCCCTTGCTGCCGCTTTCGGGCGCGGTGCTGGAGGCGGTGGCCTCGGCGCTCAGCGGGCTGCCGGGCGGGTAGGTGTCACCGGAATCTCCGGCATCCCTTACTGGCACATCCGCTCATCCCGGCGAAGGCCGGGACCCAGGTGAAACCCCCTCCGATCTCACGAGAGGTCCGGACTCAGTTAGGGACACGCTCCAGCCGCTCTGGATGAATCTGGGTCCCGGCCTTCGCCGGGATGAGCGGTGGTTGTTCTGAAGGCCGAGCGCGCGCCTAGAGCCGGCGCGGGATCATCACCTGCATGGACTTGTAGCCCTTCACGAAGGTGGAGGGGACGCGCGTGGGTTCTTCGAGGACCTGGATGTCGGGGAAGCGCGCCAGGATCTCTTCCCAGATGATCTTCAGCTGCAGCTCGGCCAGGCGGTTGCCGACGCAGCGGTGGACGCCGAAGCCGAAGGACAGGTGCTGGCGGGCGCGGTCGCGGTCGATGATGTAGGCGTTGGGGTTCTCGATGACGCTATCGTCCCGGTTGCCCGAGACGTACCACATGACGACATTGTCGCCCTTCTTGATCATCTTGCCGCCCAGTTCGAAGTCCTGGGTCGCGATGCGCTTCATGTGGGCCAGCGGGGTCTGCCAGCGGATGGTTTCCGACACCATCGAGGGGATCAGGTCAGGGTTGGCGCGCAGCTTGGCGTACTGGTCGGGGTGCTTGTTCAGGGCGTAGACCGAACCCGAGATGGTGTTGCGGGTGGTGTCGTTGCCGCCGATGGTCAGCAGGATGATGTTCCCCAGATACTCGAACTGGTTCATGTCCTTGGTGGCCTCGCCGTGGGCCAGCATGGAGACCATGTCGCCGTCGATGGGGTTGGCCTTGCGCTCGTTCCACAGGTTGAGGAAGTAGCCGGCATAGGCGCCCATCTCGGCGCGCTTTTCCTCCCAGGTGTCGATGACGCCGTCGCCGGGACGCGACATCACGGTGTCCGACCAGCGGGTCAGCTTGCGGCGGTCCTCCTGCGGCATGCCAAACAGGGTGGCCAGGGTCATGGCCGTCAGTTCCATGGAGACCTTGTCGACCCAGTCGAAGGCCTCGCCGATCGGCAGGCTGTCGAGGATCATCCCGGCGCGCTCGCGGATCAGCGGCTCCATGATCTTCAGATTGTGCGGCGAGACCGCCGGGCTGACGGTCTTGCGCTGCTCGTCGTGCTTGGGCGGGTCCATGGCGATGAACATGGTGGGACCGCCGGTGGGACCGCCGAAGGCGCCGCCGGTCATCTGGGCGCCGCTGGCCACCAGCTTGGCGATCATCTCTTCGCTGGGGCCGAGGCTGATGCCGCCCTCGGAGGAGAACACCGCGTGATTGGTGTCGACCGCCATGATGTCGTTGTAGCGGGTGACCGCCCAGTGGGGCTCGAAGTCGCTGGCCGGCTGCCAGTGGACGGGATCCTCGGCGCGCAGGCGCTCGAAGTAGGGCCAGATGGCGTCGTTCTTGAACAGGGCCGAGTTGGCCACGTTCAGGCTCTCGAGCGGCAGGGCATAGACCTCGTCGCGGGCGGTCTTGACGGTGGCGGCGTCCAGGGTGGCGCTCTCGCTCATGGGGTGTTCCTCGCTTTGGCCAAGCCTTTGGAGACCTGTTAACCCCAGGTCTCGCCGTCTGAACAGCGTTCGGCAAGGTCTATCATGACGCGGGCGTCACTTTCGCGGTCAAGTTCTCGTGGCGCGAGGACGAGGCGCTCGGCGGTGTTGCGGATCAGGCGCGCTTGTTCAGGGTGATGCTGGTGGCCGAGCCGGGGGCCGAGGGAGCGCCCTTGAGGCCGTAGCCGGAGCCGGTGGTGCGCTGGGCGGCGACCTCGTTGGCGATGGTGCGGACCAGGCCCTCGGTGACCGTGCGGGCGGCGTCGAGCGCGCGGCCCTGGCGGGCCAGCACGCTGTCGAAGGCCTCGGTGGCGCGGATCAGCCGGGTGCGCTGGGCCAGGGGGGCCGAGGCCACCATGGCCGGGTTGGCGCGGACCCGGGCCGACTCGTGGCGGTAGATATTGGCCAGGCGAGAGGTTTCCTCGATGTAGGCCATGGCCTCCTGCGGGCGCTGCTGCTCGAAGGCCTGGGCCTCCAGGGCCACAAGCTCAGTGAGGCGCTCGGTGAGGATCACCAGTTGTTCGACGCGGTCGGCGGCGTCCAGAGCGGAAAGGGCCATCGTGTAATTCCTAACTCAGACCTTGAAGCTTCAGCATTTCCTTGGCGACGTCGTCGGCGATGCCGAGCCCGCCGGACTTCACGACCTGCTTGGCCATGGCCTCGTTCATGAAGGACTTGAAGGCGTCCTCGCCCTGGCCGCCGCTGAACGGTTCGGAGACCTTCACGTCCTTCATCATCTGACCCAGCATGACCGACAGGAACGAGCTCTCGAAGTCCTTGGCGGTCTTGGCGATCTGGCCGCGCTTGGCCATTTCCGCCGCGCTCATCGGCGCGGGGGCAGGGGGGGTGAGGTTGAGCGCGGGGGCGGCGATGTCGGCCATCACATGACCTCGATGTCGGCTTGCAGGGCGCCCGCGGCCTTGATGGCCTGCAGGATGGAGATCATGTCGCGGGGCGTGACCCCGAGCGCGTTGAGGCCGGCCACCAGGGTGGCGAGCGAGGCGCCCTCCTTCAGGGTGATCAGCTTCTTGCCCTTCTCCTCGTCGACCGAGACGTTGGACTGGGGCACCACGGTGGTCTGGCCCTGGCTGAAGGGGGCGGGCTGGCTGACCGCCGGGCTCTCCTGGACGTTGATGGTCAGGTTGCCCTGGGCGATGGCCACGGTGGAGATGCGGACGTTGTCGCCCATCACCACCACGCCGGCCACTTCGTCGATCACCACCTTGGCGGCGTCGTCGGGCTCGACGCTGAGGTTCTCGATCTGCGAGATGAAGCCCACCATGTTGGCGCCCTCGTTGGGCTGGATCGTCACGATGGTGGGATTGTCGGCCCGCGCGCAGCCCGGGTACTTGGCGTTGATCACGTCGGCGATGCGCTTGGCGGTGGTGAAGTCGGGATTGCGCAGGGTCATGCGCAGCTGGCTCATGCTGGCCAGCTGGAAGCCGATCTCGCGTTCGACGATGGCGCCTGAGGCGATGCGGCCGGCGGTGGGCACGCCCTTGGAGATCGAGGAGCCCGAGGCCCCGCCGGCCGAGACCGACCCGGTCTGCACCGTGCCCTGACCCACGGCGTAGGCCTGGCCGTCGGCGCCCAGCAGGGGGGTGACCAGCAGGGTGCCGCCCTGCAGGCTCTTGGCGTCGCCCAGGGCCGAGACGCTGGCGTCGATGGGGGAGCCGGTGGCCACGAAGGCCGGCAGCTTGGCGGTGACCATGACGGCGGCCACGTTCTTGGTGTTGAGGTTGGCGTCGCGGGTGTTGACCCCCAGACGCTCCAGCATGGCTTCCAGGCTCTGCTTGGTGAAGGGAGCGTTGCGCAGGCTGTCGCCCGTGCCGTTCAGACCGACGACCAGGCCGTAGCCCACCAGCATGTTCTCGCGGACGCCCTCGAACTCCACGATGTCCTTGATCCGCGACTTGGCGAAGGACGGGCCGGCGGCGAGGGCGGTGGCCATCAGGACGGCGCTGAAGAGGCGAAGCGGTCGACGCATGGAACCCCGGGGGCGAACAGACGGAAAGAACTCGTCCTTGCCTATGCGACGGACGTGCCAGCCGGACCCGGTGAAAACCCTAATGATTCCAGGGGTTGTCGATTCGCGCCGCGCGGCAGACGGCGCCGTGGCGGCAGAAGTTGCCCGGCATTAACCATACCCTAAGCATGCCGGGCCGATGACTGAGGGCGAAACGTCAGGTCAAGAGTTCGACTCACCCATGAAGGTCAACGGAACAAGCGGCGTGGGATCGGCGAACGGGGCGTCAAAGCCCCGCGGCGCAGATGGGCAGGGTTTCCGCCTGCCGACCGCCGGCGCGGCCTCGGCCCCGGTCCAGGCCGCCCGCGCCACGGGCCTCTCGGGCGTCATGAACGTGGACGCCATCCTAGCGTTGCAGGAGATGGGCGGACCGCTGGAACGCCGCCGCCGCGCGGTGCGCCGGGCCGGCCGCCTGCTGGACGTGCTGGACGAGGTGAAACTGGGCCTGCTGTCTGGCGACATGTCGGAAAGCAAGCTGGATGCCCTGCGTTCCGCCATCCGCGATGAGCGGGAAGCTACCGAGGATACTCGCCTGGAAGGGGTTCTTGACGAGATTGAAACCCGGGCCGCGGTAGAGCTGGCCAAGCTCGAATGCGCGAAACGTGCGGCTTAATGGTGCGCGACGCGCGAGCCGCGTTGAATCGTTAAATCGTTTTGGTATAAGCGCCCAGCGTGTCTTAAGGGGCGGTACTCCAGGGGGCGTGAGGCGTAAATGACCACAGCCGCAGTCATGGCTGACAAGCCGGGTTATCTTCCTTCCGAGGACGAGCCCTTCATGAATGAGCGTCAGCTTGAGTATTTCAAGCAGAAGCTCCAAGCGTGGAAAGACGACATCCTGCGGGAATCCCGCGAGACGCTCGTCCACCTGCAGAGCGAAACCGAGAACCATCCGGATCTCGCGGACCGGGCGACGTCGGAAACCGACCGATCCCTGGAACTGCGGACCCGCGATCGCCAGCGTAAGTTGATCTCCAAGATCGACGAAGCCCTGCGCCGCATCGCCGATGGCTCCTACGGCTATTGCGAAGACACCGGCGAGCCGATCGGCATCGCCCGTCTCGACGCGCGGCCGACCGCGACGCTCAGCCTCGAGGCGCAGGAACGCCACGAGCGCCGGGAACGCGTTCACCGCGACGACTAGCTGTTCGAGGTTCGGGTTGGGCTGCCCCGTCTTCCGTGCGGAGAGGGGATGCGGTTTGACGCGCCGGATGAGAGGGCGCACTCCGCTGTCAGAATAAGACCGTCATCCTGGGCGACCCGTAGGGGAGACCCGGGACCCAGGTGACGGGCTTGGCCCCTGGGTCCCGGCTCTCCGCTTCGCTGCGGCCGGGATGACGTGAATGGTTTTCTGGACGCGACGAATTCCCGGGTGGCCCTGAGGCTGGCCTTCGCCACCGAGCCGGGCTAGCAGACCGCGCATGATCCGCCTCGACAATATTTCCAAGCAAAACGGCCACCAGATCCTGTTCATCGAAGCCTCGATGGGGGTCCAGAAGGGCGAGAAGGTCGGACTGGTCGGTCCGAACGGCGCCGGCAAGACGACGCTGTTCCGCATGATCACCGGTCAGGAGCAGCCCGACGACGGGCTCGTCGTGATCGATCCTGGCATGACCATCGGCTATTTCAGCCAGGATGTCGGCGAGATGTCGGGCCAGAGCGCGGTCGCCGTGGTGATGGATGGCGTCGGGCCCGTCAGCGCCCTGGCCACCGAAATGGCAAGCCTCGAAGCCGCCATGGTCGATCCGGACCAGGCCGATCAGCTGGACGCCACCATGGAGCGCTACGGCGAGGTGATGGAGCGCTTCCAGGAACTGGACGGCTATGCCCTGGACGCCCGCGCCCGCGAGGTGCTGGCGGGCCTGAGCTTCAGCCAGGAGCGCATGGACGGCGACGTCGGCCTGCTGTCGGGCGGCTGGAAGATGCGCGTGGCGCTGGCCCGCATCCTGCTTATGCGGCCCGACGGTATGCTGCTGGACGAGCCCAGCAACCACCTCGACCTGGAAAGCCTGATCTGGCTTGAGGCGTTCCTCAAGACCTACGACGGCGCGCTGCTGATGACGTCGCACGACCGCGCGTTCATGAACCGCATCATCGGCAAGGTGGTGGAGATCGACGGCGGTTCGCTCATCACCTATGCGGGCGATCTGGACTTCTACGATCAGCAGCGCGCGCTCGGTGAACAGCAACGCCAGGCGCAGTACGAGCGCCAGCAGGCCATGCTGGCCAAGGAAATCAAGTTCATCGAGAAGTTCAAGGCGCGCGCCAGCCACGCCGCCCAGGTCCAGAGCCGGGTCAAGAAGCTCGACAAGATCGAACGCGTCGAGGCGCCGCGGCGTCGCCAGTCGGTCCAGTTCGAGTTTCGGAGCCCGCCTCGGTCGGGTGACGACGTGATCAGCCTGCGCAATGTCCATAAGGGCTACGGCGACCAGCCGATCTATGAGGGCCTCGATCTGCTGGTGCGCCGCAAGGAGCGCTGGTGCGTCCTGGGCGCGAACGGCGCCGGCAAGTCGACGCTGTTGAAGCTCGTGGCCGGCGCGACGGCGCCTGACCAGGGCACGGTCGGCATCGGGGCCAGCGTGAGGATGGGCTATTTCGCCCAGCACTCCATGGACCTGCTGGACGGCGAAGAGACCATCTTCGAGTCTCTGGATGGCGCGTTCCCTCAGGCGGGGCAGGGTTCGTTGCGCACCTTGGCGGGATGTTTCGGCTTCTCCGGCGATGACGTGGAAAAGCCCTGCCGCGTCCTGTCCGGCGGCGAGAAGGCGCGCCTGGTCATGGCCAAGATGCTGTTCGATCCGCCGAACCTGCTGGTGCTCGACGAGCCCACCAACCACCTCGACATGGCGACCAAGGAGATGCTGGTCGCGGCTCTGGCGGACTTTGAGGGCACGATGCTCTTCGTCAGCCACGACCGCCATTTCCTGGCGGCGCTGTCAAACCGGGTGCTGGAACTGACGCCGGAAGGCGTCCATCGATACGACGGCGGCTATACAGAATACGTGTCCCGCACAGGCCAGGAAGCGCCCGGCCTGCACCCGGGGGCGTAGCGGGCTGGCGCGCCGACCTTCGCCGGGATGAGCGGAGGGATGCGTCGGCCTTGCGTTCGCTGACGGAGCTTGAGTTTCCGGGGTGGCGAGGGGCGGGCGGCGCGGCTACATGACGAAGCATGACCCATCGTCTCGTCATCGCCGCCATCCAGGCCAACCCCACGGTCGGGGCCATCGCCGCCAATGAAAAACTTGCCCGTGAGCGCATAGCTGAGGCCCACGCGGCCGGGGCGGACATCGCGC
The DNA here is from genome assembly GCF_016772415.1 of Phenylobacterium glaciei. Taxonomy (NCBI): domain Bacteria; kingdom Pseudomonadati; phylum Pseudomonadota; class Alphaproteobacteria; order Caulobacterales; family Caulobacteraceae; genus Phenylobacterium; species Phenylobacterium glaciei. Next base: position 1,791,145 of record NZ_JAGSGD010000001.1, read on the forward strand.
TGTTTTCCGAGCTGTTCCTCACCGGCTATCCGCCGGAGGACCTGGCCCTGAAGCCTGCCCTGTGGGCCGCCGGCAAGGCTGCGGTCGAGCGGCTGGCGCTCGTCACCAAGGATAGCTGCGCGGCCCTGGTGGGGCTGATCTGGCCCGCCGAAGGCCCTGGTCGCAAGCCCCGGAACGCCCTGGCCTTCCTGGCCGATGGCGAAGTGAAGGGCGTGGCCTTCAAGTGTGACCTGCCCAACTACGGCGTGTTCGACGAGAAGCGGGTGTTCGAGCCCGGCCTCGGCCCGTCGGTGTTCGAGTGGAAGGGCGTCAAGCTGGGGGTCCCGGTCTGCGAGGACATCTGGGCGGCGGGTGTCTGCGCCGACCTGAAGGCCCAGGGCGCCGAGATCCTGCTGGTGCCCAACGGCTCGCCGTTCCGCCGGCTGGCCGACACCGAGCGGATGGGGGTGGCCAGCGCCCGGGTCGCCGAGACCGGCCTGCCGATGGTCTATGTCAACGAGGTGGGCGGCCAGGACGAGCTGGTGTTCGACGGCGGCTCCTTCGCCCTGTCGGCGACCGGGCAGTTGGTCATGCGTCTGCCGATGTTCGAGGAGGCGCTGGCCCTGACCGTCTGGGAAAAGGCCGACGACGGGGTCTGGGTCTGCGTCGAGGCGCCGATGGACGACTGGGTCTCGGGGCCCGAGGAGGTCTACCGGGCCATGGTGCTGGGCCTGAGAGACTACGTGAACAAGTCGGGATTCCCCGGTGTTTTGCTTGGACTTTCCGGCGGGGTTGATTCGGCCATCGTCGCGGTGGTGGCCGCCGACGCCCTGGGTCCCGACCGGGTCCGCTGCTTCATGCTGCCGTCGCGCTACACCAGCCAGGACAGCCTGGACGATGCGGCCGGCTGCGCGGCGCGGCTGGGGGTGCGGCTGGATGAGATCGCCATCTCGCCGGCGGTGGACGCCTTCGCGCAGATGCTGACCCCGCTCTATGAGAACCGGGCGCCCGACCTGACCGAGGAGAACATCCAGGCGCGCACCCGGGGCCTGGCCCTGATGGCGCTGTCCAACAAGCTGGGCTCCATGCTGCTGACCACCGGCAACAAGAGCGAGATGGCGGTGGGCTACGCCACCCTCTACGGCGACATGTGCGGCGGCTACAACGTGCTGAAGGACCTGTACAAGACCCAGGTCTATGAGGTCTGCGCTTGGCGCAACGCCAACGACCCCTACGGCGTGGCGGTCTCGCCGATCCCCGAGCGGATCCTTACCAAGGCGCCCTCGGCCGAGCTGCGGCCCGACCAGAAGGACCAGGACAGCCTGCCCGAATACGCCGAACTCGACGCCATCCTGCATGGGCTGGTGGAGGAGGAGGCGACCCTCGACGAGATCGTCAGCCGTGGCCACGCGCCCGAGACGGTCGAGCGGGTGCAGCGGCTGCTCTACAATTCCGAATACAAGCGCCGTCAGGCCGCGCCGGGGGTGAAGATCGGGCCCCGCGCGTTTGGCCGCGATCGGCGCTATCCCATCGTGAATGGGTTTAGGGACGCAGTGACGAAGTAGGTCGCCGTCTCGACTCTGGATTGCGGTTTCAAGCTTGGCTGTTACTGTTGCCCCCATTCTGGGTGGAGGGACGGCCATGGGTTTGCGTCTGATCGGTCGGCTGGCGGTTTGCGCCGGTTTGATGATGGTGTTGAGCGCTTGCGCCACCACCGTCGATATCAGCGCCCGCTTCCCGGCGCGCTATGCCGAGACGGCCAATATCCGCAACATAGCCGTCGCCGACTTCGACGGCTATGGCGGGCGCGAGTTTCAGTCGGCCCTGCAGGCCGAACTGTTCTCCGCCACCTTCGACGGCCGGCCCTATTTCAACGTGGTGGCCACCGGCGGTCCCAGCAATCCCGGCGCCGCGGCGGGCTATGGCCGCTCGGTGGGCGCGCAGGGGGTGATCCTGGGCACGGTGGGCACCGACTTCAACACCTCGTCCTACCAGGGCAGCGAGAGCCGCTGCGTGCGTTGGGACGGTGACAAGTGCAAGGAATACAAGTCCTTCCCCATCCCTTGCTGGCGCCGGAACGTCGATCTGATCGTGACCCCCAGCCTGGTGAGCGTGGCCAGCGGCCGGGTGGTCTATTCCGCCCAGAAGCGGGCCAGCCGCAACACCTCGTGGTGCGGAAACGAGTCGCCGTCCACGGGCGACCTGGCGATGGTGACCGACGCCCAGCGCGACATCCTCGGCGACATCCGCCGCGACATCGCCCCCTACAACACCACCCTGTCAGCCACCCTGAAGACCAAGGGCGTGGGGCTGAGCGATGTCCTGAAGGCGCAGTTCACCGCCGCGGCCAAGGCCGCTTCCAGCGGCGACATGGGCTCGGCCTGCCAGGCCTGGGCCAGCATCAACGCGGCCCAGCCCGGGAACCTGGACACCGTCTACGACCTGGGGGTCTGCGCCGAGAGCGCCGGAGACTACGGCAAGGCGCTGAGCCTCTACCGCCAGGCCCAGCGTCTGGCGCCCGCCCCCGACAATGCCGTCAACGAGAGCCTGGCCCGGGCGCAGAACCTGGCCGACGCCAAGGCGGCCCTGGCGCGCGGTCAGAAGAAGTAGGGACGCTCTTTTCCTCTCCCACAGGTGGGAGAGGGGGAGTTGCAGATGAGCCAGAGCACCCTTCGCACCGCCGTCCCGGACGATGCCACGGCGATCCGCGACCTGACGCGGGCGGCCTATGCCAAGTGGGTGCCGCTGATCGGCCGCGAGCCTAAGCCGATGCTGGCCGACTATGAGGCCGCCGTGCGCAAGCACCGCTTCGATCTGCTGTACGTGGCGGGCGAACTGGCGGCCCTGATCGAGACCCTCGACGAGGGCGACCAGTTGCTGGTGGAGAACGTGGCGGTGTCTCCGAGCCATCAGGGGCAGGGGCTAGGGACCCGGCTGATGGCCCAGGCCGAGGTGGTCGCACGCGGGCTCGGCCACGGCCGCATCTGGCTCTACACCAACCAGAGGTTCGAGGAGAACATCAGGCTCTACAGCCGCCTAGGCTATCGCATCGACAGCGAGGAGCCGATCGGCGACTCGGTGCGGGTGAACATGAGCAAGGCGCTCTAGGACGCCCCCAGCCGCAGCAGGACTTCCCGGGGGATCTGGTGGTGGGCGATGACCGGGCGCTGGTCGCGCAGGCCAAGCGACTCGCGCTGGACGAAGAACATCCAGGTGGCCCGCGCCGCGGCCTTGAGCAGGACGTCGCGGGGTTCCGTCTGGTCCTCGCCGGCGTCGTGGGCGCGCAGGGCGGCCAGGGCGGCTTCCATCTTGCCGCCGATGCGGCCCAGGGCGGCGGCGGCCTCGCCGGCCATCTCGTGCTGCAGGAGGTCAAAGCCGCTGTCGCGGGCGGACGGGGCCTGGCGTTTGCTGAACATGGGCGCTCCCACTGAACGGTCGATGGAGCCTAGCCAATTCCGTGAGGGATTGGCTAGTTCCTCAGGTCATCGAGGCGACGACGCTCTCCGGGATCGGCTCGGTGGGACGCACGCCGCTCAGCGCCGGGATGATGTCGGCGACGCGGTCGACGGAGATCCAGCTGTCCATGAACTCCGCCGGCGTCAGCTTGTTGTCCACCGTGTGCTTGAAAAGCGCATAGAGCGGCTCCCAGAAGCCGTTCGGGCTGTAGAAGACCACCGGCTTGGCGTGCAGGTCGAGGCGTCGCCACGACAGCAGCTCAACGATCTCCTCCAGGGTGCCGATGCCGCCCGGCAGGACGATGAAGCTGTCGGAGCGCTCGAACATGATCTGTTTGCGCTCATGCATGGAGGAGACGACGATGGTCTCCACCACGTCCAGGCGGCGCTCTCGGACCTTCAGGAAGTGGGGGATGATGCCCAGCACCTCGCCGCCGGCCTCGTGGGCGGCGATGGCGCAGGCGCCCATCAGGCCGACGCCGCCGCCGCCATAGATCAGCTTCAGCTTGGCGGCCGCCAGGTCACGGCCCAGTTGAGCCGCGTCGGCCAGCAACTGCGGATCGGCGAGGTCGGACGAGCCGCAGAACACGCAGGCGCTCGAAAGGGGGGCGAGGTCTTGCCCCATGGGCGGTAAGCTCCGGAAAAGGACTCAAGGTCGCGCTGCTGACAGTTTCTGGCGCGCGGGGTGGTTTAGCTAGGGTCTGGACGAGGGAGTTTCAAGCAAGCCGTGGTCCGTGTCCCGATTCCTATCGTCGCAGCCCTGCTGCTGAGCGCCTGTGGGGCGCAGGCGCCGCGCGTGCCGATCGCCCCCAAGAAGGAGCCGGCGGCGGAGGCCGGCTATGTCACCCCCCCCATGGTGACCCGCATTGAGACTACGGCGGCGGGCGTGATCCTGACGGGCTCGGCGCCGGCGGGCGCGCCCGTGCGGCTGGCCAGTCCGGACGGGGCGAGCCTCTCGGCGGCGGCGGACGGCAAGGGGCTCTGGCGGTTGACCATGGCGCCGTCGCCCTCGCCGCGTCTGTTCGGGCTGTCCACCATCCAGGGCAAGCGCACCATCCAGGCCCAGGGCTATCTGCTGCTCACTCCGCAGGACCTGGCCTATCAGCTGCGGGCCGGGGCCGGGGCGATCCGCGTCGGCGCGGTGGCCGCGCCGGCCATCACCGCGTTCGATTTCGACCGGGAGGGGGCCGCCGTCGTCTCGGGCGTGGCCCAGGCCGGGACGGCGATCACCGTGCGCGCCGATGGCCGCCAGAGCGCCGACGGACGGGCCAGCGCCGAGGGCCGCTTTGCGATCTCGCTGACCCAGCCGCTGAGCCCCGGCGTCCACACCATCAAGATTTTCAACGACGGCGCCGAAAATTCGGCGACAATCGACACCTCGCCCGCCGCGCCCTTGGCGGAGGGACCTTTTCGAAGCAGCAGCACGGCCGCAGGTTTGCGGGTGGACTGGATGACGCCGGGAGGCGGCGTGCAATCTACAGTGATCATCAAATAAATTCAGGTATTTAGGCGGAGCATTTTCCACGTGTCATTCATGAACGCCGGCGGTGTCCGGCGGTTCGCAACGCCTGGGGCGGTCTCGGACCCGGCGGTGAAGTTCAGTTTCTGGGCCTCGATGGCCGACCTCTGGCGGCTTGTCATGCGCTCGGGCGCCAAGGGCCTGGCCTGGCGGCTGCCCGTCTCCCTGGTCATGGTCTTCGTCGGCAAGCTGGCGGGCGTCACCGCCCCGGTGATGCTGGGGGACGCCATCAACACCCTGTCGCCGGCGGCCGGCTCGGCTGTGGCCATCGGCGCCGACTTCGTGGCCCTGGCCCTGGCCTTCGCGGCCCTGCGGCTGGTCTCGGCCTGCGCCCCCTATGTGCGCGACGCGGTGTTCACCACGGTGTCGCAGTCCACCATGGCCAAGGCGGCGGTGGAGACCTTCGCCCACGCGCTCGCCCTATCCCTGGATTTCCACCAGTCCAAGCAGACCGGGATGCTGGCCCGCATCATCGACCGCGGCTCGCGCTCCACTGACTTCCTGATCCGCAGCGTGGTGTTCAACCTGGGCCCGACGGCGGTCGAGCTGGTGATGGCCCTGGTGGTGATGGTGCTGCGGCTGGACTGGCGGTTCGCGGCGACGACGTTCGCCACCATCGTCATCTACACGGTGGTCACCTTCCGCATCACCGATTGGCGGCTGAGCCACCGGCGCGAGCTGAACGAGGCCGACAGCCGCTCGGCGGGGCTCTCGGTGGACGCCATGCTGAACTACGAGACGGTCAAGACCTTCGGGTCGGAGACCCGCACCGTACGCCAGTACGAGGGCGCCATGGGCGACTATGTGGTGGCCTCGGTGAAGGCCAACACCTCGCTGTCGCTCCTGAACGGCATCCAGTCGGTGATCCTGAACATCGGCCTGGCGCTGATGACCGTGCTGGCGGGGCTGGAGGTGATCCAGGGCCGCATGCGGATCGGCGACGTGACCACCGCCATCCTGCTGCTGACCGGCATCTATCAGCCGCTGAACATGCTGGGGTTCAACTACCGAGAAATCCGCCAGGCCTTCATCGACATGGAGCAGATGGTCAGCCTGACGGCGCTCAAGCCCGACATCGTCGACGCGCCGGACGCCGGCGACCTGCCGCCCTCGGCGGTGCATGGCGCCGAGGTGGTCTTCGACGCCGTCACTTTCCAGCACGACGCGCGCTCCACCGGCCTGCGCGAGGTGAGCTTTGTGGCCCCGCCCGGCACCACCACGGCCATCGTCGGGCCCTCGGGCGCCGGCAAGACCACGGCGGTGCGGCTGGCCTTGCGGCTGATCGATCCGCAGGCGGGCCGGGTGACCCTCGACGGGATGGACCTGCGCCAGGTCCGTCAGGCCTCGCTGCGCCGCGCCGTGGCCCTGGTGCCCCAGGACGTGGCCCTGTTCAACGACACCGTCTACGCCAACATCGGTTTCGCCCGCCCCGACGCCACCCCCGACGAGGTGCGCAAGGCCGCCGAAGACGCCGAGCTGGGGGCCTTCATCGACGGCCTGCCCAATGGCATGTCCACCATGGTCGGCGAGCGCGGCCTGAAGCTGTCGGGCGGCGAGCGCCAGCGGGTGGGCATCGCGCGCGCCCTGCTGGCCAATCCCCGGGTGCTGATCCTCGACGAGGCCACCAGCGCCCTCGACGGCCGCACCGAAGAGGCGATCCAGGCGACGCTGCGCAAGGTGAGGGCGGGACGCACCACCCTGGTGGTGGCCCACCGGCTGTCGACCATCGTCGACGCCGACCAGATCGTGGTGCTGCGGCGGGGCAAGATCGTGGAGCGTGGGACCCACTCGGAACTGCTGGAGAAGGCCGGGGAATATGCGGCGCTGTGGCGGCGGCAGACGCGGGAGCACTGAAATCTGGCCGTCATGGCCGGGCTTGTCCCGGCCACCCATGATCTCCTTGGTTCAGCAGGCATCCACGGCGGGCGCCGCGCGATCTGCGGATGGACAGAGATCATGGGTCCCCGGGACAAGCCCGGGGATGACGATCTGGTGGATAGGAGGAACGAGATGCGAAAGCCCGCCGCGCCAAAACCCAAGGCCTCCGCCGTCCAGTCGGAGGGCCGGTGCGTGTGCGGGGCGGTCAGGCTGGAGATCGACGTGCCGGCGGTCTGGGCCTGGCATGATCATTCAACCGCCAGCCGCCATGCCCAGGGGGCGGCCTACGCCACCTATGTGGGGAGCTGGCGCAGCCGGTTCCGCATCCTGGCCGGCGAGGGGCACATCAGCCGCTACGAGGACCCGGAGCTCAAGACGGCGCGCAGCTTCTGCGCCCGCTGCGGCACGCCGCTGTTCTACGAGCGGTCCCGGTCGCCCAAGATGGTCAACATCCCCCGCGCCCTGTTCGCGGAACGGACGGGCCGCGAACCCCGCTACCATGGCGGCGTCGCGCAGATGGCCGACTGGACCTGGCGCGGCGAGGCCATGGCGCCGCTGAAGGGCTATCCCGGGGTGATGTTCGTGCGGCCGCGCAAGGCGCCCAAGCGCAAGCCCGTCGACGACAGCCTGTTCGAACCTTGAGAGAGTAGGTGATGCGCCAACCCGACCTGCCCTGGGAGGGCCGATGCCGCGGGTGAGTACGCCGGCCGAGCTCCCGGAGTCGCCGCCGATGGAGACCTATCAGGCGCTGACCAAGGCGTATCTGGAGCGCTAAGCCACCAACTTGATCGTCATGGCCGGGCTTGTCCCGGCCACCCATGATCTCCGTGGCGCAGCAAGACTCTGCGGCGGCGTCGCTCGCCCTGCGGCGGGGCGGAGATCATGGGTCCCCGGGACAAGCCCGGGGATGACGATCCTAATATTTACTCCGCGGCCTTTGGCACGTCGTCGCTGAAGACCAGCTTGCGGTCGCGCGGCGGCCGACCCCGGCCCAGGGTGTGGGCCCAGAGCCAGCTGAAGCGGCGGGCGAAGATCTTCGGGGCGGCCAGCAGGACCGGCGTCAGGATCAGGGTCAGCAGGGTGGCGAAGGACAGGCCCCAGACCACGGCGCCCGAGAGCTGCACCCACCACTCCGACCCCGGCGCCTTGTACTCGATATGGGCGTTGTGGAAGTTCGGGTGGATCTGGAACATCAGGGGCAGCAGGCCGACCACGGTCACCAGGGTGGTGAGCATCACCGGGCGGAACCGCTGGGTGGCGGCGCGCACGGCGGCGTCGTCGGCTTCGTAGCCCGATCGCCGCAGCTGGTAGTAGGTGTCCACCAGCACGATGTTGTGGCCCACCACGACGCCCGCGAGCGCCACGATACCGGTGCCCAGCATGATCACCGAGATGTAGTCGAAGGTGTGCAGCAGGTTGATCTGCACCCCCAGCAGCACGCCCACGGTCGACAGCGCCACCGCCGACAGGGTCACCAGCACGCCATAGAAGCTATTGAACTGCCACAGCAGAATGATGCCCATCATGAACAGCGAGGCCGACATGGCGGTGGCGAAGAAGATCGCCGCCTTCTGCCCCTCTTCGTCGGCGCCGGTGAACTTCCAGCGGACGGATGAGTCGATGGGGGCCTTCTCCAGCCAACTCTTCAACTCCGTGATCTTCTGGTTGGCGGCCACGCCTTCCATGGTGTTGGCCTGGATCAGCACCAGGCGCTGGCTGTCGCGGCGCTGGATGCTGGTCACCTGCTGGGCCGGGACGCGCTTGATGAAGTAGCTTGCGGGGACGGGGCCCTGGGCCGTGGGAATCTTCATGGTCTCGAAGGCGGCCACGTTGCGGCCTTCGGGGGTGAAGCGCACCCGGATGTCCAGCTCGTCCTCGGCGTCGTCGGGACGGAAGCGGCCCACCAGCACGCCGCCGGTGGTGTATTGGATCGCCTGGCCGACGGTGAGCACGTCGACGCCGTAGCGGCCGGCGGCCTCACGGTCGACCGTCAGGTTCCACTCGATACCCGGCGAGGTGCGGTTGTCTTCCAGTTCGATGAGCTGGGGGTCAGTGGCGAGCTTGGCCTTGACCATGTTGGCCACCTTGTTGAGCTCGGCGGGGTTGTTACCGCGCAGCTGGACCTGGATGTCCTTGCCGGTGGGCGGCCCGCCCTGTGGCTCCCGCACCTCGATCTGCATGCCCGGCACATCGGCCACGCGCTTGCGGATCTCGGTGGCGATGTCCTTGCCGCGCAGACCCAGGGCCTTGCGGTCTTCATAGTCGTCGAAGTCCAGCGAGATGCGGCCGATGGTGTCGTTGGGCGGGCCGTTGGGGCCGCCGCCGCCGCCGCCGCCGCTGCCGCTGCGGACATAGATCGAGTTGATGCCCTTGATGTTCTGCAGCCTGCGCTCGACCTGGCTCACCAGCACGTCCTGAGCCTCGGGCGACATGTTGCCCCGCGCCTTGACGTAGACGTTCACGAATTCCGGATCCTGGTCGAGGAAGAACTCGGTGCGGTGCTTGGTGTGGCCGAACCAGTAGAAGACGCCGACGATGATCACCAGGGTCGCGAACATCACCCGGAAGGGATGCTGGCCCAGGAAGCTGATATTGCGGGCATACCAGCCCATGAAGCCGCTCATCTCGCGCGGATCGCCGCGCTCGGACTTCTCGATCTCGGCCAGGTGCTCGGCGTCGACGGCCGCCTTGCGGGCGACGATGGAGCCCAGGGCCGGTGTGAAGATCAGGGCCACGAAGATCGAGGCGCCCAGCACGAAGAACAGGGTCAGCGGCAGGAAACTCATGAACTTGCCGGGGATCGAGTTCCAGAACATGAAGGGCAGGAAGGCGCAGAGCGTGGTCAGGGTGCCATTCAGCACCGGCCAGAACATGCGCTTGCCGGCGGCGGCGAAGGCCTCGCCCTTGGCCATGCCCTCAGCCATCTTCCGGTCGGCGTACTCCACCACCACGATGCCGCCGTCGACCAATATCCCGACCGCCAGCACCAGGCCGAACATCACCATCTGGTTGAGGGTGATGTGCAGGGCGTTGAGCATCAGGAAGGCCAGCATGAAGCAGGCCGGGATCGCCAGGCCCACCATCAGGCCCTGACGGATTCCGAGACTGGCGACGATGATCATCATCACCAGCAGGGTCGCCGACATCAGGCCGCTTTCCAGCACGATGAGAGTGCGGCCGATGAAGTCGCTTTCATCGAAGATGTAGGAGACCTTGACCGTCTCGGGCCAACGCTTCTGCTCCTCGACAACGACGGCGCGGACCTTTTTCACGGTCTCCAGGACGTTGGCGCCGGAGCGCTTGGAGACGTCCAGGGAATAGGCGGGCTGGCCGTTGAAGCGGCTGATGAAGCTGGCTTCCTTGAAGGTGCGCCGCACGTCGCCAATGTCACCGATGGTGATCAGGCGGTCGCCGTTCTTCTTGATCGGCAGGGATAGGATGTCGGAGGGCTTTTCCACCACGCCCGGCACCTTGACCGCGAACTTGCCGGCGCCGGAGCGCAGGTCGCCGGCCGGGACCAGCTGGTTGTTGCGGCCGATCACCTGGGCGAGCTCGCCGGTGGTGACGTTATAGGCCTCCATGCGGACCGGATCGATGGTGACCTCGAGGAACTCCTCGCGGCCGCCGCTGAGGCTGGCCTCCAGCACGCCGGGCACGGTCTCCAGGCGGTCCTGCAGGTCGCGCGAGATGCGCACCAGTTCGCGCTCGGGCGCGGCCCCCGACAGCACGATGCCGATGACGGGGTCGCCAGAGAAGTTGGCTTCCTCGATGATCGGTTCCTCGGCGTCCGGCGGGAATTTGCCGCGCGCCAGATCGACCTTGGCCCGGACGTCCTCCATGACCTTGTCTTTGTTGAAGTCGGCCTCGAACTCCAGGTTGACGATCGCCACGCCCTGGCGGGCGACCGCGTTCATCTGCTTGATGCCTTCGAGGCTCTGGAGTTCGGTCTCCATCGGCTTGACCAGCAGCCGCTCGGCGTCCTCGGGGCTGACCCCCGGATAGGGAACCACCACGGACACGAAGGGGATGGTGATGTCGGGGTTCGATTCCCGCGGCATCGCGTTGTAGGCCATGAAGCCGAAAATGCTGGCGATCAGGGTGACGCCCAGCACGACCTTGCGCCGTTTAATCGCGCCGTCGATCAAGGGTCCGATCATCGTCTTTGTCTCCAGGGGCGCCGGCGCTTAGCGCGCGGTGGCGACCCGAACCTTTTGACCTTCAGCCACATAGGATTGACCGACGGTGATGATGCGCACGGGACCCGCGAGGCCCGAAACCCAGACGCCGCCGGGGTCTTCCTCGATCACCGTGACGGGGGCGAAGGCCACCTGGTTGGTCGGCAGGACATAACGCACGCCCTGACGTCCGGCGGCGTCCAGAACCAGGGACGAGACCGGCACCTGGTGGGCAGGGCCGGCGCCGGCGGAGATTTTCACCGTGGCCGAGAGCCCCGAGCGGACGCTCATGCTCGGGTTCGCGACGGCGACCTCCACATGATAGGTGCGGGTCTGCGGGTCGGCGTCGCGCGAGACGTAGCGGACGCGGCCGCTCAGGCTCTGGCCCGACAGCAGCACCGCCGAGGCGGGGGCGCCGACACGCAGTTTTCCGGCCTCGCTCTCGGGCAGGTCGCCCACCACCAGCAGCGGGTTCAGCTCGATCATGGCGCCACAGGCCTGGCCGGGCGCCAAGTAAGTGCCGACCTCGGCCTCGCGCTTGTCGAAGACGCCGGAGAAGGGCGCGCGGATATTCATCTGCTCGACGCCGATCTCGGCCTGGCGGACGAGGGCCGAGGCATTGTCGAGGTTGGCCTGGTCCTGCAGGACCTGGGTCTGGGAACGGAAGCCCTTCTTGGCCAGTTCCACCGAGGCCTGCTGGCTCAGCTGGCGCGAGCGCAGGTTGGCGCGGGCCTGGTCCAGGCTGGCCTGGCGGGCGTCGACGTTCAGGCGGCAGAGCACGGCGCCCTTCTGAACATAGCTGCCCTCGGTGGACGGGGTCGAGGCCACGGTCCCGGCCGACTCCGACTTCACCACCACGGTGCGCGCCGATTCCGTACGGCCGCGGATGACCACGTCGTAGGCGTGCTGGCTTTCCGGCGTCAGGACAACCTGGACGGAGGGCAGGGCGGAGGCCGGCGCGGGCTTGGCTTCGGCCTTCTTCTTGTCGCCGCCAAACAGGGAGCCGACGATGAAGAACAGCGCAACGACAAGAAGGAGGCCGCCGGCAAACAGGTAAGAAGATTTTACGCGCATACAGCCGTTTCCCCGAGCGCAGCAGTCATTGGGCGACCGCATATGAATCGGTCGCTCGCCCCAGTCCTATGTAGATAGGTTGCAGCGGCTTTTGATGCCACCGTTCTGCGAGCGCAAATGAAATCGCGGACAGGATGTTGTATGGCCGCATATTGTGCCCGCGAAGCCGCAGGATCGCGGCACGCCATGCCCGGTGAGACAGCCGAGTTTCAGCGCCTACCCTGGATTGAATTTAGAGAGAGCGGTTCGATGAAATACCTCCACACCATGGTCCGCGTGGCCGACCTCGATGCGTCGCTGGCCTTTTACTGCGACAAGCTGGGTCTGAAGGAGGTCTCCCGGGCGGAGAACAAAATGGGCCGCTTCACCCTGGTCTTCCTGTGCGCCCCCGGTGACGAGGAGCTGGCCAAGAGCGACCGCGCCCCCACCGTGGAACTGACCTACAACTGGGATCCCGAGGACTATCAGGGCGGCCGCAACTTCGGCCACCTGGCCTATGCGGTGGACGACATCTACGAGACCTGCGCCCGGCTGCAGGCCGGCGGGGTGACCATCAATCGGCCGCCCCGCGACGGCCATATGGCCTTTGTCCGCTCGCCCGACGGCATCTCGGTGGAGCTGCTGCAGGCGGGCCCGTCCAAAGCGCCGGCCGAGCCCTGGCTCTCCATGCCCAACGTCGGCGCCTGGTGACGGCGGAATAACAGCCGGGCGGGGCTTGGCCCTGGCGCGTGGTGGCCTATGTAGTCGCCACGCCATTCCGCCGGAGTTTCTCCGATGACTGCCCAGACCTTCCTGAAGCTCAATGACGGCCGGCCCATGCCCCAGGTGGGCCTCGGCGTCTGGCAGAGCCCGGCCGACACCACAGCCGACACCGTGGCCACGGCGCTCGACGCCGGCTACCTGGCCATCGACACCGCCTCGGCCTATCGCAACGAGCCCGGGGTCGGGGAGGGCGTGAAGCGTTCGGGCGTTGCCCGCGACAAGCTCTTCATCACCACCAAGCTGTGGAACGAGAACCAGGGCTATGACGCGGCGCTGGCGGCCTTCGACAAGAGCCTGCAGCGGCTCGGCATGGACTATGTGGATCTTTACCTGATCCACTGGCCGGCCCCGACCCAGGACCTCTATCTCGATAGCTGGAAGGCCCTGGTCCGCCTGCGCGAAGAGGGCCGCGCCAAGTCCATCGGCGTCTCCAACTTCGCCATTCCACACCTGGAGCGGATCATCGGCGAGACCGGCGTCACGCCCGCCGCCAACCAGATCGAACTGCATCCGCGCTTCCAGCAAGGCGAGCTGCGCGCCTTCCTCGCCGAGAAGGCCATCGTCACCACCTCCTGGAGCCCGCTCGGACAGGGCAAGCTGCTGGACGACCCGGTGATCGCCGGCATCGCCGCCAAGCACGGCAAGACCCCGGCCCAGGTGATCATCCGCTGGCACGTCGACCTGGGCCTCACCGTGATCCCCAAGTCGGTGACCCCGGCGCGGATCGTGTCGAACCTCGACGTCTTCGGCTTCAGCCTGGATGCGGCGGACATGGCGGCCATCGCGGCCCTGGACGCCGCCGACGGCCGCATCGGCCCCGACCCGGCCAAGTTCGGCTAACTCCGCGCATAGGCCAGCAGGTCGGCGTTGAGGCGATCCATGTGGGTGATGAACAGCCCGTGCGGGGCGCCCTCATAGACCACCAGCTTCGCACCCGGGATCAGCTCGGCAGTGCGCCGGCCGGTCAGGGCCAGGGGCGCGGACATGTCCTTGTCGCCCTGGATCACCAGGCAGGGGACGGCGAGCCTCGTCAACTCCTGGCGGAAGTCCGTGCCGACCATCGCCTTGTTGCATTCCACCAGCGCCTGCATCGAGCAGGTGAGCATGATCGACTTGATCCAGTCCTTCATGCCCGCCGAGGTCTGCGATGTGACGAAGGGGTCGGTGTTGTCGTCCAGCCACCGGGGAAAGTCGGTCTTCCAGGTCTTGCGCGCCTGTTCGAAATAGGCCGCCGGCGCGCCCTGCGGATTGTCCGCGGTCCGGGTCAGGAAGGGCGTGGTGGGCGCCAGGTACACGACCCGCGCGATCCGGCCCTGCCCATGCCGCGTCAGGTAGCGAGTGATCTCGCCCGAGGCCATGGAGTGGGCCACGATGGTCACGCCGGTCAGGTCCAGGGCGGTGAGCACCGAGTCCAGGTCGTCGGCCAGGGTGTCGATGTCGTAGCCCCTGCCAGGATCCGCCGACCGGCCATGACCCCGGCGATCATAGGCGATGCAGCGCACCCCCTGGTCCGAAAGATCGGCGGCCTGATAGGCCCAGGCCTCGGAGGTCAAGGTCCATCCGGCCATGAAGACCATCGGCGCGCCGTCGCCCCAGTCGCGATGGAAGAGCCGCGTGCCGTCGCGGGCGACGACCTGGACGGCCCGGTGAGGTCTGGGCTTGGCGGCCTGGGCCTGGAGCGGCAGGACGGTCGCTGTGGCGCCAAGCGCCAGGATGCTGCGTCGGTTCATCGATCTTCCCCGTGTTGATGCGGGAAAGGTGAGCCCTCGGCGGCGGCGACGCGATTACGCGTCAGGTCATGAAGTCAGACCGTCAGGTAGTCGTACGCCACCCGCATCTTCTTGGTGGCCCATTCCTCAGGGTGGACGGCGCAGTGGAACATGCCGCGGCTGTCGTTGATCCAGCTGGACTCCACGATGAAGCCGGCGTCGGCCAGCATCATCTCGCAGCACTTGGGATTGGGCGCCCAGAAGTTGGTGTAGTCGGCGTTGTTGGAGTCGGCCGGCAGGTACTCGGCGAAGGGCTCGTCCTCGTGCTTGCGGCTGACCAGGGTCTCCAGGATCAGGCGGCTCTTGGTGAACTGGCGCAGGGACCAGAGCGCCTTGCACATGTCAGGCAGGTGGTAGAGCACGCCCAGGCAGATCACCACGTCGAAGGGCTCGATGGGCAGGGTGTCCAGTTCATAGACATTGGCCCGGATGAACTTGAAGGGCCGCTCGGCCAGCCTCTCCATGGCCGCGAAACCGTAGAAGTCCTTGGCGGCGTAGTCGACGGCGGTGACGCTGGCGCCCCGCGCGGTGAGCACCTTGGTGAAGTAGCCGTCGGCCGGGCCGATCTCCAGGACGCTCATGCCGGTCATGTCGGCGGGCAGGTCCAGCATCTCCAGGGTGCCGCTGGGATCGTAGACGCCAGGGGTGACCACGCCCGGGAAGATCTCGAAGCGATGATACCACCACGGGCGGGAGGCCACGATGGCTTCGGCTTCGAGTTGATCTATCGGCATTTTCTCTCCGGGCGCTTGAGCGAGCGAGTCAGCATAGCGTTACAGGATAGATGCGGTTGCGCCGCGCTCGGAGTTTAGCTTGAAGCGTCCCGGATCCCGCAAGACCGTCACGGCCGCCAATCTGGCCGACCTGGGCGCCGCGCGGCTGGCCGAGATTCTGGTGGAGGTGGCCGAGGCCCAGCCCACCATCAAGCGCCGCCTGCGCATGGAGCTGGCGGGCGAGGTCGGGCCTGAGGACCTGGCCACCGAGATCGGCAAGCGGCTGGCGGCCATCGAGACGCGCCGCTCGCGCGTCCACTGGCGCAAGTACAAGGAGTTCGTCCGCGACCTGTCGCTGCAGCGGGCGATGATCACCGGCAAGATGGCGCAGCAGAAGCCGGCCCTGGCGCTGGAGTTCCTCTGGCGGTTTCTCGACATGGCCGAGGGCGTGCTGCGCCTGACCAAGGACGAGAAGGGCGAGGTGGAGGCGGTGTTCCTGGGCGCCGTCGAGGACCTCGGGCCCATCGCCGTCGCCGCCAAGGGTTCGACCACGGCCCTGGCCGACCGCGCCTTCCAGGCCCTGGAGACCGACGAGGACGAGATCTTCGTCCGCCTGGTGGAGATCCTGCTGCCGGCCCTGGACGCCGAGGGGATCGCCCGGCTGCGGCTGCTGCTGGAGGCCGCC
The DNA here is from genome assembly GCF_016772415.1 of Phenylobacterium glaciei. Lineage (NCBI taxonomy): Bacteria > Pseudomonadati > Pseudomonadota > Alphaproteobacteria > Caulobacterales > Caulobacteraceae > Phenylobacterium > Phenylobacterium glaciei. Next base: position 1,807,154 of record NZ_JAGSGD010000001.1, read on the forward strand.
ATCGCCCGGCGCGGACGGCCCAAACCCGCGCTGCGCGCCGCTGTCCAGGCGCTCGCCGACGCGCAAGGCGACGTGGACGGCTTCATCGCCACCATCACCGCCAGCGAAGCGCTGCAACCCTGGACGGGCGCCCAGATCGCCAGCCGCCTGACCGCCGCCGGTCGGCCGGCCGACGCGCTCGCCGCCCTCAAGCGTTCGGCCCCGCCCGCCTTCGCCGACCTGGCCCGCTCCCAGGCCCGGGTGGTGGCCTCGGCGCCTAGCCTGAAAGCCTGGGAGGACGCCTATCTCGACGCGCTCGAGGCCGACGGCCAGACCGAGGCCGCCCAGGCCGTACGCTGGACCGCCTTCGAGCAGCGGCTGTCGGCCGACCGGCTGCGCGCCTATCTCAAGCGCCTGCCCGACTTCGACGACGTGGTGGCCGAGGACAGGGCCCTGGCCTTCGTGGCCGGCTTCAAGAGTTTCCCCGCCGCCCTGCGCTTCTTCCTGGCCTGGCCGGCGCTCAGCCAGGCCTCGGCCCTGGTGCTCGCCCGCAGCCACGAGATCGACGGCGACGACTACGACGGACTGGAAGCCGCGGCCCTGGCCCTCGAAGGACGCTATCCCTTGGCGGCGAGCCTGCTCTACCGCGCCATGATCGGGCGGACCCTGCGCTTCAACCGCCGCGACCGCTTCGCCGACGCCGAGCGCTGGATCGCCGATCTCGCGACCCTGGCGCCTCAGATCGCCGAGTTCGGCGAGTTTGAATCCCATTCCGACTTTGTGGGTCGGGTGGGACACCATCCACAGGCCTGAGGCGCGGCGCCTATCAAAGGTCCGGATCGGGTCTTGCGGCGGACTCGTTCGAGGCGCAGAGACGCGCGCATGGCGATGCAGAAACGACGGATTGATCGCGCTCAGCGGTTTCGGGCGCGGCGAGTCTGGTGGGAGCGCCACGGCTCCTTCGCGCGTGGACTCCTCACCGGGACCCTGCTGACCCTGCTCGCGGTCTGGCTGACCAAGATCGCGATGGCGACGTTCGGTTAGCGCGCGACCGCCTTCGGCGGGTCGTACTCCAATCCCAGTTTCGCCAGCCGCGCGGCCTCCGGGCCATAGCGTTTGCTCATCGCCGCCAGGTTCGCGTCGATCTGGGCGGCGGCCGGACCCGGTTGGACCGGCAGGACATAGCGGCCCGCCTGCGGCTCGGCGTCGGGCAGGATGGTCAGGCCGTGGCGTGAGCGGACGGGGGCGAGACCGACCCGGGTGGTGACCACCTTGGTGCGGTAGCTGCGCGACCAGGTGTCGGCGCGCAGGGCCAGGGCCACCTCGTCGGCGCCATCGGTGATGGGCGCCTCCACGGCTTCATGGGTCCAGAAGGCGGCGAGCGAGGCGACAGCGTGGCGATAGTCGGCGCCCGTCACCTGGAAGTCGGCCGTGCGATGCTCAACGCCCCACTCGCGCACGCCGATCCGGTCGGCGGTGGCCTGGGCCGCGGCGCGGCCGGCGATGGCCTCCACTAGGGCGAGCGACGCGGGGATGGAGGCTGAGACCCCGGTGGTGGAGATGACCGCGCCATCCTGGACATAGCGGCGGTCGCGGACCCAGGTGGTGTCGGGATAGGCCTTGGTCAGGCCCTTCAGCGCCGACCAGTGGGTGGTGGCCCGGCGGTCGTGCAGCAGGCCGGCGTTGGCCAGCACCCGGGCGCCTTCGCAGATCGAGACGATGGTGGCCCCCTTGGCGGCCTGGGCGCGCAGCCAGGCGGCCAGCTCCGGGCTCTTGGGTTTCACCTGGGCGGGCACGATGATGATGTCGGCGCCGGCGGGTTCGGCCCTGTCGAACTGGGCGGTGGTCTGGTCGGCCAGGACCCTGAGGCTTGGCCTCAGCTTGATGGAACCCGCGCCGGTGGCGACGCTGCGGACCTCGGCGACGCCGGACTCCTTCAGGACGCCATAGGGGATGGTGAAGTCGGTGGTCTCGGCGCCGGCGCTATCGGCCAGGACCACCACCAGCGGCCTGGCCCGACCCGCCTTGGGGGCGGGAAGGGTCAGACCGTCGGGGGCGATGAGCGCCACGCTCGGCCCCGTCGCCGCCAAGGGCGCGACCGGGTGCAGGAAGGCGAGGGTCGCGGCGCTGGCCGCCGCGGCGAGGACGAGGGTGCGCATATCAGTTCGCGTCGGTGGCGGAGGCCGGGGCGCTGGCCTGGCTGGGGGCGTTGCAGGCGCAAGTCTCGCCGCAGGCGCAGGTGGGGCCGCAGGCGCAGGGCTGGCAGCTGCAGTTGTCGTTGGAGCAGGGGTTGGTCATCACAGGTGTCCTTCATCGGGTGGTTGATGAAGCGACTTTAGGCGTCGAAAGTTCTGGCGAAAATGTCATTAGTATCGCAAATTACGCCATGACCTCAGCCCCGCTCCCTCTCCGAAACATCGCTCTCATCGGCTATGACGGCGCCCAGTCCCTCGATCTCGTCGGGCCGCTGGAGGTGTTCTCCATGGCCAACCGCTACGCCGGCGCGCCGGCCTACAACATCCTCCTGGCGTCGCTGGAGGGCGGGGAGATCACCTGCAATTCCGGCCTGCGGCTGGCGGGGTTCGTGGCTGTCGCAGACCTGCCTGACGGTCTGGACACCGTGCTGGTGGCGGGCGGCGACGAGGCGGGCCTGCTCTCCATGCGCGGCAGCGGGCTGGTGGAGTGGCTGCAGGCGCGCCGCGAGAGCGTGCGCCGGATCGGCAGCGTGTGCTCGGGCGCCTTCGTCTTGGCCGAGGCCGGGCTGTTGGACGGCCGCCGGGCCACCACCCACTGGGACTCCTGCGACGCCATGCGGGCCTTCCGCCCGGCGGTGCGGCTGGAGCCGGACGCCATCTTCGTGGCCGATCCGCCCTTCTACACCTCGGCCGGGGTGACGGCGGGGATCGACCTCTGCCTGGCCCTGGTGGAGGCCGACCTGGGCGCCGAGGTGGCCCTGGCTGTGGCGCGCAACCTGGTGCTGTTCATGCGCCGCCCCGGCGGTCAGACCCAGTTCAGCGCGGGCCTGGGGGTGCAGGCGGCTGCGACGCCGAAGCTGCGCACTCTGGTGGCGCAGATCACCGGCGATCCGGCGGGCGACCTCAGTCTGCCGGAACTGGCCCGGCGCAGCGGCATGAGCGAGCGAACCTTCTCCCGCGTCTTCCAGAAAGAGATCGGGACCACGCCCGCCGCCTTCGTGGAGATCGCCCGGGTCGACCGGGCCAAGGCCCTGCTGGAGACCTCCGACTGGCCCCTGGCGCGCGTGGGGGAGCGGTCAGGCTTCGGCAGCCTGGACGGCCTGCACCGCGCCTTCCAGAAGCGGGTGGGGATCACGCCCGGCGAATACCGCCAGCGGTTCGGCCGGGTGGCGGCCTAGCGCTCTTCGATCTCGATCGTCATGGCCGGGCTTGTCCCGGCCACCCATGATCTCCGGGGTTCAGCAAGCGTCCGGGGCTTCTGCCGCGCGGCCTGCCGGGAGGCGGAGATCATGGGTCCCCGGGACAAGCCCGGGGATGACGATTGTTGGTGTGTTCGGCCGGGTGGCGGCCTAGCGGCGGCGCGCGAGGCGCAGGGCTTCCACCGCCAGCAGCAGGGCCGCGCCGGCCGCCAGCCAGGCGGCGCTGGGCTTGTCGGCCTGCTCGGCGACATAGACGCCGGCCAGGCCCCAGATGATCGGAACCAGGTAGACCGCAGAGGCGAGCCGCCAGCCGACGAAGCCGCCCACCAACAGCACCGCGGCGACGCCGATCAAGGCCCAGGGCAGGTCTGGGCCGATGACGCCTTGGGCGGTCAGCACCGTCAGGATGTTGATGGCCGAGGCGATGGTCAGCCAGCCGGCGAGCAGCGACAGTGGCCAGACGATCAGCAGCCTGTCGCGGAAGGCCGGGGTGGGTGCGTCGGCCCGCGCGCGCATCAGCCCCGCCACCATGGTGGCCGCCGAGATCACGATGATCGCCACGCTCAGCCACTGTTGATTGAAGGCCGAGGCCAGGATCCAGGCGCCGCAGCCGGCGATGGTCACGACGGACGGCCAGGCGACGGCGCCCAGGGTTGGCGTCTCGGGAGCCACGGTCAGCTGATAGATCGCGTAGGCGGCCAGGCCGAAATAGATCAGGCCCCAGATGGAAAAGGCGTAGCCGGCGGCCCGCAGGGTCTGGTCGCCCTGGCCGGAGAACTCGGCGGCCGACAGCCCTATGTGCTGGGTCATCTGGATCGCGGGAATGGCGATGGCGGCGACGACGGCCAGCACGACGGCCAGGCTGCGTCCCAGGGGTCTTGTGGTCATGTCATGGCTCCGCTTGAATCCAGGGAAAGCCGGCGCGCGGCGGCGGTTCCGTCGAAGACTGACAATGTGGGTGACGCGGGACCTCGAAGGTCCCGATTTCCAATGGCTCCCGGAGCAGGACTCGAACCTGCGACAAGTCGGTTAACAGCCGACTGCTCTACCAGCTGAGCTATCCGGGATCACCGTTGGAGGCGGGCGTATACGATGGCCCGCGCGTCGGTGCAAGTCGGTCTGAGCCCTCTTTTAGTACCCTGCGGCTTTGCCGTTCGGCTGGCCGTCGACGATCTGGTCCAGGTACTCGCTGAGGCCATAGCCCACGAGGTCGCCGCAGCGGTATTCGGTCATCCCCTCGGTGATGCGGGTCTGCAGCTCCTGACCCTCGGGCGTGGTGCGGCGGTTGCGCAGGGGGATCAGGGACATGACCTTGCCGGTCACCTCGTAGCTCTTGCCGCCGTGGGTCTTCACCTTGGCGCGCAGGGCGGTCTGGTAGCCGCGCTCGTCCCAGTCGCTATCGATCACGCACTCGGAGATCAGGTCGTAGGCGCCGCCTTCGAACACCATGCCGCCCTGGCGCGCGCCGCCCTTGCCGTCGCCGATCACCGACAGCATCATCCCGAAGTCGCGGCCGAAGTTCATCGGGCACCAGCGATACCAGTCGATGGCCTGCCAGTGACGCGGGCCCCAGGACTTGTCGCGCAGGCCGTAGCCCTCGATCTCGAACCGCTCGTCGCCGATGGTGAAGACGCCCTTGGCCGAACAGTGCTGTTCGTAGTGGGCCTTGGCGAAGGACTTCTCGGGATCGATCTCGATGGCCACCCCGTCCTCGCGGACCGTCTCGCCGCCGTACATGGGCGAGACGCCCTCGTAATCGAGGGTGATGGTGCAGGGGAGGGACGGATTGTCACGGAAGGCCTTTTTCGGGTCGGCCATCTCATGGGGCCGCTCCAGAATCAGCGCCTTGCCCGAATAGGTCACCTTGAGGTGCTTGAAGGGCTCGACCACCTCGACCTTGAGTCCCCCGGCGTTCATCTCCGAATTGTCGGTGATGGCGGGCCTGGCGAACATGAAGCCCACCCGCCCGTCGGGCAGGTACAGGCAGATGGTCATCTCGGCGTAATGCTCGTTGGCGCGGTTGCCGATGCGGAACCAGCCGCCGGTCTTGGTCTTCGGATCGAAGACGTTGAAGTACATGCTTTCGTTGTAGTTTTTGACGTCACCCGGATCGTGGGTGAACTCGTCCTGGGGTTCCAGACGGGTCTTGAAGCCGGTCGGGGCCTTGGCCATGGCGCATCCTCCACACGCGATTTTGCCAGGAGCCTGCGCGCCTTGACGCCGGGGCCGCCAAGCCAATCCGGGGCTGAGCCAAAAAAAGAGCCCGGCCGAAGCCGGGCTGTGAAGTGGTGATGGTGGGGTGTCTTCAAGGAAGACCACTGCAGAGTCGGCTCTTATGGTTAATCAGGTCTTAACTGGAAGTTCCCCAGGCGCCCTCGACGGGGGCGGGCGGCCTCGGTTAACTCACGGCCGGTCTCAGGCGGAATCGCATGCGCATTCATTTTACGGGCATAGCCGGAGCGGGCATGAGCGCGGTGGCGCTGATGATGCGCGACGCGGGCCACGAGGTCTCCGGCTCCGACGAAGACGTCTTCCCCCCGATGTCCACCTATGTGGCGGGGCTGGGCTTCCCGGTGACTTACCATTTTGACGTCGCCAACCTGCCCAACGGCCTCGACGTCCTGGTGCTGGGAACCAGCGCCAAGCTGGGGGGCGACGATAATGTCGAGGTGGCGGCCGCCCGGGCGCGCGGCGTGCGCATCACCACCTTCGCCGAACTGGTGGGAGAGCAGACAGCGCATCGCGAGAACATCGTGGTGGCCGGCTCCTTCGGGAAATCCACCTGCACGGCGCTGATGGCCCACATCCTGCGCGAGGCCGGCCACGACTCGGGCTGGATGATCGGCGCCATCTCGCCCTCCCTGCCGGCCACCGGCCACTGGGGGACTCGCCACGAGATCGTGCTGGAGGGGGACGAGTACATCGTCGGCAATGGCGACACCCGGTCCAAGTTCGCCCTGTACCACCCGCGCCACCTGCTGTTGACCTCGCTGATCCACGACCACGTCAACGTCTTCCCGACCTTCCACGACTACGAGGCGCCGTTCATCGCGCTGATGCACGACCTGCCCAAGGGCGGGCTGATGGTGGCCCGCGACCACTCCGCCGTGCACAAGATCGCCGCCGAAACCGACGCTCACGTGGTCTGGTACGACACCGTCCCCTGCGACGGCTGGTTCAGCGAGGATGTGGCCTATGGCGAGACCACCAGCTTCAAACTGGTGCGCCCGGACGGGGAGCGCATCGCGCTCACCACCACCCTGCTGGGCGCCCACAACATCGAGAACATCGTCGGGGTTTCGGCCTTCCTGCTGGAGCGTCATCTGGTGAGCGAGGCCGACCTGGCTCAAGGCCTGGCCAGCTTCGAGGGCATCCGCCGCCGGCTGGACCGTCTGACCAAGACCTCGAAGGTCCCGCTGATCGAGGGCTTCGGCTCGTCTTACGAAAAGGCCCGCTCGGCCATCGACGCCCTGCAGCTGCACTATCCCGAGCGGCCGCTGATCGTGGTGTTCGAACCCCACACCTTCTCCTGGCGCAGCAAGGATGCGCTCGCCTGGTACGACACGGTGTTCGCGGGGGTGTCCCGTGTGCTGCTGATCCCGCCGCCGGGCCATGGCGCGCAGACCCATCACCAGTCCACCCACGCCGAGATCCTGGAGCGGGTCTATCAGGCCGGCGTCCCCGTGGAGGGGCCCACCAGCGCGGACGCGGTGATCGGATCCCTTTCCCATCTGAAGGGCGACGAGATCGTCCTGCTGCTATCTTCCGGCCCGCTGCTGGGCCTGCCCGACAGGCTGCCGGCGGTGATGGATCGCCTCTACGGATAAAGGATCGCCCATGCGCCTGCCGCTGATCGCCCTGGCCGCCGCTCTGGCTCTGACTGCGTGCCAGAAGCCCGCCCCGCCGCCGACCCCTGCGATCGCAGCCCTGACCCAGGCGCAGCAGGACGCCGCCCGCGAGGCGCTGAGCACCCACGAGGGCGAGTGGGACTGTTCAGCGCCCGCGCTGTTCGACCAGAACATGCGCCGGCTCCTGGTGGAGGCCCCCGAGGCCTTCGTCGTCTCGCCGGCCGGCTTCCCGGGGCCGGTGGTGGTGGGTGGGGCGACGGGCGCCACGGTGTTCCGCAAGTCCGGCGCCGGCTGGGCCGGCTATATGCTTGATCCCATCTCGCAGGTGCAGGCCGTGCGCTACGGGGCGGCGGGCGTCTACCTGATCACCAAGGTGACCCGCGAGGGCGGTGGGCCCCTGGGGATCACCCTGCTGCCCGTTGGCGGCGGCGCCCTGACCTGCGTCGGCCTGGCCTCGCCGGAGGGGCTGAACGCGCCCGCCGAGCATCCGGAGTTCGTCAGCCTGTCCCTGGACGCCAAGGGCAAGGGCGGGCTGGTGGCCAAGGCCGAGCGCGAGGGCAAGCCGCTGGCCTGGTTCCGCTATGACACCACCGACGCCGGCGCGACCTGGACCGAGGCCAGGCCCATCACCGGCCCCGAAGGAACCGACCTGACGGCGCCCGACCAGACCAAGGTCCCTGCCGTCCTGGCCCACGAGATCGCCGCCAGCTGATGTTCTTCCTGGCGTCTCCCGCCGACGAGGTGGCGCCGGCGCACCGCCAGGCCATCGTCACGGTCCTGGTGGGGGAGACCTATGAGCAGGTGTGGCGGGTCATGTGCCAGTCCAACTGGCAGGCCTATGCCGACCGGCACGGTTTCGACCTGATCGGCATCGCTCACCGGCCCGACATGTCGCCGCGCGGCCAGGCGCGGTCGCCGGCCTGGCAGAAGCTGCTGGTGCTGGATCAGCCCTGGTCGGCCGCCTACGACCGCATCGTCTGGATCGACGCCGACATCGTCATCGCGGGCGACGCCCCCAACATCCTGCGCGAGGTTCCGGACCCCACGAAGATCGGCGCCTCGATCTCCGGCGCTCAGTTCTCCGAAGCCGAAAAGCACATCTATTTCGAGCGCCTGCACAATGTGACGGTGGACCCGCAGCTGGCGCCGCTGGCCTGGCGCTTCACCGAGGACAACGGCTACGCCGAATCCGAGATCGACGGGGAGGGCGCCCCGATGCTCAACACCGGGGTGCTGGTGATGAGCCCGCAACACCACAACGCCCTGCTCAAGGAGATCTACGCCACGGAGTCGGCCTCACGCCTCTACGAGCAGCCGGGCCTGTCGCGGGAGATCGCGCGGCGCGGACTGCTGACCCCCATCACCCCGCGCTTCAACTGGGTGATCCACGAGCGCCGCTTTCTTGACTTCGCCGACATCGAGACCGTCGAGCACCCGGACATGCCCCGGCTGATCAATCACCTGAGGAACGAGCTCTCCAAGGCCTACTTCCTGCACTTCGCCGGCAGCATGAGCATCATGCAGCACCTGGCTCGCCTGTCCCAGGAGACCGGCGAGCCCTGGTGGACGCCGCAGGGCTAGAGCCCCAGTTCGGCATAGACCTTCTTCTTCGGCCCCAGGAAGCCGAACAGGAAGGCGGCGACCTTGCGGATCTGGATTTCCTCGGCGCCCTCGGTGATCCGGTAGCGGCGGTGGTGGCGGTAGATATGCTCGAAGGGCTTGTGCCGCGAATAGCCGATGCCGCCGTGCACCTGCATGGCCCGGTCGGCGGCCTCGCAGACCAGGCGGTTGGCCCAGTAGTTACACATCGAGACCTTGTCGGAGATCTGCCGCTCGATCTCCTTGTGCTCCATGTGGTCCATGTCCCAGGCGGTCTTGCGGATCAGCCAGCGCAGCATCTCGCACTGGGTGGCCAGCTCGACGAGAGGCCACTGGATGGCCTGGTTGTCGGCCAGGGGCTTGCCGAAGGGTTTGCGCTGGCGGGCGTATTTCACGCTCTCCTCGATGCAGTAGACCGCCGCGCCCAGGGACGAGGCCGCCTGGCGGATGCGGTTCTGGTGCACGAAGCTCTGGCCCAGGCCCAGGCCGCGATCGATCTGGCCCCAGTAGCTGTCCTCCGGCACCCAGACCTCGGTGAAGCTGACCCGGGGGTGGTCGGTGGGCATGTTGAAGGTCCAGAGGTACTCCTCGACCTTCACGCCGGGGGTGTCGGCCGGGACGATGAAGCAGGTGATGCCGGTGGCGTCGCCGTCCTTGCCGCTCGTGCGGGCGAAGACCATGACGTGGGTCGCCACGTGCATGCCGGTCGTCCACATCTTTTCGCCCTGGATCAGCCAGCCGGGCTGACCGTCCTTGTCCTGGCGCACCGCGGTGGTGTCCATCCAGGTGGCGTCGGAGCCATGCTGCGGCTCGGTGAGGCCAAAGCCCGTGCGCATCTTGCCGGCCAGCAGGTTCGCGCCGTCGCGCTCGTACTGGGCGTTGGTGGCGAACTCCTTGAACATCAGGATGAAGGGGTTGTTGCCGACGATGGAGTGTTCGTTCTGCAGGTCGTTGTGCAGACCCAGGCCCCGGGCGGCCAGGTGCTCGCGGATCACCGCCATGTCGAGGTTGGAGCCACCCTTGCCGCCCATCTCCGGCGGCCAGGCGTAGCGCAGGTGCCCGGCCTCGTCGGCCAGCTTGCGGGCCTGGCCCAGCAATTCCTCCCATTCCTTCTTCGGCAGGCCGCCGGCGTCCCAGTCGGTGCGCTCGTATTCGCGGCGGTGGTCGAAGTAGCGCATGTTGTCGTCGCGCTGCTCAAGCGGCTTGATCTTGGCCTCGATGAAGCTGTCCAGCTCCGCCAGATAGGCGACGAGTTCGGGGGGCAGGTTGAAGTCCATGGCGTTTCCCTTCGGCCTGTTTTTGGAACCGGGTGGCCGATCATTTTGGCGATTTACAAGCCGACCCTGAGGGCCGCAGATCGTCAAGCCTGAGTCAGCTTGAGGTTCCGCCACGTCATGGAAGTCGATATCGCACAAGCGCTTGCGCGCCTGGCGCCGACCCTCGGGGGGACGGGCGTCGAGGCCGTCCAACGCCTGTCGGGCGGCGCGAGCATGGAGACCTGGGCCTTTACCCTGACGGGTGACGTCGGGCCACGCGAGATGATCCTGCGCCGGCGTCCTGGGCCCTTCGACGAGGAGACCTCGCGCTCCACCTCCCTGGCCACCGAGGCCGCCCTGATCCAGGCCGCCGCCAAGGTCGGTGCGCCCGTCGCGCCGCTGATCCGGCTGTGCGAGCCGGAGGATGGGATCGGCGAGGCGCACATCACCGCCCGCATCGGCGGCGAGGCCCTGGGCCGCAAGATCGTCACCGATCCGCGCTTTGAGAAGGTTCGTCCTGGGCTCGCCCGGCAGTGCGGCCAGATCCTGGCCCAGATCCACTCAGCCTCACCCAAGGGCATCCCGCTGAAGCGGTCGGACGCCGCCGAGGAACTCGACCGCTACGAGCAGGTCTATCGCCAGTCGGGCGCCCAGCGGCCGATCCTGGAACTGGCCTTCCAGCACCTGAAGAAACACACGCCCACGCCGGTGGCCGACGTGCTGCTGCACGGGGACTTCCGCAATGGGAACCTGATGATCAGCCCTGACACAGGTGTCGCGGCGGTTCTGGACTGGGAGCTTTCCCACCTGGGGGATCCGGCCGAGGACCTGGGCTGGCTGTGCGTCAATTCCTGGCGCTTCGGGCGCAGCGACAAGCCGGTGGGCGGGTTCGGCGACTATGCCGACCTGCTGGCGGGATATGCGCAGGCGGGCGGGGTTCCGGTGGATCTGTCCCGCGTGCGCTACTGGCAGGCCCTGGGGTCGCTGAAGTGGGGCGTCATGTGCCTGATGATGTATTCCAGCTACGCCGCCGGGGCCGAGAGCTCGGTGGAGCGGCCGATGATCGGCCGCCGGGTCTCGGAGACCGAGATCGATCTCGCCAACCTGCTGGAGGCCGGCCTGTGATCACCCATCCACGCACCGAGGAACTGGTGGAGGCCGTGGCCCGCTGGATCGACACCATCCGCCCGGCGCTGGCGCCCCGCGACGCCTTCCTGGCCCGGGTGGCGGTCAATGTCCTGGGGGTGGTGCAGCGCGAGCTGACCCTGGGTCCCGCCGCCGAGGCCGACGCCGTGGAGCGGATGTCGGGCCTGCTGGGTCATGGCGGTGGTCATGCCGAGCTGACTGCTGAGCTTTGCGCCAAACTTCAGGCCGGCGAGCTGGACGCGCAGACGCCCGGTCTGCTGGCCGCCCTGCGCGCCAACGCCCAGGGTCAGGTGGCCATCGACCAGCCCAACTATTCGTCGGCCCGATGACCCGCGAAGAGGCCCTCGCGCTCGACCGCGCCGATCCCCTGGCGTCGCGGCGCGACCTGTTCGAGCTGGAGGAGGGGCTGATCTATCTGGACGGCAACTCCCTGGGCGCCCTGCCCAAGGCCGTGAAGGGCCGGCTGGCTGAAGCCGTCGAGGCCGAGTGGGGCAGGGGCCTGATCCGCTCCTGGAACGACGCCAACTGGATCGACCTGCCCAGCCGGGTGGGCGCCAGGATCGCCGCCCTGATTGGGGCCGCCCCGGACGAGGTGATCGCCGCGGACTCCACCTCGGTGAACCTCTTCAAGCTGGCGGCGGGCGCGATGGCCCTGCGGCCCGGGCGCAAGGTCATTCTCAGCGAGCCCGGCAACTTTCCCACCGACCTCTACATCCTGCAGGGTCTGGGCCAGTTCATGCCGGGGATCGAGTTGCGGCTGGTGGAGCCAGGCGGCTTGCCCGACGCCCTGGACGACAGCGTCGCCCTGCTGCTGCTGACCCACGCGCACTACAAGACCGGGCAACTGCACGACATGAAGGCGCTGACCACGTGGGCGCACGAGGTCGGGGCCCTGGCGCTCTGGGACCTCAGCCACAGCGCCGGCGCCCTGGAGGTGGACCTAAACGGCGCGAACGCCGACCTCGCCGTCGGCTGCGGCTACAAGTACCTGAACGGCGGCCCCGGGGCGCCGGCCTTCGCGTTCGTGGCGCGGCGGCATCAGGCGGACTTCCAGAGCCCGCTGACCGGCTGGATGGGCCACGCGGCGCCCTTCGCCTTCAGTGACGATTACGTGCCGGGGCAGGGGATGCTGCGCGCCCTGTGCGGCACGCCCTCGGTCCTGGGGCTGACCGCCCTGGAGGCGGCGCTCACCGCCTTCGACGGCGTGGCGATGTCGGCCCTGCGCGCCAAGTCCCGGGCGCTCGGCGACCTGTTCCTGGATCTGGTGGAAGAGCGCTGCCCGGGTCTCGGCGTCGCCTGTCCCCGCGACTCCGCCAAGCGCGGCAGCCAGGTGTCCCTGACCCATCCCAACGGCTACCCCATCGTCCAGGCCCTGATCGCCCGCGGCGTGGTGGGGGATTTCCGGGCGCCCGACGTGCTGCGGTTCGGCTTGACCCCGCTCTATGCGCGCTATGTCGATGTCTGGGACGCCGTCGAACACCTCGTCCAGGTGATGGCCCGCGAGGAATGGCGGGAGCCCCGCTTCAACCAGGTGGCGGCGGTGACATGAGCGAGCCGATCCACACCCGGCCCGACATCAGCTACGCTGACTACCTGGCGCTGGACCAGATCCTCAGCGCCCAGCGGCCGCGCTCGGACGAGCATGACGAGTTGCTGTTCATCGTCATCCACCAGGCCTCGGAACTGTGGCTGAAGCTGTCGATCCACGAGCTGGCGGCGGCGCGTGAGCAGATCGCCCGGGACGACCTCGGCCCCGCCTTCAAGATGATCAGCCGGGTCAGCCGCATCCAGGGCCAGCTGATCCAGTCCTGGGACGTGCTGGCCACCATGACGCCGAGCGAATACCACGCCATCCGCCCGCACCTGGGCCAGAGCTCGGGCTTCCAGTCGCACCAGTACCGGATGCTGGAGTTCCTGATGGGGGCCAAGGACGCGGCGATGCTGGCGGTCCACGAGGGCACGGCCGCCCACGCCGACCTGGCCGCGGCGCTGGCCGCCGCCAGCCTCTATGACGAGTGCGTGCGGCTTTTGAAGCGGCGCGGGTTCGACGTGCCGGCCGAGCGGGACTGGTCGGAGGTCCACGTCGCCGACCCGGCCATCGTGGCGGCCTGGGCCGTGGTCTACCGCGACCCTGAACAGTACTGGGACCTCTACGAACTGGCCGAGAAACTGGTGGACCTGGAGTTCCGCTTCCAGCAATGGCGCTTCGCCCACCTGAAGACCGTGGAACGCATCATCGGTTTCAAGCCCGGCACCGGGGGCTCGTCGGGCGCCAGCTACCTGGCCAAGGCCCTGGAGGGCTCATTCTTCCCGGAACTGTTCCAGGTGCGGACGGGGCTGTAGGGATGGAGTTCAGCTTCGAGGCCGAGGTCATCTATTGGCGCGGCCCGTCGCCCTTCTTCTACGCCCCGCTGCCGGCCCCGGAGGCCGAGGAGGTGCGGCGCATCTCCAAGGGGGTCACCTACGGCTGGGGCATGATCCCGGTGGAGGTCCAGCTGAACGGCGTGACCTTCACCACCGCCATGTTCGCCAAGGACGGCACCTACTACCTGCCCCTGAAGGCGGCGGTCCGGAAGAAGGCCAATGTGACGGCGGGGGATCGGATCGCCGTCGAGATGACTGTCCAGCCCGCGGGGCGGTAGCCGTCAGGACAGCCGGTCGCGGAAGTCGGCGTAGTCGAACTGGCGCACCAGGCGCAGGGCGTCGGTGTCGCTGTTCCAGAGCGCGATGGCCGGCAGGGGGACGCCGTTGAAGGTGTTGGTCTTGACCATCGAATAGTGAGCCTGGTCGAGGAAGGCGATGCGGTCGCCGGGCGCGGGCGCGCTCGCGAACACGTAGTCGCCGATGATGTCGCCGGCCAGGCAGGAGGGGCCTCCCAGGCGGGTGGCGACACCGGTCTCGGCCTCGCCCAGCATCGCCGGGCGGTAAGGCGCCTCGATGACGTCGGGCATGTGGCAGGTGGCCGAGATGTCGGTGACGGCGACGGGGATCGCGTTCTCGAAGGTGTCGAGAATCTCGCCCACCAGGATGCCGGTGTCGAGCGCGATGGCCTCGCCAGGTTCCAGATAGACCTCGACGCCGTACTGGGTGTGGATCTGGCGCAGCAGGGTCACCAGGGCCTCGGTGTCGTAATCCGCGCGGGTGATGTGGTGGCCGCCGCCGAGGTTCAGCCATTTCAGTTTCGGCAGGATCGCTTCGAGCTTCGGCTGCAGGGATTTCCAGATGCGGTGCAGGGGTTCGAAGCCCTGCTCGCAGAGGGCGTGGAGGTGCAGGCCGTCGACGCCGTCGAGGTGTTCCGGTCGCAGCTGGGAGACCGGGAAGCCAAGCCGCGAGCCGGTCTGGCAGGGGTCGTACTTGGCGACCTCGGCTTCGCTGTGCTCGGGGTTGAGGCGCAGGCCGATCTCGAACACCTCGCCGTCGGCGCGGGCCTTGGCGATCTCACCGGCGAACCGGGCGATCTGATCCGGTGAGTTGAAGATCACCGTGTCGGAGAGATGCAGGATCTCCGGCAGGTCGCCGGCCTTGTAGGCCGGCGAATAGGTGGTCAGCTCGCCGCGATAGTGCTCGCGGGCCAGCCGCGCCTCCCACAGGCCCGAGGCGCAGACGCCGTCCAGGTACTCCCCCACCACGTCGGCCAGAGCCCACATGGAGAAGGCCTTCAGCGCCAGCAGCACCCGTGCGCCGCTGCGGTCGCCGACGTCCTTCAGGGTGGCCAGGTTGCGCCGCACCGCCGCCTCGTCGACGACGAAGCAGGGGGAGGGGACACGGGCCAGGTCGAACCGGGAAAACGCGCCGGGATCGCCGGCCTGGGTTTGCATGGGCTCAGAAGGCCAGGGGGGCGGCCAGGTCCTTGACCTGCCAGGGCAGCCCGTGCCGGTTCAGCATGTCCATGAACGGGTCGGGATCGAGCTGCTCCATGTTGAACACGCCTGCGCCCGTCCATTGGCCGGTGAGCATCAGGGCCGCGCCGATCATGGCCGGAACCCCGGTGGTGTAGCTGACCGCCTGGTTGCCGGTCTCGGCATAGGCTTCCTCATGGTCGCAGATGTTGAGGACGTAGACGGTCTTCTCTGCGCCACCCTTCGTGCCCGTGGCGATGACGCCGATATTGGTCTTGCCCTTGGTGACCGGGCCCAGGGAGGCCGGCTCGGGCAACAGCGCTTTCAGGAACTGCAGGGGGATGATTTCGCGGCCCTCGAACATGACCGGATCGATGCGGGTCATGCCGATATTGGTGAGCACTTCCAGGTGCTTGAGATAGGAATCTCCGAAGGTCATCCAGAAGCGGATGCGGCTGATCTCCGGATAGAACCGGACCAGCGACTCCAGCTCCTCGTGGTACATCAGGTACATGTTGCGCGGGCCGACCTGATCGAAGTCGAAGGTCTGTTTCTGGGCCAGGGGCGGCCCTTCCACCCACGACCCGTTCTCCCAGTGCCGCGAGGGCGCGGTCACTTCGCGGATGTTGATCTCGGGATTGAAGTTGGTGGCGAAGGGGTGGCCGTGGTCGCCGCCGTTGCAGTCGAGGATGTCCAGGGTCTCGATGCCGTCCAGCAGGCGCTTGGCGACATAGGTGGTGAAGACCGAGGTCACGCCGGGATCGAAGCCGCAACCCAGCAGGGCCATCAGGCCGGCGGCCTTGAACCGCTCCTGATAGGCCCACTGCCAGCTGTATTCGAACTTGGCCTGGTCACGCGGCTCGTAGTTGGCGGTGTCGAGATAGTTCACCCCGGCCGCCAGGCACGCCTCCATGATCGCCAGGTCCTGATAGGGCAGGGCGAGATTGACCACGAGGCCAGGCTTCACGGCCTTGATCAGCGCCGTGGTCGCCGCGATATCGTCGGCGTCCAACTCGGCGGTGTCGATGGTCACGCCGGTGCGCTGTTTGACCGAGGCCGCGATGGCGTCGCACTTGCTGCGCCGGCGGCTGGCCAGCGTGATGTGCGAGAAGACGTCTTGGCTCATGGCCATCTTGTGGACGGCGACAGAGCCCACGCCGCCAGCGCCGATAACAAGCACCCTACTCATCTGTGCCCCTTCTGACGCGGAACGAATTTCCAGAACATGGCCACCCGCGGGTGGCGTTGCGGGGGGATTATCACGACGACGCCGGGTCCGCTAACCACCCGCAGTAAACGCACTTGATGTCGGATCGTCTCACCCCCGTCCACTCCTGGGAGAGAAACCCATCGTGAAGCAGCCCCGGCGGAGGTTGCGCGTATTACAGGCGTCGTTACGGCGACGACATCGCCCGGTCATATCGCGCGCCGAAAAAACGGCGGATCTCGTGCTCACCGCCCGTTCAGGTCGAACAGAGCTCTTGGCCCGGAACGATGCCACCTCTTCTCTGCACAGGGTCAAAGCTTTGAATTCCTCCCCCGCCCCCAACCGCGCCGCGGCCGTCCTTCGACTGCTCGCCGGCACGGCCGCAATCGCCTTGAGCACTGGCGCGGCCCAGGCCCAGACGGCCAAGGCCCCCGCGGCGGCGCTCAACCCCGCGCTCGACGACGAGACCGAGGTCGAGGAACTTGTGGTGGTGGCCGGGGCGCGCACCCTGCGGGGCTCGGTGGCGGGCGACATCACCCCTGAGGTCACCCTCTCGGCCCGGGAGATCCGGGCCTATGGGGCCGCCAGCGTCTCGGAGCTGCTGACCGCCCTGGCGCCCCAGACCGGCAGCGGCCAGGGCGGCGGTCGCCCGGTGGTGCTGATCAACGGCGCTCGGGCCTCCGGATTCGCCGAGATCCGCGACCTGCCCACCGAGGCCATCGCCCGGGTGGAGATCCTGCCCGAGGAGGTGTCGCTGAAGTACGGCTATCCCGCCGAACAGAAGGTGGTGAACATGGTCCTGCGCCAGCGCTTCCGCGCCAAGCTGGCGGAGGGCTCGGTCCAGGCCCCGACCCAGGGGTCCGCCGGATCGACGGTGGCCGGGCACGCCGCCTATCTGCGCATCCAACGCGGCCAACGCCTGACCCTGGACGCCAAGGCCACCAAGACCGATCCGATCCTGGAGAGCGACCGTGACGTGATCGGCGCCAGCCCCTACCGGAGCCTGCAGCCCGACACCACCAATGTGGTGTTCAACGGCGTCTACGCCCGGCCTCTGGGCAATGGCGTGTCGGGGACCCTCAACGGAACCTACGAATCCACCGACACCGAATCCAAGCTCGGCCTGTCGCCATTCTCAACCGAGGCCCTGACCCGGCGCTCCACCGCCGACAACGCCAGCCTGGCCGGCGCCATGAGCGGCGCCTATGCCGGCTGGCAGTGGTCCTATACCGGCGGGGTGTCGCGCAATGTGGCCAAGTCCTTCAACGACCGCGCCCTGGGCGCCGTGGCCTCTACCGACCTCACCAGGTCGGTGACCACCTCGGCCCAGTCCGACATCGTGCTGAACCGGGCCTTCCTGGACCTGCCCGCCGGCCATGTTGGCGCGACCCTGACGGGCCGCGTCTCGACCACCGAGCTGGAGAGCGAGGCCCTGCGCGCCGGGGTCAACACCAACACCGACCTCACCCGCAACATCGGCCAGCTACAGGCCAGTTTCGACGTGCCCATAACCCGGGCCGGCGAGGGCTTCGGCGAGACCATCGGCAAGCTCTCCAGCAACATCAATTTCGGCTACCAGCACCTGTCGGACTACGGCGACCTGGAGACAGTGGGGGCGGGGCTCAACTGGATGCCGGTCAAGCCGCTGCGCCTGCTGGCCTCGGTCAGCCGCACCGACCAGGCGCCCACCATCAATCAGCTGGGCGACCCCGTGGTGGCGACGCCGGGCGTGCGGGTGTTCGACCTGACCCGCGGCGAGACGGCCGACGTGATCCGGGTGAGCGGCGGCGCGCCCAACCTGACCGGCGGCCAGCGCGAGGTTCTCAAGCTGGGGGTCACCTACACCCCCTTCACCAAGACCAACCTGACCTTCCAGGCCAACTACGTCTCCAGCCGCACCGAGGACACGGTGGCGTCCTTCCCCTCGGCCTCGACGCAGGTGGAGGCGGCGTTCCCGGAACGCTTCATCCGCGACGCCAGCGGCCGGCTGGTGCAGATCGACGCCCGCCCGGTGAACTTCGCGCGTGAGTCGCGCGACGAGCTGCGCTGGGGCTTCACCTATTCGCGCAATGTCGGACCTCAGCCCACGCCCGAGCAGATGGCGGCGATGCGCCAGCGCTTCCGCGACGCCGAGCGCACCCGCGACGGCGTCCAGGGCGCGCGGGCGAAGGGCGCTGCGGGTCAGCCCGCCCCGGGTGGCCAGACGGGGCCTGAGGGCGGTGCGCCTGGGCCGGACGGTCCTCCGCCTCCGGGCATGGGGCCGGGCGGCGGGTACCGTGGCGGTGGCGGTGGCGGCCGGGGCGGTCCGGGCGGCGGCTTTGGTGGCTTCGGCGGCGGCGGTCCCCGCGGCGGCGTCTTCCAGTTGGGCGTCTATCACACGGTGGCGTTCCGAGATGACATCCTGATCCGTCCCGGCCTACCGGAGCTGGACCTGCTGGATGGGGCCGCCATCGGCTCCGGCGGCGGCTCGCCCCGCCATCAGGTGGACGTGCAGGCCAACTACACCAAGGGAGGCCTGGGGGCGGCGCTGAACGCCAACTGGCAGGCCGCCACCCGGGTCGAGGGCGGCCCGACCGCCGACGATCTGGAGTTTTCCGACCAGACCACGGTGAACCTGCGGCTGTTCGCCGACCTGGGCGCGCAACCCATCGCGCGCGATCACCCGTGGCTGCGCGGGGCGCGGGCGACGCTCTCCATCGACAACCTGTTCGACAGCCGCCAGGAGGTGCGCGACGGAACCGGCGTGACCCCGATCAGCTACCAGCCCGACCTGCTCGACCCGGTGGGTCGCTCGGTGAAACTGACGGTCCGCAAGCTGTTCTTCTGACGGGCGGATGGCGGGTGCGGCGTCGCCCGCCATAGCCCTTGCATCGGACCCACAACGGTCCTTAGCTGTCCCCAACGATAAAACAGACAAGTGGGAGATGGCGGATGAGTGAAACTCTCGCCCAGGCGCGCGCCGATCAGTCGGACGAGGTGCTCTATGACGTCGCGGGCGGCGTCGCCATCATCACCCTGAACCGGCCCGAGCGGCTGAACACCATCTCTGGCCCCATGCTGTCGCTGCTGTCGAAGCTGCTGCTGCAGGCCGACGCCGATCCGGAGGTGCGCTGCGTCATCCTGACCGGGACGGGCAGGGCGTTCTGCGCCGGCCTCGACCTGGTCAGCGCGACCCAGGGCTCGGGCATCGGCTCGGAATCCCAGGTCAGCAGCATCTCCGTCGACCTGGATCTGAAGACCGCCCCGCCGACAGTGATCTTCAACATGAACAAGCCGACCATCTGCGCCCTGAACGGCGCGGCTGCCGGCTATGGCCTGGACACCGCGCTGGGCTGCGACATCCGCATGATGGCCCAGGGCGCCAAGTTGGCCGCCGCCTTCGTCAAGCGCGGCATCGTGCCGGAATCGGGCGGCACCTGGTTCCTGCCCCGCCTGATCGGCTGGTCCAAGGCCGCCGAGCTGATCTTCACCGGCCGCACGCTCTCCGCCGCCGAGAGTCTGGAGATGGGCCTGGCGACCCATGTCGTCCCGGACGCCGAGCTGATGACCGAAGCGCGCAAGCTGGCCGACGAGATCGCCGCCAATGCGCCGCTGGCGGTGCAATCGGCCAAGCGGCTGATGCGCATGGGCCTGAACGAAACGTTCAATGACCACGTCCACCACGTCTATCTGCAGTTCCTGCAACTGATCCGGACGGGGGACTTCCGGGAGGGGATGACGTCGTTCCTGGAAAAGCGGCCGGCGGACTTCCACGGCCGCTAAACGTGGCGCTTCGCCGCGCAATTATTCGCCCGGCGCCCGAAACCACCGTCCACCGCCCACGCATTAGGCACGGTCGGACACTTTTCGTACGCTCATATGGGTATTGTCAGAATGGCGATTGTAACCCCCACCCCGTGCCGCTCCCTTGCCCGCCAACAGTATCGCGCGGGGATTAAGTGATGAATCGGGACCTGATGAACGGGAGCGGCCTGTCGCGCCGCAGCTTCCTGGAGAGCCTGGGCGGCATGGGCGGTTCGGCCCTGCTGATGGCCGGCATGACCGCTCTGGGCTTCGACATCGCCTCGGCCAACGCGGCTCCGCCGGAGCTCGGCGCGGGCGGCAAGGGCAAGAAGGTCATCGTCCTGGGCGCCGGCGTCGCGGGCATGACCAGCGCCTATGAACTGTCCAAGGCCGGCTACGAGGTCACCGTGATCGAGGCCCGCGCCTTCGCCGGCGGCCGCTGCCAGACCGCGCGCAAGGGCTTCAAGCTGACCGAGCTGGGCGGCGAGACCCAAGAGTGCGATTTCGACGACGGGCTCTATATCAACCACGGCCCGTGGCGGATCCCTTACCACCACCGCTCGACCCTGCATTACACCAAGCTTTTCAACGTGCCGCTGGAGATGTTCGTCAACGACAACGACGCCTCCTACGTGGCCATGACCAAGGGCACGGGCCCCCTGGCCGGCAAGGCCATCCGCAAGGGCCAGATCGCCGCCGACGCCCGTGGCTCGGCCGCCGAGATCCTGGCCAAGCAGGTCAAGCAGGGTGCGCTCGACCAGCAGATGACCGCCGATGACCGCGAGAAGTTCCTCGCCTACCTGACCCACGAGGGCTACCTGACCGCCGACCTGGCCTACAAGGGCACGGACGGTCGCGGCTATGACGTCAATCCGGGCCCCGGCATGGTTCCTGGCCCGGGCAAGGAATCGACCCCCTATCCGCTGACCGACGTCCTGCATTCCAACGCCTGGCGGACCCTGACCTCGGTCGCCGGCTACGAGCAGCAGCGGACCATGTTCCAGCCGGTCGGCGGCATGGACCAGGTGGCCAAGGGCTTCGAACGCCATGTCGGCCAGCTGATCCGCTATTCGACCCTGGTGAAGAAGTATCGCCAGAACGAGAAGGGCGTGGAGGTCACGGTCTCCGGTCCCGACGGCAAGGTCGAGACCCTGAGCGCCGACTACTGCATCTGCACCATTCCGCTGTCGGTGCTGCGCCAGATGGACATGGGTGTGTCGCCCAAGTTCAAGGCGGCGATCGGCGCGGTCTCCTATGCCCTGGTGGGCAAGATCGGCCTGCAGATGAAGACCCGCTTCTGGGAAGAGAAGCACTTCATCTACGGCGGCCACGTCTACACCGACAACCCGGAGATCAACACGATCACCGTGCCGTCCACCGGCTATCAGAGCCAGAAGGGCGTGCTGCTGGGCTACTACAACTTCGGCGCCTCGGCGGCCAAGGTCAGCGCGCTGAGCCCCAAGGCCCGGCAGGAGCTCGCGGCCCAGGGCGGGCAGGTGGCCTTCCCGGAATATGCGCAGAACGTGGAGACCTCGTTCTCCGCCGCCTGGCACCGGATCGAGCACAACCTCGGGGGCTGGGCCGAGTGGAGCGAGGAAGGCCGCCGCGACGCCTATCCGATCCTCTGCGAACCCGACGGCCGGCTGTACCTGGCCGGCGAACACCTATCCTATCTGACCGGCTGGCAGGCCGGGGGGATCGAAAGCGCCTGGCAGCAGATCGCCAAGCTGCACAAACGCGCCCAAGCGGCCTGACCGGAGTTCTACCGATGCGTCTTACGATCCCGCTGGCAGCGGTCCTTGTCCTGTGCGCGGCTCCCGCCTTCGCCGCCCCCGACGGCAAGGAGCTGTTCGCCGACAACTGCTCGGCCTGTCATCAGTTGACCGGCAAGGGCATTCCCGGGGCCTTCCCGGCCCTGGCCGGCAGCAAGGTGGCCCAGGGCGACCCCAAGGAGCCCGTCACCCGGGTTCTGAAGGGGAGGGGCGGCATGCCGGCTTTTGGTGCCGACCTGAGCGACCTGGAGATCGCCAAGGTCCTGACCTACGTCCGCTCCTCATGGGGCAACAAGGGCAAGCCGGTGCAGCCGGCGCAGGTCACCGCCCTGCGCGTCGCCAAGGTCACGGGACCCAAGTCCTCGGTGCTGGCGCACTAGTCATCACGTTCCGGGAAAGTTTGGAGGCCTGACCCGGAATCGAACCGGGGTGGGCGATTCTCCAGCGCGCGCTGGTCGCCCGGCATGACTCCGATGATGGGGAACGGCGCACATCTATGGGCCGCATCATCGATACGGATGCCGTTCGCGGTTGAAGTCGATGAGGCGACCGTTGTGTTCGATCAGGATCAGGGCCGCCGATATCCCCTGTGTTTCCATCTCTCGCACGATGTCCGCGGCCCGCCACTGCATCGGGATGATCACGACTTCGGGGGGGCGAGCCTTCAAGACATCGCGAAACTGTATTGGCTGACCCGTACCGGGGACGAAGGTTCCGACCTTCGAGGGATCGGAATCCACGACAAGGGGGAATCGTTCAGCGTCCAGCCCGAACTGATGCATGAAGGCGGCGCCCTTGCCGGTTCCGCCCCAGACAACGATTGAGCGATCGCCCGCCGCAAGGTCATCGATCTGCCGACGAATAGCGACGCGGTGATCTTGGCTCTCGGCCATGAAGCGCTCGGCCGCCTGAGCCTGGGCTGCGATTGCGGCCGGAACGCCGAGCTTCACCAGGGCGTAGACCACCTCTCCATCATAGCCATGCGCCAGCTCGAAGACTTCTCCCGCTCGCGCCATGAGCGTCCGAAAGGAGTTCGTCGTGAAGTGGGAGGTGTGTTCGTAGAAGAAATCTGCGAGCCGGCCGGTGGCGAACACACGATCAATGCAGGGCGACTCCGCGAACAGCCAGCAGGGCTTGTCCAGCTGCGACGCGCCCCAGGCCAGCGCTTCAATCAGCGCCGCCGGGTCGGTCAAGTGTTCGATCACATGGCGAATGACGATCGCGTCGGGGGCGTACCGGACCACATCAGCGAGGGGTTCGAAGAGGCGGGCATGGAATTCGAAGCCCTGCCCGGTTTCCGGGTGGGTGCTTGGGTCGAATCCAAGGATCCTCGCGTCGCCGCCGGAGGCCTTGGCCAGGGCCCGCAGGAAATGCCCTTCGCCACAGCCGATCTCCACCAAGGTCGGGTGTGGCGGCATCCGGCGAACGAGCCGGTCGCAGCTATCCGCGAGGTGACCCTGCCAGATCACTCCGTTGTTGAACATGCGATTGGGGCTGTCCCGATAGGGAACGGCGTCATAGCGGAAGCTGCGGTTCCAGACGTGCGTGCAGACCGGGCACTGCACGAAGTCGTGCGGAAGGCGTTCCATGGCCATCGCCTCGGAGGCCGAGGCCGGCCAGCCAAGCGTCGCCAGCGGCTGCTGGCCGCCGTCAAAGAACGGCACCGCCACGCTGTGCGCGCAGACAGGACACGGCGCGGCGACGAAGTGGGGTTGTTTTGCGGTCAAAGCGCCGCGAGCTCGCGCGACGTGAACACCCGGGCCGGATTGGCCTGGATCGCCTCGTGATGTTGATAAAGAGCCCACATGGCGTCAGCCACCTCACTTCGGATTGGACGATCGCCAACGGCGAACAGCTGTTCGTCGATCCGCGCGGCGAGCGCCTGTTCACCAAGCTCGACCCGCAGGTCGTCGTCCATGACAATCCGCAGCGCCGCCTCCTCGTAGGCCGCCTCGGTGGTCGCGACCAGCCATGCAGGCATACCGAGCAACCTCAGAAGCATGCGGTCGGTTTTCACGGGATTGCCTGGCGCGTCCATGGCGACCACGGGAAGGCCCTGACGCAGGCAGTCGATCACGCTGTGGAACCCGCCGAAGGGATAGGGACTGAGGGCAATGTCACAGTCATTCAGCCGTTCGAGATAGGCGTTGGGCGACATCTTGCCGTGAATGATGGGATCGCCCAGGCGGAGGTCGTTGACGGCTTTGAAGGCGGCGACCTGGAGCGCCGAGGCGTTGGGGAAGACATGGTACTCGATGACCCGCCCGCCAGAGGCGGCCCGTTCCCGTAACCGCGCGAGCAGGGCGACAAAGGTCGGGTTCAGCTTGATCATATTGCAGGGCAAGGCGATCCGGACCGGATCGGCGGTGGGTCGCAAATTCGGGCGAACCGGCCTGTAGGACGGCGACGGCTCGAGCCGCAGCGCCTCATCGGGCAGCAGGATCAAGCGCTCGCTGAACACCTCCGGCTCATCGACGAAACCTTCTTCCAGGATCATGTAGTCGATCTCCGGAATGAAGGTGGACGCGGGGTGGCCGATGGCGACCACCTGGATTGGCGCGAGGCGGAGATTGCCGATCAGCGGCCCCCAATGGCTCATGCCGAGACTTGGCCAGAACAGGATGTCGGGCTGGGCGCGCTTGATCGCGGCCAGGATCACGTTGAGATGCTCGCCCTTCGGCGTTTCGGTGAACACCACGACCTCGTCGAACAAGGATCGTACGGCCGGGTCTGCGTGCAGTTCGGGCGCGATCAACACCAGGCGGAAGCGCGTGCGTAGCTGCCGGAGGTACTGGCCGTAGTAGCGGTACTGGACGTGTGTCGAGTGGATCACCTCGGCGCAGAACACCAGGGTGGGGCGGTCCTTGAGAGGCGCTCGCGGGCTGAGGGGCGCAGCCGACATCGACAGACGGACCAGAAGGTCACGGAACGCGCGGTTCAGGACCTGCTTGATGTCATGCTTCTCGGCGTCGAAGGCGTAGCTGCAAAGCATCCACCCGTTGCTGGCCAGGCTTAGGCTGCTCAGCTTGGCCGGGATTTGGCCGAGATCGCCCGCGGCGATCCGGGCGAGGGCGTCCTCACGCCGTTCCTCTCCCTGCGCCGTCAGCAGGGGTACGGTCGCGACGGCGGTCAGTGCGACCAGCAGGGCAAGCGGCCCGGCCTTCTCCAGCCTCTCGCCGATATCCATCGGCGACTCTGAGTCGATCGAGAGCAATGACAGGAGCTGGTCGGACAGCAGCGCTCGCAAGTGATCCGAACCGCCGAAGGCGCTGGCTCGAAACAGGTTGCTCATCGGCCCCTGCGCGAAGATCAGACTGGCCATTTCGTCGGGCGTCGGTTGAACGGCCGGGTCCGCCAGGACCGCGCCCACAGCGGCGGCCAGCCGGGTATAACCCCGGATTTGGTCAGGGTCGGACAGTTCCCGCGCAGTGATGAGCCCTTCGAGAATCCTGAGGACGGCTACGACGCGGTCGCCGGTCCGGGCATAGCAAGCCGCCTCAAGTTCAGAAACATCCAACATCGCGCCTTGATAGCTCGCAACACGCCTAGGCTCAAAACCGAAGTCGAGGCGCGCTCTTCGCCACTGATCATGGGGCTGAGCGCATCACACACTGGTCGCGGGGGCCGGCCAGCGGCAGAGCGACCTGCTTACGCTCCCGTGGTCGGTCGTTGATGACAGATGATCTCTAGAAACGAGCAGGCAGCCTGCAGCGACCAACACATTCACTGTTCTAGGTGACGGGAAAGTTTGGAGGCCTGACCCGGAATCGAACCGGGGTGCACGGATTTGCAGTCCGCTGCGTAACCACTCCGCCATCAGGCCGCCGCGACGTTTTTGAACACGCCGGGTGTTTGGAAGGGCGGATGGCTAACAGAACGCCCCGCCTCGGGCAACGTCTGTCGCAGGGTCGCATTGCGTTCGGGTTAAGGGCGGACCTATAAGCGCGCAAATTGCTATTTCCGGTTTGGGGAATCATGGCCGATCTCGCCGAAGCCCGTTCGAACATGGTGGAGAGCCAGGTGCGTCCCAGCGACGTCACCGACATCCGCATCCACGACGCCATGCGCGTCATCCCGCGTGAGGACTTCGTTCCCGCCGGCAAGGGCTACCTGGCCTATACCGACGGGCCGGTGGAGTACGCGCCGGGCCGCTCGCTGCTGAAGCCCCGCGACGTGGCCAAGCTGCTGCAGATGGCCAAGCCCGTGGCCGGCGAACGCGCCCTGGCCATCGCCGCGCCTTACGCCGCCGCGATCCTGGAAGCGCTGGAGGTGGTCGTCGACCGCCTCGACGACGGCGACCTGAAGACCGTGCCGGGCTCCAACTACGACCTGATCGTCGTCGAGGGCGCCGTCTCCCGCGCGCCGGAAGCCTGGCTCAAGGCGCTGGCCCCGGGCGGCCGCCTGGCGGTGGTGGAGCGCGACGGTCCGGTGGGCAAGGCCGCCCTCTATGTGCGGGCTGACGACGAGATCGGCCGGCGCACGGTGTTCGACGCCACGCCGCCGATGCTGGCCGGCTTCGAAGCGCAACACGGCTTCGCCTTCTGATCGCCTGAAACACCCGCGAAATCTGGGTGTGAAAAAAGCTTAAGGTTGCGCCCTCTGGCGTGATCTCAATTCGGCGGCCATATAGGCTCCGATATCTTACGTCGATTTCGGGGATAAGCATGTTCAATAGCCGTCGCGGAGGTTTACTCGCCGCGGTCTGCAGCGCGGGCCTGATTTGCGGCCTGGCCGCGGGTCCCGCCGCCGCCGAGACCCTGGCCGACGCGATCGCGCTTGCCTACGACTCCAACCCGACCCTGCAGGCCCAGCGGGCCAGCCAACGCGCCCTGGACGAAAACTATGTCCAGGCCCGGTCAGGCTACCGGCCCTCGTTGACCGCCTCGGCCAGCGCCAGCTACCAGGAAATCCGTACGCCCGCCGCGGCGCGTGGGCTGAGCATCGACACCAACGGCGACGGTGTTCCTGACGCCGCGGGCTCGGGCATTCGGGAAGCCAATTCGGGCAGCGCCGCCCTGTCGCTGAACCAGCCCCTCTATACCGGCGGCCGGGTCGCCGCCGCGGTGTCCGCCGCAGAGGCCGACATCCTGACCGGTCGTGAGAACCTTCGCCGGGTCGAGACCCAGGTGCTGGGCACGGTCATCACCGCCTATGTGGACACCCGCCGCGACCAGGAAGCCCTGCGCATCCGGCAGGAGAACGTTCGCGTGCTGGAGCGCCAGCTGGAGGAATCCAAGGCCCGCTTTGACGTGGGCGAAATCACCCGCACCGACGTCGCCCAGTCGGAATCCCGCCTCGCCGCGGCCGTGTCGCTGTTCCAGTCATCAGAGGCCCAGCTGGCCATCAGCCGCGCCAACTATGTCGCCGCCGTGGGTCAGAGCCCCGGTGACCTGGCGCCGGAGCCGTCCCTGGCCGCGCTGCTGCCGGCCTCGGTGGACCAGGCCTTCGACACCGCTCAGGTGGACAACGCCCAGATCCGCGCCGCCCAGTACACCGAACAGGCCAGCAAGGCCCGCGTCGCCGGCGCTCGCGCCGAGCGCATGCCGACCATCGGTCTGACCGCCCGCCTAGGCTATACCGGCGGAGCCAGCCCCCTCGACACCGATCTCTATTCCCGCAACGTCACCGGCGGAGCGACCTTCACCCTGCCGCTGTTCAGCGGCGGCCTGACCAGCTCGCGGGTGCGCCAGACCATCGAGCGCAACAATGTCGACCGCATCGGGGTCGAGACCGCCCGGCGCGTGGTGCTGCAGAACCTGACCCAGGCCTGGAGCCAACTTACCGCCGCCCGCGCCAATATCGGCTCCACCAACACCCAGGTGCGCGCCGCGCGCATCGCGGCCGAAGGCACCCGCCAGGAGCAGCAGGTGGGCCTGCGCACCACCCTGGATGTGCTGAACGCCGAGCAGGAGCTGCGCTCGGCCGAACTGGCCCAGGTCAGCGCCCGTCACGACGAGTATGTCGCCGCCGCCAGCGTGTTGGCCCAGATGGGCCACCTGCAGGCCAGCTACCTGACGCCCAATGTGGCGCACTACGATCCGAAGGCCAACTTCGGCAAGCTGCGCATCACCTGGGGCTGGGTGCCGTGGGAGGAGCCGATCGCCATCGTCGATTCGGTGTTCACGCCCAAGCCGGTGGAAAAGCCCGCCCCCAGGCCGGCCCCTGCCGGCCAATAGGCGGCGGCGTTGCCCGACGGAAGCGCGACCTTTCGCCTGCGACGCGAATCCGCCCTTGCGCAGCTTGGTGGAAATTGCAGGATCAGTCCGTCGCGCCTAGGCTGGCGCTGATGGATTCTCTCTTCGCTCCAGCGACGGCTCAAAATGTCTGACCAGACCTCTCAAGAACCGACAATGGAGGAGATCCTCGCCTCTATCCGCCGCATCATCTCAGAAGATGACGCGCCGGGGGCCGAGGCCGCGCCTGCTGAGGAGCCGGCGGAAGAGGTCGTCTCCGAAGAGATTCCTATCCCGCCCGAGGAGGAGCCCGAGGAGGATGACGGCGTCCTGGAGCTGACCGAGAGGGTCGAGACCCACGGCGACATCGACGTCTATGCCGCCGCCGCCCCCGAGCCGGCCTATACTCCGCCGCCCGCGCCTACCGCCTGGGCCGATGACGCGCCCGACGTTGGCCCCGGCGCCGGCCTGGTGGGCGATCCCGCCGCCGCCGCCGCCGCCGCCGCCTTCGGCCACCTGTCCTCGCAGATTCTGATGCCGCGCGACGGCCGCACCCTGGAAGACGTGGTGCGAGAACTGCTGCGCCCCCTGCTCAAGCAGTGGCTGGACGACAACCTGCCGCGCATCGTGCAGGACACCGTCCAGTCGGAAGTCGAGCGCATCGCGCGCGGCGGCCGAGTATAAATCCAATCCACTTCCATTGATCGTCATGGCCGGGCTTGTCCCGGCCATCCATGATCTCCATGGCGAAGACCGCATTATGCGGTTCCGCTTTGGCGATCTGGACGACGACGGAGATCATGGGTCCCCGGGACAAGCGCGGGGATGACGATTGTGGGGTTTGGGGAGTCGTAGATTTGCGACACCGGTCCTGCCCGTATATGCACCGCAGCCAGCATGCTTGAAAAAACCTTCGATCCGAAAACCGCCGAACCTCGCCTCTATGCGACGTGGGAGAGCTCGGGCGCGTTCGCCCCGATCTCGGACCCGGCCGCCGAGCCGTTCTCCATCGTGATCCCGCCGCCCAACGTGACGGGCTCGCTGCACATCGGGCATGCGCTGAACAACACCCTTCAGGACGTGCTGATCCGCTTCGAGCGCATGCGCGGCAAGGCGGCCCTGTGGCTGCCCGGCACCGACCACGCGGGCATCGCCACCCAGATGGTGGTGGAGCGCCAGCTGGCCGCCGCCGGCAACCAGAGCCGCCGCGACATGGGCCGCGAGGACTTCGTCGCCAAGGTCTGGGAATGGAAGGCTGAAAGCGGCGGGACCATCACCAACCAGCTGCGCCGCCTGGGCGCCTCCTGCGATTGGAGCCGCGAGCGCTTCACCCTGGACGAGGGCCTGAGCGCCGCCGTCCGCAAGGTGTTCGTCACCCTGCACAAGCAGAAGCTGATCTACCGCGACAAGCGGCTGGTGAACTGGGACCCGGCCCTGCAGACCGCCATCTCCGACCTTGAGGTCGAGCAGAAGGAGGTGGACGGTCACTTCTGGCACTTCGCCTATCCGCTGGAGGATGGCTCAGGCGAGATCGTCGTGGCGACCACCCGGCCCGAGACCATGCTGGGCGACACCGCCGTCGCGGTGCACCCCACAGACGAGCGCTACAAGCACCTGATCGGCAAGGCCGTGCACCTGCCGATCGTGGGCCGGCCGATCCCGATCATCGCCGACGAGTATGCCGACCCTGAAAAGGGCTCGGGCGCGGTGAAGATCACGCCGGCCCACGACTTCAACGACTTCCAGGTCGGCAAGCGCCACAATCTGCCGCAGATCAACATCCTGACCCCGGATGCGAAGATCAACGAGAACGGCCCCGCCGATTATCAGGGCCTGGACCGTTTCGTGGCCCGCAAGAAGGTGATCGCCGCCTTCGAGGAACTGGGGCTGCTGCGCGAGGTGGAGAAGACCCGCCATGCCGTCCCGCACGGGGATCGTTCAGGCTCCGTGGTCGAGCCCTACCTGACCGACCAGTGGTACGTCGACGCCAAGACCCTGGCCGGCCCCGCGATCAAGGCGGTGGAGGAGGGGCGCACCGTCCTCGAGCCCAAGACCTGGGAGAAGACCTACTACGAGTGGATGCGCAACATCGAGCCGTGGTGCGTCTCGCGCCAGCTCTGGTGGGGGCACCGCATCCCGGCCTGGTACGGGCCGCAGGGCAAGATCTTCGTCGAGGAGACCGAGGAGGCCGCCCGCGCCGCCGCGCGTGAGTTCTACGGCCGCGACGAACCCCTGAGCCAGGACGAAGACGTTCTGGACACCTGGTTCTCCTCGGGCCTGTGGCCCTTCTCCACCCTGGGCTGGCCGGAGGAGACCGCCGACCTGGCGCGCTTCTACCCCACCAACACCCTGGTGACCGGCTTCGACATCATCTTCTACTGGGTCGCCCGGATGATGATGATGGGCCTCCACTTCACGGGGCAGGTCCCGTTCAAGCGGGTGTTCTTCAACGCCCTGGTCCGGGACGCCTCGGGCGCCAAGATGTCCAAGTCCAAGGGCAATGTCATGGACCCGCTGGACCTGGTGGACCAGTACGGCGCCGACCCGCTGCGCTTCACCCTGACCGCCATGTCGGGGCAGGGTCGCGACATCAAGCTCTCGACTCAACGCATTGAGGGGTATCGGAATTTCGGCACCAAGCTGTGGAACGCCGCCAACTTCTGCCAGTTCAACGGATGCGTCCGTGCAGAGCGCTTTGACCCCGCGGCGGTGACCAACCCCCTGAACCGCTGGATCGTCGGCGAGACGCAGAAGACCGCTCAGGCGGTCACCGAGGCGATCGCCTCCTGCGGTTTCGACGGGGCGGCCAACGCGCTTTACCGCTTCATCTGGAACACCTACTGCGACTGGTACGTCGAGCTCTCCAAGCCCCTTCTGAAGGGCGAGGACGCGGCCGCCAAGGCCGAGACCCAGGCCACCGCCGCCTGGGCGCTCGACGTGATCCTGAAGCTGCTGCACCCGATCATGCCGTTCCTGACCGAGGAGCTGTGGTCCCAGACCGCCGACCTGGGCGCCGCGCGCGATGAAGGCATGCTGATCTCCGCCCAGTGGCCGGACCTGCCGGCCAGCCTGGTGGACCCCAAGTCCGAGGCCGAGATCGGCCTGATCGTGGCCGCCATCACCGAGGGCCGCTCCGTGCGGGCCGAGCTGAACGTGCCCGGTTCGGCGCGTCCGCCGCTGCTGGTGCTGGAGGCCACCGCCGCCCAGCGCGCCGTGCTGGAGGCCAATGGGGCCATCGTGGCCCAGCTGCTGCGGGCCTCTGAGGTGCAGATCGCCGACACCGCGCCGCAGGGGGCCATCCCCTTCGTGGTGCAGGGCGTCACCTTCGCCCTGCCGGTGGCCGAGTTCATCGATTTGGAGGCGGAGAAGGCGCGCCTGGCCAAGGAGATCGCCACCCACGCCAGCGACATGGCCCATGTGATGAAGAAGCTCGGCAACCCGGCCTTCGTCGCCAACGCCAAGGAGGAGGTGGTCGAGGAGAACCGCGAGCGCCTCGCCGAATCCGAAGCCGCCAAGATCAAGCTGGAAGGCGCGCTGGCGAGGCTGCAGGCGGTCGTCTGACCGCCTGTCGCGAGGGCGACATCCCAGCGGCATAAGCCTGTCGAATCTTCTGTGGAGCGTCCCATGTCCTCACCCCAGATCATCGCCGGCGCCACGGGCTACGGCGTCTGGCCGGCCAACTCCATCGAGGGGTTGCTTGGGTGCAACGCCGCGCCGCTGGACGGGGTGGAGATCGACGTCCACCTGACCGCCGACGGCCATGTGGTGGCCCACCACGACTATCGCATCGCCGCCGATCATAGCCGACTGGGCGGGGCGTTCCTCGACACTCCCGGACCGTTGCTGCGGGACGCCAGTCTGGCCGAGCTGAAGGCCTACGACCTGGGTCGCCCGAAGCCGGGCTCGTCCTATGCCCGGCGCTATCCGGACAGGCCGGGAATGGACGGCGTCTTCATGCCGACCCTGCCGGAGCTGCTGACCGCCCTGGCCCAGGCGCCCGGTCCCCGCCGCAAATTGTTCGTCGAGATCAAGACCGATCCGGCCGACTACCGGGAGTCCGCCGATCCCGTGGCCCTGCTGGACGCCGTGCTGCGCGACCTGCGCGCCGCCGACTGGACGGCCGCCAGCAAGATCATCGCCTTCGACTGGTCGGTGCTGCGCGATCTCGCGGCCAAGGCCCCTGACATGGCGACCGCCCATCTCACCGTGCCCGACGCCATGAAGCCCAAGGTCAGGCTGCTGGCCAATGGCGACTCTCCCTGGGTCGACGGCTGCGATCCCCGCCATCACGGCGGCTCGGAGTTGCGGGCCATCCAGGCCCATGGCGGCCGCGAATGGTCGCCGCACATCTCCGATATCACCCCCGAGCGGGTGGCCGAGGCCAAGGCCCTGGGCCTGGCCGTGGGCGTCTGGGGCGTGGCGACGGCGGAGGAGATCGCGGCGATGACGGACCTGGGCGTCGAGGCCCTGACCGTGTCGGGCCCCGCCTGGAGCAGCGCCCCTCAGGGGTGACGGCGTTCTCCCAACGGACGTTTGCGTCCGCCCTTAGGTTATGGTTGTTCACCTAGGACGACGCGGCGGGATCAAGCCGCGCACCTTAGTGGAGAAAGCTCATGACCCAGGATGCGACGCCGGCCGGCTGGCCCGCCATGTCCATCGCCCAGGCCAATGCCCTGATCACCGCGCCGGGCTCGGCGGCGGAGGTCGAGGAGGTGGTCATTCGCGGGATCAAGACCAAGACCTGGAAGAACCTGCCGCCCACCCTGCGCTCGGTCGTCGAGGCCGGCCGCATCCACGGCGACAAGGTGTTCCTGGTCTATGAGGACGAGCGGGTCACCTACGAGGCCTTCTACCGCGCGGTGGCCAGGTTCGCCCTGGAGCTCCAGGCCCAGGGCCTGAAGAAGGGCGACCGGGTCGCCATCATCATGCGCAACCTGCCGGAATGGCCGGTGGCCTTCTATGCGGCCGCCTCAATGGGCGCGATCGTCACCCCGCTGAACGCCTGGTGGACCGGGCCTGAGCTGGAATACGGCCTGACGGACTCGGGCTCCAGGTTCGCCATCCTGGACACCGGCAGCTACGGCCGCCTGGTGGAGCACCTGCCCAACTGCCCCGACCTGCAGCGCATCTATGTCAGCCGTGAGATCGACGAGATCGCCCATCCGCAGGTGACCAAGCTGGAGACCGTGATCGGCGCGGCCAACGACTGGATCAAGCTGCCCAACCAGCCGATCCCGCCCGCGGAGATCGACACCGACGACGACGCCACCATCTTCTACACCTCGGGCACCACCGGTAAGCCGAAGGGGGCGCTGGCCACCCACCGCGCGGTCAATTCCAACATCATGGCCGGCGCGGCTTCTGGCGCGCGCGCCTTCCTGCGCCGGGGCGAAACCGCGCCGGCGCCCGATCCCAGCGCGCCGCAGCGATCTTCGCTGATCTCGGTGCCGTTCTTCCACGCCACAGGCTGTTTCGCCGTGCTGAACCCGTCGCTGATCGGCGGCGCCAAGCTGGTGATGATGCACAAGTGGGACGTGATCCGCGCCTTCGAGCTGATCGAGCGCGAGAAGATTCAGTCGGCCGGCGGCGTGCCCACCATCGCCTGGCAACTGATCGAGCATCCCTTGCGCGAAAAGTACGACCTGTCGTCCCTGGAGAGCGTGGCCTATGGCGGCGCGCCCTCGGCGCCGGAACTGGTGCGCAAGATCAAGGAAACCTTCCCCAAGTCGGCCGCCGGCAATGGCTGGGGCATGACCGAGACCTGCGCCACGGTCACCACTCACGGCGCCGAGGACTACGCCAATCGCCCCGACAGCTGCGGTCCCGCCGTGCCGGTCAGCGAACTGCAGATTCGCGATCCCGCCGACGGCGTGACCGTGCTGACGCCCAACGTCGTGGGTGAGCTCTGGGCCAATGGCCCTCAGATCGTGAAGGGCTACTGGAACAAGCCCGAGGCTACCGCCCAGACCTTCGTTGATGGCTGGGTGCGCACCGGCGACCTGGCGCGGGTGGATGAGGAGGGCTTCTGCTTCATCATCGACCGGGCCAAGGACATGCTGATCCGCGGCGGTGAGAACATCTACTGCATCGAGGTCGAGAACGTCCTCTACGACCACCCTGCGGTGATGGACGCCGCCGTCGTCGGCATCGTCCACCGGACGCTCGGTGAGGAACCCGGCGCCGTGGTCACCCTCAAGCCCGGCGCGACCGCCACCGAGGCCGAACTGCGCGCCCACGTGGCCGAGCACCTGGCGGCCTTCAAGGTGCCGGTGAAGGTGAAGTTCTGGCATGAGACCCTGCCGCGCAACGCCAATGGCAAGATCCTCAAGAACGAGCTGAAGAAGCTGTTCGAAGAGGACGCGGCGACCGCCTGACTTGGCATGGGCTCTCAGCCGCTCATCCCGGCGAAGGCCGGGACCCAGGTCGTAGAGCGCCAGATCTCGCTGGCGGATCATGAGGCGACCTCTCCGGCAACTCGGAGCCTTATGATCTGGGCCCCGGCCTTCGCCGGGGTGAGCGGGTTTTTGTAGTGGCCAAGGTCCGCGCCGATCTGCTGCTGGTGACGCGCGGCTTGGCCGACAGCCGCGCCAAGGCCCAGGCGGCCATCGCCGCGGGCGGGGTCACTGCGGACGGCAAGGTCGTCGCCAAGGCCTCCGAAGCCCTGGAGGAGGACTGCGCGCTGACCGCCCAGGCGGCCCATCCCTATGTGGGGCGTGGCGCGCTGAAGCTGGTCCATGCCCTGGAACTGTGGCCGGTCGCGGTCGAAGGCCGTGTGGTGCTGGATGTCGGCGCCTCCACCGGCGGGTTCACCGAGGTCTGCCTGGAGCGTGGCGCGAGCCGGGTCTACGCGGTCGATGTGGGCCGAGGGCAGCTGCACCCCGAACTCGCCGCCGATCCCCGTGTCACGGTCCTGGAGGGCGTGGACGCCCGCACCCTGACCACCGAGCTGATCCCCGAGCCGCCGCAACTCGTGGTCTGCGACGCCAGCTTTATCGGCCTGGCCAAGGTGCTGCCGGCCGCCCTGGCCCTGGCCGCGCCGGACGCCGACCTCATCGCCCTGGTGAAGCCGCAGTTCGAGGTGGGGCCGGATCATGTGGGGAAGGGCGGCATCGTCCGCGATGCCCAGGCCCGGGCCCGCGCGCTCGCCGACGTCGCCAGCTTCCTGACCGCCTCGGGCTGGATCGTGCGCGACACCGCCGACAGCCCGATCCAGGGCGGCGACGGCAATTCCGAATACCTGCTGCACGCACGAAAAAGCCGCCCGGCATAACCGGACGGCTTCGTCGATCTCAGTCGCTCAGGTCTTAGTCGACGACCTGATAGCGGCCCTGGCCGTCCTGGCAGACGCGCACGAAGCGCTTCTGGACACGGCCGTCGGGCAGGTAGATCGGGCTTTCGGCCAGGGTGCAGCCATCGGCGCCGAGACCGCGTCGGGTCGAGACGTTGTAGCTGTTGCCACGCCGGTCATAGGCCTGCTCGTTGTAGTATCCCGTGCGGTCGTAGTCGTAGGTGCGGTCGGCATAACCATTGTCGTAGTTGCTGCCGCCGTAGTAGCCGGTGGACTGGCCATAGTAGCCGTTGGACCCGCCGTAGTAGCCGCCGTTGGAGCCGTACTGGCTGTTCCCGTAGTAGCCGCTCTGGCGGTTGGAAGTGCAGGCCGCGGAGTCCTTGCCGATCTTGGAGCCGGCCACAGCGCCCACCAGGCCGCCCAGCACCGCGCCCTCGGTCCGCGCATTGCGGGCCGCCACGTTGGAGCCGATGGCGGCGCCGGCGAGCGCGCCGATCAGGCCGCCGGTGGTGCTGCGGTTGGAGGAGGACCGGCGGCAGGGATCGTAATAGCCATTGCCGTAGCCCTGGCCGTAGCCCTGGCTATAGCTCTGGCCGTAGTAGCCGGACTGGGCCGAGGCGAAGCTCGGGATCGCGGCGGCGGCGCTGAGCGCCATGATGCCGGCGACACCGGCCAGGGCGGACTTGGCGAAGATCTTGGTCATTGGAATGGTCCCCCTCAGGGATTTGATGAAAGGTCAGTGCTTGCTCTTACGAGCGGCCGCTCGGCCGCCAGACGCCATCGCGCCCACGGCAAACTTCGAAACTGTGGTCCCGGCCGCCATAGGACTCGCTGACCCACTGGCAGTTGTTGCGGCTGTAGGACGATTGGGCGACGCGACGGGGATAGCCCTTGCAGTTGATGCGATTGCGGCCGACCTGGTTGCCGGCGGCCGCGCCGACCACGCCGCCGAGCACGGCGCCTTCGGTCTTGGCGCCATGGCCGGCGACCTGCGAGCCCAACACGGCGCCCAGGACACCACCGACAATCGCGCCCTTGTGGCCGGAGTCACGGCGGGCCTCACGGCAGATGTCGCCCGAGCCGTACGACCGGGTGGATTGCGCCGCGGCGAACTGCGGTACCGCCAGGCTGGTGGCCAGGACGGCGGCGGCGGCGGCGATGGCGAACGTACGCTTCATGGTCTTTTCCTTCGTAGGCTCCGGCGGCGCCGGGGCCCCGCTTTCGGAGATGAGGTTTGACGGATCGAACCTGAACGGGTCTTGAACAGACACAAACGACCGTTCTCCCGACTCCCGGTGCGTATGGTGAAGCTACCATCCGACCCCAAACCGTAAATGATCCCTGTCATGCGAAGTTCCAACCGCCGCCCCGAACCCCCCAAGCCGTCGGGTCCGCCTGTCGAGGTGGTGATCGAAACCATTGGCGGGGAGGGCGACGGCGTCGCGCCGGGGCCGATCTACGTGCCCTTCACCCTGCCCGGCGAGACTGTGCGCGCCACGGGTGGCGGCGAGCGCCGGGAGCTGGACGCCGTGCTGGTCGCCAGCCCTGATCGGGTGACGCCCCCCTGTCCGCACTTCGGCGTCTGCGGCGGCTGCGCGCTGCAGCACTGGGACCACCGCGCCTATCTCGACTGGAAAGTTGATCGGCTGCGCAAGACCCTGGCCCTGCAGCGCATCGAGACTGAGCTCCTGGCGCCCTTCGCCGCACCGCCGGCGTCGCGCCGCCGGGTGGCCCTGCACGCCCGGCCAGGCTCCCGTGGACAGGCCCGCCTGGGCTACAAGGGCCGCAAGTCCTGGGATGTCATCGACATCTCCGTCTGCCCCATCGCCGATCCGAAGATCGAGGCCGCCCTGCCGGCCCTGCGCCGCCTGGCCGCGCCGCTGCTACAGCACCCGAAGTCGGCGCCCACCCTGCACGTCACCGTCACCTCCGAAGGCCTCGACATCGAGATCACCGGGGTGGAGCGCAAGAGCGGCGGCGGTCTTTCCGCCGACGCCCGCATGCAGCTGGGCCAGATCGCCTCAGAGGTCGACTTCGCCCGCGTGACCATGGACGGCGAGGTGCAGTATGGCGCGCGCCAGCCCCTGGTCCGCGTGGGACCCGCCATCGTCGCCCTGCCGGCCGGGGCTTTCCTGCAGGCTGTGCCCGCCGCCGAGGCGGCCATGGCCGCCTTCGCGGTGGCGCAGGCCGACGGCGCCGAACGGATCGCCGACCTCTATTGCGGCGTGGGCACCTTCACCTTCCGCCTGGCGCAGATCGCTCCCGTCTATGCCGCCGATGGCCATGCGCCGGCCATCCGGGCACTGAGCTCGGCCATCGCCACCGCGCCGGGGCTGAAGGGCATCACCGCCGAGACGCGGGATCTGGCGCGCCGGCCGGTCCTGGCGGTGGAGTTCAAGAAGATCGACACCGTGCTGTTCGACCCGCCACGCGCCGGAGCCCTGGAGCAGACCGCCGAGATCGCGGCCTCCAGCGTCTCCAAGGTGATCGGCGTTTCCTGCAACCCGGCCACCTTCGCCCGCGACGCCCGGGTGCTGATCGATGCGGGCTTCAGCCTGGACCGCGTCCTGCCGGTGGATCAGTTCCTCTGGTCGCCCCACGTCGAGCTGGTGGGGGTCTTCACGCGCTAGCTGAACAGGTCACCCTGGTCGCCCGCCCTGGCGGGGACCTTGAACTTGTCGAGGTCCAGCCCGTCGAAGGAGAAGTCCAGGCCGTAGCGTTTGCGGGCGGCCTGGAAGCGCACCCGCATGAGGTCGGCCAGCGGCCCCTGGCCCTTCATCCGGGTCGCCCAATCGGCGTCGTAGTCCTTGCCGCCGCGCATCTGGCGCACCAGGGACATGACGCGGCTGGCCCGGTCGGGATGGTCGGTGGCCAACCATTCCCGGAACAGGTCCTTGATCTCCAGGGGCAGGCGCAGGGCGACATAGCCCGCGCCCTTCGCGCCGGCCTGACCCGCGCGCTCCAGCACCGCCTCCATCTCGTGGTCGTTGAGGCCGGGGATGGCCGGCGCGAACATGACGATCACCGGCACCCCGGCGTCGGCCAGCCCCTTGATGGCGGCGATCCGCTTCTCGGGCGTGGCGGCGCGGGGCTCCATGCTGCGGGCCAGCTTGCGGTCCAAGGTGGTGACCGAGATCGCCACCCGCACCAGATTGGCCTGCGCCAACGGCGCCAGCAGGTCCAGGTCGCGCAGGATCAGGGCCGACTTGGTGATGATCGAGAACGGATGCTGGAACCGCGCCATAACCTCGATGATCGACCGGGTGATGCGCAGGGTGCGTTCCTGCGGCTGGTAGGGATCGGTGTTGCCACCGATGTGGATGGCGATGGGTTGGTAGCGCGGCTTGGACAGCTCGGCCTCAAGAAGGCTCGCCGCCTCCGGCTTGAAGAACAGCTTGCTCTCGAAATCCAGGCCCGGCGACAGGCCCATATAGGCGTGGGCCGGCCGGGCGTAGCAGTAGATGCAGCCGTGCTCGCAGCCCCGATAGGGATTGATCGACCGGCTGAAACCGACGTCGGGGCTGGTGTTCCTGGAGATGATCACCCGGGCCTTTTCGGCGGTCAGGGTGGTCTTCAGCTTCACGGGGTCGACGTCGTCGGGGGTCCAGCCGTCGTCAAAGGCCTCGCGGGCCTGGGCCTCGTATCGGCCCGAGGCGTTGGTGCGCGCGCCGCGTCCGCGGACCTGCGGGGGAGGGTGGACCTGCTGGGTGAAGGTGGACATGGCCTCATCCAAGCGCACGCGGTAGAACAAAACAAGAACTATTCACGAGCTGGCGGCGCCAGGCGGCGGCGACGGCTTGACCACCGCGCCCGACGCATCGCTTTTGGCGCCATGCTCAGCGTGATCATCCCGACCTTCAATTCGTCGACGCACCTGCAGGACCTGCTGCCGGTCCTGGTGCCGGCGGCGGTGGACGGGCTGGTGCGCGAGGTGATGGCGGCCGATGAGGGCTCCACCGATCCCACCCTGATGATCTGCGACGACGCGGGCGTGGAGGTGGTCACCGACGGGATCGCCTCGGCCATGAAGCGCGCCAAGCAGGACTGGATCCTGCTGCTGCCGCCAGAGATCCGCCTGACCCACGACTGGGCCGAGCGGGTGGCTCGTGGGATCAAGCAGGGGCGGTCGGCGGGGCTGAAAGGGCAGAGCGACGGCGGCTGGCTGATAGACCGGCTGAAGCCCAGCCCC
This sequence comes from Phenylobacterium glaciei, assembly GCF_016772415.1. Lineage (NCBI taxonomy): Bacteria > Pseudomonadati > Pseudomonadota > Alphaproteobacteria > Caulobacterales > Caulobacteraceae > Phenylobacterium > Phenylobacterium glaciei. The sequence goes on from NZ_JAGSGD010000001.1 coordinate 1,846,627, forward strand.
TGGGGCCTGCTGGTGCGCAAGAGCGAGCTGGGCAACTTGGCGCCGAACGCCGACCTCGCGGGCCTGCGCCGCCAGTTCGGGCGGCTGGCGACCCTGAAGTAACTAGCGCGCCGTCCAGAGGTTGTCGGCGGCGGCCTGCAGGTCCCCGGTGACGCCGCGCCGCGCCAGCGACAGGCCGTCCAGCTCCACCTTGGCCTTGCGCAGGGTGCGGGCGTGCAGGCTGTAGCCCACCTGATAGACGGCCCGGTCGGTCTTGGTCTGGCCGTCCTCGATGAAGACGGTGAGCACCCCCACCGGCACGCGGCCCTCCTTGGTCCTGGCCTTGCGCAGGCCGTCCTCGATCCAGCTCACCTCCAGGCGCGGATTACCGGTGGTCTCGACGCTGGCGGCGCGGATATCCTTGGGGAACCAGATGGTCTGGGTCTGGATCACCTGTTCGTCGCGCAGGGACGACAGCCGGATGCGGTCGCCCGAACCCTCCGGCGCGCCGGTCATCAGGAAGGCTTGCTTCAGGGTGTTGGCGCGGGCCTCGACCTGGCGTTCGCGGGCGGCCAGGGCCTTCTCGCGCGCTTCCTGGGTGCGCTCGCGGTGGCTGTCCCAATAGCCGAGGACGGCCACCACCACCGCCACCACGCCGACGATCTCGGCCAGGGTCAGGAAGCGCAGGGGCAGGCGTTTGCGGGGGGCGTCGCTCAAGTCGGTCTCCGTGGACGTGTCGGCGTTGGCCGCGTCGCACAGAGCTAGTCGTAGATTGAGGACGAAGCGAGGCCTTAGCCGCGCTTGCCGCGCTTGGCCTTCTTGTCGGTCTTGGCCGGGACCTTGGCGGCGGCGTCCTCATCGTCGGAGGCGTCGGCCTTGATCAGGGTCGGGGCGGGCTGTGGCGCGTCCCAGCGGGCGTCGATGTACTTCTCGCCGGTGGCGAGCGCGTCGAGGGTGCGCGACTCCTGGCCGAACTTCTTCTGATAGGTCCAGTAGGCGGCCATGACGCGTTCGACGTAGTTGCGGGTCTCCAGCGCCGGCATGCACTCGATGACCATCAGGCTCTCGTCGTCGTCGCCCAGCATCTGGGCGGTCTTCTGCAGGGTGCCAGGTCCGCCGTTATAGGCCGCCACGGTGCGCAGGATGTCGTAGCCGACCCCTTCGCCCATCAGCCAGCCGAGATAGTCCTGGCCGACCTTGAGGTTGAAGCCGGGGTCGAACAGCGGGCTCATGTCGTCGCGCAGCCGGGCGTTGCCGGTGGCGTGGGCCGCGGCGTCGGGCATCAGCTGCATCAGGCCCACGGCGCCGGCGGGCGAGACCACGCCCGGATTGAACCGACTCTCCTGGCGCACTATGGCGTAGACTAGGGCCTTGCTGACCTTGAAGCCCTCGCGGGGGTTCAGGTTCGGGGTCGGATAGTCAGGCTCGCCCCGGCGGCGGGCGGGTCCGGCGGCGGCCATGTCCTGGGCCAGGCCCTCATTGATCACGGCGGCCAGCTTCATCCAGTGGTCACGGTCCTGGGCGGTCGCAGCCAGCGCCAGGCCTGCGCGCAGCTCCTGGGCGGCTTCCGGCACGCGGCCGATCTGGGCCAGGGCGGCGGCGCGGTGCGCGCGGACGTCGTCGCGCATCATGCGGGTCACGTCGGCGGTGGGGCCGCCATAGGAGGCCTTGATGACGTTGCGGGCGCGGGGCTGGTAGGCCTGGGCCTCTGACAGCGGCAGGGCGGGGCCCAGGCCACGCAGGGCCACCTGGCGCTCGGCGATCATGCCGTAGAACGTCTGGGGCGAACCGGCCGCCTGGCGCAGGTAGGTCGCCGCCCGGTCGGGATTTCCGCCGGCCTCGGCCGCGCGGGCCGCCCAATAGGCGCCGCCGGCCCGGACCCAGATGTCTTCCTCGGTGTCTTGGGCCAGCTTCGAGAGTTCCGCCTCGGCCTGGTCGTAGCGGCGGAGGCGGTAGGCGGCCATGCCGGCGATCCAGCGCTCGCCCACGGCGCGGGCCAGGTCGAGGGCGCGCTTGGAGTCGCCGGAATAGAAGGCCTCGCGGGCCAGGCGGGCGTTGTCGGCGTCGAAGGGGCCGCCGGAGCCGGGCGCCACCAGCTCGATCTTGCTCCAGTCGGTCCCGATCAGGCCGGGCACGGTGGGGGCGGCGAGGTCGGGCGTCTTGCGCTTGCTGGCCAGGGTATAGATGCGCTCGGCCACCGGGAGGTCGGCATAGCGCGACAGCCAGCCCGACAGCTCGTCGAAGTTCGACTTGTGCGCCGTCGGGTGCATCAGGCCGCGATAGGTGATGTAGCCGGAGAGCGAGGGGTCGCTGATCTCCAGGGTCTGCATGGTGGCGTCGATGAAGTCGCCGCGATCGACGGACTCGAAGGCCCGGGCGTAGCTCTGGGCGTCGGCGGGCGTCAGCACTTGCGGGCTGCCGGCCAGCGCCTTTCCCGCGATCGTGGCGCAGATCAGGGCCAGGGCCGCGATCCGCACGCGCTTGGTCTGCGTCATGCCCACTTTCACACCGCCGCGTCTTCGCTGGTCTGGCGTGACCCTATTTCTCAATGACCGGAGACGTTTAGAACCCTTATTGATGAAGAGAAAGTGCGTTCGCGTCGCAGGAGGTCCGGTTAAGGACGTTCTGGCCGATTCAGGCGTTCGGTGAGCGTCAGCAAGTCACTCCACGCCTTTTTCTTGGCCCCCGGCTGCCGCAGCAGGAAAGCCGGGTGCAGGGTGGGCATGGCCGGCAGCTCGACGGCCCCGTCCTCTGATTTCCATTCGAACCAGCGCCCGCGCAGAGACAGGATGCCTTCCTCGCGCTTCAGCATGGCCTTCGAAGACGGCCCGCCCACCAGCAGCAGCATGCGCGGCTTCAGCAGCTGGATGGCGCGCTCCAGGAAGGGCGCGCAGACTCGTTGCTCGCCCGGCGACGGGTTGCGGTTGCCCGGCGGACGCCAGAACACCGAGTTGGTGATGAACACCTGGTCGGTGAGGCCGGCGGCGGCGAACATCCTGTCGAGAAGCTGCCCGGCCCGGCCGACGAAGGGCGCGCCCTGAGCGTCCTCTTCCTGGCCCGGACCTTCGCCGATCACCATCAGGGGGGCGGTGATTGAGCCGCGATAGAAGACTGACTGGCGCGCCGCGCCCTCGAACTTCAGCGGACAGCCGTCGAAGGCCTCGATGGCGGCCTTCAGAGCCTCCAGGGTAGGCGCGGCGGCGGCCAGGCGCCTGGCTTCGGCGACGGCCTGGGACACGTCGGGGCCAGCAGCGGGGGCAGCGCGGATCGCGATCGGCGCGGCTGCCGGCTTCTCCGGCAGACGGATCGGGGCGATCTTGCCGGCCTCGATGCGGTCGAAGGGCTCGTCCAGCAGCATGGCGTCGACGCCGGCCTCGGCCCAGAAGGCGAGCAGGCTTTCGGCGGCGATGTCACGCGAGGCGGGGTTCATGCGTCCTTGTAATCGTTGTTGCGACGGAGTTCACCCTTGACCGGCGACCGGCAAGCTTCCGATAAGTCGGCGAACGGATCAACGCCGCGTGGCGCAAGGGGAGGGGACCCCCTGACGCGCGGCCCAGAGGAGCTACGGGGATCATGAGCGACGTCATCGAACGCGAGGCCATGGAGTACGACGTGGTGATCGTCGGCGCCGGCCCCTCGGGCCTGTCGGCCGCCATCCGCCTCAAGCAGCTGGCCGAAGCCGCGGGCACGGAAATCACCGTCGCGGTCCTGGAAAAGGGCTCCGAGGTCGGCGCCCACATCCTGTCGGGCGCGGTGATCGATCCCAAGGCTATGGACGAACTTTTCCCGGACTGGAGGCAGGGCGACGCGCCGCTCGAAACGCCGGTGACCAAAGACCGGTTCCTGATCCTGGGTCCGCAGGGCGAATTGTCGCTGCCGATGTTCGCCCTGCCGCCGTTCATGCACAATCACGGCTGCTATATCGCCTCGCTTGGTAATGTCTGCCGCTGGCTGGCGGGCAAGGCCGAGGAACTGGGCGTAGAAATCTATCCGGGCTTCGCCGCTTCCGAGATGGTCTGGAACGACGACGGTTCGCTGAAGGGCGTCGTCGTGGGCGTGGTCGGCATCGGCAAGGACGGCCAGCCCACCGCCGACTATCAGCCCGGCATGGAACTGCACGGCAAGTACGTGTTCATGGCCGAGGGCGTGCGCGGCTCCCTGAGCAAGCAACTGATCGCAAGGTTTGCCCTGTCGGTCGGTAAGTCGCCGCAGAAATACGGGATCGGCATCAAGGAACTGTGGCAGGTGCCGCCCGAGAAGCATCAGCCGGGCCTGGCCGAGCACACCACCGGTTGGCCGCTGGACGACAAGACCGGCGGCGGCAGCTTCATGTACCACTTCGGCGATAACTACGTGTCGATCGGCTATGTGACGCACCTGAACTACAAGAACCCTTGGCTATCGCCGTTCGACGAGTTCCAGCGGTTCAAGCACCACCCGTCGGTCAAGCCGCATCTCGAGGGCGGACGCCGCATCTCGTACGGCGCGCGGGCCATCACCGAGGGCGGCTATCAGTCGATCCCCAAACTGACCTTCCCCGGCGGCGCGCTGATCGGCTGCTCGGCCGGTTTCGTCAACGTGCCGCGCATCAAGGGCAGCCACAACGCCATGAAGACCGGCATGATGGCCGCCGAGGAGGCCTTCAAGGCCCTGGCCGCGGGCCGCGCCGGCGACGAACTGGTCGAGTATCAGGCCGCTTTCGACAACAGTTGGGTCGCCAAGGAGCTGAAGGTTGTTCGCAACGCCAAGCCGCTGTTAGGCAAGCTGGGCACCTTCTTCGGCGGCGCGGTCGGCATGTTCGACATGTGGGTCACCCATCTGACCGGCGGGTTCTCGTTCTTCGGCACGCTCAAGCACGACAAGACCGACGCCGAGTCGACCGGCCTGGCCAAGGACTACAAGCCGATCGTCTATCCCAAGCCCGACAACGTGTTCAGCTTCGACAAGCTGTCGAGCGTGTTCCTGTCGGCCACGAACCACGACGAGAACCAGCCGGCCCACCTGAAGCTGAAGGACCCGACGGTTCCGATCGACGTGAACCTGCCTCGCTTCGGCGAGCCCGCGCGGCTCTACTGCCCGGCGGGCGTCTACGAGGTGCTCTACGACGAGGCCGGCCAGAACCCGAAGTTCCAGATCAACTTCCAGAACTGCGTCCACTGCAAGACCTGCGATATCAAGGACCCGTCGCAGAACATCAACTGGACGACGCCGCAGGGCGGAGACGGGCCGAACTACCCGAATATGTAGGGCAAATCGGCGCGTGGCCCTCGGCCACGCTTGCGGCGCGGAGGGAAAGCGGTGAGGTTCGACCCCATGCGTAAACTGCTCGTCTGCGTCGCCCCTCTCGTTCTCCTGGCCGCCTGCGCCACCAAGCCGGGCGACGATCTCGCCAGTCTCGATGACCTGGGCGGGTCGTCCTATGGGCTGTTCCTGGCGGGCCAGGGCGCGCTGAACGACGGGCGCGGAGCCCAGGCGGCGGCTTACTTCGAGCAGGCCCAGGCCGGGGGCGGGGAAGACGAACTGATCTCCGAGCGGGCCTTCACCGCCGCGGTCATGGCCGGCGACATCACCAAGGCCGCGGCCCTGGCGCCCACCGGCGCGGAGTCCTCGGAGGCCTCCAAGCGACTGGGTCGGATGGTCCAGGCCGTCGAGGCCATGGCCAACAACCAGGGCAAGGCGGCCAAGGGGCTGCTGGCGCCGGAGGGCATGGGCTTCCCGCACAAGGGCGCGGCGGCCCTGCTGTCCCCCTGGGCCTCGGCCATGGCCGGCGACGCCGAGGGCGCGACGGTGCGGCCCGAGCTGCGCAACGACAAGGTGGTCGAGTATTTCGGCCTGCTGGGCCAGGCCAACCTCTTTGAGCGGGCCAAGCGCTATGACGAGGCCGAGACCGACTTCAAGGCGCTGACCGCGGGCGAAAATCCCGGCGACATGGTCCTGCTGGCTTATGGCGGTTTCCTGGAGCGCCGGGGCAAGCGCCTGGACGCCGTGGCCGTCTACGACAAGGGTCTGGCCGCCGAGCCTTCCAACACCACCCTGCTGGCCGCCAAGGCCCGCGCCGCGACCGGCAAGGGCGCGCCGCCGATGCTCACTCTGCGCCAGGGTGCGGCCCAGGCTTTGATGGCGCCGGCCGCCAGCATGCTGGCCGCCAACCAGGACCAGATCGGCCTCGTTTATCTGCGCCTGGCCCTGCGGCTGGACCCCAACCGCAACGAAGCCTGGCTGATGGTCGGCGGCTTGATGGAGACCGCCGGCGACATCGACTCCGCCCGCGACGCCTTCTCCAAGCCCAAGCCGGGCTCGGCGGAATATGCGGCGGCCCGCTCCAAGCTAGCCTGGAGCTACCAGAACGCCAAGGACAGCGAGACGGCGCTGAAGATGGCCCGCGAGGCTGCCGCCTCCGGGGATCTCGACGCCAAGGTGACGCTGGCCGATATGCTGCGGGTCAACGAGCAGTTCGCAGAGTCCGCGGTGATCCTGACGCAGGTCCTGGCCGCGCGTCCCGGCGACTGGCGCCTGCTCTACGCCCGCGGCGTCGCCTATGACCGCTCAGGCCGCTGGGCCGACGGTGAGACCGACCTGCGCGCCGCCCTGAAGATTCGTCCCGACGACAGCGAGCTGCTGAACTATCTCGGCTATTCCTGGATCGACCGCGGCGAGCATCTGCCCGAGGCCCTGGCCATGGTGCAGCGGGCCGTGGCGTCGAATCCCAAGTCGGGCGCCATGATCGACAGCCTCGGCTGGGCCTATTATCGCCTGGGCGACTACAAGAAGGCCGTCGAGAAGCTTGAGGAAGCCATCGAGCTGGAGGCCGGCGACCCCGACATCAACAACCACCTGGGCGACGCCTACTGGCGTATCGGCCGCCGCGCCGAGGCGGCGTTCCAGTGGAAGCGGGTCCTGACCCTCAACCCCGACGCCAAGACCAAGACCGAGGCGGAAACCAAGCTGGCCTCGGGCCTCGGCCCCACGGGGCCGGCCCAGAGCCCCCGCGTCGCCGGGCAGTAGGCGGGTGGCCGGCGACACCCTGGCGCCTGCCAAGATCAACCTGTTCCTGCACGTCGGCGCGCCGGGCGTCGACGGCTATCACCCGCTCTGCAGCCTGATGGTCTTCGCCGACGCCGGCGACCGGGTCAGCCTGCACGAGGGCGACGCCCTTGTGGTCAAGGTGCGCGGCCCCTTCGCCGACCAGCTGGCGGGGGAGGGCGACAACCTGGTCCTGCGCGCCGCCCGCGCCCTGCTGGCCAAGGCCCGCGGACCCCAGGCGCTGAGCGCCTTCACCCTGGACAAGCGCCTGCCGGTGGCCGCGGGGCTCGGTGGCGGCTCCAGCGACGCCGGCGCGGCCCTGCGCCTCCTGCGAGAGCACATGACCCCGCGCCTGGACGATGCCGAGCTGGAGTCCGTCGCCGCCGGCCTTGGCGCCGACGGCGCGGCCTGCCTCTGGGGCCGTCCGGTGCTGGCCCAGGGGCGGGGAGAGCGGCTCTCGCCCGCGCCCGGCCTGCCAGTCCTGGAGGCTGTGCTGGTCAATCCGGGCGTCTCGGTCTCGACGCCCGCCGTCTACGCTGCCTTCGACGCCGCCGGGATCTTCGGTGACGTCGAACCGCCGCCCATGCCCGAGGCCTTCGAGAGCGTCGAGGAACTGGCTGGCTGGCTGGCCACCACCCGCAACGACCTGGAGGCGGCGGCCGTGGCCCTGGCCCCGGCCATCGGCGACGTCCTGGCCACCCTCTCCGATGAACCCGAGGCCCTGATCGCCCGCATGTCCGGCTCCGGCGCTACCTGCTTCGCCCTGTGCCAGAGCGAGGTGGAGGCCGAGAGCCTGGCCGAGCGCATCATGGCCATGAAACCCGACTGGTGGGTCCAGCGCTGCCGCCTCGGCGGTCCCTGGGGGTAGCGGTGGAGACCGCGCGTCTGCGTCTGCGCACCCTGACACAGGACGACCTCGAGCACCTGGTCACCCTGCACGGCGATCACCAGGTGATGGCCTTCATCACCGGGGTGGGCGAGACCCGTGAGGTGGTGGAGCGTGAGAGCCTCCCCGAACTCCTGAAGCGGCGCACCTGGACTCTTCGCGACAAGGGGTCGGACGCCTTCGTCGGCTGGGCGTCGCTTCGGCTGGAGGGCGATGGGGCCGAGCTTGGCTATCGGCTGCTGCGGTCGGCCTGGGGGCAGGGCTATGCCGCCGAGGCGGCCCGAGCCCTGGTGAATCTGGCCTTCGGGGAGTTGGGTCTTGCCCGCGTCCATGCCCAGACCATGGCGGTGAACACCGGCTCGCGGCGCGTCATGGAGAAGGCCGGCCTGCGCTTTCTGCGGACTTTCCACCTGGCGTGGGCCGATCCCCTGCCGGGCGCGGAGCAGGGGGAGGTGGAGTACGCCATCACCCGGGCCGACTGGCGCTAGCTCCAAACGAAAACGGGGGCCCCGAAGGACCCCCGTTCCCAACGCGTGGAAGTGACGTGGACTATTCGTGCAGGGCTTCGCCATGCAGCGACAGGTCCAGACCCTCGACTTCGCCCTCTTCCGAGACCCGCAGGCCGGTGGTGAACTTGCAGATGAAGAGGATTATCAGGGTGACCACGCCCGACCAAACGATGGTCGCGCTGATCCCGAGGACCTGCTTCATGAGGCTGGCGCCTTCGCCCAGGCTGTTGATGGCCGGGTCGGCCAGTACGCCGGTGAGCAGGGCGCCGGCGATGCCAGCGATCCCGTGCACGCCGAAGGCGTCCAAGCTGTCGTCGTACTTCAGCAGGCGCTTCAGCCAGACCGCGCCGACGTATGCCGCCGCGCCGCCGACGATGCCGATGATCAGGGCGCCCTGCGGGTTCACGAAGCCGGCGGCCGGGGTGATGGCGACGAGACCCGCCACCGCGCCCGAGGCCAGGCCCAGCATGCCGGGCTTCTTGCGCTCAACCCACTCGACGAGCATCCAGGCCAGGGCGGCCGCGGCGGCCGCGATCTGGGTGTTGAGCATGGCGGCCGAGGCGATGCCGTCGGCAGCCCATTCCGAACCGGCGTTGAAGCCGAACCAGCCGACCCACAGCAGGCTCGCGCCGATCATGGTGAAGACCAGGTTGTGCGGAGCCATGTTCTCGGCGCCGTAGCCCTTACGCTTGCCGAGGACCAAGGCGCACATCAGGCCGGCGACGCCCGCATTGATGTGAACGACAGTGCCGCCCGCGAAGTCGAGGACGCCAGCGCCCGAGAGCCAGCCGCCGCCCCAGACCCAGTGGCAGATGGGGGCGTAGACGAAGATCGCCCACAAGGTGGTGAAGAGCAGGAGGGCCGAGAACTTCAGGCGCTCGGCGAAGGCGCCGGCGATGAGGGCCGGGGTGATGATGGCGAAGGTCATCTGGTAGACGATCCACAGCATCTCCGGGAGCCCCTTGGCGGCGGAGAAGGCCGTCTCGGTGGTGACGCCGTTGAGGAACAGCACATCGAAGGAGCCGATGTACTTGTTCAGGGTCTCGTCCGGGTTGACCCCGAAGGACATGCCGTAGGTGATGGCCATCCAGACGATCGTCACCACGCAGGTGACGGCGAAGGATTGGGCGACCGTGGCGATGACGTTCTTGCGGCGGACCATGCCCCCGTAGAACAGCGCCAGGCCCGGAATGGTCATCATCAGGACCAGGGCCGTTGAGGTCAGAATCCAGGCCGCGCCGGAGCCGTCTAGCTCCAGCTTCACCTGGTGAGCCATCAGCGGCTTCGCAGGCGCGGCGGCCTCGGCGGCTGCCGGCGCGGCTTCCTCAGCGGCGGGCGCCGCTTCAGGCGCCGGAGCCGCGGCTTCCGGCGCGGGCGCGGCGGCCTCTGCGGCGGGTGCGTCCTGCGCGAAGGCCGGAAGCGCCAGCGGCGCCCCGACCAGGGTGGCGGCGGCCAACAGGCCCGCCAGCCGCTTAAATCCGAATGTTTTCATGTGCTATCCCCTTGTCCCGATGAGTTCGTGCTGCGCTCTAAAGCGCCGCAGTGCCGGACTCGCCGGTCCGAATGCGAACCGCGTCCTCGACATTGAGGACGAAGATCTTCCCGTCGCCGATCTTGCCGGTGGCGGCGGCGGCCTTGACGGCTTCCACGGCCTTGGCCGCGGCGCTGTCGTCGACCACGGCTTCCAGTTTCACCTTGGGAACGAAGTTCACCTGGTACTCAGCGCCCCGGTAGATTTCCGTCTGCCCCTTCTGCCGGCCGTAGCCCTTAACTTCCGAGACCGTCAGCCCCTCGACGCCGGCGGCGACCAGCGCTTCGCGCACATCGTCCAGCTTGAAGGGTTTGACGATCGCCATGATCAGTTTCATCGCTCGCTCCTGCGCAGCCCCAAAGATCGGCACGCCCGTGGTGAATTCCCGACCCGTCGCGAGTTCAGCCCCCTCGACGGCAAGGCGACGCTATCGAGACACGCAGGCGACGGCGGACGCCCGGTAACTTCTGATCAAGGAAAAGACCTTGGGCGCCTGCTTTTCGGGCATATCCCCTGGTCATTGTTCATTCGTTGCGCAGAATGCGCCTCCACAATACGCATTCGCGTTGTGAAGCTGGGGTCCGAAGACGGGGGATCACGGTCCTTCACGAACCCGTGATCAGGGCAACCGCAGGCGCCGCCGCGCGCTGTTGAGCCCGACAGGCCGAACTTCTCTCAAGGCTCGGCGAGTGGGGGCTCCATTCACCCCGTCACGAGGATACGATGTATCTGAACCGCATTCTGACCACGACCGCCGCCCTGGCCCTGCTGGCCGGCGCCGCCCAGGCCCAGACCGCCACCAAGGCCGCCAAGGCCCCTGCCGCCGCCGAATCTACGGCGAAATCGACGACCGCCACGCCCGCCCCGGCCGCGACCAGCGACGTTGCGGCCGCCTCAGCCACCAAGGTTGTCGCCGCCGGCGATATCGTTGCGACCGCCAAGGCCTCGGGCCAGTTCACCACCTTTCTGAAGGCTGCTGAGGCCACGAACCTCACCACCCTGCTGAAGGACAACAAGAACCTGACGGTGTTCGCCCCCACGGACGCGGCCTTCGCGGCCCTGCCGGCGGGCGAACTCGACAAGCTGATGCTGCCCGAGAACAAGGCCCAGCTTCAGAAGGTGCTGATCTACCACGTCATCAACGCCAAGGTGCCGTCCAGCGAGTTCAAGGGCGCGACCCGTAAGGCCGCCACTGTGGCCGGTCCGTCCGTCGAGCTGTCGGGCGGGGCGAGGCTGAAGGTCAATGACGCCGACATCGTTCAGGCCGACATCATGGCTACCAACGGCATCATCCACGTCGTCGACAAGGTGCTGATGCCGCCGGGCGCCATGGCCGCCGCCAACACCGCCGTGCCCGCCTCGGCGACCGCGCCCGCCATGTCGTCGAGCCCGGCGCCGGCCAAGGAGCCGACCACCCTGCCGGCCACCCAGGTCTTGCCGAAGAAGAACTAGTCGGGGCTGCCCGGCGGCCTTCGGTCGCCGGGATTCCTTCAGGAACCACCAGGAGTAACCACCATGAACCTCAAGCATCTGCTCGCCGCCGCCGCCGCCACCGCTCTGATGGCCGGCGCCGCCCACGCCCAGACCATGACCCAGCCCGCGGACTCGACCATGGCCCCCATGACCACCCCGGCCGGTGACCCCATGCCGAGTATGGACAGCACCACGACGACCGAAACCTCGGTCGACGGGACGACCTCCACCAGCGTCACGACGCCGATGGCCACCACCGGCGCCACGACCGACACCGCCGCCACCGTCACCACCACCACGGTGACCAACGGGCCGGTCGCCGACACCCCGGAGAACCGCGCGAAGTACAAGCCCCTGTCGCACGCCGGCAATCGCTCGGCCCCCAAGGGTAACTAAACACTTCAGCCCTACGTGGGTTGAAGCGGAAGTCGGCGGGCCCTATGGTCCGCCGACTTTTTTTGCGCCTGCGAAACAGCTCACATGCCCGCCGACAAGCCGCTTTCATTTCAGGGCCTTATCCTGAAATTGCACGACTATTGGAGCCGTCAGGGCTGCGTGATTCTGCAGCCGCACGACATTGAGGTCGGCGCAGGGACCCTGCACCCGGCCACGGTGCTGCGCGCGCTCGGTCCCAAGTCCTGGCGGGCGGCCTATGTGCAGCCCTCGCGCCGGCCCGGCGACGGCCGCTACGGCGAGAACCCCAACCGCCTGCAGCACTATTACCAGTACCAGGTGATCCTGAAGCCGAACCCCGACAACCTGCAGGAGCTGTATCTGGGCAGCCTGGAGGCCATCGGCCTCAACACCCGGCTGCACGACATCCGCTTTGTCGAGGACGACTGGGAGAACCCCACCGTCGGGGCCTGGGGCCTGGGCTGGGAGGTTTGGTGCGACGGGATGGAGGTCAGCCAGTACACCTATATGCAGCAGGTCGGCGGCCTGGACGTCTTCCCGGTGGCCGGCGAGCTGACCTATGGGCTGGAACGCCTGGCGATGTATATCCAGGGCGTGGACCACTTCACCGAGCTGGCCTTCAACGATCCCGACGGCCCCGAGCCCAAGACCTATGGCGAGGTGTTCCTGGAGAACGAGCGCCAGCACTCGGAAGCCAACTTCCACGGCTATGACGTGGAGACCCTGAAGCGCCAGTTCGAGGATATGGAGATCCAGGTCCCGCGCCTGCTGGCCATGACCGGGCCGCAGGGCCAGGCCATCGTCCTGCCGGCCTACGACCATGTGCTGAAGGCCAGCCACCTGTTCAATCTGATGGACGCGCGGGGCGCCATCGCCGTGGCTGAACGCCAAAGCTACATCGGCCGCATCCGCGACCTGACCAAGATGTGCGCCCAAGCGTGGGTGAAGAACGAGGGGGGAAACGCGTGAGCCGGACCTTCATTTCGACCCTGGGCCTGGTCGTCGCGTTGTCGGCGATGGCGCCGTCGATGGCTGCCTGCGCGCCGCGAGACGAAGTGCTTTGGACCGACGGGGAAGACGCGGTCATGAAGGCCGCCACGGCGGAGTCTCTCAGGTCCTTGCCGGACTTCTGGGCCAAGTTCGACGCGCATGAGCCGACGAGGACCAACTTCTACGTCAAGGTGGGGCTCCCGACCGACCACGGCGGGGTCGAGCATGTCTGGGTCGAGGTTCTTAGCCATTCGGGCGCGATGATCATGGGCCGCCTGGACAACGATCCTGAAGACGTACGCGCCATGAAGGCCGGTGCGGAGTTCCGCGTCGATCCGGCGAGGATCTCCGATTGGATGTATGCCAAGGACGAGAAATTCTACGGCGCCTTCACCACCCGGGCCATGGCGCCACGCATCAGCGCCGCCCAGCGTAAGGAAGCCGAAGCCCTCCTGGCGCCGACCCCCCTCGAGCCTTCGGTTCACTGATGCCCCAGCTGCTGATCGAACTGTTCTCCGAAGAGATTCCCGCGCGCATGCAGGCCCAGGCCGCACGCGACTTCGAACGTCTGGCCCGCGAGCACCTGGCGGGCGAAGGCCTGATCCCGGAGGCTGTGAAGTCCTTCGGCGGGCCGCGGCGCCTGACCCTGGTGGCCGAGGGTTTGCCGGCGACCCAGGGCGACCGCCATGAGGACCGCAAGGGTCCTCGCGTCGGTTCCCCTGACCAGGCCATGGACGGCTTCCTGCGCTCCACCGGCCTGACCCGCGAGCAGCTGGTGGAGAAGGACGGCGTCTGGTTCGCCCACATCCACCGACAGGGCCGTCCGACGCCCGAGATCATCGCCGAGATGGTCGACAAGATCGTCCGCGACTTCCCCTGGCCCAAGTCCATGACCTGGGGGCGGGGGACCCTGCGCTGGGTGCGCCCGCTGAAGCGCATCGTCTGCGTCTTCGACGGCGAGGTCGTGCCGTTCACCATCGACGGCATCGAGAGCGGCAATGTCACCGAAGGCCACCGCTTCATGGGCTCGGCCCAGCCCTTCAAGGTGCGTGACTTCGACGAGTATGCGCAGAAGCTGGCCAAGCACTTCGTGATCCTCGACCCCGAGGAGCGCAAGGACCGCATCCTGGAGGGCGCCAAGACCCTGTGCTTCGCGCGCAATCTCGATCTGGTGGACGACGAGGGCCTGCTGGACGAGGTCTCGGGCCTGGCCGAATGGCCGACCCCAATCCTGGGCGACATGGACCCGGTGTTCCTGGACCTGCCTCCGGAGGTGATCCGGACCTCCATGCGCACCCACCAGAAGTATTTCGCGGTCCGCGACCCGGCGACGGGCAAGCTCGCGCCGCACTTCCTGACCGTGGCCAATATCGAAGCCGCCGACGGGGGCAAGGTGATCGCCGCCGGCAACGCCAAGGTTCTCTCGGCCCGGCTGTCGGACGCCCGCTTCTTCTGGGACGAGGATCGCAAGATCAGCCTGGAAGACCGCCTCGAAAAGCTGAAGGGCGTCACCTTCCACGCCAAGCTGGGCAGCCTCTATGAGCGGGTCGAGCGGCTGGAGATCCTGGCCAAGGCCATCGCGCCGCGGGTCGGCGCCGATGTCGCCAAGGCGGTGCTGGCCGCGCGCCTGGCCAAGGCCGATCTCGGCACGGGCATGGTCGGCGAGTTCCCCGAACTGCAGGGCCTGATGGGCGGCTACTACGCGCGCGAGGAAAAGATCAGCGGCGTGGTGGCCGACGCCATCCGCGACCACTACCGCCCGGTCGGCGCCAATGACGAGGCGCCCGACACCCCGGTCACCATGGCCGTGGCCCTCGCCGAAAAGCTCGACACGCTGACGGCTTTCTTCGCCATCAATGAGAAACCCACCGGGTCGCGCGACCCCTATGCCCTGCGCCGCGCGGCGCTGGGGGTGATCCGCATCCTGCTGGGCTCGGAGGCGCGTGCGCCCGTCCGCCAGCTGGTGGGCGACTGGTATCGGTCCTTGCGCTGCTACGTCGATCCGGGCCGCGCCCTCTACGTCTCCACCAAGCGGACCACCGGCTATCTGGGGCCGCTGTCGCGCAGCCCCTCGGAGGTCTTCGAGACCTATGTCGAGGAGTTCGAGGACGCGCTTCTTGAAGGCAAACCCTATGTGGTGGCCACCGAGGCGGACTTCGACATCCGCTTCGACCGCTCGGCCGCGGCCGGTGAGGCGCCCGAGGGCGAGGTGCTCTACGAATTCCGCCCCTACGCCGTGGTGGCCGACGAGGTCATGGCCTTCTTCGCCGACCGCCTGAAGGTGGTGCTGCGCGACCAGGGCAAGCGCCACGACCTGGTGGACGCGGTCTTCGCCCTCGGCGACGACGACCTGGTGCGTATCGTCGCCCGGGTCGAGGCCCTGGATGGCTTCCTCAAGACCGAGGACGGCAAGAACCTGCTGGCCGGCGAGAAGCGCGCCCGACAACTGCTCCAGGCCGAGGAAAAGAAGGGCCCCTTACCTGCGGGTCCGGCCGTGGCCATGTCCGGCGCGACCTCGGAGGAGACCGCCCTGATCGGGGCGATTTCCCTTGCGGAACCCGCGGTGGCGCGTGCATTGCACAATGAAGATTTCGCAGGTGCGATGCGTGCCCTGTCGGGACTGCGCGCGCCCGTGGACGCCTTCTTCGAGAAGGTGTTGGTGAACTCTGAGGTCGCGGCGGAACGTGAGAACCGTCTACGGCTTCTGGCGCAGGTGCGTGATGCGATGGGTCGCGTCGCGGACTTCTCTCTGGTGACGGGTTAGGAGACCTCAAGGATGCCGACCGATACGCTGACCAAGTCGCGCTGGGTCTATTCCTTTGGCGGGGGCGGCGCCGACGGCGACGCGTCCATGAAGAACCTGCTGGGCGGGAAGGGGGCCAACCTCGCCGAGATGTCCTCCCTGGGCCTGCCCGTGCCCCCCGGCTTCACCATCACCACTGAAGCCTGCGTCCACTACTATTCCAACGACAAGGCCTATCCCGAAGGCCTGAAGGAACAGGTCGTGGCGGGCCTGGCCAAGGTCGAGGCGATCACCGGCAAGGTGTTCGGCGACGCCGCCAACCCGCTGCTGGTCTCGGTGCGCTCGGGCGCCCGGGCCTCCATGCCCGGCATGATGGACACTGTCCTGAACCTCGGCCTCAACGACCAGACCGTGGAGGGCCTGGCCAAGCTGGCCGGTGACCGCCGCTTCGCCTTCGACAGCTATCGCCGCTTCATCCAGATGTACTCCGCCGTAGTCCTGGATCTGGACCACCACATGTTCGAGGACATCCTCGACGAACAGAAGGAGCGCCTCGACGTCAGCGTCGACACCGCCCTTTCCGCCGAGGACTGGGAGAAGGTCGTCAGCGCCTACAAGGCCGCCGTCGAGCGTGAGCTGGGCCATCCCTTCCCACAGGATCCGCAGGCCCAGCTTTGGGGCGCCATCAGCGCGGTGTTCGCCAGCTGGATGAACGACCGGGCCAAGTTCTACCGCCGCATGCACGACATCCCTGAAAGCTGGGGGACCGCCGTCAACGTCCAGTCGATGGTGTTCGGCAACATGGGCGACAGCAGCGCCACCGGCGTGGCCTTCACCCGCAACCCGTCCACCGGCGAGGCGCGCCTCTATGGCGAGTTCCTGATCAACGCCCAGGGCGAGGACGTGGTGGCCGGCATCCGCACGCCCCAGGCCCTGACGCGCGCCGCCCGCGAGGAGATGGGCGAGAAGTCGCCGTCCATGGAGGAGGCCCTCCCGGACGTCTTTGCGGAGTTCAAGTCCGTCGTCGAGAAGCTGGAACAGCACTATCGCGACATGCAGGACATCGAGTTCACCGTGGAGAAGGGGCGCCTCTACATGCTCCAGACCCGCAACGGCAAGCGCACCGCCAAGGCCGCGCTGAAGGTCGCGGTGGATCTCGCCAATGAGGGCCTGATCACCAAGGAAGAGGCGGTGATGCGCATCGAGCCCGGGTCGCTCGATCAGCTGCTGCACCCCACCATCGATCCGGCGAGCCCGCGCGACATCATCACCTCGGGCCTGCCCGCGTCGCCGGGCGCGGCCACGGGCAAGGTGGTGTTCGACGCCGACGAGGCCGAGAAGATGGCCGCCGCCGGCGAGGCGGTGATCCTGGTCCGCGAGGAAACCAGCCCCGAAGACATCCACGGCATGCACGCGGCCAAGGCGATCCTGACGGCGCGCGGCGGCATGACCAGCCACGCCGCCGTGGTGGCCCGCGGCATGGGGCGTCCCTGCGTCTCCGGCGCCAGCGAGCTCTATATCGACGACGCGGCCCAGACCTTCCGGGCCCGCAACCGCACCTTCAAGGCCGGCGATATCATCACCATCGATGGCTCCAAGGGCGAGGTGCTGGCCGGCGCCGTGCAGATGATCGAGCCGGAGCTGACGGGTGACTTCGCCGCCCTGATGGTCTGGGCCGACGCCATCCGCCGCCTGAAGGTCCGCGCCAACGCCGAGACCGCCACCGACGCCGCCGCCGCCCGTCAGTTCGGCGCCGAGGGCATCGGCCTGGTGCGCTCCGAGCACATGTTCTTCGACGCCGTGCGCATCGCCGCCGTGCGCGAGATGATCCTGGCCGACGACCGCCCGGGCCGTGAACAGGCGCTCGCCAAGATGCTGGTCATGCAGCGCGAGGACTTTGTGCAGCTGTTTTCCATCATGGAGGGCCTGCCGGTCACCTTCCGGCTGCTGGACCCGCCGCTTCACGAGTTCCTGCCCCACACCGCCGAGGACGTCGAAGCGGTCTCCAAGGCCACCGGCCTGGACGCCGCCAAGCTGCTGGCCCGCGCCAAGGAGCTGCACGAGGTGAACCCCATGCTGGGCCACCGCGGCTGCCGCCTGGGCGTGGCCTATCCTGAGATCTACGAGATGCAGGTCCGCGCCATCCTGGAGGCCGCCATCGAGGTGGTTCAGTCCGGCAAGGCCGCGCCGATCCCGGAGATCATGCACCCGCTCGTCTCCAAAGGCTTGGAGATGAAGTTCCTGCGCGAACTCACCGACCGGGTCGCCCAGCAGGTGATGGCCGAGAAGGGCGTCACCATCGACTACCGGGTCGGCACCATGGTGGAGCTGCCCCGCGCCGCCATCCGCGCCGACGACCTGGCGCAGTACGCCGAGTTCTTCTCCTTCGGCACCAACGACCTGACCCAGACCACCTTCGGCATCAGTCGCGATGACAGCGGCCGCTTCCTGGGCGCCTATATCGACAAGGGCATCTTCGAGCGCGACCCCTTCGTGACCCTCGACCAGGAAGGCGTTGGCGACCTGATCCGCATCGCCGTCGAGCGCGGCCGCAAGACCCGCCCCGACATCAAGCTCGGCATCTGCGGCGAGCATGGCGGCGACCCGGCCTCCATCGAGTTCTGCGAGAAGATCGGCCTCGACTATGTGAGCTGCTCGCCCTTCCGGGTGCCGATCGCCCGCCTGGCCGCTGCCCAGGCCGCCATCGGCGAGCGCGAGAAGGACCGGTGACAAGGAAATCACGCCCGCTCCCCGTCGTCGTGCAGGTCCGCCCGAGGGCCCTGACGGCTGGGGCGGTGGGCACATTGGCCCTGGGCGCGTTCGCCGTGGGCGCTCTGGCCGTGGGGGCCCTTGCGATCGGGTCGCTCGCCATCGGCCGTCTGGCGCTTGGCCGGGGCCGCATCAAACGTCTCGAGATCGACGAACTCGTCGTCGGCAAGCTGACCGTCCTCGACGGCGAACCCCAGGAGCCCTGACATGACCGCACGCATCCACGGCGCGATCTATCCGGCGCCCTCCGAGGGCCTGCCGATGATCATCGCCATCTTCAAGGATGGCGAACTGGCCGGCTGCAACATCGCCGCCGACGAGGCGCAGGCCGAGGAGATGATCAAGACCGCCGTGGCCGAGCTGCAGCGTCTGGAGGTGCTCTCCAACCTGCCCACCAACACCATCACTGTGCGCCGGCCGGTTCAGCCGCGCTGAGGCGGGGAGGGCTGGGGCGGTGGCCAGATCGTCGCCGACCGGCCCTATTTCGACCCCACCGCCATCTGGGCTCAGCTCGGCGTCGGCTGAAGGATCCTGTTGAGCGGCCGGATGAACAGCAGGATTCCGACGGCCCCGGCCAGACTGATCGCCGCGTGCAGGCCCCAGAAGTTGAACGGGGTCATCTTCTCGTAGAAGCCGCCCAGCCAGCCCGAGAGATAGTTGGAGACGAAGGCGGTCAGGAAGGCCACGCCCATGATCACCCCGCCGATGGCCGCCGGGGCGGCGCGGGAACATAGGGCAAGCGTCGTCGGCCACTGGAAGATGAAGCCCAGACCGAACAGCGCGAAACAGGCCACGCTCCACAGCAGGCTGGGCTTGCCGCCGGCCGCGAAGATCAGCGAGGCGATCATCAGGCAGCCCATGCCAGCCGCCCCCATCACGCTGCCCCAGCCGATCTTGGCCAGGTCGCTGGGCTCGGTCCCCTTGGCGGCCTGATTGGCCCACAGCCGCATGACGATTGGCGTGAAGCCGACGATGAACAGGCCGTCCAGCGACGGTAGCCAGGTCACCGGGGTCTCGAAGCCCAGGATGTGCCGGTCGGTGGTGGCTCGATACCAGAGGGTCATGACGTTGAACTCCTGACCATAGGCCGTGGAATAGAAGGTCCCCAGCACCAGCATGGCCACCAGGGCCAGGATGATCTTGCCGTCGCCAGGCGCGAGGCCTGGACGTTTCTCCGTCCCGCGCGGGGTCAGGGTGTCCGGCGGCAGATACTTGCTACCCGCCAGATAGGTGATCAGGCCCACCACCATGCCGGCGGCGGCCAGCTCGAAGCCGTAATGCCAGCCATAGAGTTCACCCACCGTGCCGCAGGCGAGCGGCGCGGCGAATCCGCCGATATTGATCGCCAGGTTGAACAGCGAGAAGCCGCGCGTGCGGCGCGGGTCGGTCTTGTCATAGAGGGCGCCGACCTGGGCCGAGATATTGCCCTTCAGCAGGCCGCCGCCGAGGATCAGCACCAGCAAGGCGATCAGGAAGGAGGCCTCGAAGGCCATCAGCAGGTGGCCGATCCCCATCAGCACCGCGCCCGCGATCACCGTGCGCCTCTGGCCCAGCACCTGGTCGCCGATCCAACCGCCGATCAGCGGAGTGAAATAGACGAAGGCGGTGTAGAGGCCGAAGATCTGCGACGACAGGGCCTGGATCGACAGGGGGCCGAACACGCTTTCGATGCCGGCCCGGAAGGCCGCCATCCCGGCGATGGCCTCAATGTGGCCGGGCCGCAGGGCCTGGTCGACCATGTAGAGCACCAGCAGGGCCTGCATCCCGTAGAACGAGAAGCGCTCCCAGACCTCGGTGAAGCTCAGGAAGTAGAGCCCCCTCGGGTGGCCCATCAGGTCGCGCGCAGCGCCGATGTCCGGCAGGCCGGCAGCCTCGGTAGATGTGGTCACGGTAAGCCCCCCAGGCGCACGGCGTCCCAGACTGCTCCGCGCCGATGGGCAGGGGAAGCGACTTTCGGATCGCCACCCCTCGGCTGGGGCCGCAGTCACGATCTCCCTTTCGCAACAGCGCCGCTGGCCATCTGACCAGCCGCCTCTATTTTACGGAAATGCCCAGCCATATCCCGCTCGCCACCATCGGCTATGAGAGCCAGACCCAGGACGCGGTCATCGCCCGCCTGAAGGCCGCAAAGGTCGCTGTCCTGATCGATGTCCGCGCGGTGGCCGCCTCGCGCCGTGCGGGCTTTTCCAAGACCCTGCTGGCCGCCAGCCTGGTGGAGGCGGGAATTGAGTACCTCCACCTGCGCCAACTCGGCACGCCGAAGCCCGGCCGGGAGGCCGCGCGCAAGGGCCGAATCGGCGAGATGACGGAGATTTTCGAGGCCCACATGGCCGAGCCCGCCGCCCAGCTCGAACTGGCCCGGGCCACCGCCATCGCCGCCGACCGCAAGACAGCCCTGCTCTGCTACGAGGCCGACCACTGCGGCTGTCACCGCAAGATCCTGGCCGAGGCGATCGCCGAGACCCTCGGCTGCGAGATCGAGAATTTGTAGGCCGCAATCTCCCTCCCCAGGTCGGGGAGGGCGGGCGCGCCCTACGGCTGCATCTCGAACTCGGTGTCGATCACCAGGTCGATAGGATCGGCGAACACCGGGGCCAGGCCGAAGTCGCCGGGCTTGAGGGTCGCCGTCGCGGTCATGCCGATGCGTGGCTTGCCGAAGCCCTTGCCGGCGCCCACCAGGACGACGTCGAAGGTCAACGGCTTGGTCTTGCCCATCAGGGTGAAGTTGCCGTCGACCTGGCCGTGGGTGGCGTCGGTCTTGCGGAAGGCCGTCGAGACGAAGGTGGCGGTCGGGAAGGCCTTGGCGTTCAGGAACTTGTCGGAAATCTCGGCGCCGAAGCCGGCCACATTGGTGCCGACGGTCCCGGTCCGCACCGTGGCGTTCACCGAGGACTTGGCGGGCGAGGCCGGGTCCCAGACCAGGGTCGCGGCGGCCTTGTCGAAGCGGAAGATGCTGATGGAGTAGCCCATATGGCGGACGCGGGCGATGACGCCGACGTGGCTCTCGTCCATCTTGTAGGTCCCGGCCGGGGCCAGGCTGGCGTCGGGCTCGCCGCAGAAGATGCCGGCGGGCACACCGGGCGGGCAGGCGCCGCCAGCGGCCAGGGCCTGTCCTGCGAAGGCCAGGCTGGCGCCCGCGGCCAGCAACATCGTCATCAGCTTGGTCATGGCCAGTACACTTGTTTCCGATGGGTCTGTCCCAAGGACGATCCACGCGTGACGCGCCCGACAGCGAGCGCGATCTTTTTGTCAGGTGGCGGGCAGGGTCACCAGGGATTCAGCGAGCAGCTCCTGCAACAGAGCGGTGCGCGGATAGGGATGGTGCCGGTACTGGCGGAAACCCTCGGCCAGGGGCACGCCGAAGTCGCGGCCGCGGCGGCGCGTCCAGGCCTCCATCGAGGCCTGGTGGTCGCTGATGTCGTGCTGCTTTGAGACCCAGCTGTCCTGGCTCTTGTGGGCGGCCAGCATGGCCTGCTTGGTGGCGAAGACGGCGCCGACATCGCAGCCGAAGTCGGGGACCACCTTGCCCCCCTCGCGGTCGCGCCCGCCGATGGGGTCCATGTAGTAAAGGTGCGGGATACCCTTGAGGACCTCCGCGTCACCGGTCCGGTAGTTTGGCACCGAGGCGGCGAAACAGGCGTCGCGGACCAGGACGCTGACCGCCTCATGGTCGGGATGGTAGTCCACTGGCGAGGCGGTCAGGACGATGTCCGGCGCGGCCCATCGGATCATCTCCGTCACCCGTCGCCGGCAGGGATCGTCATTGAACACGCAGAGGTCGGGGATGTCGGCGCAGCGATAGTCGGCTCCAATGAGGGCAGCGGCCGCCGTGGCTTCACCCTTGCGGATAACCGCCGTCTCGGCAGGCTCAGTCTCGTTGGAGCCGCAGTCGCCCGCCGTCACGGTGACGATCTTCACGGCGTGCCCTTTTTCCGCCAGCACAGCCAGGGTCCCCGCGCCGAGGGTCTCGATGTCGTCGGGATGGGCGTGGATGGCGAGGATCGTGATCATCGGCCTTTATCGCCCGGCGCCCGCGCGTCGGGAAGATGAGACATATTTCACCTGACAAGCCGGGGGTTATCTGGCCTTTTCCACCCCTTATTCGGGAGGGTAGGGGCATGGCCCAATTCGATCCGGCCGCGGCGACGCAGGCCTATCTCGCAGTTCTGTCGCCGGAGGCCCATGCCAAGGCCACGGCCTATACGCAGGGCGGCCACTGGGTGCTGCTCTGGGCCGCCCTGGTGGCCGTCGTGGTCGCCTGGCTGGTGATCAAGTCCGGCGTGCTGGTGAAGATCCGGTCCTGGGTCGAGGCCAAGAAGAGCCGGCCCTGGCTGGCGGCGGGCCTCATCGTGGGCGCCGATGTCATCATCGAGGGCGTCCTGACCCTGCCCTGGTCGGCCTATGCCGACTGGTGGCGGCAGAAGAGCTACGGCCTCACCGACCAGCCCTTCGGCGGCTGGCTGGGCGAGACGGTCAGCATGATGCTGATCTCGGTGGTCATGACCGTGATCCTGGGCATGTGCGTCTACGCCGTGATCCGCAAGGCGCCCAAGACCTGGTGGGCCTGGAGCGGCGGCCTGGTGGCCATCGCCTTCCTGGTGCTGATGGTCCTGGCCCCGGTGTTTATCGAGCCGCTGTTCAACACCTACACGCCTGCGCCTCCCGGACCGGTGCGCGACACCGTGGTGACCATGGCCAACGCCAACGGCGTCCCGTCCGACAAGATCTATGTCTACAACGGCTCCAAGCAGTCCAACCGCTACACCGCAAACGTCTCGGGCCTGTTCGGCACCGCCCGGGTGGCCATGAGCGACACCATGTTCAAGCAGGGCGCCGACCTCGCCGAGGTGAAGGGCGTCGTGGGCCACGAGATGGGCCACTATGTCCACATGCACTCGATCTGGCTGGCCTCGTCCTTCGGCCTGCTGGCCCTGGTGCTGTTCTTCCTGGTGGACCGGCTGTTCGCCCCGGTCGCCAGGTTGGTCGGGGCCACCGGCGTCACCGGCATTTCCGACCCCGCCGGCTTCCCGGTGATCGGCATCATCATCGCGGTGCTGGGCCTGCTGGCCACGCCGATCACCTCGTCGATCTCGCGCCTGGTCGAGACCGACGCCGACCAGTTCTCGCTGGAACACTTCAATGAGCCGGACGGTTTGGCCAAGGCCCTGGTCAAGACCATCGAATACCGCGCCGCCACGCCGTCCCAGCTGGAGGAAGTGATGTTCTACGACCATCCCGCCGTCGGCAGCCGTGTCCGCAGGGCGATGGACTGGAAGGCCGCCCATCCGCCCAAGAGTGAGCCGATCTACTGACCCAGCGCATCCTCTCCTACGACGAAGCCAGCCGCGCGGCGATCGCCGGCGACACCGAGGCCCAGATGGCGCTGGCCGAGGCCCTGGACAGCCAGGGCCAGGGCAAGGCGGCCCTCGACTGGATGGTCCGCGCGGCCCACGGCGGCTGGATGCCCGCCGTCTCACGCCTGGGTCTGTGGCAACTGGTGGGGCACATCACCCCCCAGGCGCCGCAGCTCGGCGTTGGAAGGATCGTCCAGGCGGCCCAGGCCGGTGATCCCTTCGGCCTGCACCTGGCCGCCATCGTCGATTCCGGGGCCGTCGGCACGCCGCGCAATATCGGCCGCGCCCTCTACTGGCTGGCCCGCGCCGCGCAGCTGGGGGACGGCCGCGCCGCCTGTCAGCTGGGTCTGCTCTGCGGGGATGAGGCCCTGGCCCACGCCGCCCTGTCGGCCGCGGCGATCACCGGCTTCGAGCCCGCCATCGTGGCGCTCGGCGCCCGTGGCGTGGCGCCCGCGCCCAGCGACTGGGACGCCGTGGCCTCGGCCGCCGACCTCTCGGCCTTCGCCGCCCCCGTCACCCGGGTGGTGGAGAACGAGAGCCCGCGCATCCTGTCGATCCCCGACCTGCTGCCGGCCTGGATCTGTTCCTACGCCATGTCGCTGGCCGAGCCCGCCCTGGGCCGCGGCCTGGTGCTGACCGATGACGGGACCGAGCAGGTGCAGGGCGAGCGTTCGAACCGTGTCATGCACTTTGGCCTGGTGGATTCCGACGTCATCCTGGAGTTGGTGAACCTGCGCATCGCCCAGGCCGCCGAGATGCCGCCGGAGAACGCCGAGGGGTTGGGGGTGCTGCACTACGCGCCGGGCGAACGCTATCGCCCGCACATGGACTACATCCCCGACACGCCGGAGAACGCCCGTCAGCTCGCCGCCATGGGCCAGCGGGTCCGCACCCTGCTGGTCTACCTCAACGACGGCTTCGAGGGCGGGGCGACCCTGTTCCCGCGCCTGGAGGCCGCGTTCCGGCCGCCGCCCGGTGGCGCGCTGATCTTCGACAGCGTCACCGACGACGGCGAGATGGACCCCCGCACCCTGCACGAGGGCTCCCCACCGACCTCCGGCGAGAAGTGGATCATCTCCAAGTGGTTCCGGACCAAGGCCCTGCGGCCTACCGCTTCCTGACGAACACCGTCCCGGCCGAATAGCCTGCGCCGAAGGAGCAGATCAGGCCGGTGTCCCCGGCCTGGAAGTCCTCGTTGGCGCTATGGAAGGCGATGATGGAGCCCGCCGACGAGGTGTTGGCGTAGGTGTCGAGGATGATCACGTTCTCGCCGGGCTCCGGCTCGCGGCCCAGCACCCGCTTGCCGATCATGACGTTCATGTTGATGTTGGCCTGATGCAGCCACAGGCGCTTTAGCCCGGTCGGATCGACGCCGAGCGCCCCGGCATGGTCGACGATCATCTCGGCGACCATCGGCACCACTTCGCGGAACACCTTGCGGCCCTCCTGCACGAACAGTTTGTCGGCTGCCCCGATCCCCTCGGGCGCGGCGCGGTTCAGGAAGCCGAAGTTGTTGCGGATATTGTTGGAGAACTGGGTCTTCAGCCGCGTGCCGAGGATCTCCCAGCCCTGGCCCGGCTTGGCCAGGTCTTCGCGCTCGACGATGACGGCGGTGGCCACGTCGCCAAAGATGAAGTGGCTGTCGCGGTCGCGGAAGTTCAGGTGGCCCGAGGTGATCTCCGGATTGACCACCAGCACCGCGCGGGCCGAGCCCGTGGCGATGTAGTCGGCCGCCGTCTTGATGCCGAAGGTGGCCGAGGAGCAGGCGACATTCATGTCGAAGCCGAAGCCCTCAATGCCCAGGGCCTGCTGGATCTCGATGGCCATGGCCGGATAGGCGCGCTGCATGTTCGAGGCCGCGCAGATCACCGCGTCGATTTGGCTGGCGTCCTTGCCCCAGCGGGCGATGGCGTCGCGGGCCGCGGCCACGCCGATCTCGGCCATGACCGACAGCTCGTCATTGGAGCGTTCGGGAATGCGCGGGGTCATCACGGCGGGGTCGATGACGCCGGCCTTGTCCACCACGAACCGCGACTTGATCCCCGAGGCCTTCTCGATGAACTCCACGGAGGAGGGGGTCAGGGCCTCGACCTCGCCGGCCTCGATAGCCTTGGCGTGCTCGGTGTTGAAGTTGGCGACATAGCTGTTGAAGGCCTCCACCAGCTCGGCGTTCGAGACGCTCTGGGGCGGCGTGTAGAGGCCGGTGGCCGCGATCACGGCTGAGTGCAAGGCGTCGTCTCCTGGTACGCGCGTCGGGCGGACCGGCCGACGCTTTCAGGGAACACTGATAGCACGCCAGGCCCTCCCGTCAGCCGACTTGTGGCCTTCGAGTCACAGTTGATCGGCGGCCACAATGTTTCCGCCGGATGTCTAGGAACCGACCTTCGACCGCCGTGTTTGGGGGCGACTGGGGAGCAGCTGGGGAGCTGAAGACAAGAGTTGGAGTAAACCTATGAAGTCTCTCATCGCACTGGCGGCAACGACCGCCCTGACCCTCGCTGTCCCCGCCATCGCCTCGGCCCAGGCCCTGTCGCCCACCACCTTCTACGGTACGCTGGGCTATGCGAACGCCAATATCGACGACGTGAACCTGGGCGCCGTCCAGGGCCGCTTGGGCGCCCGATTTGGCCAATACGTCGGCGTCGAGGGCGAGCTGGCCGCCGGCGTCAAGGAGGACAGCGTCAATGTCGCCGGGACCTCGGTGGACGTGAAGCTGCAGCATCAGGCCGCCATCTACGGCGTCGGCTATCTGCCCCTCTCACCCCAGGCCGACCTCTTCGCCCGCGTCGGCTACGGCAATTCCAAGATCAAGGCGTCCGCCGCCGGGACCTCCGCCGCCGATGATGGCGACAGCTGGAACTATGGCGTCGGCGGCCAGTACTTCCTGGACGACAAGAATGGCGTGCGGGTCGACTACACCCGCCACGACTTCAAGGATTCCAGCGAGAACGCCGACGTCTGGGCGGTCGGCTACACGCGCAAGTTCTAGCTTCGGAACCTCGGCCGGGCCGACATCGTTGATGTCGCGCCCGGCCCCCCACTCGTGGGGCCTGATCCCCTATCCGAAGAGAAGCACCATGGCCGACCCGATGACCTCCTCCGCCAACGGAACCGCGGCGAACGGCCTGGCCGACGCCACCGCCGCCCTCGATCCCATCGCCGCCTCCGCCAAGAGCGCCAAGGCCAGCGCCACCGACTCTCTCAACGAAGCCGCCGATGCGGTGAGCAAGGCGCCCGCCGCGCTGAATGAGGCCGCCCACAGCCTGCTCAGCGCCGCCCGCACCCTGCTGGAAGGCAAGACCGAGGTGGTGGTGGCCAAGGGCCAGGAAGTCTACGGCAAGGTGAAGGAACGCGCCGTCGAACGCTTCGGCGACACCGACGTCCTGGTCCGTGAGAAGCCCTATGTCGCCCTGGCTATCGCGGCGGCCGCCGGCTTCCTGCTGGGGCATATGATCAGCTCCGGCCGCAGCCAGGTGGTGTACCTGCGCGACGCCCGCTAACCCTCCTGAGGGTTCAGTCGCCTCTCTACCGCGACGAATGCGCGCTATTTTGCCCAAAAACGGGGTCTCGCGGCCCCGTTTCCCTTGCGTCAAGGTCGCCATAGCCCGCGAATCTGCGCAAACCCTTGCCTCCCCTGCGTGGAAACGCGAGGCGCAACAAAGACAACCGGAGGTCACATGACCCAATCTGAATTTATCGAACAGGTCGCCACTGCCGCCGGGACCACCCAGGCTGAAGTTGGCCGCGTGCTGGAAGCCATGGTCGCCACCGTCTCGGGCGCCCTGACCAATGGCGGCGACGTCCGCCTGTCGGGTCTCGGCGTGTTCGACGTCGGCGCCCGCGCCGCCCGTGAAGGCCGCAACCCCTCCACCGGCGAAGCGATCAAGATCCCGGCCTCCAAGGCCGTGCGCTTCCGCGCCGCCAAGGGCCTCAAGGACGCCGTCAACGGCGTCGCGCCCGCCAAGAAGAAGTAAGTCCACGCGGGCTCACCCGCATCGGATTTCGAGACAGGGCCGTCCCCATGGGGCGGCCCTGTTTTCGTTTCGGCTGTTCCGAGCGGGGGGAGGGTGCTTCGATCGCCGCGAGCTGACCGCCAAGAATGTCTGCTCAGGGTGGAAAGCGGACCTTGGTCCTACGGCTAAAAGCGGGCGTGGAAGCCTGCCCGGCCGCGCGCCGGCCGATCAGCTCTTTCGGCAGAAACAGTACACAAATTGCTGCGGCGTCCCCCAAGGCGTCTCGTGGACCTCGGTGAGGTGTTCAAGGAGCTGAAACTGCCCTCCGAATTCACTATGCAGGTCATCAGCGCCGTAGCGGACGACGTCGAGGCCGCTGCATTTCTCCGGCCCTTCAGGGCCGAAGGTGGCTACGATGACGTGCCCGCCTGGCTTCACTGCGCGTACAACCTGCCTGACGTAGGCCTCACGCTGGGCTGGGCTGGTCAGAAAATGGAAGACCGCTCTATCGTGCCAAAGGTCGTAGCGATTGGGCGGCAAGTCGCAGCTCGTGATGTCGCCAGCGATCCAGGTCACGGACCCGACCTCGTCAGCGAGCCGCGCCCTCGCGACCTCAATCGCTTCTTCCGAAATGTCGAGGACACTGACATCGCTGTACCCTAGGCCGACAAGATCATCGACCAGGGTCGCTTCGCCACCGCCAACATCGATCAGCGCACTGCGTCTGTCGGGTGTGGCCTCGGTGATCAGCCTGAGCGACACGTCGAGATGTGGTGTGTACCAACTTACCTGATTGGGCGATTTCGTCCGGTACACCTCTTCCCAGTGCGACTTTTCGCTCATGTTGGCCCATCCGACATCGACGACGTTGCGCCGCGTCATCGAACCTACCACCCTGACAGAAGGCGAGCGAGTAGGTCTGATAGCGCGTCAGGCGGCCCTAGCCGGACCGTCGCGCGGTAAGCAGGACGCAATCGCCGACGTTGATGACGGCTTCCACGCTGAAGCCGACTTTGGTGAGGATGGTCGCCACCTCTTCACACGAGCGGAAAAGGTATACGTCGGCCGGGAAGCTCGCGGTCGCCGCCCCGTCGCTGGTTCGGAACAGCAGCGCCAGAAGGCCGCCCGGCTTCAGCACCCGAGCGATCTCCTTGAACGCGTCGGACAGGTCTGGCCAGAAGTAGAGGACGTGAACGCATAGGACTTTGTCGAAGGCACCCGCCACGAAGGGTAGGTTCTCAACCGAAGCATGGGCTACGTCCGCCCGGCACGCCTTAATCAGCATCTTCGTTCGGTTGGCCGCGATCTCGACCATGAGTTCGGAAGGATCGACGCCGACCACTAACCCATCCGGCGTCAAATCCGAGAGAGCGGGGAGGCTCCGTCCGTGGCCGCAACCGATGTCGAGCACGTTCTCCCCGTTGCTGATCTCTAGGGCGGCGATGGCGCGCTGGTTCTGGCTCCAGGTCTCCCGAGCCATGATGAAGGCGATTAGGCGTCCTAGGGGGCCGTGTGCATGGCGGGCCTGTTTGGCGATGAAGGCTGGACGGCGCATCACCGCACCTGTGCTGCGGTGAGCACGTCCTGAGGACGGCGCCAGGTTTGATTTCGGCGCACGACGTTGAAGGCGAAGCCCTGCAACTCCATAGCCATACCCGCCGGGAGGCAGGCACCTATGATCGGAGTTCTCATCAGGCCACCTCCGCCGCGACAGCCGCGCGGCTCTGGCGGGTTGCGGCCGCGAAGCGCGCAAAATACTCGGGGTGCTCGGTGCCCATCATTCGATCCCACCAGGTGAAGTAGAGGGCGTAGTTCCAGCCTGCCTGCTCGTGGTGCAGATCGTGGTGGGTCACGCTCGTCAGCCAGCCGAGCAACGGCTTGCCGTCGCGGCCAGCAGGGAACAGCTCGTAGCCGCTGTGGCCCAGGGTGTTCCGGGCGATCTGGTGAAGCATGAAGAGCCCGACGACAGGCCAGATCGTCGGCACCAGGATCATCCAAAGCGGGACGAAGGCCGCGTTCACGGCGGCCTCGGCGATGTCGAAGCTGTAGGCTGTGAAGGGCGATGGATTGTGAGAGCGATGATGCCGCCGGTGGAAGGTGCGGAAGAGCTTAGGCCGATGCATCACCCTGTGGGTCCAGTAGAAGTAGGTGTCCTGTGCGATGATCATCAGGACGAGCGAGACGACGCCCCAAACGGCGCCCCATTGCGCGGCCAAGGACGGCCCTGGCAGATGGCCTGCCCGCTCTAGGGCGAACATTGAAAGTCCGACCGTCGAGAAGACAGCGATCGACCGAAGCGAGATCAAGAACTCGCCGATTAGATGGCGGGCCGGCGGCGTGTTCGCACGGATTTTTCGGTGTTTCAAAACCCCCGCAAGCAGCACCCAGAGGACGAGCCAGGTCGCGATCGCGAAGACCGCGTATCGGATAATGTCGATGGACAGGCTTTGTAGCCAGTTGGCCCCGAGGGCCGAAATTGCATCGTTAGACATGAACGCCTCCGTGTTGTTGGAGGCAGAAGGCGTCAATCCCGAACCGCGCGTCTCCTCGCTCGCGAAAAAGCGGAGCCTTCGTCGAATTCGAGGAGGATCGTTTGAATTCGATCAGCCTTGAGCGCGGCGCCAGTCCGTCGGCGTTTTGCCGGTGATATCGCGGAAGGCGCGATTGAATGGCGCGAGAGAGCTGAAGCCGACTTCGAAGGCGATGGTCGAAACCGCGACGCGAGCCTTGCCAGGGTCGGTTAGGGCCACCTGCGCGGCGGCCACGCGGCGCTCGTTGAGGAACGCCGCAAAATTTCGATAGGCAAGGTCTTCATTGATCAGACGCCGTAGGTGGTGCTCGGCGACGCCGAGACGGCTCGCCAACCCGCCGATGCTTAGGCCTTCCTCGCGCCAGACCTCGTCCTTGTCCAGGGCGTCCATCAGGCGTTGCAGCAAGGGTTCATCGCGCGGGTTTACGCGACCGGGCGATCCTTTGGCTCCGGCGACCGCGAACAACTGGGGGTCATCACGAAGGAAGACCAGTCCGCTCCCGATACTGAGGCCAAAAAGGCTGGAGGCTGCCAGGAACGAGAGCGCCGTCGCCGGGCCAAGGTACAGTTCGGAAATCTGCACGGCGGCCAAGATCAGTGTGTACACCGCCGCCAGGCCGAGCAAAGGCCCACGCAGCCGCCGACGCGCTTCAACGAGATCGCCTCGCCAACCGCGCCAGATGACGGCCAGCACGTGTACCATCAAGGCCGCGCCGCCCAAGTTGTGCGCCAGCCAGAGGTCACGCGGCGTCGCGGAGTAGAACCGTGCGACAACGGCGATGCCGAGCAAGGCGAGAGCGGGAAGAAAACGCAGGGGGGTTAGTCGGCGATGATCGCCGAACAATTCCAACGCGAAAGCCCAAAACAGGCCGGCACCGGCAACCGAGAGCACCCAAGCGGTGCCGGAGATCAGGCCGAAGGCGCTCAGCGCGCCGGGGAACTGCGTAAGCGTGTGGCCCGCCGCAGCCAAGGAGAACAGCACACCCGTGATCCGCGCCGGCGAGAGGCCGCCTCCGCCAATCCTGATCGCTGTCAGCAGGAAGACGCCGATGGCCGCCCCACGTACGAGCAGTTCTGCCGAATTCTGCACCTCCACCCGCTTCCCCTACGGCCCACCGATGGGGAAGGTACCATCGGTCAGTGACCTATGTGGAGCGACATTCCAAAACGCACGGCGCCCTGTCCGGAAAGCAGAGAGACCGAACATCCGCTCCGGGTCGATTCTCACCGTTGGAGTCCGGGCCAATAAGCCGACGTTGGCATCCCGTTCCGAGAAGCCGACATTCGGAACGAGCGAGAAGGATGGTGGGCTCAACCGCTGGCGCCTCGGTCGCGCTCGAACTCCAGACCTAGCGCCCGCCGGCCGGCTCCCGCGCCGCCTTGGCCTTCATCGCCTCGAAGCTCGGCCCCGCCACCAGCTGCAGAGTGTCCTGCGCGCGCGTCTCCCCAAAGATCTGGATATAGACGTCCTGGTCGAAGCCCTCGATCCCCTCCGGCTCGGTCTCGGCGTACTTCTTTGGCGACAGCCGCCCCACCTGCCAGCGGATCACGTCGAACTGCAGCCGCGCCACCCGTTCGGTCTCCGGGGCGGCGTGCCGGGCGATCTCCCAGGCCAGTTCGAACTTCACGTCGGCCTGGATTTCGCGGGCGCGGGCATAGTCCTGCCGGAAGTCGGCATGCTTGCGCAGCCACTTGTAGATGGTCTGCACCACCGGCATGTCGCGCGAGGCGCCGATGGACAGCAGGCTCTCGCCCTCGGCGAGGCGGCGGCAGATTTCCGCGGCGATCTCCTCGGTATAGCTGTCGGGACGGCCCCAGGGATGTTTGCGCCGCCGCTTCTGGCGCAGCAGGGCGTCCTGGTCGGCCGCGATCTGGTTGCGCCGCGCGGTCGCCCGGGCGGCGCCATAGAGGTCGGCGAACAGGGGATAGCGCAGCCGCCATTGATGCAGGGTCGCGGGGCTGGGCATGCCCTCTTCCTTGCAGATCTTGCGCAGGCTCTCGCCGGCCTCGATCCGCGCGCAGATGTCCGCGACCTGGTCGCGATCATAGCCGTCCCGCCGTTCGTCCTCCGGCAGACGTTCACTGAAACCGGCCAAGCTGGCTGTCTCCGAGGCAGTTGTGGAAGCCCGCAACTATGCCACATCCTTCGTGTTCATGCGAACGAAACAAGAACAAAATGGCGTCCTGCCCATGAAGGGGAAACCTGAACGCCAGCCAACGGCCCGCTTCCGCGAGCATTCAGGCGGGCGGGCGCTTCATGGCGGTCATCGCGGCGGATGTCGCAACAGAGGTGACGCCATGCAAACCGAGGTTCCCGACACCAACCCCGCCGAGGCCGACCTGCCGACGGCCGAAATGATCACCTACGCCCAGTTCCTCAGCGCCAAGGCGCGCCGCGATCTTCTGCGCGTGGCCTCTGGCGAGGCCCCGCCGCACGGCTATCCCTGGGCCTATCTCTTCCAGCCGCCCGAGACCTGATTGCCAGCCGGCGAGGAACTTCCCCCGACCCCACAGGTTGCGTCTCCATGGCTCCCTTAGTGCTCTTGGTTGAAGACGAAATCCTGGTCCGCCTCACCGCCGCCGTCGGACTCGAAGAAGCTGGATTCGCCGTCATCGAAGCCGACGACGCGGCCCAGGCTCTGGAAATTCTCTGCAGCCATGACGACATCTGCGCCGTCTTCACCGATGTGAACATGCCGGGCTCCCTTGACGGCATCGACCTCGCCCAACTGGTCCACGACCGCTGGCCCGACGTCCGCATCCTGGTGACCACCGGCGGCGCGGATCTCTCGGGCGGCCTGCCCGACGGCAGTGAGTTCGTCGCCAAGCCCTACCACGCCGATCAGATCGTCACCTGCCTGCGGCGCGCCCTGGCGGCGTAGCTCGCGACGTCCACACCCCTTGACGCTGGTCCGCCCACGGCGGACCTTCGGCGCAGGGAGAAGACGCCTTTGGACAAACAATTCGCGATCCAGTTCGCTGGATCCTTCGCGGCCGTGGCCCTGCTGGTGGCGCTGGCCGCCTGGGCCAAGATCGCCAAGCCGATGTCGCCGCTCAGCGACGCCCGCGCCCGGGCCCTGTTCGCCGACGAGTTCCCCGGCAAGGTCCTGGACGGCCTCTGGGTCGCCAATGATGGGCGAGGGGCGCTCGCCCGCTCTGGCGCCTCGGCCCTGGTGCTGTGCGAGGTGGGCGACGGCTATGCCGCCCGCCACATCCCCTGGGCCCAGGCCGTGGCCGCCAGCTTCCGCGACGGGGTGCTGAAGCTCGACCTGGCCGACATCGCCGCGCCCCGCGCCCGCCTGGCCTTCGACAGCTGGCCGCCGGCGGGAGCCGCCTGATGGATCCTCTGCACGCGCCCTTCGATCCGGTCACCGTGGCGGTTCCGTTCTTCGTCCTCACCATCATCCTGGAAATCGCGCTCACCCGCTTCAAGGCGGTGAAGAGCCACTATGAGACCAAGGACACCATGGCCTCCCTGGCCATGGGCCTGGGCAGCAATGTCGCGGGTCTGCTGACCGGCGGCGTCGCGGTCGCCACCACGATCTGGGTCTGGAACCACCGCGTCTTCGACGTTCCCATGACCGCCATCTGGGCCTGGGTGGCGCTCTTCTTCCTGGAGGACCTCACCTACTACTGGTTCCACCGGCTCAGCCACGAGCGGCGCTTCTGGTGGGCGGCCCACGTCAACCACCACTCCTCTCAGCACTACAACCTGTCGACCGCCCTGCGGCAGACCTGGACCGGAGGCCTCGCCGCCACCTGGGCCCTTTGGCTGCCGCTGGCCTTCCTGGGCTTCCCGCCGGCCATGCTGGCCATCCAGAAGGGGGTCAGCCTCGTCTACCAGTTCTGGATCCACACAGAAGCTATCGGGCGGATGCCGAAATGGTTCGAGGCGGTGTTCAACACCCCCTCCCATCACCGCGTCCACCACGCCCGCAACCCGCGCTACCTCGACCGCAACTATGCCGGCATCCTGATCGTCTGGGACCGGATGTTCGGCACCTTCCAGCCGGAACTGGACGAGGAGAAGCCACGCTACGGGATCGTCAAGAACCTCAGCAACTTCAACATTATCCGGGTGGCTTTTCACGAGTGGGGCGGCATCGCCAAGGACCTAGCCGGCTCGCGGTCGCTGCGCGAGGTGGGCGGCTACCTGTTCGGCCCCCCCGGCTGGAGCCCCGACGGCTCCCGCGAGACCTCGGCGACCTTGAAGGCCCAGTGGGAGGCGTCGCTTGAAAAGCCCAACAGGCCTGACGTCGCCGCCTAGGAGGAGGTCTCCGGATGCGACGTCTGATTCTCGCGCTCCCAGCGGAAAGGTGCGTGGCCGCCAGGCGTGGACCTCCGATTAGACGGTCGGGCCCGATGAGCCTAAACTTTCGCTGTGATCAGCGCCGGGTCGGCGCGGCAAGGGCGAAACGGGGGTTTGCGATGGTGACAAGAGATTCAACGCTTCCGGCCGTGGTGGCGGCCATGCTGGTGGCGCTTGGGGGGGCCGCGCCGGCCTCAGCGCAGCCTGCTGACGACGCCTCTGTGTCGGCTTTGCGGGACGATTATCTTTGCCAGCTTAGGCTCGGCGGTTTCATCTCCTTGACCAAGCCGGACAACCATCCGAGCCAGGCGGATCTGAACCTGATGGATGAGGTCTACCAGATCGCCGACCGCGTCATTTATCACGGCGAGGTCATGGCCGAGCGTGTGGGGCCGGAGGCAGCCAAGCGCGTTCTCGACGACCTCCTGCCGGCCTGGTACGCGGGCCTTAAGCATGGTGATGGCCAGCCCGACAAGGCCGCCCTCTTGCGGGCGGATTTGAGCCCGGGTCTGCGGGCCTGTGTTGAGCGCGCCAGGACCCTGCCCCGCCGGCCGCAGTAGAGGACGGCCGGTCTCCAGCCTGGTCGCCACCGCCAACGCGCCTCGCAGGGGATCGGACTGCGCCTGCCGTCACTGGCGGGGCACGCACGCGCGCCTTTCTCGGGCCTGACGCTCGTTTCGCCCCCTCAGTCCCGCAGGAGGGGCAGGCTGAGCCCTGAAACCGGCCGCGCGCCGAGAATTTCGCGGCGGAATCGGAACAGTTCCGCAGGCCTGCCGCCAGTGTCGGTGTCCACCCGGCCCAGGCCCTCCACCATGTCGGCGCGTTCCAGCGCCCGGCGGAAGTTCTGCTTGTGCAGCGGAACCCCGGCGATCGCCTCCACCGCCCTTTGCAGGAAGGACAGGGTGAAGGCCTCGGGCATCAGTTCAAACACCACCGGACGGTATTTCAGCTTGCCGCGCAGGCGCGACAGGGCCGTCGCCAAGATGCGCCTGTGGTCGGAGAACATTGGCTCGCCCATGGCCGCGGCCAGGGCGGGGGAGGGCGCGCGTTCGCCCCGGTCGCGGGCGGCTTCGGGCGCCAGGCCCGCCTCGTAGAGCAACTCATAGCGCTCCAGCACCCGCTCCTCGTTCCAAGGGGCGTCGTCCAAAGCAAACAGCAGGCGCGCGGCGGCGCGGCGGCGGGTGGATTCCGCGCCAGACGCGGCCTTGGCCCATTGCCGCAGGGCCGGCTCCAGCGCCGTCAGGGCCGCCGGACGACCTTCGCGCCAGTCCTCATAGGGAAAGAACCGGCTCCAGTCGGCCCAGACGGTGTCGGGGGCATGGGTCTCGACGGCCTGGGGGGTCAGGCCGAGATAGCCCACCGAGATGACCCGCGCCGCCCCGGTCCCGGCCCCCATGTCGGCCAGGGGGGCGTCGCGGCCCTTGTCGCCGAACGTGTAGAGCTGCTCGACATAGCCCAGGTCAAATCGCGTCTGTGCGGTCACGAAGGCGCGCAGGGCCAGCTCGAACGTCCGGTGGCCGTCGGGGTCGAAGGGGCCAAACGGCAGGCCCGCCTGCTGCCCCTGGGGCCGCACGGTCAGCACCACAGCCTGACCATCGCGGATGGCGACCACCACGGCCGAGAGCCCGATGACAACGGCGCGGTCCATCCTAATGACGGGCCGGGAAGTCGAAGGGCCGGGCCGCCTGATAGTCATAGTCGCCCATCGCCGCCACGGCGTCGGCCATCCGGCCGCGGCGGCCCAGGATGTCGTCGGCCAGGGCGATGATCCGCCGGTTGGGGGAGGCGTGGCGGGCGGCCCGGCGCATCACCTGGGCCATCGCCCGCTCGTCGGCGTCCGGATTGTGCGCGCACGCCAGGACGAAGGCGCTGGCGGTGGAGCGGCTGATGCCCGCCCAGCAGTGGATCAGCATCGGCGCGTCGCCCTGCCACGTCGTCCCGAAGGCCAGCAGGTCGTGGACCAGCTGCTCATCGGGGGGGATCATGCCGTCCATCGGCTCGGCGATGTCGTTGACCCCCAGGCGCAGGTGATTGGCGGCCTCGATCCCCGCGGGCGTGGCGATCATGCTGGCCGGGTCCAGCAGGGTGACCATGTGTGACGGCGCCCGGGCGGCGATCACGGCGGGAACCTCGGCCAGTCCGCAAATGATGAAGGTCACGCTCACTCCGCCTCAAGGGCCTGCGACAGCGCCTGGTAACGCTGAACGTAACCTAGCTGCGCCTGCGCCGCCGACAACGGTTGGATGCGCAAGTCGTAGCCCTCCGGCGGGGCGTCGAAGAACTCGATCGACTCCGCCAGTGCGAACCCGGCCAGTTGGGTCGCCTCGAAGAAGGCGCAGGCCCGGTCGGCCCGCTTGATCAGCTTCTTCACCGCCGCCGGCACCTTCGCCGGCAATCCGAACCGCGTATGGATCGCATGCTCCAGCCGCTCCTCGAACAGCTTGTAGTCATAGCCCAGCGCGGCTTTGAACGGACTGATCATGTCGCCTATGACGTACTCAGAGGCGTCGTGCAGCAGGGCCGCCAGCCGCCAGCGCGGCTCTAGGTCGGGCTGGATGTGGACGCAGATCTCTTCGACGACGACGGAATGCTGGGCCACCGAGAAGGCGTGCTCGCCGATCGTCTGGCCGTTCCAGCGCGCCACCCGGGCCAGGCCGTGGGCGATATCCTCGATCTCGATGTCCATCGGCGAAGGGTCCAACAGGTCCAAACGTCGACCCGACAACATGCGTTGCCAGGCGCGAGGTTCTTTGTTGGCCTTATGGAGCCCTTTCCTCACCGACGCGTTCCCCTC
This sequence comes from Phenylobacterium glaciei, assembly GCF_016772415.1. Lineage (NCBI taxonomy): Bacteria > Pseudomonadati > Pseudomonadota > Alphaproteobacteria > Caulobacterales > Caulobacteraceae > Phenylobacterium > Phenylobacterium glaciei. Next base: position 1,883,884 of record NZ_JAGSGD010000001.1, read on the forward strand.
ACACTCAAGCTCGTGACCTGTACCAGGACTTGAGAAAGATCAATGTGCAGGTCCATCGTCGTCGTCACCGTGCATCAACGCCAAGGGGAAACACATGAGCTGGGCTAGAATCATGACGCCGCTGTCCGGCGGCGAGGGCGACAAGGCCGCCGTGAAGGCCGCCGCCCTGCTGGCCGAGCCCTTCGGCGCCGAGCTTGCCTGTGTCTACACCCCCGCCGATGTCGCCGATGTGATGCCCTGGATGGGCGAGGGCTTCCTGGGCGGGGTGCAGTCCACCGCGCTGGAGTCCCTGAAGGAGGCCGCCGCGGCCGGCGAGGTCAAGGCGCGCGCCGCCGTCGACGCCTGCGGCTACGCCAAGGCCGCGTTCATTTCCCTGCAGACCCCGGTCTGGGCCGGGCTGTCGGCCGAGAGCCGGCTTTCCGACGTGGTGGTCTTCACCAACGATCCGCCGCGCGGCCGTGGCCCGCTGGCCGAAGCCTTTCAACAGATGGTGGCCGACGAGCAGCGCCCGGTGCTGATCGCCCGCGAGGGCTTCAAGACCGGCGGCGTGATCGCCGTGGCCTGGGATGGCGGCAAGGAAGCCTCCCGCGCCGCGCGCCTGGCCATGCCGCTGTTGGAAAAGGCGTCCCGGGTGGTAATCCTGGCGGCCCCCAAGGCCAGCTCGCGCAGCTTTGATCCCACGCGCCTGCAGGCCTATTTCGCGGCCCGCAACATCGCCGCCGACATCGATATCCTGCCGGACTCCGGCGACGCCGCCCCCCTGCTGCTCTACGCCACAAAAAAGGCCGACGCCGACGTTCTGGTGGCCGGCGCCTTCGGACACCCGCGTCTGCAGGAGTTCATTTTCGGCGGCACCACCCGTTCGCTGCTGGCCGCTGACCAGCCGTCCCTGTTCCTCTCCCACTAATCGAAAGCGTATCTGCCATGAGCCTCTCGCGCATCGTCATGCGGCTTGCCCGCAACCCCGGCACCGAGTTCGCCGGTGGCGACGACCACCGCGGCTATTCGCTGACCGCGCCGCTGACCGCTGACGGGCACATCGACGAGGCGGCCTACGCCAAGGCCAAGGCCGAATGCGTGGTGCGCCGGTTCCAGCCGGATGAGGACGCCACCGACGGCCGCCTGGCCAAGAAGGGCGCACGCTGGTTCTTCGACTATGACAGTGACGACACCGCCGACGACGAGCCGGTCCACCGCCTGGGCGAGCACCGCTTCGCCGTGGGCGAATATGTGACCGTCGCCGACGAGGACGGCCGCCCGCTGACCTACAAGGTGGTCGAGGTTCAGCCAGCCTAGAGCCTGATGGCTTCTCTCGAAGCCTGAATTGGGCTCTAAACTCTTGAATCTAAAGCACGATTAAACGATCAGACGATTCCATCTAATCGCATCGTGCTCTAGGCGCTCCTGGGTTTCTTCGCCGCGCGGGCGGGCCGCGCGGCGTTGAGCGCGACGGCGGCGCGGATCAGCGTTTTCAACGCCTCCTCGTCGACCGCCGCACCCTCTGGGAAATCGATGGCGCGGCGGGTGTTACCTTCAAGGCTGGAATTGAAGAGCCCTGATGGGTCCTCCAGCGCAGCCCCTTTGGCGAAGGTCAGCTTGACCACGGCCTTGTAGGTCTCGCCGGTGGTGATGATTCCGGCGTGCGACCACACCGGAACCCCGCGCCACTTCCACTCCTCGACCACGGCGGGGTCGGCCTGGCGGATGAGGTCGCGGAGCCGCGCGAGCATCTCGCCGCGCCAGTCGCCCAGATCCTTGATCCGCGCATCGATGAGCTGGGAGGGGGTGCTTCCTTCGTCCTCGGTCTGATCACCTCCATCGGCCTTCGTGGTCGCCATCGCTTTCACTCCGATCCGCCGGCGGGCCGCTGGGCGCGCCACCTGGCGGCATAGGGCAGCACGAACATGTACAGGCCCGTGAGCAGCAGCAAGATGAGCGGCAGGAGCGCCGAGAGCCCAACCCACAGGTTGGGTTTGGCCTGCTTCAGGACGAAGATGGCGACGATGTTGGCGGTGACGCCCGCCGTGAAGGCAATGCACACCCAACGGTGAACCTGTCGAATCCAGGTGTTCAAGTCCGATCTCCTCTGGAGGCGCGCCATGGACCGACCCTAGTCGGCCCGCGCCAGCACCTGCTCCAATCCGTCGAAGAACCGCGGCCACCCGGCCGTGGCGCCCCTGTAGGCCTGCTGTTGATCGGGCCGGAAGCCAACCTGCTCCATCCGCAGATGGGTCCCGGTGCTGGTGGGGGTGAGGGTCCAGGTGACCACGCTCTCCAGACCCATAGCGTCCCAGCTATAGGAGAGCGTCTTGTTCGGCTCGAGCGTCCGCACCTGGCAGTCTACGGCGCCCCAGTTCGCGCTGAGCTTGAAGCTGTGGCCCACGACGGGCTTGAAGTCGGTCTTCATGAGCCAGTCCTCGATCAGGTGCGGTTGGGTGAGCGCGCGCCAGATCTTTTCCGGCGGATAGGCGATCTCGCGCTCGACGACGACGGAAAGCCTTTCGTTGGCGGCGCTGGTCATTGGTCCATCCTTTTCAGCAGGTCTTCCAGGTCATCGAACCGGCTTTCCCAGAACCCGGCCATCTGGCTGGTCCAGTCGACCAGGGGCGCCAGAGCGTCGAGTTGGGCGCTGTAATGGGTTTGGCGGCCTTCGTGGCGGTCGCGCACCAGGCCGGCCCGCCTCAGCACCCCCAGGTGTTTGGAGACGGCCGGTTGCGAGACCCCGGCCTGGGCTGTCAGGGCCCCCACGGTCTGTTCGCCCTCGCGGCACAGCCGTTCGAAGAGAGCCCGCCGGGTGGGATCGGCGAGGGTTCTGAAGAGGACGTCCTGCGCGGTCGTCATGTCGGATCGATAACCTCGTGGCTATGGATTAATGTATAGCCATCGAGATATGTGTCGGTCAAGCACCGTCTGGAACTTGGCCTCTGCACCATGGCGAAGCCGAGCCGCCGCGCCGGGAACGGGCAGGGCTCGCATACCCGAAGGGCTATGCGTAAGGCGTTGGTCTGAAGAGGTCGGCGCCGGCTTGCGACGCCGGGATCAAGCGCCGCCGTTCCGGCGGACCAGCTTCTTGACGTCGTCGTACATGTCGTTTTGCTGGCTTTCGGAGGTCGATTTCACGATGGCCACCGTGATCGGCCCGGTCTTGGGGCCTGAGGCCTCGTAGCCCAGATATTTGTAGCCGCCCGACAGGTCACTGCCCGCATAGATGAAGGTGGCGCGCATGCCGCGCTTCACCCGCGACAGGGCTTCGCCGCGCAGGCGGACGTCCCGGTACAGCTTGATGGTGGCCGTGGAGTTGTCGCCGTCGGCGTCGATGTGGATGGGGCCGACATGGACATCGGCCTTGTCGCCGTCAGCCTTGATGTGCAGGCCGGGGAAGTCGACCTGGGTGCGCTCGCTGCCGTCTTCGTTATCCTCAACCTTAGCCTGGATCGTCGGGTGGTCACCCTTCACCTCGCCAGCCTCGGCGGCCGCGTCGATCTTGGCGTCGGCGCGGGCTTCGGCCTCGACGCGCGCGGCTTCCGCCGACGTACCGGCCGTGGCCAAATTGGCCTTGTCGGCGCTGGAGGCGCCGATGGGCTTGCCGCCGAGGGCCTTCAACTCAGCCTCCAGCGAGGCCAGGGTCGCCATGGCGCTTCCCTTCACGGCCATGCGGGTCAGGGTCACCTCCGCGCCGTCGCTTTCGCGGTAGATGCAGCTTTGTCCGTTGGCGGCGGCGCTCACCAGGGTCAAGCCGCCCTCGTTGTGGGGGCAGTCCAGTTTGGCGGAAACGGTGGCGGGTCTCTGACAGGCGGCGAGCGCCAGGGCCGAGGCGGCCAGCAACAGCAGGGTCTTCATAACAAAAAAGGGCTCCGATCCCGTTCGCATGGAACGGTGACCGGAGCCCTCGGTTTGGTCGAGTGAATTCGTCGTAAGCGTTATTGACCCGGACGCGAACCCGCACCTTCGCGGCGGGCCAGGAAGGCCAGGCGCTCGAACAGGTGCACGTCCTGCTCGTTCTTCAGCAAGGCGCCGTGCAGCGGCGGGATCAGCTTGGTGGGATCCTTCTCGGCCAGGGCCGCCGCGTCGATGTCCTCGACCATCAGCAGCTTCAGCCAGTCGAGCAGTTCCGACGTGGAGGGCTTCTTCTTCAGGCCCGGCACCTTGCGCATGTCGTAGAAGATGCGCAGGGCCTCAGCGACCAGCTTCTGCTTGATGCCGGGATAGTGGACTTCGACGATCTCGTTCATCGTCTCGGCTTCCGGGAAGCGAATGTAGTGGAAGAAGCAGCGGCGCAGGAAGGCGTCCGGCAGTTCCTTCTCGTTGTTGGAGGTGATGATCACGATCGGCCGGACCTCAGCCTTGATCGTCTCATTGGTCTCGTAGACGTAGAATTCCATCCGATCGAGTTCCTGCAGCAGGTCGTTCGGGAACTCGATGTCGGCCTTGTCGATCTCATCGATCAGCAGGACGGGGCGCTTGTCGGCGGTGAAGGCCTCCCAGAGCTTGCCCTTCTTGATGTAGTTCTTCACGTCCTTGACGCGCTCGTCGCCCAGCTGGCTGTCGCGCAGGCGGGTGACGGCGTCGTACTCGTACAGGCCCTGGTGCGCCTTGGTGGTGGACTTGATGTGCCAGGTGATCATCTCGGCGCCGAGCGCCTTGGCGATCTCAAAGGCCAGGACGGTCTTGCCGGTGCCGGGCTCACCCTTGATCAGCAGCGGACGCTCAAGCGCGATGGCGGCGTTGACGGCCACCTTGAGGTCTTCGGTGGCGACGTAATTGTCGGTGCCTTCAAAACGCTGACGCTCGCTCATAATTGGGCTCCCCAGGGGCGGGCGTAAAAAGACGCTCGCGCTCGAACAAATGTTTCAACCTGCGGCCAACCTAAAGGGACAGCCGCGACATTCAAGCGGCATGAACGTCGCGCCCGGCGCTAATTGGCGTTCTGGCTAATCCTCACGCCGCGTCACCGAAAGCGGGTCGGAGGCCGGAAAGCTCTCCTTCAGCCCCTCGTCGATCCGCTTGTCGAGGTCGTCGTCGCTCTCGCCGGCGTGCACGACGAAGGGACCCTCGACATCGTCGGGGCCGGGTTCGTCGTCATTGTCGGCCAGCAGCTCGTCGTCTTGGTCGTCCTGCGGCTCATGGGTGACGTCCAGCACCTCGGCCAGTTCCTCGAACGTGCGCATCTCGCCGATCTGCTCGCGGTCGTCGAGATTGGTCTCGTCCATCGCCTCGGCCCGATCCTGGCCGTCAGGGGTATCCTCGAACTCGGTGGGGCCGGGCATGGGCTGAACTCCTAGGACGCCCGGAAAGGGCGTTCCACACTGGCCTTAACCCCCGGCCAGCCTGCCCGTTCCGCCGCTTTCACCAGGCGATAGGCGTCCCGTCCCAGGCGAAGAACCCGCCGTTGTCGTCTGGTCCAAGGGTGTCCAGCACCTCCAGCAGAGCCTGCGCCGAACGCTCCGGGGAGAAGAGGGCCTCGGCCGCCACGCCGCCCTGAAAGGGCGCGCTGAGGTCGGTGTCGACCGTGCCGGGGTGCAGGGCCACGCATAGGCCGAGCGGTCGGGTTCGCCGGTGCTCGATCGCCAGGGTGCGGATCAACATATTGAGGGCCGCCTTGGAGGCGCGGTAGCCGTACCAGCCACCCAGCCGGTTGTCGCCGATGCTGCCGACCCGAGCTGAGAGCGCGGCGAAGACGCTCGGCTGGTCGCGGGGCGTCAGGGGCAGGAAGTGCTTGGCGGCCAGGGCCGGTCCCGCGGCGTTGATGGCGAACAGGGCGGTGAGCGCGGCGAGGTCGAGGGATCGCATGGTCTTTTCCGGCGCCAGGCCCGGCCCGTGAAGCTGGCCCGTGGCCACCAGGATGCGGCGCGGCGCGCCGAGGCCTGCGGCATGCTTCGCGGCGCGGGCCAGGCTCTCCTCGTCCAGGATGTCGGCCTCGATCCAGGCTTGGCGCGGCGTGTCGACCCAGCCCTCGGGCCGCCGCCGGGAGATCGAGAGAACCAGATCATGGGCGGGGCTGTCGCCCAGACGTCGGGCAAGCGCCCGGCCAATCCCTCCGGAGCCGCCGATGACGATGGCCAGGCTCGCCGCCATCTCAGCCCCGCAACAGGACCGCCCCGGCGACCAGGCCCACCACGGCGCCGGCGGTCAGCAGGGTTCGCAGGGCGGCGTACCAGGACGGCAGGCCCAGGCTGCGCAGGTCCCAAACCAGATGGAAGGAGAGGGCTGCGGCCAGTCCCACCAGCTTCGCCGTCTGGGCCGCCGGCGGGAGCAGCAGCAGGGCCAGGCCCACGAGGGTCGGGATCATGGCCAGGGTGACGGTTGAGGCCCGAGGCTGGTCCTCGGCGACCGCGATCCCCCAGCGCGCGCCGCCCAGGAAGGAGAGGATAAGGCCGCCGTAGAGCGCCAGCCCGGTGGCCGCCAGCCTGGAGAGATCCGGTGAAAGCAGGCCGACCAGCGGGGGCGCCAGGAAGGGCGCCAGCCCCAGTACGCCGTAGGTCAGGACGACGGGCGGGATCGCGCGGCGTGACCGGCCGGTGTCCGGTGGCGCCGTCATGACCCGGCGAACTGCGTCAGGGCCTCGGCGACCTCGACCATCACCGCGTCCCATTGCTGGAAGCCCGGCGGCAGGAAGACCCGCATCTGCGGATACCAGGGATAGTGGTCGGTCCCCACGCGGGGCCAGGCGCCCGGCGTGGAGATCAGCCAGCAGGGCGCACCGCAGGCCGCGCCGATATTGGAGGTGGCGTTGGCGAAGCCCACGGTCAGGTCGAGGGCGCAGGTCAGGGCCGCCAGGTCGTCCAGGTCCTTCTTCAGGTCGATGCCGGGCGGCGTCCAGATGTCTACCCCCAGCTCGCGGCGCGCCTGCTCGATCTCCTGCGCGCAGTCGCCGTACTGCAGGTTGACGAAGCAGACGCCCTGTGTGGCCAGGATCGGGGCCCATTGTTCGAAGGGCGAGAAGAAGCGGTGACGGCCGGCGCTGGCGACAGCGCTTTTCCAGAGCAGACCGACCTTCTTGCCGGCCGGCGCGGAGGTCAGCACCTCTCGCCAGTGGGCCACGCGGGCCGGATCGGCGGTCAGGAACCGTTCGCGCCGTGGAAAGTCGCTCACCGCGCGGCGGAACTGGCGCAGCAGCGAGCCCATGGGGACGCAGAGGTCGACGCTCTCCAGACGCCCGGCCATGAACGGCACGGTCCGCATCGAGCGCCCTTCGTGGGTGAAGGTGGCGTGGGCGCCCACCTCTGCGGTGGGGAAGGACCGCTGGAAAAGGGGTATCAGTCGGGGCTCGACAGCGATGGTCAGCCTGCCCTCCGGCCCCAGGGCCTCGACCACGTCAGGCAGCAGGTTTGCGAACAGGATCTCGTCGCCCAGGCCCTGCTCGCCGATCACCAGCAGCGACTTGCCGGTCAGGTGGTCGCCGGGCGTCCAGAGCGGGCGGTCGGTGATGAACTGGGTGGAGTCGGCGAACTGGGGGTGCAGCCGCGCCTCGTAGTCGTCCCAGCCCTCGCCGATGCGGCCCAGGTTGATCAGGATGGTGGAGCGCGACAGGCGCATCATCTGGCGCTCGGATTCGAGCGTCACCTGGGCCAGGGCGGCCTCGCAGTCGACGAGGGAGGCCTCGATCTCGCCGATGGCCATCTTCATGTTGCCGCGGTTGTAGCGGGCCTTGGCCAGGCTCTCGTCCTGCCGCAGAGCCTCGTCGAAGAAGATCAGGGCGTTCAACGGGTCGCCCTGTTCGGCCATCACGGTGCCCAGGGTGTTCCAGACCATCGGATGGCTGGGGTCCTTGGTCAGGGCGCTCTTTAGCACCGCGATGGCCTCGTCGAACCGGCTTTGGCTACGCAGGGCGCAGGCCAGGTTGTTGGCGCCTTCCGGATGGTCGGGGAAGCGGGCCAGGAAGTGGCGGAACAGCTGCTCGGCCACGGGGGTCTGCCCCAGCCGGAAGGCCAGCCGGCCCAGGTTGTTGGCCAGTTCGGCATGGTCTGGGAGGAGGGCGATCGCCGCCTCGTAGCAGGTGATGGAGCCTTTGAAGTCGCCGGCCATCTCCCGGGCGATGGCCAGCATGTACCAGGCGAACCCGCTCCGCTCGTCCTGCTCCAGGGCCTTGATCGCCCATTCGGCACCGCGCTGGTGGTCTTCCTTGCGCAGGGCGTTCACCGCGCTCTGCAGCAGGGGCTGCACCGCCAAGGCCTTCAGCTCACCGATGGCGGCGTTGAGCTTGTTGAGCGCGGTGCGGTCGGCCCCCGATCCCATGGCCTCGGCCGACAGCCGCGCCGGGGTCGGCGCCGTCCGTGACTCAAGCGCGAGCGGCGATGTGGCGGTGGGCTTGGCCGAACGCGGCATGAACCGGGGTCCTTCGAGTCGATAGGGCAGGATATCGGCTCAGATACAGGCGTTCATGGTTAATCTGGCGCTAAGCCCGGATCGGGGCGGGACTTTCCGCCGCATAGGTCGCATCCCGTCGCAAGGCGTCGTTAACCTACATGCGGTTATGCGTCCTAGGTCCCGGAACGAAGGTTTCGCCTCCGGGGCAGGCCAGTTCAGGAATTCGCGTCTCTAAGGCGCAGGTTGTTCGGAGGAAACGCGTCGTGCCGCTGAAATTGTCGCTGAAACCCGGCGAGAAATTCGTGCTCAACGGCGCAGTCGTCCAGAACGGCGACCGCCGTGGAGTCCTGATTCTCCAGAACAAAGCCTCTGTCCTTCGAGAGAAGGACATCATGCAGCAAGAAGAAGTCACCACGCCGGCGCGCCGAATCTACTTCCCGGTGATGATGATGTACCTCGATGAGACCGGCGCCGCCCGCTACTACGACGAATTCGTTCACCGCCTCACCGAGTTCATGGGCGTGATTCGGAACCCCGCCGTGTTGTCGGAGTGCGTGGCGATCTCAAAGCACTGCATGGAACGGGAATACTACAAGGCGCTGATGCTCTGCCGAAAGCTCATAGAGTACGAAGATCAGAGGTTGGGGACGAATGTCGCTTCGAGCGTACCAGCAGACCGCGGCTAGGGCAGAGACCTCCCGGGAGACGGAGTATCGTCTCTTCGGCCAGGTCACGCGCGCCCTCATGGAGGCGGCCAAGCTCGATCCCTCGGATCTGGGCGGCCGCATGGACGCGCTCGATTGGAACCGCCGCATGTGGTCGGCCTTCGCCACCGACTGTGGCGCGCCGGAAAACGCGCTGCCCGAAACGCTGCGCGCCTCCATCATTTCGCTGGCCATCTGGGTCGGCAAGCACACCAGCCTGGTCATCCGTGGCCAGGACGACATCCAGGACCTGATCGAGATCAATCGCATGATCATGCAGGGTCTCAGCGGCGGTGCAGCCGAGGCCGCCTGAGCCGCCCGGCGAATCAGCCGAATCAAGCGACGCTGCGCCTCTGGAGGCCGGTCCCAACCACGAAAAGGGCCCTGTTTCGGCGGCGCTTTGGTGAACCTTCACAGTAAATCTTGGGCCTGCGCGCTAAGGTCGCGGGGGGTGTTTCCACGGCTTTCGGTGACCCTGGATATCCGAGCCGAGACCGGTGGTGCGCGAGGCCCCGCGGTGTTCCCCGTCTCACGCGCGAGCCGGACGCCGCGCCGACGGCTGGGCCGCGAGGGGAGGGGAGGCCGCATCCCCGGGATCGCGCAAACCCAAGCCCCGTAACGAGTGCCGATTGTGTCTGCCGCATGGCTAGAAAGTGGCGCCGCCACCGCAACCCACCCCAGGGAGGGGGCTACACCGACGCGTCGCCGCCTGGTCCGGGTGAGTCGTCTCTCCGGTTACGGAAGACCAGATGGTGGCGAAACACCTGCCCCCCGCCCTCTAGTCTGTCCCAACACTTCCGGAGCCCGGGGATAACGGCTTCTGCGGCCAAGAATCATCGTAACACACTGGTAAGTGTTTCTGTTGTGGGTGGGGTCGGGGAAACGCGTCCAGGTAGTATCGCGCTCCCCAGACTTGTTGTGTTTCGACCGATCTGAACCCGCGCTCAAAATTCTCGACTAGGAAGCTCACATGGCGATTTCCAGCCTCTCGGCGGCTCAGATCGGCGCCCTATCGGTCACCGTCATACAGAGTCTCTCCCAGACGGAGATCCGCTCGCTCAGCGCGACCCAGGTCGGGTCGATCAACACCACTGGGATCGCGGCCCTCGACACCACCCAGGTCGGGGCGCTCTCAGCCACCCAGGTGAAGGGGCTGTCGGCGACGCAGATCCCGCACTTCGACACAGCCGTGGTCTTCGATACCGAGCAGCTTCAGGTTCTCAGCGCCCCCCAGGTCAAGGCGCTCACCTCCACCCAGCTCGGTGCGCTCGACACCTCCCACATCGCGGTCCTCAGCTCGACGCAGATCGGGGCGCTGTCGGCCACCAATCTCTCGGGGCTGGACGACACCCAGGTCTCCGTCCTCTCCGCCACGCAGATCAAGGGCGTCACCACCACCCAGCTCGCCGGTCTCAGCACCACCGACATTGGCGAGCTCGACGCCACCCAGGTGGGCGCCCTCTCGGCCGGTCAGGTCGCGGCGCTTTCGGCCACCAACATCTCGGCCCTCGACTCCACCCAGGTGGGGGCGCTGAGCGCCACTCAGGTCAAGGGCCTCACCAGCACCCAGCTGAAGGGCCTCAGCACCACCGATATCGGGGAGCTCTCCTCCACCCAGATCGGCGCCCTGACCACCAGCCAGGTCAGCGTCCTGGCCACGACCCAGGTCACCGCCCTGAACGCGACCCAGGTTGGCGCCCTGACGGCGGCGCAGGTCGGGGCCCTGACCCCGGCGGGCCTGTCGGCGCTCGACGCCACCCAGACGGGCTCGCTGAGCACCACCCAGGTGAGCGGCCTGACCACCACCCAACTGAAGTCCCTGTCGACCACCGACTTCGGCGAGCTGACCTCGACCCAGATCGGCTCCCTGTCGGCGGCCCAGCTGGGCGCGCTCTCGGCGACCGCTATCTCGGGCTTGGACGCCACCCAGACGGCGGCGCTCACCACCACCCAGCTCGGCGGTCTCACCACCACCCAACTGAAGTCGCTGACCACCACCGACGTCGGCGAACTGACCACCACCCAGGTCGGCGCCCTCGCCGGAACCCAACTGGCCGCGCTGACGGCCACCGCCGTCTCGGCCCTGAACGCCACCCAGGTGGCGGCGCTCTCCACGACCCAAGTCAAGGGCCTGACCACCGGCCAACTCGCGGGCCTGACCACCACCGACATCGGTGAGTTGAAGGACACCCAGATCGGCGCCCTGTCGGCCGCCCAGATCGGCGCCCTGACCTCCACCAACATCTCCGCTCTCAACGCCACCCAGGTCGCGGCCCTGTCGGTCACCCAGGTGCGGGCGCTCTCCGACAGCCAGATCAAGGCGCTGGACACCACCGACGTGGGCGAACTGTCCTCGACGCAGGTCGGCGCCATGTCCGCGGCCCAGATCGGGGCCCTGTCCTCCACCAGCCTGGCCAGCCTGGACTCCACCCAGCTGGGCGCGCTCTCGGCGGCCCAGATCGGTTCGCTGTCGTCCACCAGCCTCTCGGGCCTCGACGGCACCCAGGTCGCCTCCCTGACCACCACCCAGGTGGGGGGTCTGACGACGACCCAGCTCAAGTCGATCTCCACCACCGACTTCGGTGAGCTGACCTCGACCCAGATCGGCGCGCTCAGCGCCAATCAACTGGCCTCGCTGACCTCGACCAACCTGTCGTCCCTGAACGCCACCCAGGTGGCGGGGCTGTCGACGACCCAGGTCAAGGGCCTGGCCACCACTCAGCTCAGCGCCCTGAGCAACACCGACATCGGTGAGTTCACCGCGACCCAGATCGGCGCGCTCAGCAACGCCCAGATCGGCGCGCTCACCGCCACCCACATCTCGACCCTGGACGCCACCCAGACCGCCGCCCTCTCCACCACCCAGGTGAAGGCGTTGTCGACCACCCAGCTGAAGGGCCTCGACACCACCGACATCGGCGACTTCTCCGGCGACCAGATCGCCGCCCTGGCCACGACCCAGATCGCCGCCCTGTCCTCCACCAATATCGGCTCGCTGGACTCCACGCAGCTGGGCGCCCTGACGGCGGCCCAGATCGGGGCCCTGTCCGCCACCAGCCTCTCGACCCTCGACGCCACCCAGACGGGCTCGCTGAGCGTCACTCAGGTCGGTGGCCTGACCACGACCCAACTGAAGACGCTCTCCACCACCGACTTCGGTGAGCTGACCTCGACCCAGATCGGCGCGCTGTCGGCCGCCCAGGTGGGGGCGCTGTCCTCCACCAACATCTCGTCGCTCAACGCGACCCAGACGGCGGCGCTGACGACGACGCAGGTCAAGGGGCTGGCCACCACCCAGCTGTCGGGCCTCTCCACCACCGACATCGGTGAGCTGACCACCACCCAGGTGGGCGCGCTCGGCGGCACCCAGCTCGCGGCGCTCTCGGCCACCAACATCTCGGCCCTAAACGCCACCCAGACCGCGGCGCTCTCCACCACCCAGGTGAAGTCGCTGACCACCGGCCAGCTGGCCGGTCTGTCGACCACCGACATCGGCGAGTTCGCCGACACCCAGATCGGCGCCCTGTCCACCAGCCAACTGGCCTCGCTGACCGCCACCAACCTGTCGGCGCTCAACGCCACCCAGACGGCGGCGATCACCACCACCCAGATCAAGGCGCTCACCTCCACCCAGCTGAAGGCGCTGGACACCACCGACATCGGTGAACTCTCGGCCGATCAGGTCGGCGCTCTGTCGGCGGCGCAGATCGGCGCCCTGTCCTCCACCAGCCTGGCCAGCCTGGACACCACCCAGCTCGGCGCCCTCTCGGCGGGCCAGATCGGCGCCCTGTCGTCCACCAGCCTCTCGGGCCTGGACGCCACCCAGATCGCCGGCCTCAGCACCACCCAGGTGGGCGGTCTGACCACCACCCAGGTGAAGGGCCTCTCCACGACCGACTTCGGTGAACTGACCTCCACCCAGATCGGCGCGCTGTCGGCGGCCCAGATCGGGGCCCTGAGCTCGACGAACGTCTCCAGCCTCGACGCCACCCAGACGGCGGCGCTCTCCACGACCCAGATCAAGGGCCTGGCGACCACCCAGCTCTCGGCTCTGACGTCGACGGACATCGGTGAACTGACCTCCACCCAGGTCGGCGCGCTCGGCGGCGCTCAACTGGCTTCGCTGACGGCGACCAATGTCTCCAACCTGAACGCCACCCAGGTCGCGGCGATCTCCACCACCCAGGTGAAATCGCTGACCACCGGCCAATTGGCGGGCCTCTCGACCACTGACATCGGCGAGTTCGCCGACACCCAGATCGGCGCCCTGACGCCCTCGCAGATCGGCGCCCTGACGGCGACGAACATCTCGGCCCTGAACGCAACTCAGGTGGCGGCGATCACCGTGACCCAGGTGAAGGCGCTCTCGGCGACCCAGGTCAGGGCGCTGGACACCACCGACGTCAACGAACTGTCCTCGACCCAGGTCGGGGCGATGTCGGCGGCCCAGATCGGGGCCCTGTCCTCCACCAGCCTGGCCAGCCTGGACACCACCCAGCTCGGCGCCCTCTCGGCCGCCCAGATCGGCGCTCTGTCCGACACCAGCCTGTCGGGCCTGGACGCCACCCAGATCGGCGGCCTGACCACCACCCAGGTGGGCGGCCTGACCACCAGCCAACTGAAGGCCCTTTCGACCACCGACTTTGGTGAACTGACCTCGACCCAGATCGGCGCGCTCAGCGCCAATCAGCTGTCCGCCCTGACCTCCACCAACATCTCGTCTCTGAACGCCACCCAGGTCGCGTCGCTCTCGACAACCCAGGTCAAGGGTCTGGCGACGACCCAGCTCAGCGCGCTCTCGGCCACCGACATCGGCGAGTTCACCGCCACCCAGGTCGGAGCCCTGTCCAACGGCCAGATCGCGGCGCTGACGGCCACCAACATCTCGGCCTTGAACGCCACCCAGACCGCGGCCCTCTCCACCACCCAGGTGAAAGCGCTGACCACGACCCAACTGAAGGGTCTGGACACCACCGACATCGGCGACTTCTCCGGGGACCAGATCGCCGCCCTGACCACCAGTCAGATCGGCGCTCTCTCCTCCACCAACCTGGCGGCCATTGACGCGACCCAGATCGCGGCCCTGACCTCGGCCCAGATCGGCTCGCTCTCCAGCGCGAGCCTCTCGGCCCTGGACGCCACCCAGACGGCGCTGCTCTCCACAACCCAGATCGGTGGTCTGACCACCACCCAGGTGAAGGGGCTCTCCACCACCGACTTCGGTGAACTGACCTCCACCCAGATCGGGGCGCTGTCGGCGGCCCAGATCGGGGCTCTGAGCTCGACGAACGTCTCCAGCCTCGACGCCACCCAGACCGCGGCGCTCTCCACGACCCAGGTGAAGGGTCTGGCGACCACCCAGCTTTCTGCCCTGACCTCCACCGACATCGGCGAACTGACCTCCACCCAGGTCGGCGCGCTGGGCGGCACGCAACTGGCCTCGCTGACGGCGACCAATGTCTCGAACCTGAACGCCACCCAGACCGCGGCGCTCTCCACCACTCAGGTGAAGTCGCTCACAACCGGCCAGCTGGCGGGCCTCTCGACCACCGACATCGGCGAATTCGCCGACACCCAGATCGGCGCCCTGACGCCCTCGCAGATCGGCGCCCTGACGGCGACCAACATCTCGGCCCTCAACGCTACTCAGGTGGCGGCGATCACGGTGACCCAGGTCAAGGCGCTCTCGGCGACCCAGGTCAGGGCGCTGGACACCACCGACGTCAACGAACTCTCCTCGACCCAGGTCGGGGCGATGTCGGCGGCCCAGATCGGGGCCCTGTCCTCCACCAGCCTGGCCAGCCTGGACACCACCCAGCTCGGCGCCCTATCGGCCGCCCAGATCGGGGCGCTGTCCGACACCAGCCTGTCGGGCCTCGACGCCACCCAGATCGGCGGCCTGACCACCACCCAGGTGGGCGGCCTCACCACCAGCCAGATGAAGGCGCTGTCGACCACTGACTTCGGTGAACTGACCTCGACCCAGATCAATTCGCTCTCGGCGGCTCAGCTTGGCGCGGTCACCGCCACCAACATCTCGTCGCTGAACGCTACCCAGGTCGGCGCCCTTTCGACCACCCAGGTCAAGGGTCTGGCCACCACCCAGCTCAGCGCGCTCTCGGCCACCGACATCGGTGAGTTCACCTCCACCCAGATCTCGGCGCTCAGCGCCGTCCAGATCGCTGCGGTGACCTCCACCGGCATCGCGGCCCTGGACGCCACTCAGACGGCGGCCCTGACCACCACCCAGGTGAAGGCCCTGACGACAACCCAGCTGAAGGGTCTGGACGCCACCGACGTCCGGCAACTGACGGGGACCCAGGTTGGCGCGCTCACCAGCAGCCAGCTCGGAGCCCTGACCGCCACCAATATCGGCGCCCTCGACTCCACGCAGGTCGGCGCTCTCTCGGCCGCCCAGATCGGCGCGCTCTCGTCCACCAACCTCTCGGCCCTGGACGCCACCCAGACCGCCGGTCTGACCACCACCCAGGTGTCGGGCCTGACCACGACCCAGCTGAAGGCGATGAGCACCACCGACTTCGGTGAGCTCACCTCCACCCAGATCGGTTCGCTGTCCGCCGGCCAGCTCGGGGCCCTGACCGCCACGAACATCTCCAGCCTCGATGCGACCCTGGTCAGCTCGCTCTCCACAACCCAGGTCAAGGGTCTGGCGACGACGCAACTCAGCGCGCTCTCGGCCACCGATGTCGGCGAGTTCACCTCGACTCAGATCGGCGCCCTGGCCGCCAGCCAGGTCTCCGCCCTGACGGCAGGCGCCTTCTCGGCCCTGAACCAGACCCAGGTCGCGGCGCTCTCCGCCACCCAGGTGAAGGGCCTGACCTCGACCCAGCTCTCGGGTCTCAGCGTCACCGACATCGGCGAGCTTTCGGGTGACCAGGTGGGGGCGCTGACGCCCACTCAGTTGGGCTCGCTGACGGCGACCAACATCTCGGCCCTCAACGCTACCCAGGTGGCGGCGATCTCGGTCACCCAGGTGAAGGGCCTGACCTCGACCCAGCTCAAGGGCCTCGACACCACCGACATCGGCGAACTCTCGTCGACCCAGGTGGGGGGGCTGACTGCGGCTCAGATCGCCGCGCTCTCGACCACCAGCATCCAGACCCTGGACACCACCCAGCTGGGCGCTCTGGCCACCACCCAGATCTCGGCCCTGAGCGCCACCGCCTTCTCGGCCCTGGACGCCACTCAGACGGCGGCCCTGACCACGACCCAGGTCGGCGCCCTGACCACCAGCCAGGTGGCCAGCCTGTCGACCACTGACTTCGGTGAACTGACCTCGACCCAGATCGGGGCGCTGTCGGCCAACCAGGTCGGGGCCCTGAGCGCCACCAACCTCTCGAGCCTCGACGCCACTCAGACGGCGGCGCTGTCCACCACCCAGGTGAAGGGTCTCACGACGACCCAGCTGAAGAGCCTCTTCACCACCGACATCGGTGAGTTCACCGCCACCCAGATCGGCGCCCTGACGACGGTTCAGCTGCCCGCGCTGACGTCCACCGGCCTCTCGGCCCTGAACGCCACGCAGACGGCGGCGCTCTCCACCACCCAGGTGAAGTCGCTGACCACCAGCCAGCTGGCTGGCCTCTCCACGACGGATATCGGGGAGTTCGCGGACACCCAGATCGGCGCCCTCAGCTCCAGCCAGTTCGCGGCCTTGACGTCGACCAATGTCGGAGCCCTGAACACCACGCAGATCGGGGCCCTCTCCACGGCGCAGATCGGGGTGCTGTCGCAGACCAGCCTCTCCACCCTGGACGCCACCCAGGTTCAGGCGATCTCCACCACCCAGGTGGGCGGCTTCACCACCACCCAGCTGAAATCCCTCAGTACGACGGACTTCGGGGATCTGACCTCGACCCAGATCAACGCCCTTTCGGCGGCGCAACTCGGGGCCCTGACGGCGACGAACATCTCGTCGCTCGACACCACCCAGTTCCAGGCGCTCTCCACCACCCAGGTGAAGGGGCTGACCACGACCCAGCTCTCGGGCCTGACCTCTACGGATATCGGCGAGTTCAGCTCCACCCAGGTGGGCAGTCTGACGGCGGCTCAGATCCCGGGTCTGACCGCAACCGGGGTCTCGGCCCTGAACGCGACCCAGACCGGCGCGCTGAGCACCACCCAGGTCAAGGCGCTGACCACGACCCAGCTGAAGAGTCTCTCCACTACCGATATCGGCGATCTGGCCGACACCCAGTTCGCGGCGCTGTCCTCGACCCAGGTGGGCGCGCTCTCCGCCACGGTGGTCGCCGGCTTCTCGGTGACGCAGGCCAATGCTCTGGCGACGACCCAGATCACGGGCCTGACGGCCACCCAGCTCGACGGATTGTCGGTGACCAACATCTCCGGCATGAACTCGACCTTGCTGAACGCCATGACCGCCACCCAGGTCCAGAGCCTGGACGACGCTCAGATCGCCGCCTACGTCGCCTCGACCTAAACGCGGCGGACGCCACCCCTGCGCCGGGCTTTCGAGCCCGGCGCAGATGGTCGCATTCCGATCCCCGGTCTGGAATCCAGGCTTCAGAGGCGCCACAACGGGCTGACGGAATCCTCTGGCCGAGTCGCAGGCCGCTTGGGTCCGGCACGGCTGGAAGGGCAGGCGCGAAACCACAATGTCCCAGGACCTCTTCCTCTCGGCGCTGCAGAAGGCCACGGCGGGAACCCTTGGCCTGGCGGAGCTGATCAACACCGCCAACACGCTCAGCGTCACGGGCGCGGGCGACCAAGCCCAGCAGCTCTACAAGATCTGGGCGGCCTTTAATCCCGAGCATCCGCAGCTCTATGTCGCCCACTTTAACCGCGGATGCCTGCAGACCCAGGCTGGCGATCTGGCCGGCGCCATCGAGGCCCTGACCGCCGCCATCACCCTCGATCCGGAATTCATGCCCGGCTACATCAACCTGGGCGGGGTGCTGGAGCGCAACGGCCAGCCCGACGAGGCTATCTCGCTGTGGCAGACCGGCCTGCAGAAGGTCGCCGCCATCACCGGACAGGGGTTCGACTACAAACTGTCGACCCTGAAGCAGCTGGCCCGCATCCTCGCCGACACCCAGAAGATCGAGGCCGCCGAGGCCATCCTGCGCGAGACCTTGGCTCTGGATCCTACCCAGCGCGACGTGATCGAACAGTACCTCGCCATGCGCCTGGTCCAGTGCAAGTGGCCGGTGGTCGAGCCGCTGCCGGGCCTGGACGCCCAGACGCAGGTGACCAACACCCATCCCCTCTCGCTGGCGGCCTATACCGACGACCCGCTGCTGCAGCTGGCCGCGGCCAGCCGCTATGTCGAGATGACCGCCGACTCTCCGTTGGAGCTTGCCGCCTCCGACCGCCGGCATGCGCCGGTGGATGTTCAGGGCCGCCGGCTGCGGGTGGGCTACATCTCCTCGGACCTGCGCGACCACGCCGTGGGCTATCTGATGGCCGAGCTGTGGGATCTGCATGACAAGGCCAAGGTCGAGGTCTTCGCCTATTACTGCGGCATCCCCTCGGTCGACGCGCTCACCCTGCGCACCCGCGGCGCGGTGGAGCACTGGACCGATATCCGTCCGATGACCGACGCCCAGGCGGCCGCGCAGATCGCGCAGGACGGCATCGACATCCTGGTGGACGTCAACGGCCACACACGGGAATCCCGCACCGGCGTCTTCGCCCTGCGGCCGGCCCCGATCCAGGTGAACTGGCTGGGCTATCCCGGCACCATGGGCAGCCCCTACCACCACTACATCGTCGCTGACGGCTGGATCGTGCCGCCCGGTTCGGAAATCTATTACTCCGAGAAGGTGGTGCGGCTGCCGTGCTACCAGCCCAACGACCGCAAGCGTTTCGTGGCGGCCGAGCGTCCGACCCGGGCGCAGGCTGGACTGCCGGACGACGCCTTCGTCTTCTGCTGCTTCAACGGCGCCCAGAAGATCAGCCGCGCCACTTTCGAACGCTGGCTGACCATCTTGAAGCGGGTGGAGGGCAGCGTGCTGTGGCTGCTGGAAAGCACCCCGGAAACTCACGCCCGCCTGCTGGCCTATGCGGCCGGGCAGGGGGTCGCGCCCGAGCGCCTGATCTTCGCCCCCAAGCTGCACAATTCCCTGCACCTGGCCCGCTATCCCCTGGCCGACCTGTTCCTCGACACCGCCGCCTATGGCGCCCACACCACCGCGTCGGACGCCCTGTGGATGGGGGTGCCGATGGTCACCCTGTCGGGACGCAGCTTCGCCGCCCGGGTCTGCGGCAGCCTGGTGCGCGCCTCGGGCCTGGTGGACCTGGTCTGCGCCAGCCCCGACGAGTATGTGGAGCGCGCCGTGACCCTGGGTCACGACCGGGCTCAGATCGCCGCCTACAAGGCCCAGCTCGAAGCCAACCGGGACACCTGCGACCTCTTCAACATGGAGAAGCTGGTCTCGAGCCTGGAGGACCTCTACGCGACCATGGTGGTGGACTATCAGCAGGGCGCCTTGCCGCGTCCCGACCTCACCAACCTGGACGTCTACATGAAGGTTGGCGTCGACCACGATCATGAGGGTCAGGAGATCCTGGCGATGGAGGATTACCACGGTCTCTACAAGGCCAAGCTGGCAAGCCGCCATCTGGCCCGGCCGGTGGTGGCCGACAACCGGCTCTGGACCGCTCAGGACATCGCCCTGACGGACGGTGAGCCGGCGGTTCCCGAACCCCAGGCCCGCCTGCGCCGCGCCGCCGCCGACTGACCGATCCGCGCGCGTCTACGCGTGCCTGAACTGGAAGACGCATGACTCGGAAGGTTCTCGAAGAGCTCCGCGCCCAGGGCTATACGCCGGCCACCCTGCTGGACGTCGGCGCCAATATCGGCGGCTTCACGGCGGAATTCCTGCAGGTCTTCCCCGACTGCGCGCCGATCCTGGTGGAGCCCAACCCCTTCTGCGAACCCGATCTGGAAAAGCTGGGCTTTGAGCGCCACATGGTGGCGGCCTCCGACAAGGCGGGCGTGGCCGAGCTGTTCCTCAGCCGGGACTGGCTGCAGTCCACAGGCGTCTCGCTCTATCGCGAGGACACCCACTATTTCCGCGACGAGAAGGTGCTGAAGCAGGCCGTGCCGACGGTGCGGATCGACGACCTGTTCGCCGGCCGCCGCTTCGACTTCGTCAAGATCGACACGCAGGGCGCCGAGGTCGACGTCCTCAAGGGCGGGGCCAGCGTGCTGGCCGAGGCCGACTACATCCTCCTTGAGGTCTCGATGGTCGAGTACAACATCGGCGGCGCCAAGGCTGAGGATGTGTTCGCCCAGCTGGAATCCATGGGTTTCCACTGCGCCGAGATCGTTGAGTTCCACCGCCTCGACGACGTGCGCGAGAACGGCCTGCTGCAGATCGACGTGCTGTTCGAGCGCCGCGCCAAGCGCGCCACCCCCTCGACCCAGGCCCTGTTCGAGTTGGGCCAGGCGATGGTCGGCGAGGGGCGTACCGACGCCGCCCTGACCATCTTCGAGAATCTGGTGGCCCTGCGGCCCCGGGACGAGGCGGCGCTGCGGGCCCTGATCGAGATCTACACGACCCAGGACCGCACCCTTGAGGTGCTGGAGGCCCTGCGCGCCATCCGGCTCAGCCGCGGCAACCCCGACAGCCTGCTGTCGGAGATCCAGGAGCGAGCCATGCCGGCGATCGGCAAGTTCAACGCCCACCTGGAGGCCGGCGAGACCGTCCAGGCCGAGCGTTACGCCGCCGCCCTGGTGGCCCTGATCCCCAACAGCGAGCCGATGCTCACGGCTGCGATGAGCTGCAACCAGGTGCTCCGCCGTTGGGGCGAGGTGGAGCGCTATGCTCGCGCCCTGCTGAAGGTTGATCCCACCAACCCGACAGCCCAGGTCGTGATGGCCGCCGCCAATCGCACCGCGCCGCCCCCGCCGCCCGCCGATCCGGCCCTGGCGGAGATCGCCGACAAGATGGCTGCGGCCCTGGCGCCCGGCGACATGCACCCGCTGCTGCGTCTGCGCGACATCCACGACGTGGTCAGCCTGATCCTCTGCCGGCCGCTGACGCCCCAGAGCGAGGCGCAGATCGAGGCCATGCTGGCCGCGGCCGGCGCCCTGCAGGTGGTGGTGGATCCGGAGTCAGAATGGGAGGGCTGGTATAAGCACTACCGCCTGCTACTGGACGCGGTGGATCTCGCCGCCGTAAGGGCGCCGACCCCGACGCCCGCCCCGGAATCCGACCTCGCCTTCGTTTCGGCGACGGGCGCGGCGATGGACTGGGACAGCGTGCGCGCCACCGCCGACCGGCTAGCGGTCAAGGCGGTGTTCTTCGCCGCCGCCGACGAGACCTATGTGGACCTCTACGCCCGCTGGTACGCGCTCTCGGTGCTGAAGTATTCCGACGTGCCGAGCCTGATCGTCATCCATGTGATCGGCGGC
The DNA here is from genome assembly GCF_016772415.1 of Phenylobacterium glaciei. NCBI lineage: Bacteria > Pseudomonadati > Pseudomonadota > Alphaproteobacteria > Caulobacterales > Caulobacteraceae > Phenylobacterium > Phenylobacterium glaciei. The sequence goes on from NZ_JAGSGD010000001.1 coordinate 1,905,295, forward strand.
AAGGACGAGCTGGCGGCCATCGCCGCGCGGGTGGGCATTACCGACGAGCGCCTGATCTTCGCCGGCGACGACTTCGATGCGGAAGCCGTGACCACCAAGGTCTATGACGCCCCGCCCAAGGGCTTCATCGCCCGCCCGGTGGCCCATTTCCAATGCGTGCGGTTCCAGCGTCTGGGAACCCTGTTGGCGCGCCTGGAGCGGCCGGTCTTTGTCTCCGACATCGACCTGATCCTGCAGCGCGGCGTTTCCGATCTGCTGGCCCGCGCCGCTCCGGCCGATGTGATGTTCAACGAGAATGAGATCAGCTTCAACGCAGGCTCGCGGCTGACGGCCAACCTGCTGCTGGTGAATCCGACGCCTGACGCCCAGGTCTTCCTGGCCTTCCTGCGCGCCTATGTGGAACGCGAGCTGGCCAAGCCCGCCGTGACCCGCTGGATCGACCAGGTGGCCCTGATCTTCGCCCGCCACCACCTGATGGCCCGGGGGGCCGCCCCCAACATCGCCTATTTCGACACCACGTCGGACATCAATAACGTGATGTATCCCTCCTATCAGGCCAACCCGTTCCGCTTCCTGTCCCTGTTCCACGGCTTCGACACCTCCAGCCTGGAGGGGGCCGGGGAGGGCGCCGCGGCGGAGTGACACCCGCCCCACGGGTGGAAGACTCAGTCTAGGTTCGCAGCCTCCAAGCGGACCGGATGGACATGAAGCGCATATTGGTGACCGGGGGCGCCGGGTTTGTCGGCTCCCACCTCTGCGAACGTCTGGTCGAGGCGGGCCATGAGGTTCTGTGCGTCGACAACTACTATACAGGTTCGCGGCGCAACGTGGCCCACCTGCTGGCCAATCCCAACTTCGAGCTGCTGCGTCACGACGTGACCTTCCCGCTCTTCGCCGAGGTGGACGAGATCTACAACCTGGCCTGCCCGGCCTCGCCGATCCACTACCAGTTCGACCCCGTGCAGACGACCAAGACCAGCGTGCACGGCGCCATCAACATGCTGGGCCTCGCCAAGCGCCGGAAGGCCAAGATCTTCCAGGCGTCGACCAGCGAGGTCTATGGCGACCCCACCATCCATCCGCAGGTGGAGGAGTACTGGGGCAATGTGAACCCCATCGGCATCCGCTCCTGCTACGACGAGGGCAAGCGCTGCGCCGAGACCCTGTTCTTCGACTACCACCGCCAGCACAAGCTGCAGATCAAGGTGGCGCGGATCTTCAACACCTATGGCCCGCGCATGCATCCCAATGACGGGCGGGTGGTGTCGAACTTCATCATGCAGGCCCTGCGCGGCGAGCCGATCACCCTCTATGGCGAGGGGCTGCAGACGCGGTCGTTCTGCTATGTCGATGACCTAGTGGAGGGGTTCATCCGGCTGATGGCCACCGGCGACGAGATCACCGGCCCGATAAACCTGGGCAATCCCGGCGAGTTCACCATCAAGGCCCTGGCCGAGATGGTGGTGGCCCAGACCGGGTCGAAGTCCACCATAACCTACCAGCCCCTGCCGTCGGACGACCCCAAGCAGCGCCAGCCCGACATCTCCAAGGCTCGCGCCCTGCTGGACGACTGGCAGCCCACCATCGCCCTGGAACAGGGCCTGGCTCGCACCATCGCCTATTTCGATGGCCTGCTGAAAAGCGGCGCGGCCTAAACCAAGCACCTGACGGGACGCGCGGATGAACATCGACGAACAGGCCGCGGTCAACGCCGACATCTACCGCTTCGCCCAGGGCTACCTGCAGAAGCGCGGCTGGTTCGCGAGCCTGGGCGGCATTCCGCGCAATAACGAGGGCGTGGTCCCCTGGATCACCTACCCAGCCTATATCCAGCTCAAGCGGATCATCCGCCCCGACTTCAAGGTGTTCGAGTACGGCTGCGGCGGCTCGTCCCTCTGGTGGGCCAACAATGTCGCCGCGGTCACCAGTGTCGAGCATGACAAGGCCTGGGGCGAAAACGTCTCCAACGCCGCCCAGCCGAACCTGACGGTCATCGTCCGCGAGATGGGGGAGGCCGCCGACGCCGAGCGCATCGACGCCGTGGCCCCGTTCTTCGCCGCCCCCCCGGAACTGCCGCTCTCGCACAGCGACGAGCACAACATCATGCACGGTCTGATCTCGGAGACCTTCATCGCCTACGCCACCGAGATCATGGCGTTCCCGAAGGAATATTTCGACGTCATCGTCGTGGATGGGATGGCGCGCGCGCTCAGCGCCTGGATGGCTATCCAGTATCTCAAGCCCGGCGGCATCATCGTTTTCGATAACTCCGACCGCTGGCAGTACAACGGCGCCTACCGGATGCTGAGCGCCGCCGGCTTCCGCCGCATCGACTATTACGGCCCCGGTCCGGTGAACAAGATCGAGTGGTGCACCTCGCTGTTTGTCCGCGACCTGAACGTCTTCGACGCCAGCATCGACAGCCCCCACGGCGACTGCGACCTGGGCTGGTAGGCGGGCGCGCCGCGGCCAAACAGCGCCAACGTCGTCGGCCGCTTGCCCCACTAGGCAGAATCGAGTCCTGCCGACCGGGTCGTGAGTTTCCCCCCGGCAAGTCGTGCCGAGGCGGCAAATCATCCCTGGTATGATTAATGCGGCCTTCGGTGGCCGCTCATATTAATCAATAAAAACAGCAGCTTAAAAAGTGAACGCGGACCCCAAACTGGCCCGCCGCTTGCGAGAGTGTCGGCAAGGCGAAAAACCCGCCCCGCAGGCAAAAGCCGCAAACTCTCTCCCGACCAGAATGGAAGGATCCCAAATGCCGTATAATTCGGTGAATACCAACGTGGGCGCGATGATCGCGCTCCAAAACCTCAATGCGACCAACTCCGATCTGTCGATGACTCAAAACCGGATCAATACTGGCAAGAAGGTGGCTAACGCCAAGGACAACGGCGCTATCTGGGCGATCGCTCAGAACCAGCGCGCGGCGTCCGGGTCGTTGAACGCCGTCCGGGATTCGCTGCAACGCAGCCAGTCCACGGTCGACGTCGCCATCGCTGGTGGGGAAACGGTTTCGGATCTTCTGCTTCAGATGAAGGAAAAGGCTCTGGCTGCGTCCGATAGCAGTCTGGACGGCGCGTCGCGCAATGCCCTGAACGAAGACTTCATGGCCCTGCGCGACCAGATCCAGAAAGCTGTCAACAACGCGGCGTTCAACGGCGTGAATATGTTGAACGGAGCCGGTGTGGGCGGCGCGGTGACGATCTCGGCCCTCGCCGATGAGTCTGGGCAATCCAGGCTCACGGTCTTGGCTCAGGATATGTCGCTCGGCTCGCCCACAAGCGCTGTGGCTTTGATCGCGACGGATTCAATTGGGACCCAAACAGGCGCGGCCGCCATGATCACGACGATCGGGACTTCCATTGCGAATGTCTCGACCGCTCTGTCAAAGCTGGGCACGGGTTCCAAGTCGCTCGCAAACCACATGACCTTCATCAACAAGCTACAGGACGCGGTCGATGCCGGCGTGGGCAACCTCGTCGACGCCGACCTCGCCAAGGAGAGCGCAAGGCTCACCTCGCTGCAGACGAAGCAGCAACTCGGTGTCCAAGCGCTGTCGATTGCCAATCAAATGCCGCAGACGATTATGTCTCTGTTCCGCGGCGGTTAGGTTGGTCGCAGCGCCGGGCGGGCCCTCCCCCCACAGGGGGAACCCGCCCGGCGAGCTCTTTGAACTGCTGGGCGCCGTTTGCCGCATGAGGTCGGCAATTTCTGCCCAAGCGCGGTTGAGGTAGGCAAGTCCTGCCGAGCGCAAACGTCCCTAACAAGGGTTTAATCCAACCATTTCAATATCTTATGGCGGGCCAATAGCCCGTGGGCGTTCCGGCTGAGGTGGCCCGAAACTTGCTTTTAACCACGTGGGCAAAATGCCTACGGTCAGCAAAATGCAGACCGGTGACCTGAGAACAAGGACACCTCTGATGCCGAATAGCGTCAATACCAACGTCGGGGCGATGATCGCCCTGCAAAACCTCAACATGACCAACTCCGACTTGATGACGGTCCAGAACCGCATCAACACCGGCAAGAAGATCGCTTCCGCCAAGGACAACGGCGCCATCTGGGCCATCGCCCAGAACCAGCGTGCGACCTCCGGCTCCCTGAACGCGGTCAAGGACTCCCTGCAACGCTCGCAATCGACCGTCGATGTCGCCATCGCCGGCGGTGAGGCCGTGTCCGATCTGCTCCTGCAGATGAAGGAAAAGGCCCTGGCCGCCTCCGACTCCAGCCTCGACACCGCTTCGCGGACCGCCCTGAACGAAGACTTCAAGGCTCTGCGCGACCAGATCGGCAAGTCGGTCTCCAACGCGACGTTCAACGGTGTGAACATGATCAACTCGGGCGGCACCACCATCGCGGCCCTGGCCAATGACGACGGCAGCTCCAAGCTGACCGTCTCGGCTCAGGACCTGTCTCTCGGGAGCACCATCCTGGGCGGCGGCTCTGGCCTCACGGCGACGTCCTCGATCGGCACGCAGACCACCGCGGGCGCTATGATCACCACCATCGGCACCGCCATCGGCGCCGTTTCCACCGCTCTGTCGAAGCTCGGCACGGGGTCCAAGTCCATCGGGGCCCACCTGACCTTCATCAACAAGCTGCAGGACTCGATCGACGCCGGGGTGGGCAACCTCGTCGACGCCGACCTGGCCAAGGAAAGCGCACGCCTCACCTCGCTGCAGACCAAGCAGCAGCTCGGTGTCCAGGCGCTCTCGATCGCCAACAGCTCCTCTTCGGGTCTGCTCAGCCTCTTCCGCGGCTAGGGCAGGCGCGCGAGGCGGAAACGCCTCGTCACCGGCCGGACCTGGCGGGGAGGGCGAAGACATCCTCCCCGCCGATTTCGGTCAAACAGGGACGTTCACGGGCCAGTCCCGTCAACGAAGGGAGACATGGAAACCAAGGCTACAAATCTGGCGGCCATCACCGACCAAAACCTCAATCAGCAATCGCATCAGCATCCCGCCGCGCCCGAAGCCGCCCCTCGCGCGGTCAAGATCGCCGAAGGGGCCGAAGACCAGGCGGATATTCGGCTGATCATCGAGGAGCAGGGCGGCACCTACGTCTACAAGACAGTCGACCGGCGGACCGGCGACATTGTGGCGCAGTATCCGAGGGAAGAACTCCTGAAGATGCGTGAGGAAGACGACTACGCCGCCGGCTCGGTCATCCGCGCCAAGGTCTGATCCAGGGGGTAACCGCCTCTGAAACCGAAGGAATTACTGCCCCGGGAAACCGGTCGGCAGGCGCTCGCATATGGGCGTTAACCTTCTGGACACCATGATTCCATAGCTTCCAGCGCAGGAAGACCGGTCCCACCGACTCGCAGAAGAGCCGGTTGAAGGGGGCGGGCGCGCCAAGGAGGCCGGGTCGTGTCAATCAGCGTTCATACGAACAAGTCTGCGCTCGTCGCGCTGCAGAACCTCAACAAGACCAACGACGAGCTGAGCGACGTCCAGAACCGTATCAATACGGGCCTGTCCATCGCCACCGCCAAGGACAACGCCTCCGTCTGGTCCATCGCCCAGGGGCAGCGCGCCGATATCGGCGCCCTCGCGGCGGTGAAGATGAGCCTGGACCGAGCCCAGTCCATCGCCGAAGTCTCGATGGCGGCCGGTGAGTCCATCTCCGACCTGCTGGTGCAACTCAAGGAGAAGGTGGTCTCGTCTCAGGACCCGTCCCTCGACGTCTCATCGCGCACCGCCCTGGACGCCGATTTCAAGTCGATCCTGCGTCAGATCGCCCAGGTCGGCCAGAACGCCTCCTTCGATGGCGCCGACATTCTCGACGGCACGACGACTTCGATCCGCTTCCTCGCCAACGCCGACGCCAACGCCTACATCACCCTGTCGGGCCAGGACATGAGCCTGGGCGGGGCGATCATCACCATGGGCGCGACGTCGTCGATCACCACGGTGACGCTGGCTCAAACCGCCCTGACTCAGCTCGATGTGTCGATCGGCAACGTCAACCAGGCGCTCGGCGCGCTTGGCGCCCAGGCCAAGCAGATCGAGAACCATAACAAGTTCGTCTCCAAGCTGACCGACGTGCTGCAGGCCGGGATCGGCAACCTGGTGGACGCCGACGTCGCCAAGGAAAGCGCCCACCTCCAGGCCCTGCAGGTCCAGCAGCAGCTCGGCGCCCAGGCGCTGTCGATCGCCAACCAGGCGCCGCAGATCATCCTGTCGCTGTTCAAGTAATTGCTGGCGGCCCCACCCCGGAGCCGTCTTGAGGCCCGAGCCCACAAGGCTCGGGCTTTTCGCGTCTTAACGCTGGGGCTTAACCCCTCGTCATCCCCTTGCGTGCGAAGATTTGCTGGCGGATCTGCGTCCGCGGGCAGCGGGTCATGACGGTCACCTTCGACACCAACATTCTGCTGAACTACTACCAGGGCCGCGCCGGGGCGCCCCTGACGACCGCTGGCGCCACGAACGCGGCGGTGAAGAAGTACGCCCCCAGCGCGCCGTGGCTGCCCGGCGCCCAGACCGCCTCCAATACGCCGGCCCTGATGACCACGGCGGTCAAGAACGCCATGCTGGGCCACAAGCTGGTGGACGAGAGCGCCGCCAAGCTCGACCTGGCCGGGGCCAGCGCCGACTACAAGAAGCTGTTTGCCCTCTACCAGGGCATCGACACCCTGGCCGGCGTGGTCGACCAGATGAGCGCTAAGAACGTCAACAGCGCCGACAAGGCCCGCATCCAGTCGGTGTTCACCAAGGGCCTGGCCGAGATCACCGCCTATACCGACCAGCTCGACCTTGACCAATTGCGCCTGACCCGCGCCTCGGTGTCCGACAAGGCCAAGTCAACGGTGGGCGTCAGCCGCGCCAAGACCGACTACACCACCCCGCCGCTGGTGTCTGGGGACGTCAACGCCCCGGTCGACGCCTTCCAGGGCGATGTGAAGTTCAACATCTCCATCAAGCGCGTGAACACCATCCACGACGTGGCCATCGATCTCGACGAGATGGGCGCGACGCCGCGCAACATGGCCAACGTGACAGCCTATATCAACGGCAAGCTCGGGGACGCCGAGGTGGGCACCAGCGTCTCGTCCCTGCGCATCCCCGGCGGCGACCGCATGGTCCAGATCGCCGGCAAGGCCACCAAGGTCGGCGTCAATCCCGACCAGTGGGCGATGAAGTTCAACATCGACTCCGGCGACACCCTGACGTTCTCCGCGCCGAAGACCGAACCGGCCATCTATCTGGCCCAGAGCGTCGGAAACCCCGATCCGGACGGCAAGTCCACCACCAAGGACGGCGTGATCACCAGCCAGCTGCTGAAGGTCCAGACCGACACCACCGACGTGACCCCGCCGCCTCAGGCGACCGGGGTGGCCAACTTCATCGACGGCCGGGTCTGGTCGAAGGACATGGAGAAATCGGTGGGCGCGGTCCATGCGACCCAGGTCGCGCCGGACGGCTCAGTCTACGTGCTGGCCGACGTCACTGACCGCACCGCCGGCCAGGCGATCAAGGGGGACCAGGACGTCGCTCTTCTGAAGTACGATTCCGCCGGCAAGCTGCTGTTCACCCGCACCCTCGGCGCGGCCAATAGCGCCAGTGGCCTGGCGCTGGCGGTCTCCTCCGACGGCAAGATCGCCATCGCCGGCAAGGTCACCGGGGACTTGAGCGGCGCGGCGGAGGGCGCTCTGAACTCCGGCGCCACCGGCAGTTTCGCCACCCAGTCCGACAGCTTCGTCACCGTCATGGACGCCGACGGCCAGGAGCAGTGGACCGAGCGCCGCGGAGCGCGCCAGAACGACGAGGCCACCAGCATCGCCTTCGGCGCCGACGGCAGCGTCTATGTCGCCGGCCGCGCGCAATCCAGCCTGCCTGGAACCACCGGCCTGGGTGGCTGGGACAGCTACATCGAGGGCTTCAAGGCCGACGCCAAGAACAAGGTCTCGACCCTGTTTGTGCAGAACGTCGGCTCCTCCGGTTCCGACCGTCCCGGCGGCCTGGTGGTGGACGGCAATTCCCTGGTCCTGGCCAACAACGAGGCCGGCCGCGCCGTCCTCCACCGCTTTGACCTGTCTGGCGGGACGGCCACGGAGACCGCGACGCGGGACCTGGGGGACCTGGCCGGCGGCAGTATCGCTGGCCTGGCCCTGGACGGCGGCCAGCTGGTGATCGCGGGCTCGGCCGGCAGCGACAGCCTGACGGCGGGCGTCACCACGCGCGCCTATACCGCCGGCCTGGACGCCTTCGCCGCGCGGATCTCCTCCAGCCTGACCGCCGGCGCCGGCGACCGGCTGGCCTATTACGGCGGGGCCGGGGACGAAAAGGTCGCGGGCCTGGCGATCTCCGAGGGCCGCGTCTACCTCACCGGCCAGGCCGGATCCGACCTGCCGGGCCTCGACGCCGTGGCCAAGAAGGACGGGTTCCTCACCGAACTGAACCTGGACACCGGCGCCACCGGCTTCACCCGCCGGTTTAGCGGAACCGGCGGCTACGCCACCCCCACCGCCATCGCCGTCGACAATTCCGGGGCCAGCGCCCTGGATCGCCTGGGCCTGCCCAAGGGCACGATGGACATGACCGACTCCGTCCAGCTCGGCGCCATCAGCGCGGTGCGGCCCGGGGACCAGTTCCAGGTGCGCGGCGCGGCCACCGGGCCCTTCAAGACCATCACCATCGATGCGGGCGAGACCCTGGAGACCCTGGTCACCAAGCTCAAGCGCGGTCTGAACTATCAGGCCAACGTCAGCGTCGTGACCTCGGACGGCCAACGCAAGCTGCAGATCAAGCCGCTCAATCCGCGCACCATCCTGGAGTTCGCCTATGGCAAGACCGGCAAGGACGCGCTCTCCCTGCTGGGAATTCCCGAGGGCGTGGTGCGCGCCACCGTCACCAGCAAGGATGGCAAGACCACCTCGGCGGACGGCAAGGGGAACTTCTACGGCCTGGGCATGGACAAGGACATGAACCTCAGCAGCACCGAGGACATCGCCCACACCAAGGCCGAGCTGGCCTCGGCCCTCAACGTGATCCGCACCGCCTACAAGGACCTGAAGGAAGCCGCCATGCCGGAGTCCGAGAAGAAGGCGGAGAAAGCCAAGGCCACCGGCAAGGTCCCGGCCTATCTCACCAGCCAGATCGCCAACTACCAGGCCGCCCTCGACCGCCTGAAAGGCGCCAGCTAGGTCCCTCCCGATCACGAACGCTTGAAACCGTCACACGCGCGGTCTAGCGAGAGGCCATGGATATGTTCAATGACCGACGGATCGTGCTGGCCCTGATCGGCGGCGCCCTGGCGCTGCTGGCCGGGCTGGGCATCGCCATCGGCATGGTCTCCAAGACCCGAAATGATCGGCACACCGCTCCGCCCGCCTCGCAGGGCGGTCTTGTGGTGGAAACCACCACCGCCGACGACGGCGGCATCGACCCCGCCCGGCCCCTGCGCTGCTTCGTGGCCGGACAGTATGTCGGCGAGGTCACCCTGGCCGAATGCGCCAAGAAGAACGGCGTGGCCACCGGCGCCCTGGACGTGGGCGTCGACTCCAGCGGCAACCTGGCCGCCGCCGATGACGCTGGCACCGTCCTGACCCCGCTGCCGCCGGTGCAGACCTCGGCTGTTGAACCGTCCGCGCCGCCGCTGGCCCCCTCCGCCGCGACCGCCGCCACCGCCCCCGTCGCGCCCGCCGCGGGCGCTCCGGCCGGGACCTGTTGGCGCTATGCCGGCAACGTCTGGTCCAAGCTGCCGTCGGAGATGTCGCTCAATTCCTGCGTCCAGGCCCTGTTCGCCGGCCGCTGCGAGCGCCCCGGAGGCGCCACCTATGGCCGCTGGATGACTCAGACCCTGCGCCTGGTCCCTGGCAAGGTCGAGGTTTCGGGCGACAACCGCAGCTTCCGCACCCTGGTGGACCAGGGCGGCGGCTGCGCCATCCCGTCAGTGGGCTAAGGCCACTCGCGCGCCGCAATCAGGCTGTGTAGTCTAGCTCATGGTTCGCAATCTTCTCCTGCTCGGCGCCGCCCTGATCGCTCTCGGGGCCTGCACGAAACGCACCGTCCCGCCCGGCGATGTCGGCGTCTGCTACATGGTCCAGCCCCAGAAGGACGGGTCGCTGAAGTACAACAAGCTGCCGGGCGCCCAGAGCGACCTGGAGCATTGCGCCGCCGCGCTGGAGGCCATGCGCATCCGCTTCCTCAGCCTGGGCGGCAACCAGTACGAGATCACCGGCGCCTACCAGGGCAACTTCATCTTCCTCCAGAAGGAGGGGATCTTCACCGCCCCGTCCCTGGAGGCGCACCGCTACGTGGCCCTGGTCCGCACCGGCGACGGACGCTTGGCGGTTCCTGGCGCCATGCCCCGTCAATAGGTGGCGCGACCGAAGGCCACGGCAATGACCTGTGGACGGTCCGGTGTCAGCCGTGAACGGAACAAGAACATTAACTTGATCGACTGATCCTGCTCGTCTAGCTTGCGCGCCAGGGCGTGAGCGTCCGCATCTACGGAAAAGACAGGAAAAGCATCATGGCGGGCAGCGTCAACAAGGTCATTCTGGTCGGCAATCTGGGCGCCGACCCTGAAATTCGCAGTCTCGGTTCCGGCGACCGGGTCGCCAACCTGCGCATCGCCACCTCGGAAACCTGGCGCGACAAGAGCTCGGGCGAGCGCAAGGAAAAGACCGAGTGGCACCGGGTGGTGATCTTCAACGAGAACCTCGTGAAGGTCGCCGAGAACTACCTGAAGAAGGGTTCCAAGGTTTACATCGAGGGCTCGATCCAGACCCGCAAGTGGGCCGACCAGTCGGGCGTGGAGAAGTTCTCCACCGAGGTGGTGCTGCAGAAGTTCCGGGGTGAACTCACCATGCTGGACGGTCGCGGCGACGCCGAACGTGAAGAGGGCGGCGGATTCAGCAGCGGCGATCGCGGTGGATTCTCGTCAGGCGCCCCCCGCGCCCAGAGCTCGGGCCCGCGCGAGGACTTCTCCGCCGACCTGGACGACGAGATCCCGTTCTAGGCGCGAGGCCCCTGGCTCGTTCGGCCGACGAACTGGCCAAAGCTTTGAAGCGCGTCATCCTTCCGGCCCTGCGGTTGGAAGGTTTCGTGCGGGGGCGAGGTCGCGACCTTCTGCGCCTGCATGGGCCAATCGTGCATCGGCTCTATTTTCAGGTATCGTCTTTCGGGGATCGCCAGTTCTGCACGACGGTCTGCGCCAATCTGGTGGCCGCCCACGACTTTCCGACCCTGAGCCCTGGCTTTCGTCTGAAACGAGATACCGACGGCGGCGATCTCTGGTTGCCGTCCTCGTCGCCCGCCGAGGCCGAGCGGTCGACCCAGGTCCTTCTGAGTTCGATAATGGCCGAAGCCTTGCCTTGGCTTGAAGGGCTGACCACCCCGGAAGGGTATGCGCGCCTACGTGAAACGGTCGAGCATAGACGCGATCATCATCAATGCTTTGAGGCCGCCATCGCCTGGGCATTGGCGGGGGACGAGGACAAGGCCGACCGGAACCTTCACGCCGCGATTAATCTCTACCAAGTCGACGGCCGGGTGTGGTGCGAAGCCTATATTGTACGCGCCGAGGCCTTGCGCTCAGCGCTCTCGAAGGGGCAGGCGGCAGCCCTGCTGGCCGATTGGGATCTTGCTCGCCGGCCCGCGCAGGGCATAAGGACCTAACCTAGAAGGCGCCGCCGGCCCGCAGGTCGACGTCGTATTCGAGATAGGCCTTCAGGCAGCACATCATGTGCATCCAGCCTCCGGCGTTGCCGTGCGAGGCCTTGCTGCCGGCCGCCGTCTCGGGCCAGCCGCCCTCGCGGATCTGGACCATGGTGTTGTGGGCATCCAAGACCTTGAAGACCATCTCCACATGGGTGGTCCCGCCGCCCGGCGCGTCGGAGGGCCAGTCGAAGGCGATCCTCTCGTCCTTGACCACCTGGCCCACCACCACGTCGTAGGTCTGGTCGACCTCGGCGAACTTCCACGTCACGGTGGACCCCTGCGCCAACGGCCCGCTGGAGGTCTGGAGGAAGTAGCCGGTGAGTTTGGCGGGGTTCACAACCGCCTCGAACACCTCAGCCACCGGCTTACGGATCTTAAGCTGCACCTCGAATTTCGCGTCCATGGGAGCGCCTTCCCGTTGCCTTCGCCGCTCAATATGTTATGAAAATATAACATGTCAACCGATGACGCAGATGACCTGGTCTTCAAGGCCTTGGCCGACCGCCGTCGGCGGGAAATCCTTGACCGATTGAAGGCCGGCCCGCGCACGACGGGGGAGCTCTGCGCCCACTTCGAAGGGGCCTTGGACCGTTGTACCGTGATGCAGCACATCGGCGTGCTGGAGCGTGCCGAGCTGATCATCGCCCGCCGCGAGGGCCGCGCCCGCTGGAACTATCTCAACGCGGGGCCCGTGAAGGCGATCTCCGACCGCTGGATCTCACCCTACGCCACCCATGCGGTGGAGTTGCTGGCCAGCTTGAAGCGGGATCTGGAGAAGACCTAGGCTTCGGCTGGCGCTTCGGTCTGGAACGTCGCCAGGTTCGCCTGCCGGATCTCAGCGCCCGATTGGTCGTAGAAGAAGGGCAGGAAGGCGTAGCGCCGCCCCTTGGTCACCGGGGTCGCCTCGTGCAGCAGGGAGCAGGAGAACACCACCGCCCCGCCGGTGGGCGGGCGATAGGTCTTGGGTCCGAACTCGCCGAACCGCAGGTCGCCACCCTCGAACTCTTCGGCGTTCAGGTTGATCGAACAGGCGAAACGCCGGTGCGCCGTTCCGGCCGTGGTGTTGTCCCGGTGCGGCAGGAAATAGCCGCCGTCCGCCGCGTCGTAGCAGGCGACCATGTAGCGCTCGATGAAGCCGACCTTGAACTGGAAGCTCTTCTGGATCTGCGGCAGCAGGCGGGTGGTCAGGGCGTCGCGGGTTTCGCGGGCCAGCTCCGGGTCGGTGACCATGGTGTCGCGGCGCTTCTTGTAGTTGTCCAGCACCCCAACAGTCTTGCCGTCGATCTCCCGCATCACCCCCGACGGCGTGCCGCCGTCAGCCTCGTAATAGGCGATCAGTCGCCGGCAGAGGTCGGCGTCGAAGATGCGCGGGGCGATCAGCACCGGGGCGTGCAGGGGGACGCCGGCGTGGTCCTGCGGCGCGGGCAGGGCGCGCACCAGGGCGAACAACGCATCGGCCTTGTCGATCTCGGCGGTCGCCAGAACGCACTCGGCGGGATCCAGCAGCACCCAGCGGGGCCGGGCCTCGCCGTCGGTGGTCAGGGCCTCGAACAGCCGGCTGACCGCCCCATCGCGGTCCAGGAACCAGCGCAGGCCCGCCTGATCGCGGGCCATCCCGATCGCCGCCTCGTCGCGCAGCACCCCGAAGGCCGACATCTTGACGTCGTCGAACAGGGCGCGGTTGTCGGCCAAACGGCCCAGGGCCTCCCGCCGGGCCTCACCGTCCGTCGGCAGGAAGCCCAGCAGGATGTAACGGCCGCCGAACGCTGCGGAGACAAACCGGGGATTGCTGGTCGTCGGGCAGACGAACCGCGGCGCGAGCGCGCCCACGACAATGGACATGCCAGAGCTTTGCCGCCGGACGCCCGCGCTTGCAAGGCGCCGAACGTCCGGGGGCGAACGGTCAGCCCTTCGGAATAACCCCGCAGGCCACCCGGGGGCCGGCGCCGCCGATCGGCTGGGTCTTGTGGTCGTCGGGGTTGGCGTGGATCACCAGGGCCGAACCGTCGGTATCCATCAGGGCCGGGCGGGCCCCCGCGCCGCTCAGTGAGGTGTAGCTGGAGAACAGCTCGGCGGTCCCGGTCCCGTCGGCGGCGACATAGAGGTTGGGCAGGTCGCCGGCCTCGTTGCCGTTGGGGTTCAGCAGGCCGTGGACCACGCTCGCCTTGCCGTGGACGTGAGCGCCGGCGGAGGTGAAGCCGGCGGCCGAACAGTCGCCCTTCTCGTGGAAATGCAGCCCGTGCCAGCCGGGCGTCAGCCCCTTGGCCTCCAGCCGCAGCAGCACCCCGTTGGGGGCCTCGGTCAGGGTCACGGTTCCCGCCGACCCACCGGTGGAATTCTTGAGATTGATCTGAAGGTTGGCGGTTGGTGTTGCGGCCAGGGCGGCCGTTGCGGTCACGCTGGCGATCAGGCCGAGGACGGCATATTTCATGGCGGCTCCAAAGGCGCTTCCCAGGCTCACGAAGGTTGGCCTCGGGGGTCCTGGGATGTTAACAATCCAAACCTGATTTCCAGTCCGATTCCAACGGCGAAAAATTCCCCTTGAGCGACGACAGCACTATCCCTCCGGACGACGGCCGGCGCGGGGGCATCGCCCCTATCGCCATCGAGGACGAACTCAAGAAGTCCTACCTCGACTACGCCATGAGCGTCATCGTCAGCCGCGCCCTTCCCGACGTGCGCGATGGCCTCAAGCCGGTGCACCGCCGCATCCTGTTCTCCATGAGCGAGCAGGGGCACACGCCCGACCGCTCCTATGTGAAGTCGGCCCGCGTCGTCGGCGACGTGATGGGCAAGTATCACCCGCACGGCGACCTCGCGATCTACGACACCCTGGTCCGCCTGGCCCAGCCGTTCTCCATGAGCCAGCTGCTGATCGACGGTCAGGGCAATTTCGGCTCGGTGGACAACGATCCCCCGGCCGCCATGCGCTACACCGAGTGCCGCCTGACCAAGGCGGCCATGTCGATCCTGGCCGACCTGGACAAGGACACCGTCGACTTCAAGGACAACTATGACGGCTCGGAGCATGAGCCCACCGTCCTGCCGTCGCGCATCCCCAACCTGCTGGTCAACGGCGGCGGCGGCATCGCCGTGGGCATGGCCACCAACATCCCGCCCCATAACCTGGGTGAGATCGTCGACGCCTGCCTGGCCTATGTCGACGATCCCGAGATCGGCCTCGACGCGCTGCTGGACATCGTTCCCGGCCCCGACTTCCCCACCGGCGGCGAGATCATCGGCCGCACCGGCGCCCGCAACGCCCTGATGACCGGCCGCGGCTCGGTGATCATGCGCGGCAAGGCCGCCATCGAAGAGGTCCGCAAGGACCGCGAAGCCATCATCATCACCGCCATCCCCTATCAGGTGAACAAGGCCGGCCTGGTGGAGCGGATCGCCGAACTGGTGCGCGAGAAGCGAGTCGAGGGCATCGCCGACCTGCGCGACGAAAGCGACCGCCAGGGCATGCGCGTGGTGGTCGAGCTGAAGCGCGACGCCTCGGCCGACGTGGTGCTGAACCAGCTCTACCGGTTCACCCCGCTGCAGAGCTCCTTCGGCGTCAACATGCTGGCCCTGAACCGCGGCCGTCCGCAGCAGATGGGTCTGCGCGAGATGATCGTGGCCTTCATCGAGTTCCGCGAGGAAGTCGTCGTCCGCCGTGAGAAGTTCGAGCTCTCCAAGGCCCGCGACCGCGGCCACGTCTTGGTGGGCCTGGCCATCGCTGTGGCCAATATCGACGAGTTCATCCACATCATCCGGTCTTCCAAGGACCCGGCTGAGGCGCGCGAGCGCATCGTGGCCAAGGGCTGGCCGGCGGGTGACATGATGCCGCTGGTGGATCTGATCGCCGACCCGCGCACCGTGCTGGAAGAGGGCGGCCTGATCCGCCTGACCGAGGAACAGGCCCGCGCCATCCTGGCGCTCACCCTGTCGCGCCTCACCGGCCTTGGCCGGGACGAGATCTTCGGCGAGGCCGAGACCCTGGCCGGCGCCATCCAGGGCCACCTTTCCCTGCTGTCGTCGCGCGACAACATCATGGCCGTGGTCCGCCAGGAACTGGTGGAGGTGCGCGCCGCCTTCGCCGTGCCGCGCCGCACCGAGATCGTCGACGGCGACGCCGACGTCGAGGACGAGGACCTCATCGCCCGCGAGGACATGGTCATCACCGTGACTCACGGCGGCTATGTGAAGCGCACCCCGTTGGTGACCTATCGAACCCAGCATCGCGGCGGCAAGGGCCGCTCGGGCATGTCCACCAAGGAAGAGGATGCGGTCACCCGCGTCTTCTCGGCCAACACCCACACCCCGATGCTGTTCTTCTCCTCCGGGGGCAAGGTCTACCAGCTCAAGGTCTGGCGCTTGCCGGTAGGCACCCCCACCTCGCGCGGCAAGGCCTTCGTGAACCTGCTGCCCATCGAGCCCGGCGAGAGCATCACCTCGATCCTGCCCCTGCCCGAGGACGAGGCCACTTGGGATCAGTACGACGTCATGTTCTCCACCCGCTCCGGCGGCGTGCGCAGGAACAAGCTGTCGGACTTCATCGGCATCAAGCGCAACGGCAAGATCGCCATGAAGCTGGACGAGGGTGACCAGATCATCGGCGTCGGTGTCTGTAACGCCCAGGCCAACGACATCCTGCTGACCACGGCGCTTGGCCGCTGCATCCGCTTCGCCACCGAAGAGGTCCGGGTCTTCGCCGGCCGTGAATCCACCGGCGTGCGCGGCATCCGCCTGGCCGAGGGCGACAGCGTCATCTCCATGGCCGTCCTGCGCTCGGTGACCGCCACCCCCGCCGAACGCGCGGCCTATGTGAAGCACGCCAACGCCATGCGCCGCGCCATCAGCGGCGAGGGCGAGGAGATCGAGGACGCCGCGGCGCCCGACGACGAGGAAGAGGCCGGCGACGAGGCTCTGTCGCCTGACCGCATCGCGGCCCTGGGCGCGGCCGAGGAGTTCATCCTCACCGTCTCCACCGAAGGCTATGGCAAGCGGACCTCGGCCTACGAGTTCCGCCGCACCGGCCGGGGCGGGCAGGGCCTGCTGGCCCAGGACCTCACCAAGAAGGGCAAGGGCGGACGTCTGGCCGCCTCCTTCCCGGTGGAGGAGTTCGACGAGATCCTGCTGGTCACCGACCAGGGCCAGCTGATCCGCACCCCGGTCACCCAGGTCCGGGTCATCAGCCGCAACACCTCGGGCGTGACCATCTTCCGCACCGCTGAGAACGAGCACGTCGTCTCGGTCGAACGCCTGGCCGATCAGGGCGGCGGCGAGGAGCCGGACGCCGAGATCGAAGCCGGGCTAGACGAAGTCTAAGAACCGCCAGACCGGCGCCGCATCGTTTGCGGCGTCGGGGCCGGTCGGCTAGGATCGGGCATCGGGATCAAGCGGTTTCCCGGTTAGGCCCTCAGGCCCAAGAACCGCGCAACTCCGTATGGAGGAAGCGCGATGATCCTATCCCCCGCCGACGTC
This sequence comes from Phenylobacterium glaciei, assembly GCF_016772415.1. NCBI lineage: Bacteria > Pseudomonadati > Pseudomonadota > Alphaproteobacteria > Caulobacterales > Caulobacteraceae > Phenylobacterium > Phenylobacterium glaciei. The sequence goes on from NZ_JAGSGD010000001.1 coordinate 1,922,433, forward strand.
ACCCGCAGAACCACGGTCCTTGCCCTGCTGCTGCTGGCGCGCCCGGCCGCGGCGGCCCAGGCAAAGCCCTGCCCACCGCCTCGGGTGCTCTTCGTCTGTCCGGCGGGGTCGGTGAAGAGCGCCATCGCCCGGGAGACCCTCAAGCACGCGGCGTCCCGGCGTGGCCTGGCGGTGGTTGCCCAATCCCGCGGAGTCACGCCCGAGGATCACGCCTCCCCCGTCCTGGCCGCGCACCTGCGGGCTGATGGGATCGATCCGGCTGCTGAGGCTCTGAGGCGCCTGGAAACCGGCGACAGCGCCCAGGCCGACATCGTCATCGCCTTCGACGAGGCGGCCCAGGCGCCAGGACTTGAGAGGGCGCGGGCCTGGGACATTCCCTCCTGGAACAGCCAGTATGAGGGGGCCCGCGCGGCTTTGGCCCCGAAGATCGAGGCCTTGCTGGACGAGGTGGCCGCGCGTTCCTGTACAGGCGCGTAAGCCCTGAGTTCAGAGCGCGCTGGCGCGACGGAACGCATCGTTGGCGTGGCCCCAGGAGACGGCCTTCATGACGGCGTTCACGTAGTCACCGGCCTTGGCGCCGTAGTCCATTTGGTAGGCGTGTTCGTACATGTCGAGGGCGAGCAGCGGTGCGCCGTCGGCCAGGGTCATGGTGTGGTCGGCGGCCCAGGTGTTCACCAGCCGCCCGTCGCGCCGGCTGTAGGTGAGCAGGACCCAGCCGGACCCGCCCCCCAGGGCCTTGCCCATGCCGGCGAACTCCGCGGCCCACCGGTCGCGGCTGCCGAAGTCGCGCTCGATCGCCTGGGCCAGGGCGGGGCTGGCCGCCACGCCGCCGGTGAGGCCCGCGAAATAGACCTCGTGCAGGATCATCGAATTCCAGGCGATCAGCTCCTCGCGCTTCAACCCGTTGAGCATGAAGCCTGGTGCGGCCGCTGGATCGAGCTTGGCGAACTCTGTCCGAATGGCCCCGAGCCGTTTCACGGCGCCCACATAGTTGTTGTCGTGATGGCTGACGAGCAGCTTCTCCGACAGACCCGGCACGCCCTTCGGGTCGAAGGGGAGCGGTTGGGCGGCCGGGGCGCTCGCAGGCGGGGTCTGCGCGGAGGCTGCGCTCACGGCGGCGACGCCGGCCATGGCAAGTCCGCCGATCAAGAACCGGCGGTCGAGGCTGGGTTGTGTCATTCTGCTTCTCCGATTTCGGCGATCTGTCGCCCGGCATGGCCGCCTAGTGTCGCGCCGACCGGAGGTTCTGCCCCTTCGCCATCGGCCACAAGCCTTGGCGGCGCCTACAGGTGGTCACGCCCCGAGCAATTAGCGCTTGCCTTCGCGAGCCCGCCCGGCCAAAGCCGAAGGCAAGAACAGTTGGGGGATACAGGCGAATGGCCACCCGCGTCGGGATCTATCCGGGCACCTTCGACCCGATCCACAATGGCCATACCGACATCATCGGCCGGGCCGTGAAGCTGGTGGACAAGCTGGTGATCGGGGTGGCGATCAACGCCGGCAAGGGGCCGTTGTTCACCCTGGAAGAGCGCGTCGCCATCCTGAGCGAACTGGCCGCCAGCCTGCCCAAGGACATCGAGATCGTGGTCCAGCCCTATGAGGGCCTGCTGATCCATTTCGCCCGCGAAGTCGGGGCCAGCATCATCGTCCGGGGCCTGCGCGCGGTGGCCGACTTCGAATACGAATTCCAGATGACCGCCATGAACCAGCAGCTCGATCGCGAGATCGAGACCGTGTTCCTGATGGCCGACCCCCGTCACCAGGCGGTGTCGTCCAAGCTGGTGAAGGAAATCGCCATCCTGGGCGGCGAGGTGGGCAAGTTCGTCAGCCCCGCCGTCAAGGACGCCCTGATGGCCAAGGTGGCTGCAGGACAGGCCTGAGACGCGCCGACGGGGTGGCGATCTTCGCCGCGCCCAGCTAGGAGTGAGCGATGATCCGCAAACTCCTGATCTCCACGGCGGTCCTGGCGCTCGCCGGCTCCGCGCTCGCTGCGCCCAAGGCCAAGGCTCCCGCCGTCCCTGTCGTGCCGCCGGCGCCTGGCGCGCCGGCCGCCGCCGACTGGCGCACGCCCGATCCCGACAACGTCCTGGTGATCGACACCAACAAGGGCCGGATCCTGGTGGAGCTGTCCCCCCAGGTCGCGCCCAGCCATGTGACCCGGGTGAAGGAACTGACCCGCTCGGGCCTCTATGACGGCCGCAGCTTCTTCCGGGTGATCGACGCCTTCATGGCCCAGACCGGCGACCCCAAGGACACCGGCGAGGGCAATTCCGACAAGCCGGACCTGGCGGCCGAGTTCACCTTCCGCCGCGGGCCTGAGACTCCCTTCGTCCAGGTCGCCGACCAGACGGTGGCCGAGATCGGCTTCATCGGCGCCCTGCCGGTCATGACCCAGAGCTCGATGCTCATGCCCATGACCAAGGACGGCAAGATCTCCGGTTGGGGCCTCTATTGCCCCGGCGTCGCCGGCATGGCCCGCGGCGAGGCCGAGGCCAGCGCCAACAGCCAGTTCTTCCTGATGCGCCAGGCCTATCCGTCCCTGGAAAAGCGCTACACCGCCTTCGGCCGGGTGATCTCCGGCCTGGAGGTCGTGCGCGCCATCAAGGTGGGCGAACCGGTGACCGATCCCGATAAGATGTTGAAGGTCCGCGTAATGGCGGATATCCCCGCCGCCGAACGCCCCAAGGTTCGGGTGATCGACCCCGCGAGCGCCTGGTTCAAGGCCGAGATCGCCAATGTGCGTGGCGAGATGGGGGCCGATTTCACGGCCTGCGCAATTCGAATTCCCTCAGAGGTGAAGTAATGGACGCCGAAAATACCCTGATCATGACGCTGGAAAGCGGCCCGGTGACGATCAAGCTGCGCCCGGACCTGGCGCCCGGACACGTTGACCGGATCAAGGAACTGGCCCGCGAGGGCTTCTATGACGGCGTGGTCTTCCACCGCGTGATCCCGGGCTTCATGGCCCAGGGCGGCGACCCCACCGGCACCGGCTCGGGCGGCTCGAAGAAGCCGAACCTGACCGCCGAGTTCTCCAAGGAGCCCCACGTCCGCGGCGTCTGCTCCATGGCCCGCACCAATCAGCCGAACACGGCCAACAGCCAGTTCTTCATCTGCTTCGATGACTCCAAATTCCTGGACGGCCAGTACACCGTCTGGGGCGAAGTGACCGAGGGCATGGACCTGGTGGACGGCCTGCCCAAGGGTGAGCCGCCGCGCGCGCCCGGCAAGATCGTCTCCATGAAGGTCGCGGCTGACGCGTGACGCCTGACCTGGAAGCCGCCTACGCGCAGCCGCATAGGCGCTACCATACGCGGACCCATATCGAGCAGTGCCTGGCGCTGCTCGATCAGGTTCCCGACCTGATGGACTCCGAACGCCAGGTGCTGACCTACGCCATCTGGTGGCACGACGCGGTCTACGACCCGACCGCTTCGGACAACGAGGCCAAGAGCGCGGAGATGGCCAAGCGCGATCTCCGCGACTTCGACGTCTCCCTCCATGCTCGCGAGGAAGTGGCCCGGCTGATCCGCCTGACCGCCGGTCACGTGGTGGAGGAAGAAGACCGCCTGGGCGAGATCCTGGTCTCCATCGACCTGACCATCCTGGCCGCCGCGCCTCTGGACTACGACGCCTATAGCCGCCAGGTGCGGGCCGAATACGCTCATGTGCCCGACGACGCCTGGCGCGTCGGCCGAGCCAAGGTCATGCAACACTTCCTCGACGCCCCGGTTATCTATCCCGACCCGGCCTTGCGCGCCCTCTTCGAGGACGTTGCGCGGGCCAACATCGCCCGGGAGATCGCCTCCCTGGCCTGAGGGAGCAGGGATGGCCGCCAAGCTAAAGGTCTTCGTCACCTCTGACGGCCTGGCCGACTATGTGGTCGCCGCCAGTTCACGCCCCAAGGCCCTGGCCGCCTGGGAGGCCCACCAGGACCTGTTCGCCAACGGCGCGGCCCACGAAACCGACGACCCCGAGTTGATGAAGGCCGCCCTGGCCCAGCCGGGCGAAGTGCTGCGCCGGCCGGCCAAGAGCAACGCGCGTCCTGCCGCCTTGCCCCACACCGTCAAAACCAAGGGCCCATCCAAGGCGGCCTTGCGCCAGATCGAGAAGGCCGAGACCCGGCTGGCGGGCGTCGAAGCCGAGCACGACGAGGCCATCGCCGAGATGGCCGCTCAGCGCGCCGCTCTGGACGCTCGCGAGGCCGCCGAAACCGAACACTACGAGGACGCCCGCCGCGCCGCCGAACGCGACCTGGCCAAGGCCCGCCGCGCCCTCTAGAGGGCCCGCGCCAGGGTGACGATCACCGGATAGTGGTCCGAACCCAGCCGGGGGCCACGCTTGACGCTCACCGTCCGCCAGCCCTTGCCGGCATAGACATGATCGATGGGCAGGAACGGGAAGGGGACCTTGGCGCCCAGATAGGCGGGCCACGAGAACAGCGCCTTGGTCCGTCGTTCCAGCCCGAACATCGCGTCCTCCCGCCGCCGTGAGAACGACCAGGGGGTGGAGTTGAAGTCTCCGGTCAGGATCATCCGCTCCTTGGGCAGCCGGTTCAGCACGTTGCTGACCATGCGGCCCTGGGCCTGCTGCATCCCGTCGGCGGTGGGCCAGGTGTAGTGCAGGCCCAGGACCGTGTAATCGCCTGCCTCGTCCTGGAAGGTCGCACGCGCCATGGAGGGCCGGGGGCCGTGCTGGACCTCCGAGGGGACGTCGGTCTCCGTCGCCTTGGCCTTGCTGAAGATGACCACCGAGCAGGTCTTGCAGACCACGTTGTAGGGGTGGCGTTTCAGCACCGCGTCGCGGATTGCGGGGCGGGCTTCCTCAAGGATGACGATGTCGGCGTCCTGGTCGGCGATCCACTGGGCCGTCCGGTCGATCTCGAGGTTGCTGGCCCAGACGTTGAACTGGATCAGCTTGATCTGGTGAGGCGCGTCGGCCGGGGCGCGGGGGCTCATGGGCCGGGTCAGTTCCGGCAGGATCAGCGCAGTGCTGGCCACCACCCCCACCCCGCCCACGGTGAGGAAGATTGTCCGCATCGCGCGCGGCGCCAACAGCAGGCCATAGGCCACGACCACGGCGGCGCCGATCAGCCAGAACGGCGCGAAGTGGGCCAGCATGTCGGGCCGCGGCGCGATCCGCCCAGCCTGGGCGACCAGGGCCGCCACGGCGCTGGCCAGGCCCTCGGCGAACATCAGGGCGGCCAGCAGGCCGGTCACGGCGATTCGGAACAGTCGCATAAGCGCCTCTAGCATGGTCTGGCGCTTGACGCGTGAAGGCGCGCGTGGCCTTCACGCCTCGCCATGCAACTTGCCGACTTCGACTTCAACCTGCCCGACGACAACATCGCCCTGCGGCCGGTCAGCCCCCGGGATTCCGCCCGCATGCTGCGCGTCACGCCCGGCGCGCCGCTGGCCGATCTGCGGGTGTCGGACCTGCCAGACCAGCTCCGCGCCGGCGATGTCCTGGTGCTGAACGACACCCGGGTGATCAACGCCCGCCTGAAGGGGACCCGCTATCGCGGCGAGCACCAGCAGGCCTGCGTGGCCACCCTGCACCGCCGCCTGTCCCCCAGCCGCTGGACCGCCTTCATGAAGCCCGGCAAGCGCCTGGCCGTGGGCGACCGCGTGGCCTTCGGCGAGACCAACGATCGCGCCTGCCTGCTGGGGGTGTTGGACGCCACCATCACCGAGAAGGGGGAGGGCGGCGAGCTGACCCTGTCCTTCGATCTCGCGGGCCCTGACCTCGACGCCGCCATCGCCGAGCGCGGCGCCATGCCCCTGCCGCCCTACATCGCCGCCAAGCGCGCGGAGGATGCCCAGGACCGCGCGGACTACCAGACCGTCTATGCCCGCGACGACGGCTCGGTGGCCGCCCCCACGGCGGGGCTGCACTTCACGCCCGAGCTTATGGCGCGCCTGCGGGACAAGGGCGTGGCCATCGCGTTCGTCACCCTGCACGTCGGCGCCGGCACCTTCCTGCCGGTGAAGACCGATGACCTGGCCCACCACAGGATGCACGCCGAATACGGTGAAGTGACGGAGGAAACCGCCTCCCGCCTCAACGCCGCGCGCGCCGCTGGCGGCCGCATCGTCTGCGTCGGCACCACCTCCCTGCGGCTGCTGGAAAGCGCCACCGGCGAGGATGGCGTCGTCCGCCCCTTCGCCGCCGAAACCGCCATCTTCATCACCCCCGGATACCGCTTCCGCGCGGTGGACGGCCTGATGACCAACTTCCACCTGCCCAAGTCGACCCTGTTCATGCTGGTCTGCGCCTTCGCGGGCTATGAGGCCATGCACGCCGCCTACGCCCACGCCATCGCCACGGGCTACCGGTTCTATTCCTACGGCGATGCGAGCCTGCTCTGGAGGGCTGAGCCTTGAGCGCCTTCCCCTTCGAGATCACCGCCACGCAGGGCAAGGCCCGCACCGGGGTGCTGAAGACCGCCCGCGGCGACATCCGCACGCCGGCCTTCATGCCCGTGGGCACGGCGGCCACCGTCAAGGCGCTGACCGTTGATCAGGTGGCCTCCACCGGCGCCGACATCATCCTGGGCAACACCTATCACCTGATGCTGCGGCCGGGCGCCGAGCGGGTGGCGCGCCTGGGCGGCCTGCACAACTTCATGCGCTGGGATAAACCCATCCTCACCGATAGCGGCGGCTTCCAGGTGATGAGCCTGTCGAAGATCGCCAAGGTCACCGAGCAGTCTGTGGCCTTCCAGAGCCATATCGACGGCTCCAAGCACATCCTGACCCCGGAACGCTCCATCGAGATTCAGGCCGATTTGCTGGGCTCCGACATCGTCATGCAGCTGGACGAATGCGTCGCCTGGCCGGCCGAGGAGAACCGCGCGCGCGACGCCATGCTGCTGTCGGCCCGCTGGGGCCAGCGCTCCAAGGCCGCCTTCGGCGAGCGCGACCGCCAGGCCCTGTTCGGCATCCAGCAGGGCTCCACCTTCGAGCACCTGCGCCGCGAGTCCGCTGAGCGCCTGATCGAGACTGGCTTCGACGGCTACGCCCTGGGCGGCCTGGCGGTCGGGGAGGGGCATGAGGCCATGTGCGAGGTGCTGGACTATGCCCCTGCCATGCTGCCCGCCGACCGGCCGCGCTATCTGATGGGGGTGGGCAAGCCCATCGACCTGGTGGAGGCCGTGGCCCGGGGCGTGGACATGTTCGACTGCGTCCTGCCCACCCGCTCGGGCCGCCACGGCCAGGCCTGGACCTGGGAGGGCTCGGTCAACCTGAAGAACGCCCGCTTCGCCGAGGACGACACCCCGCTGGACGAGACCAATCCCTGTCCGGCCTCGAGCCACTATTCCAAGGCCTATCTGCACCACCTGGTGAAGTCCGAGGAGATCCTCGGCCAGGTCCTGCTCTCCTGGCACAACATCGCCTTCTTCCAGGCCCTGACCCAGGCCATGCGCGACGCCATTTCGGAAGGCCGGTTCGAGCAGTTCCGGAAGGACTTCAAAAGCCGCCAGCAGGCGTAGGGTTTAGTTCCGAATTCGCGATGCCCCGTTTCCTTCTCCCCTTGCGGGAGAAGGTGGCCCTGCGGAGCAGGGTCGGATGAGGCGTCGAAAGGCCTCTCGGGCTAGGGTGTTTCAGAATACGCGGAGAGGGGAGTGCGACCCCTCATCCGACCGGTCTCCGACCGGCCACCTTCTCCCGCAAGGGGAGAAGGAGCCGCCTGGCTCGACGCCTATTGGACCTGGACTTTAGCGGATCGGGTAGCGGGGCTTCAGCGTCTCGGGCATCGGCGCTTCGCGCTCCACCAGATCGTGCGACGGCCGGGCCGGCAGCTTGCAGTTCCGTGATTCCCCCAGGCCCTTCAGATAGGCCCGCCGCACCGCGCCGGCGTTGATGGCGGCGGTGACCAGGCTGTCATGCCGCTGGGCGCCGGAGAGCCTGCGCACCCAGCCCCGGAACGGGATCAGGTCCGAGGCCGCCCCGGCCACCGCCCCCAGGGCCGCGCCGCGGCCGCGCACCATCAGGTCGTCCTCGTCCTGCGCGGGCTCGTCCAGGTCGGCGCCCAGGGCTCCGTTCAGCGGCAGGATCATGCCGGTGATCCGCGCGCAGTTGGCGGGATTGGGCAGGGCGTAGGGATCGGCCATGGCGTCCAGCAGCACCTGGGGAATCTTGGTGCGCAGCACATTGACGTCGCGCAGCGGCGAGGCGACCGCGCCCCGCACGCTTTCGCGGTTGGCGGCCGAACTGGTCTGGATCTCCGGCGAGCCATCGGCCGGCGCCGTGGTGCAGGCGCCGAGCACGGCCAGGATCGGGAGGATGCAAAGTGTCGTGCGCATCCTCCAATAGTAGAGCTTGGGGGTTCACCTTGGAAAGCCCGCCGGTTGCAGGCGAGGACCAACATATGCGGCGATATGTTGGTAGGCCGGGTGGGGGTCGAACCCACGACCATTCGATTAAAAGTCGAATGCTCTACCACTGAGCTACCGGCCCTTGCGCGGCGAGCAAAAGCGCGCCGGGCGAAGCGGCGCGGACCATAGGGCGCGTCCCTGCGGGGAGCAAGTCGTGCTCGCCGTCAGGATGAACCGGAGATGACCAGGCCTGTTCAAAACAGGTTCAGGGCGGAACTCGCATTTTGGGGATAACGCCGAGAGCCAGCCGGTTTGAAGCTCCGTGAAAGGACACCCCATGAAACGCGCAATCGCCGCCGCCCTCGCGCTCTCCCTGCTGGGCGGCACGGCCGCCATGGCGCAGCCGTCGCAGTATCGCGGTGACTATCAGAACCAGTATCAACTGGGCTCTGAGGACGACCGCTATGACGACGGCGACAGCGGCCGGTACGGCGACGGTTGGTATGACAACCGCGATGGTCGCTACGACAATCGCGATGATCGCGACGACGACCGCGATGATCGCTACCATGACCGTCGGGATGATCGCCGGGGCAACCACTATGGCCATGCCTATGGTCATCAGCACCACAACGGCGGCCATTCGTGGCGCCGGGGCGAACGCCTGCCGAGGGAATATCGCAATTCCAACTACTATGTGAGCGACTACCGCCGTTACGGCCTGCGCCAGCCGCCAGCTGGCTACCAATGGATGCGTGCCGGTAACGAGTATGTACTCGCCTCGCTGATTAACGGCCTGATCGCTCAGGTGTTGAGCAACGGATACGGTCGCTAGGCACTAAGCGCACCTAGTGGCGTCGGGAGCCCCGTCCTCTTCAATGAGGGCGGGGCTTTCTCGCGCCTGTGGTCAGGCTTTCAGGTCCCGGACTCAGAAATTCTACATTGGCTATAGAGGCGCTAGGAATTAACTCCACGGCATCGCCGCGTCGCAGGTGAAGCCATTCCTGCGGCGCGGCGTTTTCGTGTGCATCCCGAGGCTCCGAGCGCGACATGACCGCCAAGGCCCTGACGACGACGCCCGCCGTGGCGCGCCGGCCATTCATTCGGCGTCGGTCGGCGATTCCCGGGTTTGCGCTCAGCCTGGGCGTCACCATCGCCCTGCTCTCCACCATCGTCCTGATCCCGATGCTGGCGGTCGGCCTCAAGGCGACACAACAGAGCCTGCCTGACTTCCTGGACGCCGCCTTCTCGCAGCGTGCGCTGGCCGCCTACCGCCTGTCCTTCGGCGCGGCCTTCATCGCCGCCCTGATCAACGGCGTCTTCGGCCTGATCACCGCGTGGGCCCTTGTCCGTTACGAGTTTCCCGGCAAGGGCGTGCTCAACGCCCTGATCGACCTTCCCTTCGCCCTGCCCACCGCGGTGGCCGGTATCGCCCTGGCGGCCCTCTATGCCGAGAATGGCTGGGTGGGGTCGCTGGTGGCGCCGCTCGGCTGGAAGATCGCCTTCACGCCGCTCGGCGTCGTCGTGGCGCTCACCTTCATCGGCCTGCCTTTCGTGGTGCGCACCGTCGAGCCGGTCATGCGTGACCTCTCGGCTGACGTGGAGGAGGCCGCCGCCAGCCTCGGTGCGAACCGCCTCGACACCATCACCCGCGTCATCCTGCCGGCCCTGGCGCCCGCCTGGCTGACCGGCTTCGCGCTCGCCTTCGCGCGCGGCATCGGGGAGTACGGCTCGGTGATCTTCATCGCCGGCAACATGCCCTACAAGTCCGAGATCGCGCCGCTGCTGATCATCATCGAGCTGGAGCAGTACGACTATGCCGGCGCCGCCACCATCGCGGTGGTCATGCTGGCCGCCTCGTTCCTGATGCTGTTCGTCATCAATGGCATCCAGGGCTGGGCGCGGGAGCGGTCGGCATGACCCCGCGCAACGCCACCGAGGATGCCCCCTGGGTCAAGGTCGTGATCCTGGCCGTCATGGCCCTGTTCCTGGCCTTCGTCCTGCTGCTGCCCATGGTCTCGGTCTTCTATGAGGCCCTGCGCCGGGGCTGGCGGCCGGCTCTGGAGGCGATCCAGAACCCCGACGCCGTCTCGGCCATTAAGCTGACCCTGATCACCGCCGCCGTCACCGTGCCCTTCAACGCCTTCTTCGGCGTCTGCGCGGCCTGGGCCGTGGCCAAGCACAACTTCCCGGGCAAGAGCTTCCTGATCACCCTGATCGACCTGCCGTTCTCGGTCTCGCCCGTCGTGGCCGGCCTCATCTACGTCATGGTGTTCGGCGCCCAGGGCTGGTTCGGCGACTGGCTGATCGACCACGACATCAAGATCATTTTCGCCATCCCCGGCATCATCCTGGCCACCATCTTCGTCACCTTCCCCTTCATCGCCCGCGAGCTGATTCCGCTGATGCAGGAGCAGGGGGTGGACGAGGAGGAGGCGGCCGTCTCGTTGGGCGCGTCTGGCCTGCGCACCTTCTGGAGCGTCACGGCGCCCAATATCCGCTGGGGCCTGCTCTACGGCGTCCTGCTCTGCAACGCGCGCGCGATGGGGGAGTTCGGCGCGGTCTCGGTGGTCTCGGGTCACATCCGCGGCCTGACCAACACCATGCCGTTGCATGTGGAGATCCTCTACAACGAGTATGACTTCGTCGGCGCCTTCGCCGTCGCCGCCCTGCTCTGCGCCCTGGCCATCGTTACGCTCGCCCTGAAGACCCTGCTCGAGATGGTTCAGCCGCAGTCGCGGCCGGCCCGTCACTGACCAAGAGACCCCATGACCATTTCCATCCGCTCGGTGGAGAAGACCTTCGGCCGCTACCCGGCCCTCAATGGCGTCAGCCTTGAGATCGCCGACGGCGAGCTGCTGGCCCTGCTCGGTCCCTCGGGTTCGGGTAAGACCACCCTGCTGCGCGCCATCGCCGGCCTGGAGTTCCCCGAGAAGGGCCAGATCCTGTTCGACGACGCCGACATGACCTATGCCAGCGCCGCAGCGCGCCAGGTGGGGTTTGTTTTCCAGCAGTACGCCCTGTTCCGCCACATGACCCTGGCCAAGAACATCGCCTTCGGCCTCGACGTCCGCAAGGGCGCGGCCAAGCCGCCCAAGGCCGAGATCACCAAGCGCGTCGAGGACCTGCTGGCCCTCGTAGAGCTGCCGGGCCTGGGCAAACGCTACCCAGCCCAGCTCTCCGGCGGTCAGCGGCAGCGGGTGGCTCTGGCCCGCGCGCTGGCCGTCAGCCCCAGCGTCCTGTTGCTCGACGAGCCCTTCGGCGCCCTGGACGCCACGGTGCGCAAGTCGCTCCGCAAGGAACTACGCCGCATCCACGACGCCACCGGTGTCACCACCATCTTCGTCACCCACGACCAGGAAGAAGCCCTCGAGCTGGCCGACCGCGTGGCCATTCTCAACCACGGCGTCATCGAACAGGTGGGCACGCCGCAGGAGGTCCATGACCATCCGGTCGGCGCCTTCGTGGCCGGCTTCGTGGGCGAGGCCACCCGCCTGGAGGGGGATGTCAGGGCCGGGCGTTTCCAGGGCGACGAGATCGCGCTGCCGGCCCAGGGGACCGCCGACGGCGACGCCGTCGCCTTCATCCGGCCGCATGACCTGATCCGCGCCCCGGCCGGCCAGGAAAGCTTCTTCATCACCATCGATCGCATCAATTTGCAGGGCCCGGTGGCCCAGATCGAGGGTCGAACGCCGGGCGGCCAGCGCATCGAGGCGGCCTTCGAGCGCAACTCCGCGGACGGTCTGAGGAACGGCGACAAGCTCGGCCTGACCGCTCATAAGGCATACGTCTTTAGCGCGTAGAGATGTCACTTCTACTTTAACGAGAGATTCACCAATTGGCGGCGTTATGCCGCGCATGGATGATCTTCTCCGATTTCTGATGACCCTGCGGACGTCGCCTAAGCGCGCCGTGCTGGTGGAAGTCGGCTTCGTGGCGGTGGGCGCCTTCCTGCTCGGATGGACGCTGTTCCGCCTGGTCTAGCCGCTATTGCTGCTGTTGCTGCTGCTGGTCGTACTGTAGGGAGCCGGGCGGGCCGCGGCGGCGTCCGGCGCGGCTGAAGGACGGCTGGGCCACACGTATGAACTCCGGTTCGGTCAGGGCCGCCTTGGCGCGCCGCACCGACACGCCCACCGCCAGCTGACTTTCGGCCTCGCCCTTATAGACCCCGCGCGACGGCGGCACGTCGTTGTAGTCGCGCCCCACGGCGGCGGCGATGTGACGCTCGCCGGCCTCCACATTGTTGGTGGGATCCAGTCCGACCCAGCGCAGAGAAGGTAGGAAGACCTCGACCCAGGCATGGGTGGCGTCCGGATCGGAGCGGTCGCCGCCCTTGCGATCGGTGAACAGGTAGCCCGAGACGTAGCGGGCAGGGATCCCCCACGACCGGCAGATGGCGATCATGATGTGGGCGAAGTCCTGGCAAACCCCGCGCTTGGCCTTGAGCGCCAGGTCGATGGGGCTCTCGGCGTCGGTGACGCCCGCCTCATAGCCGAAGGACTGGTAGATGATGGTCGACAGCTCGCGCACGGCGCTGAGCGGATCGCGGACCCGAAGCTGCTCGATCCCCGTCTCGGCCACGAAAGCTTTCAGCGCCTGGGTCTCCACCGCGAAGCCGTGGTGGTGCAGGAAGTCGAAGTTCTCGCCGCGCACGAAGTCGCTCTTCAGCCGGTCCCACTCGCCGGTGTCCAGGGCGTTGGGCAGGGGGGTGGTGGGCTGGGTCTCCACCGCCGAGCGGGCCAGGATGTTCAGCCGGTCGTGCGGCTGGGGCACGTCGAAATGGTACACCGCGTTGCCGAAGGCGTCGGCGTAGGAGAACAGCTGGGCCGGCGGGTCCAGCTCCAGCTCGAAGCTCACCAGGCGTTGCCGAACACCCTTCTGGGGCTGCATCCACAGCTCCATGACGCTTTCGCGCACCTCGGCGGCGTAGTGGTACTGGGTGACGTGGCGCACTTCCAAAAGCATCAGGCTGGCAACCGCATCTCGAGGGAATAGGCGACGAAGGTGTCGTAGATCGCCGTATGGATCGCCGCGCATTCGTCCAGCACGGTGGTGAGCAGGGCGCCCGCGCCGCCCAGCTCTATGTTCTCGACATCGGCATATTGCAGGCGCGCCTTCAGGCGGCCGGCCAGGCGCTCGGGCCCGGCGTGACCGGCGTCCACATAGCGGCTGGCGGCCGAGAGGTGTTCCTCGATGCGCGCGGTGGAGAACCGGATCGAGCGGGGGAAGTCCTCATCGAACATCAGGAATTCCAGGATCAGCTCGGGCCGCACGTCGGCGGTGTAGCGCCGCAGATAGGGCTCCAGGGCGCAACTCATCCGCAGCAGGCTGGTGAGCGCGAAGTGGTCGGTGATCGGGCGTTTGCGAGCGTCGCCGAAGAACACCTCCAGCAGCCGGCCGTTCAACTGGGCCCGCTCCAGGTACATGCCCAGCAGCAGGAACCGCCAGCCCTCGCCGTGGCTCATGGTGGCGTCGGCCGCCCCGCGGAACAGGTGCAGGTCGGCGATGATGTCGTGCAGGAAGGCCGAGGAGCCGTCGTTGAAGGCCTTGGCCGCGCCAGGCCCGGTGACCCGCAGGTAGATCAGGTTCAGCCGCTCCCAGGTCTCGGTGGTGATCTGGTCGCGCACCTGCCGGGCGTTCTCGCGGGCGCGGGCAATGGAGGTGGTGATGGACCGGCCGTCCTCGCGGTCCAGCGCCAGGGCGCGGGCGGCCTCATAGGGCGTCTTGGCCTTTTCAAGATCGCTGTCGCCGACGGCGGCCAACACGATGCGCGCCACCTGGGTGGCGGCGTCGCTGCGGTCCAGGGTGGCGTTCAGCATCACGTCCGACAGCCGGCACATGTGCTCGGCGCGCTCCACGTAGCGCCCCATCCAGTAGAGGCTGTCGGCCACCCGGGCGAGCATCATGGCTGAGCCTCCTCGGTGTCGCCGGCCAGGATCCAGGTGTCCTTCGATCCGCCGCCCTGGCTGGAGTTCACCACCAGGGAGCCCTTCTTCAGGGCCACGCGGGTCAGCGCCCCCGGGGTCACGGTGATCTTCTCCCCCGACAGGATGAAGGGCCGCAGATCGACGTGCCTCGGGTCGATCTCGCCGTCGATCAGGCAGGGGGCGGTGGACAACTGGATGGTGGGCTGGGCGATGTAGTTGGCCGGGTCGGCGCGCAGGGCGTCGGCGAAATCGCTGCGCTCCTTGGCGCTGGCGTGCGGTCCGATCAGCATGCCGTAGCCCCCAGAGGCGCCCACGGCCTTGACCACCAGCTTGTCCAGGTTGGCCAGGACGTGGCTCAGCTGGGCCGGTTCGCGGCAGAGGAAGGTCTCGATATTGGGCAGGATGGCGTCCTCGCCCAGGTAGTATTTGATGATCTCCGGGACGTAGGCGTAGACCGCCTTGTCGTCGGCGACCCCGGTGCCCGGCGCGTTGCAGATCACCACATTGCCGGCCCGGTAGGCGTTGAACAGGCCCGCGACCCCCAGCCCGGAATCGCGGCGGAAGGTGAGGGGGTCGATGAAGTCGTCGTCCACCCGGCGATAGATCACGTCGATGCGGCGCAGCCCCGTCGTGGTCCGCATGTAGACCATGTTGTCATGGACCACGAGGTCGCGGCCCTCCACCAGGGGCGCCCCCATCAGTCGGGCCAGATAGGCATGCTCGTAATAGGCCGAGTTGTAGACGCCGGGCGTCAGCACCACGACCTGGGGGTTGGGCCGCCAGTCGGCCGCCATGCCCTTGAGGGTCGAGAGCAACAGGTCGGGATAGCGGTCGATGGGCCGCACGTTCGAGGCGCGGAAGGTGCCGGGGAAGGTCCGCTTGGACGCCTCGCGGTTGGCCAGCATGTAGGAGACGCCCGAGGGCACCCGCAGATTGTCCTCCAGCACCGCGAAGGCGCCGTCCGGCTGGCGGATCAGGTCAGAGCCGCAGACATTGGCGTAGGCCTGGTGCGGCACATAGAGGTTCTGCATCTCCCGGCGATAGGAGGGGGCCATCAGCACCAGGTCGCGCGGCACCACCCCGTCCATCAGGATCTGCTGTTCGCCGTAGATGTCGGCCAGGAACATGTTCAGCGCCTTGAGGCGCTGGGTCAGGCCCTTCTCGATGGTCGCCCATTCCTCGGCCGGGATGATGCGCGGCAGCAGGTCGGTGGGGATGATCCGTTCGGTGGAGCTCTCGGCCCCGTAGACGGTGAAGGTGATACCCTGCAGCAGGAAGAACCGCTCCAGCGTCCGCTGGCGTTCGGCCATGTCCTCGGACGCCAGGGTGGCGATCCGCTCGTCCAGTCCCGTGTAGTGGGAGCGGACTTCACCGGCCAGAGTAAGCATCTCGTCATAGGGGATCGCCCCGAACGAGGTCTCAATGGCGTTGGTGTCCGATCTGTTCGTCGTCGCCACGCCCCACTCCACGTTTGCAACAATCCTTCTGGTTCACCTTGGTTCCGACCCTAGGGAGCGCCCCGACCTAAGGGGTGGCTTTTCGGAATCGGCGGCGGTGTCGATTGTTGCTGCTCACTATTTGGGCAGGCTTCTGATCAAGTTGAAAGCACCTTCGGTGTGTCCGGCGGGGTGACAAGCCAAGGCGACCCGCTATAGACCGCAGGGCGGGGGCGACTGGGATTCTTGACCTTGGTACGACTGGTCTTCGCCGTCGCCGCCTCAGCGGCGCTTTGCGCCCAAGGGGCGGCCAGCTCCGCGCACGCCGCGGCGCCGAAGGCTGCCGTCCAGGGCGAGCTTTCGAGCAACCTGCGCACCGCCATCGCCAACGCCGTCGGCGAGACCGACAAGCCCATCGAGAACCGCTTCGAGGCCCGTAGGCGAGCCCGTGAGGCGGCCGAGGACGCCGTCGCCGTGCTGCGCTCGGAGGGCTACTACGCCAACGCCGTGGAGGCCGACGTCACCGAGACTGAGCCCGCCCAGCCGGTGGTGAAGGTCACCCCCGGCGAACGCTTCACCCTCCAGGACCCCAAGGTGGAGTGGATCGCCCCCGAGCCCGCGCCCGGCGTGCAGCTCGCCGGTGAGGCGGTGATGGGACTGGCCAATGGCCAGGCGGGCCGCGCCGCCGATGTCCTGGGCGCCGAGGGCCGCATCGTGGCCGCGGTGCAGAAGCGCGGCTATGCCGACGTCGTCTCGGCCGAGCGCCAGGTGATCGTCGACCACGCCGACCACAGCGTCCGCCCCACCTTCCGCATCGTCTCGGGCGAACTGGTGCGCCTGGACGGCATCGAGCTGGTGACGCCCGGCCGCACCAACCCAGACTGGCTGCGCCGCCTGGCCCCCTGGAAATCGGGCGATCCCTACGATCCCGACGACGTGGGCGAACTGGAGCGCCGGCTGCTGGATACCGGGGTCTATGACAGCGTCACCGTCGCCCTGGCCGGCAAGGAGAAGGCGACGGCGGACGGCCTGCGTCCGGTCATCGTCAGCATCGCCGACCGCAAGCGGCGCACCATCGAGCTGGGGGCCAGCTATTCCACCAGCGAAGGCGCGGGCGCCGACGCCCGCTGGACCCGCTACAACGTTCTGGGCCGCGCCGACACGCTCTCCTACTACGGCCGCGCCTCGACGGTGGACAGCCGCCTGGGCGCCGACCTGACCCTGCCGCACTGGCGTCGCGCCCAGCAGACCCTGAAGGGTCAGGCCGGCCTCTACCGCGTGCGCACCGACGCCTATGATGAGACCGGGGTCGGCGTCCGCGCCGACGTCGAGCGCCGCTTTGGCAAGACCTCCCACGTCACGCTCGGCGGGTCGCTGGACTACAGCGAGACGCAGGAACTGCAGGCGGTCACGCTCTCGTCCCTGGGCCGCAAGCTGGTGACCGCCTCGGTGCTGGGCGCCATGGCGCTCGACCGCTCCGACGATCCCCTCGACCCCAAGCGCGGCTGGCGGGTGGAGGCGCGGTTGGAGCCGACCCTGATCGCCGGCGCCGACACCCTGCCGTACCTGAAGGCCCAGTCGCAGGGTTCGATCTACTTCCCCTTCGACGAGAAGGGCCGCACCGTGGTGGCGGCGCGCGTCAAGCTGGGCTCGATCATCGGCGGCCTGATCCCCGAGGTGCCGGCCTCTCGCCGCTTCTATTCCGGCGGCGGCGGCTCGGTGCGCGGCTACGCCTACCAGGCCATCGGCCCGCGCCTGTCGGACAACACCCCCGAAGGCGGGCTGTCCTTGTTCGAGGGCTCGTTGGAGCTGCGCCAGAAGATCGGCAAGCGTTGGGGGGTGGTGGCCTTCGTGGACGCCGGCTCCGTGGGCTCCGATCAGATCCCCAGCGGCAAGGACCTCAGCGTGGGCGCTGGGATCGGCGTGCGCTACGACCTGGGCTTTGGCCCCATCCGCGCCGACATCGCCATCCCCCTGGAGAAGCGCCAGGGCGACGCGCCCTTCCAGATCTATCTCAGCATCGGGCAGAGCTTTTGAGCGGGCCCTCGGACATCGAGGAGGCCGTCCACGAGGTGGAAGAGGCCGTGGCGGCGGTCGCCAGGAGCCGCAGTCTGCCCAAGGCCATCGTCGCCATCTGCGCGATCATCGCCATCGTGTTCGGCGGCCTGCTGCTCACCACCCGATACGGCGTGCTGCTGCCCCAGGGCCGGCTGCTGATCGAGGCCCGCGCCAATGGCCTGAAGCTCGGCCGCTTCGGCAAGCTGCGGGTCGAGGGCCTGTCGGGCGACGTCTGGCGCCATTTCAACGTGCGGCGCCTGACTATCTCTGACGAGAAGGGCGTCTGGCTGGAGGCCCGGAACCTGGACATTTCCTGGCGTTACGCCGAACTCCTGACCCGAAAACTGCACGCCGAGGCGATCACGGCCGAGCAGGTCACTCTGCTGCGGCGCCCGACCTTGACGCCCAAGCAGAAGTCCAGCGGCCTGCCGGTCTCCTTCGACATCGACCTGATCAAGACCCGCCTGGAGCTGCAGCCGGCCTTCAGCTACCGGCGCGGGGTCTATGACGTGACGGGCGATCTCGACGTCCAGCGCGGCGGGGGCGGCCAGCAGGGCAAGATTTCCGCCGCCAGCGTCCTGCACGCCGGCGACCACCTGAACCTGCAGTTTGACCTGGGCAAGACCCGGCCCTTGCTCTTGGTCGCCGATGTCCACGAGGCCCAGGGCGGGGCGCTGGCCGGCGCGGCGGGCCTGCCCGCCGACCAGGCCTTCGATGTGAAGGCCCGCGCCGACGGCAAGGAAAGCCAGGGCAGGATCACCGCCGTCGCCACCTCCGGCGCCGCCAAGCCCCTGGAGATCCAGGGCGCCTGGACCCCTCAGGGCGGCCAGGCCAATGGCCGTCTGGACCTCACCGCCTCGACCCTGACTCGCAAGCTGTCGGCCCGCCTAGGACCCCAGGCCCTGTTCGTCATCACCGGCGCCAAGGCCGAGCCCAAGCTCTATGATCTGACCGCTCGCGTGCAGTCGGCCAACCTGACCCTCGTCGCCAGGGGCAAGGGCAATCTCGGTGAGCGCCGCACCGGCCCCAAGGGCCTGGCGCTCACCCTCGACACCGCCAACCTCACCAAGATCAGCGGCGGGCCGCAGATGGGCGCGGCGCGCGCCGCGGGCATCCTCACCGGCACGACCGACGACGCCCGCTTCGTCGGCACGGTGTCCATCGACAGCCTGAAGCTCGGATCCTACGGCCTCGACCGCGTCAGCGGTCCGGTCCAGCTCACCCGCAAGGCCGGGGTGCTGGGCGTGAAGGGCCAGGCCAGCGGCGCGGGCGGGACGGGGACCGGCCTGCTCGCCGCCATCCTCGGCGCCAAGCCTGCCGCCAGCTTCGACGCCCAGCGCCTGGCCGATGGCCGGCTGTCCCTGCGCGACCTGCAGGCCACCGGCGCCGGCCTGAAGGTCCAGGCCAGCGGTGGCCGAGGCCTGATCGGCGGCCTCAACTTCAAGGGCAAGGCTGAGGTCTCCAACCTCGCCGCCGCCAGGACCGGCGCCAAGGGCTCGGCCAGCGCCACCTGGAGCGCCACCCAAGGCGGCCCCGGCACGCCCTGGACCCTGACCGCCGACGCCAAGGGCGCCAAGTTCGCGTCGGGCTACGCCGAACTCGACCGCCTTCTGGGCGCCTCGCCGCGCCTCGCCGCCAAGGGCAATATCCAGAGCGGCAAGATCTCGCTCGCCAACGCCGACCTCACCGGCGCGGCCGTGAAGGCCTCCAGCGCCGGCGTCCTCGAAAACGGCGCCCTGAAGTTCAAGCTCGACTGGTCCGCCGACGGCCCGTTCCGCGCCGGCCCGGTGGAGATCACCGGCAAGGCCAAGGGGGCGGGCGCCATCACCGGCACGCTCAGCCAGCCCCGCGCCGACCTGTTGGCTGACTTCGACGCCCTCGACGTGCCGCGCCTGCCGCTGAAGGCCGCGCACATGACCCTGACCTTCATGCGCCGCCCCGACGGTTCCAGCGGCCTGGTGACGCTCGCGGCCGCCAGCGAGTACGGGCCGGCGGCGGCCAAGGCCGCTTTCCGCTTCCCGCAGGGTGGGGTGGACCTCACCGACCTGGCCATCGACGCCGGCGGCCTGAAAGCCACGGGCGATCTGGCCCTGCGCCGGTCCACGCCGTCGTCGGCCGACCTCAAGATCGCGCTCGGGAAGGGCGCCTTCCTCGCCGCCGGCCAGGTGACCGGCGCGGTCAAGATCGTCGACGCCTCGGGCGGCCCCCGCGCCAGCCTCGACCTGCGGGCCGAAAACGCCGTCCTGCCCGGGTCCCAGGTGGCCATCAGCACGGCGCGCGTCACCGCCGACGGCCCGCTGGACCGGCTGCCCTACGCCGCCGACGTCAAGGGCGCCTCGCGCAACGGACCCTGGGCCTTCAACGGCAAGGGCGTCATCACCGGGACCAAGCCCGGCTACCTCATCGCCTTCGACGGCATGGGCCGCTACGGCCGCCGCGACCTCCACACCCTGGAGACCGCGGTCTTCAAGGTCGGCGGCCCCGAGCGTAGCGCGCGCCTGCGCCTGGCCGCCTCTGACGGTGGTGAGATCGACCTGGACGGCAGGCTGGCCGGGGACACCGCCCAAGTCCGCGCCCAGCTGCGCCAGCTGGGTCTGGGCCTCTTCAATGAGGACCTCACCGGCAAGATCGACGCCGACCTCAACCTGGCCGGCAAGGGCGCCCGCCTCGACGGGACGCTTGACGCCAGGCTGGAGGACGCCCGGGCCAAGGGCTCCGACGTCTCTCAGGGCCTGGATGGTGTGCTCAAGGCCCGGCTGGCCGACAGCGTCATGACCCTCGACGCCGACTTCACCAACACCGGCGGCCTCAAGGCCACCGCCAACCTGGTCCTGCCGGCCGAGGCCTCGGCCGCGCCGTTCCGCGTCGCCATCAACCGCCAGAAGCCCATTCGCGGCCGCTTCTTCGCCGATGGTGAGGTCAAGCCGCTCTGGGACCTTCTGGTGGGCGGCGAGCGGGAGCTGGCGGGGCGCGTGCGAATGGAGGGGACCATCGGCGGCTCCCTCGCCGACGTGAAGACCACCGGCCAGGCCTCCGTCGACGACGGCCGGTTCTCCGACGGCGCCACCGGCCTGACCCTTCGCAACGTCACCGTGCGCTCGACCCTCACCGAGAACGTCATCAACGTCTCCCTGGCGACAGGGGTGGATGGCCATGGCGGCAGCGTTTCAGGGTCCGGCCGGATCAGCCAGGACGGGGTCAGCACCTTCAAGCTGGACCTGACGGCCTTCCGGCTGATCGACAATGACCAGGCGACCGCGTCCGCCTCGGGTCGCGTCACCCTTGACCGCGCCGTGGACGGCAAGGTCCGGCTGGCCGGCGCCCTGACCCTCGACCGGGCCGATGTCTCCGCCCGAACTCCCACGCCCTCCGGCGTGGTCGCCATGGAGGTCACGGAGGTCAACAAGCCCGTCGACCTGGCCGGCGCTGGGGCGCTCACGCCCACGCGGGCGGGGCTATCTGTCGCCCTCGACGTGACCCTCAAGGCTCCGCGCCGGGTGTTCCTGCGGGGCAGGGGCCTGGACGTGGAGCTGTCCCTGGACGCCCATGTGGGCGGAACCACCAGCCGTCCGGCCCTGACCGGCGTCGCCCGCGTGGTGCGCGGCGACTACGACTTCGCCGGCAAGCGGTTCGAGTTCGACGACCGTGGCGTGGTCTATCTGGCCACCTCGCCCAAGGACATCCGCCTCAGCCTTTCGGCCACCCGCGACGACCCCTCGCTCACCGCCGTGGTCAGCATCCGCGGCACAGCGGCCAAGCCGGAGATCACCCTGTCGTCGACGCCCACCCTGCCCAATGACGAGGTGCTGTCCAACGTCCTGTTCGGCCGCTCGGCCTCGCAGCTGTCGCCCCTTGAAGCGGCTCAGCTCGCCTCGGCCCTGTCGTCCCTGGCGGGCGGGGGCGGCTTCGATGTGATCGGCAACCTGCGCACCTTCGCCGGCCTAGACCGGCTCGCGGTGGGCGGCGGCGGCGAAAGCGGCATGACAATTTCCGGCGGTAAGTATTTGACTGACGACGTCTATCTGGAACTCACCGGCGGCGGGCGCGAAGGCCCCTCGGCCCAGGTGGAGTGGCGCGTCCGCAAGAACCTGTCCATTCTCTCCAAGCTGGCCAGCCAGGGCGACGCCAAGCTCGCCGTGCGCTGGCGCAAGGACTACTGAGCGCGACAGCCGAAAGTGGACACCGGTTTCGGCGCCCGTCGCGCGACAAGAAGGGACTGAGCATGAGACGGGTGCTGATCGGGGCTTTGCTGGCGCTGGCGGCCTGCGAGAAGCCGCTCAAGCCCCCGTTGCACACCGGCGTCTGCTGGCGCCTCGTGGACGGCATGAACGGCAAGCCGGACTTCCGCCCCATGCGCACCGAGGTCCCGACCCTCCAGGCCTGCGCCATCCAGCTCGAAGGCCTGCACCTGAAGCACACGGTCCCGATGACCGGCGCCTACCAGGGCCAGATCATCTACGTCACCGACGAGGACGTGGTCGCCGCCGCCAGCAGCACCGCCAAGCGCTACCCGCTGTTCACGCCGGAGCAGCGGGCTGAGGTGGATCGGGGGCTGAGGTTGTTGATGGAACAGGACCTTCGCTAGCAACCCCGTTTCCTTCTCCCGCAAGGGGAGAAGGAAGACCCCGGTACACCCCGCTAGGCCTTCGCCGCCGCATAGGCCTGCGTGCCCTGCGTGAACACCTGGTCCCCGGGCTCGATCGCCGCGATGGGGATATCCCCTGACCGCGCCAGACGCCCATAGAGCGCCCCGAAGTCCTGCAGGGTCGCGTCCAGCAGGGCCTGCAGGGACGGGATCACGAAGTAGACCTGCTGGAAGTCGTCGATCCGGTAGGGGGTGCGCATCACCCGCTCCAGATCAAACCCCAGCCGGTTGGGGGAGGGGTCGTCCAGGGCGAAGATCGACTCCGCGTGGGACGAGACGATGCCCGCGCCGTAAATCCGCAAACCCTGCGGCGTCTCCAGCAGCCCGAACTCGACCGTGTACCAATAGAGCCTGGCCAGATTGTGCAACTGGCCCCGGTCCAGCGCCCGCAGGCCGCCTTCTCCGTAGGCCTGCATATAATCGGCGAAGATCGGGTCGGTCAGCATCGGCACGTGGCCGAACACATCGTGGAAGACGTCCGGCTCTTGCAGATAGTCCAGCTGCTCGGGCTTGCGGATGAACCGGCCGGCCGGGAAGCGGCGGTTGGCCAGATGGTCGAAGAACACCTCGTCCGGAACCAGGCCCGGCACGGCGACGACGCTCCAGCCGGTCAGCAGGTTCATCTCCTCATTGATCCGCGCGAAGTCGGGAATGCCGCCGCGATGCAGGTCCAGGGCGTCCAGCCCGTGCAGGAAGGCGTCGCAGGCCCGGCCCGGCAGCAGCCTGGACTGCCGCTCATAGAGGGTCATCCACACCTGGTGCTCGGCGCGCGTATAGGCCGCCCAGTCCTGGTCGATGGTCCAGTCGGACCGCGCGCCCGGAGGCGGGGTGAAGCCGTCAGCGCTCATGAGCGCAGAATGGGGCCAATCGACCGAAAGTTCCGTTCGAACTGCGCCGTTTTTCGGGGGTCGCCCGCGAAAACCTTGCGTCGGCGGGCGCGAAAAGCCCCCAGCCGTGCCTTAGTGGCTGATGCGCGGCCGCAGGGTGTAGTGGCCCTCGGCGAAGGATTCGAAGATCAGCGGGGCCTGCGGGTGGCCCACCGGCTCACCGCTCTCGTCGGGCAGCAGGTTCTGCTCGGAGACATAGGCGACGTAGGAGTTGTCATCGTTCTCGGCCAGCAGGTGATAGAACGGCTGGTCCTTGCGCGGCCGGATACGCTCCGGGATCGACTGCCACCACTCCTCGGTATTGGCGAAGGTGGGGTCGACGTCGAAGATCACGCCGCGGAACGCGAACACGCGGTGCTTCACGACATCGCCGATGGCGAACTTGGCCAGCCGCACGTCCGCGATCGCCGCGGGGTTGGGCAAGTGGCCAGCGTTTGGCTTTTCGAGTCGAGCGTCCATGAACAGAATCTACACCGTCGTACCTAACTGGGAGGTGAACGTAACGCTCACGCGTCCGTGTTCAAGAGCGCGCCTTCCGGCAGGCGAATGGTCTTGCTACAGTCGCCTTGAAACGAGGCGCCCGTACCGGTGTCTGCGAGGACTTAAGGTTGTCCATGTCTGAGGCGCGCAGAAACACGCTACGCGTGTTTCCCCCTCTTGGTTTACGCGCTTTCCAGGCGCCTGAATGAGCGATCAGGCTGGAAGCGCGTCCGCGCCCGGCGCCATGCCGAATGGCCGGGAAAGGTCGGGGAGTGATGCGCCTTGTTATGGCGCCCTCGACCTCGGAACCAACAACTGCAGGCTGCTGATCGCCACGCCGTCGGGCAAGAGCTTCCGGGTGGTGGAGGCCTATTCGCGCATCGTGCGGTTGGGGGAGGGGCTCAGCGCCAGCGGCCGCCTGTCCGAGGTCGCCATGGAACGCGCCATGGCCGCGCTGAAGGTCAGCGCCGAAAAGGTCCGCCGCCGCCGGGTCATCAAGCTCAAGGCCATCGCGACGCAAGCCTGCCGCATGGCCGAGAACGGCCAGGAATTCATCGACCGTGTCTTCGAAGAGACCGGCCTGCGCCTGCAGATCATCGCGCCGCGGGAAGAGGCCCAGCTCTCCGTCGCCGGCTGCCTGAACCTGCTGGACCGCAGCGCCGACGCCGCCCTGGTGGTGGACGTGGGCGGGGGCTCCACCGAGCTGTCCTGGGTCGACCTCAAGGGCGAGGGCCTGGGCGGCGAGCTCAGCACCTTCGTGGCCTCCAAGCTGCCCATCAAGGCCTGGCTCTCCATCCCCATCGGCGTCGTCACCCTGGCCGAGCAATTCCCGGAGGGCGCGGAGCCTACCGAGGCCTGGTTCCGGGCCATGGTCGACCGGGTGAAGCTCGACCTCGCCGCCTTCCGCCACGCCGACCCGATGCGGCCGATCTTCGACGAGGACCGCGCCCACCTGATCGGCACCTCGGGCGCCATCACCAGCCTGGCCGGCATGCACCTGCGCCTGCCGCGCTATGACCGGTCCCGTGTCGACGGCATCTGGATGACGCGGGCCGAGTGCGAGGGCGCCGCCAATCTGCTGCTGGGCCTCACAGCCCAGCAGCGGGCCGACCAGCCCTGCATTGGCCCCGACCGCTCCGACCTGGTTCTGGCCGGCGCCGCCATCCTCCAGGCGGTGCAGGAACTCTGGCCCTGCACCCGCGTCCGTGTCGCTGACCGTGGCCTGCGCGAGGGCATCTTGATGTCCCTGATGTCCGAAAGCGGCGGCGCCAAGCGCCGCAAACGCCGCCGCGGCCGTCGCGGCAAACCCATGCCCCAGGCCGCCGAATGACCGACGAACTCCCCCCGGCCCGCAAGCGCATGGTCAAGCCGCCCATGGGCGGCACCGAAGAGGGCCGCGGCAAGCCCGCGCGCCTGAAGACCGCCAAGATGCGGACCCCGTCCTCCCAGGCCTGGCTGTCGCGCCAGGTCAATGACCCCTTCGCCGCCAAGGCCAGGGCCCACGGCTACCGCTCCCGCGCAGCCTATAAGCTGACCGAGCTCGACGACCGCCTGCACCTGCTGAAACCCGGCATCCGGGTCATCGACCTGGGCGCGGCCCCCGGCGGCTGGACCCAGGTGTCCGTCGAGCGCGGCGTCACCAACATCGTCGGCGTCGACCTCTTACCGGTCGATCCGATCTCGCCGGCCCAGATCATCGAGATGGACTTCACCGACCCTGAATGCGGCCCGCTGCTGATCAGGATGCTGGGCGGCGCCCCCGACGTCGTGCTGTCGGACATGGCCCCCAACACCGTCGGCCACCGCAAGACCGACCACCTGCGGATCATGGGCCTGATCGAGATCGGCGTGGACTTCGCCATCAGCGTGCTGAAACCCGGCGGGTCCTTCATCGCCAAGGCCTTCCAGGGCGGCGAAACCTCCCTGGTCATCGCCAACCTCAAGCACCACTTCACCGAGGTGAAGAACATGAAACCCAAGGCTTCGCGCGCGGACAGTTCCGAGACCTACCTGGTGGCGACCGGGTTCAAGGGGCGGAAGTAGCTTCCCCATCCACGATGCCGCGCTCTAAGCTTCCCCGCAACAAACAAGGGGAGGCGACAATGGCTGACGGTTCGGTGCGCGGCTTCACGGCTGACAACTATTCCAAGGTCCGCGAGGCCTTCCAGGCCAACCTGGCCTCCGGCGCCGACGTCGGCGCGTCCTTCTGCGCCACGGTCGACGGCGAGACGGTGGTCGACCTCTGGGGCGGCTGGGCCGACGCGGAGAAGACCCGGCCTTGGGAAGCCGACACCATCGTCAACGTCTATTCCACCACCAAGACCATGACGGCGCTGACCGCCCTGCTGCTGGCCGACCGCGGAGAGCTCGATTTCGCAGCCCCGGTCGCCAAGTATTGGCCGGAGTTCGCCGCCAACGGCAAGGCCGACGTCAAGGTCAGCCACCTGATGAGCCATTCCGCCGGCCTCTCGGGCTGGAAGGAACCGATCACCACCGAGGACCTCTACGACTGGGAAAAGGCCACCTCCCTGCTGGCCGCCCAGGCGCCCTATTGGACGCCGGGCTCCGCGCCGGGCTACCACGCCCTGACCCAGGGCTACCTGGTGGGCGAGGTGGTGCGCCGCATCACCGGCAAGTCCCTGGGGACCGTCTTCCGCCAGGAGATCGCTGAGCCCCTGGGCGCCGACTTCCATATCGGTCTGCCGGCCAGCGAGGATGCCCGCGTCGCCGACCTGATCCCGCCGCCGCCGGGCGCCGGCATCGCCGACGGCGAGCAGTCCGAGCTGGTGGCCAACATGTCCCGCAATCCCGGCATCGATCCGGTGGCCACCCGTACCCGGGCCTGGCGCGGCGCCGAGATCCCCGCCGCCGGGGGTACGGGCAATGCCCGCTCGGTGGCTGAGATCCATGTCCTGCTGGCCAATGGCGGCGTCGCCAAGGGCAAGCGCATCCTCTCCGAGGCCGGCTGCCGCAAGGCCCTGGAACTGCAGGTGGAGGGAACCGACCTGATCCTCGGCGGCCCGGCCCGCTTCGGCATGGGCTTCGGCCTGCCGAGCGCCACCGTCCCCATGCGCAACCCCAACACCATCTACTGGGGCGGCTATGGCGGCTCGCTGATCATCATCGACATGGATGCGCGCACCACAGTCGCCTACGCCATGAACAAGATGGCCCCCACCACCACCGGCGACATGCGCGCCTTCGGCCTGATGATGGCGATGGGGTAAATCACCACGACGCCCAACAATCGTCATCCCCGGGCTTGTCCCGGGGACCCATGATCACCGTCTCGCCGTAGCAGGTGCGACGCCGCCGCAGACCCTTGCTGCGCCTCGGCGATCATGGGTGGCCGGGACAAGCCCGGCCATGACGATCAAAGGAGGAGGGTAACCCTAAGCCAGCATCCTCACCTTCGGCTCGCGGTCCCACTGGCGGGTGCGGGCCGGCGGGATAAAGGCCTCGGCGCCCTCGGCCAGGTCCACGATCCCGGCGTCCGGCTCCACATTGGCCTTGTCCAGCAAGGCTTGCGCCTCGGCGGTGAAGCCGATGGCCTTCAGGTGCACGAAGGCGTTGGCGACGAAGTCCGTCGCCGCGCTCTCCATCAGCAGCTGGTCGCAACCGGCTTCCGACACCACCAGGGCCACGGCGTCGAACAGCACCGAGGGCGTCCCCGCCAACTGGCCGTCCACCGGCAACAGCTTGCCGTCCTTCAGCTTCACGCCGCCCACCTTGGGGGCGATGATCTTGACGCTGGCGCCTTCGGCCAGCGCCGCCTTTTTCACCGCATTGATCAGCGCGCCGTCGGCGCCGTCGGTGACCAGGATGCCCACCGCCCGGCCGTTCAGGGTCTCGGGATACTTGCCGACGATCCGCAACGCCGGCGAGAGGTCCATGTCCACGGGCTTGACCGCCGCCTCGGACTTGGCCGGCAGGTCCATGGCCAGGCCGTCGGCCACCCGCTGGGCGAGGCCCGCATCCACGTTCTGCAGGTTGGCGAGGATGCGCAGCCGCACATGCTCGAAACTGCACTTGGACAGCTCGAACACCAGGGCGCTGGCCAGATGGGCCTGCTCGATCTGCGTCTGCGAGGCGTAGAACAGCCGCGCCTGACTGTAGTGGTCGGCGAAGGTCTCGGCCCGCAGCCGCGCCTTCGGCCCACTGTCGGTCGCGGCCGCCGTGCGGAAGCCGCCCTTGGGATCCTCGCGCGGACCCCCCTGTTCGCCGCCCTGCGCCAGGCTGTTGGGCTCATAGTTCGCCCGGCCGACGGGGACCTCCGTCTGCATGTGGCCGTCGCGCTGGAAGTTCTGGAAGGGGCAGCCCTTGGCGCGGTTGATCGGCAGCTGGTGGAAGTTCACCGAGCCCAGCCGCGACAGCTGGGTGTCCTGGTAGGAGAACAGCCGGCCCTGCAGCAGCGGGTCATCCGACACATCGATCCCAGGCGGCATGTTGGTGGGCAGGAAGGCGGCCTGCTCGGTCTCGGCGAAGAAGTTGTCGACGTTCCGGTCGAGCACCATCCGCCCGATCATCTTGATGGGGACCATCTCCTCGGGGATCAGCTTGGTGGCGTCCAGGATGTCGAAGGGCAGGGCGTCGGCCTGCGCCTGGCTCAACAGCTGCACCCCGAACTCCCATTCCGGGAAGGCGCCTGAGTCGACGGCCTCGAACAGGTCGCGGCGGTGGTAGTCCGGATCGGCGCCGGCGATCTTCACCGCCTCGTCCCAGCCGGTGGACTGGGTCCCCAGCTTCGGCCGCCAGTGGAACTTGACGAAGGTCGCCTCGTCCTTGTCGTTCAACAGCCGGAAGGTGTTGACCCCAAAGCCCTCCATCATCCGCAGGCTGCGCGGGATAGCGCGGTCCGACATGGCCCACATGATCATGTGGGTGCTCTCCGGCATCAGGCCGATGAAGTCCCAGAAGGTGTCATGGGCGCTGGCCGCCTGCGGATAGCCGCGGTCGGCCTCCATCTTCACCGCGTGGATCAGGTCCGGGAACTTGATGGCGTCCTGGATGAAGAACACCGGGATGTTGTTGCCCACCAGGTCCCAGTTGCCCTCCTTGGTGTAGAACTTCACGGCGAAGCCGCGCACGTCGCGGGGCGTGTCCACAGACCCCGCGCCGCCGGCCACGGTGGAGAAGCGGGTGAACAGCTCGGTCTTCACCCCCACCTCGGTGAGGATCTTGGCGCGGGTGTATGTCTCCAGCGACTCCGTCAGCTCGAAATAGCCGTGCGCCGCCGAGCCGCGCGCATGCACGATCCGCTCGGGAATGCGCTCATGGTCGAAGTGCTGGATCTTCTCCCGCAGGATGAAGTCCTCCAGCAGGCTGGGCCCGCGCGCGCCGGCTTTCAGCGAGTTCTGGTCGTCGGCGAGCGGCACGCCGAAATTGGTGGTCATCCGGGCTTCGGGCGCGCTGGCGGTCTGGTGCAGCTCGCCGCCGTTTCCGACGTACGAGGTGTCCGCGCTCGCGGGCGCGTCTTTGGGCTTGGTCATGTCGAGGGTCCTGAGCGGTGGTCTGCCTGCGCAACGCGGGACCCTTGGTTTGGTGACGGCGGATCTGTTCAAATTTGCGCCGGCGTGTCGGTTTCATTCCCCGGCCTGCGTCCTTAGGGTCAGGACAACAGCAGGAGTCTTCCATGCCCTATGTCGACGGTTTCGTACTCGCGGTCCCCAAGGCCAAGCTCGAGGCCTACAAGGCTTTCGCCGGCAAGGCGGGCGCGGTCTGGAAGGGGTACGGCGCGCTCGCCTATGTCGAATGTGTCGGCGAGGATGTGCCCATTGGCCAGCTGACCTCGTTCCCCCGGGCGGTGCAGGCCACCGACGATGAGGTCGTGATCTTTTCTTGGATCGTCTATGAGGATCGCGCACAGCGTGACGCTGTCAGCGCCAAGGTCATGGCCGATCCGATCCTCAAGTCCGAGGAAGCCGTCGAACTCTTCGACGGCAAGCGGATGATTTATGGCGGCTTTCAGCCTTTCATCGAGCTCTAGAATCCGAAGGGCGATCCGTCAGGGTTCTGCAGCCTCGGCTGCTGGTACGGGACATTGGCCAGCCGGGCGGGACGCGGTGAGCCGCCGTGGGACGTCACCGCCCCGACGTCGTTGAGTGGCCCGTTATAATCCCAGTCCCCCTGGCGGTAGAGGACATCGCCGCGCGCCTCGCCGCGATAGAACCTGGCCCTCAAGTACGACTTGTCGCCATAGGTCCACTCGCCCAGCCCCTCGGCCAAGCCGTCCTTCCAGTTGACCGACAGCTGGTCGAAATTGGCCGTGTAGTAGACCCCGCGCCCGTTGCGCGCCCCGCCGCTCACCCCGCCGTCGTACTTGGCGGCGAAGCGGTTGTTCCGGGAATAGACGATGATCCCCTTGCCTTCGGCCATGCCATTCACGCACGGCCCGGCCCAGCGTACGGTAATTGCTGGGTCTGGGCGGGTGTTGTACACGGCGCACTTGGAGAGCGGGTCCACCACCCAGTGCGGGTCCTTGGCATAGTCCACATAGCGCGTGCCGGCGGGCTTTGGCTGTCCCGGCGCCTGGGCCTGGGCGGAGCCTGCCGCCAACAGGGCGGCGGCGGTCAGCAGGATGCGGATCACGATTGTCCCTCCGCGCCGGTGCAGACCGGGAAGCCCTTGGCGTCGCTGCGCCGATGTAGGACCAGCTTGGCGACCCGCTTGCTGGAGAGCGTCAGGGCCTTGTCCGACAGGGTCCCGCGGAAGGTCTCGCCGCCGGCCGTGGTGAAACTCACCGCCGTCCCGGTCACGCTGGCGCCGCTGGCGGCCTGGGGCGCCATCGGCGCGCCCTCGGCCACCTGGGTGACGACCAGCGGCTTGGCCCCCGGCGCCTGGAGGAACACCCGCAGGCCGCGCGCGTCCCCGGTCTCCTGCGACAGGCAGATGTTGGAGAAGGCCTGGGCCTTGCGCAGGTCCCACGGCTTGGTGGGCGGCCCGCTCTGGGCCAGGGCTCCGCCGGCCAGCAGGCTCAGCATTGATGCCGTGATCGCGATCCGCCGCATGGCTGTTCCCCAATTTGAGGCCCCAGCCTCGCAGGGGGGCGCGAACGGCGGGACTGGCGAAAAATGGGTCAGCGCCGACTCCAAATCCAATCGTCATCCCCGGGCTTGTCCCGGGGACCCATGATCTCCGTCTCCCCGCAGATCGTGCGGCGCACGCCGCGCCGTCTTACTGAACCTCGGAGATCATGGGTGGCCGGGACAAGCCCGGCCATGACGATCTGAAGCGGAGACGAGCGGGTTAGGGGAGGACACCCCTAAACTTCCCGCCCGATCGGATAGAGCAGGTAGCGGTCGTCGTAGAACGGCGTGCGCTTGTAGAACCAGGCGAGCCGCGCCCCCGGGCTGGCCGCGAACTTCGCATCGGACGCCAGCTTGGCCTCGAACTCCGCCTTCAGCGCGCCATCCCTTGCCAGCATCTGGTCGGCCAAAGGCGCGATGGCGTAGGCCTCGATATATTCCACCCGGGTCAGCACCTCGGGGATCATGCCCCACGCGAAGAAGCTCTCGCTGGACTGCGGCTCCAGCAGCAGGACGATAAGGTCCCCCAGCGGCTGGTCGGTCGACACTCGAACCGAACCCGGCATGAAGGTCCAGTCGCGGCGCTCCGGCGTCACCTCCTTGACCGTGATCGCCACATGACCCTCGGCCGCCTGGGTGGCGATCTCCGGCTTGGCCAGGCGCAGCATCTCGACTCTCACCGTCTTCGGCGCCGCCACCGGCTCCATCGCCGCGCCATGCAGCGCCAGCCGCGCGATCAGGTCGGCCCGATAGCCCGGAACCCAATAGGCCTTGGGTCGCGCCAGAGTCAGGGTCGGCTCCGACAGGAAGTGGGGCAGGGACCACAGCTCCGGGTCCGCCTCCCCCAGCCAGCGGATTTCGCGCCGCCCGGAGGCCGCGCTCTCATAGGTGTCGTACCGGATGCCCTTGAAGCTCCGCGTCCGGGCCGGCGCCTTGGCCTGGACGAAGTTGGCGGGGATCTCCGCCGGCCGCAGCGCCTTGTCGGCGGTGATGGCGCCGCGCAGGGCCGCGCCCTCGGTGGCCATCAGCTTCAGCGCGGTTTCCAGGAACACATAGGTCGCCAACACCCGCTGGGCGTGGGGCTTGAGGCTATGGTTCTCGATCAGGATGGTGGGCACATGGGCCGCTGCGCCCCAGCCGTTGGAGTAGCGCTCGCCGAGGCCGCCGTCCGACAAGCCCTTCTTCGGATTGTCGTCGTCCAGCCCGAACACCAGTTCGCCGGGGATGTGCCCCTCGGCCTCCAGGCTGGCGTACATGGCCGGCTTGAAGACGCCGTCCAGCCAGGTGGCGATGGCCGGCGACCGCGACCAGCTGGCCGCCTCGCCATTGTACCCGAAGGTCAGATCGTACTGGTAATCCAGGCCGTCGGTGACGTGGATGTCCACATAGAGGTCGGGCCTGTACTTGTTGATCAGCCCTCGCGCCGCCTGCATCTCCGGCTGGTCCAGCTTCATGTAGTCGCGGTTGAGGTTCTGGTTGGTGGCGGTGTTGCGCCAGCCCTGGATGCGCGGGCCCCGCTGGTTGGGCCGCGAATAGCGCGAGGCCCGCTCGTGTCCGTCGACGCTGAGGATCGGCGCCAGGATCAGGTTCACCCCGTCCAGCAGACCCTCCTTCCCATAGAAACAGATGTCGCGCAGCAGCATCATGCCGGCGTCCTTGCCGTCGATCTCGCCGGGGTGAATGCCCGCCTGGGCCAGCAGCACCGGCTTGCCGGGATGGAACTTGTCGCCGTCCTTGCTGGCGATCACCGCATAGATCGGCCGCCCCTCCGGCGAGGTCCCGAACACCTCGATGCGGATCCAGGGCGAGGCCGCCTCCAGCCGGTCGAACCAGGCCCGGGTATCCACATAGTTGGGACTGAAGTCATGCTCCGGATCAGCCTCGAAGGCGCTCGCCCAGGGATCGCTCCCGTCCCGCAACAACGCCTGGCTCGCCCCCTGCCAGGGCGGCGCGGGCGGCAGGAAGTCCTGGTCCCAGGGGGCGGGGGCGTCAGTCATCGGGTTCACTCCAGACGCGGATCAATACCGATGTCATGAGCGAGCCGGTCGCGCCTGTCGAGGGGCGGCGCGGAACCTTTGCCCACGGTGGAGGTTAGCGCTGCATGTCCATGCTCATCCTCATCGTCGTCGTCGTCGTCCTGCTCGCCCTGGCCATCTGGGCGATCCAGAAGATGCCCATTCCCTCGCCCCTGAACTGGATCCTCCAGGTGGTGGCGATCATCATCGCGATCTTCGTGATCGGGCAGCGCGCCGGCCTGTTCTAGGGCGCGCCTTGACAGCTGGCGCCCGTCGCCTGCCTCCTGCCGGCCTCGACGGGCAGGCAAGGGCGCGCGCATGACACTCGGCAATCGACTTGGCCGCGGCGGTGCAATCCTCGCGGTGCTGCTGCCCTTGGTGGGCGCCGGCGCGCCGTCCCAGGCCGCGCCGAAGAAGCCTGTCGGCGAGATGCGCTGCGGCTGGATCGCCAATCCCACGCCCGGCAACTGGTGGCTGACCGACAGTTCGGCGGAGTGGGTGATCGGTATGCAGGGCGGCTATCAGGCCCCGGGCATGGACCTCATCCCCGATCTCAGCGAGCACGACTGGGTGGTCACCAACGGCTCATCCTACGGCTATGGCTGCGCCTGCCTACGCGTGACCACCGACCCGAAGGCGAAGCGCATCACCACCATCCACAGCGTGATGCAAAAGCCCCTCAAGGTCTGCCGCGCCGACAGGAAGCTGCCGAAGCCGTAGGCCTCTCGTCTCTCCAATTTCAAAGATCGTCATCCCCGGGCTTGTCCCGGGGACCCATGATCTCCGCCTCGCCGCAGGTCGCACGGCGCCCGCCGGATTAGCTTGCTGCATCACGGAGATCATGGGTGGCCGGGACAAGCCCGGCCATGACGATCAAAGGGTGACGAGGCGCGCGATCCCGGCCCGTGCTCTGGTCGTCGATGATAGACCTGGGTTGGAAAGCCTAGCCCCTCGGCGGCTCCGGCGTCTTCGCCCCCTCCGCCTTCAGCCACCCCCGGAACTGATCCAGCGCCCGGCTGCTCACCCCCGGCGCGGCCAGCAGCGCGAAGCCGCTCTGCGCTGGGATGAACCCGAAAGGCGCCACGAGCCGCCCGCTCTTCACATAGTCGGCCACCAGCGGCCAAGGCAGCACCGCCACCCCCAGGCCCGCGATCGCCGCGTCGAGGGCGAAGTGCAGGTGGGCGAAGGGCTGCTCCGGCGACGGCGGCAGCTCCAGCCCGGCCAGGGCCGCCCAGATCGCCCAGCCCTGCGGGTGGGTCTGGGCCACGAGGCGCGGCGCGCGCAGGGCGTCGGGGAAGCGCTCGGCCAGGCCCGGCGACAGCACCGCGCCCAGGTGGCTGGGCATGAAGGCCGTGGCCAGGGGATCGGCCAGCCGGCTGGTGGGGACCAGCCGCACTACCGCGTCGGCGCCGCGCTGGCTGACGGCCTGGGGTGCGAGTTCGGTCAGGTGCAACCGCACGCCGGGATGAGCCTGGGTGAACCGCGACAGGCGCGGAATCAGCCATTTCACCGAGATGCTGGCGTTGACCGCGATGTGCAGGTCCTCGGCCCCGCCGCGAACCTGGCGCACGGCGCCGGCGATCTGGTCAAAGGCGGCGGTGAGCGCCGGCAGCAGGGCCGCCCCGGCCGGGGTCAGCTCCAGCCGGTGCTTGGGCCCCGTGAACAGGCGCGCGCCCAGGCTCTGCTCCAGGGCCTTCACCTGGCGGCTGACCGCTGAGTGGGTGACGTGCAGTTCCTCGGCTGCCAGGGTCGCCCGGCCTGTCCGCGCCATGGCTTCGAAGGCGCGCAGGGCGTTCAGGGAGGGCAGGGGGCGTGATGTGAGATTTTCGAACATCTCCTTCCCAATATGTCGATTTCCGCCATGGGGCAATCGGCGCATAGACTTGTCATGGCGCGAAAGCCCCCACAGACCGTGATCATGCTGGCCCTGGGCGCAGGCCAGACCATCGCCTTCGCCTCCAGCTTCTACCTGCTGGGGGTGATGGGCGACGACATAGCCGCCGATCTGCGGCTGGCCCCCACCTTCGTCTTCAGCCTGATGTCCGTAGCCCTGACGACCGGCGCGGTCCTCTGCCTGGTCATGTTCGCCATGACCTTCGGCCTCACTAAGGAGCCCGCGACATGACCCTTCTGGACGCAACCCTTGCCCACCCCCGCCCCGACGCCTTATACGCGGCTCGCAAAATGGAGACTCCAATGGAGATTCGCGAAGGGCTCACCTTCGACGACGTTTTGCTCGAACCCGGCGCATCCGATGTGATGCCCGGCCAGGTGGATACGACCACCCGGTTCACGCGCGAAATCAGTCTGAACATACCGCTCGTGTCCTCGGCCATGGACACCGTCACCGAGAGCCGGCTGGCCATCGCCATGGCCCAGGCCGGCGGTCTGGGCGTGCTGCACCGGAACATGACGCCTGAGGAACAGGCCGAGCAGGTCCGCGAGGTGAAGCGCTACGAGAGCGGCATGGTCATCAATCCGCTGACCATCAACCCCGACACCCCGCTCAGCGAGGTCCTGGCCATCAAGTCGCGCCGCAAGATCTCCGGCTTCCCAGTGGTCGAGCCCGGCACCGGCAAGTTGGTGGGCATCCTCACCAACCGCGACATGCGGTTCGAGGGCTCCAGCGAGGTCCCGGCCAAGGTGCTGATGACCAAGGACAACCTGATCACGGTCCGCGAGGGCTGCACCCAGGACGAGGCCCGCGCCCTGCTGCGCCAGCACAAGATCGAGCGGCTGATCGTTGTCGACGACGCCTACCGCGCGGTCGGCCTGATCACCGTCAAGGACATGGAGAAGGCCCAGGCCCACCCCATCGCCGCCAAGGACGCGCAGGGTCGCCTGCTGGTGGGCGCGGCCTCCACGGTCGGGGACGGGGGCTATGAGCGCTCCATGGCCCTGGTGGACGCCGGCGTAGACGTCGTCGTCATCGACACCGCCCACGGCCACAACGCCGATGTGGGCGCCGCTGTCGCCCGGCTGAAGCGCGAGACCAACCGCGTGCAGATCGTCGCCGGCAACGTCGCCACCTACGAAGGCGCCCGCGCCCTGATCGACGCCGGCGCCGACGCGGTGAAGGTGGGCATCGGCCCGGGCTCCATCTGCACCACCCGCATCGTGGCCGGCGTGGGCGTGCCCCAGCTGACCGCCATCGCCGACGCCGTGCGGGCCGCCACCGGCACCGACGTCCCGGTGATCGCCGACGGCGGCATCAAGTACTCCGGCGACCTGGCCAAGGCGCTCGCCATGGGCGCCCAGGTGGCCATGATGGGCTCGGCCTTCGCCGGCACCGACGAGGCGCCCGGCGAGGTGTTCCTGTACCAGGGCCGCTCCTACAAGGCCTATCGCGGCATGGGTTCGCTGGGCGCCATGTCGACGGCCAATGGTTCGGCCGACCGCTACTTCCAGAAGGAGGTCTCGGCCCTCAAGCTGGTGCCCGAGGGCATCGAGGGCCAGGTCGCCTACAAGGGTCCCATCGCCGCGATCCTGCATCAGATGGTAGGCGGTCTGCGGGCCGCCATGGGCTATACCGGCGCCGCCGACCTGCAGGCCTTCCGCGACAAGGCCCGGTTCATCCGGATCACTGGCGCCGGCCTGCGTGAAAGCCACGTCCACGACGTCATGATGACCCGTGAGGCCCCCAACTATACGAGCCCCGTCTAAGACCATGAGCGCAGCCCCTGAACTTCTCCTGATCGGCGCGGCGATCATCGTCGGGATCCTGCAGCTGTTGTGGGCGACCGCGGCGGCGCGGATGCATCCCGAGCAGGACCTCAAATGGGCGGCTGGCCCTCGCGACGAGCACCGGGTTCTCACCGGTGTGTCGGGGCGGTTGGACCGGGCGTACCGGAATTTCCAGGAGACCTTCCCCTTCTTTGTGGCCGCCACCTTCGCGGCCTATCTGGTGGCCAAGACCGGCGAGCTCACCCTTTGGGGCGGGCTGCTCTATGTGGGCGCGCGCATCCTCTATGTCCCCCTCTACGCAGCCGGGATCACCGGCCTGCGCACCCTGGTCTGGTTTGTCAGCATGATCGGCGTCGGCATGATCGTGGCGGCGATCTTCCTTGCGTGACGGCGGGCGCCTTTCGGCCGCCATCGAGGTTCTCACCGACGTCGAGGAGCGCCACCGCCCCTCGCGCCTGGCCCTGAAGTCCTGGGGCAATGACGCCCGCTATGCCGGCTCCAAGGACCGCGCCTGGGTCGCGGGGCTCGTGCTCGACGCCCTGCGGCGGCGGCGGTCCATCGCCTGGAAGATGGGGGACGACAGCGTCCGCGCCACCGTCCTCGGTGTGCTGAAATACGAATGGGACTGGCCGGTCGACCGCATCGCCGCCGCCGTCACCGAGGAGCCCCACGGCCACGGCGCGCTCACCGAGGCCGAGATCGCCACGCTGGAAACCCCCCGTGACCTGGCCGAGGCCCCGCCGTCGGTTCGCGGCGACTATCCGGCCTGGCTGGAGATAAGCTTCGCGCGCGCCTTCGGCGACGCCGCCGCGCGGGAAGGCGAGGCGCTCTCCGAGCGCGCGCCCATCGACCTGCGGGTCAATACGCTGAAGAGCGACCCGGCCCGGGCGCTCAAGGCCACCCAACCGCTGAACGCCGCCGCCGTGCCCGAGCTGGCCACCGCCCTGCGCATCCCCGCGCCCGCCGCCACCGACCGGGCCGGCGTCGTGGAGACCATTCCGGCCTTCTCCAAGGGCTGGTTCGAGGTGCAGGACCTCGGCTCCCAGATCGCCGCGGCCTGCGCCGGCGAGATCAAGGGCGCCCAGGTGCTGGACCTGTGCGCCGGGGGCGGGGGCAAGACGCTCGCGCTCGCCGCCGCCATGGGCAACACCGGCCAAATCTACGCCTATGACAGCGAGGCCCGCAGGCTGGCCGACACCATCCGCCGCGCCGACCGGGCGGGCGTCCGCAACCTGCAGATCCGCTCGCCGGTGAACGAAGGGCCGCTGGACGGCTTGGAAGCCAGGATGGACGTGGTGTTCATCGACGCCCCCTGTTCGGGGTCCGGCGCCTGGCGCCGCCACCCCGACACCAAGTGGCGGCTGAGCGAGGAGACCTTCGCCCGCAGGCAGGCCGACCAGGACGCGGTGCTGGACCTGGGCGCCACCTTCGTGAAGCCCGGCGGCCGGCTGATCTACGTCACCTGCTCGGTCCTGCCCGAGGAGGACGAGGATCGGGTCGCAGCCTTCCTGGCCCGAACCGAGGGTTTCGCCGTGAAACCCGCCACGTCCGACGAACATCTCTCCGCCCGCCTCACCCCGGAAGGCTACCTGCGCCTGACCCCCGCCACCGCCGCCACCGACGGCTTCTTCGTCGCGGTGCTGGAGCGAACCCAACCTCTCGCCGACAAAGCCCCATGACCCCCACCCACGAACGTGTCCTGATCGTCGACTTCGGCAGCCAGGTGACCCAGCTGATCGCCAGGCGCCTGCGCGAAAGCGGCGTCTTCTGCGAGATCCACCCCTACGACAAGGTCGAGGCCATGCTGGCCGACTTCGCCCCCAAGGCGGTGATCCTGTCGGGCGGTCCGGCCAGCGTCCACGAGAGCGAGAGCCCCGCCGTCACCAAGAAGATCTTTGAGCTGGGCGTTCCGGTGCTGGGCATCTGCTACGGCGAGATGACCATGTGCGCCGAGCTGGGCGGCAAGGTCGAAGGCGGCCATCACCGCGAGTTCGGCCGCGCCGAGATCAAGATCGAAAGGGCTTCGCCCCTGCTGGCCGACCTCGGGAACGTCGGCGATCTCGAGACCGTCTGGATGAGCCACGGCGACAAGATCACCGCTATCCCGGCTGGGTTCGAAGTCGTGGCCTCCTCGCCGGGCTCGCCCTATGCCGTCATCGCCGACGAGGCGCGCCGCTTCTACGGCATCCAGTTCCACCCGGAGGTGGCCCACACCCCGCGCGGCGCCCAGATGCTGCGCAACTTCACCCACGGCATCGCAGGGCTCTCCGGCGACTGGACCATGGCGTCGTTCCGCCAGGAGATGGTGGCCAAGATCCGCGACCAGGTCGGCGACGGCAAGGTGATCTGCGGCCTGTCGGGCGGGGTCGACTCCTCGGTGGCCGCCGTGCTGATCCACGAGGCCATCGGCGCACAGCTGACCTGCGTCTTCGTCGACACCGGCCTGCTGCGCCACAACGAGGCCGAGCAGGTCGTGACCCTGTTCCGAGACCACTACAACATCCCGCTGATCCACGTGGACGCCGGCGACCTGTTCCTCGGCGAGCTGGCCGGCGTCAGCGATCCCGAAGCCAAGCGCAAGACCATCGGGCGCCTGTTCATCGAGGTGTTCGACAAGGAGAGCGCCAAGATCGAGGGCGCGGCCTTCCTGGCCCAAGGCACCCTCTATCCCGACGTGATCGAGAGCGTGTCCACCAGCGGCGGCCCCTCGGCGGTGATCAAGAGCCACCACAATGTCGGCGGTCTCCCGGACTACATGAAGCTGAAGCTGGTGGAGCCCCTGCGCGAGCTCTTCAAGGACGAGGTCCGCGCGCTGGGCGTCGAGCTGGGCCTGGCCCCGGCCTTCGTCGGCCGTCACCCGTTCCCGGGCCCGGGCCTGGCCATCCGCATCCCCGGCGAGATCACCCGCGAGAAGGTCGCCGTCCTGCAGCAGGCCGACGCCATCTATCTCGACGAGATCCGCAAGGCCGGCCTCTACGACAAGATCTGGCAGGCCTTCGCCGTGCTGTTGCCCGTCAAGACGGTTGGCGTCATGGGCGACGCCCGCACCTATGAGGACGTCCTGGCTTTGCGCGCCGTCACCTCCACCGATGGCATGACCGCCGACTTCTTCGAATTCCCCTGGGAGGTCCTCGGCCGCTGCGCCACCCGGATCATCAACGAGGTGAGGGGCGTTAACCGCGTGGTCTACGACGTCACCAGCAAGCCGCCCGGCACGATCGAGTGGGAATAGCGGACGGCCGCGCGCGGGACGTCAGGCGGCGAGGCTGACCAGCAGGTCGTCCAGTTGTTCGAACTGCTCGGGCGCTCCGCCCTCCATCCCGATGAAGGCGTCGTCGAGCGCCGCCTTCGACGGGTAGAGCTCGGACAAGGTCAGCAGGGTCTGGTCGCCCTGGTCCTCGAAGGTCACCGTGGTGAGCGCGGCGTCCTCACTTTCGTCATTGGTCCAGACGAGGCGCGAGGCCGGGACCACCTCGATATACTTGCCGAAGAAGGCGAATGTGTTGGCGGCGTCCTGCCCGAACTCCAGGCGGTAGCCGCCGCCGACGCGCACATCCATCTCGCAGGACCGCAGGGGCACGCCGGACGACTTCGGCGCCCACCACATCATCATAAGCTCAGGTTGGGTCCAGGCCTCGAACACCAGGCGCGCCGGGGCGTCGAAGCTCCGCGTGACGACGAGTTCGCGCTCGGATTTCCGTTCGACCTTGGTGCGGCTATTCGTGCGGTGCATCGGCTTTTTCCTTCCGTTTCAAGTCTTCAAGAACCTCGTCCAGCGCCTCGAAGCGGGCGTCCCAAAGCTGGCGGTAGCTTTCGATCCACATCACCGTGTCCTCGAGCCTATGGCGGCCGAGCCGGCAGGTGCGCACGCGCCCGACCTTCTCCGTGGTGACGAGTCCCGCCTGCTCCAAGACGCCGACGTGCTTCTTCATGCCTGTGAGGGTCATGTGGAAGTTCTCGGCCAGCTCCGTGATCGAGGCGTCCGCGCGTCCGAGCTGCTCCAGGACCCCACGTCGGGTGGCGTCCGAGAGCGCGGCGAAGGAGCGGTCGAGTTGGGTTGTGATATGATGAACCATTAGGTTCAGTGTTAGCTGGTGGATCGGAGGACTGCAAGGGCGGACTGACGATCAATCAAGGCAGGTGGCCCTCAGCCCCTCGCAACGTCCGCCGCGGCGAAGTGGGTCATCTGGTCGGCGTGGGCCTTGATGAAGGACGGGCGGGCCTCGGCGCGCTCGACATAGGCCTTACACGCGGGAGAGTTAGCCAGCCCGTCGAAGCGGTCCACCAGGCGCAGCACGTCTGCCATAAGGATGTCGGCGATCGAGAAGCTCCCGGCCAGCCAGTCGCGGTCCGCCAGCACAGCCTCCATGCGCGGAAGGCGGTGGTCCATGAGGAAGGACTCAAAGAACTTCCGCATGGGCGTTTCCTCGGTGTCGCCGGAGAACATGAAGAAGGACCAGGGCTGGCTCGCGGCCTCGACGGAGGCCAGCGCCGCGAACAGCCATTCCTTGGTCTCGCTGCGGCCGCGCCGATCGGTGGGCATCAGCCTGTCGCTGAGCTCGCCGAGGTGCAGCAGGATCGCGCCGCTCTCGAAGATCGAGAGGTCGCCGTCGGTCAGCCACGGGACTTGGCCAAAGGGCTGGTGGGCGAAGTGCTCGGCCTTCCGATCCTCGAAGGGCGTACTCTCGACGCGGTAGGGCAGGCCGGCCTCTTCCAGCGCCCAACGCACCCGCAGGTCCCGCACATAGCCGCGCGGCATCTCGGGCACCCAATCGTAGGTGGTCAGGACCAGATCGCCCATTCGGCTTCTCCACAGAATACTTCACCAATTAGCGAAGCATCACGTCCGGCGCCGGGGGTGTCAACCGCCGAGGCGGTGGTCAGGCCGGTTCGAGTTCCGCGGCGATGGTGCGCAGGGCCTGTTCGAAGGCGGCCGCGGGCTGGCCGCCGGAGATCAGGTAGCGGTCGTTGATCACCACAGCGGGGACGGCGGAAATGCCGGCCATCTGCCACTTGCGCTCCGCCGCGCGAACCTCGTCGGCATAGCGGCCGGACGCCAGGACCTCGCGAGCCTGCGCGCCGTCGAGGCCCGCGATCTCGGCGACCGCCACCAGGGTGTCATGGTCGGCCGGGCTCTGGCCGTTGGTGAAATAGGCGTCGAACAGGGCGCGCTTCAGCTCCGCCTGGCCGCCGACGATGCCCGCCCAGTGCAACAGGCGGTGAGCGTCGAAGGTATTGTAGATGCGGCTCTCGGGGCCAGTCTTCATCGTGAAGCCCACCTCGGCCGCCCGCGCGTGGATCGCCGCGCGGTTGACCGCCGACTGCTCGGCGGTCGCCCCGTACTTCTCGCCGACGTGCTCGACGATGTTCTGGCCGCCGGCCGGCATGTTTGGATTGAGCTCGAAGGGCTGGAAGTGGATGTCGGCGGTGACCAGGTCGCCGACGTTGCGCAGGGCCTCCTCCAGGCCGCCCAGCCCCACCACGCACCAGGGACAGGAGACGTCGGAGACGAAGTCGATCTTCAGGGTCTTGGTCATGCTTTGTCTCCGATCATCGTCACCATCACGCCGAGGCGCGAACCGGCAGCTTCCAGCCTGGACGCACGAAGTGGCAGGTGTAGCCGTTGGGGATGCGCTCCAGGTAGTCCTGGTGCTCCGGCTCGGCGTCCCAGAAGTCGCCCACCGGCTCGACCTCGGTCACCACCTTGCCCGGCCACAGGCCCGAGGCCTCGACATCGGCGATGGTGTCCAGCGCCACCTTCTTCTGCGCCTCGTCGGTGTAGTAGATCGCCGAGCGATAGCTCATGCCCATGTCGTTGCCCTGGCGGTTCTTGGTCGTCGGGTCGTGAATCTGGAAGAAGAATTCCAGCAGAGCGCGATAGCTGATCTTCGCCGGATCGAAGGTGATCTCGATGGCCTCGGCGTGGGTCCCGTGGTTGCGATAGGTGGCGTTCTTAACGTCGCCGCCGGAATAGCCGACCCGGGTCGAGATCACGCCGTCATAGCGGCGGATCAGATCCTGCATGCCCCAGAAGCAGCCGCCTGCCAGCACCGCACGTTCCTGACTCATCGATCTTCTCCTTCGTTAAGGCGACCCTAGAAGCCCGACCCCGCGAGGCCAAGCCCGGTCGCGGCTCCGGCCTTAAATGGGGAGGGCGGGCTTCGATCCAAGGCGCCCCTCAGGTCAGCCCGCCTCTCGGTCCCTACCTGGCCGCGGCGATCTCGTAGAGGAAGTCGACATAGCTCATGGTCGACCCCACCAGGCCCTGAACCTTCGGGTTGCTGCTCTCGATCACGTAGTACTCGTTGGGGGCATGGGCGCCGCTGCCGTGACCCAGGCCGAACTGGCCGGCGGGCAGGCTGACGGGCGCGGAGGTGAAGGTCGCCCCCCGGCCACGACCCCGCCAGGCGCGGATAGATGGTCGTCGGCACATTGTTGCGCTTGTAGGTGGCCAGCTCGGCCTTGATCAGCCGGCTGTTCTCGTCGGTCTCGGTGGGGTCGTAGCCGCCGCTGACATTGATCTCGATGTCCGTAAAGCCGCGCCTATCCAGGTGGGCGCGCAGCTTGGCCACCGAGTCCTCGGCCGTCATGTTGGGCACCAGGCGCAGGTCGATCTTGGCCACCGCGCGGCCGGGCAGCACGGTCTTGCCGCCAGGGCCAGTATAGCCCGAGACCAGGCCCTCGATGTTGACCGTCGGCTGCGAGGCCAGTCGCTCAAGCGTCTTCTCCCAGGGCAGGTCGTCGATGAAGTGCTCGACCCCCAGCGCCTTCTTGGCCTCGGCCTCGTTGAGCTGCTGGCCGGCCAAGGCGATCAGCTCCTTCTCGCGGGGCGTCAGCGGGCGGACCTTCTCGAAATAGTTGTCGATGGCCGGCGTGTTGCCGTCCGGCGTCACCAGGGTGGTGAGCGCCTGCACCAGCCGCCAGGCCGGGCTGTCGACCCGGGCCTTCTCGCTGGAGTGGATGTCGGTCTTGGGACCTCGGCCCCACTTGGCGCCGCTCGCCACCAGCTCCAGCTCGACGATGCCCTTGGCGCCCAGGTTGACGGTGACGCCGCCGTCGCTGGGGCTCTGCCAGCCGGCCGGGATGATCACGCCCTCGCACGTCTTGAGCGCGGCGAGAACGTTGGGCTTGGTGACGATCTGGCGGAAGTGTGGACTGCCGATCTCCTCCTCGCCTTCGCAGACCAGGACGAGGTTGACCGGGGATTTCTTTCCCGCCGCGTGCAAGGCGTGCAGGGCGGCGAGGAACGCGCCCTCCGGCCCCTTCTGGTTCACCGCGCCGCGGCCGACGATCACCTTGCCGAAGCCCGGCTTGTCGACGATGCGCGCCTCCAGGGGCGGGGAGGACCACTCGGACGGCTCGAACTGCTTCACGTCGTACATGAAGTAGATGCCC
This sequence comes from Phenylobacterium glaciei, assembly GCF_016772415.1. Lineage (NCBI taxonomy): Bacteria > Pseudomonadati > Pseudomonadota > Alphaproteobacteria > Caulobacterales > Caulobacteraceae > Phenylobacterium > Phenylobacterium glaciei. The sequence continues at coordinate 1,966,302 of NZ_JAGSGD010000001.1, forward strand.
ATCCAGCGCTTGGCGCCGGCGTCCAGGGTGGCGAACACGCCCGGCGCGCCGTCGGTGGGGACCTTCTCGATGTGCTGGAACCCGGCGTCCTTGGCGAGCGCCATCATGTACTCAGCCCCCTTGTCCATGTCGCGGTTCTCCGCGGCGATGGAGGGCAGGGCGATCCAGTCCTGGATGCGCTTCACCGACGCCGCGTAGCCCGCCTCGGCGGCCTTGCGGATGGCTGGCAGGTCGCCGCTGGCGGCGAGCGCAAGGCCAGGTGTGAACAGGGCGGCGGCCGCGCCGCCGGCCAGCAGCGTGCGACGATCGGCGGCGAAGGCGCCACCGGTTTCCGGGTTCGACATCCCAATCCCTCCAAGCCTGAACGGCGGAATAGGACTGTCATAATCGGGGTCCGGCAAGCGCGATCTGGCGGAGCGATGTTCGGTCAGATCGTGGGTTTTGGGTCGCCTCGGCGCAGCCCGAACTATTTTCCCCGCATCATGTCACTTAGAGCTTCGCCGCTTCGTCTCAACCACAAGCCCTCAAGGAGACCTGCCATGACCCCTCGCGTGAAGCAGCACTTCAAGCACATGCCCGACGGCCTGAAGGCCCTGACCGCCCTCGAGGCCAGCATCGCAGCCAGCGGGCTTGAGCACAGTCTCATCGAGCTGGTGAAGCTGCGCGCCTCGCAGATCAACGCCTGCGCCTTCTGCATCCACCTGCACGTCACCGACGCCCGCGCCCACGGCGAGAGCGAGATGCGCCTGCACATGCTCAACGCCTGGCGCGAGTCTCCGCTATACAGCGACCGGGAGCGGGCGGCCCTGGCCTGGACCGAGGCCCTGACCCTGCTGGCCGACACCGGCGCGCCAGACGAGGACTTCGAGCACCTCAAGGCCCAGTTCAGCGAAGCCGAGCAGGTGAACCTCACCCTGGCCATCGGCGTCATCAACCTCTGGAACCGCCTGCAGGCTGGCCTGCGCGCCGCCCATCCGGTGGACGCGGCCAGGTGACCGGGCCGCGGCGCGGCAGCTACCGCTTCTGATCCACGTCGCGCACCGCGCCCCGCGCCGCGCTTGTGGTGAAGGCGGCGTAGGCGCGCAGGGCCATGGAGACCTTGCGTTCACGCTTGGCGGCCGGGGTCCAGGCTTCGGATCCGCGCGCCAACTGGGCGGCGCGACGCTCGGCGATCACGGCGTCGCTGACGGCCAGGTGGATGCTCCGCTGCGGGATGTTGATCTCGATTCGGTCGCCGTCCTGCACCAGGCCGATCAGCCCGCCCTCGGCGGCTTCCGGTGAGACGTGGCCGATGGAGAGGCCCGAGGTGCCGCCCGAGAACCGGCCGTCGGTGATCAGGGCGCAGGCCTTCCCCAGGCCCTTCGATTTCAGGTAGCTGGTGGGATAGAGCATCTCCTGCATGCCTGGCCCGCCGCGCGGCCCCTCGTAGCGGATCACCACCACGTCTCCGGCCTTGATCTTGCCGGTGAGGATGGCGCTGACCGAGGCGTCCTGGCTCTCGAACACCCGGGCCATGCCGGTGAAGACCAGGATGCTGTCATCCACGCCCGCGGTCTTCACGATGCAGCCGTCGAGGGCGAGGTCGCCCTTCAGCACCGCCAGGCCGCCGTCCTTGGAAAACGCGTTCTCGACATTGCGGATCACGCCGCTGGCGCGGTCCAGGTCCAGCGCATCCCAGCGGCGGCTCTGGCTGAAGGCGGTCTGGGTCGGCACCCCGCCCGGGGCGGCCTTGAAGAAGGTGTGAACGCTCTCGCTGGTGGTCCGCGCGATGTCCCAGCGGTCCAGGGCCTCACCCAGGGTGGCGCTGTGCACGGTCGGCGTGTCGGTGTGCAGCAGGCCGCCGCGCTCCAGCTCCCCCAGCAGGGCCATGACCCCGCCCGCGCGGTGGACGTCCTCCATGTGCACGTCGGCCTTGGCGGGCGCCACCTTGGACAGGCAGGGCACCCGGCGCGACAGCCGGTCGATGTCGTCCATGGTGAAGTCCACCTCCGCCTCATGGGCGGCGGCCAGCAGGTGCAGGACGGTGTTGGTGGAGCCGCCCATGGCGATGTCCAGGCTCATGGCGTTCTCGAAGGCCTGGAAATTGGCCACCGAGCGCGGCAGGACGCTGGCGTCGTCCTGCTCATAGAAGCGCCGCGTTATGTCGACGACCGTGTGGCCGGCCTCCAGGAACAGCCGCTCGCGGTCGGCGTGGGTGGCCAGGACCGAGCCGTTACCGGGCAGGGAGAGGCCCAGCGCCTCGGTCAGGCAGTTCATCGAATTGGCGGTGAACATCCCCGAGCAGGAGCCGCAGGTCGGGCAGGCCGACCGCTCGATGACCGCCACCTCCTCGTCGGAGACGCTTTCGTCGGCGGCGGCGACCATGGCGTCCACCAGGTCCAGCGCCACTTCCTTGCCCTTCAGGATCACCTTGCCGGCCTCCATCGGCCCGCCGGAGACGAACACCGTGGGGATGTTCAGCCGCAGGGAGGCCATCAGCATGCCCGGGGTGATCTTGTCGCAGTTGGAGATGCAGACCATGGCGTCCACGCAATGGGCGTTGGCCATGTACTCGACGCTGTCGGCGATCAGTTCGCGCGACGGCAGGCTGTAGAGCATGCCGTCGTGGCCCATGGCGATGCCGTCATCCACGGCGATGGTGTTGAACTCCTTGGCCACGCCGCCGGCCCGCTCGATCTCGCGGGCCACCAGCTGGCCGAGATCCTTCAGGTGCACGTGGCCCGGCACGAACTGGGTGAAGGAGTTCACCACCGCGATGATCGGCTTGCCGAAGTCTGCGTCCTTCATCCCCGTGGCGCGCCACAGCCCGCGGGCGCCGGCCATGTTGCGGCCATGGGTGGAGGTGCGGGAGCGGTAAGCAGGCATGACAGTCTCGGGGCTCTGGGCGGAGACGTGCACATGGCGCGATCACCCTGCTGTGTCCATGCTTCGGGGTGAGTTTTTGCCAGGATGTGGGCCTGGCGCCGCGGCTGCGGGTTGATCTCACCTCAGCCGTCTCATATTCAAGACGAATGGATACTATAGTAGACGAATCCGGAACGCTGTTGGCCAACCGCCTCAGGCTGGAGCGCGACAGGCGCGGCTGGTCCCTGGCCGAGCTCGCCGAGCGGGCCGGCGTCTCCAAGGCCACCATCAGCAAGATCGAGCGCGGGGAGGTAAGCCCCACCGCCGTGATCCTGGTCCGCTTGGCCGGGGCCTTCGACCTCACCCTCGCCGGGCTGCTGCTGAGGGCTGAAGGCGGCGGCGAGCGCCTGACCCGCGCCGCCGACCAGCCCGTCTGGCGCGATCCCGAGACCGGCTACCGCCGCCGCCAGCTGTTCAGCCGCCCCGATCACCCTGTTGAGGCTGTGGAAGTGGAACTTCCGGCCGGCCAGCGGGTGACCCTGCCGGCCTCGTCCTACGCCCACATCCGCCAGGTGGTCTGGGTGCGCTCGGGCGATCTCGTGATCCAGGAGGGCGGCGACCGCCACGAGCTGGCCCCTGGCGACTGCGTGGGCTTCGGCCCGCCCGGCGAGGTCACCATCGCCAACGAGACCGCGCACCCCTGCACCTATGTCGTCGTCCTGGCGCGGAGCTGACCATGATCGCCATCCTCGACACCTCGCACCGCGACGCGCTGAGCGACCTGCTGATCGAGGCGGTCACCAGCGGCGCCTCGGTGAGCTTCATGCACCCCATCAGCCGCGAGACGGCCGACGGCTTCTGGGACCGCGCCCTGGCCGCCGCGGCGCGGGACGAGCGCGTCATCCTGGGCGCCTTCGACGGCGAAGCCCTGGTGGGCACGGTGACCCTGCTGCTGGACTGCCCCGACAACCAGCCCCACCGCGCCGAAATCGCCAAGATGATCACCCGCCTCAGCCATCGGGGCAGGGGGATCGCCACGGCCCTCCTGCGCGAGGCCGAGCGCCTGGCCGTCGAACGGTCGCGCACCCTGCTGGTCCTCGATACCGCCACCGACGGCGGCGCGGCGCCGCTCTACGAACGGGTCGGCTACACCCTCGCCGGCGTCATCCCTGACTACGCCTACAAGCCCCATGGCGGACTGAGTGGGACGGCGATCTACTGGAAATCGCTCGGCCTCTGATCAAGACGTCGTGGGCATCCCCAAGCGAGGGCGAGGCGGCTAGGTTGACGGCGTGATTCTGCAATGGAGCGCCGCGATGGCCCACACGACGATCTACGGCATCAAGGCCTGCGACACGATGAAGAAGGCCCGTGACTGGCTGGACGGCCACGGGGTCGCCTACGGCTTCCACGACTACAAGACCACTGGGATCGACCGCGCCACCCTGGAGGCCTGGGCAGGCAAGGTGGGCTGGGAGGTGCTGCTCAATCGGGCCGGAACCACCTTCCGCAAGCTGCCCGAAGCCGACAAGGCCGAGCTCGACCAGGCCAAGGCCATCGATCTGATGCTGGCCCAGCCCTCGATGATCAAGCGCCCGGTGCTGGGCCTCGGCGGCGACCTGCTGGTGGGGTTCAAGCCGGAGGCCTACGCGGCGAAACTTGGCTGAGGTTTCAGGCGGAAACGCTTTGCCTTCGACAATGACACCCATGGCCATGGCCAAGTACACCGGTTGGGTGCTGGACCGCGGAGAGGGCTACTCGCCGATCTTCGTGGTGGCGGGGTCAGCCTACCTCCTGGCGCTGCTGGTGATACACTTGCTGTCGCCGAGGATGACCCCGGTGAGGATCTAGCCGTCGCGGAGGGGCCGTTGGCGTCGAAACCGAACAAGACCCAGGAGACCGAGGCCAGCGTCGAGGCCTTCCTCGCGGCTGTGGAGCCGCAGGCCCGACAGGCCGACGCGCGAGCCACCTGCGATCTGATGACCAAGATCACCGGTCTGCCGGCCAGGATGTGGGGACCTGCCATCATCGGCTTCGGCAGCTACCACTACCGCTACGACAGCGGCCGGGAGGGTGATGCTCCGCTGGTGGGCTTCTCGCCGCGCAAGGCCGCGCTCACCCTCTATGTCGGGGCCAGTCACCAGGACCCGGCGCTCATGGCGCGCCTGGGCAGGCACAAGACCGGCAAGGGCTGCCTCTACCTCAACAAGCTCTCCGACGTGGACCAGGGTGTGCTGGGGGAGGTGATCGCCGGCTGCGTGGCCCACACGAAGGCGGCCCATCCGCAGCCTTGAGAGAATTTTCCTTCAGATCCTGCATCCGATCACCCGAGCGGCGGCGACTAGGGGATGAAAACGGGCGGACAGACGCCCATCACTCGGGGGCTCAAGCTCATGGACGTCTCAAGCATGGAAGACTTTTGGCACGGCTACTGGTGGCTGATCTTTCCCATCGGCGGCTTCATCTTCGCCGCCTGGGAGCGTTGGCTGAACTATCAGCGCAGCCGCGACACCCTGGACCTCATCAAGACCTACTCCGCCCAGGGCAAGGACGTGCCCCCCGAACTGCTGCGCCAGGTGCAGGACGACGCCGACGATGATGATCGGGACGACTATCGGGGCCGTCGCGGCCGGCGGGCCTATCGCCGCTACTATCGGCATGGACCCTACTGGCAGTTCCGCTCGGCGATCTACACCGGCGCCATCGCCGGGGCGTTCTGGGTAGCCTCGCAATACGCCTTCGTACCAGGCACCGTCGGACCCTTCCGCGTGGTGGCGGTGATCCTGACCTGCATCGCCGTCGCCAACCTGGCCCTGGCGATTCTGTCGTCCGCCTTCCGAGGCAAATGACGCCGGTGGCGTTCGATGGCGGCCATGCTCCGATGCAGGACATCGCCCGGCTGGTCGAGCGCCACCAACAGGCGCTTCGGGCCTTTCTGCGTCGCGCCTGCGGCGACTGGGCCCTGGCCGAGGACCTGGCCCAGGAGACCTTTCTCACCGCCTGGGACAAGATCGGGGACCTGCCTGCGGACGCCAATGTGCGGGCCTGGCTCTGCGGGATCGGGTACAACAAGACGCTCACCGCCCTGCGCTCGGCCCGTCGGGTCCGGCGACGGGAGGCGGACTATCAGGATACGGCGCCCGTGGCGGGCGCGCCGCATCCGGCCGACAAGCTGGCCCTGGACCGGGCCATGGCCGATCTGCCGGTGGAACAGAGGGCCGCGGTCGCCCTCTGCCTCGCCGGGGACTTCAGCCACGCGGAGGCCGCCGAGGTGCTGGCCCTGCCGCTGGGCACAGTGAAATCGCACGTGACACGCGGTCGCGCGCGTCTGTTGCAAGCTTTGGGATTAGCCGATGACCCGGCCTGACGATCACCTCGCCGCCCTCTTCGCCCGGGACCTGCCGCCGGCCCGCGACCCGGCCTTTTCGGCGGCGGTCCTGGAGGCGGTGGCGCGCCGCCGGTTCCAGCGGGAACTAGCCTTCGTGGCGGCGGTCAGCCTTACAGGCGCGGCGGCCCTGGCCGTGCTCTGGCCGGTTCTGCAGCCGGCGCTGCACCTGCTGGCGCGGGACCTGGGCCCTACCGCCCTGGCCTTGGCCGCCGCGGTGACCATCGTGGCGGTGGTCACCGGACGGGTCGGGGCTGACTTGAGTTTGAGATGATGACAAAGATTTCATGGCTGCGCTTGCATCTGTACGGGGCGGCGCGGGCCTCTTTCCTCACAGAAGCGGGCTGATACGCCCCAAAAGGAGAGACCTCGTCATGGAATCCGTCCTCATCGTCTTCATCGTTTTCGGTTCGATCGCCTCGCTGTTCCTGGTGCCGAGCTATCTGAAGAGCCGCGAACGCTCGCGCCTGCACGACACCCTCAAGGCTTCCATCGAGCATGGTCAGCCCATCCCGCCGGAGGTGATCGCGGCCATCACCAGCGACGTGAAGGTCAAGCCGCCGGCTTCACCGGTGCGGGACCTGCGCACCGGCATCATCTGGCTCGGTGTGGCCGTCGGCCTCGCCGCCTTCGGCTTCGCCATCAGCTTCGAGGAGCCGGACGGCCTCTATCCGCTGCTGGGCATGGCCGCATTCCCGGGCTTCATCGGCCTGGCCTTCATCGCCATCTCGTTCTTCGGCCGCGGCAAGTAAGCGGATCCAGGGGGAGCAAGCCCAATGTCGGGCGCGACACAACTCCGGTACGCCAGCCTCCACGATGTGGAACTCGCGACCCTGTCGGCCACGGGAGAACGGCGCGCCTTCGGCGAGCTGGTCCGGCGGCATGGCTCGGCGGTGCGAGGTCTGCTGCGCCGGATGGGTGCGGCCCACGCCGAGGCCGACGACACGGCCCAGGACGCCTTCCTGGCCGCGTTCGAGAGCATCACCGAGTTTCGCGGCGAGGGGACCTTCGCCGGCTGGGTCAAGCGTATCGCCGCCCGCCAGTACCTGAAGCGCCTGCAGCGTGAACGGCGTCTGGCGAACCTGGCGGTCGAGGCTGAGGAGCTGGCCGAAGGGGCCCACAGCCCTGACGCCGCCGGCCGCATCGACCTGGATGAAGCCATGAAGTGTTTAGGCGCGGCCGAACGGCTTTGCGTGACCATGTGCTACGGCGCGGGCCTGTCCCACGTCGAGGCCGCGGATGCCTTGAATCTGCCGCTTGGAACGGTCAAATCCCATGTCAAACGTGGTCTGGAGAAGCTCAGAACGCGACTGGCGCCTGAGGGTGCGGAGCTGGAGGGGAGGCGTGGCAATGGCTGAGATCGATTTCGAACGCCGCCTTGAGCGGCTCTTCTCCGATGCGCCGGCGTTCTCCGACGAGAGCGCCTTCGCCGCGCGTGTGGAGCAGCGCCTCGACCGCGGCTGGAACATGCGCCGCTGGTTCATCGGCGCGGCCGGCTTGGCCGGCGGGGTGATCGGCGCCAGCCAGTTGATCATGTCCAACTTCGTCCAGCGGGTGGAGGACGCCTCCGAGGGCTCCTCGCGCATCCTGCAGGCCGGAATCGCCCAGGCGCGCCCGGGCATGGACCTGTTCGCCATGGTGCAGTCGGACTGGACCGTCGTATGGATCGCCAGCGGCCTGGCCGTCCTGGCCATGGGCTTCGTGCTCACCCGCGTGATCGAGGAGATCTGACCCCATGTCGGCTCAACGTCAGGACACGGTTCGGCGCCTCGCCGCGCCGGACATCACCGCGCGCAAGGGCGGCGTGCCCATCGTCTGCCTCACGGCCTACACCGCGCCGATGGCCGAGCTGCTGGACGACCACTGCGACCTGCTGCTGGTGGGCGACAGCGTCGGCATGGTGGTCCACGGCCTGCCCAACACCGTGGGCGTGACGATGGAGATGATGATCCTGCACGGCCAAGCGGTGATGCGGACCTCCAAGAAGGCCATGGTGGTGGTCGACATGCCCTTCGGCTCCTACGAGGGCGCGCCCGAGGTCGCCTATCAGAACGCCGTGCGGATCATGAAGGAGACGGGCGCCTCGGCGGTTAAGGTCGAGAGCGGCTCCACGGTGGTGGAGACCATCGCCTATCTGGTGAAGCGCGGCGTGCCGGTCATGGGGCATGTGGGCCTGCGGCCGCAGGCGGTGCTGGTGGACGGCGGCTTCAAGGCCAAGGGCCGGGCCGGCGAGGAGCGCGCGCGGATCCTTGAGGAGGCCAAGGCCACCGCCGCGGCCGGCGCCTTCGCCGTCGTGGTCGAGGGCGTGGCCGAGGGCCTGGCCCGCGAGATCACCGAGACCATTGCCGTACCCACCATCGGCATCGGCGCCTCGGCCGGCTGCGACGGCCAGATCCTGGTGACCGACGACATGCTGGGACTGTTCGACTGGACGCCCAAGTTCGTGCGCCGCTATGCCGATCTGCGCGGGGAGATCTCCAAGGCTGTCGCGGGCTATGCCGACGACGTGCGCCAGCGGAACTTCCCGGGCCCGGCCGAAATCTATTTCGCCAAGGCGGCCAACACTTAAGCGAAGACAACGGCGGGTTCCGCCGCCGGTTCAAAGGCTTTCGCCAGGGCGATGGCCTCTGCCTCGATGGCCTGGCGGTCTTTGGGGCTGAATTTTTCGAAGGCCGTGACCATGACAGTCGGGGTCTTGCTCTTGGTCTCCAGCCTCCAGGTCCCGGCGACAAAGCCGTCCACCAGCAGCATCGGCGGCACCTGCAGGTTCTTGCTGGCGATCCTGGGGGCGTGCTGCGCCGGCACGATGCGGGCCCGATCCTGGTGGCCCTGGGTCACGGCGTCGAAGTCGGGAACGAAACGGGGCGGGGCCGGGATGTCGCCGCCGGGCCGAGGCGCATCCTTCAGGTCGTAGAGCAGTTTCCCGCGCGCATCGCGGAAGGTCACGATGTCGCCGGCGATTTCGTCGAACAGCGGCGCGACGCCTTTCAGCCCCGACCAGCCGCTGAAGTCGGCGGGCGTCGCCGGACCCCAGGCGGCCAGGTAGCGGCGCAGGAGTTCGGCGGGCGCCGGGGCTGCCGCGACATCCTGGCCGAGATAGGCCTTGGCCAGGACGAACTCGCCGCCCGGCGAAAAGCCGTAGGGCGTGTCCGAGGCGGCCTGCACCAGAGGCAAGAGTTGGCGTGCGGCGTAGGCCATGATGCGGATGTCGGAAAATCCTGCTCTTTCAAGGGACTTTCGGAAGGTCTCAAACTCTTTTGGTTCGGCGAAGTGCGCACGGGCCAGGGCTAGAACCGGCTCCAGTTCGCCTACTGTGGTCTTCGTCCCGCCCGGCAGGGCCATGGTCTCGCCGCTGCGCAGACTGGCGCGGAAGGCCAGGAAGTCGGAGGTGGTCATCAGGTAGAGGGTTCCCCGCATGGCGGTGGCGCGCACCACGTCGTGGGCCTCGATGGCCGCGCGCAGGTCCTCCGGCTTGAACCCCGCCAGTCGCGACCACAGGCCGAGGAAGGGCGTGCGCGGCAGCTGCGCCTGGACACCCACCAGCCGGCGCAACGCCTCCATGGGCGTCAGCGGCTGACGCTCCAGCAGCATCTGCCGGGCCAGCAGGGCGCGGTTCAAATCGCGGTCGGTCAGGGTCGCGTCGGGCATCGGCGCAGGATCGCCGAGAGCGGGCGGCTAGACCAGCCCCGTCACCGGCCGGACGGTGGCGCTGTCGGGGAAGACGGTGGTGTCCAGCACCCGGCGGTCCAGGCCCATGTGATCGGCTAGCACCCCCTTGAACAGGCCGCGCATGTCCACGGTCGGCGCCAGGTCACGGGCCTCGAACAGGGCTGAGCTCTTCAAGGTCGGCCAGTCGCCGACGATGCCGCCGGGCTTGAGCGCTCCGCCAAGCAGCAGGGCGGTGGAGGCCGTGCCGTGATCGGTGCCGCCGGTGCCGTTGACCCGCGCCGTGCGCCCGAACTCGGTGGCCACCAGCACCACGCTGTTCTTCCAATCCGCACCGAGGCCGGTGTGCAGGCCGTCCAGCACGGCGTCCAGATAGGTCAGGCGCGGCGCCAGCTGACCCAGCTGGTTGGCGTGGGTGTCGAAGCCGTCGAGGCTGACCACCGCGATCTGCGGTCCGCCGGGCTCGCGCATGAAGCCGGCCACCGTCGTCCCCAGCTTGCGCGCCGCCTCCGCCCCCTGGCGCACCAGACCGGGCGCATTGGCGGCGGGGGTCATGGTCGTCATGGACGTGTCCTGCGGCAGGTTGGTCATGGCCGCCTGGGCCATGGTCTCGGTGGCCAGGCCGCGGGCCAGGGCCGGGCCCAGCACCGGATCGTCCTTGTAGAGGTCCTGCAGCAGGGTCGGCAGACGGGCCGAGGCGTCGACCCCTTTGCCCGGCGACCAGGAGGACACCGCCGCCGGCCCGCGCAGGATCAGCGGCGCGGTGGGCCCCACCGACAGTGCCTCGACCTTGCGCTGGGCGGACAAGCCGGTGACGGCCCGGTTCAGCCAGCCGCTGCTGGTCCCGTAGACGACGGCCGCGCCGCTCTCCAGCACGTCCTGGGCCTCGAAGTGGGAGCGGGCTCGGTCCGGCGTGGCCACGGCGGGCACGATCCGCGCCTCGCCGGCCTGCGCCAAGGCATGGACTGAGGTGAGGGACGGATGCAGGGCGAAGGTCCCGTCCAGCTTCAGAGCCTTGTCGTCCAGGGCGATGGCGCGGCGCAGGCCCTGATAGTCCGGGTCGCCCACTGGAGGCGCGACGGACAGACCATCCATTCCGCCCCGGCAAATCACCACGATCAGCTTGCGGTTTGCAGCCGCGCCCTCCGAGGCCGCGAAGGCCTGGCGGGCGACGAAGTTCAGGGAGAGGCCGAATCCGGCGGCGGCGAGGAGCGCGGCGCGGCGGGTGGGGGGCGAGGTCATCGGCGTTGGAACTCCGGGCTCATCAGCAACAGGGCCAGACCCTCGGCGCGGGTCTCGGATCGGGCGATGGCGGTGGCGGTGGGGGCCGACAGCCGTGCGCCCAGCGCCTCGGTCGCCAACCCCCTCGGATCGCGGTCGGCGCTGGCGGCAGCGGCGAAGGCCTGGGCCCAGGCCATCCGTTTGACAATGGCGTCGGGCGCGGCCCACGACGCGGTGTCTTCCGGCCAGCCCTTGGGGGAGGGGGCGCTGAAGGCCCTCTGTCCCATGGCGTTGAGCGTCGGCGCCAGGACAGTGATGTCCCGCGGCGCCCCGCCGGCCGCGCGCCAGCTGGAGATCAGGAATTCGTAGGGTGTCTTGAACTTGGCCTGGGTTGGGGCCCAGGCCTCGGGGGCGTCCACCAGGGCCTTGGCCACCTCGCCGAGCTGGCCACCGGTGTCACGCCAGCGGCGCTCCAGGCGGTCGACGAGGGCGGGCGGCGGATCGTCGGCCACGAAGTGCCGAGCGATCTTGCCGCAGATGAAGCGGGCGGTGGCGGGCTTGGCCGCCAGATCGGCGAGGATGGCGCCGGCCTGTTCCTTGCCGCCGGCCGCATAGCGAACCCCCATCACCGTGCGCGCGCCGGGCTCGTGCGCCATCGCGCGGAACACCGGGGCTCCGGCCTGGCTCGGGTTCTCCCGCAGGCCGCCGATGGACAGGCCGGTCAGGGCGCGGGCGAATTCGGTGACGTCGGCCTGGCTGTAGCCGCCGCCCACCCCGACCGTGTGCAGTTCCAGGATCTCGCGGGCCAGGTTCTCGTTCAGACCCAGGGTACGGCCGGCGGCCGGGAGGGGCACGCCATTCCCCACGCCGCGTCCGCCGCGCTTGACGTACTGGGCCGCCATGCTGTTCGGCCCCACCGACTGCGCCTGGTCCAGATAGAGCAACATGGCTGGATGGGTCTCGGCCGCGCCCAGCAGTTCGGTGAAGGTCGCGAACACGTGGGGCCGGATCGCCTCCTGCTCATAGGGCCCGACGACGGTGGCGGTGATCAGCTTGCTGGCCGAGACCGTGAAGTGGTTGGCCCAGAACAGCGCCCAGCGTTCGCGGAAGCCCTCCGGCGTCTGGGCGCCCAGGCGGGCGCGGGCGGCGAAGTCGGCGCCGGTCTCCTCGCGCAACACCCGCTGGGCCATCTTCACCGGATCGCGCGGGCCGGGCTTGGGGTCGTCGGGCCCTTGCGCGGCCTTCATGGCCTTGCGGTCCTGTTGATAGTCACGGAACTCGGCCAGGCGCTGTTGGGCGGTCTCAGGATTGGCCTGCGGCTGTTCGGCCCCCTGGGCGTGGATCTGGGCCTTCAGGAAGCCCCGCGGGTCGCCACGGGCCTGCGAGATTTCGCCGGTCCGCGCCCCCAGTCCGAAGCGAGTGACAGCGATAGCGGCGTCCAGGTCGCGGTCGGCCAAGGCGAGCCTCCTTGCGCAAATCTCATCCAACGCTCATTTGCACGCGCACGGCGACAGGATTCCGTCGCGGGTATCTGGAGAGACGTGTGGCCAAGGGATTCAAGGAAGCCGGCGAGAAGCCCCGCCGCTTCTACAAGGACGTCTCAGTGGAGGCCGCCCCGGGCGGCTTCGCGGTGAAGCTGGACAGTCGCAGCCTGCGCAGCCCCCGCGCCGCCTTGATGGTTCTGCCGACCCAGGCGCTCGCTGATCTGGTGGCCGAGGAATGGGCCGGGCAGGGCGAGCACATCGAGATGGCCGTGATGCACGCCACCCGCCTGGCCAACACCGCCCTGGACGCCATTCCCCAGGCCCGCGACGGCACGGCCGGCCAGATCGCCGACTATGCCGGCTCCGACCTGCTTTGCTACTTCGCGCAGGATCCGGCGGGCCTGGTGGATCGCCAGCAGCATCACTGGGTTCCGGTGCTGGAGCGCGCCGAGCGGGAGTTTGACGTGGCCTTCGTCCGCGCCGCCGGCATCGTCCACCGCACCCAGCCCGACGAGACCCTGGCCAAGGTCAAGGCCATGGCCCTGGACCTGGACGACTTCGGGCTGGCGGGGGTGGCCTTCGGCACCGCCCTGTTTGGTTCGGCGGTCCTGGCCTTCGGCCTGGCGCGGGGCTGGATGAGCGGGGTCCAGGTCCTGGAGCTCTCGCGCCTCGATGAGATATTCCAGGAGGAGAAGTGGGGCATCGATGACGAGGCCGCCGAACGCACCGCCCGCCATGTGGTGGAAGCCCAGATGCTGGAGCGCTGGTTCAAGGCCCTCTAGCTGACGCGCGGTGAACTTGCGCAGGCTTCCGGGCGCGACTAGGGCTTGATCCCAGCACAGAGCGTTAAGAGGGGCCGGCCTTGAAGCATATCATCGAGGAGCTTGAGAAGCGTCGCAGCGAAGCCCGTCTGGGCGGGGGCGAGCGGCGCATCGAGAACCAGCACGCCAAGGGCAAGCTGACCGCGCGCGAGCGCCTCGACCTGCTGCTGGACGAGGGCTCCTTCGAGGAGTTCGACATGTTCGTCGAGCACCGCGCCACCGACTTCGGCATGGCCGACAACCGCGTGCCTGGCGACGGCGTGGTCACCGGCTGGGGCAATATCAACGGCCGTCTGGTCTTCGTGTTCTCCAAGGATTTCACGGTCTTCGGCGGCTCTCTTTCCAACGCCCACGCCCAGAAAATCGTCAAGGTGCAACAGCAGGCCCTGAAGGTCGGCGCGCCGATCATCGGCCTGTTCGACGCCGGCGGCGCGCGCATCCAGGAGGGCGTCGACGGCCTGGCCGGATATGCCGACATCTTCCTGCAGAACACGCTGGCCAGCGGCGTCATCCCGCAGATCAGCGTGATCATGGGCCCCTGCGCCGGGGGCGACGTCTATTCGCCGGCCATCACCGACTTCATCTTCATGGTGAAGGATACCTCCTACATGTACGTCACCGGTCCCGACGTGGTCCGCACGGTGACCCACGAGGAGGTCACCCACGAGGAACTTGGCGGCTATCGCGTGCACGCCATGAAGTCCGGCGTCGCCGACGGCGCCTTTGAAAACGACCTGGAGGCCCTGACCCAGGTGCGCCGCCTGGTGGACTTCCTGCCGCTCTCCAATCGCGAGAAGCCGCCGGTCCGCGAGAGCTTCGACAATGTCGAGCGCGACGAGCCGAGCCTCGACACCCTGGTGCCGTCCAATCCCAACAAGCCCTACGACATGAAGGAGCTGATCCTGAAGGTCGTGGACGAGGCTGATTTCTTCGAGATCGCCCCCGACTTCGCCAAGAACATCATCTGCGGCTTCGCCCGCATGGACGGCCGAACCATCGGCATCGTCGCCAACCAGCCCCAGGTGCTGGCCGGCGTGCTGGACATCGACTCCAGCCGAAAGGGCGCCCGCTTCGTGCGCTTCTGCGACGCCTTCGAGATCCCCCTGGTGACCCTGGTGGACGTGCCGGGCTTCATGCCGGGCACCAAGCAGGAGCAGGGCGGCCTGATCCGCCACGGCGCCAAGCTGCTGTTCGCCTATGCCGAGGCCACCGTGCCCAAGGTGACCCTGATCACCCGCAAGGCCTATGGCGGCGCCTATGACGTGATGAGCTCCAAGCACATCCGCGGCGACGTGAACTACGCCTGGCCCACCGCCGAGATCGCGGTGATGGGCTCGAAGGGCGCCGTGGAGATTATCTTCCGGGCCGAGATCGGCGACCCCGACGCCATCGCCGCCCGCGAGGCCGAGTACAAGTCCCGCTTCGCCAACCCCTTCATCGCCGCTTCGCGCGGTTACATCGACGACGTCATCAAGCCCCACAACACCCGCAAGCGCATCGCCCGCTCGCTGAAGAACCTGCGCGGCAAGCAGCTGACCAATCCCTGGAAAAAGCACGACAACATCCCGCTGTAGGGGCTGCGGCCCCAGGACCGCGCCGCGATCGGGTGCGCGCGGGCGTTGCGCTGGATCAAGGCGCGGCGGTCGACCTGGGTGCAGGTTTAGGGTGACCCATGGACGTCCTCGCCCGCCAGCTCCTGATCTCGACGGCCGTCGTCTCGGCGACCGTGCTGATCCACCTGTTGGGCCTCGACGCCCTGCAGGGGCTGCTGCGGTGGCATCTGGAGCGCTTCACCCGCTGGATAAACCTCGACCGCGTCCTGGTGCCCCTCGGCGTCGTCCTGGGGCTGTTCGTGCTGCACGGGCTCGAGATCTGGCTCTATGCGCTGGTCTATTGGAAGATGCAGATGCTCCCGACGCTGGAGCAGGCCCTCTATTTTTCCACCAGTTCCTATTCGACGGTTGGTGAGACCGGCGCGATCCTGCCCGACCGTTGGCGGATCGTTGGGGTTCTGGAGGCCATCAACGGCATGCTGCTGATCGGCTGGTCCACCGCCTTCCTGTTCCAAATTCTGCACCACCTGATGTGGGATGACAGCGACAATCACCCGCTCCCCAAGGGCGCCATCGCCAGGGCGTCCAAACCGCGTCGAACACGCCAGAAGTGACCCTCTGAAATCGGAACAAGCCCACCCGTGCCGGGTTGTTGGACCAGCAAGTCCTCGCAACACGGGAGAAGGCAGATGGCCGATAGAAGCAACGAACGCGGCGGGTGGCCCCGTGAGCATCGCCTGGACCCCCGCCACCGCCACGACTGGGACGAGGCCGCCGCCGACTATCAGGCCGGCGAGGATGACCGCCCGGGCGAGGGCCGAAGCTTCGAAAAGGGTTATGTCGGCCCGCGCTACGGGGTGGGCGGGTATACCGGCTATACCGGCGGCTACGGTCAGAACGGGTCCGATCCGGGGGAACGTGTCTCGCCCTACGGTGACCGCGTCTATCATGGCGGCGTCCGGGCGCCCCAGGAGAACAGCCGCGATGGACGCTATGACAGCGTCCCGCGCCAGGATCACCCAGGCGAGTACCGTACCTATCACAATCCCGGCCATCGCGGCCTGGGACCCCAGGGCTACACGCGCAGCGACCAACGCATCACAGAGGACGTCCATGATCGTCTGACCGACGATGATCACATCGACGCCTCGCGCATCACTGTGGCCGTGCAGGACGGCGAGGTGACCCTGTCGGGTACGATCCGCGACCGTCGCGCCAAACATCACGCCGAGGCGATCATCGAGCATATCGGCGGTGTGAAGCATGTGCAGAACAACCTGCGCGTCGATGCGCACGCCAAGGACCGAGGTCCGGCCCCGCTGGGTGAGAACACCGTCCTGCGCGACCAGGCTGAAGACAGCTGAGGCCTACTGACTCCGCGCGCCGCCGGTTCTAGGCTGGCGGCGTGTCGGAGGAGACGTTCAAGACCTGGATCGACCGTTGGGGGCTCGCGCCCGACGGGGAGCCGTTCACCAGCCTTGGGGGACGGCTGCTGCCTGTGCGGCAGGCGGACGTCGCGGCCATGCTCAAGATCAGCGACGCGCCCGAGGAAATCGCCGGCGGTATCTTGATGTCCTGGTGGAACGGGCAGGGCGCCGCCCCGGTCCTGGCCCACGAGGGCGAGGCGCTGTTGATGCTCCGCGCCACGGGCTCAGGCTCGCTGGCGGAGATGGCCCGATCAGGACAGGACGACACGGCCAGCCGCATCATCTGCACGGCGCTGGACGGGTTGCATGCGCCGCGACCTGGCAGGCTGCCCGCCAGCCTCAGGCCGTTGCCGGACTGGTTCGGGCAACTGGAGCCGGCTGCCAACCGCCACGGCGGCGTGCTGTCCAAGTCCCTTGCCATGTCGAAACGCCTGCTGGCCGACCCGCGCGAGGTCTGTGTCCTGCACGGCGACGCCCACCACGGCAATTTCCTGGATTTTGGCGAGCTTGGCTGGCTGGCCATCGATCCCAAGGGCCTCATCGGCGACCGAGGGTACGACTACGCCAATCTGCTGTGCAATCCCGACCTCGCCACCGCCGTCGCCCCTGGCCGCATCGCGCGGCAGGTCAGGGTGGTTTCTGAAGCCACCAATCTGGAGCCTGAGCGAACGCTGCAGTGGCTGCTGGCCTATGCCGGCCTCTCGGCCGCCTGGACCCTGTCGGACGGAAACAACCCGACCGGCGCTCTGCAGATCGCCGAAATCGCGGCCGCCGAACTGGGGCTCTGACCGCCTAGTAGAGATTCTCGTTGGCCTGCCGGGTCGCGCGGCTGCTCATATAGGACACCAGGCCTAACCGGAGCGCGTGCTGGTCCGTGGCGATGGGCGAAAGTCGCGCGACCAGGGATTCCCAGACCTTGAGTCCAGATCCGTCGTCCGCCCCGGCTTTGACCGCCTTGCCGAGTTGGGCGATCAGCCCCGGATCGAGGGTCGCCCACGCCGCGTCCAGCTGTTCGGCGGAGACCCCGGCCTGGACCGATAGCCGCCGCTCGGCCACCTGCTGGCGTGAATACCCCCCAAAGGCTCCGCCAGCCGCGCCCATCGCCGCCTCGCTCACATGGCAGGCCTCCACAGCCTTGGCCAGATGGTCGGAATTGAAGAAGGCCGCCTCATCGGGCGCGTCATCGCTGTCCAGGCTGGAATCCAGATAGGCTTTGCGATCGGAGAGCGGCAGTTGATTCCAGATACACTTGGCGTCACCCGCCACGGCGGGGCTCGCCGCAGCCAGCAAGCCGATCAGGATGAGTGTGCGTAGCGGCATGAGGGTCTGCAAATACTGAGGCGCCGGGCGTCCAACGCGGCATCCTACAGCGGAGCTTCGACATCGGCGATAGAATTGACAGTCTGGCTGTCTCAGCTCGCCGCGGTCGCCAGGTGCTGGTTGTCACCGCGCTGCAGCGGATCACGCAGCAGCTGGCCGTTCTGCACGAACTCCAGCGAGATCGAATTGATGCAATAGCGCAGCCGGGTCGGGGCCGGGCCGTCGGGGAAGACGTGGCCCTGGTGGCTGTCGCAGCGGGCGCAGCGGGTCTCGATGCGGATCATGCCGTAGCTGCTGTCCTTCACCGCCACGACGTGGGCCTCATCGATGGGGGCGAAGAAGCTGGGCCAGCCGGTGCCGCTTTCGAACTTGGTCTTGGCCTGGAACAGCGGCAGGCCGCAGAGCCGGCAGCAATAGGCGCCGTCCTGCTTGTTATCCAGCAGGCCGCCGCAGAACGCCGCTTCGGTGCCGTGGTGCAGCAGCACCTCGGCCTCGTCGCGGGTGAGGTCGGCTTCGAGACGCTTGCGTTCCGCTGCGTCCGGGGGCGTCAGGTCGAAACCGGACGGGGAGAGGGTGGCTTCTGGCGTGCTCATGGGGTCCAATCTAAGGTCTCTCCTCGCAGTACGGAAGCGCTTCAGGGGAGGTTACGTTCATGCCCAGGACCACGGTCTGTCTCGCCCGCGCGATTTTGCGCTAAGACATCAGCATGTTCTCAAAGATTCTGATCGCCAACCGCGGCGAAATCGCGGTCCGCATCATCAAGACCTGCCGCCGTATGGGGATCGCCACCGTGGTGGTCTATTCCGAGGCTGACGCCGACTCGATGGCCGTCGAGATGGCCGACCAGACGGTGTTCATCGGCGGCGCGCCCGCCTCCGAAAGCTACCTGGTCGCCGACAAGATCGTCGCCGCGGCCCGGGAGACGGGTGCCGAGGCCATCCACCCCGGCTTCGGCTTCCTGTCGGAAAACGCGAGCTTCGCCCGACGGCTGGAGAAGGAAGGCATCGTCTTCATCGGTCCCAACCCCCACGCCATCGAGGCCATGGGCGACAAGATCGAATCCAAGAAGTTCGCCACCAAGGCCAATATCTCGGTGGTCCCCGGCCACGTCGGCGAGATCGACGACACCGCCCACGCCATCAAGATCAGCGAAGACATCGGCTATCCGGTGATGATCAAAGCCTCAGCCGGCGGTGGCGGCAAGGGCATCCGGGTCGCCTGGAACCAGAAGGACGTCGAGGAAGGCTTCCCGGCCGTGAAGGCCGAGGCCAAGTCCAGCTTCGGCGACGACCGCATCTTCATCGAGAAGTTCATCGAGAGCCCGCGCCACATCGAGATCCAGGTGATGGGGGACAAGCATGGCAACGTCGTCCACCTGTTCGAGCGCGAATGTTCCATCCAGCGCCGTAACCAAAAGGTCATCGAGGAGGCCCCGTCGCCTCTGCTGGATGAGGAAACCCGCGCGGCCATGGGCGCCCAGGCCGTGGCGCTCGCCAAGGCGGTGAACTACGACAGCGCCGGCACCGTCGAGTTCGTCGCCGGCCAGGACAAGAGCTTCTTCTTCCTGGAGATGAACACCCGCCTGCAGGTGGAGCATCCGGTCACCGAGCTGATCACCGGGGTCGACCTGGTGGAGCAGATGATCCGCTCGGCCTATGGCGAGAAGCTGGCCTTCGCGCAGAAGGACCTGGCGATCAAGGGATGGGCCATCGAGAGCCGTATCTATGCCGAGGACCCCTATCGCGGCTTCCTGCCCTCCATCGGCCGCCTGGTGCGCTACTATCCGCCGCAAGAGGGTGAGATCGGCGAGATCATCGTGCGCAACGACGCCGGCGTCCGCGAGGGCGACGAGATCTCGATGTTCTACGACCCGATGATCTCCAAGCTGTCGACCTGGGCGCCGACCCGCCTGGCCGCCATCGACGCCATGGGCCGGGCGCTGGAGGACTTCCATATCGAGGGCCTGGGCCAGAACATTCCGTTCCTGGCCGCCGTCATGGACCAGGAACGGTTCCGGTCAGGCAAGCTGTCGACCAACTACATCAAGGACGAGTTCCCCGAGGGCTTCCTCGGGACCCCGCCCACCGACTGGCAGCGCGACCTGGTCTCTGCCGTGGCCTGCGCCATGCACCGCATCGTCACAGCCCGGTCCGCGCCACAGTTGCTGCGCGACGAGTGGATCGTCATCGCCGGCCACGACAAGCGCCTGGTGCGCCTCTCCAACGGCGGGGCCGCCTATCGGGTAGAGTATCTGAACGAGAACCGGTCGCTCACCCTCACCGACATCGACTGGCGGCCGGGCAAGCACGTCTTCAAGGGCGTCCTGGACGGCCGGGCCTTCACCGTGGCGGTCAAGCCCGCCGCCGAGGGCTTTGTGATCCGGCACCGGGCCACGACCCTGAACGTCCTGGTCCTGACCCCGCGTTCGGCCGAACTGCACGAGAAGCTGCCGGCCAAGAAGGCGGCCGATACCTCCAAGATGATTCTCTCGCCCATGCCGGGCCTCGTGGTGACCCTGGACGTGATCCCCGGCCAGCTGGTCCGGGCCGGCGAGGCCGTCTGTGTGGTCGAGGCCATGAAGATGCAGAACATCATCCGCGCCGAACGGGACGGCACCGTGAAGACCGTCGGCGCCAAGGCCGGCGACTCGGTGGCCGCCGACGAGGTGCTGGTGGAGTTCGCCTGATGCAGACCGACTGGGCGGCGCTGTTCTTCACGGCCGGCGGCCGGCTGGGGCGCACGCCGTTCCTGATCGGGGCGGCGGTGCTGATCGTGCTCGGGGCCATCTATGAGGCCATCGCCGGGGTGACCCTGCACTGGCTGACCGGCTGGTTCGTCTATCCGGCCCTGATCTACGGCGGGGCCTGCGTGCTGTCCAAGCGCCTGCACGACCGGGGCAAGTCCGGCTGGTGGGCGGCGGCGATCCTGTTCGCCCTGGTGGCCGTCTGGCAGCCGCCGATGAACCCCGCCGATGTGCTGCTGTCCCTGCTGCTGGTCTGGGCGGTGGTGGAGCTGGGGGTCATGGGCGGCGAGCAGGGGACCAACCGCTATGGCGCCAACCCGCTGAGGGCTGTCGTGGCCTAGATCGGCGCCTGCGCCCGCTCCACCGGCCCGAACACAGCGGCGAAGCTCTCCATCAGGGCCGCGTCGGCCTCGTCCAGGGTGACGGGCAGGCCCAGGTCCACGAGGCTGGTGACCCCGTGCTCGGTCTGGCCGCAGGGGACGATGCCGGAGAAGTGGGAAAGGTCAGGCTCCACGTTCAGCGAGACGCCGTGGAAGGACACCCAGCGGCGCAGTTTCACCCCGATGGCGGCGATCTTGTCCTCGCGGGTCGGCGCGCCCGAGACCTTGCGTTCCACCCACACACCGACTCGCCCGTCGCGAATCTCTCCGGTGACGTTGAACTGTTCCAGCGCCCCGATGATCCAGGCCTCCAGGCCAGCGATGAATGCGCGCACGTCCCGTCGGCGGGCGGTCAGATCCAGCATCACATAGGCCACCCGCTGGCCGGGGCCGTGATAGGTGAACTGCCCGCCGCGCGCCGTGGGAAAGACCGGGAATCGGTCCGGCTCCAGCAAATCGGCGGATTTCGCGGAGATTCCGGCCGTATAGAGCGGCGGATGCTCCAGAAGCCAGACCAGTTCGCCGGCCGACCCCTCGGCGATGGCGGCGGCGCGGGCTTCCATGGCGGCGACAGCGGCCTCGTACCCGACATATCCGGTCGAAACCGCCCACCCCACGGGGGCGCCGTCGGCCCTCCCGAAATAGGGCGCTGAGGCTTCAGCATTTAACGACCGGTCAAGCATGTCAGCGCCAATGTGGGGTCAAGGAACAGGGGGCGCAAAGCCCCCTTTGATTTCTTAGTGTTTTTTGATGGGTGGGGTTTTGGGTCAAGTTAACGCCGTCAACGTCGAGATTTCGGTGGTGCTGGGTCGCTCCACCCTGCCCATGCAGCAGTTGCTGCGGATGGGCAGGGGTGCGGTGATCCCGCTGGACGCCGGTGTCAACGAAGAGGTGTGGATCCTGGCCAATAACCACCCAGTGGCGCGTGGAGAGATCCAGATTAACGAGGATCGTATCTCCATCGCGGTCACCCGCGCCGCCGATGTTTACGACTATATGGCCGGCGGCTAGCCACAACGCTTCACAAACGCGCGGGGGTTTGCTACCTGCCGCGCCTCACCACGAGCGGTCGTGGCGGAATTGGTAGACGCGCAGCGTTGAGGTCGCTGTGGGGCAACCCGTGGAAGTTCGAGTCTTCTCGACCGCACCAGTGAATCAGGGTCTTTCGCAGCTGCAGAGCTAGAGCATCGTCATACATTAGGAGGGGAGGTCCGCATGAGCCGCGACACCGATCATCCTAAGGAAGACGATGTTCTTGACCTGCGGGCTTCGCGAACGAGCCTGACGTCCGCCGAGGTCGAGGACCTCGAGGATCTCGCCCTTGGCGAGGACTACGCTCTAAATCCTGACTTCGTGGCCATGGTGGTCGACGCCATCGACCGTGGCGACGCCGAGCGCCTGCGCGAGCTGCTGGCCGCCTTGCACCCCGCCGACGTGGCCGACCTGATGGGCTTCCTGTCGTCGGACTATCGCTCCGAGGTGGTGGCCCACCTCGACCCCGAGGCCCTGGCCGAGATTCTCTCCGAACTGGACACCGAGATCCGCGAGGACGTGCTTGAGCACGTGCCCTACGCCACCCTCGCCAAGGCGCTGGGGGAGATGGACTCCGACGACGCCGTGGACGTGGTCGACGACCTGGAGGACGACAAGCGCGCCCAAGTGCTGGCGGCCATGCCGGAAATCGAGCGCACGGCCATCGAGAGCAGCCTGGCCTATGAGGACGAGACCGCCGGCCGCCTCATGCAGCGCGAGGTGGTTTGGGCCCCCCAGTTCTGGACCGTCGGCCAGACCATCGACCACTTCCTGAAGGAAGCCGACGAGCTGCCCGAGCTGTTCTTCGACGTCTATGTCGTCGACCCGTCCCATAAGCCGGTGGGCGCGGTCCCGGTCAGCCACCTGCTGCGCACCCGTCGCGACGCGCCCCTGGCCCAGGTCATGGAGGCGATCACCGAGATCCCGGTCCAGATGGACCAGGAGGAGGTGGCCTACATCTTCGACAAGTATCACCTGATCTCCGCCCCGGTGGTGGAGCCGGGCGGGCGGCTGGTGGGACAGATCACCGTCGACGACATTGTCGGCGTCATCCAGGACGAGAGCGAAGAGGACATCCTGGCGCTCGCCGGGGTTTCCGACGCCGGCCGGGACGCCGGCGTGCTGGGCATCGTGCGCTCGCGCCTCCCGTGGCTGATCCTCAACCTGCTGACCGCCACCATCGCCGTCAGCGTCATCGCCGCGTTCCAGAACGAGATCGCCAAGCTCGTCACCCTGGCGATCCTGATGCCTATCGTGGCCGGGGTCGGCGGCAATGCGGGCACTCAGACCCTGGCGGTCGCCGTTCGCGCCCTGGCCAGCCGCGAGCTGAATGCATCCAACGCGACGCGCATCTTCCTGCGGGAGATCTGCGTCGGGATGATCGACGGCGCGGTGCTCGGCTCGGTGATGTCGGTGGCGGTCTTCCTGTGGTTCCACGACCTGCGGCTGTCGCTCACCGTCGGTCTGGCCCTGATCGTGAATGTCAGCATCGCCGCGGTGGTCGGCACCCTCGTGCCGCTCACCCTTGATCGTCTGGGACGCGACCCGGCGGTTTCCTCGTCGGTCTTCGTCACCTTTGCGACAGATTCGATGGGTTTCCTGTCCTTCCTGGGCTTGGCCGCTGTGATCCTGTTGTAACCGGCCTCTATCTTGCCCGTTGAGACCTAAGCGCTCCGGCGTCTGTCTCAAAGTGGGTCAACTGGCCATGAAACCGCGTCACCAAGTTTCCCGAACTGCGATCGACCTGATCAAGCGGTTCGAAGGTTACCGCCGGAAGTCCGCCCAGCTCGCCGATGGCCGCTGGACGATCGGCTATGGACACACGCTAACCGCCCGGGAAGGCGCCGAAGTCTCGGAACAGGACGCCGAAGCGCTCCTGCTCTACGACCTGATCGCCGTCGCCCATTCGGTCAACGAGTGGACCTACACCCCGCTGACCCAGAACCAGTTCGATTCTCTGTGCGCCTTCGCCTTCAACATCGGCGTCGACAACTTCCGCCGCTCCTCGGTCCTGCGCCGGGTCAATGAGGGCCAGCTGTTGCAGGCCGCCTGCGCCATGGAACTGTGGCGCAAGGCCGACTTTGAGGGCGAACGCATCGTCATCGACGCCCTGGTCCGTCGCCGGTCGGCCGAGAAGACCCTGTTCCTGACCCCGACCCACGGCTGGGTGCCCGCGCCGTCGCCGATCCTGCGTCCCAATGTGGACATGGACGCCGCCGGCATGGTGCCGCGTGAAACCCCCACGGCGCTGAAAGCGCCGATGGACGGGCCCCGCGCCATCGTCGAGCGCGAAGCCGATATCGTCGCCCCGCACGCTGCTCCGCTGCTGCCGGTCGAGGCCGTCGCCCCGGTGGCCGCGGTGACGCCGCCGCCCGCGCCGCTCATCGTGCCGGTGGCGCCGGAAGAAGAGGAACTGCCCAGCCCGACCCAGGCGGCCGCGGCCAGCGTCACCTCGCGCCTCTCCACCATCTTCCGCGACACCACCGCCGAACAGCCCGAGCCGCTGACCGAGTCCGCGCCGCCAACCAAAGCCGCCGCGCCGGTTGAAGCCGCTCCGCAGCCGATCGCTCCGCAGCCGGTCTATGTCGAGCCGACCGCGCCGCCGGCCGCCGCGCCGATCGCCATGGCGGGAGGTGACCGCGCCTTCGTCCTGACGCCGCCGGAAGAGAACTATCAGCCCGAGACCTTCGAGCGGCCCCGCATGGAGCTGCCCGTCGCGGCCAACGAATCGCACCCGACCCTGTTCGACCGCCAGACCTCGGCGGCCAACGACCAGCTGAGTCAGCCAGAGCCGCCGCGCGAAGAGCGCCGGATCTATATCGACGACACCCTGGAATACGATCCCGCCTTCGATCTGCTGGAGCCGGAACAGCCCAAGCTGAGCCTGCCGCTGCTGGTGGGCCTGACGGTGGTGGGTCTGGCCTTCTTCGCCGGCGGCCTGTTCTGGGCGGCCAGCGTCAGCCCCGATCGCGACGGCGGCCTGTTCAACCCGATGACCGTGGGCTGGATGGCGGCTCTGGCCGGCATCGGCTTCTTCGGGGTGGCGGTCTATCTGATGCTCGACCGGCTGGGTCGGGGCGACCTCGACGAAGAGGACGATCTCGACGCCGAGTGAATTTCCCGGGGGGGATAAGTAGGGAAGGGCCTGGCGCGTATCGCCGGGCCCTTTCTCATTTTGGGCTTGGTCGTGCTAACACCAGCCCATGATCCCGAACCATGGACCTTCGCTGGACTTCGGACTTGGCGAGACCGCCGAGGCCATCCGCGACACCACACAGCGCTTCGCCGCTGACCGTATCGCCCCGCTGGCCGCCGATATCGACGCGACCAACACCTTCCCGCGCCAGCTCTGGCCGCAGATGGGGGCGCTTGGCCTGCACGGCGTCACCGTCGAGGAAGAGTTCGGGGGGCTGGGCCTCGGCTATCTTGAGCACGTGGTGGCCATGGAGGAGGTGAGCCGCGCCTCGGCCTCGGTGGGCCTGTCCTACGGCGCCCACTCCAACCTCTGCGTGAACCAGATTCGCCGCTGGGGCTCGGAGGACCAGAAGCGCCGCTACCTGCCGCGCCTGATCTCCGGCGAGCATGTGGGCTCTCTGGCCATGAGCGAGAGCGGCTCGGGCTCTGATGTGGTCTCGATGAGCCTGAAGGCCGAGCGTCGCGGCGACCGCTATGTCCTGAACGGAACCAAGTTTTGGATCACCAACGCGCCGCATGCCGACGTGCTGGTGGTCTATGCCAAGACCGCGCCCGGCGAGAGCAGCAAGGGCATCACCGCCTTCCTGATCGAGAAGGACTTCAAGGGTTTCTCGGTCGGCCAGAAGCTCGACAAGATGGGCATGCGCGGCTCCGACACCGGGGAGCTGGTGTTCGAGGACTGCGAGGTCCCGGAAGAGAACATCATGGGGCCGGTGAACGGCGGCGTGGGCGTGCTGATGAGCGGCCTGGACTATGAGCGCGCCGTGCTGTCGGGCGGGCCGCTGGGGATCATGCAGGCTTGCCTGGACGTGGTCCTGCCCTATGTCCGCGAGCGCAAGCAGTTCGGCAAGCCGATCGGCTCCTTCCAACTGATGCAGGGCAAGGTGGCCGACATGTATGTCGCCCTGAACTCGGCCCGCGCCTATGTCTATGCCGTGGCCCGGGCCTGCGACGCCGGCCAGACGACCCGCTTCGACGCCGCCGGCGCGATCCTGATGGCGTCGGAGAACGCCGTGAAGGTCAGCCTGGAGGCCATCCAGGCCCTGGGCGGGGCAGGCTACACCAAGGACTACCCGGCCGAGCGCCTGCTGCGGGACGCCAAGCTCTACGACATCGGCGCCGGCACCAACGAAATCCGCCGCTACCTGATCGGCCGCGAACTGATCGGAGCCTAGACCTTCACCGCGTCAACGGTTTCTACACCTGCGATTCACCTTAGATGAGCAGACCACGCCGGGGGGCGGAGGTGAGAACGATGCGCTACGCCATTGTCCTGCTGTCGCTGCTGGCCCTCTCGGGCTGCGCCAGCCTGGAGCCCCCGCTCAGCTGCGCGGCGGGCGAGGAGCCCATGCGCACCGCCCAGCTGTTCTTCGGCCAGAACATCGGCGACAAGCCCGGCGTCTCGGATGCCGACTTCCGCAAGTTCACCGACGAGGTCCTGACCCCACGCTTTCCCGAGGGCCTCACCGTGCTGGACGGCGGTGGCCAGTGGACGGGGCCGGAGAACAAGCTGATCCGCGAGGCCGCCAAGATCGTCGTTCTGGTCCTGCCCAAGGAGGGCGGCGACACCCAGCGCAAGCTGGGGGAGGTGCGTCAGGCCTATGTCGCACGCTTCCACCAGGACAGCGTGATGATGGTCAGCCAGCGGGCCTGCGTCTCGTTCTGAGGCCTCAGGCCCAACCCTAAGTCCGGAACCCGACGCGACGCCCAGGGGTTTGATCTCCCGAAATGAAGGAGAAGAACACCATGCGTAAGATCCTGATGCTCGCCCCCGCCGCCGTCCTGGCGATGACGCTCTCGGCCTGCGGCACCACCGTCACGGAGCGGGCCGCCACCGGTGCTCTGGGCGGCGCGGCCGTTGGCGCCGTGGTCAGCGGTGACGCGAAGGGCGCGCTCGCGGGCGCCGCTATCGGCGGTGTCGCCGGCGCGGCCACAACCCCGCGCAACTAAACCAGACTAGTCGAGCCCGGCGGCCATGGTTCTCAGAGCCTGGGCCGTCGCGGCGTCGGCCGGGAAAAAGGTCTCCAAGGTCAGTTCCGACAGGGTCACGTCCACTGGGGTGCCAAACACCGTGATGGTCGACAGGAACGACAGCACACCATCGTCGGTCTTCAGCTGGAACGGGATCGCGACGCCCGCGAACTCGTCCGAAGGCTTGCGCGGCGGCTGGCCGTCCGGGATCGGATAGGCCCGCACCTCGGTCAGCAGGTCGGCCAGACCCTGGTCGGCGGTCAGCTCAACCTCACGGCGCAGACGCTCCAGGATATGGGCGCGCCATTCGTGGAAATTGGCCGTCCGCCGCGCCAGGCCGCGCGGATGCAGGCTCAGCCGGATGACGTTCAGCGGCGGCGTCAGCAGGTCGGCGTCGATCCCGGCCAGCAGGGGCGCCACCATGCGGTTGGCGCTGATCAGGTTCCACTGCCGGTCCACGGCCAGGGCGGGGTGCGGCTCGTGACCCGTCAGGATCAGGTCCACGGTGCGCCGCGCGGCGACCAGGGCCGGATCGTCCAGCGATCTCTGCGGGAAGACCGGCGCGAAGCCCCCCGCCACCAGGATCACGTTGCGCTCCCGAAGCGGGATCTCCAGCTGATCGGCCAGGCGCAGCAGCATGTCACGGCTGGGCTGGGCCCGGCCGGTCTCCACAAAGCTGAGGTGGCGGGTGGAGATCTCGGCCTCCAGGGCGAGGTCGAGCTGGCTCATCCGGCGGCGCTGGCGCCAGTCGCGAAGGTGGTCGCCCACCGCGATTGCTGTTCCCATCATGACCCCACGATAGCTCCGCGCGCGCGCAGGCTCCATGACCTGACAGGTAATCGTACGGCTTCGGTGCAGACATGCGAAAGGCCGCCGGTCGCCCGGCGGCCTTTCCACTGTCAGACCCGGCGCGGCTCACGCAAGCCTCTCCAGGCACGCCTAGGTCTGCAGCGTCCGCTCAAAGGGAAGCCTCAGCGGGGGCGCGAGACGGAACCCTGAGCAGATGCGTTGACGCCGACCGAGGCGTCAGCCCCGCTCTGCGAGGCACCGACGGAGGTGTCAGCACCCGCCGAGGCGTTGGTGGAGCGGGCTTCGGCGCGAGCCTGGCGCGCGGTCTGGGCCGCGGTGTCGCGGGCATAGTCAGCCGTGCTGCTGGCCGTGTCGCGGGCAAAGCCCGTCGTGCCGCGAACGGTGGAGCCGACCCCGCTGGTGTTCAACGAACCGTCCAGCGATCCAGAGCCCATCACGCCGCCGCCGGTCCCGCCGACCATGCCGCCGACGCCGCCGCCACCACCCAAGGCGCCGCCGACGAGTTGAGCTTGAGCGCCCGTACCGAGGGCGAGAAGAGCACTGGCGGCCGCGGCCGCGAAAATCGTGGTGCTACGCATGTTGTTCTCCCAATTTTGCGAGGCGCTGTTGCGTCTCTGGGGGGTCAAACGTCCGGCGGCGGCGTTTCCATCCGAACGTTCTTCACCTTTTTCCGCTCACTCGCCCGCGAACAGGGCGTGACCCGCGCCGACCGCCACAGGCGAGGTGCGAAGGTCGAAGGCCACCAGGCCGTTGCCGTAGATGGGATCGGGGCCGCGCGCGCCGAGGTCGGTCGCCTGGCGCGACAGGTCGGTGATGGCCCGCGCGGCGCCGGCCCGGTCGGGGCCGGAAAGGTCCAGGGCCAGGCGTCCAGCCACCAGGGGCGCAGCGAAGGAGGTGCCGCGCAGGGCCACATAGCCGCCCTGGGTGGAGGCGCGGGCCATATCGGACCCGGGGGCTGCGAAGTCTACGTGCCCGCCGCGCCCGGCCTCTGGCAGCACCTTGCGCCGGCCGTCGACCCCGGTGACCGACACCACGCCGGGATAGGCGGCGGGATACAGGGGCGGGGCGGCAGGGCCGTCATTGCCAACGGCGGCCACCACCAGATGGCCTCGGGCGACGAGAGCGCTCACGGCGGCCTGCAGGGTCAGGTGGGCGGACCCACCAGGCTGATATTGATGACCGGGATCTTGTTCTGCGCCATCCAGGCCAGGGCCTGGGCGATGATCGCCGCCGAGCCGCCGGTGGGGGAGCTGCCGTAGACGTCGGCCACCAACAGCCGCGCGCCGGGCGCCGCGCCTCGGAATGCGCCGCCACGGCCGACCATCAGGCTGGCCACCGCCGTGCCGTGGGCGCTGACCTTCAGCCCGCCGGGGGCGAAGCTGCGCTGCTCGACATTGCCCAGGCTGGGGTGCGCGGCCACGCCGCCGTCCACCAGGCCGATGCGGATGCCTGCGCCTTTCTTGCCGCCGCCGGCCACGGGCCCGCGCGACGAGGCGTTCACGACGCCCGCGCCGAGATAGATGTGGTTGAAGTCGTACTGGCCCTGGGGATCGAGCGCCTTCAGCCGCCGCACGGCCTCCCGCGCCGAGACCCCTGGGGGTGGGCTCAGGGTGACGGTGCTGAGGCCAAGCCCCTCGAGCCGGGTCTCTTCGCCGACGCGAAAGCCGGCCTTTCTGGCGATAGCCAGGGACTGCGGGGACGGTAAGAGCGCCAGCACCTCGCCGCGCACCACCGCCTGGCCGTGGTCGTCCACGTCGATGACGTCAGCATGGTCGCGGATCAGGGCCTGGATCTGCTGGCCGTGCAGGGCGGCGATGGACTGTCTGGCCAGGGCCTGGGTCTCTCGCACTAGGCCGCCGACGGTGGGCAGCAGGGCCGGGGTGGCGGCGGGCAGGGGAAGGCTCGGTGCGAGAACGCTTGGCGCGCGAGGCGAGGGCGGTGTTCGTGGCAGATCGGGGGAGCCGCCAGTGGGCATCCCACCGCCCGGCAGCCCGCCCATTGGCATCGACGTCAGGCCAAGGCCGCCCAGCTGTGCGCTGGCGGGCAGGGCCACGACGCTCATGGCCACGATGCTCAGCGAGCGCACGATCCAGCGATGACAGGGGCCCATCGTGAATTCCCGTTCCCGATGGACCTGTAAGCGCCGCAATGAGTTTTTGTTCCTGGTCACAATGGATGAAACGACCGGGCTTGCGCGTTTCATCCCCATACAGAGGCTAGGTCTTGGACGACTTTCAGCGTGAGATCGTCGAACTGCTTCCCCGCCTGCGCCGTCTGGCGCGGGCGATCACCCGGGACGTGGCGGACGCCGATGACCTGACGCAGCTCACCGTGGAGCGCGCCCTGGTGCGCGCCGACCAGTGGACGCCTGGGACCCGCCTCGACAGCTGGATGTACCGGATCATGAAGAACGCCTGGATCGACGAAGCCCGCGCCCGCACCCGCCAGGGCCGCGTGTTCGCGCCCGAGGAACAGGGTCTCAACGTCGGAACCGATGGGGCCGCCGCCATGGAAGCTCACCTCGAGGCCGCCTCGGTGGAGCAAGCCATGGGCCGATTGCCCGACGATCAGCGACTGGCCGTGGCGCTGGTGCTGGTGGAGGGGTTATCCTATCGCGAAGCGGCCGCGGTGCTGGAGGTTCCGGAAGGGACTCTCACCCGCCGTCTGGTCCGGGGCCGCAACGCCCTGCTGGTCGATCTGAGGGGTGCGGCATGAAGATCGACGACCGGAAACTGATCGCCTATGTCGACGGCGAACTCGACGCCTTCGGCCGCGCCGAGGTCGAGGCCGCGGTGGCCGCTGATCCCGTCCTGGGGGTGCGGCTGGAGGAACACCGGCTGCTGCGGGCCAAGGTCGGCGGAGCCTATGCTGGCGTGGCCCAGGAGAGTGTTCCCGCCCAGCTGATGGCCGCGGCCCAGGCCGGCGCCAAGGCGGGCAACGTCGTGAAGCTCGCCGACCGCCGCAAACCGCCGCCGGTGGCCAAGCCCCAGATCAAGCTCGCCCTGCCGGCCTGGAGCTCGGTGGCCGCGACCCTGATGGTGGGCGTGGTGGCGGGCTACGTGATCTCGCAGCAGAACGCCGGGGTCCTGGCCCCCAGCATGGACGGGGCCCTGGTGGCCAGGGGCGCGCTGGCCAAGGCGCTGGACAGTAATCTCTCGGCCAGTTCAGGTCCGGCGCGGCTGGGGATCAGTTTCAAGACCGCCGACGGACGCTACTGCCGCACCTTCCAGGCCGACGCCCAGCGGATCGCCGGGATCGCCTGCCACGAAGGTCCCCGCTGGATCGCGCGGATGACGACAGCGGCGCCGGCGCCCACCAAGGCCTTCGACTACCGCACGGCGGCCAGCGCCACGGCGCCGGCGGTGCTGGCGGCGGTGGACGGGATGATCGAGGGGGAGCCGCTGGATCGCGCCGGCGAGATCACCGCCAAGGCGCGGCGCTGGCGGAACTAGGCCCGCAGATCGAACAGCGTGCCCATGCGCTTGTCTTCGACCCGCTGGCGGGTGACCTGTTCGTCGGCTTCGCGGTTCTTCACCTGTTCGGGCTTGGCCTGTTCAGGCTTGCGCGCTGCGGTCACGGCGGGCGGGCCGTCTGAGTTCGCCGTGAAGGGCGCGGCGGTCTCGGATGGCTTCGGCGGGAAGATCAGGCGCCTGTGCGCATAGTCGACGGCCGGGGAGGCGTTTGTCGGTTCCATGCCGCCACTCTGAGGCCGCAGCATCAAGGTTTCGTTCAGACTTTGTGTTAATTGACGGAAAGCCTGAAGCTTTCAGCTAGGCCCTCAAGTCCACCAGTGCGCCGGACGTCTGACGGGACCGATCGCCGCCCGTTTCGTTTTGGGAGCTCGCGCTGGTGTTCAGATTGCTGAGGGCGCCGCCGAACACCACGGCAGGATCGCGACGAGGCTCGGTCTTGTGCGGCTTGCGTTCCTCGGGCGCGTTGACGCCGAAGGGGCCGTCCTTGGGATGGGCGGGGTCGATATGCTTCTTGGCGTAGGCGGCGTCCGTGCAGTCCTTGCACTGGAAGCCGTTGATCGTTTCCATGCCCGCATCCTCGCAGCCCTGTCCTAACGACAGGTTCGTCCGGAGTGAGGAAAGGTTACGCCAGACATGCGAACGGCCGACCCGTTGTCGGGGCCGGCCGTTCCATTGTCGGACCGCTCAGCGGCCCCGCAACCTGAAGCGCTTACGCGCAAGCCTCGTAAGCGGAGGCCCAGAGCACGGTTTCCACCTGCGGATGAAGACAATGAGACACTGGGTCACCTCCTTTCAGTTGTTGAACAAGATTTCGAATATGGGACCGATTTGATGGATCCGCAAACGGCGCTATTGGCGCATGCCGATTTCGTGTTCCGGCGCCTGGAATTGCAGCGCGGCTAACGCCGCCCGCTCGCCGCAGCCGCCTCGTGCAGGCTGGGCCGCCGTCGCAGGTCGGTGACGGGGACGGTCAGCTTGTCCAGAGCCACAATCATCGCCGCATATCCTCCAGCCACGGCGGGCTCGTAGGCCGCCCAGTCACGGATTTCGACCCCGGCCACCTCCGGGGTCACCAGGACATCGGTGGCGTCGCGGGCCGCGGCCAGGTCGCGGCCCGAGGAGACCGTGGCCGCCCGCATGAGCAGGGAGACGATGGGCGGGCCCTTGCGCCATTGCCCTGAGAGGATCCACCGCCAGACCGAGGACGGCCGCGCCACGTCGGCCGCGGTGATCGAGCGGCCCCGCGAGACGTCGATGCCGATGATCGGCCCCAGTTCGTTGATGCGCATCACATCGGCGGGGAAGTTCTTCATCACCGCCCCGTCCACCAGCACGTCGTTGTTGTGGGTGGCGGGCGGCAGGATGCCGGGCAGGGAGATGGTGGCCCGCAGGGCGTCGCGCAGCCGGCCGCGCCGGTGCAGTTGGTAGGTGCCGGTGGTCAGGTTCGAGGACAGACAGAAGAACGGCAGCCACATGTCGGCGATCTGCACCTCGCCGAAATGCTCCGCCAGCCGCTCGCGCACCTTGTCGCCCCGGGTCATGGCCAGCAGGGGGATGGCGATATCGTCCAGCGGGCTGGTGGAGACGAAGGCCGCGCGGATGCGCCACTCCATCTCCTCCTCGTCCCAGCCCAGCGCCACTCCGGCGGCGATGATCGCCCCCATGGAGACCCCGCCGACGAAGTCGATGGGCACCTTGCGCTCACGCAGGGCCTTCACCGCGCCGATATGGGCATAGGCCCGCGCCCCGCCCCCTGACAGCACCAGGCCCACGGCCTGGCCGGTCAAAACCCGCGCGATGCGCTGCACGTCGCCGGCATGGTCGCGGCGCATGTGGAACAGGCGGGCGGGCTTTGCGGCGTCCATCCAGGCTTCGGAGCCCACCGGGGTCTTGGCGCCGCGCTTCTGGACCAGGATCAGGTCCACCAGGTTCTGGGTCTGCAGCGGCTCGTTGCTGTGCGGGTGGGTGGCCGGCGGGGCTACGTCGCCGCGGCCCATGCGGAACAGGCGGTCCACCTGGCGGCCCACCACCTGGCGCCAGCCGAGATCCGTGGCCTCGGCGCAGTAGAGGACGAAGTCGTAGTCGCGCTCGACCTCGGAAAACCACTCGGTCGGCGCGTGCTGGGCCTCTGCGCCCACGACGGTGACGGAATAGCCGAGCTTGCCGATCTCGCGGGCGACGCGGTCGACCTGCGGGCGGACGGCGACGGGCTCGCCGATGGTGACGAAGCCGAACACCGAGGGCGCGGCCCCCGACGATTTGGTGGCCGCCTGGCGGCTGCGCAGGATCATCAGGCGGGCCAGCTCGACCATCACCTCGGGATCGTCGTCGCAGGCGTCGAAGAAGGCCTCGCGGGGCAGGGCGAAGATTTCCGAATCGCGCAACGCCACCACGTGGCCCGAGTGCGGCACGCCGGAGATCATCGACATCTCGCCGGCCGGCTCGCCGGGGCGGATCACGCCCAGGAACTGCGGCTCATGGCCTTCTTCGCGGCGGAAGGCGCCCAGGCGCCCGGCGCGCACGAAGTAGAGATGATCGGCCGGCTCGCCTGCGTCGAACAGGGTCACGCCGCCCGGCAGGGAGAACCATGTGGCTTCGCCCTGGGCGCGCTCGTCCTCGAAGAGGCGCGATAGCGCGGAATCAGTCGAGATGCCCGGTAGGTTCGCCACGCCGCCAAGCTAGCCTGCGTCGCTCGCCCCGGCTATGCCTGCTCAATGCCCACACTGAAGACCGCCATCGACGCTCACGGCGAGGCCTTCCAGGCCAACGAACAGGTCAATCGCGCCCTGGCGGCGCAGCTGCGCGAGCGAGTGGCCGCCGCCGCCCTCGGTGGCCCCGAAGAGTCGCGCAAACGCCATACTGGACGCGGCAAGCTACTGCCACGGGAGCGGGTGATGCGCCTGCTGGACGCCGGTTCGCCCTTCCTGGAGGTCGGCGCGCTCACCGCCCACGGCCTCTATGACGGCGAGGCGCCGGGCGCCGGCGTCATCACCGGCATCGGGCGGGTCTCGGGCCGCGAGGTGATGATCGTCGCCAACGACGCCACCGTGAAGGGCGGGGCCTATTTCCCCCTGACCGTGAAGAAGCACCTGCGCGCCCAGGAAGTGGCGATGCAGAACCGGCTGCCCTGCATCTACCTGGTGGATAGCGGCGGCGCGAACCTGCCGCACCAGGCCGAGGTCTTCCCCGACCGTGACCACTTCGGCCGCATCTTCTTCAACCAGGCGCGGATGAGCGGCGAGGGGATCGCCCAGATCGCCTGCGTCATGGGTTCCTGCACCGCCGGCGGGGCCTATGTCCCGGCCATGAGCGACGAGACCGTGATCGTGCGCGGCACGGGGGAGGAGAGCCAGGGCACCATCTTCCTGGGCGGCCCGCCCCTGGTGAAGGCCGCCACTGGCGAGGTGATCAGCGCCACCGAACTGGGCGGCGCCGACACCCACGGCCGCCGCTCCGGCGTGGTGGACCATGTGGCTGTGGACGACGAGCACGCCCTGCAGATCGTCCGGTCGATCGTCGCCAACCTGAACACCCGCAAGCCCGATCAGGTGGTGCTGGCGCAGCCGCGCGAGCCGCTCTTCGATCCGCAGGAGCTGTACGGCATCGTCCCGACCGATGTCCGCGCCCCCTACGACGTGCGCGAGGTGATCGCCCGCATCGTCGACGGCTCTGAGTTCGACGAGTTCAAGGCGCTTTACGGCACGACCCTGGTCACCGGCTTCGCCCGCATCTGGGGCCAGCCGGTCGCCATCCTGGCCAACAACGGCGTGCTGTTCTCGGAGAGCGCGCTGAAGGGCGCCCACTTCATCGAGCTGGCCTGCAAGCGCGGTATCCCCCTGGTCTTCCTGCAGAACATCTCCGGCTTCATGGTCGGCGGCAAGTACGAGGCTGGCGGCATCGCCAAGGACGGCGCCAAGCTGGTGACCGCCGTGGCGTCGGCCGAGGTGCCCAAGTTCACCGTCCTGATCGGCGGCTCCTTCGGGGCCGGCAACTACGGCATGTGCGGCCGGGCCTATTCCCCGCGCTTCATGTGGAGCTGGCCCAACAGTCGGATCAGCGTCATGGGCGGCGAGCAGGCGGCCAGCGTGCTGGCCACCATCCGCCGCGACGGGGTCGAAGCCCGGGGCGGCGACTGGCCCGCCGTCGAGGAAGAGGCCTTCAAGGCCCCGATCCGCGACCGCTACGAGACCGAGGGCGACCCATATTTCGCCACTGCCCGGCTGTGGGACGACGGGATAATCGATCCGGTTCAGACCCGCGACGTGCTCGGCCTCTCGATCTCCGCGGCGCTCAACGCGCCGATCCCGGAAACCAGGTTCGGCATCTTCCGCATGTAGTGGCCTTCGGGGGGAGGACGGCCTTGAACGCGCTCTGGAACGTCGGCACCCTCGACCACGTCATCCTGCTGTTTCCGATGACGGTCTTCGCCGTGATCCTGGCGGGCGTGCTCTACCGGCTGGGGCGTAAGCGCCGCATCCGGACCACCGAGTTCTGGGAGCCCATCGTCGCCTGCTTGACCGTGGTCCTGGTGTTCGTGGGGATCTATGCCGGCTACGCGTCGTTCCGCAACCAGACCCGACTGGCGGCGGAGACCGCGCTGAATGAGGGGGCCGACAACCTGTTCGCGGTCGAGATCGACCATCCGGAGATCCGCTGCCTCTACACCAACTTCGCCCATGACGACCCGGCCGGGTGCGTCGCGCGCCTGGCCGCCGACCGCGACCGATGGAGCTTGGCGATCTTCTATGTGGAGGAGAGCTGGTTCACTCTGGAGAAGGCCAACGAGGACCGGGCCAACTGGGGTTCGCAATATGCCAACGACATCGCCTACTGGGCCGACGACGTCTCGGACGATCCGTCGGGGATGTTCGCCTTCTACCTGCTGAACCAGCACAGTGTTACCGACGCCAAGGCCCGGATGGCCCGGGCCGGAGTGTGCATTCCCGATCTCTGCAAGAGGTATTCGGAGGTGCGGAGCGCGCTGGTGACGGCCAAGGCCGCCGACGGGCCCGACCTCTGTGCGAGCCCCGCGGTCCAGAAGCAGTCCCGAAGCGTCTGCCGGGACTAGAGCATGTTCAGATAAGTGGGAACCGGTTATCGGATCGAAACATGCTCTAACTTTTTGAATTAGAGCCCTTTTCATCCCTTTGGACGATTCCGTCTAAAGGGAAGGGGCTCTAGCCGCCGATCAGGGCGCGGCCCAACTGGCCCACCAGGATGCCCAGACTGACCGCCGTGGCCATCACGCCCATGGCGAGGGCCAGGTTGGCGGTGGTCCGGCGGACGACGGCCACGCGGGACCGACGTGGCCGGGCGTCCGGCCCGTCCGTCGCGCAGCGCATCGAGGTCAGGGACAGCGCTTCTGCAGTCCTGGGCATGATCATCCTTTCCGCGAGCGTCGCGGGGAACCGTCGCGTTTTTATCTGGCGCGATGTTTCGGACAGAGCTTAGCCGCGATCAACCGCCTTTCGGCCCGGATTGGGGGCTTTTTCGTCGCATGGTGACAGAATCGCCATGGCGCTCGGCGCGGCGCGCAGGACCTATGTCAAAGCGCTCGCGTTGGGCCTATGTCCCAATCACGCAGTTCCAAATGAGGCTCTCATGACCAATCCCATCGCCGATCCCCTGGTCGAGGTTCCTGACACTGATCTGGACAACACCCTGGTGCGGATCGAAGCCACGGTCGAAGGCGTCGCCATTGTGACCATCAACCGGCCCGAGCGGCGCAACGCCTTCGACGCCCGGCTGATCGCGGCCCTGTACGAGGCCTTCGAGACCCTGCAGGGCGCCGAGGGCGTGCGCGTCGTTTTCCTGCGCGGCGCTGGGGGCATGTTCAGCGCCGGCGCCGACCTCGACTGGATGCGCGAAGCCGCCGACCGTACCGAGAGCGACAATCGCGACGACGCCTACGCCATGGCCAAGATGCTCAAGAGCCTCTGGGACATCCCGGCCCTGACCGTGGCCCTGGTGGAGGGCGGCGCCTTCGGCGGCGGGGCCGGGCTGGCGACTGCCTGCGACATGGCCATCGCCACGGCCGACGCCAAGTTCAGCTTCTCCGAAGTCCGCCTGGGCCTGATCGCCGCCACCATCAGCCCCTATGTGGTAGGCGCGGTGGGGCCCCGCACGGCGCGGGCCCTGTTCGCCACCGGCCAGGTGTTCGACGCGGCCTATGCCGAAAAGGTCGGGCTGGTCACCGAGGTGGTGGCCGATGTGGCGGCCCTCGACGCCGCCCGCGCGCGCATCGCCACCGAGATGATGGCCTGCGCCCCGGGCGCGGTGGCCGACTCCAAGAAACTGGTCGAGGATGTCGCCTACAAGCCCATCGAGGACGTGATGGAAGAGACCGCCAAGCGCATCGCCCGCACCCGGGTCAGCCCCGAAGGGCAGGAGGGCGTCCGCGCCTTCCTGGACAAGCGTAAAGCCTCCTGGGTCGTCTGATCCCGCGCTGGCAGGACTCCGCGTGGCCCACTAGGATCGCGGCATGATCAAATCCGTCCTCGTCGCCAATCGTGGGGAGATCGCCCGCCGGGTCTTCAGGACCGCGCGCCGCATGGGCATCGCCACGGTGGCCGTCTATTCGCAGGCCGACGCCGACGCGCTGCATGTGCGCGAGGCCGACCAGGCCGTGCTTATCGGTCCCGCCGCCGCCCGCGAGAGCTACCTGGTGGGGGAGAAGATCATCGCCGCGGCGATCGAAACCGGCGCCGAGGCGATCCATCCCGGCTACGGGTTTCTGTCGGAGAACGCCGCCTTCGCCGAGGCGGTCATGGCCGCGGGCTTGGTCTGGATCGGGCCGCCGCCCGCCGCCATCAACGCCATGGGTTTGAAGGACGCCGCCAAGTCCCTGATGCAGAAGGCCAATGTCCCCGTCACACCCGGCTATCTCGGCGACGAGCAGTCGCTGGAACATCTGCAGGCGGTGACCAAGGACATTGGCTACCCCGTGCTGATCAAGGCGGTAGCCGGCGGCGGCGGCAAGGGCATGCGCAAGGTCGATCGCGCCGAGGACTTCGCCGCGGCGCTCGCCTCCTGCCAGCGGGAGGCCGCCGCCAGCTTCGGCGACGCCAAGGTGCTGATCGAGACCTATGTCACCCGGCCGCGCCACATCGAGGTGCAGATCTTCGGGGACAGCCACGGCAACGTCGTCCACCTGTTCGAACGCGACTGTTCCCTCCAGCGCCGTCACCAGAAGGTGATCGAGGAGGCCCCGGCGCCGGGCATGAGCGAGGCCGCGCGTGCGGCCGTGACCTCCGCCGCCGTCCAGGCCGCCAAGGCCGTGAACTATGTGGGCGCCGGCACGGTCGAGTTCATCGCCGACGCCAGCGCGGGCCTGCAGCCCGACCGCATCTGGTTCATGGAGATGAACACCCGCCTGCAGGTGGAGCATCCGGTCACCGAGGCGGTCACCGGCGTCGACCTGGTGGAGTGGCAGTTCCGCGTCGCCTCGGGCGAGCCGCTGCCGCTGACGCAAGGTCAGATCAAGCTGAACGGCCACGCGCTGGAGGCCAGGCTCTACGCGGAGAACCCCGCTGGCGGCTTCCTGCCCTCGATCGGGGTGCTGGAGCACTTTGTCCTGCCCGAAGACATCCGCGTGGATACGGGCGTGGAGGAGGGCGGCGAGGTCAGCCCGTTCTACGACCCAATGATCGCCAAGCTGATCGCCCACGCCCCCACCCGCGAGGGCGCCAGCGACCGTCTGGCCCAGGCCTGCGCCGAGGTGGAGATTTGGCCGGTGAAGACCAACGCCGGCTTCCTGGCCCGTTGCCTCGACCACCCCGACTTCATCGGCGGTGACGTGGACACCGGCTTCATTGAGCGCCACCTGGAGGAGCTCGCCCCGACCCCGGCGCCTTCCTCCGACCTGCTGGCCGTGGCCGCCGCCGCGGCCCTGGCCGAGGGCGACGAGGACCAGGTCAGCCCTTGGAAAGGCCTGACCGGCTTCCGCATGAACGCCGAGCCGCAGACCACCGTGCGCCTATACCTGGACGGCGTGGCGATCGACGCCCCCCTGCCGGATGGCGACATCGAGGCCGACATCCTGATGACGGAGGAGGCCGAGGTTGTGGTCTTCGAGGGCGGCGAGACCTATGTGCTGGCCACCCGCCCGCCCCTGCGCGATCTCGACGACATGGCCGGCGACGCCCAGGTGCGGTCCCCCATGCCGGGCAAGGTGGTGGCCGTCGCGGTCGCGGTGGGCGACACGGTGGTGCGCGGCCAGCCCCTGCTGACCCTGGAGGCCATGAAGATGGAGCACGCGCTCACCGCCCCCTTCGATGGCGAGGTCGAGGCCCTGAACGTCTCGGTGGGCGATCAGGTCAGCGAGGGCGTGACCCTGGCGCGGCTGAAGGCGTCGGCCTGATGGCCCTGCACATGCTCCGGCTCTGCGTCGGCTGCGACACCATCGAGGACCTGCTGGCCTATCACCAGGACACCCGCGAACCCTGGCTGCTGCACACCCGCATGAGCCCCAAGCGCGCCGACGAACTTCTGGACGGCGGATCGCTGTACCGGATCTTCAAGGGCATGATCCTCTGCCGCCAGCAGATCCTGGGCGTGCGGACCGTGGGGGAACACCCCAACGCCCGC
Organism: Phenylobacterium glaciei; assembly: GCF_016772415.1. Classification (NCBI taxonomy): domain Bacteria; kingdom Pseudomonadati; phylum Pseudomonadota; class Alphaproteobacteria; order Caulobacterales; family Caulobacteraceae; genus Phenylobacterium; species Phenylobacterium glaciei. The sequence goes on from NZ_JAGSGD010000001.1 coordinate 2,006,213, forward strand.
TGCGAGATCACCCTCGACCCGGAGATCATCCGCGTCGCGCCCACCCCGCGCCGCGCCTTCCAGGGCTGGCGCTACTTCGATCCCAAGGACGTGCCGCCGGACCTCGACACCAGCGCTGACGGCGAGATCCCGATGGAACTGGCCCGTCAGCTTCGCGAAGCCGGAGCTTGGTGAACAGAGGGGGATGAGGAAAAGTGGGAACCGGTTTTCCGCCCGCATCCCGCTCCAGCAAGAACTCTAGATCACGCGAGTGATCTAGACCGCCATGTTGTCGATCAGCCGGGTCTTGCCGAGGATGCCGGCGGCCAGGATGCGAGCCGGGCCGGTGATGGGGCCGGGACCCAGGTGGGTCAGGCTGGAGGCGTCGCGCACCTCGAAATAGTCGATGCGGGAAAAGCCGGCCCGCTCCATTGCGGCCCGGCCGGTGTTCTCCACGCGGTCCACCGCTACGCCGTCCCGCAGGCGTTCGACGGCGTCGCGCAGGGCGGCGGCCAAGCTGGGGGCGGCCTCGCGTTCGGCCGGCGTCAGGTAGGCGTTGCGGGAGGACAGCGCCAGGCCGTCGTCGGCGCGGGCGGTCGGGGCGCCGATCACCTCCACGGGGATGTCCAGGTCGGCCACCAGCCGCTTGATCACCTGCAGCTGCTGATAGTCCTTCTCGCCGAACACCGCGACGTGGGGACCGCACTGCAGCAGCAGCTTGCTGACCACGGTGGCGACGCCCGCGAAGTGGCCCGGCCGCGCCGCGCCATCCAGGGACTCTGAGACGCCGCTGACCGTGACGGTTGTGGAGAAGCCCGGCGCATACATCTCGGCCACCGTCGGCGCGAACAGCAGGTCGCAGCCGGCGCTTTCCAGCAGGCCCGCGTCCTTGGCCTCGTCGCGAGGATAGGCGTCGAAGTCCTCGTGCGGCGCGAACTGGGTGGGGTTGACGAACACGCTGGCGACGACGCGCTGGGCCTTGGTCTTGGCCAGGGTCACCAGCGACAGGTGCCCGGCGTGCAGGGCGCCCATGGTCGGGACCAGGCCGACGCTCTCGCCAGCCTTGCGCCATGCGGTCACCTGGGCGCGGAGGTCTGCGACGGTGCGGACAATGGACAGCGGCATGGGGCAGGCTCCGTCTCGAAAGGCGGGCCGCTTATGACTTTGATGCGGCCATCCGTCCACAGGCGGCGGTGTCAGGCGCGTTGACGGGGCAGGGGTGGCGGCCTCACCTGTTAACCAATCGAATCAGCGCGACGACGCTGGCTGAGATGGTGTGGAGTTTTAGAGAACCATGTCCCAACCCAAGGTCATTGTAGTCGGTAACGAAAAGGGTGGCGCGGGCAAGTCGACGCTGGCCATCCATATCGCCACGGCCCTGCTGCATTCCAACGCCCGGGTCTCGGTGCTGGACCTCGACCTGCGCCAGCAGTCCATGGGCCACTTCTTCGCCAACCGCGCCGCCTGGCTGGCCGCCAACGGCGTCAGCGCCCCCATGCCGGTCGAACACCCGCTGAGCGCCGACCTGGCCAAGGCCACCGACGAGGAGGCCCTCACCCGCTTCGAGGAGGCCTTCGCCGCCGCCGAGGCCTCGGACTACATCCTCATCGACACCCCCGGCGGCGACACCGCCGTCAGCCGCGCCGCCCACGGGATGGCCGACCTGATCGTCACCCCGATGAACGACAGCTTCGTCGACTTCGACATGCTGGGTATCGTCGATCCCGTCACCCTCGATCTGAAGCGCCCCAGTCTCTATTCTGAGACCGTCTGGAATAGCCGCAAGATCCGCGCGGCCGCCTCGGGCAAGTCCATCGACTGGGTGGTGCTGCGCAACCGCCTAGCGCCCACTGAGGCTCGCAACCGCCGTCGGGTGGATGAGCGCGTCCAGGCCCTGTCGCGTCGCGTTGGCTTCCGCGTCGGCCCGGGCCTGCGCGACCGGGTGATCTACCGCGAGCTCTTCCCCTTCGGCCTGACCATCGCCGACCTGTCGCCCACCATCCGTCCCGTGGCCATGTCCCTGCAGCACGTGGCCGCGCGCCAGGAGCTACGCGCCCTGGTGGGGTCGCTGGGCCTGGACGTGGGCGATGAGCTGATGGCCGCCCAGTAGTGTCCTATATCGCGCTGGGTTGCGTGATCCTGGCGCTGCTGATGTGGGCCAACGGCGGCAAGCCGATCCTCAAGCGCCGGGAGTGGCGCTTCCTCTCCGGAGCTTTCGCGGTCGCGGCCTTCGCCGGCGCGGCCTTCGTGGGCCTCAAGGGCAGTTGGGGTTCGGCCATCGTGCTGGTGGTGCTGGGCCTGGGCTTCGCGGTCTCGACCCGGCGCACCGGCGTCCTGCCGCCGCGGGCCAGCGGCTCCATGAGTGAGGTCGAGGCCCGATCAATCCTTGGGGTGAGCGCGACGGCGTCTTCTGAAGAGATCCAGGCGGCCTATAACCGCCTGATGCGTCTGGCCCACCCCGACAAGGGCGGCACGGACGGTCTTGCCGCCCAGCTCAACGCCGCGCGGGACAAGCTCTCGAAGAAGTAGAAGGGGCGGTTTGTTTCTCGCGCGACGGACGCCGAATCCGGTATCCACTTTCGGCTGTCGCGCTAACCCGGCTTGACGACCATACAGGCCATCTTCTTGGCCTTCAGGGCGCCGCAGGCGTCCTTGGCCGAGGCCTCGGTGAAGCCGGAGAAGCGAGCGCGGTAGGTGCCGCCGATGGAATCGGTGTCGCCGTCGGCCTTGCCGAAGTGCTTGCCGAATCGCTTCTCAACCAGGCTCAGCTGCTCCTTGGCCAGGGACTTGGACTTGAAGGCGCCGACCTGCACGACCCACTTGCCGGCCGGCTTGCGGTCTTCCTTCTCAGCCTTCTTCTTGTCCTTGTCCGAGGTTTTGGCGTCGGCCTTGGGCTTGTCGGCCGATTGGGAGCCGCGCAGCATGTTGCGCGTGGGATCGACGAAATCGTAGCTTGAGACCCGCGGCGGGGGCGCCGAAGCCAGGACGATCTTCAGCCCGTCCTGCTCGCCATCGCCCTGTTCAACCGAGGGCCGCTCGATGGGGCCCACGGGTTCCGGCTCGAACAGGTTCTGGGCGATGGTGATCTTCTCGCCGCGGGCGCGGCGGTTCATCACATCGAAGCCGGTGAGCAGCAGGTCCTCGGCGTTGTTGTTGCGCTTGGCGGTCGACGGCGCGCCCAGCACCACGGCGATCAGGCGGCGGTTGTCGCGCACGGCCGAGATGGCGATGTTGTAGCCCGAGGCGTTGGTGTAGCCGGTCTTCAACCCGTCCACGCCTGGCATCGCGCCCAGCAGGCCGTTGTGGTTGTTCATCGACGTGCCGCGGAAGGTGAAGGACTGCTGGCTGAACAGCCGATAGTACTGCGGATAGTCGCGCATCACGGCGCGCGACAGGATGCCGATGTCGCGGGCGGTGGAGACCTGGCGGCTGTCGGGCAGGCCCGAAGCGTTCACGAAGCGGGTGTTGGCCATGCCCAGCTCCTGGGCGCGCAGGGTCATCATGGCCGCGAACCGGGCCTCCGAGCCACCGAGCTTTTCAGCCAGGGCCACGGCGATGTCGTTGGCCGACTTGATGGCGAGCGCCTGCATCGCCTCGTTGACGGTGAGCGATTCGCCGGCCGACAGACCCAGCTTGGTCGGCGCCTGGGCAGCGGCCCGGGGCGAGATCATCACGGTCTCGTCGGGGCGCAGGCGGCCGGAGCTCAGGGCCTCGAAGGTGAGGTAGAGCGTCATGATCTTGGTGATGGAGGCCGGATAGCGGGGGCTGTCGGCGCGCTTGGCGTAGAGCACCTCGCCGGTTCTCGCATCCACCACGATGGCCGCGTACTTCGGCGCCGTGGTCGGCAGCGTCGGCATCGTGAGGTAGGGGATCTGCGCCTGGGCGGAGGTCGCCAGAGGGGAAACCGCGGTCAGGGCGGCGGCGCCAAGGGCGACAAACAGGCGGCGGGCGCGCTCGAACATTGCGGTTCGTCCGTCGAATCAAAGGGTTGGACGACCCCCCGGTCGCCGTACTGAAACCCTATCATGACACCTCGGAGCTTGCGCGAGAGTAAACACCTCTTGAGCGAGCCCTTTTGTCGCGTTGCGGGTTATGCGGGCGCCCGGAGGAATTCGCTCGGACGGAGATGTTGCACTGCAACAAAGATGCTTGACTGCTGCACTGCAACATGAGAAATAGGCTGCGAGATCAAAGAGCCGCAACGCCCGACTGGTGCGACGCGGCACAGCCCGTCAACCACGTTCCCCGGAGTCTCCCATCATGGCCGCCGCCGAAACCGTCAAGAACACCGTCGAGCAGTTCACCACCGCTGGTAACGCCGCCTTTAAGGACGCCATCGAAAAGTCCCTGGCCGGCCTCGCCGACGCCAACGCCCATTCCAAGAAGAACCTGGAAGCCGTCATCGCCTCGGTGACCGCGGCCACCAAGGGCGCTGAAGCCCTCGGCGCCCAGGCCACCGCCTATTCCAAGAAGGCCGTGGAAGCCAACGTCGCCGCCGCCAAGTCGCTGTCGGGCGCCAAGTCGATCCAGGAAGTGGTCGAGCTGCAAACCAGCTTCGCCAAGTCCTCCATGGAAGCCTACATGGCCGAGCTCTCCAAGATGGGCGAGATCGTCTCCGCCTCGTTGAAGGACTCCATGAAGCCCCTCAACGAGCGCGTCACCGCCGCCGTCGAGAAGCTGCAGGCCGTCCGCTAAGCCTTTCTGAAAGTCCCTCCAGCCGCGCCGGCGTATTTGGCGCGGACCCTGTTAAGGCCCGGACCGGAAACGGTGCGGGCCTTTTCACTTTTCAACCCGTGGCCGGTTCCCCCAATCTCTGAGCCGCGCTAGACCTTTGGTCATGTCACAGGTCGAAGAACGCTTGGCCGCGCAGGGGATCACCCTCCCGCAGCCCGTCGCCCCGGTCGCCAACTATGTCCCGTTCGTGCGGGTCGGCGGCCTTGTCCACATCTCTGGCCAGGTGTCCCTGGACGCCTCCGGCGGCATCCGCGGCATCGTCGGCGAGGATGTCGATATGGAGGCCGCCAAGGGCGCCGCGCGCCTGTGCGGAATCAACCTGATCGCCCAGATGCGGGCGGCCTGCGACGGCGACCTCGACCGGCTCGTCCGGGTGGTCAAGCTGGGCGGCTTTGTTCAGGCCGGTCCGGGTTTCTTCGAGATTCCCCAGGTGGTGAACGGAGCCTCCGACGTCATGGTTCTGGCCTTCGGCGACGCCGGAAAGCACGCACGGTCGGCGGTGGGCGTCTATCGCCTGCCGATGAACTTCGCCGTCGAGGTCGACGCCGTGGTGGAAATCCGGTGAAGGACCCCAAGGACCAGTTCGGCGAGGCGTGGGACTTCCTGTTCCACCCGCCCGTCGCCCACCGCGGCCTGTGGTCGCCGGACGGCGCGCCGGAGAACTCGCTGGGCGCCTTCCAGGCCGCCTGTCAGGCCGGCTACGGCATCGAACTGGATGTGCATCTCTCGGCCGACGGTGAGGCCATGGTCTTCCACGACCACGGCCTGAAGCGGATGACCGGGACCGAAGGCAAGCTGAAGGACCGCACGGCGGCCGAGCTTGGCGAACTGCGGCTCAAGGGCACCGACGAACGCATTCCGACGCTCATGGAAACCCTCGCGTTGATCGGCCATAGGGCCATGGTCCATATCGAGCTGAAGACCGACTTCGGGGCGGTCGGGCCGCTGGAGCAGCGGGTGCACGAGATTCTCATCGACCATGCCGGCCCGACCTGCGTGATCGGGTTCAACCCCTATTCCCATGCCTGGTTCGCCGACCGCTTCCCGGGCGTGCTGCGCGGGCTCGACAGCTATAGCTGGGAGGAGGACACGCCCCACCTCTCGGCCGAACAGCGCAAGGGCTTCGCAAAGCTGGAGCAGGTCTCCATCGCCCGGCCGCACTTCCTGGCCATGAGCCTGGACATGGTGGCCAGTGAGGCGGCGGTCAAGCACCGCGCCGAGGGCATGCCCGTTGTCGCCTGGACGGTGCGCAAGCCCGAGCAGTGGGACGCCCTGAAGGACCATTGCGACAACCTGATCTTCGAGGGCTGGGCCGCGTGAGCCTGAAGGCGGCGGTCAAGGTCAGCCGCCGGATCGCCGAGATCGGCCGCGAGGGCTGGGACGCCTGCGCCGGCAATCCAGACTATGCCGCCAACCCCTTCGTCTCCTTTGACTTCCTGGACATCGTCGAACAGTCCGGCTGCGCCATCGAGCGTATGGGCTGGGGCCCGCAGCACCTCTCCGTCGAGGACGAGGATGGGCAGGTGGCGGCCGTCATGCCGCTCTATCTGAAGTCCCACAGTCAGGGCGAATACATCTTCGACCACAGCTGGGCCGAGGCCTATGAGCGGGCGGGCGGACGCTACTATCCCAAGCTGATCTCGGCGGCGCCCTTCACCCCGGCCACGGGCCCACGCCTGTTGGTGCGGCCCGGCGTTGACGTCGAGGCCGCGCGCAAGACTCTGCTCAGCGGGGCGGTCAGCCTCTGCGAGCGCTACGACTCCTCGGGCGTGCACATCAACTTTCCCACCGACGAGGAGTGGACCTGGCTGGGCGGGCAGGGGCTCTCCATGCGCGAGGGCCAGCAATACCACTGGGAAAACGCCGGCTACGCCGATTTCGACGCCTTCCTGGGGGCGCTGTCCTCAGGGCGCCGCAAGACGATCCGCCGTGAACGCCGCGACGCCCAGGCCGCCGTCGAGATCCTGGCCCTGACCGGCCCGGACATCACAGAGGAACACTGGGACGCCTTCTATGGCTTCTACATGGACACCGGTTCGCGCAAGTGGGGCCGGCCCTATCTGAACAGGCTGTTCTTCTCGCTGCTTGGCGAGCGGATGGCCGACCGGGTGCTGCTGGTGATGGCGCGGCGCAATGGCCAGTGGGTGGCCGGCGCCCTGAACCTGATCGGCGGCGACTGCCTCTACGGCCGCAACTGGGGCTGCGTCGAGGACATCCCCTTCCTGCATTTCGAGCTCTGCTACTATCAGGCCATCGAATGGGCCATCGGCCGCGGCCTGGCCCGCGTCGAGGCCGGCGCCCAAGGCCAGCACAAGATCGCCCGCGGCTATCTGCCCAGCCCCGTCCGCTCGGCCCACTTCATCGCCGACCCCATGCTGCGCGGTCCGGTGGAGGACTTCGTCGCCCGCGAGCGCGAGGCGGTGGAGGGCGAGATGGAATGGCTGGCGGAAGAGTTCTCGCCCTTCCGCCAGGAGAGCTAGGAGGCCTCCCAGGCCTGCCGGATCAGCGCTGCCAGCTTCGCATCGACATCCGCCGGCGACGCCAGGGTCAGCTTGGACTTCAACCGCTCGGACCAGCCTTCCGCCTTGGGTTCGGCCAGGCGCGGATCGGCGTCCGGCGGCACGGCCAGACCCAGCACCACCTGGCCGCCCTTCATCGGCTTGGCCGAGGCGAACTGGAAGTTTCGGGAGAAGCCGGTGAAGGCCTTGCGCTGGCCGGTGACGACGTCGGGCAGGGCGGTCGCCGCACGCTCCACGGCCTCGAAGATCGCGACAGCAGCCGGATCCTTCCAGAGCGCCTCGCGCAGCTTGACCGGTTCGTCCCAGCCCGAGCCGGTGGGGAACGCGGCCGACATCACGATGTTGGCGCGGTTCATCCCCAGGCCGTGATGTTCCTTCATCCAGGCGATGCGGGTCATGGTCTTGGTCTCGGGGCAGGTCTTGGCGATGGCGATCCACGCGTCCATCGTCTTGCCGGTGTCCCGCTCCAGGCTGGCCCGGGCCGTGGCGAACCACTTTTCCTGCCGGGGACTGAGACCCTTCGTATTGGGGGTGTCGGCGGTTCCCATGCGGGCCTCCCTCTGTGCTAGGACCCTTCACAAGACTTCATGAGGAGCGCGCGATGAGCTTGGACGGGACCTACGACGACGGCAACATCTTCGCCAAGATCCTGCGCGGCGAGATGCCCAGCGCCCGGGTGTTCGAAGACAGCCACGTCTATGCCTTCATGGACGTCTTCCCGCAGTCGCGCGGCCACACCCTGGTGATCCCCAAGCACTCGGCCGCCCGCAACCTGCTGGAGGAGGATCCGGCGATCCTGGCGCCGCTGTTCCTGGGGGTGCAGCGGGTGACGCGGGCGGTGCGCGCGGCGCTTAAGCCTGACGGAATCATGGTCAGCCAGTTCAACGGCGCTCCGGCCGGCCAGACCGTCTTCCACCTGCACGTCCACATCATCCCGCGCTGGGAGGGGCAGGCGCTTGGCCGCCACGGGGAGGGCGGCATGGCCGATCCCACCGAGCTGAAGGCCTTGGCCGACCAGATCGCCGCCGAGATATCCTAGCGAACGAAAAACCCCGGCCTTTCGACCGGGGTTTTCCATTTCAGCTTGTCGAGAGGGCCTAGTCGGCCAGCTCCGGGGCGGCGGCCGCCGCGTCCTCGGCAGGGTTCTCGATGATCGGCGCGCCGGGCTCGTGGCCCTCGCCCTCGATCTCGAAGGCCAGCTTGGAGTCCTTCAGCACCACCTTGACGTGGCCACCCTTCACCAGCTTGCCGAACAGGATCTCGTCGGCGAGCGGCTTCTTGATGTGCTCCTGGATGACCCGGGCCAGAGGCCGGGCGCCGTAGAGCTCGTCGAACCCGTTCTTGGCCAGCCAGTCGGCGGCTTCGTCGGAGGTTTCGATGGTGACATGACGGTCGGCCAGTTGGACTTCCAGCTGGATGACGAACTTCTGGACGACCTGGCGGATGACGTCCTGGGTCAGCGGCTTGAACGGCACCACGGCGTCGAGGCGGTTGCGGAATTCCGGGGTGAACAGGCGCTTGAGAGCCTCATCGACCTCGTCGTCCTGCTTCCCGCGGCCAAAGCCGATGGAATTGCGCTGGGCGTCCGACGCGCCGGCGTTGGTGGTCATGATCAGGACCACGTTGCGGAAATCGACCTTCTTGCCGTTGGAGTCGGTGAGAACCCCGTGGTCCATGACCTGCAGCAGGATGTTGAAGACGTCCGGGTGGGCCTTTTCGATTTCGTCCAGCAGCACCACGCAGTGCGGGTGCTGGTCGACGGCGTCGGTCAGCAGGCCGCCCTGGTCAAACCCGACATAGCCGGGAGGGGCGCCGATCAGGCGGCTGACCGTGTGGCGCTCCATGTATTCGCTCATGTCGAACCGCAGCAGCTCGATGCCCATGGTGCCGGCCAGTTGCCGCGCGGTCTCGGTCTTGCCGGTGCCGGTGGGGCCCGAGAACAGGTAGCAGCCGATCGGCTTGTTGGGATCGCGCAGGCCGGCGCGGGCCATCTTCATGGCCGCCGACAGTTGCTCGATGGCGTCGTCCTGGCCGTAGACAGCGCGCTTCAGGTCCTCGTGCAGCTGCTTCAGCGCCTCGGTGTCGGTCTTGGAGACCGATTTCGGCGGGATGCGGGCGATCTTGGCCACGACGGCCTCGACCTCCTTCAGGCCGATGATCTTCTTGCGACGACCTTCGGGCAGCAGCATCTGGCTGGCCCCGGCTTCATCGATGATGTCGATGGCCTTGTCGGGCAGCTTGCGGTCGGTGATGTAGCGGGCCGACAGTTCCACCGCCGCCTTGATGGCGTCGTTGGTGTAGCGGAGCTTGTGGAAGTCCTCGTAGTAGGTCTTCAGGCCCTTGAGGATCTTGATGGTGTCCTCGATGGTCGGCTCGTTCACGTCGATCTTCTGGAAGCGGCGGACCAGGGCCCGATCCTTCTCGAAGTGCTGACGGAATTCCTTGTAGGTCGTCGAGCCCATGCAGCGCAGGGAGCCCGAGGCCAGAGCCGGCTTCAGCAGGTTGGAGGCGTCCATGGCCCCGCCGCTGGTGGCGCCGGCGCCGATCACCGTGTGGATCTCGTCGATGAACAGGATCGCGTCGGCGTGGTTTTCCAGTTCCTTGACCACCTGCTTCACGCGCTCTTCGAAGTCGCCGCGATAGCGGGTGCCCGCCAGCAGGCTGCCCATGTCGAGGGAGAAGATGGTGGCGTTGGCCAGAACCTCGGGGACCTGATGGTTGACGATCTTGCGCGCCAGGCCCTCGGCGATGGCGGTCTTGCCCACGCCGGGGTCGCCCACCAGCAGGGGGTTGTTCTTGGTGCGGCGGCACAGGATCTGGATGCAGCGCTCGACTTCGGACGAGCGTCCGATGAGCGGGTCGACCTTACCCTGCTTGGCCTTCTCGTTGAGGTTGACGCAGTAGGCCTCCAGAGCCTCCCCACCGGTCTTCACCGCGGGCTTGTCCTCGTCTTCCGAACCCTTGACGGGCTTGGCAGCGCCCTCGACGCCGGCCTTCTTGGCGATGCCGTGGGCGATGTAGTTCACCGCGTCGTACCGCGTCATGTCCTGCTCTTGCAGGAAGTAGGCGGCGTGGCTCTCGCGCTCGGAGAAGATGGCGACCAGCACATTGGCGCCGGTGACCTCTTCGCGGCCGGAGGACTGCACGTGGATGACCGCGCGCTGGATCACGCGCTGGAAGCTCGGCGTGGGCTTGGCGTCTTCGCCATCGTCCACGACCAGCGAGCGCAGCTCGTTGTCCACGTAATTGGTAAGCGTCGTCTTCAGCGACGGAAGTTCGACGTCGCAGGCTTTCATCACGCCGGCGGCGTCCTCATCGTCGATGAGGGACAGGAGCAAATGCTCCAGGGTCGCGTACTCGTGCTTTCGCTGATTGGCGAAAGCCACCGCGCGGTGGAGCGATTCTTCTAAGTGGCGTGAGAATGACGGCAATCTGGGCCTCAATCCTTTTCCATGGTGCATTGCAACGGATGCTGATGCCGGCGCGCGGTATCAACGACCTGGGCCACCTTTGTTTCCGCCACTTCGTATGTGAACACGCCGCATACGCCCACACCGTGTTGGTGGACATGCAGCATGATCGTCGTCGCCTCTTCGCGCGACTTATGGAAGTACTGCTCAAGCACATAAACGACGAACTCCATGGGAGTGTAGTCGTCGTTGAGGAGCAGCACCCGGTAAAGAGACGGCTTCTGCGTCTTCGGCTTGGTCTGTGTGATGACCGCCGATTTTACGCCCGTCTCTTGATCACCTTGCTTTCGCTCGGCCATCGAACAGGTCTCCTCGGCGGTCACGGGACCGCCCTACAGATGGATTAGATATGGAAAAGACCGCCGTATGGAAGGGTCGAAATGGTCGCGCGATGCGAGTTCGTCCGAAAGGCCACAGTTTTTACCATGCTAACAGGGTGCCAGATGGGCGTCGGCCCTCAGGTTTTCAATCCTGAGCCGAGGATTTCCCGCGTAGGGCGCGTGCCGAGGTGAGGGCCAAGGCGCCGAATCGCGCCCGGATCGCGTCGGCGGTCTTCTCGCCGGCCAGGGTTCGGCGCTCGTCGCCGCCAAAGAAGTCATCCTCCACATCCTGCGGCTCGATCAGGTCGGTGATGCCGACGCCGATCAGGCGCCACGACCGGTTGGCGCCGCCCGACTTTAGTTCGGCGGCGAGAAGTTCCTTGCTGATCGCCAGGATGGACCGCGTGGTCTGGGTGGGGACGGGCAGGGTCTTGCGCCGGGTGATGATCTTGAAGTCGGCGCCCCGCAGTTTCAGCGTCACCACCCGGCCGGCCACATTGCCGGCCCGCGCCTGACGCCCGACCTTTTCCGCCAGCCAGGGCAATTGCTCCTCCAGGTCGCTTTGCTTGCGCAGGTCCTCGTTGAAGGTGGTCTCGGCGCTGATGGACTTGCGGACCTGGTCGGGGTTCACGACCCGGGTGTCGCGGCCATGGGCCAGGGCATGCAGGCGCAGGCCGTTGGGTCCGAAGCGCGCGGCCAGGTCCTTGATGTCGGCCCGGGCGATGTCGCCCACGGTGATGAAGTTGGAGCTTTCCAGGCTGGAGACCATGGCCGGCCCAACGCCCGGCAGGATGCCCACCGGCTTCTTGGCCAGGAAGTCGGCCGCCTCGGCCCCGATCACCGAGAATCCGCGCGGCTTGTCCAGGTCCGAGGCGATCTTGGCCAGAAACTTGTTGGCCGCCAGGCCAATGGAGACCGTGATCCCCACCTCTTCCTCTATGAGGGTCTGCAGGCGGGCCAGGGTTTCGGCCGGTGTGGCGCCATGCAGGCGCTCGGTCCCCGACAGGTCCATCCAGGCCTCGTCCAGGGACAGAGGCTGAACCAGGGGCGTCAGGTCGGCCATCATGGCCATGATCCGCCGGCTCTCGGTGCGGTACTTGGCGAAGTCCGGCTTGATGATCACCGCCTGGGGGCAGGCCTTGATGGCCTTGAACATCGGCATGGCCGAGCGCACCCCGTTGATGCGGGCGATGTAGCAACAGGTGGTCACCACCCCGCGCCGCCCGCCGCCGACGATCACCGGCAGGTCGCGCAGTTCCGGCCGGTCGCGCTTCTCCACCGAGGCGTAGAAGGCGTCGCAGTCCATGTGGGCGATGGAGAGGCTGTCGAGCTCGGCATGCGCCACGATCCGGGGCGAGCCACAGGTCGGGCAGCGGCGCTCGAAGTCGCCGCGGTGGAAGCAGTCGCGGCAAAGCGCGCTCACAGACCGATGTCCATGCGGATCATGGGCGCAGCATACCTGATTTGTTCCGCTAGCCGATGGCCTGTTCGATGGCGGCGCGGAGTTCGTCCCAGTCGTCGATGCGGGTGTGCAACTCAGGCTTGGCGGGCGCGAGTGGGCGCAGCCTGGGGTCGGCCACGTGTTGGAAACGGGTCACCAACGGCGCGGACTCCGCCACGGAGTCGAGATTGGAGATCAGGTCGTCGATGAACACCGCCGGCCCCGCGGCCTGCTCGGCCAGCCCCGCCGCCAGTGGCCCCTTGGGGCCGGTGTTGAGGATCAGGGGATAGTCCATGCCATGGCGCCCCAGCCAGCGGGCCCGCGCCAGGCGGGCGGGGCCCGGCGCATTGGTGAGGATGACGATACCAGCCTGTTCCGACAGCGATTGAAGGGCCTGGACGCCGCCCGGCGTCGGCGTCATGTCGCCGCAGCCGTATCGAAAGAAGTCCTCATAGTGCTTACGTCCGTCCTCGATCGCCAGGTGTTCGCTCTCGCCAGGCAGATAGATGTTCTGAAACAGCGCGAACTTGTCGACCCGGAACTCCAGGCCTCGGCCCTCCAGAAAGGTCCCAAAGCCTTGCATGAACAGGCCCAGCACCTCGTCGACGTCGACGATGAGGAGCGGACGGGTGGTGTCGACGCCCAGGTCAAGCAGTCTGGGCGCGCGGGGTGGTTCGGCCACGGAGCCTCCGGATGCGACTAACGCTGGCTTAAGGATATCCGTGAGATCAAGGGGCTCAAGGTGAGATCGGTTACCGATTCGCCAGACCAAGGATCGTCGGACGAAATGGCCAAGAAGGTCCTCATCGTCGAGGATAACGAGCTGAACATGAAGCTCTTTCATGATTTGCTCGATGCCCAAGGCTACGAAACGCTGCAGACCCGCGAGGGATTGCAGGCGCTGGCGCTCGCGCGGGAACACCGCCCGGACCTGATCCTGATGGACATCCAGCTCCCCGAAATCTCGGGCCTGGAGGTCACCAAGTGGCTCAAGGAAGATGACGAACTGGCCCACATACCCGTGGTCGCCGTCACCGCCTTCGCCATGAAGGGGGATGAGGAACGTATCCGGGAGGGCGGCTGCGAGGCCTACATCTCCAAACCCATTTCGGTGTCGCACTTCCTCGACACCATTCGCCGCCTGTTGGGTTAGCCGCCATGACCGCGCGCATCCTGGTTGTCGATGACATCGAGGCCAACGTCCGCCTCCTCGAAGCCAAGCTCTCGGCTGAGTACTACGAGGTGCTCATCGCCTATGACGGCCCGACGGCGCTGGCCATCGCCGCCAAGGAAAAGCCCGACATCGTCCTGCTGGACGTCATGATGCCCGGCATGGACGGCTTCCAGGTCTGCCGCCGGCTGAAGGACGATCCCGAGACCCGCCATGTGCCGGTGGTGCTGGTGACGGCCTTGGACGGCCGCGCCGACCGCATCGCCGGCCTTGAGGCCGGGGCCGACGAATTCCTCACCAAGCCCATCGACGACGTCATGCTGTTCGCCCGCGTGCGCAGTCTGACCCGCCTGAAGATGGTGATCGACGAACTGCGCGACCGCGAGGCCTCTGGCCGCCGCATGGGCGTGATCGCCGGCGCAGCCTCGCGCCTGGGCGGCACGGGCGGACGGGTGTTGATCGTCGACGATCACGAACGCCAGGCGCAGCGCGTCGCCGCCGAACTGGCTATCGAGCACCGGCCAATCATCGAGAGCGATCCGGAAAAGGCCCTGATGACCGCCAAGGGTCCGGTGGACCTGGTGATCGTCAACGCGGCCGCCAGATCCTTCGACGGCCTGCGCTTCACCGCCCAGCTCCGCTCCGATGAGGCGACCCGCCACCTGCCGGTCCTGGCCATCGTCGACTTCGACGAGCGCCAGCGCCTGGTGAAGGCCCTGGAAATCGGGGTCAACGACATCCTGACCAAGCCGATCGACCCACAGGAGCTGTCGGCCCGCGCCAAGACCCAGATCCGGCGCAAACGCTACACCGACTATCTGCGCGACAATCTCGACCACTCCCTGGAACTGGCGGTCACCGACCAGCTCACCGGCCTGCACAACCGCCGCTATATGGTGGGACAGCTGGAGGCCCTGGTGAAGCGCGCAAGCCTGGGGGGTGATCCTGTCGCCTGCCTGCTGATCGACATCGACCACTTCAAGAAGATCAACGACGGCTACGGCCACGATGTGGGCGACGAGGTGCTGCGCGAGTTCGCGGTGCGCCTGGCCTCCAATGTGCGCGCCATCGACCTGCCGTGCCGCTACGGCGGCGAGGAGTTCGTGGTGGTCATGCCCGACACCAAGATCGAGGACGCCGAGCGCATCGCCGAACGCATCCGGCTGCACGTGGCCGGCTCGCCCTTCCGGGTGATGAACGGCTCGGAGTTGCTGACCGTCACCATCTCCATCGGCGTGGCCGCGACGCTCGGGGCAGGGGACCGTCCCGAACCCCTGCTCAAGCGCGCCGACGAGGCCGTCTACGAGGCCAAGGCCTCGGGCCGCAACAAGGTCATCGCGAGAGCGGCCTGAGGCCGTGACGCCCTTCCGAAACTGACCTAGCGTCTCCCAAGAACAGGGAGTGAGCGCTCATGAGATACGCAAGGGTCCTGGCCGCGGCCGGGCTTGCCGCCGCCATTCTGGCCGGCCCCGCCGCCGCGCAGGGCGTGGAAGAGATCGTCGTCACCGCCTCGCGCCTGACCGAGTACGATCCCGCCCAGACCCCCAGCATCACCCTGGCCAAGAGGGCCGACAATCTCATCACCAAGGTGACGGTGGTCTGCGACACCCGTGATGAGAGCCAACGGCGCTCGGAGCTGAAGGCCACCCTGCGCAACCTCATCCGCGCGGCGGCCCAGGACAAGTCGATCACTTTGGGGATCGGCGACGAGGTGGTGACCGCCTTCGACGAGAGCATGCTGGACACCGTGATCGAGCCGGACGCCAAGGCCGACACCAGCCGGGCCACCCTGCTGGTCGAGACCGCCATCGCCGCGACCGACAGCTTTGACGGCGCGACGGGCCGCATCAGGGGCTTCGTGGAGCGCACTCCGAAGGTCGGCCGCACCGAGGTGCTGCTCAACAGCAGTTGGGAGTTGACCCTGGTTGGGCCGTCAAAATACCGCCCGGACGTCATCAAGCTGGTGTCGGAGGACGCTCAACGCGTCGCCGGAGCCTTCGGCGAGGGCTACGGCGTGGAGGTGCAGGGGCTGCACCTGCCGGTGTCCTGGTATCAGGCCGGGCCGTTGGATTTGGCGCTCTACATTCCGTACAAGCTGACGGTCAGGCCGATTAAGCCCTGACTGGAAACGAAAAACGCCCGGCTTGCGACCGGGCGTTTTGGAATCTCTTGTGGGTCGGCAGACCTACTTGATCTTGCCTTCCTTGAACTCGACGTGCTTGCGCACGACGGGATCGTACTTCTTCATGACCAGCTTGTCGGTCTTGGTGCGGGCATTCTTCTTCGTCACGTAGAAGAAGCCGGTGTCGGCCGACGAGTTCAGGCGGATCTTAATTGAGGCGGGCTTCGCCATGGTCGGTCCTCGCGCGGCCGGCTGCGCAGTCGCGCCGGCTGGGTTCTAAAGAGCCGCGGACAATACGAATCCCGAACCCAAAGTCAATCGGCCCCTACAGAATCCTTGCCTTCGTGGGTCCGGACCGGAAGCGCATGTAGGGGATCGACCGTTCCGGGTCCTCGAGGCGGGCCATCACCTCGGTGATCACCGAGCGGGTGACCATGGGTAGTTTGAGGTCGAGGGCCTCCTGGAAGTCGAACCAGGCGATCTCCTCCAGCTCTCCGCAGTCGGGCTGCCGCTCCAGGCTCACCAAGCGCTCGGCGTCGGCCATCAGGAACCAGGTGTCGAACCGCTTGGCCAGCATCGGCGGGGTCACCGCGCGGTAGACGAGGGACAGGGCCTCCAGGTCAGGCGCCGCGCCATGGGCCATGAACTCGCGCCAGGGGCCGAGGGCGGGGCGGGACTCCACCGGCTTGGCCAGCAGCAGGCCGGCCTCCTCGAAGGTCTCGCGGATCGCCGCCAGGCCCAGCGCGCGGGCCTTGCCCGCCGACACATAGGTTTGGAACTTGGCGGCCACCTCGGGACGGAGGTCGGTGGCGAAGGGGCCTTTGAAATCGGTCTTGTCGACCCGCCCGCCCGGGAAGACCCACAGGTTGGCCATGAAGTCGTGCCCGCCGTGGCGCTTGCCCATCAGCACGCGGGGCTTGGGGCCGTCGCGGCGGATGATGAAGAGTGTGGCGGCGTCGCGGGGTTTCACCGCCTTGACGCCGGGCTGGCGCACGCGATTGCCCTCGGTCGGGCGGGGAGCTTGGTCGGTCATGAAACGACTGTATGACCCGAGTCTCCGGCAGGAAACGGCGCCGTTGCGTCAAGCGCGATATTTGTGGCCGGCCTAGCGCCGCTTGCCCTTTCGCACCCCCTTCGGAGGGCCACCCTTTCGTTTGGCGTCGAAGGAGCCGGGCGCGCGGCGGATGGCCCCAATGCGGGGGCGGGCGGCGTTGGGGTCACGGGGCGCAGGCTCGCTGACCATCTCGAACAGCAGGCCCCCTGTTATAGGCGTTGCCTCCACCAGCTTGACCTCCACCTGCATGCCCAGCGGCCAGCGGGCGCCGGAGCGTTCCCCCACCAGGGCGTGGCTGCGGTCGTCGTGGATGAAGAACTCGCCCCCCAGCTTGGAGATCGGGACCAGGCCGTCGGCGCCGGTCTCGGCCAGGCGGATGAACAACCCGAACCGTGTCACTCCTGTGATGCGGCCCGCGAAGGTCGCGCCCACCCGGTCGGCCAGGAAGGCGGCCACGTAGCGATCGGTGGCGTCGCGCTCGGCGGCCATGGCCCGGCGCTCGGCCAGAGTGATCTGCTCGGCGGTGGACTTCATCTGGCTGATGTCCTGGTCGCTCAGGCCGTCGTCCCCCAGGCCCAGGGCGCGGATCAGACCCCGATGGACGATCAGGTCGGCATAGCGCCGGATCGGCGAGGTGAAGTGGGCGTAGCGCGCCAGGTTCAGACCGAAGTGGCCGATGTTCTCGGTGGAGTAGATCGCCTGCATCTGGCTGCGCAGCACCACCTCGTTGATGATGTCGGCGTTCGGGCCTTCGCGGGTCTCGGCCAGCAGCTTGTTGAAGCGGTCGGTGCGCGGCGCCTCGCCCTTGTTCCAGGGGATGTCCAGGGTGGCCAGGAACTCGGCCAGCGACTGGACCTTCTCCTGGCTGGGCGTGTCGTGGATCCGGTAGATCAGCGGGGTCTTCTTGGCCTCAAGCGTTTCGGCGGCGCAGACATTGGCCTGCACCATCATCTCCTCGATCAGCTTGTGGGCCTCCAGCGCCGCCCGGGGGGTGATGGCGGTGATCTCGCCCTCGGGATTGATCAGGATGCGGCGCTCGGCGCTTTCGATGGCCAGGGGCGAGCGGGCGAGGCGGCCCTGCAGCATGCACCGATAGGCGGCCCACAGGGGCTCCAGGATGGGCGCAAGGATCGGGCCGGTCACATCGTCGGGTTCGCCATCGACGGCCGCCTGGGCCTGCTCGTAGGAGAGCTTGGCGGCCGAGCGCATCAGGCCGCGCACGAAGCGGTGGCCTTTCTTGCGGCCCGACTTGTCGAACACCATCCGCACCGCGATGCAGGCGCGGTTCTCGCCCTCGCGCAGGGAGCATAGCCCCGCCGACAGCCGTTCGGGCAGCATCGGCTCGACCCGGTCGGGGAAGTAGACGCTGTTGGCCTTTTCCCGCGCCGTGACGTCCAGGGACGATCCGGGGCGCACGTAGGCGGCCACGTCGGCGATGGCGACCCAGACGATCCAGCCGCCCTTGTTTCCAGCGTCGTCGTCGGGCTCGGCATAGACGGCGTCGTCGTGGTCGCGGGCGTCCGGCGGGTCGATGGTCACAAGAGGGACCTGACGCAGGTCCTCGCGGCCCGTGAGCGTCGGTGGCTGGGCGGCTTCGGCCTCGGCTTCGGCGGCCGCCGGGAAGCCGGTCGGGATGCCGTGGGAGTAGATGGCGATCAGGGAGGCGGCGCGGGGCTGGTCCTCTCGGCCGACGACCTCCAGCAACTTGCCTCTCTTCGGTCCGTAGCGCTCCTCGGAGGTCCCCACCTGGGCCAGGACCAGGTCGCCGTCCCGCAGCTCCTGGGCCTTGGGATCGGTGAGGATCAGGCTTTCCTTGGACTTGCGGTCCACCGGCTCGACACGGACCTCGCGGTTGGATTTGCGGATGACGCCCAGGATCTTGTGAACGCTGGCGCCCAGCTTCTTGATCAGCCGGGCCTCGGTCTCGCCGTTCTCCAGGGTCTCGAAGCGCACCAGCAGCCGGTCGCCGACGCCGGGCGCCGCGCCGGCCGGGTCGCTGCGGCCAGGCGCCAGGCGCACCAGGGCGGTGTCGTCGCCCTTGGTCAGGCGGACCATCAGGTCGCCATCATTGTCCTTCTCGATGACATCCACCACGCCGACCGGGGGCAGGGCGCCGGCCTGGGCCAGGCCGCGGCGGCCGCGGCGGCCCAGGTCTCCGGCCTCCTGCAGCTCCTTGAGCATCTCGCGCAGGGCCTTGCGGTCGGCGCCCTTCAGCCCGAAGGCCTTGGCGATCTCGGCCTTGTCGGTCTCACCGGCCTCGCGGATGTACTTCAGCAGGGTTTCGCGGTCGGGAAGACCCTGGGTCGGCTTGGCGGCGGCGGACTTGAAGCGGGACGCCTTGGGCGCACGGGTCTTGGGCATGCCGTCTTGTAACGTGGAACGGCGCACCTCGCCTAGGTGAACCCTAGCCCGGCAGTCGCTCGAAGCTCGGGATGCCGGCCGGCACGTGGTGGAAGGCCTGCTGGTCCACCGTGAAGATCGCCATGCCCGGCGTGAAGACGCTGGGGTCGTCCAGGCTGCCGACCTTGAGGATCACCGCCGGGAAGCCCGGCGAGCGGGCCAGGATGTGGGAGCCGCACTCGGCGCAGAACTCCCGAGTCACCGGGTTTTCCAGATCGGCGCGGCTGAAGGTCTTGGGGGTCCCCTTGGTGTAGCGGAAGCTGGGGATCGGCATGGCGATGAACACATTGGGCGAGCCGCCGCTGATGTGCTGGCACTCCCGGCAATGGCACTGGGCCTGCATCATCGGCTCGCCCTCGGCCACATAGCGCAGGGCCCCGCAATAGCATCCGCCTTCGAGTTTCATGGGTCGTCCTCCCGTCTTGTTGGGTGAACTCTAGGCGCGGTGCGGGGGCTGTAAAGCCTGCCCCTCAGTCATCTTCGCGGAAGGTCCCCAGGCGGGTCAGCCCCTCGATGGTTGTCGCGCCCTCGACCTTGGTTACAGTCCGAACCGTCCCCACTGTGGTCGCCGCGATCTGCGCCGCCAAGGCTTCGGAGTGGGTGACCAGCCAGACCTGCGACCGCTCCGACGCCTGGCCCACCAGCCGCGCCAGGGGCGTCATCAGCGCCGGGTGCAGGCTGGACTCCGGCTCGTTCAGGGCCACGAAGGCCGGCAGCCGGTGGGCCATCAGGGCGCCGGCCAGGGCCAGGAACTTCAGGGTGCCGTCCGACAGTTCGGCGGCCTCGAACACGCGCTTGGGAAAGTCCGGGAAGCTCATGCCGAAACTGGCTGTGCGGTCCGGCTGCGGAACCACCAGCTTCGCGCCGGGGAAGGCCTGGTCGATCACCGCGTCCAGGTCGACGGTGTCCTGA
This sequence comes from Phenylobacterium glaciei, assembly GCF_016772415.1. Taxonomy (NCBI): domain Bacteria; kingdom Pseudomonadati; phylum Pseudomonadota; class Alphaproteobacteria; order Caulobacterales; family Caulobacteraceae; genus Phenylobacterium; species Phenylobacterium glaciei. Next base: position 2,026,335 of record NZ_JAGSGD010000001.1, read on the forward strand.
CGGATATGGGCCAGGGTGGCGAACACAGCGGCCAGGTTCGAACCGTCCGAGGCCAGGGTCGGTGTCGCCACCGCCGTACAGGGGCGGCGCAGGGGCGAGCCTGAGTCGGTGCGCAGGTCGTGATAGAACCGCCACTCCAGCAGGGTGCGGCGCACGATGTCCAGGCCCGGATACTTGCCGGGGTCCTCCAGCCGCGCCAGCACGGTCTCCGAGGCCAGCAGGTCGATATCCACCTCCTGCGGGCGGCCTTCCTCGTCGCGGGCCATCACCGAGGCGCCCTTGCGGTCCAGCAGCCGCACGGGCCGGCCGCCGCTGAGATAGGAGAGCTGCTCGGTCTTGATCTGCGGTTCGGTCTCGAAGGCCGGCGAGGTCGGGAAGGGGAAGCCCACCTCCACCTCATAGCGGTAACCGACGCCCGGCCGCCCCGGCATGGCCAGGTCCACGGAAAAGCTCATCCGCGCCGGCTGGTTCTTCTGCCGCGTGCCGGCCCAGAAGGCCGCCGCCATGCCCTCGCGGGCCAGCTCCGCGCCCAGGGTGTTGGACGCCGCCGCCCGCAGCAGCTCCAGGGCCCGATAGAGGTTGGACTTGCCGACGCCATTGGCGCCGACAAAGACCTCCAGGTTGGAGACCGGATAGGCGATGTGCCGAAGCGACCGGTAGCCCGAAGCGGAGAAGTCGCTGACGGGCAGCAGCATCGGTCTCTAGGCCTTTATCGCCTTCTTGGCCGCCGGCTTCTTGGCGGCGGGTTTCTTGGCCGCGGGCTTCTTCACCGCCGCCGTCGCGCCCGCCTCGGCCTTGGGCTTGGCCGCGGCCTTCGCCTTGGGAGCCACCTTGGCCTTCTTCGCCGGCTTCTTGCCGCCGCCCTTTTCCACGCGCTCGGCGATCAGCTTGACCGCCTCTTCGAGCGTCAGGTCCTGCGGGTCGGAGCCCTTGGGCACATTGGCGTTGGTGGAGCCATGCTTGATGTAGGGGCCGTAGCGGCCGGCCAGCACCTTCACAGGCTGCCCGTCCACCGGGTGCGCGCCCAGGTCCTTCAGGGCCGCGGACTCGCCGCGACCACCCCGGCCACCGGCGCGCTTCTCGGCCAGCAGGGTGACAGCGCGGTTCAGACCCACCTCGAACACCTCGTCGGCGGTGGGCAGGTTGGCATAGGTGCCGTTGTGCAGGACGAAGGGGCCGAACCGGCCGATGCCGGCGGTGATCATGATCCCGTCTTCCGGGTGGGCTCCCACCTCGCGGGGCAGGCGCAGCAGGCGCAGGCCCTTTTCCAGGTCCATCGCCGGCGCCGACCAGCCCTTGGGCAAGCTGGAGCGCTTGGGCTTCTCGCCGTCGCCCAGCTGGACGTAGGGACCAAAGCGGCCGGACTTCAGGAACACGATCTCGCCCGTCTCCGGATCGACCCCCAGTTCGCGGTCGCCGCTCTCACCCTCGGCGTCATCGGCCGACTGGGCGATGGGCCGGGTGTAGCGGCACTCCGGATAGTTTGAGCAGCCGATGAAGGCCCCGAACTTGCCGGTCTTGAGCGACAGCTGGCCCGCGCCGCAGGTGGGGCAGGCGCGCGGATCGGAGCCGTCCTCCTTCTGCGGGAAGATGTGGGGACCGAGCGCCTCGTTCAGGGCGTCCAGCACGTGGGTGACGCGCAGTTCGGCGATCTCGCCCACGGCGGCGTGGAAGTCCTGCCAGAACTCGCGCAGGAGGGCCTTCCAGTTCAGCTCGCCGGCCGAAACCAGGTCGAGCTTCTCCTCCAGGGCGGCGGTGAAGTCGTATTGGACGTAGCGGTTGAAGAACTGCTCCAGGAAGGCGGTGACCAGCCGTCCCTTGTCCTCGGGGATGAACCGGTTCTTGTCCATGCGGACGTATTCTCGGTCCCGCAGCACGGTCAGCACCGAGGCGTAGGTGGAGGGCCGGCCGATGCCCAGCTCTTCCATCTTCTTCACCAGGCTGGCTTCCGAATAGCGCGGCGGCGGTTCGGTGAAGTGCTGGTCGGCGCGGGCGGCGATCACCTTGGCGGCGGCGCCCTCGTTGACCTGAGGCAGGCGGCCGCTTTCCTCGTCGGCGTCGTCGTCGCGGCCTTCCTCGTAAACGGCCAGATAGCCGTCGAACAGGATCACCTGGCCGGTGGCGCGCAGGCCGGTCTTCCCGTCGGCGCTGTCCAGCTCGATGGTGGTCCGCTCGATGCGGGCGGCCTCCATCTGCGAAGCGATCATCCGCTTCCAGATCAGCTCATAGAGCCGGCCGAGGTCGCTCTCCAGCCGCAGGGAGCCGGGGTTGCGGGCCAGGCTGGTAGGGCGGATGGCTTCGTGCGCCTCCTGGGCGTTCTTGGCCTTGGTCTTGTAGATCCGGGCGGCTTCGGGAACGTAGTCCTTGCCGTAGACCCCGGCGATCACCTCGCGCGCCTCGTCCAGCGCCTCGGGCGCCGACTGCACGCCGTCGGTCCGCATATAGGTGATGAGACCCACGGTCTCGCCGCCGATGTCGATGCCTTCGTACAGCTTCTGTGCGGCCTGCATGGTGCGCTGGGTGGAGAAGCCCAGCTTGCGAGCGGCCTCCTGCTGCAGGGTTGAGGTGGTGAAGGGCGGGGCAGGCGACCGGCGCGCCGGCTTCTTTTCCACCGAGGCGATGGTCAGGGTCGCGCCGTCCACGGCGGCCTTGGCGGCGGTGGCGGTGGCCTCGTCGCCCAGGTCGAACTTGGTCAGCCGCTTGCCGTCATGCTTGACCATGCGAGCCAGGAAGGGGTCGCCCCCAGCGCTGACATCGGCCTCGACGGTCCAGTATTCCTGGTTCTTGAAGCGCTCGATCTCGATCTCGCGGTCCACCACCAGACGCAGCGACACCGACTGCACCCGGCCGGCCGAACGCGAGCCCGGCAGCTTGCGCCACAGCACCGGCGACAGGGTGAAGCCCACCAGATAGTCCAGGGCGCGGCGGGCCAGATAGGCCTCCACCAACTCCATATCGATGTCGCGAGGATGCTTCATCGCCTCGGTGACGGCCGACTTGGTGATGGCGTTGAACACCACCCGCTGGACGATCGCGCCTTTGACCGCCTTCTTCTTCTGGAGGACCTCGAGCACGTGCCAGGAGATGGCCTCACCCTCGCGGTCGGGGTCGGTGGCGAGGATGATCTTGTCGGCGCTCTTGGCGAAGTCGGCGATCTCGGAAAGACGCTTGGCGGATTTGGCGTCCACGTCCCAAAGCATCAGGAAGTCCTCGTCGGGCTTCACCGATCCGTCCTTGGCCGGCAGGTCGCGCACGTGGCCGTACGAGGCCAGGACCTTATAGTCCGAGCCCAGGTACTTGTTGATGGTTTTGGCCTTGGCCGGGCTCTCGACGACGACGAGGTTCATGCGGTTTTAAGGGTGGTCCAAGGGCCGAAGCGCCCGAAATTCAAGGGCCCGGAAGGTGGGGTGTCCACCTAGGGCGTGTCAACGGGCCGATTTCACTTCAAGCGTTACAATGGGAAGTTGTGATACAACCTTCACGCGCGTCGAGCGTTCGAATCTGTTAGGGTCTGGCATCAGACAGATGGAACAGTGGAACCCCAAGGGCTCGCCCCAGGCGGCCGTGACCTTCATTGAAGAGGTCTTGAACCAGTTGGCGGAATTGGCCGCCGCCAAGGGTTACCGGGCGCTCGCCACGACCCTGATGATGGCCGCGTTGGACGCCGCCCGGGCCGCCGCAGGGCCCCCGGACAAGCCCAGCTAGGCGCGCGACACCATGCCGCCGGGCAACAGTTCGGCGCGACCCGCCAGCGCAAGTTCCATCAAGGCCGCCAGAACCTGGGGCAGGGGCGCCCGCGCGGCGCGCACGATCTCATCGCGCGACACCGGGGTGGGGGAGAGAAGGTCGGCGATGGTCTCCCGCAGCTTTTCGGCTGCCACGTCGGTCAGCTCGGCCGACACGAGATAGCGGTCCTGCTCCGGCTCCCGGAACCCGCCGAACCCCTCCAACGCCCGCAGCACGTCCTCCGCACCTTCGCAGATCGCCGCGCCTTGGCGGATCAGGTCGTTGGTCCCCTTGGCGCGCGGGTCCAGCGGAGAGCCCGGCACAGCCAGCACCTCACGCCCCTGTTCATTGGCCAGGCGGGCGGTGATCAGCGAGCCGGAGCGGATTTCCGCCTCCACCACGACGACGGCCCGTGACAGCCCCGAGATGATCCGGTTGCGGCGGGGGAAGTCCTTGGCCTGGGCGGTCTGCCGCGGCCGGCTCTCGGAGACCACGCAGCCGGTCTCGAGGATGCGGGCGTGCAGGTCGCGGTGCTCCGGCGGATAGATGTCGGCGATCCCGCCGCCTAGGACGGCGATGGTCCCGGTGGCCAGGCTGCCCTCGTGCGCCGCGCCGTCGACGCCGCGCGCGAGGCCCGAGACGATGACCTGGCCGGCCTGTCCGAGTTCGGACGCCAGACCGCGCGCGAACCTCTGACCGGCGGCCGACGCCACCCGCGCGCCGACGATGGCCACGATGGAGCGTTGCAGCAGGCTGGCGTCACCCCAGACCCAGAGCAGGGGCGGCGGCGGATCCAGCGCCGCCAGGGCCTGCGGGAACTCCGCCTCGCAGGCGCAGAGTAACCGCGCGCCCAGCGCCGCGCCCTCGGCCAGTTCGGCCTCGATATCCTCGATGGAGGGCACGCCCAGGGGCGACACCCGCCCGCCGCGCCGCGCCAGGTCGGGGAGGGCGGCCAGCGCCAGAGACGCCTCGCCATAGCGGGTGATCAGCTGGTCGAAGGTGACCGGCCCCACATTCTCGGTGCGCGCCAGCCGCAGCCAGTCGCGTCGCCCGGCCTCGGTCAGCGGTCGGCTCAAGCGGCGTCCTTCTTGCCGCCGCCGATGCGGGGCTCTTCGCCCTTCAGCAGGCGGCGGATGTTGTCGGCGTGGCGGAAGAACACCAGCACCGCCATGAACAGGGTCAGATAGATGATCGGCAGGCCCCGGTGGAAGACGAAGGCGAAGACCGGCGCCAGGGCCACGGCCGTCAGGCCCGCCAGGGACGAAATGCGGAACAGGAAGGCTACCGCGAGCCAGGTGGCGCCCGCCGCCATGCCCACCGGCCAGGCCGCCGCCAGCAGGGTGCCGAAGAAGGTGGCCACCCCCTTGCCGCCCTTGAACTTCAGCCAGACCGGGAACAGGTGCCCCAGGAAGGCGCTTGCTGCGGCCAGGGCGACCAGGACCGCCTGGGCCTCCTTGGGACCGTCCTTCGTCGCCAGCCAGGCGATCAGCACCGCCACCGCGCCCTTGCCGCCGTCGCCGAGCAGGGTGATGGCCGCCAGATCCTTGCGGCCGGTGCGCAGGACATTGGTCGCCCCGATGCTGCCCGAGCCGATGCTGCGCACGTCGCCCGCGCCGCCGAGCCGGGTGGCGATGACGCCGAAGGGAATGGAGCCCAGCAGATAGCCCCCGACGATGGCGGCGCCGATCAGCACCGGACTGAGTGACTCGAACATGTGGTTTCCCCCTGTTGCGGGAAACCTAGCCGCCCGGAGCGGCTTCGTCATCCAGCAGCGCGCGCACGCTCGCGGCCAGGGCGGCGATGTCCACCGGACCGGTGGTGTCCACCTCGATCACCGGGCCCAAGCCGACCGGACCATCGTATTCCGCCAGCAGGGCGGGGGGCAGGTCGCGCAGGGTATGGATGGCGTGACGGTTTCCGATCACCGAGCGGGCGGAATAGCGCCGGCTCGCTTCCTCCGGCGGGCAGCGGCAATAGACCTCCACCAGCCGGCCGCCCAGGCCGCTTAGCATGCGGCGCTCATAGGGGTTCTTCGGCCGGAAATTGGCCTCCAGCAAGACGGCTGGGGACAGGGCCGCAAGCGTCCAGATCAGTTCCATGGACGCGCTGCCCAGCGCCTTGGTCCAGACCTCCGGCTCGGCCCGCTGCCCCAGAACGTCGGCCAGCCGCTCCTTGATGACGTCCTTGGAGAGCAGGGGCAGGGCGAGCGCCTCGGCGAGTGGCAGGGCCAGGGTCGTCTTTCCCGCGCCGGGCGCGCCGGAGACCATGACCACTTGCCGCATCGCTCAGACCTCTTGCGCCAGGGCGGCGGTCAGGGCCGCCAGCGCCGCCTCGTCGCGCCGGTAGAAGGTCCACTGCTTGATCCGCTTGGGCGTCACCAGCCCCGCCTGGGTCAGGACCCGCATATGCTCTGACAGCGTCGGCTGGCTGACCCCCAGCTTCTCGGCGATCCGCACGCCGCAGACCCCGTCCTCCACGAGGTCCCCGTCCACCTGCGGCGGGAAATTGGCGCGGGGGTCCTTCAGCCAGGCCAGGATTTGCAGGCGCCGGTCGTTACCCAGGGCCTTGAAGGCAAGTGCGTTCGTCATATCGCCAATTGGCTAAGTTTCAGCCCAAGCCTAGGTCGCGGCGCGGGCGCAGACAACCTCAGACCCGGTAGACCACCCGGCCGTCCACCAGGGTCATGCGGATCTCGCCCTGCAAACGCCGCCCGTCGAAGGGGGAGTTCTTGGACTTCGAGCGCAGCTTGTCGGCGTCGATGACGATGGGGGCGTTCAGGTCGCACAGCACCAAGTCTGCGGGCGCGCCCTTGGAGAGCGTCCCGGCGTTCAGGCCCAGCAGTTGGGCGGGCTTGCTAGTCACCGCCCGCATCAGGTCGATCAGCGGGATGCGCTCGTCGTGATGGAAGGCCAGGAGGGCCGGCAGCAGGGTCTGTAGCCCAATGGCGCCCGGCGCGGCCTCGTCATAGGGCAGGCGCTTATCCTCCGCGGGCGCCGGAGCGTGGGCCGAGACCACGATGTCGATCAGCCCCGTCGCCAGCGCCTCGATCACCGCCTGGCGGTCATCCTCGCTGCGCACCGGCGGGTCGAACTTCATGAAGGTGCGGTAGTCGCCGATGTCCAATTCGTTGAAGGACAGGTGGTTGATCGAGGTGGTCGCCGTGATCGGCAGGCCCTTGGCCTTGCCCCGCGCCAGGGTCTCCAGGGCGCAGGCGGTGGTCACCTGGTCCACCAGGAACGGGGCGCCGGTCATCTCGACGAGGGCCAGGTCCCGCTCCAGCATGATCTTCTCGGCGAAGGCCGGGACGCTGGGCAGACCCATGCGTCCGGCGAACTCGCCCTCGGTGGCGGCCGCCCCGGCGCTCAGCCAGGGATCGGCCGGACGGTGGGCCACCAGCACGCCGAAGCTCTTGGCGTAGGCCAGCACCCGGCGCAGCACCTTGGAGTCGACGATGGGCCGGTCGGCGTCGGTGACATAGACGCAGCCTGCCTCCGCCATCAGGCCGATCTCGGCCATCCGCTCGCCGCGCGCGCCCTTGGTGGCGGCGCCGGCCGGATAGACGTGAACCAGCTCGATGTCGCGGGTTCGACGCAGGATGAAGTCCACCACCGAGGCCTCGTCGATCACCGGGTCGGTGTCGGGCTGCAGCACGATGGAGGTGACCCCGCCGGCCGCCGCGGCCAGGCCCGCCGACTTGAGCGTCTCCTTGGTCTCCGATCCCGGCTCGCCGGTCTTGACCCGCAGGTCCACCAGGCCCGGCGCCAGCATCGCGCCTCGGGCGTCGATGATCTCGATGTCCTGCGACAGGCTCCCCAGGTCGCCGCCGTGGCGGACGTCGGCGATCTTGCCGTCGCGGACCAGCAGGGCGCCGGGGCCGTCCCAGCCGCTGGCCGGGTCGACGATGCGGGCATTGATGAAGGCGGTCGGCTGCGCGCTCATAGTTCCTGCCGTCCGATCCATTTCTCCACCACCGGCGGCTTGTAGACCGCCAGTCCGTCCAGCATCTCGCCCACGTCGGACCGGAAGATCAGCATGTCGCGATGGGGCGCCTTCAGGAACGCCTCGCCCACGGCGTGGTCCACGAAGGCCTTCAGGTGATCGAAATAGCCCAGCACGTTCAGGAACCCCGCCGGCTTGGCGTGGAAACCCAGTTGGCCCCAGGTCCAGATTTCGAAAATCTCTTCCATGGTGCCGACGCCGCCGGGCAGGGCGACGAAGCCGTCGGCCATCTCCGCCATCCGCGCCTTGCGCTCGTGCATGGAGGGCACGACGTCCAGCCGGGTGAGGCCGGTGTGGGCGATCTCCTTGTCCATCAAGGCCTCGGGCATCACCCCGAACACCTTGCCCCCGGCCGCCAGGGCCGCGTCGGCCATGCCGCCCATCAGTCCGACCTTGGCCCCGCCATAGACCAGCGCCAGGCCGCGGCCGGCAATGGCCGCGCCCATGGCGCGCGCAGCCGCCATATAGGCCGGGTCCCCGCCGGGGCTCGCGCCGCAGAACACGCCCACGGATTTCATCAGGTGTTGTCCAGCCGCGCGGCCATGGAGGCCAGCACCGCCATCCGCGCGGCCACTCCCATCTCCACCTGATCCTGGATCAGGCTGACCGACAGGTCGTCGGCGACGTCTGAATCGATCTCCACGCCCCGGTTCATCGGGCCGGGATGCATAACGCGGACGCCGGGTGCCGCATGGGCCAGCTTCTCGCGGTCGAGGCCGTAGAACCGGAAATACTCCCGCTGCGACGGGGCCATCACCCCGTCCATCCGCTCCAGCTGCAGGCGCAGCATCATCACCACGTCGCAGCCCTCGATGCCTTCGCGCATGTTGTGGAACACCTGGGCCTTCCAGCGGTCGACGGCGGCCGGCATCAGGGTCGGCGGCCCCACCAGCCGCACCTCGGCGCCCAGCATCTGCAGCAGGCTGACATTGGACCGCGCTACCCGGCTGTGCAGGACATCCCCGCAGATGGCGACGCGCAGGCCGGCGATCCGGCCGAAGGCGCGACGCATGGACAGGGCGTCCAGCAGGGCCTGGGTCGGGTGCTCATGCTGGCCGTCGCCGGCGTTGATCACCGAGCAGGTGACCTTCTGCGCCAACAGGCTGGCCGCGCCGGAGGAGGCGTGGCGCACCACCAGCAGATCGGGCTGCATGGCGTTCAGCGTCACGGCGGTGTCGATCAGGGTCTCGCCCTTGGAGATCGACGAGGACCGTGGGCTCATGTTGACGACGTCCGCCCCCAGCCGCTTGCCGGCCAGTTCGAAGGAGCTCTGGGTCCGCGTCGAATTCTCGAAGAAGAGATTCATCAGCGTCCTGCCTTTAAGCAGGTCGAGCTTCTTGGAGGTTTGCCGGTTGAGCGACACGAAGCCGTCGGCGAGGTCGAGGAGGTTTGCCACCTCCACCTCGTTCAGATCGAGCACCGATAGGAAGTGTCGCCGCGGGAACGGGAAGGTTCTTCCGAGAACCTCGTTCAGACCAGGGGGCAGGGTTGTCATTAAAGGCGCGTCGTAGCGGAGCCCGCGTTTGATCACAAGGGCAGGGGGATTCCACGCACAGCTAAGTGTGCCATCGCGGTCACTGCTTCTGAAGCGCCTTGTCGTCAGACGTGAGGTTGCTAAGCAAAATCTCGTCACTTAAGGTTGCTGCGCTGGTGGGCGGGGGCGCTGTGGCCATGACCGGCGCGTGCGGTCCTTTAGAGCGCCCGATCTCTGCCAGGGGGTATCGGAATGGCTGCCAGGAAAGTCCGCATTCTCGGTGTTCACGGCCTGGGACACCAGGAGGCCACCTGGTTCAAGGACTGGGTCGATGTCATCGAGGGCATCTACAAGAATGACCCGGAACTCGAGCTGGAATTCCAGGCCTGCTACTATGATCCCATCTTCGAGGGCATCGACCTTACGCCGCTGGAGACCGCCAAGGCGGTGGGTAAACTCGCCTGGAGCGGCGTGACCCATCTGTTCCAGCGGGAACGCGGGCTGATCTCGGACATCCAAAAGACCCTGCACTGGACGGCCGGCTACGTCGTCGCCTGGGTGGAGGACAAGGAGTTCCAGGCCAAGACCCGGGCCATGTTCCTAGACCAGGTGCGAACCTTCAAGCCCGACATCATCCTGGCCCACAGCCTCGGCTCCCTGGTCACCTACAACGCCATCTCCCATCCCGACGCGGCCGAGGCCGCGGTCGCGAGCATCCTGAAGAAGGCCCACTACGTCACCTTCGGCGCCCAGATCGGCAATCCCTTCGTGCTCGGCAACCTGACCCAGGGTCGGGTCCAGCCCCTGGCCGTCCGCCAATGGCATCACCTGTTCAACCGCTACGACCCGGTGTTCACCGCGCCGCTTCAGGGGGGCGGAGCGACCAATTTCGAGCAGATCCTGACCCCCTTCAATCCGGGCGGGCTGCAAAACCACAGTTCCACCGGCTACCTTGGACACAGCCAGACGATCGCCCGGTTCTGGGCGCCCTATGCGGCCTCGGCCGACGGCGGCAAGGCTTTCGGGTTCGCGCCCTTGATATCGCCCCCGCCGAAACGCCGGCGGACCAAGTCACCCACCCGCCGCAGGGCGCTGCTGGTGGGGATCAACGACTACGTCAATCCTCAGGACCAGCTCGAGGGCTGCGTGAATGACGTGTTCTCCATCAGCGCCGTCTTGCAGGAGTGCGGCTTTGACCCTGAGGCGATCCGCACCTGCCTCGATCGCCGCGCCACCGCCCAAGGCATCCTCGACCGCCTGGAGTGGCTGGTGGAGGACTTCCAGCCGGGGGACGAGCGGGTCTTCTACTACAGCGGCCACGGCGCCCAGATGCCGGTCTACGGGCCGACAGAAGAGCCCGACCGCCTGGTGGAGACCCTGGTCCCTTCCGACTTCAATTGGTCGCCGGAGACGGCGATCACCGACGAGCACATCTACGCCCTCTACAGCCAGCTGCCCTACGACGCCCGGCTGGTGATGATCTTCGACTGCTGTCACTCGGGCGGCGTGCATCGCCAGGGCGGCGCGCGGGCCAGGGGCATCACCCCGCCCGACGATATCCGCCACCGTCAGCTGAAGTGGGACGTCAGGGCCCAGATGTGGGTGGACCGCGAATTCGAGCGGATCAACGCCGACTTCTCCACCAGCACCAAGTCCAATGCGGACTTTTTCGGAAAGGGTGGGTCGACCTTGCGGCTCGGCCGCGCCGCGATGCTGCGCGCCCAGACCAGCCAGACCGAGTATCGCCGGGCCAAGACGGGCGCCGGGGCGGTAGGCCCCTACCTGCCGATGATCATCGAAGCCTGCGGCGAGGACCAGCTGTCCTTCGAATATCGCCACGGCGCCACCAGCTATGGCGCCTTCACCTTCTGCTTCGCCAGCATCCTGCGCGAGTACAAGTCGCTCACCTTCGCCCAGCTGGTCGAGCGGACGAAGCAAAAGCTGGCCGAGCTGCAGTACGGGCAGACGCCCCAGATCCTCGGCCCTAGCCTGTTTGTCGACGCCCAGATCCCCTGGCCCACCGGCCAGGGCGGCAAGACATCACCCCCCGCCGGCACGCCGGGCGGCTCAACGCCGAAGCTGTCGGGTTGAGTCAGGCCCAGCTAGACTTGCGAGATGAAAGCGAGCCAACCCATCACCCTGTGGCGTCCCGTCGGGCCACTGGAGCTATGCCTCATCCAGGACAGCGGCTTTCGCGCCTTTCCGCCGCGGCTGCCAGAGCAGCCAATCTTCTATCCGGTGCTGAACAAGGCCTATGCCGTTCAAATCGCCCGCGACTGGAACGTGAAGGCCGACGGTGCGGGCTTCGTGACGCGCTTCGATGTGCGCCGGGAGTACCTCGACGGCTACGCCATCCATCAGGCTGGCGGACGCGATCATCTGGAATACTGGATTCCGGCCGATGATCTTCCGTCTTTCAACGACGCTATCGTCGGCGAGATCGCCGTGGTCGCAGAGTTCCGCTGAGAAGGATGCGAGCGGCCCGCAGTGCCGATGAGCTGGCGACTAGCACTACATCTTGTAGGCATGCCTGGCGACGGAGGCGAATTTGGACGCTCGTGACCTAGAGACGATCTTTCGTGCGCCTGGAATGGAAACCCTCGTCGACTTACTTACCTGGTCGATAATTGCCGTACCCATCATTCTAGCGGCTTGCATAAATCTAGTTTGGCGTGGTCTGGACCACTGGCGGTGGCTCACCGTTCTTGCGATCGTGTTCGCAGCCCTCACCTGCCTGTTGCTCTACGCCGGCCTGCAAAATCGGTGGCGACAAGCCCAGTGTTGGCACCATCACGACGCCAGTTATTACTGTAAGGGGCTTCCTCCCGAGGGCGCTCCTGGAGTGCATCTCACGCCATGGCGTGAGAAATTGTAGTCGATAACGCCCAACTGGAGGCGATGCTCACCCCAACCCTCGCAGCCGCTCCAACGCCCCCTGCAAAATCCACCCCGCCGCCATCTTGTCCACGACTTCGGCGCGGCGGCCCCGGTTGAGGTCGGCCTCGTCGATCAGGAAGCGGTTGATGGCCATGGAGCTCATCCGCTCGTCCCAGAAGGTGATCACCAGCTCGGGCCGCAGGCGCAGCAGGTTGCGGGCGAAGGCGCGGCTGGACTGGGCGCGTGGGCCCTCCGTGCCGTCCATGTTCACCGGCAGGCCGATGACGATCCCGGCCACCTCGCGGCCGTCCATCAGCTTGAACAGCGCTGCCGCGTCGTCGGTGAACTTGGTCTTGCGGATCAGCTCCAGCGGGCTGGCCACCATCCGCGTGGTGTCCGACACCGCCACCCCGATGGTCTTCTCCCCCAGGTCAAGCCCCACCAGCGCGCCGTAGCGCGGCAGCAGGGGCGGGAGTTGCGTGATGTCGACGACGGCCATGGGGCTCTATAGCCGAACCGGCGCGCCCTTCGTCCGGCCGCCGGCGAAATATTTGGGGCGCCGTAAGCGCGGCGTCGTGTCGCAACCCGCCCCAACGCCATTCACCGGACCTTAGAATCTCTGGGTTAGTCATCGCTCGACTGGCGTTGGTCGCCCTGGAATGACGGACGGAAATGCCCAAGCTTCCGAACCTGGCGGGGATGTTCAAATGGGCGCCGCCCCTCTGGCCGCCGCGCTTCAACCGCCTGCGCACCAAGCTCACCGTGCTCTATGCCGGCCTCTTCGTCGCCATCCTGTTTGTGATCCTCTCGGCGGTCTACGCCGCCGTGGCCCGCAACGCCGAGCGCATCGTCCGCGACGAGCTGGCGGTCAGCGGGCTGGTCTTCGACCGCATCTGGAGCCTGCGCTCCCACGAGCTGGAGAGCGGGGCCAGTGTGCTGGCCCGCGACTTTGGCTTCCGCGCCGCGGTGGCCACCGAGGACGCGGCCACCATCCAGTCAGCCCTCGACAACCTACGCACCCGGCTGGGCATCGACGCCGCCTTCGTGGTCGGCCTGGACGGACGGGTCCTCGCCGCGTCCAGTAAGTCGCCCGCCCGTCCCACCGACGCCGTCCTGCAGGCCATCGCCGGCCAGGACACCTCGGCGGGTGTCTTCGTCATGGCCGGCACCCCCTACGAGGCGGTCTCGGCCCCCATCATGACCCCCATGCTCAGCGGCTGGGTGGTGTTCGCCGTCCGCTTGGATCAGGCCGAGATGAAGGCCCTGGAGCAGCTCTCCGCCATTCCCCTGCAGCCGGTGGTGCTGGTGCGCGGGGCCGACGGCCATTGGAAGGCCAACACCTGGGCGGCCTCGACCGCCGAGCTCGAGGCCGTGTCCCGCTTCCTCGACGCGCCGAAATCCAAGCGCCAGGCCGCCGTCACCCGAATCGGCCCGGCCGTGGCGGTCATTAAGCCCCTGGCCTCCATCGCCCAGGACCGGGTGGTCCTGCTGCTGCGCTATCCGCTTGCCCGCGCGCTGGAGCCCTACAGCTGGCTGCTGGGCGCGATGCTGATGTTGGCCTTGGCGGGTCTGGGGGTGATCGCGGCGGGCAGCTGGGCGCTGGCCCGCAACGTCACTCGGCCCCTGCTAGCTCTGCGCGACGCCGCCGAGCGGCTGGAGCGGGGCGAATCCGTACAGGTCGAGGCCGCGGGCGCCGACGAGATCGGCTCCCTGGAGCGCAGCTTCAACGCCATGGCCCAGGGCATCGCCGAACGCGAGCGCGCCCTGAAGCTGTCGACCGAGAAGGCCGAGGCCGCCAATCGCGCCAAGACCGATTTCCTCTCCAATATGAGCCACGAGATCCGCACGCCCCTGAACGGCATCTTGGGCATGGCGCAGATCATGGCCCGCGAACCCGCCGACGCCCCCCACGGCCAGCGCCTGGCGGTGATCCGCGAGTCCGGTGAGGCCCTGTTGAAGATCCTCAACGGCATCCTGGAGATTTCCAAGGCCGACGACGCGACCCTGAAGGCCGAGGACTTCGACCTCGCCGCCCTGGTGCGCACCGCCTGCGTGGCCGACGGAGACGCCGCGGCGGCCAAGGGGCTCAGCTTCGACATCGCCGTAGCCGCCGAGAGCCAGGGCCGCTGGCGCGGCGACGCCAAGCGCCTGGCCCGGGTGCTGGGCAACCTCACCTCCAACGCCGTGAAGTTCACCAAGGCCGGCGGCGTCACCATCGCCGTGGACCATCAGGACGCCACCGTCCGCGTCCGCGTGGCCGACACCGGTGTCGGCATCCCGGCCAAGTGGGTCGAGGAGGTCTTCGAGGCGTTCAGCCAGGTGGACGCCTCGGCCACCCGGGCCACCGGCGGCACAGGCGTCGGCCTCTCCATCGCCCGCGAGCTGGCCACCCTGATGGGGGGCAAGATCACCGTGGCCAGCGAGGAGGGCAGGGGCTCGGTCTTCACCCTTGAGGTTCCGTTGGAAAAGCGGTCGTCCGCCGCGCCGGCCGCCGAGCTCATATCCGACCTCGAACCCAATGCCGACGCCGTGCCCCTGCGCATCCTGGCCGCCGAGGACAATAAGACCAACCAACTGATCCTCACTTCCTTGCTGGAGCCATTCGGCATCGACCTGACCATCGCCGAGAACGGGCGCGAGGCCGCCGAGCTGTTCGCCGCCGGCGGCTACGACCTGGTGCTGATGGATATCCAGATGCCGGAGATGACCGGGGTCGAGGCGACGCTGGCCATCCGCCAGGGCGAGGCCGAGCGCGGCGTGCCGCCGACCCCCATCGTCGCCGTTACCGCCAACGTCATGTCCGAGCAGGTGGCCGAGTACCTGGCCGCCGGCATGAGCAGCGTTGTGGCCAAGCCCATCGAGGCCGAGAAGCTGTTCGCGGCTATCGAAGCCGCCCTCGACGGCGCCCCGGACACCGCCGCCCAGGCCGCCTGACGCGGTTTCCCCTCAGGGATAGCTTGTCAAAGGCGGGGCCGCACGGCTAACCCCTGCGTCGAACATTCAGGAGGCCCCCCATGGCCATCGACGCGGCGACCGTTCGAAAGGTCGCCAGACTGGCCCGCATCGCCGAGCCCGAAGATCGGATCGACCCGCTGGCCAGGGAGCTCAGCGGCATCATGGACTGGATCGAGCAGCTGGCCGAAGTGGACACCGAAGGCGTGGAGCCGATGACCTCGGCCGTGGCCGTGGCCGCCCCCATGCGCGAGGACGTCGTCACCGAG
This sequence comes from Phenylobacterium glaciei, assembly GCF_016772415.1. Lineage (NCBI taxonomy): Bacteria > Pseudomonadati > Pseudomonadota > Alphaproteobacteria > Caulobacterales > Caulobacteraceae > Phenylobacterium > Phenylobacterium glaciei. Next base: position 2,041,632 of record NZ_JAGSGD010000001.1, read on the forward strand.
GGTGGCGACGCCGCCCGCGTGCTGTCCAACGCCCCCAGGACCATCGACGGCTTCTTCGTCGTCCCCAAGGTGGTCGAGTAAGATCATGACCAATCTCACCTCTCTGACCCTGAAGGCCGCGCTGGCGGGTCTCGCCGACAAGTCCTTCTCCTCGGTGGAGCTGACCCAGGCGCACGTGGACGCGGTCGCCGCGTCCGCGCCCTTGAACGCCTTTATCCTGGAGACCCCTGAAAAGGCCCTCGACATGGCCCGCGCCTCCGACGCCCGCCGGGCGACCGGGCAGGCCGGCGCCCTGGACGGCGCCCCGCTGGGCATCAAGGACCTGTTCTGCACGCAGGGCGTCCGCACCACCGCCGGCTCGAACATCCTGGGAAACTTCATCCCCACCTACGAATCCACCGTGACGTCCAACCTGTGGCGCGACGGTGCGGTGATGCTGGGCAAGCTCAACCTGGATGAGTTCGCCATGGGGTCGTCCAACGAAACCAGCGCCTTCGGGCCGGTGGTCAATCCCTGGCGCGCAGAGGGGTCCAACACGCGGTTGACTCCGGGCGGATCGTCGGGCGGCTCGGCCGCCGCGGTCGCCGCCGACCTCTGCCTGGGGGCAACGGCCACGGACACCGGTGGCAGCATCCGCCAGCCCGCCGCCTTCACCGGCACGGTCGGGATCAAGCCCACCTACGGCCGCTGCTCGCGCTGGGGGGTGGTGGCCTTCGCCTCGTCCCTGGACCAGGCCGGCCCCATCGCCAAGACCGTCGAAGACGCCGCCATCCTGCTGAAGTCGATGTCCGGCCACGACGCCAAGGACTCCACCAGCCTGGACATCGAGGTCCCCGACTTCCCCAGCTTCGTGGGCAAGTCGGTGAAGGGCCTGCGGATCGGCATTCCGAAGGAATACCGCGTCGACGGCATGCCCGCCGAGATCGAACAGCTCTGGGAAAAGGGCATCGCCTGGCTGAAGGACGCCGGCTGCGAGATCGTCGAGGTGAGCCTGCCGCACACCAAGTACGCCCTGCCGGCCTACTACATCGTGGCCCCGGCCGAGGCGTCCTCGAACCTCGCCCGCTATGATGGCATGCGCTACGGCCTGCGGGTCGAGGGGGCCAACCTCACCGAGACCTACGAGAACACCCGGGCCGCCGGCTTCGGGACCGAGGTGAAGCGCCGGATCATGATCGGCACCTACGTGCTCTCGGCCGGCTATTACGACGCCTACTACGTCAAGGCGCTGAAGGTGCGGCGCCGCATCGCCGACGACTTCGACCAGGCCTTCCAGAAGGTCGACGCCCTGCTGACCCCGACAGCGCCCTCGGCCGCCTTCGGGCTGGGCGAGAATGCCGACGATCCGGTGGCCATGTACCTCAACGACATCTTCACGGTGACGGTGAACCTGGCGGGCCTGCCCGGCATGTCCATCCCCGCCGGCGTCGACCACAAGGGCCTGCCCCTGGGTCTCCAGTTGATCGGCAAGGCCCTGGACGAGGGAACCCTGTTTTCCCTCGGTGGCGCCCTTGAAAAAGCTGCGGATTTCCGCGCCAAGCCCACCCGCTGGTGGTGACGAAAAAGGCCCCCGCCGTCGCCGGCGGGGGCCTATGGTTCGGACTTGGAAGCAACCTTACTTCGGCAGCTTGTCCAGGTCGGCCTGGACGGTCTTCAGCATGTCGTCGGTCAGAGCGCCCTGGCTCATCGGGGCGACCTGGCTCAGGGTCATGGCCTTGAACTGGTCGTAGGCTTCGTGGGTGGTCAGGCCGGGGACGTCCTTGTCCAGAACGGCCTTGGCGGCCGGGTTGGCCACCAGGGCCTCGATCGGCGTGGATTCGACCGACAGTGCGGCAGGCGCGGCAGGCGCCTGGGCCACGGCCGGAGCGCCGGCCATCAGGCCGAACGAGAGCGACAGGCCGACGAGGCCGGCGGCGAGAGTCTTCTTCATGGTGAGTTCCCTTCCCCGAGGGGGTGTTTTTACGCCGTCAGCAAAGCTGCAAAATCACTGTCCGCGCAAGGTGCTTTCGTTGGCGCGCGGCCCGGTTTAGGAAAGTGCCATGACTGACACCTCCAAGCTGATCGTCGGCCGCACCGGCTCGTGGGAAATCGTTCTGGGGCTGGAGATCCACGCCCAGGTGGCCTCGAAGGCCAAACTGTTCTCCGGCGCGGCCGTCGGCTTCGGGGCCGGCCCCAACGAGCAGGTGAGCCTCGTCGACGCCGCCATGCCGGGCATGCTGCCGGTGATCAACCGTTTCTGCGTCGAGCAGGCGGTGAAGACCGGCCTTGGCCTGAAGGCCCAGATCAACCTGCGCTCCAGCTTCGACCGCAAGAATTACTTCTATCCCGACCTGCCCCAGGGCTATCAGATCAGCCAGTTCAAGGACCCGGTCGTGGGCGAGGGTGAAGTCATCGTCGAGCATGACGACGGCTCGACCTTCACCGTGCGCATTGAGCGCCTGCACCTCGAGCAGGACGCCGGCAAGTCGCTGCACGACCAGGACCCCAACGCCACCTATGTCGACCTCAACCGCGCTGGCACCGCCCTGATGGAGATCGTGTCCAAGCCCGACATGCGCTCGTCGGCCGAGGCCGCGGCCTATGTCAAGAAGGTCCGGACGATCCTGGTCTATCTGGGCACCTGCGACGGCGACATGGAAAAGGGCAACCTGCGCGCCGACGTCAATGTCTCGGTCTGCCGCCCGGGCGCCTACGAGAAGTTCCGCGAGACGGGCGATTTCAGCCACCTGGGCACGCGCTGCGAGATCAAGAACGTCAATTCCTACCGCTACATCCAGCAGGCCATCGAGTACGAGGCCCGCCGTCAGATCGAGATCATCGAGGACGGGGGCTCCATCACCCAGGAGACCCGGCTGTTCGATCCGACCAAGCTCGAGACCCGGTCCATGCGTTCGAAGGAAGAGGCGCACGACTACCGCTACTTCCCCGATCCCGACCTGCTGCCCCTGATCCTCGATCCCGTCTGGGTGAAGAAGATCCAGGATTCGCTGCCCGAACTGCCGGACGCCAAGAAGGCGCGGCTGCAGACCCAGTACGGCCTGTCGGCTTATGACGCGGGCGTGCTGATCACCGAACAGGCGCGGGCCGACTTCTTCGAGGGAGCCGCCAAGGGCCGCGACGCCAAGCTGACCTCCAACTGGGTGACCAATGAACTGGCCGCCCGGCTGACCGCGGCCGGCCAGGACATCGAAGACAGCCCGCTGAAGCCCGGCGACATCGCCGAACTGGTGGCCCTGATCGAGGAGGGCGTCATCTCCTCCAAGATCGCCAAGGACGTCTTCGACCGCATGTGGGCCGGCGAGGGCGGCGCGCGCGCCATCGTCGAGAAGCAGGGCCTGCAGCAGGTCTCCGACACCGGCGCCCTGGAGGCGATGATCGACAAGCTGATCGCCGCCAATCCGGGTCAGGCCGCCGCCGTGAAGGAAAAGCCCCAGGCCATCGGCTGGTTCGTCGGCCAGTTGATGAAGGAAACCGGTGGCAAGGCTAATCCAGGCACCGTGAACCAGCTGCTGAAGGCCAAGCTCGGCATCGACTGATCGTCCGCCACGTCAAAAAGCCCCGGAGCCTGCACTCCGGGGCCTGACCACGCGGGACAGCTAGTTGTTGTTGATGATCTCGAAGATGATCCCGCTGGCGATGGCCGCCAGGATGTAGTCGTCGCCGGCCCGGTACCAGGCGTAGCCGCGCGGCGGCTGGCGCAGGCGGTAGCGGCCATAGTCATAGACCGGATACCCTCGGTAATAGGACGGCAGGGCCGAGCCACGCCGCCACTCGTTGTAGCCCGGACGATAGTAGGGGTTGCCGTAATAGGCCTGGGGCGGCGGGCCGTAGTTCCAGCGATCGCCGTAATAGTAGCCGTTGTGGCGGCCCCGGTCCCAATCGCGGCGGTCATAGCGGTCAGGCCCGCGATGGTCGCTGTGCTCTCCGCGGTCGCGATGATAGCCCTGCGCCTGAGCTGTCGTGGCGGTGGCGGCCATGGGGCCGGCGACGGCCGCTATGGCGGCCAGGCTCAAGATCAGACGTTTCATGCCCACGTCTCCTTCACCACGCCCTGATGGGCGGACATCCCTCTAACCTCACGGTGAGACATTCAGGCTGAACCGCGCCTGAACGTCGCATGGAGATGGGAACGCCGCCGATCGCGGCCCGGTTCAGGGGAAGGTGACGATGCTCGTGACTTCGCCGCTGGAGGTGCTGGCCCGAATATATTCGTTGCCGACCTTGTACCAGGCATAGCCGCGCTTCCGGGCCAGGCGGTTGTCGGTGACCATGTAGCCGCGGAAATAGGGCGGCAGGATCAGGCCGGGACGGAAGGCGCTGCGGCCCGGCTCATACTGCGCGAAATAACCCATGTTGTTCTGACCGCCGCCACCGGGCGGGGCGTAGTAGCTGCTGCCGACAGGCGGCGGGGGGGCATAGCCCTGGCGGCTGTCCTGATAGTAGCCGCCCCGGCCGTCGTCATAGGGGTAGCGGTCCTGGCGCGCGCCGTAGTCGTAGCAGTCGCAGCGTTCCTCACGGCTCGGCTGCGAATAGCCCGCGCGGGACTCCCAGGACTGGGCCTGGGCTCCGGCGGCGATGGCCAGGCCACCGGAAATCGCCGCCAGGGCGGTCATGCTCAAACCAAAACGCTTCACGGATCTCTCCCGATCGAATCGTCCCCGGACGCAGCCAAGGGATGTGCTTAACAGGGCTACGCAATCTAAGCGGGGCTGTAAGCTGTCTTCGCGTCCAGGGCGAAGCCGTCTCGCGCCGGGCGATAACCCAGACTGCAAAAGCACCCATTATGGGTATACATCGGGGGCGGAGGTTCCCGGCGAGTAACGCCGGCGAATGCTGCGATCATCTGCGGCCGAACAACGCAGTCCTTCAGTTTAACCATATGTTTAGTCGCTATCGACTTCTCTGGTGTCGTGAAGATCGGAGACACGCCCCCAGAACGGGGGATGGCCGATCGGGAGAGGGAAACTTAGTCATGCTTACGAGCGTGGAACCGGAAGGCGGCCTGCCGTTGCCGACCGCCGACGCCTCCGGGGACGAACTGTTCCGCATGGGTCTGCTTTATTCGACGGGTCAGGGCGGCGCGCCGCTGGACTACGTCTCGGCCCACATGCTGTTCAACCTGGCCGCCATGCGCGGTTCGATGGAAGCCAAGATCTACCGCAAGGAACTGAGCCAGGAGATGGCCTCCGACGAGGTCGCCGAAGCCCAGCGCCAGGCGCGCGAGTGGCTGGCCCACGGCTGATCGGCCGGACTTGAGTTCGGACTCCCGGCGCCGGCGTCCGCTGGCGTCGTCGCCTGCGGCTATTGTCCCGCGGTCTGGGCGCCCAGCGCGTAGCTGAATCCGAACTGGATCGGCGAGAGGTCGCGCAAGTACTGCTGGATGAACAGGCCCGCATTGGCCACGCCGCTGCGTGGCACATAGACGATGTCGAACCGGCGCAGGGGCACCAGGTCCGCGTTCGGGTTGCGAAGACCCTTCCCCAGCTTCACCGTGCGCATCATGCCGCGCCCGTCGGCCCCGCGGCGCAGGATGATCACGTTGTCCCGGTTGGCGCTGGTCTTGAAGTCGCCGGCCTGGATCACGGCGCGCAGCGCGTCGGCGTCGCCGGCCATGTCGAAGATGCCGGGATTGGCCACCTCGCCGCCTACGAACACCTTCAGCGGCGCGGCCTTGGGCGCCACGTCCACCGCCGGCCGCAGCAGCGTCCCGGCATAGGCCTGGGACAGGCTGCCCTGCAGTTCGGGAATGGTGCGGTCGGCCGCCATGATCGCGGGGATGAGCGGCATGGAGATGCGCCCGTCCGGCTGCACCGTCACCGTCTTGTTCAGTTCCGGGGCGGAGGGGAGGGAGACCTCGATCTCGTCCCCCGGATAGAAGCGATAGGGCGGCTCGTAGTCGCTCCAGGTGGCGTAGGGGATGTTGCTGAACCCGGCCCCCTCTTCGCGGGCGGCGCGCGCCTCGCGGTCCTTGCGGCTCTCCGGCTCGTCGATCCGACCCAGCAGGTCCATGCGGGGCAGGCGCGGAATATGCGCGCCGCACGCGCCGAGCCCGAAGCTCACGCAGGCCAATAGGACGGAGGCGAATTTCAGGCTGGGACGCATGACCGCAAACCTTAACGACAATGGGTAATGGAACGTTAATCGTCCCCCGCCACGGTCCCTCCATAGGGCTAGAACAGTCGGAATCGCATGGCCGCGCCAGGGGCTTGGACAATCAGACCGCACGATCAGGCGATCCGGACCGACTGGGCCGGACGGCCGCGCTATGCCGTGTCCGATTTCGCGACCCTGCTGTGGCGCGAACGCTACCTGATGGTGGCGGTCTTCGCGATCATCTTCGTCCTGGGGGCGGCGGCCGCCTTCACGATGAAGACCAGCTATCCGGCCAACGCCAGCGTCCTGGTTCGCCTGGGCCAGGAATATGTCTATGAGCCGCTCTCCGGCGACGCCGCCCGCGGCGCGGTGCCGGAGGCCGACGCCCTGATCCAGTCGGAAACCGAGATCCTCGGGTCGGGCATATTGAAGCAGCGGTTGATCGACAGGCTGGGCCTGGCCCGCATCTATCCGGAGCTGGCGGCCAAGTACGCTGGGGCCACGGCGCGCGAGAAGAAGATGATCATGGGCCAGGCGCTGCGGGCCCTGGACACCAACACCAAGATCGAGACGGCGCCGGACACCCCGATCATCCGCGTGAGCTTCACCAACGGGAACCCCGATACCGCCGCCCTGGTGCTGAACACCCTGCTGGAAGAGTACCTGGTCTATCGCCGCACGGTGTTGACCGACCCCACGTCGCCGGCGCTCGCTCGGCAGCGGGAGGCCTTCCAGCAGCGTCTTGTCTCCGCCGACGCGGCCTATGAGGACTTCCTGAACAACAACCGGATCGGCGATTTCGTGGCCGAGAAGGTCTCGCTGGGACAGCTCCAGCAGCAGATCGAGCAGCAGAAATACCAGACCGACGCCCAGCTCCAGGACCGCATGGGGCGGCTGGCGATGCTGGATTCGCAGTTGGGCCAAGTGTCGCAGGAGGTGGGCCTATACCGCGACGTCTCCAGCGCCGTGGGCGACAAACTGACCACCCTGAAGCTGCAGCGGGAAGACCTGCTGTCGCGCTACAAGAACGATGCCCGGCCGGTGCAGGAGCTGGACGCCCAGATCGCCCAGCTGGAGGCCGGTATCGCCGCGGGCCGCACCCATGCCGACGGCGCCAAGCGGTTCGGGGTCAATCCGGTCTACCAGACCATCCAGACCGAGAAGATCCAGCTGACCGCCGAGGTCGCCGCCCTCAAGCAGTCCCAGACCGCGCTGGCCGATCAGGTCACTCAGCTCACCGAACGGCGGCTGCGCCTGGCTGAGCTTGAGCCCAAGTTCCAGGCCCTGTCCTTGGACCGCGACGTCCTGCAGGCCAATGTCCGCGACTTCACGGTCAAGGAAGAGCAGAGCCGCGCGGCCAACGAGATCGCATCGACCACCAACGACAACATCCGCATCGTCAGCCGGGCCGTGGCCCCCACCAAGGGCAAGAGCCTGAAGAAGCCGGTGTTCGTGTTGGCCTTCCTGTTCGCCGCCTTCACCGCGCTCTGCGCCGGCCTGTTGCGGATGTTCCTGCGGCCCGGCCTGCCCACGGCGCAGTCGGCCTCGCGCAGCCTCGATCTGCCGGTGCTCGCCACGGCGGAAATGAAGGTCCGATAGGGGCCGAGGGGAACCGGCGCCGTTCGTTCGCCTTGAACTTGCGGTAGTTTGAAAGCCTTACGCGTGTATCGATTCGAGGGATGGTGGACCTGAACGCCGAGATGGCCGACCTTTGGGCGTCGCTGGGCGCGCCGGCCGCTGGCCGCGCGCGGGTGATCCAGGTCGTGGCCGCACGCCGGGGAGAGGGCACGTCCACGGTGGCGCGTGAGCTTGCCTGGTTCGCGGCGAAGCGCGCCGGCCGTTCGGTCTGGCTGGTGGACCTCGACCTGCTGTCCTCGCCGCAGTACCTCGCCGTCCGTGACGAGGCTGATCGCTACGGCGCGATGGGCGAACCCGCCGCCGCCAGTCCCGACGGCTCGATCTTCTTCACCGTCCAGCCCGCCTCGCGGGGCGCCGACGGCCAACCTTGGCCGGACGCCCGCTATCTGTCGGCCCACCGGGTCGGCGAGGCCCGCTGGTGGGTGACCCGCTTTCGCCGCGAGAATCTCAAGGGCCGCCAGGGCGTCCACATCCTGCCCACCGGCGACTACTGGACCGCATTGCGCCGCTACGCCGACGTAATCATCGTCGACTGTCCGTCGCCCGAGCGATCGCAGGCGGCGCTCACGGTCGCCCCCTTCATGGACCAGACCGTCCTGGTGGTGGCCGCCGACGAGGTGGACGTCCGCGCGCCAGCCCAACTGCGCGACGCCCTGGTCGCCGCCGGCGGCACGGTGGCCGGCATCTTCTTCAACCGCGCCACGGTGAGCCAACCGGCCTTCCTCAAGGCCATCATGCCATGACCCAGGCCACCTGGAGCGGCGTGGAGGTTCGAGGTCGGCCCCAGGTCAGCCTTTGGAGTCTGACCATCTTCGCAGCCAGCGTGCTGATCCTGCTGATCTTCAGCGAGGGCTGGGTCTTCCCCCTGCGCGGCGACGCCAACAACACCGCCTTCGACAAGCTGATTCCTCTGGGCTACCTGCCGGCCTACGCGGCGGCGGCCTTCCTGTTCTTCCTGACCCCGGCCAGCGTCTTCCAGGCCTTGATCCGTCAGCCGTTCCTGATCGCCCTCATGCTGATCGTCGGCGTGTCCTACTTCTGGTCCACCGCGCCGGACATCACCGCGCGCCGGATCGTCGCCGTCTACGCCACCACGCTTGGCGGCGTGGTGATGGCCGCCCGCTACCGATGGGCGGAACTGGCCGAGGTGTTCGCCACCGCCTTCGCGGTCTTGGCGGTGATCTCCTTCGTCATGCCGCTGGCCCTGCCGTCCATCGGGGTGATGCACGAGCTGTTCCCCGGCGCCTGGCGCGGAGTCTGGGCCGACAAGAACGCGCTCGGCGGCATCATGACGCTCGGCTTCTGCATCCTGTCGGCGGCGGCCATGCTGAACCCGACCCGGGCGATGATCTGGTGGCCCTTCGCCGCGCTCACGGTGCTGCTGGTCATCATGTCCACCTCCAAGACTTCCCTGGTCTCGGTGATCCTGGGGCTGGGCGGCCTGATGTTCGTCGCCATCGTGCGGCGGGGGCCCGGGATCAGCGTCGCCGCCAGTTGGCTGGCCATGCTGGGCTTGGTGATGGCGCTGTGCGTGGGCCTGTTCGCCTCGGACCTGGTGTTCAAGGCGCTCGGCAAGGACGCGACGCTCACCGGCCGGACCGAGATCTGGACGGCGGCCATGCACCAGATCGAGAAACGGCCCTGGACCGGCTATGGCTATAGCGCGGTCTATGACGACACCAGCCGCTGGGGCCCACGGGCGAAGATCGTCAAGGAGGCCGGCTGGGCGCCGCACCACTCCCACAATACCTGGATCGAGCAATGGCTCGCCCTGGGGGTCTTCGGCCTGGCCGCCTGGGCCCTGACCTTCCTGCAGACCGTGACCCTGGCCATCGTCTCGATCTACCGGGACCAGGGCGCCTATCTCGCCGTGCCCTTCCTGATCGTCTACGGCCTGACCTCGCTGACCGAGAGCATGGCGGTGAACTACAACGACTTCCGCTGGGTGATCTTTGTCGCCCTGGCGGTGAAGCTCTGCTGGCCCGACCGGGAAGTCAGAACCTAGAGATTTAACCGCCTCGCGCCCTCGCGCACCGTCACGACATCAAAGCCGTCCGCCGCCGCCTGGTCGATCAGGCGCGCCAGGACCTCGGGCGTGCAGCCCCAGGGGGAGGGGTCGGGCCGCACATCGTGGGTGTAGAGGATCAGCCAGGCGCTCCTGGCCTTGGCCGCGGCCAGCCATTTCCGGGCGACCGCCTCGCCGTCCGGGCCCTCGATGCCGACGGCCGGGAGCTGGTTGAGGTCTGTGCCCTTCTCGACGAGGCCGTGGTGCAGGGCCCGCAGGGTGGAGAACCGCTTGGCCAGCGCTCCCTTGGGCCCGCCCGCCACGTCGCCATAGGGATAGGCGAAGCTCACCATCTCCCCCACGTCCCAGGCGGCCACCGCCTGCGCGTTCAAGACCACGTCGGCCAGGGCTGTCGGACCCGAGGCCTGACCGCAGTCCAGGTGGGAATAGGTATGGCAGGCGATCTCGTGCCCGGCCTTGGCCAGGCGCTTGTAATCGACAGGCTCGGCGCAGACGCCCATGGGCGCTTGCGTCCCGGAAAGGCCCGCCGAGACATAGTAGGTGCCCGCCAGGCCACGCGTCTCCAGCAGGGCCGCGCCGGCCACCGCCGAGGTCAGGGGGGCGTCGTCGAAGGTGAAGGAGACCATGGGGCGGGGCGGTCCCTTGGCGAGGGGCCGGGTGTTGATCAGCCGCACCAGGCGTCGGCGCAGCTTACCCTTCAAGGAGCGGTCGGCGGAATAGGCCTCGGCATAGCTCGCCATCACACGGCCTCGGCGTAGAGGGCGGCGCGGTAGAGCCGTAGCGCGAAGGCCCGGGTCTTCAGAGGCGCGGCCTCGGTAAGGGCGTAGGCCTTCAGCAGCGGCCGCCATAGGGCCCGCAGCGGTGCGCGCTTCAGCACGCGGGCGACCTTGTAGCTGGGATAGCGGCTGATCGCCGCGTGATGGCTGGCCACGACCCGGGCGAAATTTCGGGTGGACTGCTCGTACTTGTCGGCCAGGGTCTTGGCGGTGTCGAGGCCAAGGTGGGTGGCGGTGTTCTCCACATGCAGGATCGGCCAGCGGTGGGCCACCCGCATTCCCCATTCCACATCCTCCCATCCCCAGCCGGCGAAGCCTTCGTCGAAGGACTCCGCGGCGAAGACGTCGGCGCGGACCAGCAGGTTGGAGGTGAAGATCTTCTCGGGCATCAGCGCCCGCTCGGTGGCGGGCAGGCAATCCGATTGGCCGGCCATGGCCCGGTGCAGGGCGTGGTCGCGGTTGGGCGGCGCCTGGTCCAGGGAGAAGCCGCCGAAGGCCACCGCCGGGTTCTCCCTGGCGATCAGGGCCAGCCAGTCGGTGATGAACGTCGGCGTATCGGGCAGCATGTCGCTGTCCAGGAAAAGGTAGTGCCCGGCGCGCGCGTGACCCACCAGCCTGTTGCGGCCTCTGGACCGGCCCTCGTTCTTCGCCAGCCGCACGAAGCGGGCCGGGAAGGGCAGGGCGGCGATGGCGATCTCGACCCTGGCGGCCAGATCAGCGTCGCCCGTACCGTCATCCAGCATCACCAGTTCGCAGTCACCGGTCTCGCGGGCGAGAGCGGCCAGGAGCGGCGTCGGGTCGTCGCCCTTGAACGGCGTCAGGATGGATAGCGCCGGACGGCCCTTGGCCCACCGCCTGTTGTCGAACACCACTTCGGTCATGTGGCGCTCCGGGCGCGGAAGGTGCTAAGGGCGTCGCGACCCCGGCTGCGCAGGGCGCCGGCATCCACCAGGGCGATGACCGCCCCGTAGACGAGAGCGCCGGCCGCCGCCTTGAAAAGCAGCTCCAGCAGCCCGCCGACGGCCGGGATGCGGCTGACCACCAGGGCCATGAGCCCGCTTGCCCCCACGGCCTGCGCCAGGGTGATCCAGGGGATCGGCAGGGTCACGCTGCGGCGGCCCAGGAAGGCTGAGGCTGCTAGGCCAAGGCCGTAGCTCGCGGGCGTCGCCCACAGGGCGCCGTCCAGGCCGAAGCGCGGAATCAGGACGATGTTCAGCGCCACATTGGTGGCGGCCGGAACCGCCATGGCCGCCAGCAGCAAGGAGGTCCTGCGTCCGAGGGTAAAGGCCTGATGGAAGTAGTAGGTGGTCATGCCCGCCAGCAGGCCCGATAGCGCGATCCAGGGAGTCACGTGGCCAGCGCCAGCGCTGAGCGTCGGACCGATCATCAGTTTGGCGAGGGGGGCGGACACCAGCGCCAGGCCCGTCGCCGCCGGCACGGTGAGCAACAGCATCAGCTGCGCCTGTTCGCGGGCGGCCTCGGCCAGGGCGCTGCGGCCGCCGCGTTCCAGGGCCATGATCAAGGCTGGGCCACCGGCGGCGCCCAGCCAGATGAACACCACGTCCAGGCTGCGGTTCGCGAGGCTGTAGCCGGCGTGATAGACGCCCACCGCGCTCTCATCGAGGAAGGCCGAGAGCAGGAAGCGGTCTGTGGTGGAGAGCACCAGGGCCAGGATCAGCGACAGGGCCACCGGCACGCCGTAGGCGGCGTGGCTGCGCAGGCGTTGGGGTTCGATCTGCCCCCCGGCTTGCTGCCGATGCTCGGCGGCGAGGATGAAGGGCAGGCAGGCCAGGGCCGCCAGGCCAAGGCCGGCCACCGGCGCGGCGCCGCCAAGGCCCGCCAGGGCGAGACCCACGCCGATCAGGAAGCCGCCCAGAGTCTGGCCCATGTCCAGCAGGGCCGCGCTCTTCACCTCACCCGCGGCGCGTCGGCGTTCCTGGGCGATCTTGACGAAGGTGCGCGGCGCGACGGTGGCCAGGCCCACCAGCACCGCGAGCTTCAGGCTGGGCGTCATGGGCAAGGCCAGCGCGATCAAGGCTGCGATCGGCAGTACCGCCAGCAGCAGAAGCCAGGCGCGATAGACGGTGGCCGAGTGGTCGGCGCCGCCGTCGCGGCCCGACTCGCCGGCCCAGAACCGGGCCATGGCAGCCTCGTTCCAGGTGAAGACTGCGGTGTGGACGAGCGCCATGACCGAGATACCCAGGGCGTAGTCGCCGAATTGGGCGGGCGTCAGTAGGCGCGTGAAGGCGACGATGGTCAGCAGGCCGACGACGCCTTGCACCACATTGACGGGCAGGTAGCCGATCACCCCGCGCCAGAACATCGCCTAGAACCTCTTGAACCGATCTAGGGTCAGTGTGCCTGAACAAGCGGTTTCAAACGGTTAAGCCCGTGGGCTTCAGCGGATGTTTTCGCGGTCGCCCAGCAGGCAGGGCAGGGTCATGAGGATGATGTAGAGGTCGAGCAGGAAGGACTGCCGCTCGATGTACTCCACATCCAGGGCCACCCGGCGCTTCACCAGCTCGGGCGTGTCCACCGGACCGCGCGAGCCGTGGATGGCCGCCCAGCCCGTCATGCCGGGCTTCATGCGGTGGCGGTGGGCGTATTCGGCCACCAGACGGGCCGACTCGATATCGCCGGTCATCATCCCCACCGGATGCGGACGCGGCCCCACCAGGGACATCTCGCCAGTCAGCACGTTGAAGATCTGCGGCAGTTCGTCCAGTGACGTCTTGCGGATGAAGCGTCCCACCCGGGTGACGCGGTCATCATCGGCCTGGGTCTGGCGGACCTTGGTCTGGGGCGTCGACTGCACCCGCATGGAGCGGAACTTCCAGACCACGATCTCTTCGTTGTTGAAGCCGTGGCGGCGCTGCCGGAACAGGGCGGGGCCGGGGCTGTCCAGCTTGATGGCCCAGGCCACCAGCAGCATGACGGGGGCGGCGACCACCAGGGCCGCCAGGCCCACCAGCAGGTCCTGACCGCGCTTGGCGATGGCGCGGCGCTCGTCCATCGGCGCGCCGGAGATGTGTGCCAGCGGCACGTCGGCGATGCGGCTGATGGCGGCGGCTTCGTGCGCGGCGTCCTCGCCGTCCAGCAGCAGGCTGACCTCGTTGGGCAGGACGCCCAGGCGCTCGATCATCTCGCCGACGCGGGCGCGGGCCTGGGAGGGCACCGTGATCACGATGCGGTCCACATAGGGCATGATGCGGTGGGCCAGCAGGGCGTTGGTGTCGCCCAGCACCGGCACGCCACGGATCCCCGCCGGACTGCGGGCCGCGCGGTCATCGAACACGCCCAGGATATTGGCCTCGCGGCTCAGCAGGGTGGCGACGATCAGCCGCTCGGCGGCGCCGGTGGCGCCCACCACGACGATATTGGGGGTCAGGCGGCCGCTGGCGCGCCAGCGCCGCACGCACAGCCACCAGACGATGTGCAGGACATAGGTGGTGGCGAAGGCCACAGGCCCCCAGGCGCCGAGGGCCAGGAGCAGTTTGGCGAGGGGCACGAAGGGAAACAGGATGGCGCAGGTCGCGCCGACGCCCACCGCGAAGGCCGCGCTGAGGCGAGCGAGGTGATAGGCCAAGCCTTCGCGGCGGTTGAAGCCATAGGCTCGGAAGGTCGATAGGCTGAGCAGGACGGTGAGCGCCCCGGCGCAGCTGACCGAGAGGCCCGTGGCGCCGCCCGCGCCCAGGGCGTGGGCGATGGCCCCAGCCACCACCAGCATGGCGGCGTCACCCGCCTGGAACATCCGGGCCACCACCCGACCTTGCAGGCGGGCGCGGGTGGGGATCAGGGACTTGGGACGGAACGGACCGCGACGGTCCTCAGATGCGCCACGCTCGGCGGGCGGGAGGTCGGCGTGCGGATTGGCCACGCGGGGCTCAGCGACGCGCGGCGTCGGCTCGGGACCGGCGTCCGGGCTTTCCTTGCGTTGGAACTGGACGACGGAAGACATGGGGAGCCGCACACGCAGAAATGAGAGGCTGCAGTGTGCCGCAGCGGTCTGATCGTCGGGTTAACGACGCAGCATGTTCTTTGAATTGACGGGATTTGACGCACCCGGAGGGAAACCGTTCGACTCGATTGCCAGCCGCATTCGAAACGGCTATCGGTCCCGCCCTTGATGGTGACGTGGCCGAGTGGCTGAAGGCAACGGTTTGCTAAATCGTCATACGTGAAAGCGTATCCAGGGTTCGAATCCCTGCGTCACCGCCAAGGTTCTCCCCCTACTTCTTCAGGCACAGCCACCGCGCGCGGTGGAAGTTGGCGACGTTGTCGACCCAACCGGTGACCCGCGGGCTCACCAGGTTGCGGCTCACGACGTAGTAGATCGGGGCGATGGCGTCCTCGCTCAGCATCATCTGCTCGGCCCGCTGGAGGATGGCGGCGCGTTTGCCGGCGTCCGGCTCACGGTCGGCGGCGTTGAGCAGCGCGTCATAGGCGGGGTTCTTGTAGTCCCCGTAGTTCTGGCCGCCCGTGTCGGACTTCATCAGGGACAGGAAGGTCACGGGATCGTTGAAGTCGGCGTACCAGCTCATGGCGCCGATCCCGAAGTCGCGGTTGCGATAAGCGGCGAAGGCGACCTGGCCCTCGTTCTGGACGATCTTCGCATCCACACCGATGGCGGCCCAGTCGGCCTGGACGGCGCTGGCCAGCAGGACGGTGTCAGGGCTGTTGGAGATCTTGAAGTCGAAGGTGAGCTTGCGGTTCGGGCCGTAGCCGGCGGCGGCCAGCAGTCGCTTGGCTTCGGCCTGGCGCTCGGCCAGCGGCTTGTCGGCCCAGACGGTTCTGGCGCCCCGCGCATAGTTGGCGGTGCCCGGCGGCACGAAGGCGTAGGCCGGAAGCTGGCCGGCCCGCATCAGCTTGCCGGTGATGAACTCGCGGTCGATGGACTCCGACAGGGCTCGGCGGACGCGACTGTCCCGGAAAGCCTTGATCTCCCGGGTGTTGAAGGAGAGATAGGAGGTGGCGAGCGCGTTCTTGGCCCGCACCATGTCAGGCATCCGCTCTTTCAGTCGGATGAAGCGGTTGGACTGGAACGAGGTGTTCACGTCCAGCTCGCCGCGGGCGACGCGCCGTTCGGCCATCACCGAGTCGGGGGTCGGGAAATAGTCGATGCGGTCCACGCAGACGTTCTTGGCGTCGTAGAAATAGGGGTTCTTCACCACCTCGATGTGGTCGCCGAGCTGCCAGCTCATCAGCTTGTAGGGGCCGTTGCTGACATAGCGACCGGGCTTGACCCAGGCGTCGCCCCACTTCTCGACCGCATGCTTGGGTACCGGGAAGAAGCTCTGGTGCTTCAGCAGTTCCGGCAGATAGGGCGCCGGGTGCTCCAGGGTCAGTTCAAGAGTGCCGGCGTCGATGGCCCGGGCGCCGACGGCGGTCAGGGGCGCCTTGCCCTCGTTCACCGCCTGGCCGTTCTTCAGCAGGTAGACGAGGTAGGAATAGATCGAGGCGGTCTTGGGATCGAGGATGCGGCGATAGGCGAAGACGAAGTCGTCGGCGGTCACCGGCACGCCGTCCGACCATTTGGCGTCGTCGCGTAGATGGAAGGTCCAGATCAGGCCGTCGGGGCTGGTCTCCCACGAGGTGGCAATGGCTGGGATCGGCTGGCCGTCGGGCGAGTCGGTGGTCAGGCCGGAGATCAGGTCGGCGATGATGGTGAACTCATCCACCAGGTTGGAGGTCTGCGGGTCCAGGGAGCCAGCCTCGTTGTTGCTGCCATAGGCCAGGCAGACTTCGCCGGCGGGGCAGGGCGGGCGGCTGACCTTGGCCTGGCAGCCGGACAGCAGCAGGGCTGCGAGACCGAGGCCGGCGAGCAGGGCGGGGCGGAGACTCTTGGAGACCATCGCCTAGTCGTCCCACCGCCGGAGCGCCCTGTCGAGGCTTGGCCGCGCCGCCAAGAAAAACCACGTGCATCGCCGCTCCCGCGCGCTATGTCGGACCTCTCGCGCCGCCAGAGCGTACGGAGGGGATCATGGGTTATTCCGAAAAGCAGTTCCGGTTTGACGGCGGGGACGGGGCCTCCATCGCCGGCTTCCGCTGGGCCGACGAGAGCGTCACCCCGCGCGCCGTGCTTCAGATCGCTCACGGCATGGGCGAGCACGCCCGACGCTATCCCGATCCGCTGATCCCCATCATGGCCGATGGCTTCGTGCTGTATGCCGACGACCATCGCGGCCACGGCTATACCGCCCCCTCCAAGGCGGCGCTCGGCGACTTCGGCGAGAACGGCGCGGAACTGGTGGTGGAGGATATCGCCCGCCTGACCGACCTGGCGCGGGCCGAGAACCCTGGCCTGCCGCTGGTCCTGCTGGGCCATAGCCTGGGTTCGTTCTTCTCCCAGGCCTACGCCTTCGATCATGCCGGCAAGATCGACGGCCTGGTGCTCTCGGGCACCGCGGCCTTCGGCGACCGCACCGGCCCGGCCAAGAAGCTGGACGAGATGAACGCCGACGGGCCCAAGCCCCGCACCCCTTACGACTGGCTGTCGCGCGACGACGCCGAGGTGGACAAGTACATCGCCGATCCGCTGTGCGGCTTCTCCCGCCAGCCCAGCGCCGCCGACAGCTTCGGCCGGGTCAGCGCCCGTCTGCGCGACCCCGCCGAGATCGCCAAGATTCCCAAGGATCTGCCGCTCTACATCTTCGTAGGCGACAAGGACCCCATCAACCGCGACCTCGAACTGCTGCATCCGCTGGTGAACCGCTACCGCGAGGCGGGCCTCACCCGAATGGAGGTGAAAATCTACAAAGGCGGCCGTCACGAGATGCTGAACGAGATCAACCGCGACGAGGTGGTGTCCGACCTGCTGGCCTGGCTGCGCAAGACGGTGGGCTGACGCCGACTCAGGCCCGGTTGGCCGCCACCATGGTCTCATTGGCCATGAGGTCGGAGGGGGCGTCGGCGTCCATGATCTTCAAGAGCTTGGCCCGGGCGCGGTTCACCCGGCTCTTGATGGTGCCCACCGCGCAGCCGCAGATCTCGGCGGCCTCCTCGTAGGACATCCCCGCCCCGCCCACCAGGATCAGGGCTTCGCGGTGCTCGTCGGGCAGGTGTTTCAGGGCGTCCTGCATGGCGTGCATGGCCACGCTCCAGTCCTGGCTCGGCGGCGTTTTCAGCGCCCCGGCATACTCGCCCAGTTCGTCGCGCACCTCGCGGCGGCGGCGGATGACCTGGGTGTAATAGGTGTTGCGCAGGATCGTGAACAGCCAGGCCCGCAGGTTGGTGCCCATCTCGAACTTGTCGCGGTTGGTCCAGGCCTTGATCAGGGTGTCCTGCACCAGGTCGTCGGCGTCGGATCCATTGTGGCAGAGCGACCATCCGAAGGCCCGCAGCGCTGGGATCATCCGCACCACGTCGTCACGCCAGTCGGTGTCGTCGGTCATGCGTTCCTCGATCCGCGCCCCGTCACCCTCTTGATGAAGGCCTACAGCCGTCATTCGTTGGTGATGCAACGCAGGCAGACTCCATCTGTTCCGACTTGCGGTTGCGGGCCCGAGACCCAATTTAAGGGAACGAAGAACGTCGTTCGGCGTTGCCGGACCTAGGGGCGAAATCCGCGTTGAGTTTGACGCGGGCGTTCTGACCAAATCAGGAGTATCCCATGGCGCATTCCGACGACGCTGGGTCTGTGCCCGCACCCCTTCGCGGCGCTTTGGGCCAGCCGGCGGCCCGCTACCATCGGATCCGCCAGGCCACCGAGGACCTAGTGCGGCATCTCTCGCCCGAGGACATGGCCGCCCAGTCCATGCCCGACGCCAGCCCCGCAAAATGGCACCTGGCCCATACGACCTGGTTCTTCGAGACCTTCCTGCTGAAGCCGAACCTGGCGGGATACCGGCCGTTCGACGAACGCTACGCCTACCTGTTCAACTCCTATTACGAGGCGCTTGGTCCGCGTCAGCCCCGGCCGGAGCGCGGCCTGCTGACCCGGCCCTCCCGCGACGAGGTCCTGGCTTATCGCGCCCATGTGGACGAGGGGATGCATCACCTGCTGTCGTCGGACGTCGCCGGCCTGTCGGACCTGCTGGACCTGGGCCTGGCCCATGAGGAGCAGCATCAGGAGCTGATCCTGATGGATATCCTGCACCTCTTCGCCCAGTCGCCGCTGAAGCCCGCCTATTCCCCCACCACCGCCCTGCCGGTCAGCGCCGATCCCGGTCGCGCCGGCGTCGTCGCCTTCGACGGCGGCCTGGTGGAGATCGGCCATGGCGGCGCAGGCTTCGCCTTCGACAACGAGGGTCCGCGCCACCAGGTCTTCCTGCAACCGTTCAAGCTGGCCGACCGGCTGGTGACCAATGGCGAGTGGCTGGCCTTCATGGCTGACGGTGGCTACGCCAAGCCGGAGCTCTGGCTCGCCGAGGGCTGGGCCCAGGTGCGGGAACAGGGTTGGAGCGCGCCGGCCTACTGGCAGCAGGGCGACCATGGCTGGCTAGCCATGACCCTGCAGGGCTTGCGCGCCATCGCCCCTCACGCGCCGGTCACCCATATCAGCTTCTACGAGGCCGACGCCTACGCCGCCTGGGCCGGCGCCCGCCTGCCCACCGAGGCCGAATGGGAGCATGCCTCGAACGGCCTGCCGATGGCCGGCAACTTCATGGGCTCGGGCCAACTCGGCCCGGCCGCCGCGACGGTGGGCGAGGGGCTGCGCCAGATGTTCGGCGATGTCTGGGAATGGACCCGCAGCGCCTATTGCCCCTATCCCGGCTTCCACCCGGCGGCCGGCGCCGTGGGCGAGTACAACGGCAAGTTCATGAGCGGCCAGATGGTGCTGCGCGGCGGCTGTCACGCAACCCCGCAGGGCCATGCGCGGCCGACCTACCGCAACTTCTTCCATCCCGATCAGCGCTGGATGTTCTCAGGGCTGCGCCTGGCGTGGGATGGCGAGCCGCGGGTCCATGCGCAGACCGACGGCAGCTTCGCCGCCGACGTGCTGGCGGGCCTGGCCAAGCCGCAGAAGACCATTCTCCCCAAATATTTCTACGACGCCGAAGGCTCGCGCCTGTTCGAGGAAATCTGTGACCTGCCGGAATACTATCCCACCCGCACCGAGGCCGCCCTGCTGCGCCACAAGGCCGGTGAGATGGCCGCCGCCATTCCCTTGGGCTCAGCCCTGGTGGAGTTCGGCAGCGGCGCCAGCACCAAGACTCGCCTGCTGCTCGACGCCGCGCCGCAGCTGGCGGCCTACGTCCCCATCGACATCAGCAAGTCGGCGCTCGACGAGGCTGCGCAAGCCATCGGCCGCGACTACCCCAATCTGATCGTGGCGCCCCTGGTGGATGACTTCACCACCGCTCTTCGCCTGCCCGACGCGGTGGACGGTCTGACCAGCGTCGGCTTCTTCCCCGGCTCCACCATCGGCAATTTCCGGCCCGAGGAGGCGATCGCGTTCCTGGCCAGCGCCCGGCGGCTGCTGGGCCATGGGGCGGCCTTCCTGGTGGGCATGGACATCGTCAAGGACGAGGCGGTCCTGGTCGCGGCCTATGACGACGCCCAAGGCGTGACGGCGGCCTTCAACCTCAACCTGCTGACCCGCATTAACCGCGAACTGGGCGGGGACTTCGACCTGACCGCCTTCCAGCACCGCGCGGTGTGGAACGCCCAGGAAAGCCGGATGGAAATGCATCTGGTCAGCCGACGCGACCAGGTGGTCATCGTCGCCGGACGCACCTTCCACTTCGCGGCGGGCGAAAGCCTCCACACCGAGAACTCCCACAAGTTCACGGTCGAGGGCTTCGGAAAGCTTGCGGCCGCGGCGGGCTGGCGCCTGGAAAACCAATGGGAAAGCGCCGAGCCGACCTTCGCCATAGTCCTGCTCCGGGCGTAACTCCACGTAAGCAAACGGCCCCGAGGGGGATCGGGGCCGTGGCTTAGTTTGGTCGAGAGCTGGGAGGCTTAGCCTTCCAGCGGCCCGCGGGTGCGACCGCCGCCGCGGGAGGATTCTCCGCCCTTGCGACCGGCCGAGGCCGCGAGGTCGCGGTCCTTGGCGAAACTGCGTTTTTCACCCGGTACGCTCGCGCCACCCTTGCGGGCGATCTCGCGCCGGCGCTCGGGGTTCATGGCGGCGAATCCGCGACGGGACTTCGGCTTGGCGTTGGGATCGAGGTCCATGGGGTTGCTCCTGCTATGCGTGCCTTGAGGAGATGCGGGGGGGCTGCATCAACTACGGTTACGCTCAGACAACCCTCAAGGCGCGCCAGAGGTTGCGCGGAAATTTGCGACCTAATCGCGGCGGGAGCTCTGAAAAGGACCCGAGCCCCAGGCGACGGGCCCGCAGAGCCGCGATCAACAGTCCGGGATGTCCGTTCCCGGACGAACGCTTAGAGCGGCAACTGGACGCGCGCGGTCAGACCGCCGCCCGGGCGGTTAGCCATGACGACGTCGCCGCCATGGCCCCGGGCTACCGAGCGGACGACCGCCAAGCCGAGACCGATGCCGCCGGTCTGGCGGCTGCGGGAGGGCTCGCGGCGGTAGAAGGGCTCGAAAACCCGCTCGGCGTCCTCGGGCGGAATGCCGGGCCCGTCGTCCTC
The DNA here is from genome assembly GCF_016772415.1 of Phenylobacterium glaciei. NCBI lineage: Bacteria > Pseudomonadati > Pseudomonadota > Alphaproteobacteria > Caulobacterales > Caulobacteraceae > Phenylobacterium > Phenylobacterium glaciei. The sequence goes on from NZ_JAGSGD010000001.1 coordinate 2,062,700, forward strand.
GATCTCCACATAGGCGCTGGCGCCATCGCGATAGACCCGGGCGCGGGCCCGGCCGCCGAACTTCACGGCGTTCTCCAGCAGGTTGGTGAACAGCCGTCGCAGGGCGACAGGGTCGCCCTCCAGGATCACCTTGTCGCCGCGCTCCACCTGGGTGTCGCTGCCGGTCTCGGCCATCTCGTCGCAGACGCTTTCCAGCAGGGAGGAGAGCTCCAGGGGCGTCCGCTCGGCCGGGCCGCTGGCGTCGCGCACGAAGGTCAGGGCCGCGCTGATCATCTCCTCCATCTGGTCCAGGTCGCCGGCCATCTTGGCGCGGGCTTCCTCCGGCACGTTCTCGATGCGGAAGCGCAGGCGGGTCAGGGGGGTGCGCAGGTCGTGGGCGATGGCGCCCACCATCGCAGTCCTGTCCTCGACATAGCGGCGCAGGCGGTCCTGCATCTCGTTGAAGGCGCTGACCGCGATATTGATCTCCGCCGTGCCCTTCAGAGAGACCGGCAGCCGCGTTCCGCGCGGATCGCGGCCCAACTGCTCGGCGGCGTCGGCGAACAGCTGGAAGGGGTGGGCCAGCCGGCGGGCGAAGGTGTAGGCCACCGGCGCCAGCAGGGCGGCCGACAGAAGCAGCCACAGCACGATGCGAAGCTGCCAGGGGTCGAGCCCCAGGCGCGGCGTCGGCCGGACCATGTCCCACCGCCCGTCGGCGCGCTGCACGGCCACGTCGAAGGGGGCGATCAGGAAGTGCTCCTCCTGCTCGCCGCCGTCCCGGGCCATGCGGTCGCGGATGATGCGGAACACCCGACGGTCGGAGACCGGCATGCGAGACGGCGCGGCGAACACCACCCGGGCCTCGGCCACCCCCAGTTCGCGGGCGAGCTCGGCGCGCATGTTGGGCACCATGCGACCCTCCATGGTGGGCGAGGGCGCCCTGTCGACGATCTTCAGTTCCAGGGGCCGGCGTTCGGTCAGGCTGGGCGCTCGGCCCTTGAAGGTCTGCGCCACCTCGCTCAGCCGGTAGAAGTCGGGCGCGGGCGGCGGCAGGACGAAGATCATCGTCAGGATGATCACCTGCGACGCCACCAGGGTGATGCCGATCAGGGTCAGCAGGCGGGCGAACAGCGAGGCGGTGGGCCGGCCCGACCAGGGCAGCCTCATGTCCGCTTCACCTTGGCGGTGAACATGTAGCCTTCGTTGCGGATTGTGCGGATCAGGTCGGTGCCGCCGCCACCGTCGTCCAGCTTGCGGCGTAGGCGGCTGATCTGCACGTCGATGGCCCGGTCGAAGGCGTCTGAGTCCGGGCCGCGGGCGAAGTCGAGAAGCTGGTCGCGGGTCAGCACCCGCTGGGGCCGTTCCACGAAGGCGCGCAGCAGGGAGAACTCGCCCGACGACAGGTTCACCGCAACGCCGGGGGGCGAGCGCAGTTCGCGCCGCACCAGGTCCAGCCGCCAGCCCGCGAACTCGCAGCCGGCGCCGATGGCATTGGCCTGACCGCGCTGCTCGGCGCGGCGCAGGACGGCGCGGACCCGGGCCAGCAGTTCGCGGGGATTGCAGGGCTTGGCCAGGTAGTCGTCGGCGCCCAGCTCCAGGCCGACGATGCGGTCGGTGTCCTCGCCCATGGCCGACAGCATGATGATCGGCGGGCCTTCGCCGCTGAGCCGGCGGGCGATGGACAGGCCGTCCTCGCCCGGCAGCATGACGTCGAGCACGATCAGGTCGACGGGGCCGCGCTCCAGCGCCTGCTCCATCTCACGCGCGTCCCCGGCGGTCTCGACGAGGTAGCCGTGTTTGCCCAGGAAGTCGGAGACGACGTCGAGGATGCCCGGGTCGTCGTCGACCATCAGGATGCGGGCGGTCGCGGGGACCTGTTCGGTGCTGGGTTCCATCCGCGCCATTTTCAGCCCCTCCCGTAACGCACAGATTTCACGGCTGAAACTGGCTAATCGCCCGCAAGGACATCGTCGGCGACATAGCCATTGGTCCGCCGCTCGATGCCGAACCGCGACATCGGGCCGTGACCGGAGACAAAGGCCACATCATCCCCCAACGGCCACAGCTTGCCGGTGATGGAGTCGATCAACTGCTGGAAATTTCCCCTCGGGAAATCGGTACGGCCGATCGAACCCTGGAACAGCACGTCCCCCACCTGGGCGAAGCGGGCCTCGCGATGGAAGAACACCACATGGCCCGGCGTGTGGCCCGGACAGTGGTAGACCTCGAAGCTGGTCTCTCCGAGGGTAACGGTGTCGCCGTCTTCAAGCCAGCGGTCGGGGGTAAAACACTTGGCCTCCGGCATGCCCCACTTGGCGCCGCTCTCCTCCATCTGGTCGATCCAGAAGGCGTCGTCGCGGTGCGGGCCCTCGATGGGGACCCCGGTGATGGCCTTGAGGTCCGCCGTGCCGCCCGCATGGTCCAGGTGGCCGTGGGTGATCCAGATCTTCTCCAGGGTCAGGCCGTGGGCCGCCAGGGCGCCCAGCAGGCGCGGCACCTCGCCGCCCGGATCGATGATCGCCGCCTTCATCGTCTTCACACACCAGACGATGGTGCAGTTCTGCGCCAGGGGGGTGACCGGCGCGATGAGGGCGCGGATGGGGGAGGAGGCGGTCTCGGACATGGCGTCAGCATCGGCCCATGTGGCCCATATGAAAAGGCCCGGGATGTGATCCCGGGCCCCTCAGTCTTGGTTGGCTAGTGCGAGCCGGGCGGCGGCGCGCCGGGCATCGGCGGCACCGATTCCGGCGGCGCGTCCGGCGATAGCTCGGGCACCTCCACGATGCCGCGGGCCATGTGGCTGTGGCGGAAACCGTAGAGGAAGTAGACCACCAGGCCGATGGCCGCCCAGATCACGAACAGCAGCTGGGTTTCCTTCGACAGGCTGAAGAACAGATAGATGCAGCCGGCCGCCGCGAGCGGGGCCACCAACATCACCGCGGGCGTCCGGAACGGGCGCTTGCGGTCGGGGTCGGTCCTGCGCAGCACCAGCACCGCGATCGCCACCATGGCGAAGGCGAACAGGGTGCCGGAGTTGGAAATGTCGGCCAGCACCCCCACCGGGAAGAAGGCGGCGAAGGCGGAGACGAACACCCCGGTGATGATGGTGATGACGTGCGGCGTCTTGAACTTCGGGTGGACCTTGGACAGCACCTCCGGGAGCAGGCCGTCGCGGCTCATGACGAAGAAGATGCGGGTCTGGCCAAACATCATCATCAGGATAACCGAGGGCAGGGCCAGGCCGGCGGCCAGGCCGAGCAGGTTGCCGATCTGAGTCCAGCCGATCTTGCGCAGGGTCCAGGCAAGCGCCTCCTTGGAGCAGACCACGTGGTCGGCCGACAGGGCGCCGCAGGCGGCGGTCATCTCGGGGCTGCCGGGACGCAGGCCATGGCCCGCGGCGTCCATCACCGGCTGGGCGCCGACGGTGCCGATGACGCCCGAGGCCACCAGGATGTAGAAGATGGTGCAGACGCCGAGCGAGCCGATCAGGCCGATGGGCATGTTCCGCTGCGGATTCTTGGTCTCCTCAGCCGCCGTCGAGACGGCGTCGAAGCCCACATAGGCGAAGAAGATCGAGGCCGCGGCCGCCGAGATCCCGGCCATGCCGAGCGGGGCGAAGGGTTCGAAGTTCTCCATCTTGATGACCGGCAGGGCCAGGACGCAGAACAGGGTCAGGGCCGCGACCTTGATGGTCACCAGGAAGGCGTTGACGGCGGCGGACTCCCGCGTGCCGACGACGAGCAGGGCGGTCACGACAAGAGCGATGGCCGCGGCCGGCAGGTTGACGATCCCGCCGTCCATGGGCCCCAGAACCAGGGCGTTGGGGATGTCGATGCCGAAGGCGTTCTCGATCAGGCCGACGACATAGCCCGACCAGCCCACAGAAACCGCGCCGGCGGCGACGGCGTATTCCAGGATCAGCGCCCAGCCGACCATCCAGGCGACCATCTCGCCCATCACCGCGTAGCTGTAGGTGTAGGCGCTGCCCGAAACCGGCACCATGGCCGACATTTCGGAGTAGCAGAGGGCGGCCACGGCGCAGACGAAGCCCGCGATGACGAAGGCCGCGATCATCCCGGGGCCTGCCTTCTGGGCCGCCTCGGCGGTCAGAACGAAGATCCCGGTTCCGATAATGGCGCCGATGCCCAGCATGGTCAGCTGGAAGGCCCCAAGGGAGCGGTGCAGTGATTTTTTCTCAGCGGTCGCGAGGATCGCGTCTAGCGGCTTTACACGCCACATATTCCCTCCCAGTCGCGGCGGTCCCCCCGCCGCGCGAATTAAGCTTGCCCGACCGTGCGGTCTGGTTACGGAGCGGTCAAGCGGCAAGGCTTGGCGTGGCCGCTGGGCGCGGATAGACCCCCTGCATGCTGCCTGTTGAGGAAATCCTGCCTGCCTTGCAGGCGGCGCTGGTGGAAAACACCTCCGCCGTCCTGGTGGCCCCGCCCGGCGCGGGCAAGACGACCCTGGTTCCCCTACGCCTGCTGGACGCGTCCTGGCTGGCCGGGGCCAAGATCATCATGCTGGAGCCGCGCCGCCTGGCCGCCCGCGCCGCCGCCGACCGCATGGCCAAGACCCTGGGCGAGCGGGTCGGCGAGACGGTTGGCTATCGCGTGCGGATGCAGTCGCGCATCTCCGCCCGAACCCGCATCGAGGTGGTGACCGAGGGCGTCTTCAGCCGGATGATTCTCGGCGACCCCACCCTGGAGGGCGTCGGCCTGGTGATCTTCGACGAGTTCCACGAGCGCAGCCTGGACGCCGACCTGGGCCTGGCCCTGGCCCGCGACGCCCAGGGCCTGCTGCGCGACGACCTACGCCTGCTCGTCATGTCGGCCACCCTGGACGGAGCCGCCGTCGCCCGGCTGCTGGACGCGCCGGTGGTGGAGAGTCAGGGCCGCGCCTATCCGGTCGACACCCGCTATCTCGGCCGCGACGACCGCCAGCGCCTGGAGGACCGGACCGTGCGGGCCGTGGAGCGGGCGCTCGCCGAGGAAACCGGCAGCATCCTGGTCTTCCTGCCGGGCCAGGGGGAAATCCGCCGCACCGCCGACCTGTTGGCCGAGCGCTTGCGCCGCCCCGAGGTGCTGATCGCGCCCCTCTATGGCGCGCTGGACCCCGCCGAGCAGGACCGCGCTATCTCGCCGGCCCCGCCGGGCGTGCGCAAAGTTGTATTGGCGAGTTCCATCGCCGAGACCAGCCTGACCATCGAGGGGGTTCGCGTGGTGATCGACTCAGGCGTGGCTCGCGTGCCGCGCTTCGATCCCGCCAGCGGCCTGACACGACTGGCCACCGTCCGGGTCAGCCGCGCCGCCGCCGACCAGCGCCGAGGCCGCGCCGGCCGCACCGAGCCGGGCGTCGCCTACCGCCTCTGGGACGAGGCGGAAACCCGCGCCTTGCCGGCCTATGCCGACCCAGAGATCCTCGACGCCGACCTCTCGGGCCTGGCCCTGGATCTCGCCCGCTGGGGGGCGAAGGACGTGGGGGCCATGGCCTTCCTCGACGCCCCGCCCGCCGCCGCCTTCGCCGAGGCCCGCACCCTTTTGCGACGGCTTGAGGCCCTGACTGACGACGGCGTGCTCACGCCCCATGGCGAGGCTCTGAGCGAGATGCCGCTCGCCCCACGTCTGGCGCACATGATCCTGAAGGCGGCGGCCACCGGCCAGGCGCCCCGCGCCGCCCGCATCGCCGCCCTGGTCACCGAGCGCAACCTCGGCGGCCGTGACGCCGACCTGCGCCACCGGCTGGACAGCTTCGAGCGCGACCGCTCGCCCCGCGCCCGTGACGCCAAATCCTTGGCCGATCGCTGGGCAGGCATGGCGGGCCGGGCCGGGAAGGGGGAGCCCCTGGACGATGGCCTGCTGCTGGCCTTCGCCTATCCCGAGCGCATCGCCAAGGCCCGCGGACCCGCCGGCGAGTTCCAGCTGGTCAGCGGCCGCGGCGCCTTCGTCGACGCCACCGACGCTCTGGCTCGCGAGAAGTGGCTGGCCATCGCCGAACTGGGCGGCGGTGACCGCCGCGACCGCATCCTGCTGGCCGCGCCCCTGGACGAGGCAGAACTGATCAGGGCCTTCGCCGACCAGTTGGTGGTCGAGAGCCGCCTGGAGGAAAGTGGCGGCGGTCGTCTGCGCGCCAAACAGATCACCCGCCTGGGCCGCCTGACCCTGAGTGAACAGATCGACGAGAACCCCGACCCCAGGCTGATCGCCACCGCCCTGGCCGACCGCGTGCGCAATGAGGGCCTGAGCGCCCTGACGTGGGGCGCCGCCGCCGAATCCCTGCGGGCGCGGGTCGGCTTCCTGCGCGCCTCCGGCGGGGACTGGCCTGATCTGTCGGACGCCGCGCTGCTTGAAAGCCTGGACGACTGGCTGGTCCCGCTGCTGCGGGGCCTGCGGTCCCTGGCCGCGCTGAAACCCGACGCGCTCGACGGCGCCTTGCGCGGCCTGATCGCCTGGGACCAGCAGCGCCGCCTCGACGCCGCGGCGCCCCTGCGCTGGACCGCCCCCACCGGCAACGCCTTCACCATCGACTACACCGCCGAGAGCGGCCCCCGGGTCGATGTCCGCGTGCAGGAGGTGTTTGGCCTGACCGAGCATCCCACCGTCGCTGGTGGTACGCCGCTCACCCTGTCGCTGCTGTCGCCCGGCCACCGCCCGGTCCAGACCACCAAGGACCTGCCGGGGTTTTGGAAGGGCTCATGGAAGGACGTCCGCTCCGACATGCGCGGCCGCTACCCGAAACACGTCTGGCCTGAAGACCCCGCCAACACGCCGCCGACGGCCCGCGCCAAGCCGCGCGGGACCTAGGCTGTGGCTGCGTAGATCATGACCCCGGTAGCCACCGACAGGTTGAGGCTGTCGGCCCGGCCGCGCATCGGGATCTTGACGTTGACGTCGCACAGCGCCGCCATCTCCGGGGTCAGTCCCTGCTGCTCGTTGCCCATGAACACCAGGGCCGGCTTGGCGTAGGTGGCTTGGTGGTGGGCCATGGTCGCGGTCAGCAGGGTGCCGATCACCGAGCCGGGCCACCGGGCGCGCCAGGCGGCGAAGGCCTCCTCGGTGGCCCGCACGATCGGCACGGCGAAGACCGAGCCCATGGTAGCCCGCACCGCCTCCACCGAGAACGGATCGCAGCATTCCCCCACCAGGATCACCGCCCCGCAGCCCGCCGCGTCGGCGGTGCGCACGATGGTCCCCAGGTTGCCCGGGTCGCGCACCCGGTGCAGGGCGACAAAGCAGGGGGCGGCCGAGGGGGCCAGGGCCTCCAGCGGCATGAAGACCTGATGGAAGACGCCGACCACCGCCTGCGGATTGTCCCGTCGCGACACCTTGGCGAGAATCTCCTGCGTGACCTCGATCACCTCGCCGCCGCCGGCGCGGGTGGCGGCCATGGCTTGGCGGAGCAGAGGATGGGTGGTTGCCTCGGCGCCGTACATCAGGATCGCCGGGGCGTGGCCGGTCTCGATGGCCTCGGTGACGATCTTCAGGCCCTCGGCGACGAACAGGCCGGTCTCGTCGCGTTCCTTGCGCAGGTGCAGGGCGCGGACCGCCTTGACGGTCGGATTGGTCAGGGAGGTGACGGTCCGGTCGCTCACGGCGCCCACCGGGCATAGAAGGACATGCCGATCTGGCGTTCGCCATCCTGCTGCACCAGGGCCAGTTCGCCCCATTCGATACGCCCGCCGCGATCCTTCAGCTTCTCCGACAGCAGGCCGGCTAGAGCCGCGCCGGAGATGCGCTCGGCATAGGCGTTCAGCAGCAGAAATTCCGCCTTATCCGAAAGTAGTTCGGCACATAGGGTCGAAAGCTCAGGCAAATTCTCAAACAGTTTCCAGACTTCGCCATCCGGCCCGCGGCCGTATTTCGGCGGATCGAGGATGATGCCTTCGTATTTCGAGCCGCGACGAACCTCGCGCTGCACGTAGCGGCGCGCGTCCTCGCAGATCCAACGGATCGGTTTGTCGGCCAGGCCCGAGGCCTCGGCGTTCTCGCGGGCCCAGCCGATGGCCTTCTTCGAGGCGTCCACATGGGTCACCGCCGCGCCGGCCGCCGCGCAGACCAGGCTGGCCACGCCGGTATAGCCGAACAGGTTCAGCACCCTGGGCTGGCCTTCCGCCGCGCGGACCTTCTGATCCAGCCACGCCCAGTTGGCCGCCTGCTCGGGGAAGAAGGCCAGGTGGCGGAAGGCGGTGAAGCGAGCCTTGAAGTTCACGTCCTGCCAGGAGAGCGGCCAGGTGTCCTTCGGCTGCTCGCGGAACCGCCAGCGGCCGGCGTCCTCCTCGTCGGTGGGATCGAACACCGCGTCGGCATTGGCCCAGACGCCCTCGCTCAGCGAGGGCGTCCACAGGCACTGGGGCTCGGGCCGCACCACGGAATAGCGGCCGTAGCGCTCCAGCTTGCGTCCGTTGCCGCTATCGATCAGGGCGTAGTCGCCCCAGCCGGTGGTGCGCATGACGCCGGGGGCTTCGGCCACGGTGGGGGCAGGCTTGCTCATGTCCTTGGCCTTACCCGTTCCGCCCGCGCGGCGTCCAGTCGGGCGGTGGCCGGCGGGGGTGGACGGTGTGGAAGAGCGGGTATGGCGCACGCCGCCTTGATGCCGCATTGTTACAGGTCTGACTTGCGCGGCCGCCGGATTTGGTTTCCGCTGCAAGCTGTTCGGATGACGAAAGGATTCCCGTGACGACGGCAGTGACCACGAGGCGCTCGGCGCGCAAGCCTAAGGGCGATGGCCACCTTCGCAGGGCGGAAATCCTTGAGGCCGCGGAACGCATCTTCGTGGCCGAGGGCTATGAGGGCGCCACGATCCGCAAGATCGCCGACGAGGTCGGGGTCTCCTCCACCGCCCTCTACATGCATTTCCCCGACAAGGGCGGCATTCTGCTGGAGATCTGCGAGCGGACCATCATCCAGCTCCTGGAGCGCAACGCCGCCATCGCCGCCAAGCCGCTGGACGCCGTGACCCGCGTCAAGCTGATGCTCGACTCCTATATGCGCTGGGGTTTCGAGCACCCGAACGCCTATCTGCTTGTGTTCGCCGGGGTTCACCCCGTATCGACCGTCTGGCACGAAGGCACGGCGGACATGGGCGCGCGATGCTACGAAATCTTCAGCGGCGCGGTGCGCGAGATCGCGGCCGAGGGGCGGCTGCGGAGCGGCACTGGCGACAGCGCGGCCCAGGCGCTCTGGGCGGCCTGCCATGGCGTGGTGGCCCTGATGACCGGCCGTCCGAACTTCGCCTGGGCGCCGGTGGACGAGGTGATCGAGGTCACCCTGGACGGCCTGATGCACGGCCTCGTCGTCGACTGATCGCGGCCCTTTTCGCCGCTCTGAGTTTCGCGGGCCTCGCCCAGGCGTCGCCGCGCGTGCTCTCCCTGGATCAATGCGCCGACCAGTATGTCCTGGCGCTCAGCCCGCGTGAGGCGATCGTGGGTCTGTCCACCCGGGCCAATGATGCAGACTCCCGGCTCCGTGACCTGGCCAAGGGTCTGCCCCAACGCCGCAGCAGCCTGGAATCGACCCTCGCGGCTCGGCCGGAGCTGATCGTCCGCTACTGGGGCGGCGATCCGCGCTTCATCGCTCAGGTCGAGAAACGCGGCGTTCGCGTGGTGACCATCGAGGACGCTTCGGACTTCGGCGGCGTCCGGGCCAATGTCCGCCGGGTGGCCGCCGCCCTGGACCGCCGAGCCCAGGGCGAGGCCGTCATCGCGGAGATGGACGCCCGGCTGGATCGCTCGGCTGGCGCCTGGCGCGGGGCCACGGCGCTCTATATCACCCCGGGCGGCTTCACCGGCGGGGAGGGAACCTTGGTGTATCAGATCCTGAAGTCCGCCGGCCTGACCCCCACGCCGCCTGGTCCCGGCTTCCAGCCTGTCTCCCTGGAGCAGATGGCGATGACGCCGCCGCGCGCCCTGGTGCTGGGCTTCTTCGGGGACCTGATGTCCAACAACCATTGGAGCCTGGGCCGCCACCAGGTCATGCGCCGCGTCGCCACCCGGCGCACCGTGGCCAGCCTGCCGGGCTCCATGCTGGGCTGTCCCGATCCCGCCGCCGCCGAGGCCGTCGAGATCTTGGCGTCCAAAGCCCCGCGATGAAGCTCAACCTGATCCTGATCGCCGCCCTGCTGGTGCTGCTGTCGCTCGGCCTGCTGCTGGGGGAGACGCCGCTGAGCGCCGCCCAGTACGCCCAGGCCTTCAGCGATCCCACCGCGGGGCCGGGCGAGGTTCTGTGGGCTATCCGCGCGCCGCGGGTCGTGGCCGCCGCTGTGGTGGGCGGGGCGCTGGGCCTGGCCGGGGCGGTGATGCAGGGCCTGCTGCGCAATCCCCTGGCGGACCCTGGGGTGCTCGGGGTCTCGGCCGGCGCTGGTCTCGGCGCATCCCTGGCCATCGCCCTCGGCTTGGCCGCCATCCCCGGTGGGACGGAGGCCGCGGCCCTGGTGGCAGCCCTCGCCACCGGTCTGCTGCTGACCGCGCTGGCCGCCCGGTTCCGCGAGCCGGAGACCCTGATCCTGTTCGGCGTGGCGCTTTCGGCCTTCGCCGGCGCCCTGACCTCGCTGATCTTCAACCTGTCGCCGTCGCCGGTGACCACGGCGGAGATCCTGTCGTGGCTGATGGGCACGGTGGCCAACCGAAGCTGGAGCGATATCGGTTGGGAACTGGCGCCCATGGCGCTTGGCGCCGGCCTCTGCGTCTACGCGGCGCGGGGCCTGGTGATGCTGACCTTGGGCGAGGAGACCGCTGCCCTGTCGGGCCTGCCCATGGGTCGCCTGCGCGCCGCCGCCGTGGCCGGCGCCTCCCTGCTCACGGGGGCGGCGGTCGCCATGGCCGGGATCATCGGCTTTGTGGGCCTGGCCGCGCCGCATCTGGTGCGGGCCGGCGCCGGCGCCGATCCCGGCAAGGCCCTGGCCCCCTCGGCCCTGGCCGGCGCCATTCTGCTCGTCGCCGCCGACATCGCCGCCCGCATGATTCCCACCGACCAGGAGCTGAAGCTCGGCGTCGTCACCGCCCTGTTCGGCGCGCCGCTGTTCGCCCTGATCGCCTGGCGCGCGGCCCGGAGCTGGCGCGCATGACCGCCGCATTGTCCCTGCACGACGCCACGGTCCGCCGGGGGGAGACCCCGGTGCTGCGCGGCGCCAGCCTGACGGTTCAACCCGGCCAGGTCGTCGGCGTCGTCGGGCCGAACGGCGCGGGCAAGACCACCCTGTTGCGCGCCGCCCTCGGCCTGGCCAAGCTCGACTCTGGCCGCGCCGAGCTGGGCGGGCGTGACGTCGCGGGCCTGGACGAGGCCACTCGCGCCGCCCTGGCCGGTTACCTGCCCCAGGAACGCCGGGTCGGCTGGAATCTGCCGGCCTGGCGCATCGCCAGCCTGGGCGCGGCCCTGAAATCCCCTGCGCTCGCCCAGGCCGTCGCCATGGACGCCCTGGGCCGCGTGGGCTTGGCCGGCCTCGCCGAGCGCGGGGTGCTCGACCTCTCGGGCGGCGAGCGGGCGAGGGTGCTGCTGGCCCGTCTGCTGGCGACCGCCGCGCCGCTGCTGGTGGCCGACGAACCGGCTGCCGGCCTCGACCCCGACGCCCAACTGCTGTCCCTGGAGCTGTTCGGCGAGGAGGCCGCGCGCGGCGCCGCCGTGGTCCTCACCCTGCACGACCTGGGCCTGGCGGCGCGCGCCTGCGACCGGCTTGTGGTGGTGGGCTCAGGCCGCGTGGTTTCCGAAGGCGCCCCCCGTGACGCCCTCACCCCCACGGTCCTGCGCGAGGTCTTTGGCCTGGAAGGCGCGTTGGAAGAAACCTCCGCCGGCCTGACCCTGGCGGCGCGGAGATATCGGCCATGAAGGTGCTGGGACTGCCCGGCCGCAAGCCGGAGACCCTGGCCCAGATGCAGGGTCTGATTGATCGGCTTGAGATCGGTCAGACGCAGGCCGTCGTACGGCCCCATAGCTTCTGGGACTGCGCCGATGTCAGCAATCCCGATGTCTCGCCCGACGCTCTGGCGGTCAGCGGCAGCGGCGCCGACCTGGTCATCTCCAAGTCGATCGGCAACCTGATCGTCATGCTGGCGCGAGAACGGCACGGGTTCGCGCCCCAGGCCTGCGTCTTCCTCGCGACCCCGCTCGCCCGGTTCATTCCCGAGGGATGGATGCCCTTGCTGGAGGCCCACTGCGCGGCGGTTCCGACGCTCTTCATCCAGCAGACGGCCGACTACAACGGCGCCTATCGCGACGTCGCCGCCATCGTGGCGCGCCACCCGCTTTGCACGGCGGTGGAAATCCCCGGCGACGACCATCTCTACGAGGACCTCGATCTGATCGCCCCGTTGATCGAAACCTGGGTGAACGAAGCCTAGTTGGGGATGGGCCGCATCCCGCCCGCCGCCTGGGTCGGGACGGAGTTCTGAGTCTCCACCATACCGCCGGACGGCGTATAGCCCGTGCCGTAGCCACCGCGCTTGAGGTCCGCCGAGAGCGTGATGGGCGCCGTGCCGCCGTTCAGCCGGGCGCGATAGACCTGCATGCCTTCCATCACACGCATCACGTAGTTGCGGGTCTCGGAGAACGGGATGCATTCGATGAAGTCGATGGGGTCGGTGGCCGCGCCGCGCGGGTCGCCGCAGAAGGCCGACCAGGTGGCGGGCCGTCCGGGTCCGGCGTTGTAGGCGGCGATGGCCATGGGGTAGGAGCCGGAGAAGTTGTCCACCATCTGTCCCAGATAGGTCGATCCGACCCGCATGTTGTACTCGGGGTCATCCAACATGCCGGGCGAATAGCCGACGCCCATGCGGCGGGCGACCACCGAAGCGGTGCCCGGCATCAGCTGCATCATGCCCCGAGCGCCGGCGCCGGAACGGATCATCGGGTCGAAGCCGCTCTCCTGCCGCGTGATGCCAAGCACAAGTGCGGACTCCGGTCCCCCTGCCACGCTCGGGGTCGAGCGGACGGGATAGCCGCGCTCGGGCAGGATGAAGCCACGCTGGGCGGCGGCGCGCACCACCTTCATGCCCGTGTCGATGTCGCCGTAGCCGCGGACCATGTCCACCAGCAGGGCTTCTTCCTCTGCGGTGGGCAGGACGTCGTCCAGGGTCAGGACGAAGGTCTTGAACAGGTCCTTGTTGCCGATCTCATACAGCATGCGGGCGGCGCGCACGGCGTCGCGGCCCTCGAAACGGTTGCGGTCGGACTGGGTGATGCCGGGATCATGCCCCAGGACCAGCTTGCCCGAGCCCACCTTCTCGCCGGCCAGCTGGCCGTAGAAGGTCGTGTTGAACTTGGCCGCCGCGCCATAGAAGCCCTGGGCGCGATCCTGTTGCCCCCTGGCCTCGGCCGACCGGCCGCGCCAGTAGAGGGCGCGGGCGCGGGTGATTGGCGAGGAGCCGATCTTTTCGATGGCGGCGAAGTGACGGTCGGCGTCCTCGGGACGCTTCAGCCGGGTGAGCGCGATCCATCCGGCATAGAACTCGGCCTCGGCGGCGTCGGCCCCCTGGGTCAGGCCGGTGTCCGCGGCGGCGAGGTAAGCGCCTTGTGAGTCGCTGTTGCGCAGCGAGGTGATCACCAGCTGGTAGCGCTCGTCCCAGATCCGGTCGCCCATCTCGGAGAAGGGGATCTCGGTGGGGAAGCTGCGCACCAGCCCCAGCGCCACCTGGTCCATGCCCCGGCGGCGCATATAGGCCGCGCGCTCAAAGGCCAGGCCCGGCGAGTTGGAGACGCTGGCCGGCAGGTTGTTGACCAGGGCGTTGGCGTTGCCCGCGTTCTGGCGCAGGGCCATCCGCGCCTGGGCCAGCTGCGCCTGGTCGGCGGGGAGCAGGGGGATCATGTCCCGGGCCGCCGGACCCTGGCTGCCGAACAGGATGACGTCGGCGCGCCGCACGTGGTCGTCCGGCGTCAGGACATCGCCGAACCGGGCCAGCATGGCCCGCTGCGGATCGGCCTCAAACAGTTTGTTGCGCCAGGTGTTGCGGATCAGGAGGGTCGCCTCCTTGGTCCGGCCCGTGGCGCGGTAGGCCGATGCCAGCGCCATGGCGCCCTCGGCGGTCACGGGATCAGAGCCGCCGAACCATTCGATGGTCCGTTGCGGGCTCAGGCCCCCGGTCTCCAGCAGTTTCTCGGCGGCCACTTGCCGGCGGGTGGCGCGGGGCCAGCCGGCCAGGTCGCGGCGCGCCTGGTCGATCTCGAAGAAGCTGAGCGCGTCGGAATTGGCGTCGGCCATCGCCCAGATGGCGATCTTCTTGGCGATCGGATCGTTGATCATGGCGATCGCGGTGCGCGCGCCCGTGACATCGGCCCGCTTGGCGCTGTCCAGCGCGCTGCGCAGCGCAGCGCCGTCAGCGTCCGATAGCCCCCGGCGATAGGCGACCGGCTGGGTCTGGGTCAGCTCGATGGGTGGGGGCGGCCCTTCATAGGGCGCGCGGCCCTGGGTCGGCTGTTGCGCCTCGGCCACGCCGGTCAGCAGAACGGCCGCGACTGCGGTGAAGATTGCCTTGCGGGCCTTGGACGCCAAAACGAATATCTCCGGATCGATCGAATAACGGAACGAGTCTGGTTGCGGCTTAGGGCCTGCCCGCCATATTGTCCGGCCAAATCTTGAGGCCGCAACAACTGGCCTCGCTTTCACGGCTTTTTGCAGACCATGTCCGAACCTTTGTTCAAGGGCGTCATGCCGGCCCTCGTGACGCCGTTTCGCGACGGCGCGATCGATGAGCAGGCGTTTGTCGCCCTTGTCGAACGCCAGATCGCGGGCGGTGTCCACGGCCTGGTGCCTGTTGGCACCACAGGCGAAACCGCGACGCTCAGCCACGACGAACACCGTCGGGTTGTGGAGCTGTGCGTCGCCACCGCCGCGGGACGTGTGCCGATTATCGCCGGCGCGGGCTCCAATTCGACGGCCGAGGCCATCGAACTGGTTCACCACGCCAAGACCGTCGGCGCCGATGCGGCCCTGGTGGTGACCCCCTATTACAATCGTCCGAGCCAGGAGGGCCTCTACGCTCACTACGCGGCCATCAACGACGCCGTGCAGCTGCCGGTCCTGGTCTACAACGTGCCGGGCCGCACCAGCATCGACATCGCCGACGCCACCCTCGGCCGGCTCTCCAAGCTGCCCAACATCATCGGCGTCAAGGACGCCACCGGCGACATGACGCGGGCCACCATGCAGCGCCTGCTGTGCGGTCCCGACTGGGTGATGCTGTCGGGGGACGACCCCACGGCGCTGGGCTACATGGCCCACGGCGGCCATGGCTGCATCTCGGTGACCTCCAACGTCGCGCCAGATCTCTGCGCGGCGTTCTACAATGCCGCGATGGGCGAGGACTGGAAGACCGCCCTCTATTGGCAGGACCGCCTGCTGCTGCTGCACAAGTCGCTGTTTTCCGATGCTTCGCCGGCGCCCACCAAGTTCGCCCTGGCCCATCTGGGTCTTTGCCAGGAAGATGTGCGCCTGCCGATCACGGCGTGTTCGGAAACAGCCCGGCACGAGGTTCTCGCCGCGCTGCGGGAAACCGGCCTGATCTGATGGCCGGCAAGCTGATCGCCGAGAACCGCCGCGCGCGGTACGACTATTTCCTCGAGGAGACCTTCGAGGCGGGCCTCATGCTGACCGGCACCGAGGTGAAGTCGCTGCGGGTCGGACGGGCCAATATCGCGGAGTCCTACGCCTCGGTCGAAGGCCGCGAGATCGTGCTGATCAACGCCGACATCCCGCCCTACGGGCAGGCCAACCGCTTCAACCACGAGCCGCGCCGGCACCGGAAGCTGCTGCTGCACAAGAAGCAGATCGAAAAGCTGATCGGCGCCGTACAGCGCGAGGGCCGCACCCTCATTCCGATGAAGCTCTATTGGAACGAGAAGGGCATCGCCAAGCTCGAGATCGCGCTCGCCAAGGGCAAGCAGAACCACGACAAGCGCCAGGCCACCGCCGACCGCGACTGGCAGCGCGACAAGGCCCGCCTGATGCGCGACAAGGGCTGATGGTCGGCTCGACGCAGATCGAAGCCATCGAGCGCGCGACCCTGGCCGCCGTCGCGCCTGAGGAAGTCCTGGAGATCGACGGCTGGCTGATCGGCCTCGATCCGGGCTCGATCCGCCGCGCCGCCAGCGCCGTGCCCCTGCGCCATGATCTGCCTGTTGACGCCGCCGTTCTGGACCACATTGAGGCCGCCTACGCCGAGCGCGGCCTGAAGCCGGCCTTCCGCATCGCCGATGGTCCCGGCCTGGAGAGCGTGCGCGGTGAGCTGGCCCGCCGAGGCTATGGCTTCGAGCAGCCGACCCTGGTCAAGACCGCCGTCGCCCGTGCGGTCACCGCCGTCACCGACCTTCCGCCCGCCGAGATCGCCGAGCGCCCGGACGACGCCTGGGCCGCCGTCTTCCTGGGGGAGGGGTTCGATCCCGTCGACGGCGCCTATCGGGTCAAGGCGCTGAGCCGCTCGCCCGGCGCCCGGTTCGGCATGGTGCGCGATGGCGACAAGACCATCGCCGTCGGCTGCGGATCCTTTGGCCACGGTTGGACCAGCTTTCACGGCATGCGCACCGACCTCAGCCGCCGGGGCGAGGGCCTGGCCGGCCGCGTGCTGGCGGGGCTTGTCGGCGAGGCGATGTCGCGCGGCATCGACCGGGCCTTCCTGCAGGTGGAAGAGAAGAACGCCCCGGCCCGGTCACTCTACCGCCGCGCCGGCTTCACCCAGGCTTGGCGCTATTTCTACTGGAGCAAGCCCAGCTAGCCGTCGATCAGCGCACGGGCCCGGCGGAACACCGCCTCGAACATCTCCGCTGTCAGCCGGCCCGTGTTCGTATTGAGACGTGAGCAATGATAGCTGTTGAGGATCACGTAGGGTCCGGCCTGGAACTCGGTCCCATGGCCCGGCGGCCCGGCCGAGGCCTTCAGGCCCACCGCCTTCAGCACATTTCGCCGCGACACATCGCCCAGGGTGATGATCACCTTCAGGCGGGGCAGGGCGGCCAGCCGCGCCGTCAGGAACGGACGGCAGGTGTTCTCTTCGCGGGTCTCGGGCTTGTTCAGCGGCGGGGCGCAGCGCACCGCATTGGTGATCATGCAGTCCTCCAGCTCCAGCCCGTCGTCGGGCCGCGCCTGATAAACCCCACGGGCGAACCCGGTCTTCAGGAGGGTCTCGTAGAGCATCACCCCGGCGCCATCGCCGGTGAAGGGCCGCCCGGTGCGGTTGGCGCCAGTGCGGCCGGGCGCCAGGCCTGCCACCAGCAGGCGCGCGTTCTGGTCGCCGAAGGACGGGGCGGGGCCATTCCACCAGTCGGGGTGCTCGGCGCGGTTGATCTCCCGATAGGCCACCAGGCGCGGGCAAAGCGGGCAGTCCCGTGGCGGCTCGGCCACGGCGGTCGCGTTGAACATCAGGCCTCGGCGTCCGCCTCGCGGTCGGCCCCGGTGCGGCTCTCCTGGATGAAGCGCGGCAGGCGCGAGGGCCGGCCAATGATGTCGGCCAGGTCGGAGAGGTCGATGAAATGGTCGGCCTGGCGGCGCAGGTCGTCGCTGGCCATCGGCGGCTGCGACTTAACGGTGGAGACCACCGTCACCCGCGCGCCCTTGCGCTGGACGGCCTCCACCAGGCAGCGGAAGTCGCCGTCGCCGGAGAACAGCACCAGGTGGTCGGCGTGGGCGGCCATTTCCAGCATGTCGACGGCGATCTCGACATCCATGTCGCCGCGCCAGCGCTTGCGGCCCTGGGCGTCGGTGTATTCCCGGGCCGGCTTCGTCACCAGGCGGAAGCCGTTATAGTCCAGCCAGTCCACCAGCGGGCGGATCGGCGAATACTCCTGATCCTCGACGAGCGCGGTGTAGTAGTAGGCGCGCACTAGGACCCCGCGCGTGCGGAACTCTTCCAGCAGCTTGCGATAGTCGATATCGAAGCCGAGCCCCTTGGCGGCCGAATACAGGTTCGCGCCGTCAATGAAGAGCGCCAGCCTGTCCGTGGGGTAAAATGTCATTGGGATCGGAAATCCATAAAGGGGGCGGGGGGCGCATGGACCTGGACGAGGCCGTCATCGTCGCGCTGGGCGGTAATATGGCCGGCGACTATGGTTCGTCCGAAGCTCTTCTTGAGGCGGCGCTCGCTCGTTTCGCCCAGGCGGGATTGCCTGTGGTTGCCCGGTCGTCCTGGTGGAGCTCTGCCGCCTGGCCGGACCCGACCGCCAACGAGTATCGCAACGGCGTCGCGCTTGTCGAGACGAAGCTGGCGCCGCTGCAAGCTCTGCATACCCTTTTTTCAATCGAGGCCCATTTTGGTCGCGTCCGGAGCGAGCAAAACGCACCCCGGACCCTCGATCTCGACCTGATCGCTTACGGCCAAGCGATTGTGGCCAAGGCAGATCTGATCCTGCCGCATCCTCGGGCCCATGAGCGGCTGTTCGTCATGGGACCGCTCGCAGAGATCGCCCCGGAATGGCGTCATCCGACCCTGGGAAAAACCGCCCGCGAGCTTGCCGCGGGCGCCTCGGTGGGGCTCGATGCGCGTCCCGCCTCGAAAAAGGCGCAGGCCGGGCCGATCTGACGCGCCATGCGGCGTTGCACAACGCCGTCAAACCCTCTATTTTGTTCGGTTCTACCCCCGACTTGAGGATTCCATGGCCCGCGTCACCGTCGAAGATTGCATCGAACGAGTTCCGAACCGCTTCAGCCTCGTGCTGCTGGCGGCCCACCGGGCCCGCGCCATTTCGGCCGGCTCTGCCATCCTGGTCGATCGCGACAACGACAAGAACCCTGTCGTCTCCCTGCGGGAGATCGCCGATGACGTGGTGGACGCCGAGGAACTGCGCGAGACCCTGATCGGGACCCTGCAGCGCGTCGACGAGCGCTCGGAAGCCGAGGAAGAGGCTGAAACCCTCGCCCTGCTGGCCGATCCGACCCACATGCAGATGAGCGAGCTGGAACTGGTCCGCGCCCTGCAGAGCGACCGCGACGGCGGTCAGGAGGAGCGGTACTGAGCCCGGAAGGCGCAGAACCTCTCACACTTACGGCGGCGCCTGAACCCGCCGCCGACCAGACGATTGCGCCGCCGGCTCCAGCTCGACCCCCGCGCATGCTCCGCCAGTATGAGCTGATCGAGAAGGTCCGCTCCTACGATCCGACCGCCGACGAGGCGATCCTGAACCGCGCCTATGTCTATGCCATGCGCATGCATGGATCGCAGAAGCGCGCCTCGGGCGACCCCTATTTCGCCCACCCCATCGAGGTGGCGGGCATCCTGACCGACTACCGGCTGGACACTGCGACCATCGTCACGGCTCTGCTGCACGACGTGATCGAGGACACCCCGGTCAGCGCCCAGGACATCACCGACCTGTTCGGCGCCGAGATCAGCGAGCTGGTGGAGGGCGTCACCAAGCTCACCAAGCTGGAACTCAACAGCGAGCACACCAAGCAGGCCGAGAACCTGCGCAAGTTCATCCTGGCCATCTCCAAGGACGTCCGCGTCCTGATGGTCAAGCTGGCGGACCGCCTGCACAACATGCGGACGCTGCACTACATCAAAAGCCCGGCCAAGCGCGAGCGGATCGCCCGCGAGACCCTGGACATCTACGCCCCGCTGGCACGCTCCATCGGCTGTCACCGCATCTGTTCGGAGCTGGAGGAGCTGGCCTTCGAGCACCTGAACCCGGTGGCCCGCAACGCCATCGGCCGCCGGCTGGAAACCCTGCGCATCGAGCAAGGCGGCGCCGTGGCGGTGGTCTCCGGCGAAATCGCCTCGCGGCTTGAGGCCGGCGGCCTCTCGGCCCGGGTCTTCGGTCGGGAAAAGAACCCCTATTCGATTTGGCGCAAGCTGCAGCGCAAGTCGATCGGCTTCTCCCAGCTTTCCGACATCTACGCCTTCCGGGTCATCGTCGACACCGAGGATGACTGCTACCGCGCGCTTGGGGTCATCCATCGCGCCTGGCCCAGCGTGCCCGAGCGATTCAAGGACTTCATCTCCACGCCCAAGCGCAACAACTACCGCTCAATCCACTCCACCGTGGTGGGACCGCGTGGGATGCGCATCGAGATGCAGATCCGCACCGAGGCCATGGACCGGGTGGCGGAGGACGGCGTGGCCGCCCACTGGCGCTACAAGGACAAGTCCTACGGCTTCGACGCCGAGGCCCAGGCCGACGCCGGGGGCCGTGACCCCCTGCTCAACTTGCGCCATCTGGTTCAGGTGCTGGAGCATGGCGGGGACGTTGAGGAGCTGGTGGAGCACGCCAAGCTCGAGATGTATCTCGACCAGGCCTTCGTCTTCACACCCAAGGGCAAGTTGGTCAGCCTGCCGCGCGGGGCCATGCCGCTCGACTTCGCCTATGCCGTCCACACCGACGTGGGCGACACCTGCATCGGCGTGAAGATCAACGGCGAACTCAAGCCCTTACGGACGACTCTTCAGAATGGGGATGTGGTCGAGGTCATCCGCGGGGCCAAGCCCGTGGTGCCGCCGGACTGGCGCTCGCTCACCGTTACGGGCCGCGCCCGCTCCGCCATCCGCCGCCATATCCGCCAGACGGAGAAGGAGGAGTTCATCCGCCTGGGCCGCGCCACGGTGGACCAGACCTTCGAGCGCGCCGGCAAGGCCCGCAAGGACGTGGCCCTGAAGCCCGCCCTGGAACGCTTCGCCGTCGCCACAGAGGATGACCTGTTCGAGATCGTCGGCCGCGGCCGCATCTCGCCGACCCAGGTGTTGGACGTGATCTTCCCAGGCCTCAAGGCTTCGGACCGCGAGGCGGCCACGGCCGTGCGCCGGATCGAGGGTGGCAAGGCGGCCCGCCTCTACGTGCGCGGTGGCGGCCTGACGCCCGGCATGTCCCTGCACTTTGGCCAATGCTGCACCCCAGTGCCCGGCGATCGCATCGTCGGCATCATCGAACCGGATGGGGGCGGCCTGACGGTCCACACCATCGACTGCGCCAAGCTGGCGGAATTCGAGGACAAGGAAGACCTCTGGCGCGACCTGCAGTGGACGCCGGAGGCCGAGCGCAACACTGTCACCCTGTCGCGGCTCACCGCCACAATCCGCAATGCGCCGGGCGTGCTGGGCCAAGCCTGCACGGTGATCGGCGAGGCCGGCGGCAATATCGTCAACCTTCGCATGCACCGCCGACACGCCGACTTCTTCGACGTCGACTTCGATGTCGAGGTCAAGGACGCCCGCCACCTCACCCACATCGCCGCCGCCCTGCGCGCCAACCCGGCGGTTGAGACGGTAGAGCGGTCGAAGGGCTAGGACCTAAACCTCCACCGCCACGAACCGCCGCCGCCCGTTTTGCTGCACCGCGCAGAACGGATCGACGCAGCAGGCGGCGCGGCCGGATTCCACATAGGCCGCCTCGTGCCACCATTGGCCGCCCTTGCGGGCCGCGAGCGCCTTCACCGGGGTCACCTCGGCATGGGCCACGTCCTTGAAGGGCGCGATCAGCGTGGCGATGTCGAACACCTCGCCGCCCTTCATTACGTGGCGCACCGCCGCGGCGTCCTCGATGCGGACCAAGGGGTTGCCCTCGGTCACCACGAGGTCTGCCAGGGCGCCGACGGTGAGCGTCCCGAACGGCTGGTCCAGGAACTCGCCGGAGAACCGGGTCGCCGTGGTCAGGGCCTCGTAGGGGGTCAGGCCATACTTCACCATGGCCCGCAGGTTCATGTGCAGGCTGATACCGTTGAAATCGATGGGGGAATCCGTCCCCGTCACCACCCGCCCGCCGCTGCGCAGGATGTCGCGCAGGTGTTCGACGTTCTGGGCCAGGGACGAGAGCGCCACCGACGGATCGCCCGCCGCGGCCTGCTCGGCCCGCTCCAGCAGCCGGGCATATTCCCACGGCGGATAGAGGGCCTTGATGCGCGGGTCGTCCACCAGCGACCGGTCGGTTCCGTACATGGCCGAGGACGAGAACAGGGTGGGCGTCCGCCGCGCCCCGCTGTGGACGAACAGGGCGGTGACGTCCTGATAGCTGGTCCCCATCGGGCTGGTGGTGCGCGAATAGCCGAACCGGCTGGTGGCCCCGATATGCTCCATGCCGTCCAGGCCGAAGCTGACCGCCGGATAGTGATAGTGCGAAGTGACGTGCATCCCGCGTGCGTGGGCCCACTCGGTGATCTCGCGGCTGGCGGCCAGGGGCAGGCGCACATAGGACTTCAGCAGGTCGTAGGAGAGCGCCTCGGCCCGATCCAGCTCCAGCTGCATCTGGTCGGGCTCGGTCACCGGCCGCATGAAGTTGTAGTAGATGCGCGACCCGTCGATGGCCTCGCCGGTGGAGAAGTAGCGCGGCCCCACGCGGGCGCCGGCGTCCAGCGACTCCCGATCCTCCACCATGTGGTAGGCCGGCGACCCCGGCGAGCGGGTGGTGGTGATGCCCAGCGCCAGCCACAGGCGGCCCTCGCGGTCGCCATAGCCGTAGCCCTGCATCTGCCGGTGGGCGTGGATTTCCACCAGGCCCGGGATCACCGTGGCGTCCTTGGCGTCGATCAGTTTCGCGTCGGTCGGGCCCTGGCCGGCCGGCAGGATGGCGGCGATGCGGTTGCCGTCCACCACGATGTCCACGTCGCGCTTCAGGTCGGGGCCGAGCCCGTCCCACAGCTTGCCGGCCCGGATCACCGTCTTGCCCTTGGGCTTGGCGTTGGCCCAGGTCAGGGGCACGGGAATGGTCTTGGCCGAACCCCCGGCCGCCGCGATCAGATTCAGCTTGCCGCCCGACAGGTAGAGCAGCTGGCTGGAGTCCCCACTCCAGGTCGGGGCGTCGGTGACCTCGTCGGTCAGGGCCCGGGGCGCCGAGGTGAATTTGCCCTTGGCGTCGACCTCGACGGTCCACAGCCGGCTGGCGAAGACATAGGCGATGGACTTGCCGTCCGGCGACCAGACCGGGCCGTCGTCGCCCCGGGTGCCCAGGGACTTGTTGGGGGCGTGGGGTTGGTAGGTGGCCGCGCCGGTGGCGACGTCCACGGTCATGATCTCTGAGAGCCCCTCGCGGAAGCGGGCGTTGTAGGGCTTGAAGGCGGCCAGAGCGATGGTCTGGCCGTCCAGGCTCCAGGTCGGCTTGCCGGGCTCCCAGATGGCGCCGAACCGCTGCTTGATGGCGCCCGTCGCCACATCGACCGTGTGTAGGGAGCCGGTCTGGTCGAGGAAGGCGATTTGCTTGCCATCCTTGGACCAGGCGGCCGACACCGCAGCCCCGGCATGCCTCGTCACTTGGCGGTCGGCGCCGGTGGCGAGGTCGCGGACCCAGATATCCAGGCTACCCGCGCGGTCGGTGGAGAAGGCCAGAAGCTTGCCGTCCGGCGACCAGGCGGGGTCGCACTTCCAGAAGCTGTCCTTGACCAGGGCTGTGGGCTTGCCGCCCAAGGGCATGATCCACAGGTCGTTCAGCGCCCGGAAGGCCACCTGTTTGCCGTCCGGCGACAGGGCCGGGCTGCCGATGCCCACCACGGGCTTGGCCTTGGTGGTGTCGTAGTCGCGCTGCTTCTTGGCGTAGCTAGGCTTACGCACCGGCACGGCCAGGGAGAATTCGATGGTTTTCACCCCACCCGCGCCGCGGCGTTTGATCTTGCCGTCGGCGGCATAGACCAGGTCGCCGCCGGGCAGCCAGGTCGGGCGGAAGGGGAAGATGTCCTCGCCCCTCACCAGGGCGCCCTTGGAGCCGCGCAGCTCGGAAACCCCGTTGGCCAACACGTGATAGACGATGTCGGCGCCGTCCGGCGTGAAGCTGGGGCTGTGCAGCTCGGTGGGGTTCATGCGATCGGCGGAGACCGACAGGGTCGCGGCGGTTACGGATTTCCCCAAGGCGTCCACCATCTCGATGCGGGCGCGGTCGACGGCGAAGGCGATCTTGCTCCCGTCCGGCGACCAGCAGGGTTCGCAGGCCTGGCCCTTGGACTGCGCCCACAGCCTGATGGCGCCGGTGGCCACGTCCAGCACATGGATCGCATAGGGACCGGTGGTGTCGGAGGAGAAGGCGATGGTCTTGCCGTCCGGGGACCAGCGCGGCTCGCGGCAGTCGTAAGGCCCCTTGGTGAGTTGCTTCAGGCCCGCGCCGTCGGCCCCCACCGTCCAGATGTGGAAATTGCCGTCCCGGTAGGATTGGAAGGCCAGTGTCTTGCAATCGGGCGACCAGTCGGGCTGAGCGCCGTCCGTCAGGTCGTCGGTGAGACGGGTGGCCGCGCCGCCCTCGATCGACACGGACCACATCACCCCGAACAGGTCGAACGCCACGGCCTTGCCATCCGGCGCAGCGGTGACCGCGATATTGGTCCCCTCCACGATGGTGACGTACTGCGGCCCGGCCTCGACCGGCGCTTCGACAGGCTTGGCGGCCGAGGCGGCCACGGGGAGGGAGGAGGCGGCCAGGACCGTCCCTCCCAGGGATAGCAACCGACGACGATCTACGCCGCCGCCACGCCCGTCGTTCATGTTGCTCTCCGCTCTGAGTGGCAGTTGCACCCGGGTAGGGAAGTGCGAGGTGAGGTCCGGATCAGCCTTACGAGGCGCGCGCCAGACGCATCGCGCCCACGTAGCGCTCTGGATCGGCGTCGACGGTCACCCGGCGCATGTGGCGGCGCTGCCCGGGATAGTCGTTGAGGGCATAGTGCCAGACCGAGCGGTTGTCCCAAAAGGCCACCGAGCCCGGCGCCCAGACGAACCGCGTCGTGAACCGCTCGCTCCGGCAGTGCTCGAACAGGAAGTCGAGCAGCGGCTTGGACTCCCGCGTGCTCCAGCCTTCGATCTTCATCGTGAAGGCCGGATTGACATACAGCGCTTTACGGCCGGTCTCCGGGTGGGTGAGCACCACGGGGTGGATGAACTCACCGGTCGCGCCCTCGGCCTCGGCGACGTTCATCGATGAGCGCTTCTGTGCCGAGTGGCCGCTGGATGAATATTCCCGCCCCGCCGAGTGGACCGCGTTCAGCGTCTCGAGCGTCGCGCGAAGGCCGGGCGTCAGGGCCTCATAGGCGGCGGCCTGACTGGCGAACAGGGTGTCGCCGCCATAGTCGGGCAGTTGCACGGCGTAGAGGATCGAGGCGATGGAGGGATGCTCCAGGAAGCTCATGTCCGAATGCCAGCCACCGCCGAAGTTCACCCGGTCGGCCGGCTCCTTGATCACCTCCATCACCTCCGGGTGGTCGGCCATGCCGGCGACATAGGGATGGATGTTTAGCGGCCCGAACCGGCGGCCGAACGCCAGCTGCTGGTCCGGCGTCAGGGTCTGGTCGCGGAAGAAGATCACCTGGTGCTCGACGAAGGCCGCGCGAATTTCGGCGACGGTCACGTCCTCCAGGTTCTGCGAGAGATCGACCCCGGAAATCTCGGCCCCCAGGGCGCCAGCGGTGCGGCGGATGTGCAGATTCGACATGGCTCTCGTCCTCCCGGAGGTCTAAACGGCCCCACCGGGGGATTTCGTCATGTCCGTACGCGCCATTCAATACCTGCTGGCCTCAGTTTTTCTGGTTCTAGGGGGCTGGTGTTTGATCTCGCCCACCAGCGTCATGGCCCTCACCATAACCCCGGCCTTCCAGTCGGACGCCCCCATCGTGCCGATCCTGATGGGCGCCTTCGGAGCCCAGGCCCTGATCGCGGGCCTGTTCGCGGCCTTCTCGAAGTTCACCAAGGCGACCTTCCTGGCCTACGGGATCGGCCTGCTGCCGTTCTTCGGCTTCGACTACTGGTTCTACGCCGTGGTCCCCATGCTGACCCCGTTGGGCCTCGCCGACGCGGTGGGCAACGCGATCATGCTGGCGCTCTGCGTGATGGGCTGGCGCAAGGCTGAGCGCGCCTAGCTTTCCGCCGCCCCCGGGCCTAAGTCCGCCTCACGGCCCCGCTTCCAAGGATATCGCCATGACCTCCAACACGCTCACCTGGCGCTCGGCCCTGCTGGCGCTGGCCGTGGTGGCGGTGTGGGGGACCAATTTCGTGGTGATCAAGGTGGCCCTGACCCACCTGCCGCCGCTGACCTTCGCGGCTCTGCGCTTCACCTTCGCCCTGCTTCCGGCCGCCTTCTTCATCAAGCGGCCAGACGTGCCGTGGCGCAACCTGGCGGCCTATGGGGTGCTGATCGGCCTGGGCCAGTTCGGCATGCTCTACATCGCCATGCAGCACGATATCTCGCCGGGCCTGGCCTCCCTGGTGGTGCAGGTCCAGGTGTTCTTCACCATCGGGCTTTCCATGTGGCTGACCGGCGAGCGGGTGAAGCGCTTCCAGATCGCCGCCCTGGTGCTGGCCACCGGCGGCCTGGCGGTGATCCTGCTGCACACCGACGGCTCCACCACCCCCCTGGGCCTCGGCCTTGTCCTGATCGCCGCGGCAAGCTGGGCCGGCGGCAACATGGTGCAGCGCTCCACCCCCGGCGTGAACTCCCTGGCCTATGTGGTCTGGGCGAGCCTGTTCTCCATCCCGCCGCTGCTGATCCTGGCCCTGGTGTTCGAGGGGCCGCAGCGCATGCTGCTGGGGGTCCAGCACGCCGATCTGGGTACCTGGGGCGCGGTGTTGTGGCAGTCGGTCGGCAACACCCTGTTCGGCTACGCCGCCTGGGGCTGGCTGCTGGCGCGCTATCCGGCGGCCACCATCTCGCCCCTGGCCTTCTTCGTGCCGGTGTTCGGCATGGCGGCTTCGGCGGCCCTGCTGGGGGAGCCGATGCAGACCTGGAAGCTGGCGGCGGCGGGCCTGGTGCTGGGCGGCCTGGCGCTCAACATGTTCTGGCCGATGCTGCGTCGTCCGGCCACTCAGGCCTCGTAGGCGTACATCCGGTAGGGGACCTCTGCGCCCTGCGGCTTGGAGAACTTCATGGTGTCCTCCACGAAGTGGAAGCCCAGACGCTTGAGGATCGCGCCCGACGCCGGGTTCTCTGCATTGTGCCCGGCGACAATCCGCTTCAGGCCCACCGTCTGAATCGCGAAATCCATCAGCGCCGTGGCGGCCTCGCGGGCGAAGCCTTGGCCCCAGTAGGGCTCATCAAACCAATAGCCGATCTCGCCATAGGTCCCGTCTATGTCGTCGATGTCGGCGGCGCCGATCATCACCCCGTCCAGCAGGACCGCGAAGCGGTAGGCGGTCCCCGCCGCCCATTCCTGTCCGTGAAGGTCCGCCCACTCGACCATGGCCGCCTGGGTCGCCGGCCAAGGCGCCAGGCGCAGCATGCGGGTGACCTTCCAGTTGGACTGGATCTGCGCCATGCGCTGCGCGTCGCCGGCTTCGGTCGGGCGCATCACCAACCGGTTTGTCGTCAAACGGATGTCGCGGCTCAGCATGGATTGCGTCTCGATCTCCACCATCCCAGATGACAGCCTGATCCGGCTTCGCTATGCCGCGTCAAGGAGACGCCATCATGAACACCGAACAGGTCCTGGAAGAATTCCGCGCATCGGGCGCCCTGCGTGAGGGACACTTCGTGCTCTCCAGCGGCCTGCATTCCGGCGTCTTCCTGCAGAAGAACCTGGTCTTCCAGTATCCCGACCGCACTGAGCGCCTGTGCAAGGCGCTGGCGGCCAAGATCATCGAGGAGGTCGGTCCCGTCGATCTGTGCATTTCCCCGGCGGTGGGTGGCATCATTCCGGGCTACGAGACCGCCCGCGCCCTGGGCGTTCCCTCCATGTACGTCGAGCGGGAAGGGGGCAGCTTCAAGCTGCGCCGCGCCTTCTCGATTCCACCGGGCGCGCGGATCGCCATGGTGGAGGACATCGTCTCCACCGGCCTGTCGTCGCGCGAATGCGTCGAGGCCATCAAGGCGGCCGGCGGCAATGTCGTGGTGGCCGCCGCCCTCGTCGACCGCTCCGGCGGCCGCGCCGATCCGGGCGCGCCCTTCGTGGCCCTGGCCCGCCTGGACGTCCCGGCCTACCCCGCCGACCAACTGCCGCCCGAACTGGCGGCGATCCCGGTGGAAGACCCGGGCAGCCGGAGACTGCACGGATGAACCTTCTGCGCCTGGGCGTGAACATCGACCACGTGGCCACCATCCGCAACGCCCGGGGGGCCACCTATCCCGATCCCGTGCGGGCCGCCGAGATGGCCATGGCCGCCGGCGCCGACGGCATCACCGCCCACCTGCGCGAGGATCGCCGGCACATCTCCGACGCCGACATGGACGCGCTGGCCGTCATCACCCGCAAGCGCGGCATTCCGCTGAACTTCGAGATGGCCGTCACCGCCGAGATGGAATCCATCTGCCTGGCCCACGTCCCGCACGCCGCCTGCCTGGTGCCCGAGCGCCGGGAAGAGGTGACCACTGAGGGCGGGCTCGACGTCGTGAAGGGCCACAACGCCATCGCGCCTACCGTGCGCCGCTTCGTGGAGGCCGGCATCCGCGTCTCCTGCTTCGTCGACGCCGACCTGGACCAGGTCAACGCCTCCAAGTCGGTGGGGGCTCAGGTGGTGGAGCTCACCACCGGCCCCTATTGCGACGCCGTCCGCGACCGCTCGCCCGACGCGCCCCGCTTGCTGGAGAAGCTGCGCGCCACGGCGGCCGAGGCGCACCGGATCGGGCTCGAAGTCCACGCCGGCCACGGGGTGGACTATGAGACCGCCAAGCCCATCGCCTCGATCCCCGAGCTGATGGAGCTGAACATTGGCCACTTCCTCATCGGCGAGGCGATCTTCGTGGGACTGACGCCCGCCATCCAGCGGATGCGCGCCCTGATGGACGAAGCCCGCGCCGAGCGCGCCGCATGATCCTCGGCATCGGCTCGGATCTGTCGGACATCCGCCGCATCCAGGGCAGCCTCGACCGGTTCGGCGAGCGGTTCACTCACCGCATCTTCACCGAGATCGAGCGCACCCGCTCGGAGCGCAAACCCGACAAAGCGTCGAGCTACGCCAAACGCTTCGCCGCCAAGGAGGCCTGCGCCAAGGCGCTCGGCACCGGCATGCGGGCCGGCGTCTTCTGGCGCGACATGGGGGTGGTCAACATGCGCTCGGGCCAGCCCACCATGGCGCTGACCAACGGCGCGCTCGCCCGCCTGGAGACGATGGTGCCCGCCGGCCACAAGCCGGTGATCCACCTTTCGCTGACCGACGACCACCCCTACGCCCAGGCCTTCGTGATCATCGAGGCCGTGCCCGTTTGATCGTCATGGCCGGGCTTGTTCCGGCCATCCATGATCTCCGTGGTTCAGCAAGCACCCATGGCGTTCGCCGCGCGACCTGCAGCCAAGCGGAGATCATGGATCCCCGGGACAAGCCCGGGGGTGACGATTGTTGGTTGGCCTATGGCTTCAGGTACTTCCCGTACCAGGCCACGTATCGGTCCATGCGGTCCTTCAGGAAGCTCGGCCGCGTCAGGCCGTGGAACTGGCCGGGATAGATGATCAGCTGGGTATCGAGCCCCTGGCTTTTCAGGGTCTGATACATCTGCTCGGAGTTCAGGGCCGGGACATTGAAGTCCTTCTCACCCACCAGGAACAGGGTCGGGGTCTTGATCCTGTCGGCGTGGTAGAAGGGGTAGGAGACCTTCATCCAGGTGTCGAGCGTCTCCCAGGGCTTGCCCAGCTCCACCTCATAGTCGCGGATGTACTGGTCGGTGCCGTAGCCCGCCAGTACGTTGGAGATGCTGGCGCCGCTGGCGGCCACCTTGAAGCGGGTGTCCTGGGCGATCACGAAATTGGTCAGGATACCGCCATAGCTCCAGCCGCCGACCCCCAGCCGGTCCGGATCAGCGATCCCCTTGGCCACGGCGTCATCGACGCTGGCCAGCACGTCCTCGACAGCCTTGCCGCCCCAGTCAGCATAGAGCGCCGCGCCGAAGTCCTGGCCGCGGCCGTTGCTGCCGCGCGGGTTGGAGGCGACCACCACATAGCCCTGGGCGGCCAGCATCTGCCACTCCTGGCTCCAGCGCAGATTGTACTGCGACTGCGGCCCGCCGTGCAGGCGCAGGATGGTGGGGTACTTGCGGCCCGCCTTGAAGCCCGCCGGCCGGGTGATGAAGCCGTGCACCTCCGTCCCGTCGCGGCTCTTGAAGCGCGTCTCCTCGACGCTGGCCAGGGCGACGTCCTTGAGCCAGTCGTTCTGGTGGGAGAGCGGCCGCAGCTTGCCGCCCGACAGCGCGAAGACTTCGGGCGGATGGGTCGGGTCGCTCACCAGCACCGCCTGCCGGTCGCGGCCGTCGCCGTCATAGTCCAGCACCACCTGGCGGCCGCTCAGCAGCGGCGTTGGCGCGCCGCCCCCCGCCGGAACCTCGGCCAGCCGCTCGACCCCGTCGTCCTCGATCAGCATGCGGATGCGACGGCCATCGGCGGTCCACTGCGGGCTTGAGACATTGCGGTCCAGGCCGCCGGTGACCACACGTGGCGCCCCGCCGTCGGCGGAGACCACCGCCAGGTGGCGTACGCCATAGCCGATCAGCTTGGGTGGCCCGCCCTGCAGGTAGGCGATGGACTTCCCGTCGGGGCTCCAGGCCGGATTGCTCTCCCAGTCGGGCATGTTGTCGGCGCCCTCGAAGGTGGTGAGCGCCTTCACCGCCCCCTTGCCCGTGGCCTCGGCGACATAGACGTCCCAGTTGTCGTCGCGGTCGTAGTCCTTGGCGCCCTTGCTGACGAAGGCCAGGCGCTTGCCGTCCGGCGACCAGGACGGCAGGGCCTCCTCATAGCCGTCGGCGGTGACCCGCACCGGCTTCTTGTCGGTCAGGTCCATGACGTAGAGACGGCCCCGGCGGGCGCCGAGATAGCCGTCGATGTCCTGCTTGAACTGGAAGCGGTCGATGACGATGGGCAGGGGCCGCTTCTTGTCCTCCTCGACCCCTTCCTCCTTCGCCGGCTCCGGCTCAGGGTCGCGCAGGATCAGCGCGATGTGCTGACCGTCTGGGCTCCAGGCATAGTCCTCCACCGACAGCTTGCCCTGCGTCAGCTTCATCGCCTCGCCGCCGGTGCGGTCCAGCAGCCAGAGCTGGTCGGCCTCGTCCTCGTCGCCCCGACTGGAGACGAAGGCCAGGTAGCGGCCGTCCGGGCTCCAGCGCGGCTTGGTCTCGCTCTCCTTCGGCGTCGAGGTCAGCTGCACGGTGCGCCCGCCGTCCCAGGAGGTCATCCACAGATGGGTGACGCCCTTGTCGGCGGCCTTGTCCAGGTGTTTGACCTGATAGGCCACCCACGCGCCGTCCGGCGATAGGGCCGGGGCGGAGACCGTCTGCTCCTTGAACATGTCGGCCACGGCCAGGGCGCGCGGCGCGGCCCACGAGGTGGTCGCCGCGGTCAGGGCCAAGGCCCCGCCGATCCAGATGGCACGCATACGAACTCCCCCGACGAAACTGTGGGCGGATCATGTCGCCTGGGCGTCCGCCTCGCAATCCGTGGGCGAGGGCAGGTGAGGGGGCTCGCGTTTGTGCTAGGCTATTGGGCATGACGGACCCCTCCAGAGCATCGCGACGCCGGGTCGCCCACGGCCAGCACTGGTGGTTTGGCCTGGTCACCCTGTTGCTCGGCCTGGTCCTCACCCTGACGCCCGCGCCGGCCGAACGGCCGCCCGAGGGGCGCTCGGTGCAGCAGGCCATGGCGGCCCAGGCCGCACCTGACC
Organism: Phenylobacterium glaciei; assembly: GCF_016772415.1. Classification (NCBI taxonomy): domain Bacteria; kingdom Pseudomonadati; phylum Pseudomonadota; class Alphaproteobacteria; order Caulobacterales; family Caulobacteraceae; genus Phenylobacterium; species Phenylobacterium glaciei. The sequence continues at coordinate 2,094,123 of NZ_JAGSGD010000001.1, forward strand.
TCGCGGCGCGCATCAAGGCCCTGGGGCGCGGGTTCGACGGCCGCGTCGGCATCGCCATCCGCGACATCGACGAGGGCTGGACCGTCGCCTTCGACGGCGACAACAAATACCCGCAGCAGAGCGTGTCCAAGCTCTGGGTCGCGCTCGCCGCCCTTCAGGCCGTGGACCAGGGGAAGATGGCGCTCACCGACACCGTGGTGATCCACAAGGACGACCTCAGCATCTTCCACCAGCCGCTGCGCAAATATGTCGGCGAGAACGGCTATCCGGTCACCGTCGTCGAGCTGATCCGCGGGGCCATCGCCCAGAGCGACAACGCCGCCAATGACGTGCTGGTGGGTCATGTCGGCGGTCAGTCAGCGGTGCAGGCGAACCTTGATCATCATAGGCTCAAGGGCGTCTGGGCCAGCCCGCCGGAAAAGGTCATGCAGACCCAGATCGCCGGCCTGGACTGGAAGCCGGAATACTCCTTCGAGCACACCTTCTGGACCGAGCGCGACACGCTGTCCCCAGAGGCCCGCTCGGTGAACCTCGATGAGTATCTGCAGGACCCCTATGACGCCGCCACCCCGGTCGGGATCGCCACAGCCCTGGCGCGGCTGAAGCGCGGCGAGCTGTTGTCTCCGGCGTCCACCAACCTGTTGCTGAAGATCATGGGCGAGACCGAGACCGGTCCCAGCCGTCTGCCCGCCGGCCTCGCGCCCGGCTGGACGCTCGCCCACAAGACCGGCACCGGCCAGGTCTGGGGGGCGGTGGCCACCGGTTTCAACGACGTGGGCGTCATGACCGCCCCCGACGGCCACAGCTACGCCGTCGCCGTGATGATCGCCCAGACCCGCCGCCCGGTGCCCGAGCGTCAGGACCTGATGGTCGCCGTGGCCCGGGCGGTGGTGGCGCACCACGACAAGGAAGCCGTCCGATGAAGTCGCTCTGGCTTGCGGCCCTGCTGATGTTGGCCGCCTGCGCGAGCGCGCCGCCGGATTTGCGGGCGAAGGTGGCGCAGGACATCAAGGATGACATGCCCCCCGTGCCGCCTGCCGGGCGCCTGTTCTCACGGGTCGACATCTCCCACGACGGCGTGGCCGACTGGCGTGTCGACTACGAGCGCTCCGGCATGGGCTGGTGCGGCACCGGTGGCTGCACCCAGAAGCTCTTCGTCAGTCGCCCCGGCGGCGCCTACGTCCTGGCCTTCGAGGAACAGACCCGCGAGTTCAGGCTTCGTCGGGGCCGCAAGGGCGCGGTGCTGGATATCGAGATCCACGGGACCAACTGCGGCCTCTCCGGCGTCAATGAGTGCCGCCGCAGCTTTCGATGGGACGAGGCCCAGGGCCGTTTCATCGAACAGTCGAACCGCCAAGGCGAGGGGCGCCTGGCCGGACCGCTGTTCCAGACCATTCCCGTCGCAGACACCGGCCTGCCGACCATTGTGGAGGTGGCTCTGGGCGAACTCACCGCCGCCTGCACGGGGCTCGGCGGCGACTATGTGGGCGGGGTGGTATCGCGATCGCCGGACCTGGACGGCGACGGCCGGCCCGACTGGATCGTCGGCTCCGAATACGGCGGCTGCGTCATGCCCGCCGCCGAGCCGGGCGGGGAGGCCACGCAACTCCCAGGTCCCGGCCTGCGGGTGGTCGCCGAGGACGCCGCGATTCTGGCCCTGGTCAGCCCGCTCTACGCCGTCGACGTCGCTACCACGCCGGCCACCTTCATCAGCATCACGCCGGCTGAGGACTGCGGCGGCTACGACCAGCAAGGCTGTATGGAGACCCCCTATCGCTGGGATCCAGCCTTCGGTCACCTGGTCGCCGGCCGAGCGGTTCGGGGACGATCCCTGCGTCTGGAATAGGCGCGACGGGCTCTGCGACCCATTCGCCTGGATAAAGAGTTCACGGGTGCGACTCTTGCCGCTGGGCTACGCAGCGGTTAGCTACAGCCTCTCAATGCTCCGGCGCGCCGGAAGTCCGGAACCCACCTATGACTGACGACGTGCACAGCGCCGACAGCTCCGACAAGTCCGGAGCAATGAATGAGGTCGTGGAGATCGTGAAAACGGTCGTCTACGCCCTGATGATCGCGCTGTTCCTGCGGGTGATCTTCTTCCAGCCATTCACGATCCCCTCGGCCTCGATGGAGCCGACCCTGCTCGAGGGCGACTACATCATCGTCTCGAAGTATTCCTACGGCTACTCGAAGAACTCGATCCCCTTCAGCCCGCCGATCTTCAAGGGCCGCATCTTCGAAAAGCCCCCGGACCGCGGCGACATCATCGTCTTCAAGCTGCCCCGCGACGGCCACATCGACTACATCAAGCGCCTCGTGGGCCTGCCCGGCGACCGGATTCAGGTGAAGGGCGGCGTGCTTTGGATCAACGGCAAGGCCATCCCGCGCAAGCCGCTGCCGCCGGTGATGGTGGATTCCGGCTACGGCTTCACCCGCAACGTCGAACGCTATGAAGAGACCTTCCCCAATGGGAAGACCTTCATCACCTACGACTTCGGCCCCGATGGCGACGTCGACAACACCGATGTCTACGTGGTGCCCGAGGGCAACTACTTCTTCATGGGCGACAACCGCGACAACTCGCTCGACAGCCGTGTCCCCTCGGAGATCGGGGTCGGCTACGTCCCGGCCGAAAACCTGGTGGGCAAGGCCCGGATCATCATGCTGTCCTGGAACAAGGGCGCTTCGCTCTTCAAGCCCTGGACCTGGGTCCTGGACGCGCGGCCAAGCCGGTTCTTCAACGTCCTGAAATGAACAAGCGCGAAGTCGCGGTCTCCGAACTCGAGGCCCGCATAGGCCACGTGTTCGGCGACCGCGAGCTTCTCGAGCGGGCCCTGACCCACGCCAGCGTCGGCGACGGGGCCACCAAGGTGCGCCACAACGAGCGGCTGGAGTTCCTGGGCGACCGGGTGCTGAACCTGCTGGCGGCCGAGGCCCTGATGGATCGCAACGCCGAGGCCCGCGAGGGCGAGATGAGCCGGCTGATGGCCACGCTCGTCAACTACCACGCCTGCGCCATCGTCGCGCGCGAGGTCGGCCTGCCCGACGCCCTGCGGCTGGCGGCCAGCGCCACCAAGATCGGCGCCCGTGAAAACGACACGGTTCTGGGCGATGCGTGCGAAGCCCTCATCGCTGCGCTATACATAGACGGCGGAATGGACGCGGCGCGGACCTTCTTCCAGACCTTCTGGGCGCCGCAGTTCGAGACCCTCGACGAGCCGCGCAACAAGGATTCAAAGACCCGGTTGCAGGAATGGGCCCAGGCCCAGGGCCTGGCGCTTCCGGCCTACAGTCTGGTCTCCCGGACCGGCGCCGACCACGCCCCCGTCTTCACCGTCCAGGTGGCGATCGAGGGCTACGAACCCCAGGCGGCCCAGGGCCGTTCGAAACAAGAGGCCGAAAAGGCCGCAGCTCAGGTGATGTTGTTGAAACACGAGACCGCCCAATGACCCGCGCAGGTTTTGTCGCCGTGATCGGCGCGCCCAACGCCGGCAAGTCCACCCTGACCAACCGCATGGTGGGCGCCAAGGTTTCGATCGTGACCCAGAAGGTGCAGACCACCCGCTTCCCCGTGCGCGGTGTGGCCATGGAGGGCGAGACCCAGCTCATCCTGGTGGACACGCCGGGCATCTTCACCCCCCGCCGCCGCCTGGACCGCGCCATGGTCCGTTCGGCCTGGGGCGGAACCGAGGACGCCGACGCCATCGTCCACTTGGCGGACGCCGCCGCCGAGATCGCAGTCAACGACGGCAAGGGCAAGGCCGCCGACCGCCGTGGCATGGCCGACGTCGACACCATCGTCGAGGGCCTGAAGGCCGCCGGCAAGCAGGTGATCCTGGCGCTCAACAAGATCGACGGCGTCAAGCGCGAGAACCTGCTGGCCATCTCGCAAAGGCTTTTCGAAACCGGGGTCTATACCGAGGTCTTCATGATCTCGGCGGCTACCGGCGCCGGGGTCGAGGATCTCACCAAGCGCCTGGTTGAGATGATGCCCGAGGGCCCCTGGCTCTATCCCGCCGACCAGACCGCCGACCTGCCGGTCCGCCTGCTGGCCGCTGAGATCACCCGCGAGAAGATCTACCTCCGCGTCCACGAGGAGCTGCCCTATGCGGCGGCCGTGGAGACCACCTCCTTCGAGGAGCGCAAGGACGGTTCCCTGCGCATCGAGCAGACCATCTATGTCGAGCGCGACAGCCAGCGCCCCATCGTGCTGGGAGCCAACGGCCAGACCCTGAAGTGGATCGGCCAGAAATCCCGCGAGGAGCTCACCACCCTGCTGGACAAGACCGTCCACCTGTTCCTGACGGTGAAGGTGGACGAGCGCTGGGCCGACAAGCGCGAGTTCTACGGCGACGTGGGCCTCGACTTCGACGTCTAGCTGATGGAATTCGAAGACGACGCCTTTGTGCTCTCGGCCCGGCCCCATGGGGAGTCCGGGGCCATTGTCGAGTTCCTCACCGCCGCCCACGGCCGCTACGCCGCCCATGTGCCCGGCGGGACGTCGCGGCGGATCAAGCCGTTCCTGCAGCCCGGCGCGCGGGCGGTGATGTCATATCGTGCGCGGGTTTCCGATCAGTTGGGCTCAGCGTCCGTGGAGCCGGTGGGGGAGGGGCCATCGGCCCTGTTCGACGACGCCCTGGCTCTGGCCGGCCTGTCGGCCGCCGCCGCCGTGGCCGCCGCGGCCCTGCCCGAGCGCGAGCCGCATCCGGGCGCCTTCTACGCCTTCGAGGCCCTGACGGACTCGCTGATACATCCCGACATCTGGCCGGCCATATTCGTGCGCTTCGAGGCGGGCCTGCTGCAGGACCTGGGCTTTGGCCTCGACCTTTCCAAATGCGCCGCCACCGGCGTGCTGGACAACCTGATCTATGTCAGCCCGCGCACCGGTCGAGCGGTCAGCGCCGAGGCCGGCGAGCCCTACAAGGACAAGCTACTGCACCTGCCGCCCTTCCTGCTCTCGGCCCAGGGCGGCATCGCGCCCGGTGACGTCCGCGCAGGCCTCGACCTCACCGCCCACTTCCTGCAGGCCTTCGTGTTTAACCCCTTAAACCGGCCGCTGCCCCAGGCCAGGCTCTGGCTTGTGGACCGTCTATCTGACGCAGACCGGCTCTAGAGACGCGGGCGCCCCGGCCCGCTAGAATCACCGCGCAACCGAGTTCGCGATTCTCCCATGTCCAAACACACCCCACCGCCGTTCGACGGCGACGGCGACCGCATCATCGACGAGCCGCTGTCCGAGGCCCTGTCCCGGCGGTATCTCGCCTATGCGCTCTCCACCATCACCGGCCGGGCCCTGCCCGATGTGCGCGACGGCCTGAAGCCCGTGCACCGGCGGCTGATGTATGCCATGCGCATGCTTCGGCTGGACCCCACCACCACCGCCAAGAAGTGCGCGCGCGTCGTCGGCGACGTCATCGGTAAGTACCACCCGCACGGCGACGTGGCGGTCTATGAGGCTCTGGTCCGCCTGGCCCAGGACTTCGCCCAGCGCTACCCGCTGGTGGATGGCCAGGGCAACTTCGGCAATATCGACGGCGATAACGCCGCGGCCATGCGCTACACTGAGTGCAAGCTCACAGTCGCCGCCCAGCTGCTGCTGGACGGGATCGACGAGGACGCGGTGGACTTCCGCTCCACCTATGACGGCGAGGACGAGGAGCCCGTCGTCCTGCCGGCCGGCTTCCCCAACCTGCTGGCCAATGGTTCTTCCGGCATCGCCGTGGGCATGGCCACCTCCATCCCGCCACACAACGCCGCCGAGCTGATCGACGCCTGCCTGCTGCTGCTGAGCAACCGCGAAGCCACCACCTTGGACCTGCTGGAACTCGTCCAGGGCCCCGATTTTCCGACGGGCGGCATCATCGTCGAGCCCAAGGCCTCGATGGCCGAGACCTACGAGACGGGCCGGGGTGGCGTCCGGGTCCGCGCGCGCTGGTCCAAGGAGGACAACGGGCGCGGGACCTACCAGATCGTCATCACCGAGATTCCGTATCAGGTGAAAAAGGCCGACCTGGTGGAACAGCTCGCCGGTCTGATCGAGCTCAAGAAAGCCCCGCTGCTGGGGGACGTGCGCGATGAGAGCGCCGAGGACGTGCGCCTGATCCTTGAGCCCAAGAGCCGCAACGTCGAGCCCGAGGTGCTGATGGAGAGCCTGTTCAAGCTCTCCGACCTGGAGACCCGCTTCCCGGTCAACATGAACGTCCTGGACGCCCGCGGCACCCCCGGCGTCATGAGCCTGAAGCGCTGCCTACAGTCCTTCCTCGACCACCGCCGCGAGGTGCTGGTCCGCCGCGCCCGCTTCCGTTTGGCCAAGATCGAGGCCCGGCTGCACATCCTCGACGGGATGGTCATCGCCTTCCTCAATCTCGATGAGGTGATCCGCATCGTCCGCTACGAGGACGAGCCCAAGGCCAAGCTGATCGCGGCCTTCGAACTGTCCGACATCCAGGCCGACGCCATCCTCAATACCCGGCTGCGCCAGTTGGCCCGGCTGGAGGAGATGGAGCTGCGCCGCGAGCATGCCGAACTGGCCGAGGAACGCGACGGCCTGGTGAAGATGCTGGGCGACGACAAGCAGCAGTGGAGACTCGTGGGCGTGGGCCTGAAGGACGTCCGCGCGATCCTCGGCCCCGACACCACGCTCGGCCGCCGCCGCTCGACCTTCGACGTCGCTCCGGTCTGGGACGCCGAGGCGGCCATGGAGGCCATGATCGTGCGCGAGCCGATCACCGTGATCCTGTCGGACCGCGGCTGGATCCGCGCGGCCAAGGGCCGGGTGGAGGACCCCTCGGAGCTGAAGTTCAAGGAAGGTGACAAGCTCGGTTTCCTGGTGTCCGCCGAGACCACCGACAAGCTGCTGATCTTCGCCTCCGACGGCCGCTTCTTCACCGTCGGCTGCGACAAGCTCCCCTCGGCCCGCGGCCACGGCGAGCCCCTGCGGCTGATGCTCGACCTCGACGACAAGACCGACATCATCGATCTGTTCCCCTTCAAGGCCGGCTCCAAAAGGGTGATCGCCTCGAAGGAGGGTTATGGCTTCGTCATGCCGGAGGAGGAGGCCATCTCAGCCCGCCGCGCCGGCAAGCAGGTGCTGAACGTCGGCGCCAAGGGCGCGGCCTTCGCCATGCCGGCCACCGGCGACCACCTGGGCGTCATCGGAGACAACGGCAAGATCCTGATCTTCCCTCTGGCCGAACTGCCGGAGATGCCGCGCGGCAAGGGCGTGAAGCTGCAGACCTACCGCGAGGGGGGCCTGCGCGACGCCATCATCTTCAACGAGGCCGACGGCGCCACCTGGATCGACACCGCCGGCCGCACCCGGGTCTGGGCCGAGTGGAAAGACTGGCTCGCCCGCCGCGCCGCCGCCGGCAAGCTGGCCCCCAAGGGCTTCCCCACCAGCAAGCGGTTCAAGCCGAAGTAGGTCTCAGCTAGCCAGCTTCTGCACCTTGGCAAAGGGGCTGAGGCCGAGCCAGGTCTGCATGGCCGAGGCGAGCCGCGGATCGCCGGTCAGCATCAGTCGTCCGCTGGCGACTGCGGCGCGAACCGTTTCGACCCCCATCCAGATCGCGGTCATGGTCCGCAGGTCCACGGCCGCGTAGAGGTCGACATCGAAGCCGGGATCGATGGAGCAGAGGTCGACCTCTCCATCGGGATCGACGATCAGCCACCAGGAACGCTCGACCGAGGGCAGCTCCGGATAGAGGAACTGGATCACGCTGCGCCGGTTCGGCAGCGGCGCGGGATCGAGGCCGCGTCGCATGTCCCACATCAGCAGCTGTGCATCGAGCTGCTGCAGCGACAGGTCCGCTTCGATCCAGCGCTGGCCCCAGATTCCATAGGCCTCCACCAGCGGTCGCAGGTCGCGCCCTGACGGCGTCAGCTGGTACTCGATGATATTGGGGTCGGCGTCAGACGCGGTGCGGGTCAGCACGCCGGCGGCCTCCAGCTCCTTGAGCCGCTGAGAGAGCAGGGCCGGCGACATCCTGCGCAGGCCGCGCCGCAGTTCGTTGAACCGGGTCGAGCCGGCGATCAGCTCCCGCAACAGCACCACGGTCCATCGCGTGCTGAGAATCTCCGCCGCCATGGCGACGGGACAGAACTGGCGATAGCTGCCTTGGGTCATGCGCCCCTCCATTCCAGGCAAACCTAAGGCCGGAGCGGGGCGGGGACTAGTTCAGTTACTGTATCGGCCAGATTCAGTTCCTGAACTGTCGGCGCGCTTCCTAGCCCGGCACATCCGGCGACGAGGACGGGCATGTGGCTTGTCCACCGGTGAAGGAGGCGGTGATGCCGCTCATTGATATCCAACTCATCCAGGGCGTGTTCACGCCCGAACAGAAGGCGGAGATGATCTCCAAGGTCACCGAGGCCATGGTCTCGGTGGAGGGCGAAGCCCTGCGCGGGGTGACCTGGGTGCGAGTCCAGGAAACCGCCAGCGGCCAATGGGCGATCGGCGGGCAGGCCCTGACCACCGAAGCCGTCAAGACGCTGAGGGAGGGCTGACATTGCGCGTTCTCAACCTCCTGGCGGCGACCGCTATGCTGGGCCTCGCAGCCGCGCCGGCCGGCGCCGCCTCGCTGTCCCGCAGCGTCGACGTGACGGGCGCGCCTTCGGCCGTCTGGGCCAAAATCGGCTCGTTCTGCGCGATTCAAGACTGGCACCCGGCCATCGGCTCCTGCGTCCTCGACGGTAAGAGCCCGCCGACCCGCACCCTGAAGACCAAAGACGGCGCAACCTTCGTGGAGCTGCGGACCGCCCGCAGCGACGCCGAGCATCGCTATGCCTACACCTTCATCTCGAGCCCACTGCCGGTGACCGGTTACACCTCGACCTTCCAGGTGGTGTCCAAAGGCCAGGGCGCCTCGACCATCGTCTGGAGCGGCGCCTATACGCCGAACCCCGGCAAGGCAATGGACGCCAATGACGCGCTGGCCGGCATCTATGAGTCCGGCCTGACCGCCATCAAGGCCAGCCTGGGCGGCTAGGCGGCGGTTCCTGACCGCAGGCGGGTCACCCCGTCCGCGGTCAGGGCTGGGGCGCTGGATCGTCCTTGGCGGGCCAGACAACCCCCCGGGGACGCGGGCAGGCAAGGTCGGTCGTCACCTTGACTTTCGGGCCCTCGGATGCGCTCTTCCGCGCCTTGATTTTCTAGAGCTTTGGCGACCATGCATCCCCACCGTTCCCATACCTGCGGCGCCCTCCGGTCGACGGACACCGGCCAGAATGTGCGCCTGTCCGGCTGGATCCATCGCAAGCGCGACCACGGCGGGCTGATGTTCATCGACCTGCGCGATCACTACGGCCTGACCCAGCTGGTGATCAGCCCCGAGACCCCCGGCTTCGACCGCGTCGAGCGCCTGCGCGCCGAGAGCGTTATCCGGGTGGACGGCCAGGTCCTGGCCCGCTCGGGCGACACCATCAACGCCAACCTGCCCACCGGCGAGGTCGAGATCCGCGTGGCGTCCATCGACGTGATCTCCGAGGCCGCCGAACTGCCGCTGCCGGTGTTCGGCGAGCCCGACTATCCCGAAGAGATCCGGCTGAAGCACCGCTATCTCGACCTGCGCCGCGAGACCCTGCACAAGAACATCGTCCTGCGTTCGAAGGTCATCCACTCGATCCGCAACCGCATGATCGGCCAGGGTTTTCTGGAGTACCAGACCCCGATCCTGACGGCCTCGTCGCCGGAAGGCGCGCGGGACTTCCTGGTCCCCTCCCGCCTGCACCCGTCCAAGTTCTACGCGCTTCCCCAGGCGCCCCAGCAGTTCAAGCAGCTGCTGATGGTGGCCGGCTTCGATCGTTACTTCCAGATCGCGCCCTGTTTCCGTGACGAGGACCTGCGCGCCGACCGCAGCCTGGAATTCTATCAGCTCGACGTGGAGATGAGCTTCGTCACCCAGGACGACGTCTTCGCCGCCATCGAGCCGGTGATGCACGGGGTCTTCGAGGAGTTCGCCGACGGCAAGAGCGTCACGCCCTATCCGTTCCCGCGCATCCCCTACCGTGACAGTATCGCCTGGTACGGCTCCGACAAGCCCGACCTGCGCAACCCCATCAAGATGGCCGACGTCTCCGAGCGCTTCCGCGGCGGTGGTTTCGGCCTGTTCGCCCGCATCCTGGAAGACGCCAAGAACGCCGTCTGGGCGATCCCGGCGCCGAAGGGCGGCAGTCGCGCCTTCTGCGACCGCATGAACTCCTGGGCGCAGGGCGAGGGCCAGCCTGGCCTGGGCTACATCTTCTGGAGCGAGGACCAGGGCGCCTGGGGCGGCCCGATCGCCAAGAACCTCGGCGCCGAGGCCACCGACGTCCTGATGAAGGAGATCGGGCTGGGGCAGGGCGACGCGGCCTTCTTCGTCGCCGGGGATCCGAAGACCTTCTACAAGTTCGCCGGCTCGGCCCGCACCAAGGTCGGGACCGATCTGAAGCTCATCGACGAGGATCGCTTCGAGTTCGTCTGGATCGTCGACTTCCCGATGTTCGAGATGAACGAGGAGACGAACCACGTGGACTTCTCGCACAACCCCTTCTCCATGCCGCAGGGCGAGATGGAGGCGCTGGAGACCAAGGACCCCTTGGACATCCTGGCCTACCAGTACGACATCGTCTGCAACGGCTACGAGCTTTGCTCCGGCGCGGTGCGGAACCACCTGCCGGAACTCATGCTGAAGGCCTTCGAGATCGCCGGCTACGGCCCCAACGTGGTCGAGGAGCAGTTCGGCGGCATGCTCAACGCCTTCCGGCATGGCGCCCCGCCGCACGGCGGCCTGGCTCCCGGCATTGACCGCATCGTCATGCTGCTGGCCGGCCAGACCGCCATCCGCGAGGTCATCGCCTTCCCGCTGAACCAGCAGGGCCAGGACCTGCTGATGAACGCGCCGTCGGAAGTCGACGAGAAGCAGCTCAAGGAACTGCACATCCGCCTGGCCCCACCGATCAAGGTCTAGGGACAGGCTCCAGGGCGGCGATCGTCTCGCGGATCAGCCGCAGGTCGCCGGCGATGTCGAAGTCCGGGCTCCAGGTCGCGCCCATGCGGACGATGACCAGGTCCTGGCTCGGCAGGACGTAGATCCGCTGCCCCAGTCGGCCCGAGGCGAAATAGGCGTCGCGCGGCATGCCCGCGCGCACGCGGCCCTTGGCGTTTGGCGCGTCCCCGGCGTTGGTCCAGAGACCGGCCCCGTAGTCCGATCCCAGGGTCGGGCGGGTCGACCAGGCCACCCAGCCTTCCGGCAGGATGCGGCGGCCGTCCACCACCCCGTCGTGCAGATAAAGCAGGCCCAGACGCGCCCAGTCGCGGGCCGGCGCGAGCATGCGGGTGGAGCCGATGGGCGTGCCCGCCGCGTCGGTCTCGAACACCACCCCGCGCATGCCCACGGGATCGAACAGCTCCCGGCGCGCGAAGTTCAGCACGTCGGTCTCCGAGCCGCCAACCTTCTGGCGGATGATGGAGGCGACGAGCAGGGTGTTGGGGCTGGCATAGTCGAACCGTTCGCCAGGCTTGGTCTTCAGCCGGCGGCTGGCGGCGAAGGCCGCCATGTCCGGCTCGACGAACAGCATCTGTGAGGTGGGATCGAACCCGGTGTCGGTCTCCTCCACCGCCAGGCCGCTGGTCATGCGCAGCAGGTTGTCCAGGGTGATGGCCCGGCGCGGATCACCCGGCTTCCAGGCCGCCACCGGCGCGGGCGCGTCCACCTCCAGCCGCCCCTGGCGCACCAGCACCCCTACCAGGGCGTTGATGGCGGTCTTGCTGGCCGAATAGCCCAGCAGCGGCGTATCGACCCCGATGCCCGGAGCGTAGCGCTCGGCGACGATCCTGCCGTGATGGACGATGACCACGGCGCGGACCCAGCGGTGCGGCGGCTTGGCCGGTTCGGCGAAGATGTGGTCGAGGGCGGCCTTCAGGACGGGATTTTCCGTCTCCACCGGCGCGGGTCCGGCCAGGCTATCCGTCCGCAGGGTCGGCGGCGCCAGCAGGGGCGCGGGCTCTGGCGGCCTTCCATAGGCCAGACGGCAACCCGCCGCGCCGCGATAGGTGGAGCGGCTGGCGAACAGGCCTGCCCAGCTCGCCTCCACCGCCCGGTCCGTCCGGTCGACCTTGTGGCGCAACAGCGGTCCCAGCAGCCGCAGGCCGGGATTGGGGGCGAGGCTCTGGGCATAGACCCGCGCCTCCGGCAGGCCGGAGACGAAGACCTCGGAGCACAGGGTCTGGGCGACATTGCCCGTGGCGCCCTGAATGGCGCGGTCGGGGCGGAAGATCAGGGCGGCGGCGGTCAGCAGGGTCGCGGTGACGATCCGGATCGCGGTCCGCCGGGACATAGGGCTCAGTCGGCGCTGGTCAGGTAGCGCGGCTCAGCGGGCGGCGCCGGCGCCGCGGGCGGCCGGGCCGGCGCGCGGGGCGCGACCGGCGCGACCGGCGGGGTCGGTGGCCGCCAGCCCGTCCAGCGCACCGAGCCGCCATGACAGCCCCGGGCCACGAGGCCGGTGGGCAACTTGGTCGAACTGTCGGCGCAGGCCTCGTCCAGCTGGTCCTGCTCCAGGTTGCGGGCCTTGGAGAGGTCCACCCCGTACAGCATCGTGCGGCGCAGGCTGGCGTCGCGGAAATCGGCGCCGGCGAAGGCCGCGCCCGACAGCACCGCGGAGTCGAGATTCGTGTCGCGGAACGAGGCGCGCTCGAAGCGGCCGCCGGCCAGCACCGCGCCCTGCATCGAGGCGTCGCGGAAGCTGACGCCGCGGGCGTCGGACTTGCTGAAATTGGCGCCGGTCAGCTCGCCGTCATTGAGCTGGGCGCCACTCATCGAGGCCTTGCCGAAATTGGCGCCCTGGCCCTGCAGATCGCGCAGGTCGGCGTTGGAAAGGTTGGCTGAGGAGAAGCTGACGCCCTTGGCCTCGACGTCGCGCAGCTTGGCGTCCGACAGGTTGGCCGAGCCGAAATTGGCGCCGATCATCTGGGAGTTCGACAGATCGGCCCGCGACAGGTCGGCGCCGGCGAAGTTGGCGCCGAAGAAGCGGGCTTCGCGCAGGTCCGAGCCCACCAAGGCCGCGCCGGCGAAGTTCGCGCCGTTGAACTGGGCGCCGGTGAGCTTGCGGCCCGACAGCTCGCACTTGGCGCAGGCGCCGCCGAAGGAGACCAGCTTGGCCACCTCCTTGTCGCCGGCCATGGCGCTGGCGGCGTTGGGCAGGGCCGCGATGGCCGTGGCGAGCGCCAGGGCCAGGGGCGCGATGCGGGTCAGGGGGGTGCGGTAAGAGCCGAACATGACGACACCATGTGCCTATGGACGGGGGCTCAAGCTACTTAAATCGCGGTAATTCTTGACGGATTAGCAACCGGGCACACGCAGGCCGGGTGGCAGCTGGGTGGCGCCATCGCCGCAGGCGCGGCTCAGCTGACCTTGCGAAAGCCCCCGCGCCCGGGCCATTTCGGCGCCCGAGAAGTTGGTCCCGTCCAGGTGCGCGCCGCTGAAATTGGCGCCCTCCAGATAGGTCCCGACGAAGCTGGCGTGGGTCAGGTCGGCCCCGGCGAAATTGGCGCTGGAGAACACCCCGCCATAGGCGTTGACGTCGCGCAGGTCGGCGCCGCCGAAGTTGGCGCGGTTCATCACCGACAGGCTGAGGTCGGACTGCCGCAGCCGGGCGCCGGCGAAGTTACGGCCCTTGATCTCCAGTCCCGAGAAGTCGGCCTGGAACAGGTTGCACTTGGGGCAGTTGGCGCCCTTGCGCGACGCGGCGATCTGGCCGGCGTTCTGAGCGCTGGCGGGCAGGGCCACCGTCAGGGCGGCGGCCACGGCGAGCAGGGCGAGGGGTTTCATCTGCGGCGCGGCTCCGGCGAAAGACGCTCTACGCCTAGTGGAGCAAGCTTAAGGTCCGATGACCATGATCAGCCGGTGCGGTCGTTGTCCTGGGGGCCGGCGCGGACGCCGCAGGATTCGCAGATCAGGCTGGCGCCCTTGCGCACCACGGCCAGGTCCCCGCAGGCGGCGCAGACATCGGCCTCCAGGCGGGCGGCCCGGGCGTTGGCGCTGGGGAGGAAGACCAGGTTGTCTGGCGTCGCGCCCCGGGCGAAGCCACGGGAGATGAAGTGCGAGGCCGGGATATTCTCCGGCTCGGGCTCGCCGTCGGCCTGGCCGCGCCCCAGGCCGTCGGCGTTCAACTCGCCGTCGGCATTGCCCAGTTCGTCGCGGCCCAGATAGGAGATGCCCAGTTCGCGGAACAGATAGTCGAGAATCGAGGTCGCCGAGCGCACCGAGTCGTTGCCGGTGACCGGCCCCGCCGGCTCGAACCGGGTGAAAACGAAGGCGTCGACGAATTCCTCCAGCGGCACCCCGTACTGCAGGCCGATTGAGATGCCGATGGCGAAGTTGTTCATCAGCGATCGGAAGGCCGCGCCCTCCTTGTGCATGTCGATGAAGATCTCGCCCAGCTCGCCGTCATCGTACTCGCCGGTGTGCAGATAGACCTTGTGGCCGCCTACGGCCGCCTTCTGGATGTAACCCTTGCGGCGGTCGGGCAGTTTGCGCCGCGTGCGGTCGCGCTCGACGATGCGTTCGACGATCCGTTCCGCGGGCGGCGGTGTGGGGCGCTCGGCTTCGCGGGTGGCGCGCGCCGGGGCCTCGGCCACCTTGGGCAGGTCCAGGAAGAAGCTCAGGGGCGGATCGGACCGGCGGATGCGCACGGCGGCGACACGGGCCTTGGCCGCCTCGGCCAGCAGGCCCAGGGCGTCAGCCGGCGCGGTGTCCCACTCCAGCTCGATCTCGGCGATGGCGGGCAGGTCCAGGGCCGGCTGCACGGCCGCCAGCATGGCGAAATAGGGGGTCGGTCCCAGATCCTCGGCGGTGAGGAACACCTGGCGCTGGTCCTGGGTCAGGAAGGCCGCGTCGGCCAGGGCGCCGCCGCCCAGCACATGAGCCTCGGCCGCCGCGATCTCGTCCTCGCTGAAACCGGCCAGTTTCAGGGTGTCGAACTGCGGGTCGGCCAAATCCGCGTCGGTCGCCCCCAACACGTCTGACAGAAACCCCGCGTCCACCACCTGGGGGGAGAAGGCGTCGCGCAGGTGAGCGGCGAAGGGCAGGGCGGCCTCGGCCGAGGCGATCTCATGCTCGGTGAAGCCGCGCGCCTTCAGCGCCGCATGATCCACACCCGGCGCTTCGGAAAGGTCCAGCCGGCCGATCAGGTGGGCGCGGGCCGTGGCGATGTCGGCGCCCAGAGCGGTCAGCCCCTGAAGGGCGGCTTCCGACAGCACTCGGGTCAGGGCGCCGTCTTCGGTCTCGGCCACGGTGACAGGCCCCAGCCACGGCGCGCAGGAACTGGAGGCCCCGCCCAGTCGCAGGGCCAGGTCGGGGTCGTCGAAGATGGCCAGACCGCCGGTCAGCGGGATATCGGCCATGGCGGCCCGGGCCCGCTGATAGACCTCGCGGACGGCCAGCCGGCCGGCGTTCGAATCATAGGCCAGACCTTGCGCGGCCAGCCAGTCGGCGACCCCACCCAGGCCGAGCGCCACGGGACCCCCAAAGGCGGCCAACGCGATGGCCGCCAGGCCCACGGCGTCGTCGAATCCCTCACCATCGAACGTCGTCCCGGTCCCGAAGGCCAGCAGGTCCACGACGCCGCGCGTCGCAGTCCAGGTGTGGGCGATCTTCGGTGCGGCCCCATCCGCGAAGGCCACCACCACGACACCGGTTTCCCAGGCCGCCGCCGCCAGGGCGCGGTCACTTTCGGCCAGGCCGGCGGGAATGGCGGCGATCAGGCCGGGCCCGTCACCGCTCTCGAACTGCGCCTGGGCCGACCACAGGTCTTCCCCGGCGCGGGACAGGGTCATGGCGTCCAGGATCATCACGTCGGT
The DNA here is from genome assembly GCF_016772415.1 of Phenylobacterium glaciei. Classification (NCBI taxonomy): domain Bacteria; kingdom Pseudomonadati; phylum Pseudomonadota; class Alphaproteobacteria; order Caulobacterales; family Caulobacteraceae; genus Phenylobacterium; species Phenylobacterium glaciei. The sequence continues at coordinate 2,109,955 of NZ_JAGSGD010000001.1, forward strand.
GGCGCCGGCGCCCCGGGCCGCTTCGGCGGCGCGGGCGAGACTCAGATTGGAGTGCGGGTCGGCGCAGGCGGCGGGATCGCCCTCGCAGCGCGCAATGGCGTCCATTACCCCCTGCAGCCGCTGGGCCAGGGCCGAGGCGGCGGCGCGGGCCGAGACGCGGCCCCGGCGGCGCGCGCGCAGGGTGGCGAGCGTCTTCACATAGTCGGCGTCGTGGGCGGCGATGACAGCGGGCGCGTCGAGGGCGCGGGGCTCGGCGATGGCCAGGCGACCGGCCAGTAAGGCGGCGCCCAGGTCGCGGCGGAAGGCGGCGCGGGTCCGCGCGTCGGGGAGGAGGGCCAGGCCGCCCGCCTGTTCGGCGATGATCTCGGCTTTGCGGAAGATGGCGGCGGGCAGGTCTGTCTCGCCGTCGGCCCAGTCCAGCCAGGCCTCGACCCGCGCATCGGTCCAGGCGGCCGGCGCCAGCACCTCGACCACGCGGTCGGCGCGCTCAAGAGGCCTGCGTTCGATCCGGCCCGGTTCGCTTCGCAACGGTTTGTCTCCCACGGCGCGAGGTTAGGCGCCTGGGCGGCCTGCCGCAACAGATGTTGTGGTCGCAGGCCAGTTCTCAACAACATCTTGCGGTGATTGCGCCGCTGGACGCTCGGGAGGGCGCCGCCTATAGTCCGCCCGCCTCCCAACCCCGTTGGATCTTCAAAAACGTGCTCAAGTCGATCTTTACCTGGTGGAACGGCGCCACGATTGGCGCGCTCTTCACCGTCTGGCGCCGTGGCGTGTTCGTCGGCTCCGACGACATGGGCAACAAGTACTATGAGGCTAAGGACGACAGCGATTCCTACGACAAGGGTCGTCTGCGCCGCTGGGTGACCTATTCGGGCTATGCCGAGGCCTCCAAGGTTCCGCCGGAATGGCACGGCTGGCTGCACCACACCTTTGAGGAACCGCCGACCAAGGAGCCCCTGAAGCGTCAGGTCTGGGAGAAGGACCACCTTCCCAATATGACCGGCACCATCAACGCCTGGCGGCCCAAGGGCTCCATCAGCCGTGGCGGCGAGCGCCAGAAGGCGACCGGCGACTACGAGGCCTGGAAGCCGGAATAGTGGGCGGGCGTCTTCTCCTCAGCCTGACGGTGGGTTTGAGCGTCCTCGCGGCGGCCGGCTTCGTGGCCGCCCAGACCGCGCCCGTCGCCCCCGCCGCGCCGATCGCCGGACCCGCGCCCGTCGCCCCGTCCCCCTTGCCGACGGCCAACCAGCCACAGCCGGCCGAGGAAGCGCCGCCCGCCATCGTGCCCGTCCCCGTGCCCGTGGCCACGCCGCCGGTCCAGGCTTCCGAGGTCGCGCCGGCCGCGCCGCCCAAGGCCCAAGTCGTCGAAAAGCCGGCCGAGAGCACCATCAAGCGCGCTCGCTACGACGTCGCCATCATCCAGGCCCTGGACAAGGTCACCGCCGAGACCGTCCGGTTCGAGGCCGCCGTCGGCCAGCCGGTCCGCTACAAGACCCTGGTCTTCACCGTGAAGGCCTGCGAGCACGCCGCCGCCGACGAGCCGCAGGAAGACGCCATCGCCTATATGACTGTGGACTCCCAGCCCAAGGCCGCGCCGGGCAAGCCGACCCCGCCGCCACGCCAGGCCTTCAAGGGCTGGATGTATGCGTCCTCGCCGGGCCTGAACCCGCTGCAGCACCCGGTCTACGACGCCTGGCTGATCACCTGCAGGGCCGCGGCCCCCGTCGTGGCCGCCGGCAGCCGCTGAAATTCGCCTGCGGCGCCTAGCGCCTTGCCGAGCCGGCGCCGATAGGCGGCTCGCGAAATCTCCTCGGTCCCGAACTGCGCCAGGTGCTCGGTCATGAACTGGGCGTCCAGCAGCACGAAGCCGCCGGCGATCAGGCGGGCCACCAGATGCACAAGCGCCACCTTGGAGGCGTCGGTGCGGGTGGAAAACATGCTCTCGCCGAAGAAGGCGCCCTCCAGCGACACGCCGTAGAGGCCGCCCACCATCTCGTCGCCCAGCCAGCACTCGACGCTGTGGGCATGCCCGATCGCAAACAGCTCGGCGTAGAGGCTCTCGATGGGGCCGTTGATCCAGGTCTCGACGCGCCCAGGCTTTGAGGCTGCGCAGGCTGCGACCACCTCCGAGAACGCCGTGTCGATCCGCACCTCGAAGGGATCGCCGCGCACCGTGCGGGCCAGTCGCTTGGAGAGATGGAAGTCGGCCAGGGGAATCACCCCGCGCCGCTCCGGATCAATCAGGAAGACCGCGTCGTCGTCCCGGGCGTCGGCCATGGGGAAGACCCCGCGAGCGTAGCAGTTCAGCAGTTCGGCGGGGCCGAAGGTCTTCATGGCTTGGCGGGGATACAATCCCCCCCACCGCTTGTCCCGGCGAAGGCCGGGATCCAGGTCGTGGAGCTCTGGGCTTCAGGACGGGCGCCGGCAGGGTTTTCCGGCGAGATCAGGTGTTCTTTGATCTGGGTCCCAGCCTTCGCCGGGATGAGCGGCGGTTGGGTCACCTCGGGCGACAGGTCCACACCTGCCAGGCGCCGCCCCAGGGCGCGCTGACCACCGCCTCGTCCAGCACATCGGTCGTGGTCTTGATCTGGCGCCACAGCCGCAGGGACTTCAGCCCCAGCCACTGGGTGAAGCCCAGCACGCCGCCGGGGTTCAGCAGCTTGGCGTAGTGGGCGATCAAAGCCTCAGGATCACCAAGATATTCAAGGCATTCGGGGAAGACGATGACGTCAAACTTCTCGTCAGTCTCGAACCGCGCGCCGTCGCCGGTGACAAAGTCCACGACGCCGGGTTTCAGCTCGCCGGCCAGCCGCTGCTTGGCCCGCTCGATGCCGAGGTCCGAGAGATCAACCCCGAGGTAGCGCGCGGGCGTCAGGGCGCGGATCGAATCGTAGAAGGCGCCTTCGCCACAGCCAATATCCAGGATGCGCGGATGCGGCTTGGCCTCGGCCACCAGGGCGGCCAGGAGGCGGTGATGGTGGCGCTGGTCGCTCTCCAGCAGCTCGTCGTAGGCGCCCTTGGCGTAGTAGCCGTCCCACACCTTGGCGGGCGCCGCCTTGGGCCCGTCGCCACGTCGCATGAACAGCTCGCCGACCCAGGGCCGGTCGATGGCCGCCAGTTCGAGGAATCGCCGCCAGCGCAGATAGGCCATCGATCCCCCGTTCGGCCTAGGCCGAAGCCTCCGCCTGCGACTTCATCCAGCGTTCCAGCCAGTGGATGTCGTAGGTCCCGGAAATGATATCGGGCTGATGGATCAGTTCCTGGAACAGCGGGATCGAGGTCTCGATGCCGCCCACCACCATCTCGCCCAGGCAACGGTTGAGGCGTGCGAGGCACTCCTCGCGGTCGCGGCCGTGGACGATCAGCTTGCCCACCAGGCTGTCGTAGTCGGGGGGGATCGTATAGCCGGCATAGAGGGCGCTATCGAGCCGAACGCCCAGGCCGCCGGGCGCATGGAAGTCGGTGACCAGGCCAGGCGAAGGCGCGAAGGTCTTGGGGTTCTCGGCGTTGATCCGGCACTCGATGGCGTGGCCCTCGAAGACGATGTCTTCCTGCTTGAAGGACAGCGGCAGGCCCGCGGCGATGCGGATCTGTTCGCGCACCAGGTCGATGCCGGTGATGGCCTCGGTGATCGGGTGCTCCACCTGCAGGCGGGTGTTCATCTCGATGAAGAAGAACTCGCCGTTCTCGTACAGGAACTCGATGGTCCCGACGCCGAGGTAGCCGATGGCCTTGATCGCATCGACCACCACCTTGCCGATCTTGGCGCGGCCCGCGGCGTCGATGACCGGGGAGGGGGCTTCTTCCAGCACCTTCTGGTGACGCCGCTGCAGGGAGCAGTCGCGTTCCCCCAGGTGGCAGACATTGCCGAAGCTGTCGGCGATGACCTGGATCTCGATGTGGCGCGGGGTCTGGAGGTAGCGCTCCATATAGACCGCGTCGTCGCCGAACGAGGCGCGCGCCTCGGCCCGGGCCGTCGAGACGGCCTCGGCCAGGTCGTCAACGGTCTCGGCCACCTTCATGCCCCGCCCGCCACCGCCGGCGGCGGCCTTGATCAGGACGGGGAAGCCGATTTCCTTGGCCGCGGCGAAGGCCTCCTCCTCGGTGGTCACGGCGCCGTCGGAGCCGGGAACCACGGGGATGCCCGCGTCCCTGACCGCCTGCTTGGCGGTGATCTTGTCGCCCATCATCAGGATGTGCTCGGCCTTGGGGCCGATGAAGGTGAAGCCGTGCGCCGTGACGATCTCGGCGAAGCGGGCGTTCTCCGACAGGAAGCCGTAACCCGGATGGATCGCCTGGGCGCCGGTGATCTCGGCCGCCGCGATGATCGACGGGATGTTCAAGTAGGACTTGGCCGCCGAGCGTGGGCCGATGCAGACGCTTTCGTCGGCCAGCCGCACCCACATGGCGCCGGCGTCGGCCTCAGAGTGGACGGCCACCGTCGAGATGCCCATTTCCTTGCAGGCTCGGTGAATCCGAAGGGCGATCTCGCCCCGATTGGCGATGAGGATTTTTTCGAACATCGCGCTTACTCGATGACGACGAGGGGTTCGCCGAACTCCACGGGGTCGCCATCCCCCACCAGGATCTCCAACACCTTGCCCGCCTTGGTGGCCGGGATCGGGTTCATGGTCTTCATGGCTTCGATGATCATCAGGGTCTGGCCGGCGGTGACCGTGTCGCCGACCTTGATGAAGGCCGGGGCGTCAGGCGCGGACTGCATGTAGACGGTGCCGACCATGGGTGACTTCACCACGTCACCGGCGTTGCGAGCGGCGGCGGCCGGAGCCTCGGCGGCGGGCGCGGCGGGCGCGGGCGCGGCCGCAACCGGCGCGGCGGCCATCGGGGCCTGCTGCACGTACTGGGCGGGGGCGGCGGTCAGGGTGCGGGCGACGCGGATCTTCAGGCCCGAATGCTCCACCTCGATCTCGGTCAGGCCGGTATCGGTGAGGATGTCGGCCAGTTTGCGCACCAGACGCGCGTCGATCGGATCGGCGGGAGCCTTCGGAGTGCTAGCCATGGAAAAGACCCTTATCTTTTGACGTAAGGAAGTTACGCGGACTGACCCGCGGCGGCTTCGATAGCCAGGACATAACTTTGCGCGCCGAAGCCAGACACCAGTCCGGTGGCCGCTAGAGACACGTAGGTTTCCCTTCGGAACGCCTCGCGCGCCGCCGGGTTCGAAAGGTGGCACTCGACGATCGGGATATCGAGCATCTTCAGGGCGTCCAGCAGAGCGATGGAGGTGTGCCCATAGGCCGCCGGGTTGATCACCAGCGCGGAGGCCTCCGTGCGGGCTTCCTGCACCCAGTCGATCAACTGGCCTTCGTGATTGGATTGATGGAACACGACGGTGCGACCCAGGGCGGCGGCGCGTTGCTCACAGAGCTTGCGCACATCGTCCAGCGTGGCTTTTCCGTAAATCTCAGGCTCGCGGACGCCCAGGAGGTTGAGGTTAGGCCCGCTCAGCACATAGATCGGTTTCGACATTCGGCTCCGCCGTCGATTCCGCCGTCTTGTAACGGTCGGCGGCGGGGGTCACAAGCACTGGGAATGGACGACGTGTTGGACGAGGCGGTCATGACCCTGACCATCAATGGCGAGGAGCGCTCGTTTTCGGGCCTTTCGGACCTGGGCGCCCTGGTGATCAGCCTGGGATTGGACCCCCGCAAGGTGGCCGTGGAGCGCAATCTCGAGATCGTGCCGCGCTCGGCCTATGGCGCCACGGCGCTCTCCGACGGCGACCGGATCGAGATCGTCCACTTCATCGGAGGCGGCTGACATGGACGGAACAACTCACACTCAGGACGACACCTGGACCGTCGCGGGCCGCACCTTCACCTCGCGGCTGATCGTCGGCACCGGCAAGTACAAGGACTATGCGGAGAACGCCGCCGCCGCCGAGGCCGCGGGCGCGCAGATCGTCACCGTGGCTCTGCGCCGCGTGAACCTGTCCGATCCCAGCCAGCAGATGCTGGTGGACTATGTGAAGCCCGACCGTTTCACCTACCTGCCCAACACCGCCGGCTGCTTCACCGGCGAGGAGGCGGTGCGCACCCTGCGCCTGGCCCGCGAGGCCGGCGGCTGGGACCTGGTGAAGCTGGAGGTGCTGTCGGACCCCAAGCTGCTCTACCCCGACATGGAAGAGACCCTGCGAGCCCTGAAGATGCTCATCAGCGAGGGCTTCCAGGTGATGGTCTATTGCACCGACGACCCGGTCTATGCCCGCAAGCTGGAGGACGCCGGCGCCTGCGCCGTCATGCCGCTCGCCGCGCCCATCGGTTCGGGCATGGGCATCCTCAACAAGGTCAATATCGGCCTGATCATCGAGCAGGCCAAGGTGCCGGTGCTGGTGGACGCAGGGCTCGGCACCGCCTCCGACGCCGCCATCGCCATGGAGATGGGCTGCGACGCCGTCCTGATGAACACCGCCATCTCCGACGCCCGCGATCCGGTCCGGATGGCCACGGCCATGAAGCATGCGGTCATCGCGGGGCGTCAGGCCTTCCTGGCGGGCCGTATGCCGCGGCGAGTCTACGGGGATCCGTCCTCGCCGCAGTCGGGACTGATCTGAAGCGCGGGCGACATGCCAGGAGACTCCCACATGCCCACGCCGCCTGACGCCCTCGTCTTTGGCGAGACCTTGGCGGGCATCGTTCGCGAGTCGGGCGTGATGGGCGTGGCCGAGCTGTCCACGCCGGCGGCACTGGGAGTGTTTCCTGAGAGCTTGCTGTTGGACAGTCTCCAAGTCATGCGGCGGATCGGGATCGATCCCGAGGAGGCCGCCTGCCTTTGCGCCATCTATATGGGAATCCACCAGGCCCTGGTGCTCGCCGATGCCGATCCGTCCGTGCCCCCGTGGCCAGGCGACCACGGCCCCCTTGTCGTCGTGGCCCAGGCCCGCCTCTCCGTCGAACGGTTGGGACCGCTCTTCCTTCTGTTCGAGACGGGTCTGGGTGAGCAGATGGGACGACGTCGGCAAACAATGAATTGAGGGCGGAGCGCGCCAGCGGTGATTCGGTAGGCTTCCCCTGGGGCGGCCCGCTAGGCTGGCTGAAAATCGAGGAGGAGCCGACATGGGCCAGGCCAAGGGACGCAAGTCGATCTTCATCACCGGGGCCGCGTCGGGCATGGGGCGGGAGACCGCGCGGCTGTTCCGCGAGAAGGGCTGGTTCGTCGGCGGCTATGACGTCAACGCCGAGGGGCTGAAGGCCCTGGAGGCTGAGCTGGGGCCTGAGAACTGTGTCGTCCGCACGCTCGATGTCACCGACCGCGCCGACTACCAGGCCGCCTTCGCCGAGTTCGGGGCGGCCACCGGCGGCAAGCTGGACCTGCTCTACAACAATGCCGGGATCGGCCGGGGCGGCCCCTTCGCCGACCAGCCCTTCGAGGACGTCCTGGCCGTGGTCCAGGTCAATTTCGTGGGCGTGCTGATCGGCATCCACGAGGGGATCAAGCTGCTGAAGGTCACGCCGAACTCGATGTGCTTCACCACCTCGTCGTCATCCGCCACCTTTGGCATGGCGGGCATCGCGGTCTATTCGGCCACCAAGCACGCGGTGAAGGGCCTCAGCGAGGCGCTGTCGGTGGAGTTCAAGGCCTATGGGGTCCGCGTCGCCGACGTCCTGCCCGGCCTGATCGACACCCCGATCCTGCCGCCGGGCGCGGCGGCCAATGCGCCGAAGGAAGGCCTGTTCCGCGCCATCCCGCCCATGGATGTCGCCAAGGTGGTCTGGGAGGCCTATCACTCCGACAAGCTGCACTGGTACGTGCCGCCGGAACTGGTGGAGCTGGACAAGGCCGCCACCCTGGCGCCGGAGGCCACCCGCGATCAGATGGCCGCCGGCTCGATGTTCTCGATGCAGCCCAAGGCGGACTAGGCGGCGGCCAGCCGGTCGATGTCCAGTTGCGGCGAAAGCCCAAGCGCTGTCAGCATTTCGTGGCGCTCGGGCCCCAGCTTGGGCGGGTATGCCGCGGCGTTGGCCGTCTTGCCGCGCGCCCAGTAGCCCAGCACGCGCAGGAAGTTGGCCGGCCGCTTCAGCCAGGCTGACGGGTGCTCCAGCATGTGGAAGCCCCGCAGGGCGGCCCGCAGCAGGTCGATGTTGGAGCGGACGGCGATGGCCACTCCATCCTCCAGGAAGCTCTTGGCCAGCTTGGCGCGGAAGCTGGGTGTGTAGCCCGGCGTCAGGGTGTTGCGGGCCATACGGATCGCGAGCCGGTCCTGGTCCAGCATGTTGAGGTAGTAGGGCTTCAGGCCCTCATTGATCCGTCGCTGATAGGCCACCGCCCGGGCGGCGGGATCGGCGCTCTCGGCGAGCGAATCGCGCAGGGCGTAGGCGCTGACGGCGGCGAAGGAGCAGCCCCGCCCATAGAGCGGATTGGTCCGCACCAGGCTGTCGCCCAGCGGGAAATAGCCCAGCACGCTCGGCGTCCCGCCCGGCGTCATGTCGCGCCAGCGGCTGTGCAGGTCGCCCATCCCGAACACCCGGCTGACCCCCTCGGCGCGGGCCGGATCGATCCAGGGGACCAGGCCCGGGATCTGTTCGCAGATGCCGTTGAAGGTCTCAGGCGCGACGATGGCCTTGCGCATCTCCAGCTCGATCTCCGGCACGCACATGGTGATGGAGAACCAGCCGTTGTCGGCGGGGAAGACCCCGTACTTCAGGAAGCCCAGATCGCCGGTGCCAGGCGCCTTGGTGCGCGGCGGCTCGGCCATGCCGGGGTTCAGGCGGTAGTGGCGGGTGAAGTAGAGGATGCCGGCGGTCTCCGACTCCTCGGGGACGTCGGCGCCGGCCTCCCGCAACTGTTCGATGGCGGCCGTGGTGCGGCCCGCCGCGTCCACCACCAGGTCGCTCAGGATGTCGTCGCCGTTCTCGAGGGTGACCCCCGTAACTCGCAGCGGCGCGCCCGGCTCGATCTTCAGGCCGGTGACGAACACCTCGGAGCGAATCTCCACATTGGCCAGCCGCTCGACATAGCGGCGGATCACCAGCTCGAGCGTCGTGCGTCGGCTGGTGAGGACCACGAAGTCCTTGTCCACGGCCTGAGGGCGATAGCCCTTCTTCAGCTCCTCGCTGAGCATCTCGTTGAAGCCCAGGTCACGGGCGCCGGCCTCCAGCAGGTCGGCCAGCAGGGCAGGGTGCTCATCGCGCAGGATAAGCCGCAGGCGGGCCAGGAAGGCGTGGCTGTGGCGCAGGTGGCCCACCCCGCGGCGGGCCCAGTCGGCGAAGGCCGCATCGGCGTTCCCGGTCGGCGGCGAGGGATCTCGTTCGAGGAGGGTGAGCTTGCGTTCAGGCGAGGCCAAGGCCAGGGCCGTGCACAGCCCGCCAATTCCAGCCCCGATCACCAGTACGCGTTCGGTCATGTCGCCTCCCCGGGCGCTTTCATTTTCAGACTGACACAGGCGCCGGGGGGGAAGGAAAGGGAGGACTTTACAGGTCGGGTTGTCAAGGCTATCGCCCTGCCATGCTGCGTTGCGCCACCATGATCATGATCTCCACCATCGCTCCCTCGCGGGGCGTTGGAGGGCATGCGCGCGACTAGCCGCTTCCTTCAACAGCCCCGCCGGAGACGGACGGGGCCTTGAGAGGATCGCCCTGTCTTCCGGATCACCGAGACAGGACCACGCGATGCCCCACGACGATCTCAATCCAAACGCCTTCTACGGCGGCGGTCTCGCCGTTGAAAGCTACGACCTGTTCGCCGCCCAGAACGGCAAGCTGACCGGCGACATCGACTTCTACCTCAACCTCGCCCGCGACCGGGGTGGCAAGGTGCTGGAGCTGGCCTGCGGCACCGGCCGCATCCTGACCCCGCTGGTGGAGGCGGGCTTCGAGGTCACCGGGGTGGATATCTCGCGGGCCATGCTGGACCTCGCCGACCGCAAGCTGCAGGCGTTGCGCCCCTCGGCCTGGGGCCGCGCGCGGCTGGTCTGCGCAGCCATGCAGGACTTCGAGACCCAGGACCGGTTCGACCTGGTGCTGATCCCGGCGCGGTCCTTCCAGCACCTCACCGACCCCGCCGACCAGAGGAAGACCCTGGAACGCGTCTGGCGCTGCCTGAACCCCGGCGGCATGCTGGTCATCGACATGTTCGACCCCCGGCTGGAGGTCTGCGTAGGCGAACCGCCGCTCTTCCCGCCCCGCGAGGCAGCCGATCCCGTCAACGGCCGCCGCTTTCGCCGCACCTGCCTGGCCCGCCACACCAATCCCTTCGAGCAGACGACGGGGGAGCGGATGCGGGTCGAGGAACTGGACGCCGAGGGCGGTGTGCTGGGCAGCCATGAGACCTCGTGGACCCTGCGCTGGTCGACACGCCAGGAGATGGCCTACCTGCTGGAGCTCACCGGGTTCGAGGCGCTCAGCCTGTATTCGGACTTCCAGCGCAGCCCCGCCGCCTATGGCGGTGAGCAGCTGTGGGTGGCCCGAGCGGTTTAGTCGCCGGCCTTGACGTCGCCCGCCTTGGCCGCGGCGATGGCGGCGTGCAGGGCGGGCATGTCGGCGCCGGGGACCAGGCGGTCGCCGACGATAAAGGCCGGCGTGCCCTCGATGCCCAGGGCCTGGGCCAGTTCGTGGGTGTCGGAGATCTGCTTGCTGACAGCGGCGGACTCACCGGCGGCCTTGGCCTGGGCGGGATCGATGCCGGCGGCGGCCAGGTGGCGGTCGATCGCCGCCTCGTCTAGGGCCTTCTCGGCCATGAAGGTCTGATAGAGCGCCAGGCCCTTGGCCTTGCCGGCTGAGGTCAGCGCCACCTTGGCCGCCAGGTTGGACTCACCGCCGAAGATCGGGAACTCCTTGAAGACGAAGCGGACGTCAGGATTGTCCTGGATGATCTTCACGATCTCCGGGGCCGAGGATTTGCAGTAGCCGCAGCGGTAGTCGAAGAACTCCACCACGGTGATCTTGCCGTTCGGATTGACCACGAAGTCGCGGGAGTCCTGCTCCAGAGCCTTGCGGTATTTGACCAGGCCGGCCTTGGCGATATTGGCCGCGTCGGCGACCTTCTTTTCCTGCAGCTTCTGCACCGCCTCCTCGATCACCTCGGGGTGCTCCAGCAGATAGGCGCGCACCTTCTGGCCGAAGGCGGCGTCGGCGGTCTTCTGACAGCCGGAGAGGGCGAGGACAGCGGCGAACGCCAGGGCGACGCGAAGCGAGGTTTTCATACGGTCTGCTGAGCTAGGGGCGGAAAGGTCAGTTGAGCGAGCCACGGCGGATCGAGCCTTCCTTGGCCAGATCCTTCAGGTCGTCCTTGCTGGGGGATGAGGCCAGGACGATGTCCGTGGCGCGGCGCCATTCGGGCGTGGACTTGTCCAGCTTCTCCCGGGCGCGCATGGCGAAGACCAGGGCCTGGCGCTTGTCCCCGACCTGGAAATTGTACTCGGCGGTGGCGTAGCGGGCCAGGCCGTCCTGTTCCTTGTGGTCATAGGCCTGGGCCAGCAGACGCCAGGCCTCGGCGTTCTCCTCGTCCAGGGCCAGGGAGCGCTTCAATTCGCTGATCCCCTCGTCGACCTTCTTCTCGTCGGAGAGGGCGATCAGGGTCTGGCCCAGATTGATGCGCAGCAGAGGCGCCTGGGGCTTCAGCTCGACGGACTTGCGCTGCGGAGCCTCGGCCTGGTCGGCACGTCCGAACTCGAACAGGATCTGACCCTTCAGTTCGTAGAGGTACGGGTTGGCCGGCTGCTCGGCCAGCAGGCCATCGATGATCTTCAGCGCCTTGTCCGGCTCCTTGAGCTGGTAGTAGGCGATCGCCCGGCCATAGCGGGTCGTGTAGGACTGATCCTTCTCGTCCAGCCGGCCCATGACCAGCTGTGGATTGATGAAGGCGTCCAGCTTCATCTTCATGATGGCGTGTTCGGCCATCGCCGCGGCGCTGTCCTTCTCGCCGTAGTGCGGCTGGACCTCGGCCCGGCTGCGCAGCGCTTCGATCCGGTCCGACGAGATGGGGTGGCTGCGGAAATAGGCGAAGCGCCGCGCCTCGTCGAACACCTCCTGGTAGCGGAAGTTGTCGAAGAACTCGACCAGGCCGCGGCCGGAGATGCCAGCCTTCTCCAGATAAGTCAGGCCCGCCTGGTCGGCGCGTGATTCCTGTTCGCGGCTGTAGCCCATGGCGCCCAGGGCGCCGAAATAGTTGGCGCTGCCCACCAGGGCCGCCGCGCCCTCGGCGGAACCCGCCAGGGCCGCGAGGACGCCCAGACCCATGGTCAGCAGGAAGGGCTTCATGCCCGCGGCGTTCATGTCGCCCGAGCGGGCGGAGTGGCCACCGGCCAGGTGGCCGATCTCGTGGGCCATGACCCCCTGCAGCTGGTTGGGGTTCTCGGTCTCCAGGATCAGGCCGGTATAGACCGCCATCTGGCCGGGGCCCGCCGAGGCCTGCAGATCCTTCGACCCGATCAGCAGGATATGGATCGACTTGGAATCGACCCCGGCCGCGTCGAACAGCGGCACCGAGTCCCTGCGCAGGGTCTCCTCGATCTCGGTGTCCCGAATCAGAGAAATGCCGTCCTGGGCCCGTGCCGGCGCGGCATGGACGATGAGGCTGAGCGCAACGCTGCCCGTCAGGGCCAGGCGTGAAAGCGAACGGGCTGGGGACGCCATCGTCGAAACTCCAAGCGCTCCCCAGCCCTTCATAGGTGCAGCCTAACCCGTCAACCGCGACGCCACCAGCCTTTGCGCGGCGCGGCGGGAGGCGTCGAGATTTCCGCCGGATCGGGCTCGGCCGGCGCCTTGGCCTTGACCGCACGGGCGGGCTTGGCGGCGGGCGCCTCGACCACCGGTTCGGCGACGGCTTCCACCGGCTCCGGCTCGGACGTCGGGGCCTCAATCGCCGGAGCTTCGGCGACAGCCTCGGCCTTCGGCTTGCGGGCGCGGCTGCGCTTGGCCGGGGCGGCGGGCGCCTCGGCTTCAACGTCCGGCTCGGGAAGCGGCGCGGCGGCCTCTTCGATCACGGCGACGGGGTCCGGAGTTTCCTCGGCGAAGGCCGGCGCTTCGGCCACATCGGCCTCGTCGCTGCGACCACGGCCACGGCCACGACGGGCCCGGGTCTTCTTGGGCTTGTCGTCCAGGGCGGGCAACTCGACCCACATGTCGTCGCCGCCCTCAGTGGCCGGCGCGATCATCGGCGAGTTGTCCTGGTCCACATCTTCGGAGACCGATGACGCGGCGACCGGAGCGGCCGGGCCGTCATTGGCCGCGACCGGGGTGCGGAAGTCTTCCGCCGGATCGTGCCAGACGAAGGGATCATCGCCGTACGGCACCCAGGGACGGGTCCACGAGAACACGTCCTGCGGGCGGCTATCGTCGCGCATCCGGCGACCGCCACGGCGGCCTCGGCGGCGACGGCGGCCACCCTGGCCGTCGTCCTCGTACTCACCCTTCGCGTCCACAGGCGCGCGCGGCTCGCTCGGCGCGGCGGCGGCGGCGCCGTCGGGGCGGGGCTCGGCTCCGTCACGACGGCCACGGCGGCGGCGGCGGCGGCCGCGGCCGGCGCGTTCGCCGTCGTCTTCGACGCGCTCTTCGCTCTCGCCCCGGGCTTCACGGGCGACGATCGGGTTGCGGCCACCCTCTTCGTCTTCGTCGTCCTCGGCTTCGAGGATTTCCTCGTCGTCTTCTTCCTCGTCCTCGATCTCGCTGTCATCGAAATCGTCGTCGTCGGGCACATAGGCCTGCAGCGGGGTGTGGTGCACCACCGCGTGCTCGGGCCGCGCCTCGCTGGCGGTGCGCTCAATCTCGTGATCGGCGTGGTTCATGGCGTCGTCGAGGACGATGGTCACGAACAGGCCCAGGCCCTCATTGATGCGCGCCAGGTGATTGCGCTTTTCATTGAGGATGTAGAGGCCGACGGCGCGCGGAACCTTCAGGGTCGCCTCGCCGCCACCCTTGAGGGCCTCGCCCTCGACGGTGCGCAGGGCCGACAGGGCGCTGGACTCCACCGAGCGGACGCGGCCGGTGCCGGCGCAATGTTCGCAGACGTGGGTGGTGCCTTCCAGCACGCCGGAGCGGCGGCGCTGGCGGCTGATCTCCATCAGGCCAAAGCCGCTGATCTTGCCCATCTGGACGCGGGCGCGGTCGTCCTTCAGCGCGTCCTTCAGCTTCTTCTCGACCGCCCGGTTGTTCTTCGACTCATCCATGTCGATGAAGTCGATGACGATGAGGCCGGCCAGGTCGCGCAGACGCAGCTGGCGGGCCGTCTCTTCGGCCGCTTCCATGTTGGTCTTGAGCGCGGTGGCCTCGATGTTCCGTTCACGCGTCGAGCGGCCGGAGTTCACGTCGACCGCCACCAGGGCCTCGGTCTGGTTGATCACCAGATAGCCGCCCGAGCGCAGGGGCACGTTGGGGGTGTAGATCTGGGCGAGGTGGTCCTCGACCTTGTGCTTCACGAACAGCGGGGTCGCCTCGCGATAGGCCTGAACCTTCTTGGCCTGCGACGGCATCAGCATGCGCATGAAGTCGCGGGCTTCCTTGAAGCCGGCCTCGCCCTCGACCCAGACCTCGTCGATGTCCTTGTCATAGAGGTCACGGATGGTGCGCTTCACCAGGTCCTCTTCCTCATAGATGAGGGCTGGGGCCACGGAGTGCAGGGTGGTGTCGCGGATGTTTTCCCACAGGCGCAGCAGGTACTCGTAGTCGCGCTTGATCTCGGCCTTGGTGCGCTTGGCGCCCGCCGTGCGGACGATCAAGCCCATGCCCTGCGGCACGTCCAGGCTCTGAACCACGCCCTTCAGGCGCTTGCGGTCGGTGACGGTGGTGATCTTGCGCGAAATGCCGCCCCCTCGAGCGGTATTGGGCATGAGCACGCCATAGCGGCCGGCCAGGGAGAGATAGGTGGTGAGCGCCGCACCCTTATTGCCGCGCTCTTCCTTGACGACCTGAACCAGCATGATCTGCCTGCGGCGGATCACTTCCTGGATCTTGTATCGACGCATCAGCCGCCGGCGGCGGCGCGCGACTTCCTCGTCCATGACGTCGTCTTCGTCGGCGTCGGACGCGTCGTCGTCGTCATCGTCGTTCTCGGACGTGGGATTGCCCCGACCGCGGGGCTCGGGGTGATCGTCCTCGTCGTCAGCCTCTTCGCGCATCAGCGCTTCGCGGTCGGCGACCGGGATCTGATAGTAGTCCGGGTGGATTTCGTTGAAGGCCAGGAAGCCGTGCCGGTTGCCGCCGTATTCGATGAAGGCGGCCTGCAGCGACGGTTCGACCCGCGTCACCTTGGCGAGGTAGATATTCCCTCGAAGCTGTTTGCGGTTCTGACTTTCGAAATCAAATTCTTCAACCCGGGTTCCGTCGATCACCACCACACGCGTCTCTTCTGCGTGAGCGGCGTCGATAAGCATTTTCTTGGACATATAGGCGATCTCCGAGGCGCGCCTGGAGCTCTAGGCTCGGGCGCTGCCGGTTTGTCATGAGGGCGCGCGCGCTTTCGCCGGCCGCGTCAGAGACGCGGGCGGTGCAAGGCCGGAAAGGGGCTCGAGCGGCGCTGCCCATAGTTGTTTCCCAGGCGCACTCTTGATGAGCACGGATCGGATTGATGCGTCATGGCCGAGGATTCGGCCGAAGCCGACGCGGGCTTCGCGCGGAAACTGGCCCTGACAGGCAGGGCGCATCCAGCGCGGGGGGACATTGCAACAGTAAGCTGAAAAAAGAAAGACAATCGGCTTCAACCTGGGTTCAGCCTGGGCGGGTTAACCGTTTCTCCACGCTGCTAAGGGGTATATGGGGTTTCAAACCAAAATGCGTGTGGTGTGGGGCATAGTGCTCGCAAAAGTAGGCGTCGCCTTCGATAGGTTCGGGAAGCGTACCCTCGCGGCTGTGGCCGCGGGTGTCTGCTGCCTTGCGGTCGCGGCCGTGGGCCAGGCCAACGCCTCCGGCGGCGGCGTGCTGAAGGTCCGACTCGGCGGCGACCAGACCGAAACCCGCATCGTCATAGATCTCGACCGCTCGGCCACGGCCAAGATCGCTTCCGACGGCCAGGACGACCGCCGAGTCGTCATGAACCTGCCCGGCGTCAACGTTGATCGCACCCTGCAGGGGGGCGGACAGGGGCTGGTGAAGACCTGGATGCTCGACGGCGGCCCCCTCGGCGCGCGCCTGCGTATCGATCTGGCCGGCGATGCAGTGATCAAGCGCCGCTTCCTGCTGCCGCCGGCCGATGGCGCCGCCAACTATCGCTACGTGATCGACATCGCCGCCGCCGCGCCGCGCGCGCCGGGCGAACGGGTCACGCTGATCTCCAACACCGCGCCGGCCATCCGGCCGCCGCCGCTCAATCTGAAGAAGACTGTGGTCATCGACGCCGGACATGGCGGCAAGGATCCCGGCGCCATCGGCTCCAATGGCTATGAGAAGGACGTGACTCTGGCCGCCGCCCTGGCTCTGAAGTCACGCCTGGAGCGCACCGGCCGCTACCGCGTGGTGATGACCCGGTCCTCGGACGTCTATGTGCCGCTGGAAACCCGCGTGCCCATCGCGCGCAAGTCCGGCGCCGACCTGTTCATCTCGCTGCACGCCGACTCGGGCCCCAACACCCAGGCCCGCGGCGCCAGCGTCTACACGCTCGCCGACCGCGCCGTGGCCCGCTCGCAGAAGCTGGTCTCCAAGGACGACTGGTTCATGAAGGTGAACCAGGCCGACCGGGGGGTCTCCGGCATCCTGTTCGACTTGACCCAGCGCTCCACCAAGAATCGCTCGGCCACCTTCGCCGAGATGGTGCTGGATCGGATTTCCGACGGCGACATGCGCCTGCTGCGCCGCAGCCATCGCGAGGCTGGTCTCGCCGTCCTGCTGGCCCCCGACGTACCCGCGGTGCTGCTGGAAATGGGCTTTGTAAACAATCCCGAGGACGAGGCTTTCCTGCGCGATCCCGCCGGCCGGGCCCGCCTGATGAACGCCGTCGGCGACTCCATCGACGCCTACTTCGCGCAAGAGACCCGGCTGGCGTCACGGTAACTCTGCGCGCGTCGTAAAACCGGCTTTCCCTTTTCCGAAACCCGCTCTAGACGATGACCATGCGGGAGGAGGGCGCCCGCGGAGGTCTGTCAGTCTTGAACCCCCCGGAAAGATGGGTCGCGATCGCCGGCGTCGCCGTGCTGAGCGCAATCGCGGTGGCGGGATTCGCCATCGCCATCTACGCCGCGTGGCTGTTCCATGACATGCCCGACGCCGGGGACCTGGTGGACTATCGCCCGCCCACCGCCACCCGAGCCTATGCCTGGGACGGCACCCTGATCGGCGAGTTCTCCCGCGAACGCCGTATCTTCGTTCCCTACGACAACATCCCGCCGCAGCTGGCCCAGGCCTTCCTGGCGGCGGAAGACCGCAACTTCTTCCAGCACTCGGGCGTCGACGCCATGGGCCTGACCCGGGCGATGATGCGCAATGTGCTGAACGCCGCCCGCGGCAAGCGCCTGGAGGGCGGGTCCACCATCACTCAGCAGGTGGCCAAGAACGTCCTGCTGACCAGCGACGCCACCGTGGGGCGCAAGCTGAAGGAGGCGATCCTCGCCCGGCGTCTGGAGCAGACGCTGAACAAGGAGCAGATCCTTGAGCTGTATCTGAACGAAATCTGGCTGGGCTATCGCTCGTACGGCGTCGGCGCGGCGGCCTACAACTACTTCGGCAAGTCGATTTCCGACCTCAGCCTGGCCGAGTGCGCCTATCTTGCCGCCCTGCCCAAGGGACCGGATAACTACCATCCAATCCGGCGCAAGGCGAACGCGATCGCCCGGCGCAACTGGATCATCGGCCAGATGGCCGACCTGGGCTGGGTCAGCCGGGTCGACGCCGAAAAGGCGATGAAGGAAGACCTCAAGGTCCAGAACGCCCCAAGCCGCGCCAAGTACCGCGACGCCGACTTCTTCGTGGAGGAGGTCCGCCGCCGCGGCCTGGCCACCCTCGGCCAACGACTGAACGAGGGGGGCTACTACATGCGCACCACCCTCGACCCCGACATGCAGACCGCCGCCCGCGTGGCCCTGATGCACGGCCTGGAACAGTATGACCGCCGCCACGGCTGGCGCGGGGCCTGGGGTCACGTGACCATTGCGCCGGGCTGGGAAGCCTTGGCCAAGAAGAAGACCCTGCCTGCCGAGCGCCGCGACTGGCAGCCGGCGGTGGTGACCGAATCCTCCAACACCAACGTTCGCATCCAGGTGGCCGCAAGCGGCGCGACTGGGGCCATCGCGGGCGAGGACGTCGCCTGGGCCCGGGCCGGCAAGGGCGTACCCGTGGTCGGCGATCTGATCTTCGTCGAGCCCGTGGAGAACAGCGGCGGCTATCGCCTGAAACAGGTGCCCGCGGTCAACGGCGCCCTGGTGGCCATGGAGCCGAACTCCGGGCGCGTCCTGGCCATGGTGGGCGGCTATTCTTTCTCGCTGTCCAACTTCAACCGCTCCACCCAGGCGATGCGCCAGCCCGGTTCGGCCTTCAAGCCGCTGGTCTACGCCACCGCGCTGGAGAACGGCTACACGCCGGCCAGCGTGGTGATGGACAGCGCCATTACTCTGAAGGGCGCGGCCGGGGCCGACTGGACGCCGGAGAACTACAACAAGAAATACTATGGCGCCCTGGCCCTGCGGAAAGGTCTGGAGCTGTCGCGCAACGCCATGACCGTGCGCCTGGCGCAGGGTGTCGGCATGTCGAAGATCCGCGACATGGCCATCAAGCTGGGCGTGGTGCGCGACATGGAGCCGGTGCTGGCCATGGCGCTGGGCGCCGGCGAGACGACGCCGTTCAAGCTGACGGCGGCCTACGCCTCCTTCGTCAACGGCGGCCGCAAGGTCGAGCCGCACCTGATCGAGCTGGTGCAAGACCGCGAGGGCAAGACCATCTTCCGCGCCGACAAGCGCGACTGCCCGCGCTGCGACTCAGGCTTCAACGGCGACGAGAGCCCGCGCATCGCGCCGGGCGGCGCGCAGATGATGGATCCCATCACCGCCTATCAGATCACCTCCATGCTGCAGGGCGTGGTCCAGCGCGGCACGGCGACCTCGGTCGGAGTGCTGGGCCGGCCGGTCGGCGGCAAGACCGGCACCACCAACGAGTATCGCAGCGCCTGGTTCGTGGGCTTCACCCCGCAGATCGTGGCCGGCGTCTTCGTGGGCTTTGACGACAACCGCAGCCTGGGCGAGGGCGAGACCGGCACCGTCGCCGCCGTGCCGATCTTCACCGAGTTCATGATGGAGGCCACCAAGGGCCTGCCCAAGACCGAGTTCAAGGCGCCCAAGAACGCCAAGTTTGTCATGGTCCGCGGCATCCGTGAGGCCTTCAAGCCCGGCACTGAGCCCAAGGTCGCGGTCTCGGCCGGCGCCTTCCGCCCGGCCGATGGGCCACAGCCCTATCAGCAGGTCTGGCCCGACGGTCAGCCCACGGGCGCCCCGTCCCCGGCGGCCCCGCCGAAGAAGCAGGATGACATGAGCGGGTTGTACTAGGGCGGGCAAACCGCTACTGCCCGCCGCTCACCTTTCGAAGGAATTCCCCATGAGAGCGGATGTTGAGGCTGCCAAGGCCGACATCGAGCAGTCGATCGAACTGCTCAGGAGGCGTCTTTGACTGGGAACCAGCGCTTCGAAAACTTCATGAGCTGAACGCCCGGGTCGAGGACCCGAGCCTTTGGGACAACGCCGAGGCCGCCCAGGCCATCACCCGCGAGCGCGCCAAGCTGGCCGCCAGCGTGGAGGCGGTGCAGTCCATAGAGCGCGACCTGGTCGACGCGGTCGGCTATGCCGAAATGGCCGACGAGGAGGGTGACGAAGCCTCCCTCGACGAGGCCCGCGCCCAGCTCAAGGGCCTGAAGGACCGCGCCGGCCGCGCCGAGCTGGAGGCTCTGCTTTCGGGCGAGGCCGACAGCAACGACGCCTTCATGGAAATCAATTCCGGGGCCGGGGGCACCGAGTCCAACGACTGGGCCGGCATGCTGCTGCGCATGTACACCCGCTGGGCCACCGCCCACGGCATGACTGTCGACTTCCTGGAAGAGACCTCGGGCGAACAGGCCGGGATCAAGTCGGTGACCCTCCAGGTCAAGGGTCACAACGCCTATGGCTGGCTGAAGACCGAGGCCGGCGTGCACCGCCTGGTGCGCATCTCGCCCTTTGATTCGGCGGCCAAGCGGCACACCAGCTTCGCCTCGGTCTGGGTCTATCCGGTGGTGGACGACACCATCGTCATCGACATCAATCCGTCTGACGTGCGCACCGACACCTACCGGGCCTCCGGCTCCGGCGGCCAGCACATCAATAAGACCGACTCAGCCGTGCGCCTGACCCACATCCCCACCGGCGTGGCCGTGGCCTGCCAGGCCGGACGCTCGCAGCACCAGAACCGCGAGGAAGCCTGGAAGATGCTGCGCGCCCGGCTCTATGAGATCGAGCTGCAGAAGCGCGAGGCCGAGGCCCAGGCGATGCAGGACCAGAAGACCGATATCGGCTGGGGGCACCAGATCCGCTCCTACGTCTTGCAGCCCTATCAGATGGTCAAGGACCTGCGGACCGAGGTGGAAACCTCCGACACCCAAGGGGTGTTGGACGGCGACCTGGACGGCTTCATGGGCGCGTCGCTCGCTCAGCGGGTCGGCATCACCCGCGAGGGGTAAGGCTGTGATCAGATGTGAGTGGGCGCGCGAAGGGATCGAGGCCCTGCGGCCGCACGTCTCCGTCTTCGTGATCGTCGACGTGCTGTCCTTCTCAACGGCCGTGGACATAGCGGTCGGCCGCGGCGCCTTGATCTATCCGTTCCCGCTCGGCGACCATGAGGCGGCCAAGGATGCGGCGGCGAAGGTCGGCGCGGTGGCCGCGGCGCCCAAGCGCGCCGCGGGCGGCCAGTTCAGCCTGTCGCCCGCTAGCCTGCGTGCCTTGAATCCGGGTGATCGCCTGTTGCTGCCGTCCCCGAACGGGTCGCGGTTGTCGCTGGCCTGCGGTGAGATGCCGGTCCTCGCGGGCTGCCTGCGAAACGCCCGCGCTGTGGCGGCCAAGGCCCGCGAGCTGGCGGGGCAGGGGGACATCGGCGTGATTCCGGCCGGCGAACGTTGGCCCGGCGACACCCTGCGTCCGGCCGTCGAGGACCTGGTCGGCGCGGGCGCCATCATCGACGCTCTGGAGGGCGAGATGACTTCGGAGGCTAGGGTCGCGCGCGACGCCTGGCGCAGCGCCCAGCCCGACCTCGATGCCATGATCCGCGACTGTCTGTCAGGCCGCGAGCTCATCGCGCGCGGCTTCGAGATCGATGTGGACCTGGCCCTGCAGAGCGAGGCTAGCGCCGCGGCGCCCATGCTCCGCGACAGGGCCTATTCCGCCTAGACCGGCTTGGGCGCCAGTCCGGGGGTCGGCGCGGGCGCGGCGGCTTGGGCCAGCGGGCTCGGAGCCGGGGTCGGCGGTGTGGCCGGGCGCTGGAACTTCAGGCTACGGCCCTGGAAGAAGGCCCCGGTTTCCATGGCCAGCTGCTCATGGGTGATGTCGCCGTCAACGTAAGCCGTGCCGTAGAGACGGACCTGCTTGGCGGTCACGGCGCCGATGATGCGGCCGCGGGCCTCGATGGCCTCGGCATAGACGCCGCCCTCGATGTGGCCGGTTTCGCCGACAGTCAGCTTGCCGACCCGGACGTCGCCGCGCACCACCCCGTCGATGTGGACTTCGCCTTCACCGGTGACATTGCCCTCGATGGTGATGTTCTCGCTGATCAGCGAGGCCGCGCGCGGCGCCTTGCGTTGGGCCGCGGGGTCGGCCGCCAGCGGAGCCGGAGCGGCGTCGAACTTCACGGGGGGCTTGGCGGGGGTCTTAGCTGTTTTGGAGAACATAATCGCCGGCTTTCACGAAACGGTCGGGGTTCTGGGCGCGTCCATTGACCCAGACCTCGTAATGAAGATGTGGACCGGTGGAGCGGCCGGTCGAACCCATGGCTCCAATCCTCTGGCCCACCGCCACCCGCTGACCGATGGTCACGCCGATGGCCTGCAGGTGGGCGTAGCGGGTCTTGAAGCCGCCCCCGTGGTCTATCTCAATGGTGTTGCCATATCCCGAACGCTGTCCGGTGAACGACACCACGCCAGGCGCCGTTGTATAAATCGGGACCCCAAAGCCGCCCACGAAGTCGAGGCCCGAGTGGAAGGCCGGTCGCCGGGTGAAGGGATCAAAGCGTACACCGAACCCACTGGAGGTGCCGGTGTGGTTCGTGGGCCGGGCGAAGGGCAGCTTGCCAGCGGCGTCGGCTAGGGCCGAGGCTTCGGACATGTTGGTGGCCGCGTGCTGGATGCGCACCGCGAAGCCCTCGTCGACGTCGAGCACGGCGGCGAGCGCCCGGGGATCCTTTGCCTCGATCAGGGGGCCGCCCAGCGAGCCGCCGCGCGGCGTGTAGGAGGTGGGCGTCAGGCCGGCGAGGCGGAAGGCCAGGCGCAGGCGGTCGGCCCGGCTCTTGGCGAAGTTGTCGGCCGCGTCGATCAACCGTTCCTGGCTGGCGCGGACCAGTTCGATCCGGCGCATGGGGCTGGCGCCGGCCGGCACGTGGCTGGCGCGCTGGATGGTGGGGGCGAGCGCCTGGCTCAGGCCAGGTGCGCCCTTCACGTCGGTGAGCAGCATGGCGAGCGCCGCGTGGCGCTTCTCAATGGTCAGGGCTAGGTCGTCGACAGAGCCATTGGCAGCGTTAAGCTGAGCCACGGCGCTGTTCAGCCGGGCCTGCCGGTCGGCGATCCAGCGTTCGTACTTGGCCTGGGTCCGCGCGATCTCCTGATCGGTCGCCGACAGGGCCATGGCGTTCACCATCATGGCCGCGGTGCAGATGCCCATCCACAACGCGCAGACCGCTAGCACCGAGGCGAAGGTCAGCTGTTTGCCCGTCGTCAGGACAAAGGCACGCATCTCCCCGCCGGAGCGGACATAGAGATGTCGTTCAGGGAAAAGCTCTTCCAGCGATCGGCGAAGGCGCGAAAAGCGTGACATACACACCGCGTCGGCTAGGAACTAAGTTCCGGCGATATGCGATGAGATTTTGGGAACGCGCAAGGGGCTTCGCGCCACGGGAGAGCGCAAGCCGGATAGGCCCAATTCTTAACCTGACTGGTTAACGAGCCATGAACGACCACGCTAGCTTGGCAGACAAATCAAAGGTCTGTCGGGGTTGTAAACCGGCGGCCCGCGACAATTCTACAACAGCCCTGAGACGCGAAGGTTCCCGCCGCACGCGATCCTGGCGGCCCTGCTGCGACCCGCCGCAGAGGCGCGAAAGCTTGACCTTAAAGGCTTTGCGCGGCCTTCAGCACCTCGGCGGCGTGGCCGGCGACCTTCACCTTGCGCCAGATTCGGGCAAGCTTGCCGTCCTGATCGATCAGGAAGGTGGAGCGCTCGATGCCCATATAGTTGCGGCCGTACATGCTCTTCTCCACCCACGAGCCGTAGCGCTCGATGACGGCGCCCTCGGGGTCGGAGCCCAGGGGCACTGCCAAGTCGTATTTCGCCGTAAACTTCGCGTGACTTTTAACGGAGTCCTTGGAGACCCCGATGACGGTGGCGCCCGCCTTGGCGAAGTCGGCGGCCAGGCCTGAGAATTCCTGCGCCTCCTTGGTGCAGCCCGTGGTGTCGTCCTTCGGGTAGAAATAGACCACCACGGCCTTGCCCTTGAAGTCGGACAGCCGCACGGGGCCATCGGCCCCGGCCAGTTCGAAGTCGGGGGCGGTGAAACCTTCGGTCACGTCGGTCATGGTCAGCTCCTTGAGAGGCGGGCGACAGCGCAGCCGCCGCCCGCACAGTTCATTAGACCGGCTTGATCAGCACGATCTTCTTCTTGCCAGCGCCAAGCTTGATGACGCCTTCGACGAGGTCGGCGTCTGTGAGCGTCCGGTCCCCGTCGGTCTCGGCCTTGTCGTTGACCCGCAGGCCGCCGCCCTTGGCGAGGCGCCGCGCCTCGCCGCGGGACGCAGCCAGCCCTGCATCGGTGGCCAACACGGCCAGCACGATGCCGACCTCAAGGTCCGTCATCGAGATCTCGATGGTGGGCAGGTCGGCCGAGAGTGCGCCTTCCTCAAAGGCCTTGCGCGCGGCCTCGGCGGCGGCCTTGGCCGCCTCCGCCCCGTGCAGCATGGTGGTGGCGACATTGGCCAGCACCTTCTTGGCCTCGTTGATGTCGGCGCCCTGCATGGCCTCGTAGCGCGCCACCTCGTCCAGCGGCATGTCGGTGAACAGGCGTAGGAAGCGGCCGACGTCGGCGTCCTCGGTGTTGCGCCAGAACTGCCAGTAGTCGTAGGGGCTGCGCATGTCGGCGTTGAGCCACACGGCCCCGCCCACCGTCTTGCCCATCTTCTGGCCGGACGCCGTGGAGAGCAGGGGGGTGGTCAGGCCGAAGGACGGCTTTTGATCGACGCGGCGGATCAACTCGACGCCATTGAGGATGTTGCCCCACTGGTCGGAGCCGCCCATCTGCAGGGTGCAGCCGAACTTGCGCTCCAGCTCCAGGAAGTCGGTGGCCTGCATCAGCATGTAGTTGAATTCGAGGAAGGTCATCGGCTGCTCACGCTCCAGCCGCAGCTTGACGCTCTCGAAGCTGAGCATGCGGTTGATCGTGAAGTGGACGCCGAATTCCCGCAGGAACTGGACGTAGCCCAGCTTGTCCAGCCAGTCGGCGTTGTCGACCATCACCGCGTCGGTGGGGCCGTCGCCGAAGGTCAGGAACTTGGCGAACACCGTCTTGATGTTGTCGATGTTCGACTGGATCTGCGCCTCGGTGAGCAGGGGCCGCGACTGGTCCTTGTCGGTGGGATCGCCGACCTTGGTGGTGCCGCCGCCCATCAGCACGATGGGTTTGTGCCCCGCCTGCTGCAACCGGCGCAGCATCATGATCTGGATCAGGCTGCCGACGTGCAGGCTGGCGGCGGTGGCATCGAAACCGATGTAGCCGGTGACGATCCCCTTGCCCGCCGCCTCGTCCAGCTCCACCGGATGGGTGATCTGATGGATGTAGCCACGGGCCTGCATGGTGCGCAGCAGGTCGGACTTGAAGGCGGGCTGGTCGGCGGACATGGGCAGGGGCTCTTCTAGGGACGCGTGCGGCTCTAGCACGCGGCGATCCAGGATTTCGAGGGTCATCTAGGTCTCCAAGGGCATGGGGCCGGAGACCATCGATTTTGTGGGAGGGGCGCCGACCGGGTTACGGGTGGCGCGAGATCGGGTCCGCACCTGCTCTAGGGCAGGCGGTAATAACGTCCAGCAAGGGTGGCGCGGATGATCATGGGCGCTAGGTAGCCGTTCGGCGGCCGCGCGGTCAAGCCGGCGAGAATTGCCCTACCGCGCCGCGCGCGGGCGCCGTTAGCATGGGCCATGCGTCTGATCATGCAGCGACACGGGGACTCGCAGGGGACCGCGGCGAAAGCCGTTGAGGTTGAACTCGCCTGGCCCGCGCCCGGGAAGCTCGCCCTGACCTATATCGTAATCGGCGACATCGCGGCCCTGAAACTGCCGTCTCCGGCGCCTGGCGGGCGAACCGACGAACTCTGGCGTCACACCTGCCTGGAAGCCTTCGTCGGCGAGGGCGCGGGCTACTATGAGTTCAACCTCGCTCCGTCGGCGGAGTGGGCGGCCTATGGGTTTAGCGGCTACCGTGACGGGATGGCCCCCGTCGAGCCGTTCGAAGACCCAGCTATCTCCACCGAGGCGACCTATGACCGCTTCGCCCTCCACGCCACCCTGGACTTAAGCGATCTGCCGGACCTGCGCCCGGACGTCGCCTGGCGTCTTGCCCTGACGGCGGTGATCGAGCAGAGGGACGGGCTGAAATCCTACTGGGCCCTGGCCCATCCGGCCGGAAAGCCGGACTTCCATCACGCCGACGGTTTTTCCCAAGTCCTCACGCCAGCAGAGCGCGCATGAAATTTGGCCTCGATCGACTCCTCGCTGACCTGGAACTGCGCGCGCCGCTGAAGGGCCGCCGCGTCGGCCTGGTGGCGCACCCGGCCTCGGTGACCCAGGATCTGACCCACGCCCTGGACGCGCTGGCCGCCTGCGAGGACATCCAGCTTTCGGCCGCCTTCGGACCCCAGCACGGCCTGCGCGGCGACAAGCAGGACAACATGGTTGAGAGCCCGGACTTCACGGACCCGGTGCTCGGCATTCCGGTGTTCAGCCTCTATGGCGAGGTGCGCCGCCCCACCGGCCAGATGATGAGCACCTTCGACGTGGTGCTGATCGACCTGCAGGACCTGGGCTGCCGCATCTACACCTTCGTCACCACGCTTCGGTACATGCTTGAGGCCGCCGCCGCCCACGGCAAGGAGGTCTGGGTGCTGGACCGTCCCAATCCCGCCGGCCGCCCCGTAGAGGGCCTGACGCTGCGGGACGGCTGGGAGAGCTTCGTCGGCGCCGGCGCGATGCCCATGCGGCACGGCCTGACGCTGGGCGAGCTCGGCTACTGGTTCATCAAGACCTTTGACCTCGACGTGAAATACCGGGTGATTGAGATGGAGGGCTGGGAGCCGGAGGCCGCTCCCGGCTACGGATGGCCGCTAGGCGAACGCGCCTGGGTCAATCCGAGCCCAAACGCCCCCAACCTCTGGATGGCTCGGGCCTATGCCGGGACGGTGATGCTGGAGGGCGCGACCCTGTCAGAGGGCCGCGGCACCACCCGGCCCCTGGAACTGTTCGGCGCGCCAGATATCGACGCCCGCGACGTGCTGGCTGAGATGCGGGCCTTCGCGCCCCAATGGCTGGAGGGCTGCGTCCTGCGGGAATGCTGGTTCGAGCCCACCTTCCACAAGCATGTAGGAAAGCTCTGTAACGGGGTGCAGATTCACACTGAGGGGCCGGCCTATGGCCATCAGGCCTTCAAGCCTTGGCGAATCCAGGCCCTGGCCTTCAAAGCGATCCGCCGGCTGCATCCCGACTATCCGCTGTGGCGGGATTTTCCGTACGAGTACGAGATCGGCAAGCTGGCCATCGACGTGATCAACGGCGGGCCGCTGCTGCGGGAATGGGTGGACAACCCGGCGTCCACGGCCGCGGACCTCGACGCCATCACGGTTCCCGACGAACAGGCCTGGCTGACCGAGCGCCAGCCGCACCTGCTCTATTAGGGGAAGCGTGACAGCCTGAAGTGGACGCCGGTTCAGGCGCCCGTCACGCGTCAAACAAGAAGCTCTAGATCGGGTCGGCGGCGATCCGCTTGTCGAGATAGGTCCCGACCCGCTGTTCGACGTCGGGCAGGTTCTCAGCCCAGAAGTGGGTCGCGCCCTCGATCACCTCGTGGTCGATCACGATGCCCTTCTGGGTGCGCAGCTTGGAGACCACGCGCTCGACTTCCACCGGCGGCACCACGGTGTCGGCGCCGCCGTGCAGGATCAGGCCCGAGGCCGGGCAGGGGGCCAGGAAGCTGAAGTCGTACATGTTGGTCGGCGGCGAGACGGAGATGAAGCCGTCCGTCTCCGGGCGGCGCATCAGCAGTTGCATCCCGACCCAGGCGCCAAAGGAATAGCCCGCCACCCAGCACTGCGACGCCGCTGGATTGGTGGTTTGCAGCCAATCGAGCGCCGTGGCCGCGTCGGCCAACTCGCCGATGCCTGAGTCGAATTCGCCCTGGCTGCGGCCCACGCCGCGGAAGTTGAAGCGCAGGGTCGAGAAGCCGCGCTTCATGAACAGGTGGAAGAGCTGAACCGCCACAGGATGGTTCATCTGGCCGCCGGCGCGCGGGTGCGGGTGCAGGATCAGGGCGATCGGCGCCGTTTCGCTCTTGCCCGCCGAATAACGGCCTTCGATGCGGCCGGCTGCGCCGGTCAGAACCACTTCAGGCATGCCATCCTCACGTCGAATAGTTGACTAATGCGCTTGGTCTTCCTAGATCACGTCTTCAGACGAGCTCCTGGGATATAGCCCTGCGCAAGGCGGCGGCTTTAGCACAGGGGCCTCTCGAAACGCTCGAAAATTCGCAACCGGATTTCGCCCGCCCATGCGCCTCAGCACCAAAGGCCGATATGCCGTGATGGCCATGGCCGATCTCGCGCGCCGTCAGGGCTGCGGCGAAGACGGCGAACGGGCCGTCTCGCTGGCCGAGATCGCCGCCCGTCAGCAGATTTCGCTGTCCTATCTGGAACAACTCTTCGCCCGCCTGCGCCGCCGTGGCCTGGTGAAGAGCTTGCGCGGTCCCGGCGGCGGCTACCTGCTGGCCGGCACGGCGGAGACCACGAGCATTGCCGATATCGTCATGGCCGTGGACGAACCCCTGCGCGCCACCCGCTGCTCCACCAAGAGCAAGGGCTGCATGCTGAAAGGCGAGCGTTGCCTGACCCACGACCTGTGGGAAGAGATGGGCCGTCAGATCGAAGGCTACCTGGCCTCTGTCACCCTGGCCGACGTCGTCACCGGCCGCCTGGGCGCGGCGCGGGAGGCGGCATGACCGGGGTTTATCTGGACTACAACGCCACGGCCCCGGTCCGGCCCGAGGCCATCGCCGCGATGACAGCGGTGATGGAGCAGGTCGGCAACCCATCTTCCATCCACGCCGCCGGCCGCGCCGCCCGCGCGCTGGTTGAGCAGGCCCGCGAGCAGATCGCCGCCTTGGTGGGCGGGCCAGCCTCTACCGTGATCTTCACCGGCTGCGGCACCGAGGCCAACGCCCTCGCCATCGAAAGCGCGGTGGCCACCGGATCACGACGGCTGATCGTCAGCGCCGTCGAACATGAGAGCGTCGTTGAAACCGCCAAGGCCACGGGTGCGGCGGTCGAACTCCTGCCCGTGGGCGCGGACGGCCTGGCCGATCTCGATTGGCTGAAGGCCAGGCTCGCCGCCTGGGACCCCGCCGACGGCAAACCCTTCGTCGCCCTGATGCTGGCCAACAACGAGACCGGGGTTATCCAGCCCATCGCCGAAGTGTCCGAGATCGTTCGCGCCGCCGATGGATGGCTGCACGTCGACGCCATACAGGCGGCCGGCAAGATCGCCGTCGACAGCCGCGCGCTCGGCGCCGACACCCTCACCATCTCCGGACACAAGTTCGGCGGCCCGCAGGGCGTGGGCGCGCTGACCTTCGGACCGCGCTCCACCCTGGTTCGCCGCCAGCACGGCGGCGGGCAGGAGCGAGGACGCCGGGCCGGCACCGAGAACGTCGCCGGGATCGCGGGCCTGGGCGCCGCCGCCGCCGCCGCCCTGCGCGACCTGGAAACCTTCGCTGCTCAGGCCGTGATGCGCGACCTGGCGGCCGCCTGCCTGGAGGCTGAGGGCGCCGTGGTGATCGGCAAGGATTCGCCGCGCCTGGCCAACACCCTCTGTATCGCCAGTCCCGGTCATGCTTCGGACCTGCAGGTGATGGGGCTCGACCTGGCCGGCGTCATGGTCAGCGCCGGCTCGGCCTGTTCGTCGGGCAAGGTGAAGGCCAGTGCGGTGCTGACCGCCATGGGCCTGACCGAACTTGCCCCCTATGCGATCCGCGTCAGCGGCGGCTGGGGCGCCGCCGAGACCGACTGGGCCGCCTTCGTCGCGGCCTGGAGCGACATTCATTCCCGACACGCGGCTCGCCGCGCGCCGGCGGCTTAGGAGTTTCGTCATGGCCGCCGTCAAGCAGACCATCGATCACGTCGAGAGCCTGGAGAAGTACCAACACGGCTTTGTCACCGACATCGCCCAGGACTTCGCCCCCAAGGGCCTGAACGCCGACATCGTGCGCTTCATATCGGCCAAGAAGAACGAGCCGCAATGGATGCTGGACTGGCGCCTGGACGCCTTCGAGCGCTGGCTGGCCATGGACGAGCCGCAATGGGCCAAGGTCCACTTCCCGCGTATCGACTACCAGGACAGCTACTATTACGCCGCGCCTTCCGAGAAGAAGGGGCCCAAGAGCCTGGACGAGGTTGATCCCGAGATCCTGGCCGTCTACGCGAAGCTGGGCATCCCCCTGAAGGAACAGGCCGTCCTGGCCGGCGTCGAGGGCTCTCCCCGCTACGCCGTGGACGCGGTGTTCGACTCTGTCTCGGTGGTCACCACCTTCAAGAAGGAACTGGCCCAGGTCGGGGTGATCTTCTGCTCCATGAGCGAAGCGATCCGCGAGCACCCGGAGCTGGTGAAGAAATATCTCGGCTCAGTCGTGCCGGTTTCCGACAACTACTATGCCTGCCTCAACGCCGCGGTGTTCTCCGACGGCAGCTTCGTCTATGTGCCGCCGGGCGTGCGCTGCCCGATGGAGCTGTCGACCTATTTCCGCATCAATGCGGAGAACTCCGGCCAGTTCGAACGCACCCTGATCATCGCCGACAAGGGCGCTTACGTCTCCTATCTGGAGGGCTGCACGGCCCCCATGCGCGACGAGAACCAGCTGCACGCCGCCGTGGTCGAGCTGGTGCTGCTGGACGATGCCGAGATCAAATACTCCACCGTCCAGAACTGGTATCCGGGCGACCCCGTGACCGGTAAGGGCGGCATCTACAACTTCGTCACCAAGCGCGCTGACTGCCGCGGCGACCGCTCCAAGGTTTCCTGGACCCAGGT
Source organism: Phenylobacterium glaciei (assembly GCF_016772415.1). Taxonomy (NCBI): domain Bacteria; kingdom Pseudomonadati; phylum Pseudomonadota; class Alphaproteobacteria; order Caulobacterales; family Caulobacteraceae; genus Phenylobacterium; species Phenylobacterium glaciei. The sequence goes on from NZ_JAGSGD010000001.1 coordinate 2,140,394, forward strand.
GGAGACCGGCTCGGCCATCACCTGGAAGTACCCCTCCTGCGTCCTGCGCGGCGAAGGCTCGGTGGGCGAGTTCTATTCCATCGCCATCACCAACGGCCGCCAGCAGGCCGACACCGGCACCAAGATGATCCACCTGGGCGCCAACACCCGATCGCGCGTGATCTCCAAGGGTATCTCGGCGGGCAAGTCCTCCAATACCTATCGCGGCCTGGTCTCGGCCCACCCCAAGGCCAAGGGCGCGCGCAATTTCACCCAGTGCGACTCCTTGCTCATCGGCAAGACCTGCGCGGCCCACACGGTGCCCTATATCGAGGCCCGCAACGGCAGCTGCGTCTTCGAGCACGAGGCCACCACCACCAAGCTCTCGGAAGACCAGCTGTTCTACTCCATGCAGCGGGGGCTTTCGCAGGAGGAGGCCGTCCAGCTGCTGGTCAACGGCTTCGTCAAGGACGTGCTGCAGGAGCTGCCCATGGAGTTCGCCGTGGAAGCCCAGAAGCTCGTCGCCATCTCCCTCGAAGGGTCCGTCGGATGACCCCTGCTACTTCGGAACGGATCTCCGCCATGTCCTTCAGGCAAGCCTTTGACGCCGAACGTCTGAAACGCGACGCCGAGCGCCGCGCCCGCGACGACGCCGAGCGCGCGCGCCAGGAGGCCGACGAGGCCCGGTCCCTCCAACTCTTCGAACTCCTGGCGGCCGATCCGGGCTTCCTGGACGAGAAGAAGCTTACCCTCGAGCACAGCCGCTACACGGTGATGCTGGAACACGCCGACTACCGGCTGCGCGCCTACTTCGAGGACGCTCAGATCAACGTCACCGCCGCCGACAAGCGCTCGGCCACCACCATCACCGCCGCCCCCACCAAGCAGGAGTCCGTCGACAGCGTCGAACAGGCCCTGGATGTGCTGGCCCGCTACCTCGCCGACGAGACCCTCTGATGCTGCATATCGAGAACCTGCGCGCCGAGGTGGACGGCAAGGAGATCCTCAAGGGCCTGTCGCTGGATGTGCCCGCGGGCGAGGTCCACGCCATCATGGGGCCGAACGGGGCCGGCAAGTCGACCCTGTCCTACGTGCTCACCGGCCGGTCGGGCTACGACGTCACCGGCGGGACCGCCACCCTGGACGGCGAGGACCTGCTGGCCCTAGATCCCAATGAGCGCGCCGCCAAGGGGGTCTTCCTGTCCTTCCAGTATCCGCTGGAAATCCCGGGCGTCCCGGCCCTGACCTTCATCCGCACCGCCATGAACGCCCAGCGCAAGGCGCGCGGCGAGGCCGAGATCACCGCCCAGGCCTTCCTGAAGCTGGCCCGGGAGCATGCGGCCGCCCTGAAGATCGACTTCGATATGCTGAAGCGGGCGCTCAATGTCGGCTTCTCGGGCGGCGAGAAGAAGCGGATGGAGATCTTCCAGATGGCCATGCTGGCCCCGCGCTTCCTGATCCTGGACGAGACCGACTCCGGCCTGGATATCGACGCCCTGAAGATCGTCTCGGAAGGCGTCAACGCCATGCGGTCGCCCGACCGGGGCATGCTGGTGATCACCCACTACCAGCGCCTGCTGGACTACATCAAACCCGACAAGGTCCACGTCCTGGCGGGGGGGCGCATCGCCGCCACCGGCGGGCCGGACCTGGCGCTCGAGCTCGAGCGCGAAGGCTACGACAAGTATGCGAGGGCCGCTTGAGCCTTAGCACCGCCCTGAAATCCGGCGACGTCAGCCTGCTGCCCGGCAAGCGTGACGAAGACTGGAAGTGGACCGACCTGCGCGGCCTGTTGCGCGTCCTGCCGGCCGCGGCGCCGGCTCTGGACCTCGTCGGCCTGGCCGAGGGACCGTTCGACGCCCTGGCCGATGAGCGCCATGTGGTGGCCGGCGGCCAACCCGATGTCGTCATCGACGTGCCGGCCGACGGCAGTCTGGCCGTGTCGCTGCGGGTCCTGTCGCGCGACGGCGGCGCGCTCACCGGCAAGGTCACCATCCGCGTCGGTGCGAACGCCAAGCTGCGCTTGCTGGAGAGCTATGAGGGCGACGCCAGCGCCTACGTCACCGATACCGCCCTGACGATCCGCCTGGAGGCTGGAGCCGCCATCGAGCGCATCGTCCTGGCCGCCGACGGCGCCGAGGGCGTCACTGTCAGCCAAGCCCAGGTGATCCTGTCACCCGGCGCCGAGTACGGCCAGACCGTGATCACCAACGGGGCGCGCCGCCAGCGGATCGAGACCCAGGTCACCCATCCGGGCGCGCACGCCAAGCTGCGCCTCGACGGCCTCTACCTGCTGGAAGACAAGCGCCACGCCGACCTGACCACCGTGGTCCTGCACCAGGGTGTCGACGGCGCCACTGACCAGTTCACCCGCGGCGTGGTGCGCGACCAGTCGCGCGGCATCTTCCAGGGCCGGATCGTGGTGGAGGAGGGCGCCGACCGTACCGACGCCCGCATGCGCCACAATGCGCTGATCCTGTCCGACAAGGCTGAGATTGACGCCAAGCCCGAGCTGCTGATTTTCGCCGACGACGTGCAGTGCGCGCACGGCAACACCATCGGGGCCCTGGACGAGGAGGCGCTGTTCTACATGCGCCAGCGCGGCCTGCCCGAGACCGAGGCCCGCGCCCTGTTGATCGAGGCCTTCGTGGGCGCTGTGGCTGACCGCATCGGCTTTGAGCCCGTCCGCGACATCGCGCGGTCCTGGGCGGCCGAACGGCTGAGGGCCTGAGTATGGCCTTTGACGCCGAAGCCATCCGCGCGGAGTTCCCGATCCTGGCCCGCCAGGTGAACGGCAAGCCGCTGGTCTACCTGGATAGCGCCGCATCGGCCCAGAAGCCGCGCGCGGTGATCGACGCCATGGTCCACGCCATGGAGCACTCCTATTCGAACGTCCACCGGGGGCTCCATACCCTCGCCAATGAAACGACGGAAGCCTATGAAAAGGCCCGCCAAAGCGTTGCCGACTTCATCCACGCAGACCTGGCCGAAATCGTCTTCACCAAGGGTGGGACGGAAGCCATCAACCTTGTGGCCGCGGGCCTTGGCGCGCGGCTGAAGGCCGGCGACGAAATCCTGCTCACCGAGATGGAGCACCACGCCAATATCGTGCCGTGGCACTTCCTGCGCGAACGCCAGGGCGTGGTCCTGAAGTTTATCCCGGTGCTCGACGACGGCCAGCTCGACATGGCCGCCATCCCCGACCTGCTGAGCGCGAAGACCAGGATGGTCGCCCTGACCCACATGTCCAATGTCCTGGGCACCGTGAACCCGGTGGCGCAGATCATCGAGATGGCCCACGCCGCCGGCGCCCTGGTGCTGCTGGACGGCTGCCAGGCCATCGTCCACCAGCCGATCGACGTGAAGGCCCTGGACGTCGATTTCTACGTCTTCTCCGGCCACAAGCTCTATGGCCCTACCGGTATCGGCATCCTCTACGGCAAGGCCGAGCGTCTGGCCGAACTGCCGCCCTACCAGGGCGGCGGCGAAATGATCAGCTCGGTCTCCCTGGATGAGATCACATATGCCGACCCGCCCCACCGCTTCGAGGCCGGCACGCCGCCGATCCTGGAGGCCATCGGCCTGGGGGCGGCCATCGACTGGTTCGCCAAGCTCGATCGCGCCGCCATCGCCGCCCATGAGCACCGGCTCTATGCCCGCGTGCGCGAGGGCCTGGCCGGCGCCAACTGGCTGAAGGTGATCGGCGAGGCCCCAGGCAAGGGCGCGATCCTGACCTTCACTGTCGACGGGGCCCATGCGCACGACGTGGCCCAGATCCTCGACCGCTACGGCGTCGCGGTGCGTGCCGGAACCCATTGCGCGGAACCTCTGATGCGGCGCTTTGGCGTCACCTCGAGCGCGCGCGCCTCCTTCGCCCTATACAATACGGAAGGGGAGGCCGACGCCTTTGTCGACGCCCTCAACCGTACCCAAGCCTTTTTCGCGTAGAGCCTGACCCATGGACGACGCCACGCCCGTCACCACCACGCCGATCAGCCAGCATGAGCTGGATGTGATCACCGACCAGCTGATCGAGCAGCTGAAGACGGTGTTCGATCCGGAAATCCCGGTCGACATCTATGAGCTGGGCCTGATCTACAAGGTCGACGTCTCCGACACCAAGGACGTGGCCATCGACATGACCCTGACCGCCCCGGGCTGCCCGGTGGCCGGCGAAATGCCGGGCTGGGTGGAGGACGCGGTCAAGCAGATTCCCGGCATCGGCCAGGTGAAGGTCGACCTCGTTTTCGACCCGCCGTGGGATCCCTCGCGGATGTCCGACGAGGCGAAACTGCAATTGAACATGTTCTGACCTATATAGATGACATGACCGATCTGAACGCCGCCCCCCGCGTCCGTCGCCCCCGCCCCAAGGTCGTCTCCCTGACCGACGCCGCCGCCGAGCGCGTGCGCGAGATCATGGGCCGCGCCGAGGTCCCCTATGCCGGCCTGCGGGTGGGCGTGAAGAACGGCGGCTGCGCCGGGTCCGAATACGTCATCGAGTATGCCGAGGCCGCAGCGCCCCTGGACGAGGTGGTGGAGGACAAGGGCGTCACCATCCTGATCGACCCCAAGGCCGTGCTGTTCCTGATCGGCACAGAGATCGACTACGAGAAGACCAAGCTTTCGGCCAAGTTCACCTTCCGCAACCCCAACCAGACCGACGCCTGCGGCTGTGGCGAGAGCGTGACCATCGAACCGGGCAAGGTTCTCGACGCCTGAGGCGTCGTCCCGTCCCATAGCGTGGCTCTATGTTGTGGATCGGAACAATCGATTTCCCCAATCCATCAAAAGGGGTCTTTCTAGCGTCAGTTGAATTGGCGACCGGGTCTCCAGGCTCGGCGAAAATCCAAACGCTAGGGAGACAGAGATGGCTGATGACAACGCTCCGGGCCAATGCCCGATGGGTTTCGGCGCCACGCGCCGGACCAATCGCGACTGGTGGCCCCGGAACCTGCGCCTTGAAGGCCTGAACCAGCACTCGCCGCGGTCCAATCCCATGGGCGAGACCTTCGACTACGCCAAGGCGTTTAAGAGCCTCGATCTGAACGCGGTGATCGCCGACCTGCGCGCCCTGATGACCGATTCCCAGGACTGGTGGCCCGCCGACTTCGGCCACTATGGCGGCCTGTTCATCCGCCTGGCCTGGCACAGCGCCGGCACCTACCGCACCTCCGACGGTCGCGGCGGCGCGGGCGGCGGGCAGCAGCGTTTCGCGCCCCTGAACAGCTGGCCCGACAACGCCAACCTGGACAAGGCGCGCCGCCTGCTGTGGCCGATCAAGCAGAAGTACGGCGCTGCGATTTCCTGGGCCGACCTCTACGTCCTGGTGGGCAACGTCGCCCTGGACTCCATGGGCTTCAAGACCTTCGGCTTCGGCGGCGGCCGGGCCGACACCTGGGAGCCAGAGGAGCTCTATTGGGGGCCTGAAGGTTCCTGGCTGGGCGATGAACGCTATAGCGGCGAGCGCCAGTTGCACACCGCCCTGGGCGCGGTCCAGATGGGCCTGATCTACGTCAATCCCGAAGGTCCTGGCGGCAATCCCGATCCGGTCGCCTCGGCGCGGGATATCCGCGACACCTTCGCGCGCATGGCCATGGACGACGAGGAGACCGTCGCCCTGATCGCCGGCGGCCACACCTTCGGCAAGACCCACGGCGCCGGCGACCCGTCCTTCGTGGGCGTCGAACCCGAGGGCGGCGTGATCGAGGACCAGGGCCTGGGCTGGCGCAGCAAGCTCGGGACCGGCTTCGGCGCCGACGCCATCACCGGTGGGCCCGAGGTCACCTGGAGCCAGACCCCGACCCAGTGGAGCAACCACTTCTTCGAAAACCTCTTCAAGTTCGAATGGGAACTGGAAAAGAGCCCGGCGGGCGCCCAGCAGTGGCGCGCCAAGAATGCGACGCCCGATATTCCCGACGCCTATGACGGGACCAGGAAGCATCTGCCGAAGATGCTGACCTCGGATCTCGCCCTGAGGTTCGATCCGGCCTACGAGAAGATCTCGCGGCGGTTCCTGGAGAACCCCGACCAGTTCGCCGACGCCTTCGCGCGGGCCTGGTTCAAGCTGACCCACCGCGACATGGGGCCGATCGGACGCTATCTCGGCCCGCTGGTCCCCAAGGAGACGCTGATCTGGCAGGACCCGATCCCGGCCGTGGATCACCCGCTGATCGGCGCGGCGGACATCGCGGCGCTGAAGGCCAAGATCCTCGCCTCCGGCCTATCGGTGTCGCAGTTGGTCTCGGCCGCCTGGGCCTCGGCCTCGACGTGGCGGGGGTCCGACAAGCGGGGCGGCGCCAACGGCGCCCGCGTCCGTCTGGCGCCGCAGAAGGACTGGGAGGTCAATGATCCGGCCGATCTCGCCAGGGTGCTGTCGGCCCTCGAAACCATCCGCAGCGAATTCCAGGCCGGCGGCAAGAAGGTCTCCTTGGCGGACCTCATCGTCCTGGCGGGGGCCGCGGCGTTGGAGAATGCCGCCAAGGACGCCGGGACCTCTGTCGAGGTTCCGTTCACCCCGGGCCGCATGGACGCCTCGGCGGAACAGACTGACGCCGACTCCTTCGCCCCGCTGGAGCCCACCTCCGACGGCTTCCGCAACTACCGGCGCGGCGAGCAATTCATGGCGCCGGAGGAAGCCCTGGTGGACCGGGCGCAACTGCTGCGGCTGAGCGTCCCGGAGATGACGGTGCTTGTGGGCGGCCTGCGGGTCCTGGGCGCCAATGCCGCCGGCTCCAAGGCCGGGGTGTTCACCAACCGCACCGGCCAGCTCACCACCGACTTCTTCGTCAACCTGCTGGACATGAACACCGAGTGGCAGGCGGCTGGCTCGGACAACGCCTTCAACGGCGTCGACCGCCACACCAAGGCGCCGAAGTGGACCGCCACCCGCGTGGACCTGATCTTCGGCTCCCACGCCGAACTGCGGGCCCAGGCGGAGGTCTATGCCTGCGCCGACGCGCAGGGCAAGTTCGTCCATGACTTCGTTGCGGCCTGGACCAAGGTGATGAACGCCGACCGTGTCGACCTGAACTAAGCCCCACGCGGCGGCGTCCAGCCGGACGCCGCCGCTTGACGGCCTTCGCGGCTGTCCCTATTCGCAATCCCACGGTCCGCAGTTCACCGAGGCATCGCCGCCCGCAGGGGTTCGCTAAACCTGCTTAGACTTTGATCGACTGACACATCTCATCGTGCCAGATCGGAAGGGCGATCACCGTTCATCCCCGGCACGCGAGGGATAGATCATGTCGAGAACCGTCATTCCGTTGACGACGCGGGACGTCTCCAGCTTCGCCAAGGCCCTGCGCGCCCAACTGGTGGCCCGCGCCGCGGCGCCCAGTCACGTCGAACTGCTGAATATGCTGGCCCGCGCCGTGGGCCGCCGCAACTTTCAGGACCTGAGGGCGAATATGGACGAGACCTCTTCCCCGTCGGCGCCCGCGCCGCAGGAGACCGCTGACCTCGCCGTCGTGGAGCGCGTCGCCCGCTGCTTCGGCCCGGAAGGCCGCCTCACCCGCTGGCCCGCCAAGCGCGGCGACCAGGTCCTGGCGCTGTGGGTGCTGTGGTCCAAGCTGCCGCCTCGCGAGGAGTCCACTGAGCGCCAGATCAGCGACCAGCTGAAGACCCTGCACGACTTCGGCGACCACGCCTTGCTGCGCCGCGAGCTGATCGAGTCGGGGATGTTCTCCCGCACCTCCGACTGCCGCGCCTACCGCCGCATCGAACAGGCCCCGCCGATGACAGCGGTCGCCTTGATCGGCCGAGTTCAAGCGTAGGCGTCGGGGCCGCCCTTTTCCAGGGCGCGCTTGTAGGCCGGACGCGCGTGGATCTTCTCCAGGAAGGCGGCCAAGTGCGGGCGGCCGACCAAGGCGCCGGCGCGGTCGGCGGCGGCTTCCAGGGGGTAGCTCATCATGATGTCGGCGGCGGTGAACTCGGGGCCGGCGAACCATTCGGTGCGGGTGAGCACCTCTTCGAGATAATCGAACAGGGTCTTGAGCTGCGGATCGACGTATCCGGCCTGGGCGCGGCCGGCGATGGACTTCACCAGACCTCGCAACAGCCCGGGCGCGCGGGCGGGCAGGGCGATGAACACCAGCTTCAGCAGCAGGGGCGGCATGGCCGAGCCCTCGGCGAAGTGCAGCCAGTAGTTCCAGGCCAGGCGCTCGGGGGTGTTGGCCGGCGGGATCAGTCGCCCCTTGCCGTAGCGGGCGACGATGTAGTCGACGATCGCCCCGGTCTCGGCCAGGACGCCGCCGTCCACGGTGATTACCGGCGATTTGCCCAGCGGATGGATCGTCTTCAGCTCTGGCGGCGCAGACAGGGTCTGAGGATCACGCTGGTAGTACTTGATTTCATAGGGCACGCCCAATTCCTCCAGCAGCCAGAGCACCCGCTGCGAGCGGGAGTTGTTCAGGTGATGGACGGTGAGCATGCGGATCTCCGGAGACGGTCTTCCAGGCATAGGGGGCCGCCCCCGGAGCGCAAGGCGGTTAGGTCTTGCGGCGGCTCCAGACCACCAGGCCCAGGCCCACCACGACGGCGACCCCGCCGTAGATAGCCCACTTGATATCACCGGTCATGAAGCTGCCGGGCAGGACGTTGAGGCCCTGCAGCACCCAGACGCCTCCCAGGATCGCCAGTAGGGCGCCGAAGATGGTTGCGATGAGCTTCATATGCGTGTCCCCCGTTTGGCGGGCGGACGCTGCGCGGACCTACCTGCCCGTGAACGCCGCCGGCCGCTTTTGCAGGAAGGCGAGAACGCCCTCCCGAGAATCTTCCGTCCGGCCCGCGTGCTTCTGAGCCATGCGCTCGGCATGGAGCTGGTCGGACCACTCGGCGTCCAGGCTATCCCAGATCAGCTTGCGGATCGAGCCGAGGGCCCAGGGGCCGGTGGCGAGCGCCGTGGCCAGTTCCATGGCCGTGGCCAGCAGGGCGTCGTCGGCGACGCAGCGGTTGATCAGGCCCCAGTCGAGGGCGGTCTTGGCCGGCAGGCGTTCGCCCAGCAAGGCCATCTCCATGGCGCGGGCCTTGCCGATCAGGCGCGGCAGCAGGTAGGTCGAGCCGCCGTCCGGCACTAGGCCGATGCGGCGGAAGGCCTGCAGGAAGTAGGCGCTCTCGGCGGCCACGATGATGTCGCCCATCAGGGCCAGCGAGCAGCCAACGCCCGCGGCCACGCCGTTGATGGCGGTGACGATGGGGACCGGATAGTCCCGCAGGCTCTTCATGAAGGGGTTGTAGACGCTTTCCAGCGCCGCGCCGGCGTCGGGGCCCTCGGGATCGGGGGCGGGCGCCTGGGGGCCACCGCGGCCTGACAGGTTGGCGCCGGAGCAGAAGCCGCGACCCTCGCCGGTAAGCACCACGCAGCGGACGCCGGAGTCTTTCCGGGCGAAGGCGTCGAAGGCCTGCTGAAGCTCGTCCATAAGGTCGAGGCCGGCGGCGTTGAGGGTTCCGGGGTCGGCCATGGTGATCAGGCCGATGCCGTCCTGCACGGACGTCTTGAGCTTCGTATAGGCCATGGTTACCTCCCGGGCGTCGTTACGCACGATCTAAGGGAGGATACCCCGGCGTCAGGCTAGGGGGAAAGCGCCGTCCGTCGGCTTATGCCGCGGCGGCGATCCTCTCGGCCCGGCTGACCCGATTGCGGCCGCTGCGCTTGGAGGCGTAGAGGGCCCCGTCGGCGCGTTCCACGAAGTTGTGAGCGCTCTCGCCGGGGAGCCGTTCGGCCAGGCCAGCGGAGACGGTGATGGTGCCCAGATCCTCGTCGGTGGACCGGCGCTTGAGCATCCGCGACGACACTTCCTCGCGTATCTCCTCCAGGGTGGCGATGGCGATATCGCCGCCTTCGCGCGGGAAGATCAGGGCGAACTCCTCGCCGCCGTAGCGTGCGGCGAAGCGTGGCGGGGCCCCGCGGCCGCCGATGACGCTGGCGACATAGCGGATGACCTGGTCGCCGGTCTGGTGGCCCCAGGTGTCGTTGAAGTTCTTGAAGTGGTCGATGTCGATGACCGCCAGGGCCAGGCTCTCACCCTTGGCGTCGGCCTCGGCGCAGGCGCGCTCGAGCTCTTCGTCGAAGGCCTTGCGGTTGGCCAGGTTGGTCAGGCCGTCGGTGGTGGCGTCGCGGCGCACCTGCTCCAGGTGCTCGCGCAGGCGGGCGACCTCGGCGGTGGAGTCGCTGAGGCGCTTCTCCAGCGACTTGTTTTCCTTCTGGACACGCTTGGTGGCGGTGGCGAGGTTGTCGATCATCGACTTCACCCCGGCGGCGTCGTCGCGCTCGCTCAGCGTCTTGGACGCCGAGGCCAGGGTCTCGCCGTAGGCGACGCTGGACTTCTGAGCGGTCTCGATGGCCTGGGAGACGCTGGCCAGTTCCTTGGTTAGGGCGTCGCCGGCGTCGCGGATCTGTTCGTTGAGGCGGGCCTTGGGCAGGTAGGCCGCCGCCAGCTCGTCGCTCAGATTGTCGGTGAAGGCCTCACCCGTGGAGATGATGCGGGTGATCTCGCGGGCCAGCTCGCCGTCGGGGTCGCCGACGCAGTGGGTCCAGAGTTCGAAATTGACAGCCGTCGGCCAGATCTGATGCTGTTCCATGGCCGAGAGGGCCTTGCGCGCCAGGATATAGGCGTCCGGCCCACGCAGCTTGACTTCGATCCCAGCGCTCATGCGGTCATCCCCGATCTTCGGCCCGCACACGCCCCCAGGCGCCGACGATCCGATCTTCGAAGAGGACGATAGCCGACATAGCCAAACGAGCCGTTAAGGCGCCGCTCGATTCAGCAGGTTGTGTCGACTAGTCGTCACTCGGAGGACGGGTGGGCGCCACTTTCAGGAAGGCCGGCATGTCGTTGCCGAAGCCCACCACACGGTCACCATCGTCACGCTCCTCACGGCGCGGACGATCGCGGTCGCGTTCGCGGGAGGGCCGGGCTTCCGAGGCGGCGGCGCGGGGGCGCTCCTCGCGCTCGCGGCGCGGACGCTCTGTGCGTTCGGCCCCTTCGGCGCGGGGCGCGCGGTCGGGACGATCCGTACGGGCCGGACGATCGTTGCGTTCGGCGCGCGGCTCACGCTCGGGGCGGGCTTCACGTTCAGGACGCGCTTCACGTTCAGGGCGAGCCTCGCGCTCCGGGCGCGCCTCGCGTGCGGGACGAGGTTCGCGTTCGGTACGGGCTTCCACCGGCTGCGCCACGGCCTCGACGGGGCCTGAGTCGGCTTCCGGGTTGGCGCGGCCACGGTTGCGGCCACGGGCGCGGGGCGCGCGTTCGATCTTGGCGTCTTCGGCTAACGGTTCCGGCTTGGGCGCGCGGACGGCGTCGGGGTCGGCGACGAAGGGCTCCAGGGAGGCGACCTCGCCGTGCGGCGCGCGCGGACGCTCGCGGTCACGGTCCCGATCGCCGCGGCCCGACGACCGTTCGCCGCCACGGCCGCGATCGCGGCCGCCGCTGCGGCTGTCGCTGCGCTTATCGTCCTTGATGGAGGCGAAATCGACGCCCTCCAGCACGATCTCTTCCGGAGCCTTGCCGATCAGCTTCAGCACCTTGTCGATGTTCTTGGCATCGGCGGGCGTGACGATCATGTAGGTCTTGCCGAGCTTGCCCGCCCGGCCTGTGCGACCAATGCGGTGCACGTAGTCGTCGGCGTGGTGGGGCACGTCGTAGTTAAAGACATGGCTGACGTCCGGCACGTCCAGGCCGCGGGCGGCGACGTCAGAGGCGCAGAGCAGTTTCAGCTCACCCTTGCGGAAGGCTTCCAAGGTGCGCATGCGGGTCGCCTGGTCCAGGTCGCCATGGATTGGCGCGGCGTCGAAGCCGTGCGTCTTCAGGGACTTGGCGACAACATCGACTTCGGACTTACGGTTGCAGAAGACGATGCCGTTACGCACGTCGTCGGCGCCGATCAGCATGCGCAGGGCGGTGCGCTTGGCCTTGGCGTCGGAGGTCGGCAGGCGGACCAGATACTGGGTGATGGTGTCGGCGGTGGTGGCCGGACGCGTCGCCTCGATCCGTACCGGATCATTGAGGAACTGCTTGGTCAGCCGGGTGATCTCCGGCGGCATGGTGGCCGAGAAGAACAGGGTCTGCTTCTTGGCCGGCGTCAGCTTGAAGATGCGCTCGATGTCGGGAATGAAGCCCATGTCGAGCATGCGGTCAGCTTCGTCGACCACCAGGATCTGCACCCCGGTCATCAGCAGCTTGCCGCGCTCGAAATGGTCCAGCAGGCGGCCCGGCGTGGCGATCAGGACGTCGACGCCCCGGTCCAGCTTGGCTTCCTGGTCCCCGAAGGAGACCCCGCCGATCAGTAGGGCCCAGGAGAGCTTCTGCTTCTGGCCCTTGGCGTATTTCTCGAAGGACAGCGAAACCTGGTCGGCCAGTTCGCGGGTCGGCGCGATGACGAGGGCGCGCGGCATGCGCGCCTTGGACCGGCCGGCGGCCAGTCGATCGATCATCGGCAGTGTGAAGGCGGCGGTCTTGCCCGTGCCGGTCTGGGCGATCCCGAGCACATCGCGGCCTTGGAGCGCGACGGGGATGGCCTCGGCCTGGATCGGCGTGGCGGTGGTGTAGCCGGTGTCGGCCACGGCCTGGAGCGTAGCGGGCGATAGGCCCAGTTCAGAAAATTCGGTCATCAGTTGCAATGTGGGCGGGAACGCGCCCTAAAACGAGGCAATGCGAAACCCGGGCGGCGCGGACGGCGATCGTTGCGCGCGGCGGAAGATAGGGGCTACCGCCTCCAAGTCAACGCGTTCCGCGCCTTGTGGTTCAGCTAGGGTCGCGCAGACGTGCTTTAGGTCCAGTCCAGATCGGCGGCGGCGAACTCGGCGTTCTCCTGGATGAAGCGGAAGCGCAGCTCCGGCTTGCGGCCCATCAGGGCCTCCACAAGGTCCTCCACGGCCTCCTCGGAGCGGGGCAGGGTGACGCGCGCCAGGATCCGCTTCTTGGGATCCATGGTGGTTTCTTTCAGCTGGGCCGGCATCATCTCGCCCAGGCCCTTGAAACGGCCGATCTCCGGCTTCTTGCCCTTGAACTCGGTGGCCAGCAGCTCCTCGCGGTGAGCGTCGTCGCGGGCATAGATGGTCTTGCCGCCATGGCTCATCCGGTAGAGCGGGGGCAGGGCGAGGTAGAGCCGTCCCGACCGGATCATGTCGGGCATGGTCCGGTAGAAGAAGGTGATCAGCAGGCTGGCGATGTGGGCGCCGTCGACGTCGGCGTCGGTCATGATCACCACGCGCTCATAGCGCAGATCCTCTTCCTTGAACCGCGAGCCGGCCTGGACGCCCAGGGCCAGCATCAGGTCCGACAGCTCCTTGTTGGCGCCCATCTTGTCGAGGGTGGCGGAGGCCACGTTCAGGATCTTGCCGCGCAGGGGCAGGATGGCCTGGGTGCGGCGGTCGCGGGCCTGCTTGGCAGAACCGCCGGCGGAGTCGCCCTCCACCAGGAAGATCTCAGCCCCATCGATGGCGTTGGCCGAGCAGTCGGCCAGCTTGCCGGGCAGGCGCAGCTTGCGGGTGGCCGAGGCGCGGGCCACGTCCTTGTCACGGCGGCGCTTCAGCCGTTCTTCAGCCCGCTCAACAACAAACTCAAGAAGCGCGCTGGCGGCCTTGGGCTGGGCGGTCAGCCAGTGGTCGAAGGGGTCGCGCAGGGCGTTTTCCACCAGGCGCTGGGCGTCGCTGGAGGATAGTCGCTCCTTGGTCTGGCCCTGGAATTCGGGATTGGAGACAAACACACTGACCAGGCAACCCGCCTGGGAGACCACGTCGTCGGCGGTGATGATGCCGCCGCGCTTTTCGCCGGTCAGGTCAGCATAGGCCTTAAGGCCTCGGGTCAGGGCGGCGCGCAGGCCGGCCTCGTGGGTCCCGCCCTCCGGGGTGGGCACGGTGTTGCAGTAGGACTGCATGAAGCTGTCGGCCTCACCGAAGCCGGCCGGCGTCCAGGTGACAGCCCACTCCACCTTGCCGGCTTCGCCCTTGCGCTCATAGCGTCCGGCGAAGGGTTCAGGCGTGACGGTCTCGATGCCCTTGACCCGCTCGGCCAGGAAATCTGCCAGGCCGTTGGGGAAGCGGAAGGTGGCCTCGGCGGGCGTCTGGTCCTGGATCCGCGACGGATCGCATTTCCAGCGGATCTCGACCCCGCCGTACAGATAGGCCTTGGACCGCGCCATCCGGTACAGCCGGGCCGGCTTGAAGGCCACGCCGTCGCCGAAGATGACGGGGTCGGGCGAGAAGGCGATGTTGGTGCCGTGCTTCTTGGTGGCGCCCAGCCGCTCGATGCCGCCGATCGCCTTGCCGCGGGTGAAGGCCTGGCGCCATTCGAACCCGTCCTTGAAAGCCGTGACCTCGACCCGTTCGGAGAGCGCGTTGACCACCGAGATACCGACCCCGTGCAGGCCGCCGGAGGTCTCATAGGCCTTCCCGGAGAACTTCCCGCCCGAGTGCAGGACGGTCATGATCACTTCCAGGGCCGACTTGCCCGGATGCTTGGGGTGCGGGTCGACGGGGATGCCGCGGCCGTCGTCCTTGACCGTCAGCATGCCGTCGGCGTCGAGGATCACCTCGATGATCTTGGCGTGGCCGGCGACGGCCTCGTCCATGGCGTTGTCCAGCACCTCGGCGAACAGGTGGTGCAGGGCGCGCTCGTCGGTGCCGCCGATATACATGCCGGGGCGCTTGCGGACCGGCTCCAGGCCTTCGAGGACCTCGATGTCCTTGGCCGAATAGCCGCCGGTGATGGCCGGATCAGGACGTGGCTCATGGCTCTCAGCCAGCGGCGCGGCCGGGGCGGGATTGAGCGCGTCGTCGAAAAGGGAAGCCTGGGGAACGGGCTTGTCGGACATGGTTCGGAAACTGGATCGATTCGATGGGGCCTCGGTATGAATCGCCCCACCGGCTAAAGCAATGCACGCGCCGCGTTGACGCACCAAGGTTGGGGACAAGCTGATGACGAGCCAACAGGCGCCTTTGCGCATCGGCATCCTGGGGGCGGCCAAGATCGCACCCACCGCCATGGTCCTGCCGGCCAAGGCGACCGATGTCGCCACCGTGGTGGCCGTCGCGGCGCGCGATCCCGCGCGCGCCCGGGCCTTCGCCGAACTGCACGGTATCCCGGAGGTCTGCGAGACTTATGAGGACCTGATCGCCCGGCCCGATATCGACGCGGTCTATAATGCGCTGACGCCCTCGCGGCACGCCGATCTCTCCATCGCCGCGCTGCAGGCGGGCAAGCACGTGCTGTGTGAGAAGCCCTTCGCCATGAATGCGGGCGAGGCCCGGGCCATGGTCGCGGCGGCAGACGCCAGCGGGAAGGTGCTGATGGAGGCCTTCCATTACCGCTACCACCCGCTGTTCGCCCGGGTGCTCGAGATCATCGGATCGGAGGAGCTGGGAGAGATCCGCGAACTGTCGGCGGTCTTCCAGACCAATCTGGTCGATGATGGAACCGAGATCCGCTACGAGCGCGACCTGGGCGGCGGCTCGCTGATGGATATCGGGACCTACCCCCTGCACTGGGTGCGCACGGCGGCATGGGCCGAGCCCACCGTGGTGCGCGCGTCCGGGGTGTTCGGGCGCGGCGGGGTGGACCACTCCACGGAGGCCGAACTGCTGTTCCCCGATGGGGCTGTGGCGAAGATCAGCGGCTCGATGGTGGAGGAGACGCCGATGGCGCTGCTCGAGGTCACCGGGACGCTAGGCTCCCTCAAGGCGATCAACCCGCTGGCCCCGCAGGCGGGCCACCTGCTGCAGGTCAGGATCGCCGGCGCCGAACCGCGCCGCGAGACGTTCAGCCGCGACCCCACCTACGACTTCCAGCTCCGCGCCTTCGTCGACGCCTGTCGCGGCGGCCCTACGCCCCTCACGTCCGGCAAGGACTCCATCGCCCAGATGGTGCTGCTGGACGCCGTCAGCGCCGCTAGCCGGCTCTAGGTTCTGCTCTGACCAGGGCCGCCGTCCGGCTCAGCCAGTCGGCCGGATCGGCGGCGTGGTAGGGGTGTTCGGCGGGTTCGATGTTGTCGAGGAAGCCGCGATAGACCACCGCCTGCCGCGCCGCGGCGATGGGCGCCAGCAGGGTCAGCGCCCGGGCCGGGTCCGAGCCGGGGACCGCCTCGCGCCAATGGGCCAGCCAGATGGCGCGGACGGCGTCGAGGGCCTCGGGGGGCACGCGATCGAGGAAGGCGGAGCTATCCAGCAGCGGGTGGCCCACGCCGCTGTCGCCCCAATCCATCAGGGCCAGTCGCTCCCCATCGCCCCGCAGGTTGCCGGGGTGGAAGTCGCCGTGCACCAGAGTGTCCGGTAGGCCGCACGCCGCCAGCTCGGCGAACCGGCGCGGCAGGTCGGCGATGAAGGCGGTGAGCGCCCCGCGGTTCTTGGTGGAGAGCTCGGGCGCGGTGCGCTCGAACACCTCGGCGATAGCGGCGCTCAGGGCCGGGCCGCGCCAGTCGGGCAGGCCCAGGGCGAAGAGCTCCGCCTCGCGGCCGATCCACTTGGCCTGTATCCCAACCAGAAGGTCCACCATGGGGAACAACTGGTCGATCTCGGCTTCGTGCAGGTCTTGGCCTGGCAGTTCGGCCATCAGGAGACGGCCGTCGCCGTGGCCCAGAAGGACGGGCACGGCCTCGCCGGCCAAGGCGGCGATCAACGGCGCCTCGTGGGCGAAGAAGGGCGGGGTGGCTTTGAGCCAGACCGTCTGGCCCTGCACCGGGATGGCCCAGAGGCTCGACAGGTTCCAGGTGCGCACCTGGCGCGGCGGGCCGGCGGGCGTCAGGCCCTGCTCCGCCAGGATGGCGCCGGCCCAGGCCAGGTCCTCTGCGGGGCCGCCCAGCTTGGCGTAGGCGTTGCGCAGGGGGTGTTCGTCCAGCTCGCCGTCCCAGGGCTCGACGCCTTCAACCGGCCCGGCGACTTCGGCGAGGTAGGTGACCTTCACCGACTTCGGATTGGGCGCGATCTCCAGCGCCCGCAGGACAACGACCTCGATCCCATGCGCCGCGCGCACGGCGTCAATCACCGGGGCGATGTCCTGCCACCAGGGGGTGGCGATGGGCAGGGCGGGGAGGGCGCCGACGACGGCGCCGTCAGGCGTGATGAGGACGAGGCGCGCGAAGCGGGGCGGCGGGGTCACGCTTCCGGGGTGTCGCGGAAGTAGGGCTCGACCGGACCCTGCAGCTTCACGGTCATGGCGTTGCCCTTGCGGTCGACGGTGGCGCCGACCGACAGCCGGACCCAGCCCTCGCTGACGCAGTACTCGTCGACATTGGTCTTCTCGACGCCCTTGAAGCGCACGCCCACGCCGCGCTCCAGGCAGGCGGCGTCGTAATAGGGGCTGTTGGGGCTGATCGCGAGGCGGTCGGGGGGCGTGTCGGACATGTCTGGGCCTTGAAGAACGGTTGGGCCTGAGCCCTTGGGCGGGGTGATAGCCGCAACCCGCGCAAAGCAAAAGGGCCGGAGATCGCTCTCCGGCCCTTCGCAGCTTGTGGCGCTAAGCGCCGACTAGCACTTGTAGTACATCTCGAACTCGACAGGGTGCGGATGGAGGGCGAGGCGCATGACCTCTTCCATCTTCAGCTCGATATAGGCGTCGATGAACTCGTCGCTCATCACGCCGCCAGCCTTCAGGAAGCCGCGGTCCTTGTCGAGGTTTTCCAGGGCTTCCTTGAGGGAGCCGCAGACTTCCGGGACCTTCTTCTGCTCGCGCGGCGGCAGGTCGTAGAGGTTCTTGTCCTGCGGCGCGCCCGGATCGATCTGGTTCACGATGCCGTCGATGCCGGCCATCAGCAGGGCGGTGAAGGTCAGGTAGGGGTTGCCCATGGGGTCGGGGAAGCGGGCTTCCAGACGCTTGCCCTTGGGGCTGTCCACGTGCGGGATGCGGATCGAGGCCGAGCGGTTGCGGGCCGAATAGGCCAGTTTCACCGGGGCTTCGTAGCCGGGCACCAGACGCTTGTAGCTGTTGGTGGTGGAGTTGGAGAAGGCGTTGATGGCCTTGGCGTGCTTGATGATGCCGCCGATGTACCAGAGGCACATCTGGCTCAGGCCGGCGTACTTGTCGCCCGCGAACAGCGGCTTGCCGTCGCCCCAGATCGACTGGTGCACGTGCATGCCCGAGCCGTTGTCGCCGAACATCGGCTTGGCCATGAAGGTGGCCGTCTTACCGTAGGCCGCCGCCACGTTGTGGATGACGTACTTATAGAGCTGCAGCCGGTCGGCCATGACGATCATGGTGTCGAACTTCAGGCCGAGTTCGTGCTGGGCCGGGGCCACCTCGTGGTGGTGCTTTTCCGGCTTCATGCCGAGCTCGCCCATCACCGCCAGCATTTCGCCGCGCAGGTCCTGAGCCGAGTCGATCGGGTTGACGGGGAAGTAGCCGCCCTTCGGACCCGGACGGTGGCCCATGTTGCCTTCGGCGTATTCCTTGGCGGAATTGCCCGGCAGTTCGATGGAGTCATAGGAGTAGCCGGTGTTGTTCGGCTGCACCGACCACTTCACGTCGTCGAAGATGAAGAACTCGGCTTCGGGGCCGAAGAACACCGTGTCGCCGATGCCCGAGGCCTTCACGAAGTTCAGCGCCGCCTTGGCGATGGAGCGCGGGTCGCGGTCGTAGGGGGTGCCGGTGTCGGGGTTCACAACGTCGCAGAACAGGCAAAGCGTCGTCTGCTGGTAGAAGGGGTCGATATAAGCGCTGTCCAGGTCGGGACGCAGCTTCATGTCGCTTTCGTTGATGGCCTTCCAGCCGGCGATCGACGAGCCGTCGAACATCGTGCCGTCATTCAGGAAGTCATCGTCCACCAGGTCGATGTCGAAGGTGACGTGCTGCATCTTCCCGCGGATGTCGGTGAAGCGCACGTCGACGTATTTCACGTCCTTCTCTTTGATTTCGTTCAGAATATCCTTGGCGGTGGCCATAGTCGTAATCCCCTTGCAGATGTCTCGATAGGCTAAAGTCTTAGACGGCCGCGGCGCCGGTCTCCCCAGTCCGAATCCGCAGCACATCGGTGATTTCCGAAACGAAGATCTTGCCGTCGCCGATACGCCCCGTACGCGCCGCGCCGATGATGGATTCCAGCACGCGCTCCAGCTGATCGTCGGCGATGACGACCTCGATTTTGATCTTGGGCAGGAAGTCCACGACGTACTCCGCGCCGCGGTAGAGTTCGGTCTGGCCCTTCTGGCGGCCATAGCCCTTGGCTTCGAGCACGGTCATGCCCTGAACGCCGAGTTCCTGAAGGGCTTCCTTCACCTCGTCGAGCTTGAACGGCTTGATGATCGCTTCGATTTTCTTCATGGCCCGACTTGGTACTCAAACAACGCCGCCCCAGCGGTTGCCGGCTACGAGCACGCTCCGGCGCGGGGCGACAAGGGGGCGCCCGCCGAGGGTTGCGCGGTGGCGGATGGGAATCCGCAGATGTCTATTTTCTCATCAGATGCTGCGCAAGAAATAACCACTGCCGGAATCGCCTTTGTAGGCTGGCTTCCGGCGCCTAGGATCGCCGGACAAGTTCCGGCGGAGGCGTATGAGATGGACGACAGGACCCCAGTTCTTATCGGAGCGGGCCAATTCACCTATCGCGGTGACGCGGGGGCGTCGCCTTCGCCGACCCAGTTGCTGAAGATTGCAGCGGAACGCGCCGCAGCCGACGCGGGCCTGGGCGCTGAAGCTTTGGCGGCCATCGACGGCTTGGCCGTGGTGGGCTTCACCATCGACGCACCGGGCGGCGGACGGCTGGTGCCACACTCCACCAATCCCCCCGCGACCCTCGCCAGGCGGATCGGCGCGACCCCCCGCTGGGCGGTCTATTCCCACATGGGCGGCAACAGCCCGCAGCAGATGATCAACCTGGCCTGCGAGCGGATCGCCCGCGGCGACAACGACCTGACCCTGGTGGTGGGCTGCGAGTTCCTGGGTTCGGCCACCAAGCGCCTGACCAAGGGCCTGGGCTTCGACGACTGGGACGACGCCGAGGACCTGCCCGAGCCGGACCGCGTCGGCGATCCGCGTCCGGGTTCGACGCCCTACGAGAACAAGCACGGCCTGGGCAGACCCATCAATGTCTACCCGCTGTTCGAGAACGCCCTGCGCGGCCGCGACGGCCGCTCCATCCCCGACCACCAGAAACAGATGGGCGATCTCTTCGCCCCCTTCAGCGCGGTCGCCGCCAAGAACCCGGAGGCCTGGTTCCCCGTGGCGCGCTCCTCCGAGGAACTGGTCACCGTCACCGAACGCAACCGCATGGTGGGATTCCCCTACACCAAGTACCTGAACGCCATCATGGAGGTCGATCAGTCGGCCGGCGTGCTTGTCTGCAGCCTGAAGAAGGCGCGGGAACTCGGTGTTTCTGAAGACAAGCTCGTCTACCTGCACGGCTGCGCCGACGCCTATGACCTGTGGTTCCCCATCGACCGCCAGAACTACCACTCCAGCCCGGCCATGCGCCTGACCGGCCAGCGGGCGCTGTCGATGGCGGGGATCGGCCTCGACGACATCGGCCATATCGACCTCTATTCCTGCTTCCCGGTCGCCGTGGAGATCGGGGCCGAGGAGCTGGGTCTGAAGCTGGACGACCCGCGCGGCCTGACCGTCACCGGCGGGCTCCCCTATATGGGCGGCCCCGGCAACAACTACGCCATGCACTCCATCGCGGTGATGATGCAGCGCCTGCGGGACAACCCTGGCGACTGGGGCCTGGTCACCGCCAATGGCTGGTTCCTCACCAAGCAGTCCACCGGCGTCTATTCCACCAAGCCGCCCGCCAAGCCCTTCGCGCGCCAGGACCCGAAGGTGATCCAGGACCAGATCGACGCCCTGCCGCACCCGACTGTCATCGAACAGCCGCAAGGACCCGCCACTATTGAGACGTACACGGTGGTTCACGGGCGGGAGGGCTACATGATGGGCATCATTGTCGGCCGCGATTCCCAGGACCGCCGCTTCGTGGCCGTCACCCCCAACGACGAAGCCACCCTGCGCGATCTCGAATCGCGCGAAGGAGTGGGGCGTACGGGGACGGTCAGCCGGTCTGAAGACGGCCAAAAGAACCTGTTCATTCCAGACTGAGATCACCCATGTCGCGACTTTACCTGATCCGCCACGGCAAGCCCGCCGCCGTCTGGGGGGAGGCCGATGACGATCCGGGCCTGGATGACGCCGGCAGGGCCCAGGCGGAGGCCGCCCGCGACGTGCTGATGGCTCTGCCTGAGGCTGAGCGCCCCACCAAGGTGGTGAGCTCGCCCCTTCGGCGCTGCCGCGAGACCGCCATGCCGACGGCGGAAGCCCTGGGCGTCGAGATCGAGATCGATCCCTTTGTCGGCGAGATTCCCACGCCCAAGGGCCTCACCGCCGAGCAACGGCCGCCGTGGCTGCGCGAGGTGTTCCAGGGGAACTGGAAGGACGTGAAGGGGGACCTGGACTACGACGCCTGGCGTCAGGACGTCGCCGGTTCGCTCAACGTGCGGGCCGGGACTGCGGTGTTCAGTCACTATGTGGCGATCAACGCGGTGATGTCGCAGCTTGCCGGCGACGAGCGCGTTCTGGTCTTCCGCCCCGATCACGCTTCGATCAGCGTGCTGGAGACGGACGGGAAGAGCCTGAGCCTGGTGGAGCAGGGACGAGAAGCCTCCACCGGCGTCCTCTAGAGTTCCAGGAGTTTAGCGTGCGGCCGATCCTCACCGTAGCTGAGATGGCGGCCGCCGACGCCGCGGCGATCGCGGCCGGGACCCCCGGCGTCGAGCTCATGGCCCGCGCCGGCCTCGCCGTGGCTGACGCCATCTGTGAGCGTCATGCGCCGCGCCCCACCGCCGTGCTCTGCGGACCAGGCAACAACGGCGGCGACGGCTATGTCGTGGCCCGCATCCTGGCCGAGCGCGGCTGGGAGGTCTGGGTCGAGCGCCTGGCCCTGCCGGCCACCGACGACGCCAAGGCCGCCGCCGCGCTCTGGACCGGCGAGACCTTCGAGGTCGGCGACGCCGCGCGGCAGGGCGAACTCTTCGTCGACGCCCTCTTCGGCGCGGGACTCTCCAAGCCGCTGGACGGGGAGGCGGCCCGCCTGGCCCGGATGTGCGAGCGCGTCCCCGACCGTGTGGTGGCCATCGACCTCCCCAGCGGGCTGGCCGGTGACACCGGCCGCATCCTTGGCGACACCGCCTTCTGCGCCGCGCTCACCGTCACCTTCCATGCCAAGAAGCCGGTCCATGTGCTGGAGCCCGGCGCCAGCCGTTGCGGCGAGATCGTGGTGGCGGACATCGGGCTTTCGACGAGCGGCCACGCCCTGATGGAGAACACCCCGGAGCTTTGGCTGTCGCGCTTTCCCTGGCCGGGCGCCGACGCCCACAAGCATTCCCGCGGCCGCCTGGTGGTGGTGAGCGGCGAGGTCTGGAACACCGGCGCCGCCCGGCTGTCGGCCCGCGCCGGTCTGCGGATGGGGGCTGGGCTGGTGACGCTGCTGTCGCCCACTGACGCGCTGGCCGTGAACGCCGCCCACCTGGAGGCGGTCATGTTGCGGGGCTTCGACACCGAGGTGGAGCTGGAGCAGATCGCCGCCGACGTGGACGCCGCCATCATCGGCCCCGCCGCGGGCGTCAATGAGACGACCCTGCTCAACGTCCTCGCGCTCGCCCGCACTGGCGCGGCCCTCGTGATCGACGCCGACGCCATCACCGTCTTCCGCGACGACCCCGAAGAGCTGTTCTCGGTGCTCGACGTGGACGACGTGCTCACCCCCCATCCCGGTGAGTTCGAGCGTCTGTTCCCGGGCCTTCTCAAGGACGCGCCCGAGCGCATCACCGCCGCCCGCCGCGCCGCCAAGAAGGCAGACGCCATCGTCCTGCTGAAGGGCCCCGACACCGTCATCGCCGCGCCGGACGGCCGGACGGCGGTCAACACGAACGGCTCGCCCTGGCTGGCCACCGCCGGCTCCGGCGACGTGCTGGCGGGCTTTGTCGGCGCCCTGATCGCCCAGGGCATGGAGAGCTTCGAGGCCGCCTGCGCCGCAGCCTGGATCCACGCCGACGCCGCCGACCTGCACGGGCCAGGGCTGATCTCCGAGGATCTGCCCGGTCTTGCGTCAGCCGTCCTGCGCCGGCTCTACGGCGCCCGGGAGATCTAGTCGGATCAGGTCACCGTCGGTCCAGGTGGAGGCAGTTCGTCATCAGCCCTCTGCCCCTCGAGCCATGCAGGAGACTTCACCGGCTTCTTGCCGATGAGCCGGCGCGCCCAGTTGGCGACAGCGACGCCACCGATGGCGATCAGCGCGATGCCTTTCTTGGCGAAGAGTAGAATGAGCGCGACGAGGCCGGCCTTCTTGGCGACCAGGAGGCCAGCTCCCGCAGCTACCAGTCCGACCAGCCCATAGCCGGCCACCTTGTCGTCCTTCTCATGGTCCGCGTAGCGCGCCCCGGCATCGAACTCGGCTGTGGCGGCAAGCTTAGGGGCCTCTGCGCGGATTTCCGCCAGCTGCGGCATCGACGAGACGATATTCAGGCTGAGGACGCCCCGACGTCCGAGGTGCCGGGTGTCATAATTGAGCGTGTCCGGCTGGACCCCGCCGAACTGGATATCGCGCGCCCAGATCAAATCGTGCCGGGTGCGGTCGTAAGACGGGGGTTGGGCCCACCCCACTAGGTGCACCGAGGTGAAGCCATTCTTCTTGCGGGTTTCGTTTTCCGCGTCCTCGCCCGAGCGCATGTCCGTCAACAGCTTGTCGTAGTCAGACGGTTTGGCTTCGTCATCGGAGACGTAAAATGTCTCCTCGTAGGTCACCACCGCGCCCCAGACGTCGTCATCAAGGAAGGTCTTCCCCACCGGGAAGATCATCCCCAGAACGCCCTCCGAGGCTTCGGGCGGGTTGCCCCAACCTTCGGTGAGAACCTTACGGGCCTGCGTCGCGTCCAAAAACTCATAGTTGGGTCCAAGGGTCAGCGTCGCCTTGGCCGTCGGCAAGCCGATTCTACCGGTCTTCGGGTGGAGCTGCGCCAACAGCGCTTTCATTTCTGGGCTCGGCCCGTCGGAGGGCGCCGGCGGTTGCGCGTTCGCGGCGCCTGCAAGGACGGCGGCCAGCACCGCCATGGCTATGCGTTTCATCATCCCCGATGTCCCCCCAGACCAAACGACGTCGTGTCTACTTAAAGTTTCACCTTATTTGGGCGCGACCCTAGGGTGTCCTTCTTCAACCGTCGAGACCGGCAATTGCCGAATCTGCACGCAATCGCCTGGCTCGTGGCCAAGCTTGGCCGGCCGTGGTACGAGGCGCCTGTTTTTTAGGAACTTCGCACCCGTGACCTTCGCTCGCGCAGCCTCCGCTATTCCCTGTCAGGCCCTCGTGGCCTGGCGCGTAGCGGTGCGCGAGGGGTGTGCGATCTAGGTTCGATCGATCCAACCCCTCCCTACGCGGCGAGGGGTTCATTTCAGGTTCGATCACCCACCGTCCGTCTTCTGGCTACTCCAAAGGAAAGCCGATGACGTCGCTTACCCCGCAACTGCTCGCCGCCCTGACCCTGTTCGCCTTCGTGAGCTCCATCACGCCGGGTCCGAACAACACCATGCTGATGGCCTCAGGGGCCAATTTCGGCTTCCGCGCAACCGTGCCGCATCTCTGCGGCGTGGCGATCGGATTCGGGGTGATGGTGGCCGCGGTAGGCCTGGGGCTCGGCGGCCTGTTCGCCGCCTTCCCGAGGCTGCACGACATCCTGGCCATCGTCGGCGGCCTCTACATGATCTGGCTCGCCTGGAAGATCGCCAACGCCAAGGGCGTCGCGGGCGGCCAGGCCGGCGGCAAGCCCCAGACCTTCTGGCAGGCCGCCGCCTTCCAGTGGGTGAACCCCAAGGCCTGGGCCATGGCGCTTGGCGCCATCACCACCTACGCCCCGGCCGACCAATACAACCTCAACGTCCTGCTGGTGGCGGTGGTGTTTCTGAGCGTCAACGCGCCGTCGGTGGCCATCTGGACCGGCTTCGGCGTGGCCCTGCGCCGCTTCCTGGATCGCCCCGCTGTGCTGAAGACCTTCAACATCGGCATGGCGGCGCTGCTGCTGGCCTCCCTGATCCCGCTGGCGATGGAGTTGGCGGGGTGACGGCGCTAGAGCGGCTGGCCACGTCCGGCGGCGGCCATGGCGCGGGCCTGCGCCGCGCGCCATTCGTCTGCATAGTCTGACGACTCGTAGCCGGCGAAATAGGGGCCGCCACGGGTGAAATGCGCCAAGCGTGCGTGCGGACTGTAGGGATACTCCCCCACCAGCCAGTTCCACTCCAGGGGCAGTTGTCCGATATCGGCTGGGTCGGTGAGCCAGTTGAACTGGTGCAGATCCAGTCCTGTGGCCTGTTCGACATATTGAGGGGTCAGCGCCCCGCACCGCGCGTTGTTGAGGAGCATGACGCTCGACCAGTTCTTCTTGGCGTATCGCGCCTGGGGGTGGTTCAGGAATTTCACCGTGTCTTTCGGCGTATAGTCATGCTGGCAGACCATGACGGCGTAGCGGTCGTCCGCGAGGGCGAACAACTCGGCGATGTCGGCGCGCGCGAGCATGTCGCAGTCGATGAACAGAGACCAGCCACGGTACTGCGAGAGGTAAGGTGTCAAGAACCTGGAGAACGAGAACGCGGTCGATTGGGCGCTGACGGGTGGCCGACGGAAGACTGCGGTCAGGCTTGCCAGATCGATCGGCGTGAAGCGCACAGGCCGCGAGGCGTGCTCGAGAATGCTCTGGCAAAGGACGTGATAGGCCACGACCTCTTGCGGATCGTAGCCGATGAACACGTCAAGCACGGGGGAAGGCGGCAGCGGGATTCTCCGATTGGTTCAGGCTTGACGGCGGGAAAGCCGCAGCCGCAGGGCGTCGGCCACCTCGTGAACGACAGGCGCCCAAGCGTCAGGAGCCGGCTGGCGAAAAAGCTGCACCGACCCGTACCAGGGCATGGTCGAGCCTGACGCCGTGTAGCGCCACTCGGGATGGTGGGGAACCAAGGTCAGGCAGGTTGTGCCGACCGCGCCGGCCAGGTGCACGACCGAGGTTTGCACCGACACCACCACATCCAGGTTGGCGATGAGGCCGGCAAGCGGCTCGAAATCGTAGATCTCGGCAGGATCGAAGGCGCGAACTGGGTTTCCCCGTCCGGCATTCAGCGCCTCCAACTCGGCGGTGACATCGCCATATTGCAGGCTTACGAAGTCGCAGTCCGGCAGGTCGAGCACCGGCGCCAGCTGGTCCAAGGATAGCGAACGCCTGCTCATTCCAGTGCCGGGCACGCCGCCTCGCCACGAGAGACCGATCCGGAGGCCCTTGGGACGCGGCCCCAGCCGAGCGGCCCAGGCGTTACGCACGCCGGGACCCGCCCGAAGATAAGGCGTTCCGGGGAAATCTCCTTCGTTACGACGATAGAGCCGCCCGAGACTCCCCATGGCCAGGACCGTGTCATCCGCGCCGATGGCGAGGACCGGAGGGGTCGCCAGACCCTGAAACTCGACCCCTTGGAAGGACGCGGAAAACAGCCGCGTCAGCCGGTGGTCGCAGACACAGGTGACCGTGGCCCCTTCGCCGGCGAGATCAGGGATCATGCTGGCGAACATCACCTGATCACCAAGTCCCTGTTCTCCAAGCAAGAGGATGCGGCGGTTGGCGAGATCGGCGCTGGCGATGCGTCGAGCCACCTGGCCCATGATCGGCCGGTAGAAGGACATGGACGAGGCGACGAAGGTCCCAAGGTTCAGGCGCGCCTCATAGTCGTCCCACCCACCGGCGAAATTACGCAGTGGCAGACGTACGAGGCCGCGTCGGAAAATGGCGAGGGCCAGGTTGGGCTGCAGGGCGATCGCCTGGTCGAAGCTGGTCAACGCCGCCTCGTTCTGGCCCAGAGCCGCATAAGTCTGGCCGAGCTTGACGAGGGCCTCGTAGGCGACGTCCTCGAACCCCGCGGCTTGGCTATAGCTCTGCAGAGCCTCCTCAAATCGCTCCATGCCGGTCAGCGCATTGCCGCGGGCCAGGAGGGCCTGGGTGTGGGTGGGATCGATGTCGAGCGTGGACTCGGCGAGCTGCAGCGTGTCGGCGTGACGCTCCCATGTGGCGAGCAGGATGCCGAGGTTCCGTAGCGCGGGAGGGTGGCGCGGCACGAGGTCCAGCGCGCGCCGGAAGGTCGCCTCCGCGGCTGCCCATCGCCCCAGTCCCATCTCCGCTGATCCAAGGGCGACGCGCGCGTCGACCTGATTTGGCTCTGCGTCGACCAAACGTTGCAACGTGACCGCCGCAGCGGCGTGGGAGCCGGAGCGCAGAAGTTGTATGCCCCGCTCGAATTCTACGCCCGGCGCGCTCGGCGGCGGCGTGAAGGGTTGGTCGCTCATCGCCTTCACCTTGTCGATGGCGCGCGGGTCCGCAAGCGAATTTCCGCCGGCGCTCACGGTGGACGATGAACCGACGTTCGGGCCTCGGCGCCGCGCTGGAAGGATGGTGCGGCTAGAGGGACTCGAACCCCCACGGTTGCCCGTCTGGACCTAAACCAGGTGCGTCTACCAATTCCGCCATAGCCGCAGAACAGGTGCGTCTATAGCTGGACGACGGTCATGGGCAAGCTGGTCGTGGCCGGCAGGATGATTTCCTCCCGGGAAACAGTTCCCGTCCAATTGGTCCTGAACGCCTTCCCGTCCCCCCGTGTCAGGCTGCATGGAATGTCGCCGCTGGTAGCTGCGGCTCGGGCGCGTGGGGGCGTCGGGTCCTGAGACCTTGACCAGGTCCTCCGCGCCGCAGAGCTTGTCGGCGATGCGCGGGGAGGCGGTCTTGTCCACCAGCTACTACGACGACAACGCCGAGCGGTTCTTCGCCGACACCGCCTTTGTCGACATGTCAGCCGTCAGGGCGCGATTCGTCGCGGCCTTGCCGCCGGGTGGTCGGGTGCTGGACGCTGGTTGTGGCTCCGGACGCGATGCTCTGGCGTTTCGGGGCCTCGGTTTTCAGGTCACAGCCTTCGACGGCTCATCGCGGATGGTGGAGATGGCCCAGGCCCATACCGGCCTGAAGGTCCTGCATATGGACTTTTCCCAGGTCGCCTGGGTGGCGGCCTTTGACGGCATCTGGTCCTGCGCCTCGTTGCTCCACGTGTCCCGTCGCGAACTCCCCGCCGTCATGGCGCGATTGCGCGACGCCCTGGTTCCAGGCGGGGTTTGGGAACTTTCCTTCAAGGGGGGGCACGGCGAACGCCAGGTCGAAGGACGCCACTTCACCGACCTCGACGAGGCCGCAGCCAGGGCTCTGGTGATGGAGGTCGGCGGCCTCGAGGTCCTGGCCAGCGATACCAGTGGCGACCTGCGCCCAGGGAAGGAAACAGAGGCCTGGACCAACGTCTTTCTGCGCCGAGCAGGGTAGGGTGCGCTCGGCCCCCATTTGGGCTTGGAGTGCGCGCCGTGAAATGACATAAGGTCGCCCGCTCGCCGCCAGCCCTGGCGGCGCTTACCTATTCAGCCGAGGCGGACCTGAAAGGCGCACGACACCGCGCCGTGTCCGGAAAATCCAAGAATGTCGATGCAGATCGTTGAGAAGTCTGGTGAAGGCCTGAGCAAGGTCTTTGGCGTCACCGTCCCGATGGCGGACCTGGTCGAGCGCCTGGACGCCAAGATCGCCGAGATCACCCCCACCCTCAACATCAAGGGCTTCCGCCCCGGCAAGGTGCCGCAGGCCCACGTCCGCAAGCTCTATGGCAAGTCCATCATGAGTGAAGTGGTGGAGCAGACCCTCAACGAGACCACCCAAAAGGTGCTCGAAGACAACAAGCTGCGTCCCGCCGGCGATCCGGACCTGACGCCGAACGGCGACATGAACGATGTCATCGATGGCAAGGCGGACCTCGCCTATGACATCGCCATCGAGGTGATGCCCGAGTTCGAGCCCACTGATCTCACCAAGATCTCGCTGAAGCGCCCGGTCTACGAGCCTACCGAGGCCGAGGTGAACGAAGCCGTCGACGAGCTGGCCAAGCAGAACCGCACCTATGAGACCCGCACGGGCAAGTCCCTGAAGGCCAAGGACGGCGACATGGTCGTCATCGACTTCATCGGCCGCGCCGACGGCGTCGCCTTCGAAGGCGGCACGGGCGTCGACACCGAGCTGGTGCTGGGCTCGGGCAGCTTCATTCCGGGCTTCGAGGAACAACTGGTCGGCGCCAAGCCGGACGACAAGGTCATGGTCAAGGTGACCTTCCCGGCCGAGTACCAGGCGCCGAACCTCGCCGGCAAGGATGCCGAGTTCGAGACCACGGTGAAGGAAGTGAAGGCTCCGGTGGAGTCCAAGGCCGACGACAGCCTGGCCGAACGCCTGGGCGTCGAGAGCCTGGAAAAGCTGCGCGAGCTGCTGAAGACCAACCTCGAGAGCCAGTATTCCGGCGCCTCGCGATTCAAGCTGAAGCGCGCCCTGCTGGACGTGTTGGACGAGAAGCACGACTTCCCGCTGCCGCCCAAGATGGTCGAGGCCGAGTTCGCCCAGATCTGGGGTCAGGTGCAGTCCGATAAGGAACGCGGCACGCTGCCGCCGGAGGATCTGGAAAAGTCCGACGACGTCCTGCAGACCGAGTACCGCAAGATCGCCGAGCGCCGCGTGCGCCTGGGTCTGGTCCTGGCCGAGATCGGCCGGGTCAACAACGTCCAGATCACCGATCAGGAACTGGCCGAGGCCATGCGCGCCGAAGCCATGCGTTATGGCCCGCAGGCCCAGCAGATCTTCGACTTCTTCCGCCAGAACCCCGCCGCCCAGGCCCAGCTCCGGGCCCCGATCTTCGAGGATAAGGTCGTCGACCTGATCATCGAACAGGCCAAGGTGAAGGATCAGAAGGTTTCCAAGGACGACCTGCTGAAGGAAGACGACATGCCGGCGGGTTACGGCGTCTAATCGGCCCAGCCGGTTGCGGTCCAGGGCGCCTCACGGGGCGCCCTTTTTCGTTACACCGTCCATAATCCGGCGGTGCGGAGGGGGTGTCGGGCGCCCCTTCGCCAACTCTTAAGAGCTATCGGGGCTATTGGTCACCTTGCGCAGGCCACACCGGCACGCGATATCCACCGGGTACACGGCTCGCGTTCGAGAGTCGTTCACATCGAGAAGGGCTGCCTCCAAATGTTTGATCCGCCGACGACCGCCCTGAACCTTGTCCCGATGGTGGTCGAGCAGACCAGCCGCGGCGAGCGTGCATTCGATATCTTCTCCCGTCTCCTGAAGGAGCGGGTGATCTTCCTGAACGGTCCCGTCGAGGACGGGATGTCGGCGCTGATCTGCGCCCAGCTGCTCTATCTTGAGGCCGAGAACCCCAAGAAAGAGATCCAGATGTACATCAACTCGCCCGGTGGCGTGGTGACCTCGGGGCTCGCGATCTACGACACCATGCAATACATCAAGAGCCCCGTGGTCACGCTCTGCATGGGCATGGCCGCCTCCATGGGCTCGTTCCTGCTGATGGCCGGGGAAGCTGGGTCGCGGATCTCCCTGCCCAACGCCCGCATCATGGTTCACCAGCCCTCGGGCGGCTACTCCGGCAAGGCCTCGGACATCGAGCGTCACGCCGAGGACATCATCAAGACCAAGCGCCGCTTGAACGAGATCTACGCCAAGCACACCGGCCGCACCTACGAAGAGGTCGAGGAAAAGCTCGACCGAGACACCTTCATGACCGCCGACGAAGCCAAGGAATGGGGTCTGATCGACCTCGTCCAGGCCAACCGCGCGGACGACTAGTCCCGTGACTCCGCACACCCTCGTGGTGGGCGGGACCGGGATGCTTTCAGGACTATGCGAGGCGCTCGCCGGCGACGGCGGGCGCCTTTCGCTCTTGTCGCGCCACGCGTCGCGGGCCTCCGGGGCTGACGGCTTTGACTGCGATTACTACGATCCCATCTCGTTCGCGGCGGCTCTGGATGTCGCTGTTGCGCGGTCGGGGCCGATCAATCTCGCCGTCGCCTGGTTTCACACCCTGAAGATCGAGGCGCCGAGGCTGTTGGCGCAGCGGGTCGAAGGCCGCCTGTTCCAGGTGCTGGGCAGCGCTATGGCCGACCCCTCCCATCCTGATCGCCTTGAAACCGCTCGGCAGGTGGCCGAGGGCGTGCACGGCTGCGAGCTCCGCCAAGTGGTGCTGGGCTTCAAGGTGGAAGAGGCCGGGTCGCGCTGGCTGACCCATGACGAGATTTCCGACGGCGTGCTGGAGGCCGCGCGCGCAGACCGGCTCCTGACCATCATCGGCCAGACGGAGCCCTGGTCGGCTAAGCCTTGAGCCGGGCTTGCGCCGCCGCGATCAGGGCGTCGCCGCTCAGCGTCACGTCGAACCGGTCAAAGTCCTTGTCGTCGGCGGCGCGGACGTCGCCGAACAGGCCTTTCGGGTCTTCGTGGAAGTGCAGGAAGGCGCTAGCCCTGCGATAGAAGACGCCGCGCTTCTTCTCGGTCAGGCCGGGCAGGGCGCGGACGCGGGCCAGCAAGGGTTCGAGCTGGTCCAGCGCGATCTCACCGGCGTGCTTCACGGCGCTGAACCTCTAGGGACGTTCCTTGAAGACACGGTAGCCCCGGTGATCGGCGAGTTTCAACATCTCGCGGTCGCCGCTGGTGTCGCCATAGGCGGCCTTCAGCGTGAAGTCAGGGCCGAACATCGCCCGCAGCCGACGGACCTTCTCCGGGCCGCGGCAATTTGACCCGAGGAAGGCCCCGGTCACCCGGTCGTCGGCGTCGAAGGCCAGTTCCGTGGCGATGAGGGCGTCGGCCCCCAGGCCCCGGGCGAAGGGGGCGACGATCATGTCAGGGGAGGCGCTGACGATCACCAGCTTGGCGTGTCGCTGGCGCCAGCGCCGCCAGGTCTGCAGGGCGTCGGGGCGCAGCAGGCTGGGGGCGGCGACCTCGGCGAAGGCGCGGGCCTGGGCCTCCAGTTCGTCGCGCGTCATTCCCTTGAGGAACTCGCGGACGGCGGCGGCCTTGATGCGTCCGCGGTTGCGATGGCCCAGATAGGAGATGGCCGCCGGGACCAGGCGCGTCATGCCGGCCATATAGCGGCCCTGGTCCACGCGCCATTTGAGGAATTCTGTGAAGCTGTCGCGGACGGTGATGGTGCCGTCGAAATCGAAGGCGACGACGCCGGCGTCCTCGATCTGGTCGTCGAGCATCTCGTTGGAGGGGGCGCCGCCGCCGCGCAGAGATTTTTTCGCCATGGCCAACCCCCTCGCACCCTCACGGGCGCGTATCTACCCAGAACAATCGGCGGGCGCAGCGCGGACCTTGGGGGGGGAGGCGTTCGCGGCGCCCGGAGCCGAACTCTTGTCCCGAACTGGCGCACACCCATCTAGGGATTCGGACCTGCCCGCCATCGGGCGCCCCGCCAGCCAATTGTCGCGATGTCCCCCAAAGGCTTGTGATCCTTGGACGGATCGGGGAATGTCAAGGATTAGACAACCTGCGGCGCGTATCCTGCACTGATGGCGTCAGGAACGCCTCCGGGGACGGACGTCCCGGCCAACCGGCCGATCGTCGAAAGAGTGAGAAACGACCATGACCAAGGCCGCCAGCGGAGACTCCAAGAGCACGCTCTACTGCTCATTCTGCGGCAAGAGTCAGCATGAGGTCCGCAAGCTTATCGCGGGTCCTACTGTGTTCATCTGTGATGAGTGCGTAGAACTGTGCATGGATATCATTCGCGAGGAGCACAAGATCTCCTTCGTGAAGTCCAAGGACGGTGTGCCGACCCCCAAGGAAATCCGCGAAGTCCTCGACGATTACGTGATCGGCCAAGATCACGCCAAGAAGGTGCTCGCTGTGGCGGTGCACAACCACTATAAACGCCTCAACCACGCCTCGAAGAATAACGACGTCGAACTGGGCAAGGCGAACATCCTGCTCATCGGTCCGACCGGCACCGGCAAGACCCTGCTGGCCCAGACGCTGGCCCGAATCATCGACGTGCCCTTCACCGTCGCCGACGCCACCACGCTCACCGAAGCGGGTTATGTCGGCGAGGATGTCGAAAATATCATCCTGAAGCTCCTTCAGGCCGCCGACTACAATGTCGAGCGGGCGCAGCGCGGCATCGTCTACATCGACGAAGTCGACAAGATCAGCCGCAAGTCGGACAATCCGTCCATCACCCGCGACGTGTCGGGCGAGGGCGTGCAGCAGGCCCTGCTGAAGATCATGGAAGGCACCGTCGCCTCCGTGCCGCCGCAGGGCGGGCGCAAGCATCCCCAGCAGGAGTTCCTGCAGGTCGACACCACCAACATCCTGTTCATCTGCGGCGGCGCCTTCGCCGGGCTCGAGAAGATCATCTCGGCCCGCGGCCAAGGCACCTCGATCGGCTTTGGCGCCAAGGTCTCCGATCCGGACGATCGCCGCACCGGTCAGATCTTCCGTCAGGTGGAGCCTGACGACCTGCTGCGCTTCGGCCTGATCCCGGAATTCGTTGGCCGTCTGCCGGTCATCGCGACCCTGGACGACCTGGACGAGCCGGCCCTGGTGAAAATCCTCACCGAGCCGAAGAACGCCTTCGTCAAGCAGTACCAGCGTCTGTTCGACATGGAGAATGTCGGCCTGACCTTCACCGACGACGCCCTGAATGCGGTGGCCCGCAAGGCGATCATCCGCAAGACCGGCGCGCGCGGCCTGCGCTCCATCCTGGAAAGCATCCTGCTCGAAACCATGTACGAGCTGCCCACCTATGAGGGCGTCGAGGAAGTGGTGGTCAATGCCGAGGTCGTCGAAGGCCGGGCCCAGCCCCTGGTCATCTACGCCGAGCGCCGCGACAAGGGCGGCGCGGCCTAGCCGCCTTGCGCCCTTCTCCCTCAGAGGGGAGGGCGCGTAAATGACACAGACCCCCTGCGACCGCGGCGTCCTCGCCGCGGTCGTTTCCTATCCGGGCGCCCATGGAGGCGGCCTGGTGCTGGCCGGCACGGTGCTCGGCTCCAGCCTGGCCTTCATCGACGGCTCGGCGGTCAACCTGACCATCCCGGTGATCCAGCAGCAGCTCGGCGGCGGCGCGGCTGCCGCTCAGTGGATTATGAACGCCTATCTGCTGTTCCTCAGCGCCCTGGTGCTGGTGGGCGGCGCGGCCGGCGATCGCTATGGCCGCAAGCGGGTCTTCGTCACGGGTGTCATCCTCTTCACGGGCGCCTCGGTCTGCTGCGGTCTGTCTCCGAACCTGCCCCTGCTGATCACCGCCCGCGCGGTGCAAGGCATCGGCGCGGCCCTCCTGGTGCCCGCCAGCCTCGCCATCCTCGGCGCCAGTTTCGACAAGCAGGCGAGGGGCCGCGCGGTGGGCATCTGGGCGGGCGCCGGGGGTCTCACCAGCGCGCTCGGTCCCGTGCTCGGCGGCTGGCTCACCGACGCGGTCTCCTGGCGCGCCGTGTTCCTGATCAATGTGCCCCTGGCGGCGCTCGCCATCGGCTTCATCCTGATCGGCGCCAAGGAGAGCAAGGTCGCCAAGACCGGCCCCCTGGACGCGTTGGGCGCGCTGACCGTCACCCTGGGCCTGGCCGCCGTCACCTGGAGCCTCACCGAGGCGCCGGAGCGTGGCCTGACGCTGCTGCCGGTGGCCGCCCTGGTCCTGGGCCTGCTGGCGCTGGCCGCCTTCCTGCGCATCGAGCAGACGGCGGCGTTTCCGATGGTCCCGCTGCAGCTCTTCAAATCCAAGACCTTCTCCGGCGCCAACGGCCTGACCCTGCTGCTCTACGCGGCCTTCAGCGGCGCCCTGTTCCTGCTGCCGTTCCAGCTGATCCGCGTCCACGGCTATCCCGCCGCCAGCGCCGGGGCGGCCCTGCTGCCGCTGTCGGTGGGGTTGGCGGTGCTGTCGCCGCTGGCCGGCGGCTTCTCAGCGAGGGTCGGGCCAAGGGTGATGCTGGGCGGCGGCCCGCTGCTGGTGGCGGTCGGGTTTGCCCTGCTGGCGCTGTTGGCCGACGAGCCGAACTATTGGCGAGGCGTCTTTCCGGGCCTCGCGACCCTGGCGATCGGCATGGGGTTGGCCGTAGCGCCGCTGACAGACGCCGTACTGGGGGCTGTCGACGACGCCTATGAGGGCGCGGCGGCGGGGATCAACAACGCCGTGGCCCGGGTCGCGGGTCTGCTGGCCGTCGCCCTGGTGGGGTTTGTGCTGGTGGCTCCATCCGGCGCGTCGACCACTCAGGCCAACGCTGTTATCGCCTCGGGCTACCGGACCGCCATGATCGCCGCCGCCGTGCTGGCGGCCCTGGCGGGGGGCATCGGCTTCGTGACCGGGCCGCCGCGTCAGATGACGGCGCCCAGCCCGCGCAAGCGCGCGATCTCGCCGGACGAATAGCCGGCCTCCGCCAGCACCTCGGCGGTGTGCTGGCCCAAGCCAGGGGCAGGGCGCCTTGCCCCGTAGTCGAAGCCTGGAAACCGCACCGGCGTATTGGGCGCGCGGAACGTACCGCCGTGGCGGTCCTGGACCTCCACGAAGCAGCCGGCCGCCTCGGCATGGGGATCGGTCACCACATCCTCAGGCCGTTGCAGAGGGGCCCAGATCACGTCGCCGGCCGTCAGCCGCGCGCTGACCTCCGCCAGGGTCAGCTGGCCGAAGCCCGCGTCGAGGATGTCGAGGATCTGGCCGACATTGGCCGAGCGCCACAGAGGATCGCCAAACTGCGGATCTTCCGCCAGGTCGGGGCGGCCCGCGGCGATGGCCACCGGC
Organism: Phenylobacterium glaciei; assembly: GCF_016772415.1. NCBI lineage: Bacteria > Pseudomonadati > Pseudomonadota > Alphaproteobacteria > Caulobacterales > Caulobacteraceae > Phenylobacterium > Phenylobacterium glaciei. The sequence continues at coordinate 2,175,970 of NZ_JAGSGD010000001.1, forward strand.
CGCCAGGGGTTGGCGCCGCGGGGGACCATGGCGAACCACCGCTGGTCTGCGGTGCGGAAATAGCCGGAGAGGGGGCTGAGCGTCTCGCGACGGGGCGGGGCGGTCTTCACCTCGCCGTAGCGTAGCTGCACCGACAGGTCCCAGCCGACCGCATAGACCCCGGCCCGGATCAGCGAGGTCTCCACCAGCCGGCCCCGGCCGGTCGCGTCCCGCGCCCTCAGCGCCGCCAGCACGGCCGACAGCGCCGCCAGCGCCGTCACGTGGTCTCCGAACCCTGGTCGGCAGTTGAAGGGCGTCACGTCGCTGGGGATGGTGGCGCCCGCCACCCCGCCCTTGGCCCAGAAGGCGGTGATGTCGAAGGCCGGCAGGTCGGTGGCCTCGCCGTCCAGGCCATAGCCCGAGACGCTGCAATAGATCATGCGCGGCAGCTCGGCTTTCAGGCTGTCATAGTCCAGCCGCGCGCGCTTCAGCGCGCCGGGTCGCAGATTGGTGATGAAGACGTCGGTGTCGGCCAGGATCCGCACCAGCGCCTCGCGGCCTTCCGGCGTGCCGGTGTCCAGCACGATGCCGCGCTTGCCGCGGTTGTCGTTGGAGAAGACCGGGTTGCCCGGCTGTTCGGCCGTGTCGGGATAGAAGGCGCGCATCGGATCGCCCGTCGCGCTCTCCACCTTGATCACCTCGGCGCCCCAGTCGGCCATCACCGCCGCCGCGCCCGGACCCGCCACATAGGTGGCGAACTCCACGACCTTCAGACCTTCCAGCATGTCCAACCTCCCCGTCGGCTGCTTGTGGAGACAGTGGGACGCCCCTCGTCGCTTGGAAAGCCTGCTGAGAGGTCGTTCAGCCGACGCAGGGGCTCTTGCACCTGTTGCGGCGGCGCACCATTTCCTGTGTCTTGGGCGTCACCAATTTCAGACGCATTGTCGCGGACGATCTGGCTCAGCTTGTAGAGGGGGCCAAAGCGTCCACATAAATGGCCGACAATTCGCTCTCGCTGAGCGGACGGGCCGACCGACTCAGGCACATCGTCTGGGGGAAACCGGTCGGAATATGGGACGGGCCCTGCTTTGGAAGGGGGCCCACCAGGAGTAGATGCATATGTCTGAGATCAAGACTCTGCCCATTCTTCCGCTGCGGGACATCGTGGTCTTCCCGCACCAGCCCGTGCCGCTGTTCGTGGGCCGCGAGAAATCCGTCCGAGCGCTCGAGGAGGCCATGAAGGCCCCCGGCAAACAGATCCTTCTGGCCACCCAGAAGGACAAGGACGACGACGATCCGTCCCCCGACGCGATCTATGACGTCGGCGTCGTGGCGTCGGTGCTGCAGCTGCTGAAGCTTCCCGACGGCACCGTGAAGGTGCTGGTGGAAGGCAAGGCCCGCGCCGGCATCTCGAAGTTCACCGATCAGGCCGAGTTCTACGAAGCCGAAGTCGCCTTCATCACCGAAGACGGCGCGGCCTCGACCGAAGCCGAGGCCCTGTCGCGCGCCGTGGTCGAGCAGTTTGAGAACTATGTGAAGCTCAACAAGAAGGTGCCGCCCGAGGCGCTGGCCTCCATGCCCCAGGTCGACTCGCCCGGCGAGCTGGCCGACCGCATCGCCTCGCACCTGTCGGTGAAGATCGCCGAGAAGCAGAACTTGCTGGAGATCTTCAATGTCGTGAAGCGCCTGGAGAAGGTCTACGCCCTGATGGAGGGCGAGATCAGCGTCATGCAGACGGAAAAGAAGATCCGTAACCGCGTGAAGCGCCAGATGGAGAAGACCCAGCGCGAATACTACCTGAACGAACAGATGAAGGCGATCCAGCGCGAGCTGGGCGAGCAGGACGACAGCCGCGACGAGCTGATCGAACTCGAGAAGCGCATCAAGAAGACCAAGCTCTCCAAGGAGGCCCGCACCAAGGCCGACAGCGAGCTGAAGAAGCTGCGCAACATGAGCCCGATGTCGGCGGAATCCACCGTCGTGCGGAACTATCTCGACTGGCTGCTGTCCATTCCGTGGGGCAAGGCCAAGACCAAGCCGATCGACCTGGTGAAGGCCGAAGCCGTTCTCGAGCACGACCACTACGGGCTTGAGAAGGTCAAGGAACGCATCCTGGAGTACCTGGCCGTTCAGGCCCGGACCGGCTCCCTGAAGGGTCCGATCCTCTGCCTGGTGGGCCCCCCCGGTGTGGGCAAGACCTCGCTGGGCAAGTCCATCGCCGAGGCGACGGGCCGCGAGTTCGTGCGCGTGTCCCTGGGCGGGGTGCGCGACGAGGCCGAGATCCGCGGTCACCGCCGCACCTACATCGGCTCGATGCCCGGCAAGGTCATCCAGTCGATGAAGAAGGCCAAGTCCACCAACGCCTTCTTCCTGTTGGACGAGATCGACAAGATGGGGTCCGACTATCGCGGCGACCCGTCCTCGGCCCTGCTGGAAGTGCTGGACCCGGCGCAGAACTCCACCTTCGCCGACCACTATCTGGAGGTGGACTACGACCTGTCGCCGGTGATGTTCGTCACCACGGCCAACAGCCTCAACATGCCCCAGCCGCTGCTGGACCGCATGGAGATCATCCGCATCCCCGGCTACACCGAGGAAGAGAAGCTGGAGATCGCCAAGCGCCACCTGCTGCCCAAGCTGACCAAGGACCACGGCCTGACGCCGGTGGAATTCGTCGTTCCCGACGACACCATCCGCGACCTGATCCGCTACTACACCCGGGAAGCCGGCGTGCGGTCGCTGGAGCGGGAGCTGGGCAACCTGGCGCGTAAGACCGTCCGGGACCTGGGCCGCGAGAAGCTGCTGGCCATCACCGTCGATGACGAGCGCCTGGCCAAGTACGCCGGGGTCAAGAAGTACCGCTACGGCGAGACCGACGCGGAAGATCAGGTCGGGATCATCACCGGCCTGGCCTATACCGACTTCGGCGGCGACATCCTGACCATCGAGGCGGTCAAGATGCCGGGCAAGGGCCGCATGTCCATCACGGGCAACCTGAAGGATGTGATGAAGGAATCCATCTCGGCGGCGCACTCCTATGTCCGCAGCCGGGCGGTGCACTTCGGGATCGAGCCGCCGGTCTTCGAGAAGACCGACGTCCACATCCACGTTCCGGATGGCGCGACCCCCAAGGACGGTCCCTCCGCCGGCGCGGCCATGGCCACGGCCATCGTCTCGGTGCTGACCGGCATCCCGATCCGCAAGGATCTGGCCATGACCGGCGAGGTCACCCTGCGCGGCCGGGTGACGGCCATCGGCGGCCTCAAGGAAAAGCTGCTCGCGGCCCTGCGGTCCGGGGTCAAGACCGTGCTGATCCCCGAGGAGAACATGAAGGACCTCGCCGACGTGCCCGAGAGCGTGAAGTCGGGGCTGGAGATCATCCCGGTCTCCAACATCGACCAGGTGCTGGGCCACGCCCTGACCCAGCCGCTCACGCCGATCGAGTGGACGGAGCCGGTGACGCCCGCGATCCCCGTCGTGGTCGATGACAGCGATCCAGAGGCGGTTTTGACGCACTGAATCGCGGATTAACTGCAAATAAGTGGGCGGCGCGGGGTATTCCCGCGCCGCCTTCGTTTGACGCCTGCCGCGAGACCGCCATAATCGCGTCACGCGAAGCAGCCTCGCGAACACTGCGGGGGGTCCGCGGACCTATAACGGGCTGGGAGAAACACCAAATGACCAAGGCCGAACTCGTCACGGCGATCGCCGAAAAGGCGGGCCTCAACAAGGCGCAGGCGAAAGACGCGCTGGAAGCCTTTATCGACTCTGTCACCGCCTCCCTGAAGAGCGGCGAAGAAGTCCGGCTCGTGGGTTTCGGCAGCTTCGTGCCGGTTAACCGCGCGGCGGGTACGGCGCGGAATCCGCGCACTGGTGAGACCGTGCAGCGCGCCGCCTCCAAGACCGCGCGCTTCCGGGTCGGCGAAGGCCTGAAGAGCTCGCTGAACTAGGCGGCTTCAGTCACATACCTTTTCGGAAGGGGCGGTCGCCGGGGAGGCGGCCGCCCTTTTCATATGGGGGTTTCTGCGCGCCGGGGAGGGCGCTAAGAACCGCCGTCACGGGCGGCTAGCTCAGCTGGTCAGAGCACCTGGTTTACACCCAGGGGGTCGGGGGTTCGAACCCCTCGCCGCCCACCATCCTGCTTCGCGCTGCGCGCTTCGCAGGACGGGTCCTGCCGCCGAACCAAAGTGAGCCTATGCTCTACCGCCCCCTCGGCAAGACCGGTCTGACCGTTTCGGAGATCGGGTTCGGCTGCGCCAGTTGGTGGGGGCAGAGGGCGTTCGATGAGGGCCAAGCCATAGCCCTGGTCCATGCGGCCCTCGATCGGGGGGTGACCTTCTTCGACACCGGGGCCAGCTATTCCAGCGGCGAGGCCGAGCCGCGGTTGGGGCGGGCGCTGCGGGGGCGGAACCTCGAAGGCCTGGTGATCGCCACCAAGGCCGGGACCGCCCACAACAGCCGCCGCGTCGTGCGCGACATGTCGCCGGCGGCCATCAAGGCCAGCGTCCTGCGCAGCCTCGCCAACCTGGGGCTGGAGCGCCTACCGCTGCTGCAACTGCATGGCCCGGCGATCCTCGATCTCACCGACGACCTTCTGGCGACCCTGGAAGGTCTGAAGGCGCGGGGGCTCGTTGAGGCGCTGGGCGTCAACAGCTTCGATCCCGCCGTCATCGACCATGTCGCGGGTCTGCCGCAGTTCGACGTCGTGATGGTAGATTACAACGTCCTGCGGCCAGAGCGCGGGCCGCTGATCGCCCGGGCGGCGGCGGCGGGGAAGGGGGTGCTGGCGGGGATGCCGTTGGCCATGGGCCACACCGGCGGCCAGGTTCTGAAGCTGCGGGCGGCGCGCGACGTCTGGTACGCCCTGCGCGCCCTGAAGAACCATCGCGCGGAGGTCCTGGCCGGGCGGCGGTTCGGCTTCCTGCATCGGCGGGCCGAGATCAGCGGGGCCCAGGCGGCCTTGGCCTATGTGCTGGCCAACCCAAATGTCGCCTGCGCGGTGACCGGCACGACGCGGATGGCCCACCTGCTGGACAATCTCGACGCCTCGGGTCGTGTCCTGCCGCCAGAACTTGCGGCCGAGATCGCCCGGGCGCAAAGCGCCAGGACCTGACGTCGGGGCGCCCCTTTCGCCGGACGCCAAGAGGCGTAGTCTGCCTGCAAGAACAACGATAACTCAGGGCAGGAAACCATGGCCAAGCTCGATCTGGGTGCGCTCGACCAGGCGCTGGAGGCGGCGCATCAGCCCGCCCTGGCCGCCGCCCTTGTGCAGATGACCGGCGACCTGCACTGGCTGCGCAAGGAGTGGACGCCCACCTACACCCCGCTGTCGCGCGGCGAGACCGGGGTGCCCGAGGCCGAGCAGGCCAAGTTCCGTGCAGAAGCCAAGGCGGCGATCCTCGACTGGTTCGCCAAGGGGGCGCCGCCCACGACCACCCCCGATCCCGCCGCCCTGCGCCGGATGATGAGCTTCGTGGCTGGCGCCGACATCCCGGAGAACTATGCCGACTTCCTGAACGACGAGTTGGCCATCGGTGGCCAGTCCAGCAAGGACCCGCAGTGGACCACGCCGGGGCTCAAGGACGCCGCGCGGCGCATGCATGTGCTGGTGATCGGGGCGGGCATGTCGGGCCTGCTGACCGGTATCCGCCTGACCCAGGCCGGGATCGACTTCGAGATCGTCGACAAGAACGCCGATGTCGGCGGCACCTGGCTGGAGAACACCTATCCCGGCTGCCGGGTCGACAGCTCCAACCACATCTATTCGTATTCCTTCGAGCCGAACCACAACTGGCCCCAGCACTTCTCCACCCAGCCGGTGCTTCTGGATTACTTCCGAGGCGTGGCCAATCGCTACGACCTGCGCAAGAAGATCCGCTTCGAAACCAGCGTCGAGGAGATGGTCTGGGATGAGGGGCGTGCGGTCTGGAACGTCACCGTCAACACGCCTGCGGGCAGCGAGAAGATCGTCGCCAATTCGGTGATCACCGCCGTGGGCCAGCTCAACCGCCCGCGCCTGCCCGACGTGAAGGGCCGTGAGCGCTTCAAGGGGGCGGCCTTCCACTCCGCCCAGTGGGCCCACGACGTCGACCTGACGGGCAAGCGGGTTGCGGTGATCGGCACCGGGGCCAGCGCCTTCCAGTTCGTGCCGGAGATCGTCGGCAAGGTGGCCAGCCTGACGGTCTTCCAGCGCACCCCGCCCTGGGGCTTCCCCACGGCGCACTATCATGAGGACGTGCCGGCCGGGATGAACTGGCTGCTGGAGCACATTCCCAACTACGACAAGTGGTATCGGTTCTTCCTGTTCTGGATGGTCACCGACGGCCTGCTGGACGGGGTGCGGGCCGATCCTGCCTGGGCGGGCGACGAGACGGCCGTGTCCGCGGCCAACGCGATGTTCCGGGCCATGGTCGCCGAGGCCCTGCGGATGCAGACCGAGGGGCGGCCGGACCTGGTGGACAAGGTGATCCCCACCTATCCGATCGGCGGCAAGCGGGCCCTGCTGGACAACGGCGTCTGGATCGCGGCGCTGAAGCGTCCGAACGTGGAGCTGGTCACCGACGCCATCACCGAGATCACCGAGAGCGGCATCATCACCGCCGACGGGACCGCGCGCGACTTCGACGTGATCATCTACGGCACAGGCTTCCACGCCAGCCGCTTCCTCTATCCGATGAAGATCAAGGGGCGCGGCGGGGCCGACCTGCACGACACCTGGGACGGAGACGCACGCGCCTATCTCGGCATGACCACGCCGGGTTTCCCCAACCTTTTCATGATCTACGGGCCCAATACCAACATCGTCGTCAACGGCTCGATCATCTTCTTCTCCGAATGCAGCGTCCGTTACATCCTGGGGTGCCTGAAGCTGCTGGCCGAGACCGGGGCAAACGCCATGGAGCCGAAGGCCGAGGTGCACGACGCTTTCAACATCCAGGTGGACGCCGGCAACAGGCTGATGGCCTGGGGCGCCCCGCAGGTGTCGAGCTGGTACAAGAACGAGAAGGGCCGGGTCAGCCAGAACTGGCCCTTCGCCCTGGTGGACTATTGGCGCGCCACCCTGGCGCCCGATCCGCAGGATTTCGTGCTGTCGAAGGCGCGCGAGATGGCGGGGTAGGGGAGGCTGGGCCTATACGGGAGCGACGCGTTTTCCCGTGAGGTCCCATGCCGCTCAAGCTCCACACCATAATCTGCAGCACCCGCCCGAGCCGGCTGGGTCCGAAGATCGCCGAATGGTTTGACGCCATCGCCCAGGGGCATGACGGCTTTGACGCCGAACTGGTGGATCTGGCCAGTTTCGAGCTGCCGGTCTTCGACGAGCCCAAGCATCCGCGCCTGCGCGACTACGCCCACGACCACACCAAGGCCTGGAGCGCCAGCGTGGACGCCGCCGACGCCTTCGTCTTCGTGACGCCGGAGTACAATTACGGACCGCCGCCGTCCTTCATCAACGCGGTGAACTACCTTGTCCACGAGTGGGCCTATAAGCCCGCGGCCTTTGTCAGCTATGGCGGAGCGTCCGGTGGGGTGCGGGCGGTGCAGATGGAGAAGCTGCTGCTCACAACCATGAAGGTGATGCCGATCCCGGAGGGCGTGGCCCTGCCGATGTTCAGCCAGCACCTGGTTGAGGGCGCCTTCAAGCCGCCGGAACTGCAGGACAAGGCCGCTGGCGTCATGCTCACCGAGCTCGCCCGCTGGGCCACGGCGCTGAAGACGCTGCGCGCCCCAAGCTAGACCATTGCCAGGCGTCCCGCCGCCCTGTTCAACTATGTGTTGAGCAGCGGAGGGCAGGGCATGACTCAGGGCGTGGTGACGGTGCAGGGCTTGAACCTGCGCGACGGTCCCGGTGGCGCAGCGACACCCCCCAGCCTGGACCTCGGCGTCGGCGTCGAGATGTTCGAGTCCAAGGCCGGCTGGACGCGCGTCACCACCCTGAAGGCCCCGATCCGCGGCGGCTGGGTCTCCAGCCAGTTCCTCAGCCAGACGGTGGCGGTCGCGACCCCGGCCCCGCCTCCGCCCGCCGCCCCGCCCATGCCCGACGCCCCCGGGCATCCGGTGACCGTGGCCGGCGGGAAGGCGATCACTCCGGACGGCCGCGCTTTCGCCTCGGCCTACAAGGGTGGCTTCTACACCACCGGCCGGACCTCCCTGGCCGGATGGCTGGCGGGCAATCCGCCGCCGGCCGACCTAAAGCCCTCGGCGGTGCGGGTGGTGCGCGCCATCTCCGCCAATGAGGGGCTGCTGGAGGCGGTGAACTCCTACGACAACAGCTACATGTCCATCGGGCTGTTCCAGTGGACCTGCGGTCCTGCCACCGACCCGGGGGAATTGCCGGCGCTGCTGGCCGCCTTGAAGCGAACCTGGCCCGTGGCCTTCCAGGACTGCTTCGGCCGCTACGGCCTGGACGTACAGACCGCGACCGCCACGGCGACCACCGGCTACCTGGTGCTGAACGGCGTGGTGCTGAACACCGCGGCGCGAAAGCTGCAGCTGCGCGGGCCGGTGTGGGCCTACCGGTTCTGGCGGGCAGGGCACCACCACGACATGCGGGCCTGCCAGCTCAGCTTCGCCGCCGGCCGCATGGCCCGCTTCCTGGACCTGAAGGCCGCCGGCGTGCCGATCCGCAGGTGGCTCACCTCCGAGCAGGGCGTGGCCCTGGTGCTGGACGAGCACGTCAACCGGCCGGGCCATGTGCCGGGCACGCTCACCGCCGCGCTGGCCAAGATCGGCGCCCACGACCCGGCGGGCTGGCAAACCGCCGACGAAGCCAGGCTCATCGCCGCCTATGTCCTCGCCCGCAAGGCCACTAACATGACCGATCCCATCAAGCGGGCTGAGCGGATCGCCGACGCGGTCAACCAGAACACCCTGTCGGCCGATCGCGGCTCGTTCGTGATCTGAGACTGGGTGGCGGCTGTCACGACTCGGGTCTAACCTTCTGCGTCGGGTGGCTGACTCAGAGACGATGGAGTGTCGACATGGCCTACAAGTTCGAGATCTCGAAGGACAAGGCGGGCGAGTTCCGCGTGAAGTTCAAGGCGCCCAACGGCGAGGTCATGTTCTCCACCGAGGGCTATTCCGCCAAGGCCTCGGCCAAGAACGCCATCGAATCCATGAAGAAGAACGGTCCCGACGCCGAAACCGACGACACGACGGACTGACGCCGGGCCCCGGCCGGCCGAGAACGCGGGATTTTATTCACAGGCGAGGGCGCGGAAACGAACTCGCCCGTTGACACGATTCCGGTCGGGACCTATCAGACGCCCCTCGCGGGCCCACACGGCCCACATGCGGATGTAGCTCAGTTGGTTAGAGCGCCGGCCTGTCACGCCGGAGGTCGCGGGTTCGAGTCCCGTCATTCGCGCCACTTCTCCCCGACATCGATGATGCTGCGACCGGACGCTGAATTGCGCGCCAGTTCACCCATGAGTGCGCGCGTTTTCTCGCGCACCTGAGAGGCATTCGCAGCGCGAACATCGGTCTTTTTCGCAGGCGCGGCGCCAGCGTCATTGTGCGGTTTGAAACGGTTCCATTCGTGGTCTAGAAGGGCGCGACTCCTTAGAGGATTCCATGAACGCGTTCCTTCTTCAGTACCTCCCCATCGTGATCTTCCTAGGGATCGCGGCGGTTCTGGGGGTCGTCTTCATCCTCGCCTCGGCGGTTCTCGCCCCCAAGGCGCCGGACCCCGAAAAGCTCTCGTCCTACGAGTGCGGCTTCAACGCCTTCGACGATGCGCGAATGAAATTCGACGTCAGGTTCTACCTGGTCTCGATCCTCTTCATCATCTTCGACCTGGAGGTGGCCTTCCTGTTCCCGTGGGCGGTGTCGCTCATGAAGCTGCCGCAGGACGTCGCCCAGTTCTCCTTCTGGTCGATGATGTCCTTCCTGGGCGTGCTGACCGTCGGCTTTATCTACGAATGGAAGAAGGGCGCCCTGGAATGGGAGTAATCGTTCCCGCGGGTTCCGCCCCCGCGCTCTCGGCCGGTCGCTCGACCGTCGAGGGCTATAACCCCAAGCTGCACGACCCCTTCTTCGACGGCGTCTCCACCGAGCTCGCCGACAAGGGATTCATCACGGCCGCGGCCGACGACCTGATCACCTGGGCGCGCACCGGCTCGCTGATGTGGATGACCTTCGGCCTGGCCTGTTGCGCCGTCGAGATGATGCACGCCTCGATGCCGCGCTATGACCTGGAGCGCTACGGCTTTGCGCCGCGCGCCAGTCCGCGCCAGTCCGATGTGATGATCGTCGCCGGCACGCTCTGCAACAAGATGGCCCCGGCCCTGCGCAAGGTCTACGACCAGATGCCGGAGCCGAGGTACGTCATCTCCATGGGCTCCTGCGCCAACGGCGGCGGCTACTACTACTTCAGCTATTCCGTGGTGCGAGGCTGCGACCGGATCGTGCCTGTGGACATCTATGTCCCCGGCTGCCCGCCCACCGCCGAGGCCCTAGTCTACGGCGTGCTGCAGCTGCAGAAGAAGATCCGCCGCACCGGGACCATCGAACGATGAGCTGGCCGGTCGAGATCTCCACGCTCGAGAGCCTGGGCCAGCAGCTGGTCGCCGACAGCGCCGGCGCCGTGGCGGGCTATTCGATCGCCTTCAAGGAACTGACCCTGACGGCCCCGGCCAGCCGTGTCGCCCAGGCGTTGACCCTGATGCGCGACAAGTTCGGCTTCGCCCAGCTGATCGACCTCTGCGGCGTCGACTATCCCGAGCGCCCGCAACGCTTCGACGTGGTCTACCACCTGCTGTCCCTCACCAAGAACCAGCGCCTGCGTCTGAAGGTGCAGACCGACGAGGACACCGCCGTCCCCACGGTCACGGGGGTCTTCCCCTGCGCCGACTGGTATGAGCGCGAGGCCTTCGACATGTATGGGATCTTCTTCGAGGGGCATCCCGACCTGCGCCGCATCCTCACCGACTACGGCTTCCATGGGCATCCGCTGCGCAAGGACTTCCCGATGACCGGCTATGTCGAGCTGCGCTACGACGACGAACTCAAGCGCGTGGTCTACGAGCCCGTGAAGTCCGTCGAGTTCCGCAACTGGGACTTCCTCTCGCCGTGGGAAGGGGCCGACTACATCCTGCCCGGCGACGAGAAGGTGGAGGCGAAGTGATGGCTGACGACGCGTCCATGACCCCGCTCTCGGAAAACGAGATCCCGGTCCGCAAATTCAACATCAACTTCGGCCCGCAGCACCCCGCGGCCCACGGCGTTCTGCGCCTGGTCCTGGAGCTGGACGGCGAGGTCGTGGAGCGGGTCGACCCGCACATCGGCCTGCTGCATCGCGGCACCGAGAAGCTGATGGAGTACCGCACCTACCTTCAGAACATCCCGTACTTCGACCGCCTCGACTATGTGGCGCCGATGAACCAGGAACACGCCTTCTGCCTGGCCATCGAGAAGCTGCTGGACCTGGACGTGCCGATCCGCGGCAGCCTGATCCGGGTGATGTTCTCGGAAATCGGCCGGGTTCTGAACCACCTGCTCAACGTCACGACCCAGGCCATGGACGTCGGCGCGCTCACCCCGCCTCTTTGGGGCTTCGAAGAGCGCGAGAAGCTGATGGTCTTCTATGAGCGGGCCTGCGGCGCGCGCCTGCACGCCAACTATTTCCGCCCCGGCGGCGTCCACCAGGACCTGCCAGAGGCCCTGATCAACGACATCGACGACTGGGCCGCGGCCTTCGCCCGTCCGGTCAACGACATCGACAAGCTGATCACCGGCAACCGCATCTTCAAGCAGCGCAATGTCGACATCGGCAAGGTGACCCGCCAGGAGGCCATCGACTGGGGCTTCTCCGGCGTCATGGTGCGCGGTTCCGGCATCGCCTGGGACCTGCGCCGCAGCCAGCCCTACGAATGCTACGACGAGATGGACTTCGAGATCCCGCTGGGGATCAACGGCGACTGCTACGACCGCTATCTCTGCCGCATGCAGGAAATGCGCGAGTCCACCAAGATCATCCGCCAGTGCGTTGAACGGCTTCGCAAAACGCCCGGCCCCGTGATGACCGAGGACAACAAGGTGTCGCCGCCGCGCCGGGGCGAGATGAAGCGCTCCATGGAAGCGCTGATCCATCACTTCAAGCTCTACACAGAAGGCTTCCGCACCCCGGAAGGCGAGGTCTATGCGGCCGTTGAGGCGCCCAAGGGCGAGTTCGGCGTCTTCCTGGTGAGCGACGGCGGAAACAAGCCCTATCGCTGCAAGATCCGCGCACCGGGCTTCCCGCACCTGATGGCCATGGACTGGATGAACCGCGGCCACATGCTGGCCGACGTGTCGGCCATCCTGGGCTCGCTGGACATCGTGTTCGGGGAGATCGACCGATGAGCGCGCCAGCCTGCATCTCGCCCTTCGACGTCGTGGACGGCCAGTTCGAGGCCTATAACAGCCAGAACCTGTCGACCTTCATGACCTTCTACGCCGACGACGCGGTGCTTGCCGACTTCAACGGCGCCATCACCGCCAATGGCGCCGAGGCCATCCGCGCCCGGCATGAGAAGCTGTTCGCCGACTTCCCGCAGAACAAGGCCGAACTGAAGGCGCGCGTGATCATCGGCTCGCGCGTCATCGACCACGAACTGGTCGCCCGCACACCCGGCGGCGACACCTTCGAGGTCGCCGCCATCTACACCATCTCGGACGCCAAGATCGTCCGCGTCGATTTCGTGAAGTGAGGCTCTGACCGTGAGCGTTCGACGCCTTTCCGCCGATCAACCCGCCAGCTTCGCCTTCTCCAAGGAGACGATGAAGCAGGCCCAGTGGTGGATCTCGAAATATCCGGACGGCCGGCAGCAGTCGGCGGTGATCCCGATCCTTTGGCTGGTGCAGAAGCAGGAGGGCTGGGTTTCCGAACCCTCCATCCGCGCCGTCGCCGAGCTGCTGAAGATGGCCACGATCCGGGTCTACGAGGTCGCCACCTTCTATACGATGTTCATGCTGGAGCCGGTGGGCACGATCGCCATGGTCCAGGTCTGCGGGACCACGGCCTGCCAGTCGCGGGGCTCCGAGGACCTGCTGGCGGTCTGCCGCAAACGCTTTGGCCCCGACAGCCACCGCTCTGCGGACGGCAAGTTCTATTGGCAGGAAGTCGAGTGCCTCGGAGCCTGCTCCAACGCCCCCATGGCCGCCATCAACGACCGCTATTATGAGGACCTCACCGTTGAGGGCTTCGAGAAGCTGCTGGACGCCTTCGCCGCCGGCAAGACGCCGCCGCCGGGCTCCGAGATCGGCCGTCAGGGCAGCGCTGTCCTGGGCGGCAACACCACGCTGAACGATCCCAAGCTGTACGACGGGTCGGCCGCCAAGCCGATCAAGGGTCTGCCGAACGCCGCCCCCAAGGGTAAGGCCAAGGCGCCTGTCGCATGACAGAGGTCGAGGTCGCCAAGCGCCGGTTCACGATCATGGTCGCGGTCTCAGCGGTCAGCGTCTTCGTGGCCATCACGGCGATCGTCTGCGCCTTTCGGCTCAGCCAGTCCTGGCTGCTCATTGTCTTCGCCGTCGCGCTCTTGATCGGGTTCGGTGCGCAGATCTGGTTCATCGCGGGCTTCCGCTCCGCGAAAAAGGGAGTGTAGGGGGTCTTGGTCGGCATCCTGGAAGACAAGGACCGCATCTTCACCAACATCTACGGGCTCCAAGACTGGGGCCTTGAAGGTGCGAAGGCGCGCGGCTGCTGGAACGCGACCCGCGAGATGCTGGGTCAAAGCCACGAATGGGTCTGCGAGCAGATCCGCGAGTCCGGCCTGCGGGGCCGGGGAGGCGGGGGCTTTGTCACCGGCTTCAAGTGGACCCTGATGCCGCAGCAGCTCAGCGAGCGGCCCCATTACCTGGTGGTCAACGCCGACGAGTCCGAGCCCGGCGCCTGCAAGGACCGCGAGATCATCCGCAACGATCCGCACCTGCTGATCGAAGGCTGCATGATCGCCAGCTACGCGATCCGCGCCCACACCGCCTACATCTACATCCGTGGCGAATACGTCATGGAGCGCGAGCGCCTGGAAGCGGCGATCAAGCAGGCCTACGCGGCCAAGCTGATCGGCAAGGACAACGTCAACGGCTGGGACTTCGACCTCCACGTCACCCACGGGGGCGGGGCCTATATCTGCGGCGACGAAACCGCCCTGATGGAGAGCCTGGAGGGCAAGAAGGGCCAGCCGCGCCTCAAACCGCCGTTCCCGGCCGGCGCCGGCATCTATGGCTGCCCGACCACCATCAACAACGTCGAGTCCATCGCCGTCGTCGGCACCATCCTGCGCCGTGGCGCGGGCTGGTTCTCCAGTTTCGGACGCCCGAAGAACGCCGGCACCAAGCTGATGGCGGCCTCGGGCCACGTGAACAAGCCCAGCGTGGTCGAAGAGGCCATGTCTATCCCCATGCGCCAGCTGATCGAGGATCACTTCGGCGGCGTGCGTGGCGGCTGGGGCAAGCTCAAGGCGGTGATCCCGGGCGGGGTCTCCATGCCGATGATCACCCGCGAACAGGCCGAGACCGTCCTGATGGACTTCGACGACCTGCCGCGCGTGCAGTCGCGCCTGGGCACGGCGACCATGATCCTGTTCGACGAGGACACTGACCTGGTCCGCGTGATCGCCCGCGTCTCCCGCTTCTTCAAGCATGAGAGCTGCGGCCAGTGCACGCCGTGCCGTGAAGGCACCGGCTGGATGTGGCGGGTGATGGAACGGATGGTCACCGGCGAGGCCGAGATGCGTGAGATCGACATGCTGCTCGACGTCGCCTCCCAGGTCGAAGGCCACACCATCTGCGGCCTCGGCGACGCCGCGGCCTGGCCCATCCAGGGCCTGTTCCGCAACTTCCGCCATGAAGTTGAGGACCGGATCACCAGCTATCGCGCGGGCAAGCCGCATGTTCAGGGCGCGGCCCTGGTGGCGGCGGAGTAGTCGGATGCCTAAAGCCAAGGTCAACGGCGTCGAGGTCGAGTTCGAACCCGGCATGACGGTTCTGCAGGTCGCGGAACTGGCCGGGGAAGAGATTCCGCGCTTCTGCTATCACGAGCGCCTCAGCATCGCCGGCAACTGCCGCATGTGCCTTGTCGAGGTGAAGCCCGGCCCGCCCAAGCCGCAGGCGTCCTGCGCCCTGCCGGCCTCCGACGGCCAGGAAATCATCACCAATTCGCCGATGGTCAAGAAGGCCCGCGAAGGGGTGATGGAGTTCCTGCTCATCAACCATCCGCTGGATTGCCCGATCTGCGACCAGGGCGGTGAGTGCGATCTGCAGGACCAGGCCATGGGCTATGGCCGCGACGACAGCCGCTATGGCGAGAACAAGCGCGCCGTCGAAGAGAAGTTCATGGGGCCGTTGATCAAGACGGTCATGACCCGCTGCATCCAGTGCACCCGCTGCGTCCGCTTCATCACCGAAGTGGCCGGCGTGCCGGACATCGG
Source organism: Phenylobacterium glaciei (assembly GCF_016772415.1). Lineage (NCBI taxonomy): Bacteria > Pseudomonadati > Pseudomonadota > Alphaproteobacteria > Caulobacterales > Caulobacteraceae > Phenylobacterium > Phenylobacterium glaciei. The sequence goes on from NZ_JAGSGD010000001.1 coordinate 2,191,359, forward strand.
TCTCATCTCCCGCGGCGAAGACGTTGAAATCACGACCTATCTCGACAAGGCCGTGGCCAGCGAACTGTCGGCCAATGTCATCGACCTCTGTCCGGTCGGCGCCCTGACCTCCAAGCCCTACGCCTTCAACGCCCGGCCTTGGGAGCTGAAGAAGACCGAGAGCGTCGACGTCATGGACGCCCTGGGCTCCTCGATCCGCGTCGACAGCCGAGGCCCCGCGGTCCTGCGCGTGCTGCCGCGCCTGAACGAAGACATCAACGAGGAGTGGATCAGCGACAAGACCCGCTACGCCGTGGACGGTCTGTCCCGCCAGCGCCTCGACAAGCCCTATATCCGTGAAGCCGGTAAGCTGCGTCCCGCCACCTGGGCCGAGGCGCTCAGCCTCGTCGCGTCCAAGCTGAAGGCCGCCAGTCCCGACCGTATCGGCGTCATCGCTGGCGACCTGCAGGACGCGGAGTCCATGAAGGCCGCCAAGGACCTATTCGGGTCGCTCGGCGTCACCAGCCTGGACTGCCGTCAGGACGGCATGACCCTGGGCGCCGGCGCGCGCGCGACTTGGCTGTTCAACTCCACCATCGCCGGCGTCGAAGCCGCCGACATGATCGTCATGGTCGGGACCAATCCCCGCACCGAGGCCCCGGTCCTCAACGCCCGGTTCCGCAAGCGCTGGGTCGCTGGCGCCCTGGAAGTGGGCGTCATCGGCGAACAGGCCGACCTGACCTACGGTTACGAGTATCTCGGCGCGGGCGCCGCCAGCCTCTCAGGGCTCGCCAAGTCCAAGTCCGACTTCGTCAAGCGCCTGAAGGACGCCAAGAACCCGGCCCTCATCATCGGCGCCGGCGCTCTGGGCCGCGCCGATGGCGGCGCCATCGCCAAGGCTGCGGCGGACCTCGCCAAGACCTTCGGCATGACCTGGAACGTCCTGCATACCGCCGCCAGCCGCGTCGGCGGTCTGGACCTGGGCTTCATTCCGGGCGAGGGCGGCAAGACCGCCACCCAGATGGTCGCCAAGGGCGCGCTGGACGTCCTGTTCCTGATGGGCGCCGATGAGATCGACGTCACCGCCAGCGACGCCTTCACCGTCTATATGGGCACCCACGGGGACGCCGGGGCCCACAAGGCCGACGTGATCCTGCCAGGCGCGGCCTATACCGAGAAGGACGGCCTCTATGTGAACACCGAGGGCCGGGTCCAGATGGGCCAGCGCGCGGTGTTTCCCAAGGGCGAGGGCCGTGAAGACTGGTCCATCCTGCGGGCCCTGTCGGACCGTCTGGGCGCGACGCTGCCCTACGACACCCTGGCCCAACTGCGCGCCAAGCTGTTCGCTGACCACCCGTCCTTCGGGCGCATCGACTACGCTCCGGGCGCGGCGGCCTCGGCCATCGATCTCTCCGGGATCGCGGCGGCCGGCGTGGCCACTGATGCGCCGCTCGCCAGCGGCGTGCGGGCCTTCCACCTGACCAACCCCATCGCCCGCGCCAGCGTGACGATGGCCGAGTGCGCGGCCGTGGCGGCCGACGCCTCCAAGATCGCGGCGGAGTAGGGGATGGACGCTTCCATCAATTTCTGGGCTACGGCGCCGGGCTGGACGCTGCTGACGGTCGGCAAGATCATGCTGATCATCCTGCCGCTGTTGGTCTGCATGGCCTTCTTCATGCTGGCCGACCGCAAGATCTGGGCAGGCGTCCAGATGCGCAAGGGCCCCAACGTCGTGGGACCGTTCGGCCTGCTGCAGTCCTTCGCCGACCTGATCAAGTTCGTGCTGAAGGAGCTGATCATCCCCGATGGCGCCGACAAGGCGGTGTTCCTGCTGGCCCCGGTGCTGACCTTCCTGCTGTCGCTGGTCGGCTGGGCGGTGATCCCGTTCGCCCCGGGCTGGGTGATCTCCAACATCAATGTCGGCGTGCTGTACCTGTTCGCCATCAGCTCGCTGGGCGTCTACGGCATCATCATGGGAGGCTGGGCGTCGAACTCGAAGTACCCCTTCCTGGGCTCGCTTCGGTCGGCCGCGCAGATGGTCTCCTACGAGGTCTCCATCGGCCTGGTGATCATCACCGTCATCCTGCTCTCGGGCAGCATGAACCTGAGCACCATCGTCGAGAAGCAGGCCGGCGGGTTCTGGAACTGGAACTTCCTCGGCGGCGGACTGCACAACTGGCCCATCGCCATCGTGATGTTCGCCATGTCGGTGATCTTCTTCATCTCGGCGCTGGCCGAGACCAATCGCCCGCCTTTCGACCTTCCCGAGGCCGAGTCCGAGCTCGTGGCAGGCTATCAGGTGGAGTATTCCTCCAGCCCGTTCCTGCTCTTCATGATCGGCGAGCTGGTGAACATCGTGCTGATGTGCTCGCTGATCTCGCTGTTGTTCTTCGGTGGCTGGCAGGCGCCTATCGACTTCGCCTTCGTCCACCAGTGGGGCGACATGGCGCAGGGCTTCTACGGCCTGATGTGGTTCTTCGCGAAGACCTGCTTCTTCTTCTTCCTGATCGCCATGGCGAAAGCCATCGTGCCTCGCTACCGCTATGACCAGCTGATGCGCCTGGGCTGGAAGGTCTTCCTGCCCACCGCCGGCATCGCCGTGGTCCTGGTGGCGGCCTGGCGCGTCTTCGGGCCCGCCGCGGCATGAGGATCCTGCTCGTCATCTCCAGCCTGATGCTCTGCGCCGCCTGCGCCAGCGGCGTCACGCCGGATGGCGGCGTGGCGAGCTATGACGCCCTGAAGACGGCCCGCGACGCGTGCCTGGCCAAGGGCGGCGACCTGCAGCTGGCGAAGGAAGGTGATCCTCAGTCGATCACCGCCTACGTCTGCAAACGAAAGTGACCGCGATATGATGCAGCGTATTACCCAGGCCGTGAAAGGCGCGGCGCTGATGGACTTCGTGGGCGCCTTCGGGATGGCCATGAAGTACATGGTCCGCCCCAAGGCCACCGTGCTCTATCCCTATGAGCGTGGGCCGCAGTCGCCGCGTTTCCGGGGCGAGCACGCCCTGCGCCGCTATCCCAATGGCGAAGAACGCTGCATCGCCTGCAAGCTCTGCGAAGCCATCTGCCCGGCCCAGGCCATCACCATCGAGGCCGAGCCCCGCGAGGACGGCAGCCGCCGGACCACCCGCTACGACATCGACATGGTGAAGTGCATCTACTGCGGCCTGTGCCAGGAGGCCTGCCCGGTGGACGCCATCGTCGAGGGTCCAAACACCGAGTTCGCGGTCGAGACCCGCGAAGAGCTCTACTACGACAAGGAACGCCTGCTCGATAACGGGGACCGTTGGGAGCGGCAGATCGCGAAGAATCTGGAACTGGACGCGCCCTACCGGTAAGACCCGGGCGCGATTCCGAAAGCTAATCACCGCGTCGCCGTCAGGCGCCGGTCACTGAAATTAAGGGGCTGAGAAGAGCCGTCATGGCCGTTCAGGCGATCGCATTCTATCTGCTGGCGACGGTGACCCTGGTCGCCGGTGTCTGCGTGGTTTCGGCCCGCAGCCCGGTGCACTCAGTGCTGTTCCTGATCCTGGCCTTCTTCTCCGCCGCAGGGCTGTTCGTGATGCTGGGGGCCGAGTTCCTCGCCATGCTCCTGGTGGTCGTCTATGTCGGCGCCGTCGCGGTGCTGTTCCTGTTCGTCGTCATGATGCTGGACGTCGACTTCTCCACCCTGCGGCAGGGCTTCGCCCGCTACATGCCACTGGGCGCGGGCGTCGCCGGCATCCTGGCCTTCGAGATGATCCTGGTCTCCACCGCGGTCTCCACCGGCGGCGCGGCCCGGCTCAATGACACGCCTCAGGCGTCGGGCGTGGACATCTCCAACGCCGAGACCATCGGCCGCGTGCTCTACACCGACTACATCTACTTCTTCCAGGCGGCGGGTCTGGTGCTGCTGGTGGCCATGATCGGCGCCATCGTGCTGACGCTGCGCCATAAGCCCGGCGTGCGCCGGCAGGTGATCGCCGACCAGGTGGCGCGCGGGCCTGCGACCGGCATGCGGGTCATTTCCATCAAACCCGGCGCGGGGATCGACGAATGAGCATCGGGCTCGCCCACTACCTGGCGGTCGCCGCGATCCTGTTCACCATCGGGGTGTTCGGGATTTTCGTGAACCGCAAGAACATCATCGTCATCCTGATGTCGATCGAGCTGATCCTGCTCGCCGTGAACATCAATCTGGTGGCCTTCTCAGTCTATCTGCACAACGTCACGGGGCAGATTTTCGCGCTGTTCGTGCTGACCGTCGCCGCGGCCGAGGCCGCTGTCGGCCTGGCCATCCTGGTGACGTTCTTCCGTAACCGCGGCGACATCGCCGTGGACGACGTCTCCGTGATGAAGGGTTGAGGACCCGACCATGACCCCTCAGCTTCTCGTCACTATCGCGGTCTTCGCGCCCCTGGTCGCCGCCATGATCGCGGGCCTGTCCGGCCGCCGCATCGGCAACCTGGCCTCGCAGGCGATCACCACGGGCGCCCTGTTCCTGTCCTGCGCCATCGCCTGGACCACCTTCCATGGGGTGATCTGGGGCGACTGGCCGGCCAAGTTCACCGTCCACCTGCTGCCCTTCATCAATATCGGCGACTTCCAGTCCAACTGGTCGATCCGCATCGACACCCTGTCGGCCGTGATGCTCGTGGTGGTGACCAGCGTCTCCTCGCTCGTCCACCTCTACTCCTGGGGCTACATGGCCGAGGACCCGTCCAAGCCGCGGTTCTTCGCCTATCTGTCGCTGTTCACCTTCGCCATGCTGGCGCTGGTCACCGCCGCCGACTTCATGCAGCTGTTCTTCGGCTGGGAAGGGGTGGGCCTGGCCAGCTACCTGCTGATCGGCTTCTGGTTCCACAAGCCCAGCGCCAACGCCGCCTCCATCAAGGCCTTCGTGGTCAACCGGGTTGGGGATTTCGGTTTCGCGCTCGGCATCATGACCGTCTACTGGATGTTCGGCACGATCCAGTTCGCGGAAATCTTCCCCCGCGTCGCCGAGTTCGCCGACAAGGGCTGGTTCTTCGCCGGTCACTGGTTCCACGCCGTGGACCTGGCCTGCGCCCTGTTGTTCGTGGGCGCCATGGGCAAGTCGGCCCAGTTCTTCCTCCACACCTGGCTGCCGGACGCCATGGAAGGCCCGACCCCGGTCTCGGCCCTGATCCACGCCGCCACCATGGTGACCGCCGGCGTCTACATGGTTTGCCTGCTGTCGCCGATGTTCGAATACGCCCCGGTCGCCAAGCAGATCGTCACCTTGATCGGCGCCGTCACCGCCCTGTTCGCGGCCACCGTCGGTCTCGCCCAGAACGACATCAAGCGGGTCATCGCCTATTCGACCTGTTCGCAACTCGGCTACATGTTCTTCGCCGCCGGCGTGGGCGCCTATCAGGCCGCCATGTTCCACCTGTTCACCCACGCCTTCTTCAAGGCGCTGCTGTTCCTGGGCGCGGGCTCGGTGATCCACGGCATGCACCACGAGCAGGACATGCGGAAGATGGGCGGTCTGTGGAAGTACCTGCCGGTGACCTACGCCGTCATGACCATCGGCACCCTGGCCATCACCGGCTTCGGCATCCCCGGAGTCGAGCTGGGCTTCGCGGGCTTCTACTCCAAGGACACCATCATCGAGGCCGCCTATGCGGCCGGCCAGCACAACCCGGTGGCCTTCTTCGCCTTCCTGGTCAGCCTCAGCGCGGCGGGCCTGACGGCCTTCTATTCCTGGCGCCTGGCCTTCATGACCTTCCACGGCACGCCCAAATGGGCGCATGACGATCACGCCCACGCCCACGCCGCCGACGACCACACCAGCCACGCCCAGATCGAGACCCACAGCGAGCCGCTGCCGGATGACCATCACGGCGCCCACGGCCACGGGGACCACAAGCCCCACGAGAGCCCGCTGGTCATGCTGGTCCCGCTGCTGCTGCTGGCCTTGGGGGCCGTGGCCGCCGGCTACGCCTTCGTCGAGGTCTTTGTCGGTGAGGAACGCGACGCCTTCTGGCGCGGCGCCATCTTCAACGGCCCGGCCAACCACGTGCTGGAGCACGCCCACCACTCGCCGACCTGGCTGCTGTGGGCGCCGCTGATGGTGTCGGCCATCGGCTTCGCGGCCGCCTGGTACTACTACATCGCCAACGAGGGCATGGGCGCGCGGATCGCCGCCAAGAAGGGCCCGCTGTGGAGCTTCCTCTACAACAAGTGGTATTTCGACGAGCTCTACGAGGCGACCATCGTGCGCGCCACCAAGTTCCTGGGTGACGTGTTCTGGAAGGTCGGCGACCAGAAGATCATCGACGGCCTCGGCCCCGACGGCGTCTCGGCGGTGTCCTATGACATCGGCCGCCGCGCCGGCTTGCTGCAGAGCGGCTACGTCTATCACTACGCCTTCGTCATGCTGTTGGGCGTGCTGGGTCTGCTGACCTTCGCCGTCTTCCAGTGGCAGGCCTGAGGGGGAGTGAGATCATGACCGGCCTGCTTTCCCTGACCACCTTCGCCCCGCTGATCGGCGTGGCGGCGATCCTGGTCCTGCGCTTCTTCGCCAAGACCGACGATGACAAGACCGTCAGCGCCGCCAAGTGGATCGCCCTGGTGACCACGCTCGCGACCCTGGCGCTGTCAGTCCTCATGCTGTCGGAATTCGACATCGCCAACCCGGGCTTCCAGTTCCTGGAAGACGCCAACTGGTTCGCCGGCATCCACTACCGCATGGGCGTGGACGGGATTTCGATCCTGTTTGTTTTGCTCACCGCCTTCCTGATGCCGATCTGTATCGCGGCCTCGTGGAAGTCGATCGAGACCCGCGTGCTGGAATACATGATCGCCTTCCTGGTCCTGGAGACCCTGGTGATCGGCGTGTTCTGCGCCCTGGACCTGGTGTTGTTCTACGCCTTCTTCGAATTCGGCTTGGTGCCGATGTTCTTGATCATCGGCATCTGGGGCGGCAAGCGGCGGGTCTACGCCGCCTTCAAGTTCTTCCTCTACACCCTGCTGGGGTCCGTCCTGATGCTGGCGGCCATCCTCGGCATGATCGGGATCGCCCATACCTCCTCGATCCCCGAACTGATGGTCTACAAGTTCGATCCTCACCTGCAGACTTGGCTGTGGCTGGCCTTCTTCGCCTCCTTTGCGGTGAAGATGCCCATGTGGCCGGTCCACACCTGGCTGCCCGACGCCCACGTCGAGGCGCCCACGGCGGGCTCGGTGATCCTGGCCGGCATCCTGCTGAAGATGGGCGGTTACGGCTTCCTGCGCTTCAGCCTGCCGATGTTCCCGCAGGCCTCGGAGTTCTTCACACCGCTGGTCTTCGCCCTCAGCGTCATCGCCATCATCTACACCTCGCTGGTCGCCTTCCGTCAGACCGACATCAAGAAGCTGATCGCCTATTCGTCGGTGGCCCACATGGGCTTCGTGACCATGGGGATCTTCTCCGGCAACGACGTCGGCGTGCAGGGCGCGATCTTCCAGATGCTGAGCCACGGGGTGATCTCCGGCGCGCTCTTCCTCTGCGTTGGCGTGGTCTATGACCGCATGCACACCCGCGAGATCGCCTTCTACGGCGGGCTGGTGAACCGCATGCCCTGGTATGCGGCGGTCTTCATGCTCTTCACCATGGGCAATGTGGGCCTGCCAGGCACCTCGGGTTTCGTCGGCGAGATCCTGACCATGACCGGGGCCTATGGCGTCTCCACCTGGACGGCCATCTTCGCCGCCACCGGTGTCATCTTCTCGGCGATCTATGCGCTCAGCCTCTATCGCCGCGTGATCTTCGGCGAGCTGACCAATCCGGCCCTGGCCGAGATCGCCGACCTCGACTGGCGCGAGGTGGCGATCTTCACGCCGCTGATCGCCTCGACCCTCTATCTCGGTATCTATCCGGCCGCCGTCTTCGACGTGACCCAGTCGTCCGTCGACAACCTCGTCGCGCTCTACCGCGCGGCCATCGGCGCCTAGGGGCCTTCGTATGACCTTCTCCGCCGATATCGCCCTTGCCGGACCCGAGCTGGTCCTGGCCGTCTCAGCCCTGGTGCTGCTGGTGGTCGGAGCCTTCGCGCCGCGCGCCACCACCGTGATGACCCTGGGCTCGATCGCCGCCCTGGCGATCGCGGCCTATGAGGCGGCCTTTGGGGCGCAGGGGCGCGGCTTCGCGGGCGGCCTGGTGGCCGACGACGCCTCGGCCTTCAGCCAGGTGGCGATCTTCATCGCCAGCGCCATCGCCATCCCTCTGGGCCAAAAGTGGTTCGCCCAGCGCAATATCCGCAACTTCGAGTTCCCGGTGCTGATCCTGCTGGCCGCCTTGGGCATGGCCATGATGGTCTCGGCCGGCGACCTGATCGCGCTCTATATCGGCGTCGAGCTGCAGTCGCTGGCGCTCTACGTCCTGGCCGCCATGCACCGCGACGACGCCAAGGCCTCGGAAGCCGGCCTCAAGTACTTCGTGCTGGGCGCGCTGTCCTCGGGCCTGCTGCTCTACGGCGCCTCGCTGATCTACGGCTTCGCCGGCTCCACCAAGTTCGACGACATCGCCGTGGCGGTTCACGCGGGCGCCCATACCGGCGTGCTCTTCGGTCTGGTCTTCCTGATCTGCGGCCTGGCCTTCAAGGTCTCCGCCGCCCCGTTCCACATGTGGACCCCCGACGTCTACGAAGGCGCGCCCACGCCCGTCGTGGCCTTCTTCGCCGGCGCCCCCAAGCTGGCCGCCATGGTGCTGTTCGCCCGCGCGTTGAGCGAAGGCTTCCACGGCGCCTCGGCCCAGTGGAGCCAGGTGCTGGTGATCATCGCTTTGCTGTCCATCGGCGTCGGCGCCTTCGCGGGCCTGGCCCAGAACAACCTCAAGCGCCTGTGGGCCTATTCCTCCATCGCAAATGTCGGCTACGCGGTCCTGGGCCTTGCCTCCGGCAGCGCTGAGGGCGTGCAGGCCATGTTCGTCTTCATGGTCCTCTACATGGTCGACGTGACCGGCTTCTTCGCCTGCCTGACGGCCCTGTCGCGGGCCGGCAAGCCGATGGAGACCATCGAGGACATGGCCGGCCTGATGAAGGAACGTCCGGGTATCGCGCTCGCCATGACCGCGTTCTCGCTCTCGGCTCTGGGCCTGCCGCCGTTCTCCGGTTTCTGGGCCAAGTTCTATGTCTTCAAGGCGGCCATCAATTCCGGCCTCGGCGTCGCCGCCGTGATCGGCCTCATCGGCAGCGTGGTGGCGGCCTTCTACTACCTGCGCCTGATCAAGGTGATGTGGTTCGACGCCGGCGTCGGCGGCACGGACAAGCCGCCCGTTGAGGCCAAGACCATCGCCATCGCCGCGGCCCTGTTCTCTTTCCCGCTGGTGCTTGGCGCCCTGGTCTTCATCGACCCGCTGGCCAAGGCCGCCGCGGCCGCCTTCGGCCTGGTCTAGGTGACGGTCCCGCCGATCGAGTCCTACGCCGAGATCGATTCCACCAACGCCGAGGCGCGTCGCCGTGCCGAGAGCGGCGAAACCGGACCGGTCTGGATCACAGCTCTGACCCAGACCGCTGGTCGTGGCCGCCGCGGCCGTGACTGGCAGACCAAGGTGGGTAACCTGGCCGCCACCCTGTTGTTCTCCACCGACAAGCCGGCGGGGGAGGCGGCCCAGATTTCCTTCGTGGCCGCGCTCGCCGCCGCCGACCTGGCCGAGACCTGCCTGGGGCCCGGCGCGGCCACGGTGAAGTGGCCCAACGACCTGCTGATCCATGGCCGCAAGGCCGTCGGCATCCTGGTGGAGTCCGGCCCGCTGCCGGACGGCCGCATCTGGCTGGCGGTGGGCATCGGCGTCAACCTCGCCCACGCCCCGCAGGACGTCGAGCGCCCGGCCGCCGCCTTCGCCGAATTCATGCAAGGCCCGCCGCCGTCGCCCCGCGCGGCCCTGGATGTCCTGGCTCTGGCCTTCGAACGATGGCGTACGGCCTGGGAGCGCGACGGCTTCGCCCCCATCGCCGAGGGCTGGACCGAGCGCGCCCACGGCCTGGGACAACCTTGTGAGGCCCGCCTGCCCAACCAGACCCATCGCGGTGTCGCCGAGGGTCTGGACCTGGACGGGGCCCTGCGCCTGCGCCTGGACGACGGCGCGGTTCTGCGCATAACGGCCGGCGACGTTTTCTTCGGAGGGTCCTGACATGCTGCTAGCCATCGAACAGGGCAACACCAACACGCTGTTCGCCGTGCATGACGGTTCCAGCTGGATCGCCCAATGGCGCGCCGCCACCGACTCCAGCCGCACCGCCGACGAGTACGCCGTCTGGCTGTCGCAGCTGTTGAACATGGCCGGTCTGCAGTTTGGGGTGCTCGACGCCTGCATCATCTCCAGCGTGGTGCCGCAGTCGATCTTCAACCTGCGCAACCTCTCGCGCCGCTATCTGCACGTGGAGCCCCTCGTGATCGGCGAGAATGCCGATCTCGGGATTGAAGTCCGCATCGACAAGCCGTCGGAAGCGGGCGCTGACCGCCTTGTGAACGCAATCGGGGCGCATATCGTCTATCCGGGGACGTTGATCGTCATCGACTCCGGCACCGCCACCACCTTCGACGTGATCGCCTCGGATGGCGGTTTCGAGGGCGGGGTGATCGCCCCAGGCATCAATCTGTCGATGGAAGCCTTACACACCGCGGCGGCGAAACTGCCCCGCGTCGCCATTCAGAAGCCCCAGCGAGTTCTGGGCAAGGATACGGTCGGAGCCATGCAGTCAGGCGTTTTCTGGGGCTATGTCGCCCTCATCGAGGGGCTCATCGCCCGTCTCAAGGCCGAGTGGGGTGAACCCATGACGGTCGTCGCCACCGGCGGCGTCGCCAGCCTGTTCCATGGCGCGACCCTCTCTATCGACCACTTCGATCCGGACCTGACCATTCGCGGCATGCTGGAAATCTCACGGCGCAACCCGCGCCCCGCGGCGGTGACCTGATGGCCCAAATCAAGGCGAAAGCCGACGACGAACTCGTTTTCCTGCCGCTCGGCGGCTCGAACGAGATCGGCATGAACTTCAATCTCTACGGCTACGGCCCGCCCCATGCGCGCAAGTGGATCGTGGTGGACCTCGGCATCACCTTCGGCGACCAGACGACGCCGGGCGTCGAGATTATCCTGCCCGACCCGACCTTCCTGGAGGCGCACAAGAAGGACATCCTCGGGATCGTCCTGACTCACGCCCACGAGGATCACATCGGCGCCGTGGCGCGCCTGTGGCCGCGCCTGGGCGGGATGCTCTACGCCACCCCCTTCACCGCCTTCCTGCTGCGCGAGAAGCTGCGGGAGAACCCGGCCGCCGCTGACGCGGTGATTACCGAGGTGCCGCTGGGCGGCAAGGTGACGCTCGGTCCCTTCGAGATCGACCTGATCACGCTCACCCACTCGATCCCCGAGCCCAACGGCCTGGCGATCCGGACGCCGCTGGGCACCATCCTGCACACCGGCGACTGGAAGATCGATCCGGACCCGGTGCTGGGCGGGGTGACCGACTCCGCGGCCCTGGAGCGTCTTGGCGACGAGGGCGTCCTGGCCATGGTCTGCGACTCGACCAACGTCTTTGTGGACGGCTCCGCCGGCTCGGAAGCCGACGTCCGCGACGCGCTTGGCGACCTGATCAAGGGCCTGCACCACAAGGTGGCCGTGGCCTGTTTCGCCTCCAATGTGGCGCGCATGGACTCTGTGATCCGCGCTGCTGAGGCCGCCGGCCGCCGGGTCTGCCTGGTGGGCCGCTCCATGCACCGCATGTCGGCGGCGGCGAAATCCGTCGGCATGATGGCCGACCTCAAGCCCTTCATCGCCGACAACGAGGCCCGCGACTTCGCTGAGGACCGCATCCTCTACCTCTGCACCGGCAGCCAGGGCGAGGCCCGCGCGGCCCTGTTCCGCATCGCCGACGGCTCCCACCCCTTCGTGAAGCTGGGGCAGGGCGACGCCTGCATCTTCTCCTCGCGGGTCATTCCGGGCAACGAGGTGCCGATCCGCGCCCTGCAGAACCGCCTCGCCGACCGTGGCGTGCGCCTCTACACCGAGCGCGACCATCCGGGCATCCACGTCTCCGGCCATCCGTGCCGCGACGAGCTGGCCCAGATGTACGCCTGGGCCCGGCCCGAGATCGCCGTCCCCACTCACGGCGAGCGCCGCCACCTGCTGGAACACGCCGCCTTCGCCAGGGACCTGCAGGTCCCGCAGACGGTCTCGCCCCGCAACGGCGACATGGTCCGTCTGGCCCCCGGCCGCGCCGAGATCATCGATGAGGTCCAGGCCGGCCGCATCTATGTGGACGGCGGCATGCTGACACCTGAGAACGGCGACGCCCTGCGCGAACGCCGCCACGCCGCCTTCAACGGCATGCTGGCGGTCTCCGTGGCGCTGGATCCCCGTGGCAAGATCGTCTCGGGCCCGCAAGTTCGCGCCCTGGGTCTGCCCGCTGAGCCCGACTATCCCATGGACGACATGATGGACGACCTGGCCGACGAGGCCGAGCGCGCCATGGACCGTCTGAAGGGTGAGGAGCGCGACGACGACGAGGCCATCGAGAAGGCCATTTCACGGGCGGTGAAGAAGGCCAGCCAGCGGGTCTGGGGCCGTCGCCCCGTCGTGGAAACCACCGTGCTGCGGATCTAACTTCCCGACCGCTCGGACTTGTTTCGAGGCGCGGCTATGGTTTGATGTCTCCCGGCCCGCTGCCCCGCGGGCCCTGCGAGGGCGCGCGACACGACGCGCCCCGCACCAGGGAGGGCCTGTTAAATGTCCGCATTCGCCGGCGTGCGCATCGTCGACTTCACCCAAGGCCTGGCCGGGCCCATGGCCGCCATGCTGATGGGGGACTTCGAGGCCGACATCATCAAGGTTGAGCCGCCGCAGGGCGACCGGATGAAGGACCACCCCGGCTACCTGACCTGGAATCGCAACAAGCGCCTGCTGACCCTGGACCTCGCCACGCCGGCCGGGATCGCCAAGGCCCTTGAGCTGATCGCCCTGGCCGACGTCGCGATCTTCGACCACGCGCCGGGCAAGCTCGAGGCGCTGGGTCTGGACGCCCAGACGATCAAGGAAGCCCATCCGCATCTGATCCATGCCTGGATGCCGCCTTATGGGACCACGGGGTCCTGGAGCCAGCTTCCCCCGCACCACAGCCTGCTGACGGCGCTCAGTGGCGTGGCCTTCCGGCAAGGCAGCTACAGTGACCAGCCGATCCACCTGATCCTGCCGCTTTGCCACTATGGCCAGGCGGTCATGGGCGCCGCCGCCATCAGCGCAGCGCTGCTGGAACGCCACCGCAGCGGCAAGGGCCAGGCGGTGACCGTCAGCGGCCTGCATGGGGTGTCGGAGGTGACCGGTCCGGTCCGCGTGCTGGCCGATCCGCCCCTGCCGCGTGGCGCACCGCTGGGGGCCTCGCCCAGCTACCGGCTCTATGAGTGCGGTGACGGCCAGTGGTTCTTCCTGGCCACCCTGTTCGTGGCCTTCTACCACCGCGCCATCCAGGCCCTGGGTCTGGGGGACCACTGGGAGACCTTCGCCTCGGACCCGCTGCTGGCCCGCGAGGCCCTGAAGGCGGTGTTCAAGACCCGGCCCCGCGCCGAGTGGTTGGAACTGTTGCAGGCCAACGGAGTCCCTTGCGCCCCGGTCGGCCCCCGCGAGCCCTGGTTCGCCGGCGACGCCGTGGCGGCGGGCGAGGCGCGCGTCACCCTGGAGCACCCCGAGCTTGGCCCGGTTCACATGCCCAATGTGCCCTCGCGCCTGTCGGTGACGCCCGGCTCTGTGCGCCATCTGGCCAAGCCCCTCAACGGCCACGCCTGGCCCGAGCGCCCGACCCCTCAGCCCACCGGCGCCAATGACGGACCGCAACCGCTGTCGGGGATCAAGGTGCTGGACCTCGGCACCGTCATCGCCGGGGCCCACGCGGGCGGTGTGCTGGCCAATCTCGGCGCCGACGTCATCAAGATCGAGCCCATCGAGGGCGACCCCTTCCGCAGCAATGGCGGCGGGTTCATGGCCTATAGCCGCGGCAAGCGCGGGTTGGGGATCGACCTGAAGCAGCCGGCGGCCCGCGAGATGTTCTTCGACCTGGTGCGCGGCGCCGACGTGATCCTGGACAACTACCGCTTCGGGGTTCGCGAGCGCCTGGGCATCCACTACGCCGCCCTGAAGGCCATCAACCCGCGCATCGTCTCCTGCTCGATCAACGCCTATGGCGACAAGGGCGCGCGGGCCGTCCTGCCGGGGTTCGATCCGCTGCTGCAGGCCGAGGGTGGCATGATGGCGGCCCAGGGCGGGGAGGGGGAGCCGATCCTGCACACCATCCCGGTCAACGACGTCGCCACCGCCGGCGTGGTGGCCTTCTCCATCATCGCCGCCCTCAACGCCCGTGAGCGGACCGGGGAGGGGCAGGAGATCTCCACCAGCCTGATGGCCCAGAGCCTCACCTTCCAGCAGGCCGAGGTCACCACCTATGAGGGCCGCCCGGCGAATGATGTCGGCGCCCAGGATTGCCTGGGGGTCCGCGCCCTGCACCGCTACTACAACTGCGCCGACGGCTGGGTCGCCGTGGTCTGCGAGACCAGGGAAGAGTCCGACGGTGTCTGCGGCGTGCTTGGCGTGCCCTTGCCGGACAATGCGCTCACCGCGTCCCGCGACGGCCACCTGGCCCGCGCCCTGGAACTGGCCTTCGCTACCCGCATACGCGACGGCGTCCTTGGGGAACTGCTGGCCCAGGGGGTGCCCTGCGCCCCGGTGCTGCGCGGCTATGAGGCCTTCGAGAGCGAGTGGCTGTGGGAGAACGACTTCTTCGAGGTCTGGCGTCACCCGCGCCTGGGCGACATGCTCAGCGTGCGCGCCTTTGCCGACTTCGCCCGTGGTTCCAGCGGCTTCCAGCGTCCCACCCCGGATCTTGGCCAGCACAGCGGCGAATTGCTGGAGGAGATGGGCTATTCGCCGGTGAAGATCGCCGAGCTGCTGGCCGCAGGCGCCATCTTCGGTCCCGCCGCCAACCTGGCCCACCTGCGCGACGGCGGCACGGCGCTGTTCACGCAGTAGCGGCGGGAAGTCGCTCCCCTAACCCGGCGGAAGTCGTCTATACCGCCCTCGCAAATCGCGAGGCGGACGGCATGATCGGTAGACTGAACCATGTGGGGGTCGCCACCCCCTCCATCGACGAGGCTGTGAAGGTCTACCGCGACCTGCTGGGCGCGACCGCCATCGGCGAGAAGTTCGCCCTGCCCGAACAGGGCGTCTGGGTCTGCTTCGTCGACACGCCCAACAGCCAGATCGAACTGATCGAGCCCTATGGCGAGGCCTCGCCGATCCACGGTTTCCTGGCCAAGAACCCCTCGGGCGGCCAGCACCACATCTGTTTCGAGGTCCCCGACATTCTGGTGGCCCGCGACGACATGCGCGCCAAGGGCGCCACGGTGCTGGGCACGGGTGAGCCGCGCATCGGGGCGCACGGCGTGCCGGTGATCTTCATCCATCCCAAGAACATGGGCGGCGTGCTGGTCGAGCTCATGGAAACCCCAAAGGACGCGCACTGATGACCTGGTTCACGGGCTTTGCGATCTATCTGACCATCTGGTGGACGGTGCTGTTCGCCGTCCTGCCGCTGGGCGTCGTCAGCCACGCCGAGGCCGGCATTGACAAGGGTGACGGCGGTGATCCCGGCGCGCCGGTCGATCCCAAGTTGAAGAAGAAGTTCATCACCACCACCTGGATCTCGGCGGTCGTCTTCGTGGTCCTGTGGCTGCTGCTGCACTTCCAGGTAATTCCGCTGCCGCGTCTGCCCTCCGGCCTGGGCTGATTGCTCACGGCGGCGGCGTCGCCCGGCGGAGGCGCTTAAAGATTGGGCGAAACCTATGCAGTCGCCCGGGCCACGCTTAACGCCATCGCGGGACGGCGTAACCCGGGTTACCAAGAGTCACATCGCGGGCCGCCAAAAGCAGCTCGTGGCGTTTTCCCCGACGACGAGAAGGCCGCCCACCTCCCTGGGCGGCCTTCTTTTCATCCAGCTTCGTTGCCAAGGTCCAAGCGCAACGGCTATCAGGGCCGTTGATCTGAACCTCGTCCGGGAATCTTCGCCAGATGCGTCTTTCGCGTTACTTCATGCCGACGCTTCGGGAAGCCCCCTCCGACGCCCAGGTGGTCAGCCACCAGCTCATGCTGCGCGCCGGCATGATCCGCCAGGAGGCCGCCGGCATCTATGCCTGGCTGCCGCTGGGCCTGCGGGTCCTGAAGAAGATCGAGCATATCGTGCGTGAGGAAATGGACCGGGCCGGCGCCATCGAGGTGCTGATGCCCACCCTGCAGCTCGCCGACCTGTGGCGCGAGAGCGGCCGCTATGAGGACTATGGCGACGAGATGCTGCGCATCACTGACCGCCACAAGCGCGACCTGCTCTACGGCCCCACGGCGGAAGAGGTGATCACCGACATCTTCCGCGCCTATGTGAAGAGCTACAAGGACCTGCCCAAGAACCTCTACAACATCCAGTGGAAGTTCCGCGACGAGCGCCGCCCCCGGTTCGGCGTGATGCGCGGCCGCGAGTTCCTGATGAAGGACGCCTATTCCTTCGACGTGGACGAGGCCGCCGCGCGCAGGTCCTACAACCGCATGTTCATCGCCTACCTGAACACCTATGCCCGCATGGGCCTGAACGTGGTGCCCATGAAGGCCGATCCCGGCCCCATCGGCGGGGATCTCAGCCACGAGTTCATCATCCTGGCCGACACCGGCGAGAGCCAGGTGTTCTGCCACAAGGACCTGGTGGAGATGGGCGCGCCGGGCGACGTCGACTGGGACAGCGACCTCCAGCCCCTGGTGGAGCAGCGCACCAACCTCTACGCCGCCACCGAGGAGATGCACGACGAGGCGGCCTTCGCCCTGGTGCCCGAGGACAAGCGCCTCTCGGCCCGCGGCATCGAGGTCGGCCACATCTTCTATTTCGGCGAGAAGTACTCCAAGCCCATGAAGGCCACGGTGGCCGGGCCCGACGGCCAGGACCGCCCGATCCACGGCGGCTCCTACGGCGTCGGCGTCTCGCGCCTGACCGGGGCGATCATCGAGGCGAGCCATGACGAGGCGGGCATCATCTGGCCCGACGCCGTGGCGCCCTTCGGCGCGGCGGTGATCAACCTGCGGCCCGGCGATGCGGCCGTCGATGAGGTGGCCGAAAACGCCTATCAAGCCCTGATCGCGGCCGGCAAGGACCCCCTGCTGGACGACAGCGATCAGCGCCCCGGCGCCAAGTTCGCCGCCATCGACCTGGTGGGCATCCCCTGGCAGCTGGTGGTGGGCCCCAAGGGCGTCGCCGACGGCACCGTCGAGATCAAACGCCGCGCCACCGGCGAGAAGCAGACCCTGCCGCTGGAGCAGGCCCTGAAGGTGATCACCGCGTGAGCCCGCAGCCGTTGGGAGCCCACGCCGCGCCCTTCGGCCTGTGGGAACGCACCGTCGCGGGCCGCTACCTGCGCGCCAAGCGGAGCCAGGGCGGCGTCGCCCTGATCTCGCTGATCTCCTTCATCGGCATCACCCTGGCCGTCGCCGTGCTGATCATCGTGATGAGCGTGATGAACGGCTTCCGCTCCGAACTGCTCAGCCGCATCCTCGGCTTCAACGGCCACGTCTATGTGGCCGGCGGCGTGCTGCAGACCCCGGGCCGCGACCCGATGATCCAGCGCCTGCGCAGGCTGCCGGGCGTCACCCAGGCCGCCCCGGTCATCGAGGCCCAGGCCATGGCGCTGGGCATGGGCCAGATCAGCGGCGCCATCGTGCGCGGCCTGTCCCCCGCCGACCTGCGGGCCACCAAGATTATCGCCTCGAACATCGTCTCTGGATCTCTAGAGGGCTTTGGCGAGGGCGAGTACGGCGGTGACCTGATCCTGGTCGGCGACGAGCTGGCCCGCAACCTGGGCGTCCAGGCAGGTGACGCGCTCACCCTCATTTCCCCCACCGGCGGGGCCACGGCCTTCGGCGCCACGCCGCAGCGCAAATCCTACACCGTGGCCGGCACTTTCAAGGTTGGGATGAGCCAGTACGACCAGGCCTTCATCTACATGCCGCTGGCCCAGGCCCAGCTGTTCTTCGGCCGCGACACCGGCGTCGACTTCGTGGAGATGAAGCTCGCCGATCCCGACAAGGCCATGGACATGAAGCCCCAGGTGGCCGCCATCGCCGGACCCGCCTCCATCGTCACCGACTGGACCCAGAAGAACGCCTCCTACTGGGGCGCCCTGCAGGTGGAGCGGAACGTCATGTTCCTGATCCTGATGATGCTGCTGTTCATCGCGGCGATGAACATCATCTCGGGCCTGGTCATGCTGGTGAAGAACAAGAGCCGCGACATTGCCATCCTGCGCACCATGGGGGCGGGGCAGGGGAGCATCCTGCGCATCTTCTTCATGACCGGCGCCACCATCGGCCTGCTCGGCACCCTGACGGGCCTGGGGATCGGGGTGCTGTTCTGCACCTTCATCGGCGAGATCCAGCAGTTCGTGGAGTGGGCCACCGGCGCCCAGGTGTTCAATTCCGACGTCTATTTCCTCACCCGCGTGCCGGCCAAGATCGACTGGATGGAGGTCGCGGGCATCACCGGCGGGGCGCTGGCCATGACCTTCGTGGCCAGCCTGCCCTCGGCCTGGCGCGCCTCGCGCCTCGATCCCGTGGAGGCGCTTCGCTATGAGTGATCCCTCCAGCCCCGACCAGGTCCTGGCCATCCGTGGCCTGACCCGCACCTACCAGACCGGCGACAAGACCCTGACCGTCCTGGACGGCGCCGACCTCGACATCATGCCCGGCGAAGTGGTGGGCCTCATCGGCCCCTCGGGCTCGGGCAAGTCCTCGCTGCTGCATGCCGCGGGCCTTCTGGAAAAGCCCAGCGCCGGCCAGATCTTCATCGAGGGCCGCGACTGCTCCAACCTCAGCGACAGGGTCCGCACCCGGGTGCGTCTGCACACCATCGGCTTCGTCTACCAGGCTCACCACCTGCTGCCGGAGTTCTCGGCCCTGGATAACGTGGTGCTGCCGCAGATGATCGCCGGGGTGGCCCGCAAGCCCGCCCGCGAGCGCGCCTTCTTCCTGCTGGAACAACTCGGCCTCGCCGAACGGGTCAAACACCAGCCGGCCCAGCTCTCCGGCGGCGAACAACAGCGCGTCGCCATCGCCCGGGCGCTCGCCAACTCGCCCCGCCTGCTGCTGGCCGACGAACCCACCGGCAACCTCGACCCCCACACCTCGGCGGCGGTGTTCGAGAACCTCTACGCCCTGGCGCGGGCCACCGGCGTCGCGGCCCTGGTGGCCACCCACAACCTCGAACTTGCCCGCCACATGGACCGGGTGCTGGGGCTCAAGGACGGGAAGCTGGAAACGCAGGCGGGGTTCTAGGCGCCCGCCCGTCTAGCTAAGCAGTCGGCTCAACAGCACCGAATGCAGGCTCCAGCCCAGGAAGCCGGCGAGGCCCATGATCAGGCCCAGCGCGCCGAACGCCCAGGACGCCATCAGCGCGGCGGACACTTCCACCAGCGCGGCGACCGCAGCGATCGAGACCGCGATGGAGATCAGGGCGTCCGAGGCGTCGAACTGATCGTCATGCACGTTGAGCGCGTCGTACTGGGCCTCAAAGCCCTGGGCCTGGCTCCGGAGCTTGGGAATCTCGGTCTGATACTTGGCCATCTCGGCGGTTAGCCGGGCCTGCTCCGCCGTCGTGGCCGAGGCCACCCTCGCGCCGCCCAGTCCGGCCATGAACCGGGTCTGGGCCAACGCCACCTCGTCGATGTGCAGCTTGGTCTTTGTGGCCTGGTACTCGCCCCAGCGATCGACGGCGGCGGACTGCGCTTGCTGCATGGCCTGGACGATATTGCCGTCCTTGACCTGGCTGAGGCCCATGAAGATCGACAGCACCACGACGGTGATGGCTACGCGCCGGTTGAAGCTCTCGTCTTTGGCCTCTGCGCCGATCTCGATGTCCATCCGTATCTCCTTGGCCGTCACTGCCAAGCTGGAGGGCGATCTGGGCGGCGGTGAGGCGTTCATCCACAGGCGTGTGGATGGGCTCTTGTCATGAGAACAAAACCAGAATAGGAACATACGCAGAACATTCACAGGGGTGACGTTATGGTTGTTCGTTTGGCGCGGGAATCGCTGGCCTTTGTGTCGGTGGCGGGGTTTGTCTGGATGATGTGTCAGGTCGCGCAACTGGCCGCCTGAGGCTGAACCCAACAGTGATGCGGAGGACGGCGTGAGCGGGGAACAAGACGGTTTCGTCCATCTCCGGGTCCGCTCGGCCTATTCGCTGCTGGAAGGCGCCATCAAGGCCGACAAGGTCGGGTCTCTGGCGGCCAAGGCCCACATGCCGGCCGTGGCCCTGACCGACCGGGCCAACCTGTTCGGGGCGCTGGAGTTCTCCGTCGTCACCAAGGAGGCTGGTGTCCAGCCCATCGTCGGCCTCGCCCTGCCGGTGCGCGGCATCGGCGAGGGGCCGCCGGAACGCTGGGCCAAGATCCCCACCATCGTCCTGCTGGCCCAGAGCGAGCAGGGCTATCTGCACCTCTCCGAGCTCTCCTCGATGGCCTATCTGGATATCGAACCCACCGACGAGCCTCAGGTGGCCTGGAGCGCGGTGGCGCAGCGGGCAGAGGGGCTGCTGCTGCTGTCGGGCGGCGTCGACGGCCCCGTCGATCCCCTGATGGCCGCCGGCAAGACCGCCGAGGGCAGGGCGGCGCTGGCCGAAATGTCCCGCGTGTTCGGCGACCGATTCTATATCGAGCTGCAGCGCCACGGCATGGCCGCCCAGGCCGCCGCCGAGCCGGAACTGGTGGCCTACGCCTACGAGTTCGACATTCCGTTGGTGGCGACCAACGACGTCTATTTCGGCCCGGCCGAGCTCTACACGGCCCACGAGGCGCTGCTGTGCATCGCCGACGGCGCCTATATCAGCCAGGAGGATCGCCGCCGGGTGACGCCCGAGCACTGGTTCAAGCCGGCCGCCGACATGCGCAAGCTGTTCGCCGACCTGCCGGAGGCCTGCGACAACACCCTGGATATCGCCCGGCGCTGCGCCTTCATGGTCAAGAAGCGCGACCCGATCCTGCCGCGTTTCCCCACCGTCGCCGGCCGCACCGAGTCCGAGGAACTGGCCGAGCAGGCGCGTGAGGGGCTGCGCAAGCGCCTGGAGGGGCACACCCTCACGGGGACCGAGCAGGACTACTGGGACCGGCTGGAGCGCGAGATTGGCGTCATCCAGTCCATGGGCTTCCCCGGTTACTTCCTGATCGTGTCGGACTTCATGAAGTGGGCGGTGGCTCAAGGTATTCCGGTGGGGCCAGGCCGGGGTTCGGGCGCGGGCTCCCTGGTGGCCTGGTCGCTGCTGATCACGGGTCTCGATCCCCTGCGCTATGGCCTGATCTTCGAGCGGTTCCTGAACCCCGAGCGGGTGTCCATGCCCGACTTCGACATCGACTTCTGCCAGGAGCGGCGGGAAGAGGTGATCTCCTACGTCCAGCAGCATTACGGCCGCGACCGCGTGGCCCAGATCATCACCTTCGGCACCCTGCAGGCCCGCGCGGTCCTGCGGGACGTTGGTCGTGTCTTACAGCTCCCGCTGGGCCAGGTGGACCGCCTGGCAAAGATGGTGCCGGCCAACCCCGCCAACCCGGTGACCCTGGCCCGCGCCATCGAGATCGAGCCGCGCCTGCGACAGGCCAAGGATGAGGACGAGGCCGTGGCGCAGCTGCTGGAGACCGCGCTGCAGCTGGAAGGCCTCTACCGCAACGCCTCGACCCACGCCGCCGGCGTGGTGATCTCCGACCGGCCCCTCACCGAACTGACGCCTCTGTATCGCGATCCGCGCTCCGAGCTGCCGGCCACCCAGTTCAACATGAAGTGGGTGGAAAGCGCCGGGCTGGTGAAGTTCGACTTCCTCGGTTTGAAGACGCTGACGGTCGTCGACCGGGCGATGAAGCACCTGGCCAAGCGCGGCGCCGACTTCCCCCTGGACAAGCTGCCGCTCGACGACGCCAAGTCCTACGAGCTGATGGCGTCGGGCCAGACGGTTGGGGTGTTCCAGCTGGAAAGCCAGGGCATGCGCGACATCCTGCGCCAGCTGCGGCCCAATTCCCTGGAAGAGGTCACCGCGTTGATCTCGCTCTATCGGCCGGGCCCGATGGAATCCATTCCGGCCTATGTGGACACCAAGGCGGGCCGCAAGCCGCTCAACGTCTATCACCCGCTGCTCGAGCCAGTGCTGACCGATACCTACGGGGTGATCGTCTACCAGGAGCAGGTGATGAACATCGCCCGCATCATGGCGGGCTACAGCCTGGGGGAGGCCGACCTTCTTCGCCGCGCCATGGGCAAGAAAAAGAAGGAGGAGATGGACAAGCAGCGCGAGCGGTTCGCCAGCGGGGCCGCCGAGCGCGGCGTGCCCGTCGATCTGGCCGACACTCTGTTCGAGTTGATGGCGAAGTTCTCCGGCTACGGATTCAACAAGTCCCACGCCGCGCCCTACGCTCTGATCGGCTATCAGACCGCCTGGTTGAAGGCCAACGCGCCCGCGGAATTCTTTGCGGCCTCGATGAGCCTCGATATCTCCACGACCGACAAGCTGGCGGCGTTCTACCAGGACGCCAAGAAGTTCGAGGTCAAGATCCGCGCCCCGGACGTCAACCTGTCCTCCGCCGACTTCGATGTCGCCGACGGCGAGGTTCTTTATGCCCTGGGCGGCATTCGCAACGTCGGGCTCCAGGCCATGGAGCATGTGGTGGCGGTGCGCCGCGAGGGCGGGCCGTTCAAGGACATCTTCGATTTCGTGGAGCGGGTTGATCCCAAGCAGGTCAACAAGCGGACCTTCGAGACCCTGGTCCGCGCCGGGGCCTTTGACTCCATCCACCAGAACCGCGCCCAGTTGATGGCCGCCGCCGAGCTGCTGGTGAGCTATGGCCAGACGGTCTCCCAAGGTCGCGCCTCGGACCAGATGAGCTTCTTCGCCGACACCACCTACGATTCCGAGGCGCTGCGGAAGAAGATGCCCCGCGTCGACAACTGGAACCCTACCCAGCGCCTGGACGAGGAGTTGGCCGCCGTCGGTTTCTACCTTTCCGGCCACCCGATGGACGACATGGTGCCGGCCCTGCGCCGCAAGCGCGTCGATCTGTTGGCCGACGTGCTGCCCAAGGCGATGGCCGGGGCCGAAGCCTTCCGCATGGCCGGCGTCGTGCGCCGCAAGCAGGAGCGCGCCTCGGCCTCCAGCGGCGAGAAGTTCGCCTTCGTCACCTTCTCCGACCCCACGGGCGAGTTCGAAGTGCTGTTCCCGCCGGAGTCCCTGCGCAACGCCCGTGAACTGCTGGAGCCCGGCAAGTGCGTCGGCCTGCGCGTCCGCGCCAAGGCCAAGGAAGGGGAGGTTCGGTTCTTCGGCGACGGCTGTGAACCCATCGATCGCGCCATCGAGAGTGCGGTGGCCGGCCTGCGCGTCCACCTCGCCCCCCGCAGCGCCGAGATCGACGCCCTGAAGAAGCGTCTCGAAGGCTCGGTGAACGCCCGTGGCGGCGAGGTCATCCTGGTGGCCGCCGTCGAGGGCGGCCGCGAGGTGGAGGTCAAGCTGCCAGGCCGCTTCACCCTGGACAATGCGGTGCGCGGCGCCCTGAAGACCGCCCCGGGCGTGGTCTTCGTCGAGGACCTCTAGGGGCGGCCCGCCGCCAACCGCCCCTGGCTATTGCATTTTCGGCCGTTACGCCCTACATCCGCGCCCATTCCACACGCAGGCGTTTGGCGGTTGGCGGGGAGACATCCCGTCGGTTTCCATTCCGGTCCTCCTTCGGGAGGGTTTGTCTGCGGAGGCTAACCGGAAAAAGAGGACCATACACATGGCGCTTCCCGACTTCTCTATGCGTCAGCTCCTGGAAGCTGGCGCCCACTTCGGCCACCAGACCCACCGCTGGAACCCGAAGATGGACCGCTACATCTTTGGTAGCCGTTCCAACATCCACATCATCGACCTCAGCCAGTCGATCCCCCTCCTGCACCAGGCCCTGGTGAAGGTGCGGGAAATCGCCGCCGGCGGTGGCCGCGTGCTGTTCGTCGGCACCAAGCGTCAGGCCTCCGATCCGGTCGCAACCGCCGCCAAGCGCAGCGCCCAATACTATGTGAACCACCGCTGGCTGGGCGGCACGCTCACCAACTGGCGCACCGTGTCGGGCTCCATCGCCCGCCTGCGCGAGCTGGAAGGCCTGCTGGACGGCGACGGCTCCGTGGGCCGCGCCAAGAAGGAACTGCTGAAGCTGACGCGGGAACGCGACAAGCTCGAGCTGTCCCTTGGCGGCATCAAGGACATGGGCGGAATTCCCGACATCATGTTCGTGATCGACACCAACAAGGAAGCGATCGCGATCCTGGAAGCCCGCAAGCTGAACATCCCGGTCATCGCGATCCTGGACACCAACTGCGATCCGGACGGCATCACCTATCCGATCCCGGGCAACGACGACGCCGCGCGCGCCATCCAGCTCTATTGCGATCTGATGGCCGACTCGATCCTCGACGGTCTGGCCGCCGGCCAGTCGGCCGCCGGTGTGGACCTGGGCGCCTCCATCGCCCCGATCGAGCCGACGCTCGCCCGTGAACTGACCCCGGAACCGGTCGTGACCGAAGCCGAGATGGCCGCGCCTGCCGCCGCCGCTCCGGCCCCCGTCGCCGCTGAACCCGTCGCTGTCGCCGCTGAACCGGCTCCCGTCGAGGCCGCCCCGGCCGCGGCTGAACCGGAGACCACCGCGGCGGAAGCCCCGGCGGCTGAACCGACCGCGACCCAAGAGTAAGTCGGAGGCGGCGTCCTCCGGCGTCGCCGACACGAACCTGACACGGCGAGGCCCTAGCTGGACCTCGCCGACCCTTTTGATCTGAAGGAGCTCACCATGGCGGAAATCACCGCTGCGCTGGTCAAGGACCTGCGCGAGAAATCTGGCGCGGGCATGATGGACTGCAAGAAGGCCTTGCAGGAAAACGGCGGCGACGTCGAAGCCTCCATCGACTGGCTGCGCACCAAGGGCCTGTCAAAGGCCGCCAAGAAGTCCGACCGCGCCGCGGCTGAAGGCCTGGTGGCCGGCAAGCTGAGCGACGACGGCAAGACCGGCGTGCTCATCGAGCTGAACGCCGAGACCGACTTCGTCTCCAAGAACGACAAGTTCCAGGAAGCGGCGCGCGACTGCGCCCTCGTGGCCCTGGACGTCGAAGGCGACGTGGACGCCATCACCTCGGCCAAGACCGCCAAGGGCGAAGTCGTCAGCGACGTGATCACCAACCTGATCGCGACCATCGGCGAAAACATGCGCCTGCGCCGCTCGGCCCGCCTGAGTGTCGCTCAGGGCGCCGTGGCCCTCTACCTGCACAATGCGCAGGGCGATGGCGTCGGCCGCCTCGGCGTGCTCGTCGCGCTGGAAGGCGCCGGCGATCAGGCCGTGCTGAAGGACGTGGGCCGCAAGATCGCCCTGCACGTGGCCGGCACGCCGACCCCGCCGCTGGCGCTCACCGAGGCCGACCTGGATCCCGCCGCCGTCGAGAAGGAAAAGAAGTTCCTCACCGACCAAGCGCTAGAATCGGGCAAGCCCATCGGCGTTGTCGAGAAGATGATCGAAGGCCGCATCCGCAAGTGGCAGGAAGAAGTGGTGCTGCTGAAGCAACCCTTCGTCATGAACCCGGACCTGACCATCGAGCAGCTGCTGGCCGAAACCGGCAAGGAAACCGGCTCGCCGGTGACCGTGAAGGGCTTCGTGCGCTTCGCCCTGGGTGAAGGCGTTGAGAAGAAGGTCGACGACTTCGCCGCCGAAGTCGCCTCGATGACCGGCCAAGCCTAACTCCAGGCTTATAAAAAGACGGCCCTGGGGCGCCGTGCGTTCGACGCGCACGGCGCCCTTGGTTTATGTAAGTACCGCCTAAGATTCTCGAGAGCGCCCCATGTCCGACGCCAAGCCGCGCTACAAGAAGATCCTCTTGAAGATGTCGGGCGAGGTCCTGATGGGCGACGCCCTGTTCGGCATCGACACCAAGACCATCGAGGCGGTGGCCGCCGACATCAAGGAAGTGGTCGACGCCGGCGTCGAGCTTTGTCTGGTGGTGGGCGGCGGCAATATCTTCCGCGGCGTCTCCCTGGCCGGCAAGGGCATGGACCGCGCCAGCGCCGACTATATGGGCATGCTGGCCACGGTGATGAATGCGCTGGCCCTGCAGGGGGCCCTGGAAAAGGCCGGCGTCGACACCCGCGTACAGTCGGCTATCCCGATGGACGCGGTGTGCGAGCCCTATATCCGCCGTCGCGCCCAGCGCCACATCGAGAAGGGCCGGGTGGTGATCTTCGCCGCCGGGCTCGGCGCGCCGTTTTTCACCACCGACACGCCCGCGGCCCTGCGCACCGCCGAGATGGGTTGCGACGCACTGTTCAAGGGCACCAGTGTCGACGGCGTCTACACCGCCGACCCCAAGAAGGACCCGAGCGCCCGGCGCTACGAGACCCTCAGCTACCAGGACGTGCTGGCGCAGGACCTTCGGGTCATGGACGCCTCGGCCATCGCCCTGATGCGCGACAACAACGTCCCGATCGTGGTGTTCTCCATCCGTGAGCGGGGCAACTTCATGAAGGTGCTGAAGGGCGAAGGCGTCTTCACCACCATCGCCTGATCCGCCGACAACCTTTGACTTAAGGGAGACGCACCCATGGCCGACGCAGAAAAGCCGGTGCTTTCGAACTATCGGGATCGCATGGACAAGGCGATCTCCGCCTTGAAGGACGAGTTCGCCAGCCTGCGCACGGGCCGAGCCTCGGCCGGCCTGCTCGATCAAGTGATGGTGGACGCCTATGGCTCGACCGTGCCGTTGAACCAGGTGGCCGCTGTGAGCGTGCCCGAGCCCCGCTCCATCACCGTCAGCGTGTGGGACAAGGGCATGGTGGTGGCGGTGGAAAAGGCCATCCGCTCGTCGGGCCTCGGCTTCAATCCGGTCAACGAAGGCACGAACCTTCGCATTCCGATTCCGCCCCTCACCGAGGAGCGCCGCAAGGACCTGGCGAAGATCGCTGGAAAATACGCCGAACAGCAGAAGATCGCCGTCCGCAACGTCCGTCGTGACGCCAATGACGACCTCAAGAAGGCCGAAAAGAACGGGGCGATCAACCAAGACGACCAGAAGCGCATGGAGGCCGAGGTTCAGAAGATGACCGACGAGTCCATCAAGCGCGTGGACGAAGCCTTGAAAACCAAAGAGCAAGAGATCATGCAGGTTTAGGCGTCCACACTGCCCTAAAGGACGAAACGGAAAACCTCATGGCCTCCGCTCCCACAGAGCCGCCCGCCAAGGACGCGCCGCTGCACGTGGCGATCGTCATGGACGGCAATGGGCGCTGGGCCAAACGCCGGGGCCTGCCGCGCAAGCTGGGTCATCCCAAGGGCGTCGAGGCGATTCGAAGGGTGGTGGAGGCCGCGCCGGACCTGGGGGTCCGCTGGCTCACGCTCTACGCCTTCTCCACCGAGAACTGGGGCCGTCCGGCGGGCGAGGTCGCCGAGGTGATGCGGCTGCTGAAGCACTATGTGAACAGCGACCTGGAAAAGCTGACCCGCGAGGGCGTCAAGGTGCGCATCCTGGGCCGTCGCGAGGGCTTGCCCCCCGACGTGGCCGAGATCGTCGAGCGGGCCGAGACCCGCACCGCCCATAACGACAAGTTCTTCCTGCAGGTGGCCTTCAACTATGGCGGCCGCGCCGACATCGTCGACGCCGCCCGCGCTCTGGTGGCTGAGGCCCTGGCCGGGAAGATCGACGTCAACGCCATCACCGACGCGGCGTTCGAGGCCAGGCTTTCCACCGGGGGCCTGCCGTCACCCGACCTGGTCGTGCGCACCAGCGGCGAACAGCGCCTCTCCAATTTCCTGCTGTGGGAGTCGGCCTATTCGGAGTTCGTCTTCCCCGATGTGCTCTGGCCCGACTTCACGCCCGATCACCTGCAGTCGGCGATCGACGAGTTCCACCGGCGCGAGCGCAGGTACGGCGCCGTCGCGGACGATGTCCTTGCCGCCGGCTAAGCGTTTCAACTGGACCAATCTGGGCGTGCGGGTGGCTTCGGCCACCGTGCTCGTGCCGACCGCGCTGGCCGCCGTCTGGTTCGACACGGGCCTGGCCGCCGGAGGCTGGCCCTTCCTTGTGATGATCGCCGTCGCCGTGGCCCTGCTCTCCATCGAGTGGGGCGGGATGAGTGCGCCCTACGCGCCGGTCCGGGTCTCCACCGCCGTCACCGTGGCCATCCTGGCGGGGGTCTTCCTGGCCCACCGCGACCATATGTGGCTGGCCTGGGCCGGGTTGCTACTGGGGGGGATCGCCTCGGCGCTCGTCGCCCGCGGCGTGGCCGAGCGGCCGACCGACGCGGCCTTCGGGGTCTTCTATATCGGCATCGCCTGCATCTGCCTTGTCTGGCTGCGCGCCATGCCCCAGGGCCAGTGGTGGACCCTGATGCTGTTCGCCATCACCTGGACCGCAGACATCGCCGCCTTCGCGGTCGGCAGCGCCCTGAAGGGCCCAAAGCTCTGGCCGCGCTTTTCCCCCAACAAGACCTGGTCGGGCTTCTTGGGCGGTCTGGTGTTCTCCATGGCCGTCGGCGCCGTGATGACCATCATCCCGGCCTTCGAGCTCAACATGGCCGCCGGTGCCCTGGTGGGCCTGCTGGGCGGCCTGGCCACCATGGCCGGCGACCTCTGGGAGTCGGCGCTGAAGCGCCGGTTCGGCGTGAAGGATTCAGGCGACCTGATCCCAGGCCATGGCGGCCTGCTGGACCGCGTGGACGGTCTGCTGTTCGCCGTCGTGATCATCGCCCTGGCCCGCCTGGTGAACCATTTGGGATGGGGCCATTGAGTCTTCCGCGTCGTCTCAGCGTCCTGGGCTGCACGGGGTCGGTGGGGGTCTCCACCCTGGACCTCATCGAGAAGTCCGGCGCCGAGGTTGAGATCATCGCCCTCACCGCTGGCCGCAACGTCGAGCGTCTGGCGCAGCAGGCCCGTCAGTGGCGGCCGCGCTTGGCGGTGATCGAGGACGAGACCAAGCTTCCTGAACTGCGCGACCGACTGGCCGGCACGGGCATCGCCACCGCCGCAGGCGCCCATGCCGTGGTCGAGGCCGCGGCCATGGACGCCCAGTGGGTGATGTCCGCCATCGTCGGTTTCGCGGGGCTGGGGCCGACCCTTGCCGCCGCGCGGGCCGGCGCGGTGATCGGTCTCGCCAACAAGGAGAGCCTGGTCTGCGCCGGACCTCAGTTGCTGCGCATCGCAAAGCTGGCCGGTGGCGTCATCATTCCCGTGGACTCCGAGCACTCGGCCATCTTCCAGGTGCTGGACCCGCTCAACGCCCAGTTTGTTGCCCGCCTGATTCTGACCTCGTCGGGTGGTCCTTTCCGCGCCTGGACCCGCGAGGAGATGGCCCACGCCACGCCTGAACAGGCCGTCGCCCACCCGAACTTCAGCATGGGGGCCAAGATTTCCGTGGATTCAGCCACCATGATGAACAAGGGGCTGGAGATCATCGAAGCCGCCTATCTGTTCTCCATGCCGCCCGAACGCGTCGACGTGCTGATCCACCACCAGCAGATCATCCACAGCCTGGTGGAGTATGTCGACGGATCCACCCTGGCGCAGTTGGGCCCGCCTGACATGCGTCCCCCGATCGCGCTTGCTTTCGCCTGGCCCGAACGGTTGCCCTGGCCAGCCCCGCGGCTGGATCTCACCAAGGGACCGCTGACATTCGAGAATCCGGACGGTGACCGATTCCCCGCGCTGCAGATCGCCAAGGCCGCCCTTGCGGCCGGCGGGGCGGCTCCGGCGGTGATGAATGCGGCCAATGAGGTCGCCGTGGCCGCTTTTCTTGACCGTCGCATAGGCTTTCTCGATATTGCCGCAATCGTAGCCGACACACTCGAACGTGTTGAGGTCCAGGGCCTCGCGGGGGAACCCAACAGCGATGTTCTCGAGGGTGCAAAGGCGACAGATGCGATGGCGCGTCGCGTTGCGTGCGATGTCGTCGCCGGACTTCGTCCGGCGTCGTAAGGAGTAGCCGTCGCCATGCTTTCATTGCTGCAAACCGCAATCGCCTTTGTCCTGGTGCTGACCCTGGTGGTCACGGTCCATGAGCTGGGCCACTTCTGGGCCGCCAAGAGCTTTGGCGTGGCCATCGACCGCTTCTCCATCGGGTTCGGAAAGGCCATCGCCTCGTGGACCGACAAGTCGGGCGTGCAGTGGCGGATCGGCTGGGCGCCGGTGGGCGGATATGTGGCCTTCGCCGGCGACGACAACGCCGCCAGCGTGCCCGACCAGGACGACCTGGAGACCCTGCGCCAGTCCATCATAGCCCGCGAAGGGCAGGGGGCGCTCTCCCGCTATTTCCACTTCAAGCCGATCTGGCAGCGGGCTGTGATCGCCGCTGCCGGCCCGTTGGCCAATTTCGCCCTCGCCATTGTCCTGTTCGCCACCCTGATCTTCGCCCTGGGCGAAAACCTCCTGCCGGCGAAGGTGGCCTCCGTCGCGCCAGGAAGCCCCGCCGCCGTGGCAGGGTTCCGGCCGGGCGACTTCATTGCCGAGGCCAATGGCCGCCCGGTAAAAAGCTTCATGGATCTGGCCGAGGTGGCCCAGCTGCGGGTGAACCTGCCCACGACCTTCGTGGTGCGCCGCGGGCCGGAGAACGTGACCCTGACCGCGACCTCCAAGCTGCAGATGCGCTCGGACGGGCTTGGCGGCGAGCGGCTGCAGGGCACCTTGGGGATCGCCCCCGCCCAGACCCGCGAGGACTATATTCACGTCCGCTACAACCCGATCGAAGCGCTCGGCATGGGCGTGGAGCGGACGTGGCGGGTGCTCAGCACCACGGTCTATTATCTCGGCCGGATGGTGACCGGCCAGGTCTCCGCCAGCCAGCTGAGCGGGCCATTGGGAATCGCCCGCGTCTCGGGCCAGGTCGCCCAGAGCGGCGCCCAGGGCGCGCCGGATTTTGGATCGCAGATTCTCGGCGCCGGCGTCGCCCTGCTGGGTCTCGCCGCCGTGCTGTCGGTGGGGATCGGCTTCATGAACCTGCTGCCGGTGCCTGTGCTGGACGGGGGCCACCTGCTGTTCTACGCCTACGAAGCTGTGGCCCGCAGGCCTCTTGCGGCCAAGGTTCAAGCTGCGGGCTATCGCGTGGGCCTTGCGCTGTTGCTGGGATTGATGTTGTTCGCGACGTGGAACGATCTGCAGCAACTGCGTGTGTTCAAAATCCTCGGCGGTCTGCTTTCCTGACCTCCCCCTTTCCGTTGACGGCAGAAACGATGCAAAGAACCCGCGCCCACGGCGCCGCGCTCGCCTCCGGTCTCGCCCTGCTTTTGGGCACGACCGCGATTACCCTGCCGAGTCTCGCCTTCGCCCAGGCCGCCGAACAGTCGGGCGTGGTGCAGAGGATCATTGTCGAGGGCAATGAGCGGATCGAGCAATCGACCGTGCTCTCCTACCTGCCCATCCAGCCCGGGGAGAGCGCCGATCCGGCCAAGCTCGACCTGGCCTTGAAGGCGCTCTTCCGCACCGACCTGTTCTCGGACGTGAAGATCAACCTGGTGAACGGCGACCTGACCATCACGGTCGTGGAGAACCCGATCGTCAACAAGGTGGTCTTCGAGGGCAATTCCGGCCTGAAGGAAGAGAAGCTGCGCGACGAGGTCACCGTGCGTCCGCGCGGCATCTTCACCCGCGCCAAGGTCCAGGCCGACGTCCAGCGGATCGTTGAGCTCTATCGCCGCTCAGGCCGCATCTCGGCCACCGTGACGCCGAAGATCGTCGAGCTGCCCCAGAAGCGCGTCGACCTGATCTTCGAGATCGATGAAGGCCCCAAGAGCGGCGTGCTGCGCGTCAACTTCCTGGGCAACAAGGAATTCTCCGACAACGACCTGCGCGACGTCGTCGTGACCGAGCAGACGAGCTGGTACAAATTCTTCTCGTCCAACGCAAACTACGACCCTGACCGCCTTGAGTACGACAAGGAGCAGCTGCGCAAGCATTACCGCAACCGCGGCTTCTATGATTTCCGCGTGATTTCGGCCGTGGCCGAACTGTCCCCGGACAAGAACGGCTTCGTCATCACCTATACCCTGGACGAGGGCCCGGAATACAAGTTCGGCAAGATCTCCGTGGAGACCGAGCTGCAGAAGCTGGACAAGAACCTGCTGCTGCAACTGGTGCCGATCCATAGCGGCGAACTCTACGAAGACGAAAAGATTGAGAGCGCCACCGACTCCCTGACCTTCGCCGCCGGCGCCGCGGGCTTCGCCTCGGTGGATGTGCGGCCGCGCTACGTGGCCAACAAGGAAACCAAGACCGTCGATGTGGTCTTCCAGGTCCGTGAAGGCCCGCGCGTCTATGTCGACCGCATCGACATCGTCGGCAACAGCCAGACCCTCGACTATGTGATCCGCCGCGAGCTGAACCTGGTGGAGGGCGACGCCTACAACCGCGCCCTGGTGGACCGGTCGAAGAACAACATCCGCGCCCTTGGCTTCTTCAAGGACGTCAACATCACCGAGATCCCGGGTTCGGCCCCCGACCGCACCAATCTGCAGGTGAAGGTCGAGGAACAGCCCACCGGCGAACTCTCCTTCAGCGCCGGCTATTCCTCGGTGGACCAGCTCGTGCTGGACCTGGGCATCACCCAGCGTAACTTCCGCGGCCGTGGCCAGGACGTCCGCGCCCGGATCTCCGTGGGCTCCCTGCGCCAGCAGGTGGACTTCTCCTTCACCGAGCCGCGCTTCCTGGGCCGTAACCTGCGGGCCGGGGTGGATATCTACTCCTACCGTTACGACCTCACCGATTACTCGGCCTACCAGACCAGCACGCTGGGCATGAACCTGCGCGCCGGTTTCCCGCTGACCCTGAACTCGTCGATGAGCACTCGCTACGTGATCCGCCAGGATCAGGTGCAGATCGATAACACCTATTGCGATCCGACCTCGCCGATCGTGTCCCTGTCGCTCTGCGCCCAGCGCGGGTCGTTCCTGACCTCGCTGGTGGGCTACGGCCTGCGCCTGGATCGCCGGAACAATCCGATTAACCCGACCCGCGGCTTCTATGCGGACATCAGCCAGGATCTGGCGGGCGTCGGCGGCGATGTGAACTACATCAAGACCGATGTCGACGGCGGCTGGTATCACGGCTTCAACAAGAACTTCATCCTCAGCGTCACCGGCCAGGCGGGCTACATCGCAGGCTGGAACGGCGACACCATCCGGATCAACGACCGTTCCTACAAGGGCGGCAACAGCTTCCGCGGCTTCGAGACCGCGGGCCTGGGGCCGCGCGACACCAACAATGCCCGCAGCGACGCCCTTGGCGGCCGAGCCTACGCCATCGGTTCAGTGGAACTGAGCATTCCGACCTTCGTCCCGGAGCAGTACGGCATCAAGGCCGCTGTGTTCACCGACTTCGGCACCGTCGGGCTGCTGGATGACGCCGCGAAGGCTTGCCTGGTCGCGCGAACTCCGACTGCTACCGATCCAGGTTGTGCCGTCGGCGCGCCTGATCCGATGATCTTCGATGATCTCTCTCTACGCGCCACGGCGGGTCTGTCGGTGTTCTGGAAGTCACCGATGGGACCCATCCGCTTCGACTTCAGCCAAGTTTTGGCCAAAGAAGCCTACGATAAGACTGAAACCTTCCGTTTCTCCACTTCAACGAAGTTCTGAGCCCCCATGACGATCAAAAATCTAGTCGCGGCGACCTGTGTCGCCGCGCTTTCGCTCACCGCAAGCTCGCAGGCCTTTGCACAGGCTGCGGCGCCGGCCATCACCCATGGACCGGCTATTCCGGGCGTCTGCGTCATGTCGATCGAGGGCGTCATCGGCGGTTCGACCGTGGGCAAGTACGTTCAGACCCGTCTGCAGCAGATCGCGACGCAAGTCGGGGCCGAGCTGAAGGCCGAGGAGGCCTCCATCCAGAACGACGCCAAGGCCTTGGACGCCCGTAAGGCGACCATGGATCAGGGCGCGTTCGAAAAGGCCGCCGCCGACCTGCAGGTCCGCGCCAACGCCTATCAGCGCAAGAGCCAGCTGCGCGAACGTGAGCTGCAGGCCACCCAGCAAAAGGCCCTAGGCCGCGTCGGCCAGGAACTGGACCCGATCATCCGTCAGGTCTACCAGCAGCGTCAGTGCAGCATCCTGCTGCAGCGCGACGCCTTGGTCATCGCCAATCCGGCCATGGATATCAGCCCCGGCTTGACCACGGCGCTGAACGCGAAGATCACCCAGTTCGCCTTCGACCGCGAACGTCTGGACCAACCGGCTGCGGCCCCTCAAGCTGCGGCTCCCGTCCGCAAGTAGAACGACTCGGGCTATGCGCGGGTCGAGCTGAGAGTGCTTGATGCCTGACCCGCGCTTTTTTGAAGATCTGGGGCCCGTCTCATTGACGGAGCTCGCCGCGCTGACCGGGGCCGCATTGTCGGCGCCCGGGGCCGGATCGGTTCAGGTCGCCCGCGTCGCCATCCTGGCGCGGGCCACCTCCGACAGCATCACCTACTTCTCCGACCGAAAATTGGCCGCCGAGCTGGCCGAGACCCGCGCCGCGGCCTGTTTCGTCAGCGAGCGGGACGCCGGCCTCGTGCCGCAGGGCTGCGTGGCCCTGGTCACCCGTCAGCCCACCGCCGCTTACGCGATGTCCGGCCAGCGCCTGCACCGGCCGCGCCTGCACGCGGGCCACGCCGCCGTCTCCCGCGAGGCGACTGTGGAGACGGGCGCCGTCATCAGTCCCGGTGTGGCCGTCGGCCAAGGCGCCCAGATCGGCCGAGGAACTGTCATCGGGCCTAACACCGTCATCGGACCTGGCGTCACCATCGGCCGCGATTGCGTCATTGGCCCTAATGTCAGCATCCACTGCGCCTTGCTGGGCGACCGGGTGAAGATCCTGGCCGGCGCCGTCGTCGGTGAGGCGGGATTCGGCGCCACCGCCGGCCCCACTGGGGTGATCGATATCCCGCAACTCGGCCGGGTCATCCTGCAGGACGGCGTCACCGTCGGGGCCAACAGCTGCATCGACCGCGGGGCCTATGAGGACACCGTGCTGGGGGAGAACACCAAGATCGACAACCTGGTGCAGATCGCCCACAACGTCCGCGTCGGCCGCAACTGCGTGATGGCCGCCCATACAGGGATTTCCGGCAGCGTGACCATCGGCGACGGATCGGCCTTCGGCGGCCGGGCCGGGGTGGCCGACCATGTGATCATCGGTGAAGGCGCCCAGATCGGCGCGGGCGCCGGGGTTTTCCGCGATGTGCCGCCCAAGGCGGTCATGGGGGGCTTTCCGTCCCTGCCCATGCGACAATGGCTGCGCGAAGTCGCCTGGCTCAGCAAATCGGCGGCCGTGCGCCGCCGGGAGGAACCTGATCAATGAGCCGTAAGGCCCCCGTCAACGAGTCTCCCACCGAGATCGACATCACCGAGATCGTGAAGCGGATTCCGCATCGCTATCCCTTCCTGCTGGTCGACCGCTGCGAGGACTACAAGGCCAGCGAATCCATCGTCGGCATCAAGTGCGTGACGATCAACGAGCCCTTCTTCCAGGGCCACTTCCCCGACTATCCCGTCATGCCCGGCGTGCTGATTATCGAAGCCCTGGCCCAGACCGGCGCGGTGCTGATGTCCAAGTCCCTGGACGTGGACGTGGCCGGAAAGACCATCTTCTTTGTCTCCGTGGACAACGGCCGCTTCCGCCAGCCCGTGCGGCCCGGCGATGTGCTGCGTCTCAATGTCAAGGTGATCCGCGCCCGCGGCGACCTCTTCAAGTTCCAGGGCCAGGCCATGGTGGGCGACAAGGTGGCGGCCGAGTGCGAGTTCGCCGCCATGGTGGTGGCCACCCAATGACTGCGCAAATCCATCCCAACGCCATCGTCGCCGACGGCGCGGTGCTCGGCGACGGTGTCGTCGTCGGCCCGTTCTGTACGGTCGGTCCCAATGTCCGGCTCGGTGCGGGCACCCGGCTGGTCTCCCACATCGTCGTCGACGGCCACACGGAGCTGGGGGAAGAGAACACCGTCTATCCCTTCGCCATGCTGGGCGGACCGCCGCAGCACACCGCCTACAAGGGCGAACCCACAAAACTGGTGATCGGCGACCGCAACACCATCCGCGAACACGCCACCATGAACATCGGCACCGTCAACGGCGGCGGCCTGACCAGCGTGGGCTCGGACGGCTTCTACATGATCGAAAGCCACGTCGGGCACGACTGCCGGGTCGGCGACCACGTCATCCTGACCAAGCAGGCGACGCTTGGCGGACACTGCCAGATCGGCGACTTCGTCATTGTCGGCGGCCTGGCCGCCGTGCACCAATACACCCGGGTCGGACGTCACGCGATGATCGGCGGCCTGGCCGCCGTGGTGAAGGACGTCATTCCCTACGGTTCGGTCTGGGGCAACCATGCCCACCTCGAGGGCCTGAATCTGGTGGGCCTGAAGCGTCGTGGCTTCAGCCGTGAGACCATCAACACCATGCGGGCGGCCTACCGCATGCTGTTCGCCGACGAGGGCACCTTCCAGGAACGCCTGGACGACACCGTCGAGACCTATGCGAGCTCCGACGAGGTCCGCGAGATCATCGACTTCATTCGCGCCGACGGCAGCCGCCCGCTCTGCCTGCCCGAGCGCGAGGTCTAGAAGCTCCATGCGCAAGCTCGGTCTGATCGCCGGCGGCGGTACGCTGCCCCTGGAGATCGCCGAGCACTGCGCGCAGGCCGGCCGCGCCGTCTTCATCGCCCGGCTGAAGGGCTTCGCCCGCCCGGAGCTGAACCGCTTTCCGGGTGTCGATGTCGGCCTGGCGGAGATCGGCAAGACCATCAAGGCGCTGAAGCGCGCCGGTTGCCAGGCTGTCTGCCTGGTGGGCAATGTCAGCCGGCCGGACTTCAAGACCCTGAAGCCCGACCTGCGCGGCCTGGCTCTGTTGCCGGCCATCATCGCGGCGGCGCGGCACGGCGACGACGCCCTGTTGCGGGTGGTGCTGAACGAATTCGCCAAGGAGGGCTTCGTCATCGAAGGCGCCCACGAGGCCAAGAGCGATCTGACCCTGGCCAAGGGGCCGCTGGGCGCCGTGTCGCCCGGGTCCGAGCACCAGGGCGACATCGACCGGGCTCTGCTGGTGGCCCGCGAGATCGGCCGCCTGGACGTGGGGCAGGGGGCCGTGGTCTGCGACGGCCTGGTGCTGGCCGTGGAAGCCCAGGAGGGCACCGACGCCATGCTCCGTCGCGTGGCCCACGAAATCCCCACCGCCATCCGCGGAACTCCCGGCGCCTATCGCGGGGTGCTTGCCAAGGCGCCCAAGCCGATCCAGGAGACCCGCATCGATCTGCCCACCATCGGCCTGGCCACCGTCCAGCGCGCCGCAGCCGCCGGTCTGGCCGGCATCGTGGGTGAGGCGGGGCGCCTGCTGGTGCTGGACCGCGAGGCGGTGATCGAGCTGGCCGACGAACTGGGCCTGTTCATCTTCGGCGTCGAACCATGAGCAAGCTCCTGACCGTCATGCTGGTGGCCACCGAGGCCTCCGGCGACGACCGGGGCGCGGGCCTCGCCAAGGCCCTGCGCGCCCGCCTGGGCGACAATGTGCGCTTCATTGGGACGGGCGGGGCCCAGATGGCAGCCCAGGGCGTGGAGAGCCTGTTCGATATCGCCCAACTCTCCATACTCGGCGTGGTGGACGCCCTGGCCGTCTATCCCCGCGCCATGAAGCTGGTGAACCAGACCGTCGAGGTGGCCGCCCGCGAGAAGCCCGATGTGGTGGTCTTAATCGACTCCTGGGCCTTCAGCCTGCGCGTCGCCCATCGTCTTCGAAAGATCGCCCCCACCATTCCGCTGGTGAAGTACGTCGCGCCCCAGGTCTGGGCCTGGCGGCGAGGCCGCGCCAAGGTCCTGGCCGGCGCCGTGGACCATCTGCTGTCGATTCACACCTTCGACGCCCCCTACTTCGAGGCCGAGGGCCTGGCCACCACCTTCGTCGGCAACGCCGCCCTCAAGGTGGACTTCTCCAAGGCTGACCCGGCCCGCCTGCGCAAGAGCCTCGGGATCTCGCCCCAGGCGCCGATCCTGCTGGTTCTGCCTGGCAGCCGGCCCAGCGAGATCGCCCGCGTCCTGCCGTCCTTCGGCGAGGCGGCCCTGCTGCTGAAGGCCAGTCACCCTGACCTGGAGATCGTCATCCCGGCCGCCCCCACCGTGGCCGCCGCGGTCAAGGCCCAGGTCGCCGGCTGGCCCCGCCGGGCCCACGTTGTGGAGGGCGACCAGGCCAAACTGGACGCCATGAAGGCCGCCACCGCCGCGCTGGCCTGCTCGGGCACCGTCACCATCGAGCTGGCCCTCGCCGGCTGCCCCATGGTCATCGGATATCGGATCGACAAGCTGACCTACGCCCTGGTCAACCGGCTGGTGAAACGGCCGATCACGCTCTTCAACATCGCGGCCGGGGCGATTGTCGCGCCTGAGCTGATCCAGGACGACTGCACGCCTGAGAACCTCGCTCGCGAAGCCGCGCTGCGCCTGGACAACGCCGACATCGCCGGCCGCCAGGTCGCCGCCCAGTACGGCGCGCTGGAGAAGATGGGCCGTGGCGGTCCTGATCCCTCCGACGCCGCCGCCGAGGCCATCCTGAAGATCATCGCCTAGCGGGCAAAGAAAATCCGCCGAACCCGAGGGCGCGGCGGATGATCTTGGGTCTGGCTTTCGAAGCGCCTAGCGCTTGCTGATCGCCGTATAGTCCCGCTTCGGAGCGCCGGTGTAGATCTGGCGCGGACGGCCGATCTTCTGCAACGGATCCTCGATCATTTCCTTCCACTGCGCGATCCAGCCCACGGTGCGGGCGACGGCGAACAGCACCGTGAACATCTCGGCCGGGAAGCCGAGGGCGCGCAGGGTGATGCCGGAGTAGAAGTCGACGTTCGGGTAGAGCTTGCGTTCGATGAAGTAGGGATCGGAAAGCGCGATCTTTTCCAGCTCCATCGCCACCTTCAGCAGCGGATCGTCGGAGTGGCCCACCTCGGCCAGCACTTCGTGGCAGGTCTTCTGCATCACGGTCGCCCGCGGGTCGTAGTTCTTGTAGACGCGGTGACCGAAGCCCATCAGGCGATAGCGACGGTCCTTCACGCCCTGGACGTACTCGGGGATGCGATCGACGGTGCCGATCTCCTTGAGCATGTTCAGCGCTTCTTCGTTCGCGCCGCCGTGGCTGGGACCCCAGAGGCAGGCGATGCCGGCCGCGATGCAGGCGAACGGGTTGGCGCCCGAGGAGCCCGCCAGACGCACCGTCGAGGTCGACGCGTTCTGTTCGTGGTCGGCGTGCAGGATGAAGATGCGGTCCATGGCGCGCGTCAGGACAGGGTTCGGGACCCAGTCCTCGGCCGGCACCGAGAAGCACATGCGCAGGAAGTTCTCGGCGTAGGACAGGTCGTTGCGCGGATGCACGAAGGGCTGGCCGCGGAAGTACTTGAAGGCCCGCGCCGCGATCGTCGGCATCTTGGCGATCAGCCGGTGCGACGAGATCATCCGCTGCTCGGGATCCTCGACGTTGGTGCTGTCATGGTAGAAGGCCGAGAGCGCGCCGACGGCGCCGACCATGATCGCCATCGGGTGGGCGTCGCGGCGGAAGCCTTGGAAGAACCGGTCGAACTGCTCGTGCAGCATCGTGTGGTAGGTGATCGTCTTCTCGAATTCCTCGGCCTCGGCGGCGTTCGGCAGTTCGCCGTGCAGCAGCAGGTAGCAGACCTCGAGGAAGCTGGACTTTTCGGCCAGCTGATCGATGGGATAACCGCGGTGCAGCAAAATGCCCGCGTCGCCATCGATGAAGGTGATCTTGCTCTCGCAGGACGCCGTGGAGGTGAAGCCGGGGTCGTAGGTGAAGACGTCGGCCTCGGCGTAGAGCTTGCGGATATCAACGACAGCCGGGCCGTCGACGCCCTTCAGAATCGGGAGTTCAACGGTCTTTGAGCCGATGCTCATTTTCGCCATGTCGGCCATGCCATCCCCTTCGCATGTCTGGAACAAAACGTCTGTTTGGCGAGCCTTATACCGCCTTACGCAGCGGGCGAAAGGGCATCGTCAAGCCGACCGAGACTTTCCGCTTTTCCGAGGCTTACCAAGGCGCCGGCGAGATCAGGCGCCGGCGACCCGCCCGACAGGACGCCACGTAAGCCGGGGCCGATCTTTCCCAGGCCCACGCCCTCGCTTTCGGCGAAGCTGCGCAGCGCCGCCTCAAGGGCCACGACGTCCCAGTCGGTCTGGCCTGCGAGGTTATGGCGCAGGCGCGCGAAGCGCGCGCGGGTCTCTTCGGTCAGCAGGGCCAGGGTCTTCTCCGGCAGTTCCAGAGGACGCTGCTTCAGGGCGAAGACCACGGCGTCGGCCAGTTCCAGCAGGGTCTTGGCCCCGTCCCGGACCAGCGGAATGGTGCGGTGCAGGATGTCGGCGGACCGGTCGTTCAGGGTCTCGCCCCGGCTGGTGAGCACGCGGACGGTCAGGTCCGTCAGCCGGCCGATCTCGGCCTGCCGCAGGTAGTGATTGTTGATGTGGTTCAGCTTGGCCCAGTCCAGGCGGGCCGGCGCGCTCACCACGTCGGTCACGTCGAACCAAGCCTGCGCCTGTTGGTCACTGAAGATCTCGTCGTCACCGTGGCCCCAGCCCAGCCGCGCCAGATAGTTGCGCATCGCCTCGGGCAGATAGCCCATGTCGTCGAACTCGCTCACCGCCTGGGCGCCGTGGCGCTTGGACAGCTTGGCGCCGTCCGGGCCGTGGATCATCGGCAGGTGGGCCCAGACCGGAACGTCCCAGCCCAGCGCCTCATAGATCAGGGTCTGGCGGGCGGCGTTGTTCAGGTGGTCGTCGCCGCGGATCACGTGGGTGATCCCCATCTCGTGGTCGTCGACGATGACGGCGAGATTGTAGGTTGGCGTGCCGTCTGTCCGCAGGATAATCAGATCATCCAGGTCCTTGTTCTTGAAGGTGACATCGCCCTTCACCAGGTCGTGGATCACGGTCTCGCCTTCGTGCGGGCCCTTGAACCGCACGACGAACGGCCGGTCGTTGAAATTGGCGTCCTGGTCGCGCCAGGGCGAACGCACGGCGCGACCCTCGGCCCGGGCGATCTCGCGCTCGGCGGTCAGCTCCTCAGCGGTCATGTAGTCGCGATAGGCGCGGCCCTTGGCCAGCAACGCCTGGGCGGCCAGCACATGACGGTCGGCGCGGGCGGCCTGGAAGACCGGTTCCTCGTCGGGGATGAGCCCCAGCCATTCCATGCCGTCGAAGATCGCCTGGACGGCGGGTAGTGTGGAGCGCTCGCGATCGGTGTCCTCGATGCGCAGCAAGAACTTGCCGCCCATGCGCTTGGCGTAAAGCCAGTTGAACAAGGCCGTGCGGGCCGTGCCAATATGCATGTAGCCGGTGGGCGAGGGGGCGATACGGGTGACGACGGGTCGGTCGGACATCGAGCTCAAGACTGTGGGTGAGGCGGCGCCGGCGGAGGCCGACGCGATCGCGGCGCCTATTAACACGCCGGTCCGTAAGCTTCCTAGCGCCGCCGACGCGATGGCGTGGCTCCGCGACCAGGCCGCGTCACAGGGCGACCGCCTCAGCCTGTGGACTCCCGTCGCCTTCGGTTGCGGCGCGGCGGTCTATTTCGCCCTGCCGCGTGAGCCGCTGGCGGTGCTGGCCATCGCCATCCTGGGCCTGGCCGGCGGCCTGCTGCTGGTCCGCGTCCGCTGGGACGGCGGGCGTATCCTGGCCATCGCGCTCACCCTGGCGGCCTTCGCCCTGGCCGGGTTCGCGGCCGGCAAGCTGCGCACCGAACATGTCCGCGCGCCCATCGCCCCCAGTGGCGAGGGCATGCAGACGGTGGACGCCTTCGTGGTGGACGTCGCCAATCCAGGGCAGGGCGGTCCGCGCCTGCTGCTGGCGCCGATTCGGGTCAGCGGCCTGGCGCCCGAGACCACGCCGATCCGCGCCCGCATGACCCTCCAGCCCGACACACCCCTTCCGGCGCCCGGAACCGCCATACGCGTGCGCGGCATGCTCAACCCGCCGCCGCCGCCCGCCAGTCCCGGTTCCTACGACTTCGCCCGCGACGCCTTCTTCGAGGGGATCGGCGGGGTCGGCTTCACCCTGACACCGCCGCGCGAGATCTTCGCCGAGCCGCCACCCTGGCGGCTGGCCCTGGAGATGCGGATCAACGCCACCCGCTGGGCGCTGGCGCGCAAGATCGTCGATCAGTTGGGGGTGAGGAGCGGAGGCTTGGCGGCGGCCATGGTCACCGGGCACGAGGCCTATATCCCGCGCGAGCAGGTGGACGCCCTGCGCGCGGCAGGCCTGTCCCACATCATTTCGATCTCCGGCCTGCACATGGCCATCGTCGGCGGCTTCGCCTTCGCGGGCGTCAGGTTGTTGATCGCCGCCTGGCCTTGGCTGGCCCTGCGGGTTTCCAGCAAGAAGACCGCCGCCCTGTTCGGCCTGGGGTCGGTGCTGGCCTATCTCGTGCTCTCGGGCGCCCCGGCCCCGGCCGAGCGGGCGGCGATCACCGCCTGCGCCGCCTTCGGGGCCATCCTGGTGGATCGCCGCGCCATCAGCCTCCACACGCTCGCCATCGCCGCCCTGGTGATCCTGGCCTTCCAGCCCGAGGCGGTGACCGAGCCCGGCTTCCAGATGTCCTTCGCCGCCACCACGGCCCTGGTGGCCATGGCCGAGCTTTGGCCGCGCCCGATCCGCGAGATCAACGCCCCCTGGCCGATCCGCGCCGTCCAGGGCGTCGGGACCTGGCTGGGCGCCAGTCTGGCGGCCAGCTTCGTGGCGGGGATGGCGACCGGCCCCTTCGCCATGCAGCACTTCAACCGGGTCTCCACCTTTGGTCTGGTGGCCAACCTGCTGGTGGCGCCGATCTCCTCCTTTCTGATGATGCCGGCCTTGGCGCTGGGCGCGATCCTGGCGCCCTTGGGCCTGGGGAAGTGGCCGCTGGAGGCCGCGGGCTTGGCCATCGACACCATGAACCTGATCGCCGCGAAGGCCGCGGGTATGCCGGGCGCCCAGCTTATCGTCGCCAGCGCGCCCTCCTGGACCCTGGCGGCGGCCTTCTTGGGCATCCTTTGGCTGTGCCTGTGGAAAGGGCCGCTGCGCTGGGCGGGTCTACCCTTCGCCCTGGCGGTCACCCTGACGCCGCGCCCGCCGACCCCCAACATCTGGATCGCCGCCGATGGCTCGACCTTGGCGGTGCGGGAGGGCAAGCAGGCCGTCCTGTTCCGCCCGGATGTCAAGCTGTTCGGGGCCGAGCTCTGGGCGCGTCGGCGAGGCCTGGAGCCCGCCACCGATGGCCTGGCGGCCCGAGACGCCCTCTACGACTGCGACCGCTGGTCGTGCGCGCCGCGCCTCGGCTCGTCGCCCCGCGTGGCCGCTGTCTTCACCCGCCGGACCTCCACCATCGAGAAGAAGCTGCCGCTGTTCTGCCAGTGGGCGGACATCGTGGTGGTGCGGGGCGTGGCGACCGCCGCCGACTGTCCGAAGGCCCTGCTGCTGACCGAAGACGACTTTGCCCGGGGCGGCTCCGCGGAGCTCTATCGCACGGCCTCTGGCTGGCGGATCGTCTGGGCGCAGAGCTTGCGAGGCCAGCGGCCCTGGACAGGTGGAACGACCGCCGACCCGACGTGACAGCCGTCGCGCCTGATGTAGTGTCGAGCGCAAATCAGTCTCGGAGTACGGCTTTGACGTTCAAGCAGATGGCGCTGGCCTCGGTGGCCGCGGTGATGGTCCTGGGCGCGCCCCAGATGGGCTTCGCGGCGGAGGCCAAGCCGAAGTTCGGGACCTGGGGCTATGATCCCAGCTTCATGGACGCCTCGGTTAAGCCGGGGGACGACTTCTTCCGTTATGTGAATGGCAGTTGGCTCAAGCGCACCCAGATCGCGCCGGACCGCACCGCCGCCGGCGTCGACGTCACCCTCGCCGACGAGGCGGAGGTCCAGGTCCACGCGATTGTCGATGACCTGGCCAAGGATCCCAAGGTGGCCGGCCCCGGAGGCCAGCGGATCGGCGACTTCTACGCCGCCTGGATGGACGAGGCGGCCATCGAGGCGCGGGGCGCGGCGCCGCTGAAGCCCTATCTGGCCAAGATCGCCGCGGTGAAGACCCGCGCCGACCTGCTGAACCTGTTTTCGGAGGTCGGCTACACCTCGCCCGTCGATCTCGATGTCGGGCCCGACCTCGCCGATCCCACCCGCTATGTGGTGTTCGCCGACCAGTCCGGCCTCGGCTTGCCCAACCGCGACTACTACCTCCGCGAGGGAGAGAAATATGACGCTTTCCGGAAGGCTTACCGGGATTATGTGATCCAGATTCAGACCCTGGCTGGCGTCCCCGACGCCGCCGCCAAGGCCGACGCCATCATCGCGCTGGAGACCAAGATCGCCACCGCCCACT
Source organism: Phenylobacterium glaciei (assembly GCF_016772415.1). Taxonomy (NCBI): domain Bacteria; kingdom Pseudomonadati; phylum Pseudomonadota; class Alphaproteobacteria; order Caulobacterales; family Caulobacteraceae; genus Phenylobacterium; species Phenylobacterium glaciei. The sequence continues at coordinate 2,235,735 of NZ_JAGSGD010000001.1, forward strand.
GGGCGCCCGAAAAAACCCGCGATGTGGCCGCCATCAACAACCCGATGTCGGTGGCCAAGCTGCAGGCGCTGGCGCCTCAGTTCGACTGGCAGGCCATGCTGAACCATGCGGGCCTTGCCAAGGCCGATCTGGTGATCGCCCAGGAGCCCTCGATGTTCCAGGCGGCGGGGGTGCTGCTCGACACTGTGCCGCTCCAGACCTGGAAGGACTATCTCGCCTACCACTTCGTGCGCACCCACGCGCAGTTCCTTCCCAAGGCCTTCGACCAGGCCAATTTCGAATTCTTCTCCCACACCCTGCGTGACGTGCCCCAGCAGCGGGAACGCTGGAAGCGTGGCGTCCAGCTGCTCAACCGCTTCCAGGGCGAGGAGATCGGCAAGATCTATGTGGCCCGCCACTATCCGCCGGAGGCTGAACGCAAGGCCGACGAACTGATCGCCGATCTGCGCGCCGCCTATGGCGAGCGGATCAAGACGGCCGCCTGGATGGATGAGCCGACCCGCAAACAGGCCCTGATCAAGCTGTCGACCTTCGATCCCCGCCTCGGCCACCCGGTCAAGTACATCGACTATTCTAGCCTGAAGATCGATCGCAATGACCTGCTGGGGGACGCCATCCGCTCGGAAGACTTCCAGTGGCAGCTCAGCCTGTCGCGCTTCCCCAAGCCCGTCGATCGCAGCCTCTGGTACATGACGCCCCAGGAGGTGAACGCCTATTACGATCCGCAGAACAACCAGATCACCTTCCCGGCGGCGATCCTGCAGCCGCCCTATTTCGATCCCAAGGCCGACGCCGCCGCCAACTATGGCGGGGAGGGCGCCACCATCGGCCATGAGATGGGGCACGGCTTCGATGACCAGGGCCGGCAGTTCGATAGCGTCGGCAAGGTTCGCGACTGGTGGACCGCGGGCTCCGCCAAGGCCTTCGCCGAGCGCGCCGCGGTGCTGGGCAAACAGTTCGACGCCTATGAGCCGGTGGCGGGTGTCCATATCAACGGCGAACTGACCATGGGCGAGAACCTGGGGGACCTCGGAGGCCTGGAGGCCGCCTATGTCGGCTATCGCCGCTACGTCGCCAAGCACGGCGAGCCGCCGGTGATCGAGGGCATGACCGGGGATCAGCGGTTCTTCGTCGCCTTCGCCCAGTCCTGGCAGACCAAGACCCGGGAAGGCCGTATGCGGGAGCAACTGCTCACCGATCCGCACAGCCCGGCCGAATATCGCGTCAACGGCATCGTCCGCAACGTGGACGCCTGGTACGCGGCCTTCAACATCAAGCCCGGCGACAAGCTCTACCTGCCGCCGGAACAGCGCGTCCACATCTGGTAGCGAACACCTTCAACGTCGTCCCGGATCGCCTATCGGCGTCCGGGATGACGGAGTTGTTAGTGGTATTTGCGGATCAGGCCGACGAGGCGGCCCTGAACCTGAACCTGGTCGGGGCCGAAGATGCGGGTCTCGTAAGCCGGGTTGGCGGCTTCCAGGGCGATGGAGGCGCCCTTCTTGCGCAGGCGCTTGAGGGTGGCTTCCTCGCCCATCACCAGGGCGACGACGATCTCGCCGGAGGTGGCGGTGTCGGTCTTGCGGATGACGACGTAATCGCCGTCCAGGATGCCGGCGTTGATCATGGAGTCGCCCTGGACCTCGAGGGCGTAGTGCTCGCCGGCGCCAAGCATGCTTTCGGGCACATGCATGCGGTCGCGTTCCTGCTGGATCGCCTCGATGGGCGTGCCGGCGGCGATCTTGCCGAGCACCGAGATTTCCCGGGTGTCGTTGGCGGCGGCCATGGGCTGCTGGCCGGCGCCGGCCTCGACGAGCTGCGGCTTGAACGGCGCGCGGCCCTTGGGCGGCGACGAGGTGGTGGCCTGCTGCGGCAGCTTCACCACTTCCAGGGCGCGCGCCCGATGCGGCAGACGTCGCAGGAAGCCGCGTTCCTCCAGCGCTGTGATCAGGCGGTGGATGCCGGACTTGGACGCCAGGTCCAACGCCTCCTTCATCTCGTCGAAGGAGGGCGAGACGCCGCTCTCCTTGATCCGCTCATGAATGAACATAAGCAATTCGTGTTGTTTACGAGTGAGCATTGGACGACGAGCCCTTGAAGAACAAAGCAGAAACCTTGCTCGATGTTCTCTAGGCGTTCTTCGTTAATGTCAAGTTGACGCCAGTCAGGCCAGCAAAGCGCTCGCTGCGGCGGTCACGTCGGCCTGCCGCATCAGGCTTTCGCCCACCAGCATGGCCGAGGCGCCGGACCGCTCCAGCCGCGCCGCGTCGGCCGCGGTGAATATGCCGCTTTCCGTTACCAGCAAGGCATTTGCGGGCGCGAGCGCCGCCAGCCGTTCGGTGATGGCCAGGTCGATGCTGAAGCTGCGCAGGTCGCGGTTGTTCACGCCGACCAAGGTCGCGCCAAGGTGGCCGGCACGCGCCATCTCGGCCTCGTCGTGGACCTCCACCAGGGCGTCCATGCCGAATCGGGCGGCCTCGGACATCAGGGCCCGCGCCACGGAATCATCGACCATCGCCATGATCACCAGGATGGCGTCGGCTCCCAGCGCCCGGGATTCGGCCACCTGCCAGGGGTCCACCAGGAACTCCTTGCGCAGGCACGGCAGATCGCAGGCGTCGCGCGCGGCGGTCAGGAAGCTGTCGGCGCCCTGGAAGCTGGGGGTGTCGGTCAGGACCGAAAGGCAGACCGCGCCGCCGGCTTCGTAGGCCTTGGCCAGCGAGGGCGGATCGAAGTCCTCGCGGATCATGCCCTTGGACGGCGAGGCCTTCTTGATCTCGGCGATCAGGGCCAGGCGGCCTGGCGCATGGGCGCCTTCCAGGGCGGCGCGGAAGCCCCGCGGGGCGGAAGCCTGCGCAGCGGCCGCCTCGACCTGCGCCACGGTGCGCAGCGTCTTCCGCTCGGCCACTTCCTCACGCTTGTAAGCGGCGATCTTGTCGAGGATGTCGCTCACGGCGCGCTCGTGATGGCGGCCAGTTTCGTCAGGGCGGTCTTGGCCCGGCCGTCGTCGATCACCGCGCGGGCGAGATCGATGCCGTCGCGCAGGGTCTCCACCTGCTCCCCCACCAGGAAGGCGGCGGCGGCGTTCAGCAGCACGATGTCGCGATAGGCGCCGGCCTGCCCGTCCAGCAGGGCGCGCAGAGCCACGGCGTTCTCGGCCGGTGTGCCGCCGGTGAGGTCGGCCAGGGCCGCGCGGGGCAGGCCCACGGCCTCGGGGGTGATGGTGAACATCCGCGCCTGGCCCTCGCGCCATTCGGCCACGACGGTCTCGCCCGTGGTGGTCATCTCGTCCAAGCCGCCGCCGTGCACGACCCAGGCGCGTTCGGAACCCAGGGCTCCCAGCACGCGGGCCAGGGGCTCGACCCAGCGCTCGGCGAAGACCCCCATCACCTGGCGCTTGGCGTTGGCGGGGTTGGTCAGCGGCCCCAGCAGGTTGAACACCGTGCGGAAGCCGAGCTCGGCCCGGATCGGCGACACGTGGCGCATGGCGCCGTGGTGGGCCTGGGCGAACATGAAGCAGATGCCGGCCTCATCGAGCGCCTTCATCTGACGGTCCACAGGGGCGTTGATGTCCACACCGAGCTCGGCGAGCACGTCGGCGGTGCCCGACCGTGACGAGAGCGCCCGGTTGCCGTGCTTGGCCACCTTCAGCCCGCCGCCGGCCGCAACGAATCCCACGGCGGTGGAGATGTTGAGCGTGTGCAGGCCATCGCCGCCGGTGCCGCAGACGTCCATCACCTCATAGGGCGGGTCCAGGGTCACCGCGGCGCGCCGCATGGCCCTGGCGCAGGCGGTGATCTCGCCCACCGTCTCGCCGCGCAGGCGCATGGCGGTGATTGCGGCGGCGACCTGGGCGGGGGAGGGCTCGCCCCGCAGGCAGGCGGCGAAGAACTCGCCGGCGTCCTCGTCCGACAGGGTCTGGCCGTCGGCCAGCCGGCCCAGCAGCGGCTTGAAGGCGTCCGACATCAGACCGGCACGTTTCGGGGCACGCCGGCCAGTTCAAGGAAATTGGCCAGCAGGTGGTGGCCACCCTCGGTGGCGATGGATTCCGGATGGAACTGCACGCCGTGGATCGGCCGGGTCTTGTGCTGGAATCCCATGACCTCGCCGTCCTCCGTCCAGGCGGTGACCTCCAGGACGTCCGGCATCGTATCCTTGGCCACCGACAGGCTGTGATAGCGGGTGGCGGTGAAGTCCTGCGGCATGCCCGCGAACACACCCTTTCCGGTGTGGTGCATGAGGCTGGTCTTGCCATGCATTGTGGCCTTGGCGCGCACCACATCGCCGCCGAAGGCCTGGCCGATAGACTGGTGGCCCAGGCAGACGCCGAGGATCGGAAGGCCCTCGGGGGCCTTGGCGATCAGCTCCAGGCAGATACCCGCCTCGTTGGGGGTGCAGGGGCCAGGCGACAGCAGCACGCCGTCGGGCTTCAGGCCGAGCGCCTCTTCGACGCTGATGGCGTCGTTGCGATAGACGAGCGTTTCGGCCCCCAGCTCGTTCAGATAGTGGACGAGGTTGTAGGTGAAGCTGTCGTAGTTATCGATGACCAGGATCATGGCGTTCCATCTAGGCTGTAGGCGCTGCTGCGCCAAGTGCACGCATTGCATGCGGTGCGCGTTGGGCGGACCCTGTGGTCATGACGACCGCTGATTCCGTCCTCGACGCCGACCAGATCGCCCGCGCCCGGCTGTTGCTGATGACGCCCGTGGTGAAGGAATCCATGTGGCCCGTGCTTTGCGCCGCCGCCTTCGCGGCGTCGACCGCGCTCACGCTGGCCACCGCCATGATCCTTGCCCCGCCGGTCATCACCCAGCACATGGTGCAGAGCGAGCGTTAGCCCTCAGGCTCAGACGAACCGCCAGCTTTCCTCGGCCGCCCGGCGCACGGCGCGGGCCTTGTGCAGGGTCTCGTCGTACTCGGCGTCGGGATCGCTATCGACCACCACCCCGCCGCCGGCCTGGACATAGACTTGGCCGTCCTTGATGCAGGCGGTGCGCAGGACGATGCAGGTGTCGACGCTGCCGTCGGCGCCGAAATACCCGACCGCTCCCGCATAGGCGATGCCGCGCTTCTCGATCTCCAGTTCGTCGATGATCTGCATGGCCCGCACCTTGGGCGCGCCGGACAGGGTGCCGGCGGGCAGAGCGGCCATCAGCACGTCCACCGGATCCAGGCCCTCGGGCGCATCGCCCTCGACATTGGAGACCAGGTGCATGACCTGGGCGTAGCGTTCGACAAAGAAGCTGTCAGTCACCCGCACGCGCGGGGCGCGGCTGACCGGCTGGGCCTGGTTGGCGCCGTGGGCCTTCAGCATCGCCACCCGGCCGACATCGTTGCGGCCCAGGTCCAGGAGCATCAGGTGCTCGGCCCTCTCCTTGGGGTCGGCGCGCAGTTCGGCCTCCAGGCGCTGGTCTTCTTCCGGCGTCGCGCCGCGGGGGCGAGTGCCGGCGATGGGGCGGATGGTGATCTTGCCGTCGCGCAGGCGAACCAGGATTTCCGGCGATGAACCCGCCAGCTGGAAGTCGCCGAAGTTCAGATAGAACAGGAAGGGCGAGGGGTTCATCCGCCGCAGCGAGCGGTAGAGGGCGAAGGGATCGCGGCTGAAGGGCGCGCGGAATCGGTGGCTGGGCACCACCTGGAAGATGTCGCCGGCGCGGATGTAGTCCTTGGCCTTGCCGACGATGGCTCGGTAGTCCTCACGGCTCACCGGGGTGGTGAAGGCGTCGGGCTCGGGCACGCCGTTCCCGGCCAGCGGCGGGGCGGGCTTGCGGAAGTCGGCCATCACGCCCTCCAGCCGCCCCCTGGCAGCGGCGAAGGCGCCCGCGGCGGTGTCGGCGTCGGGCCGGACGGTCGTCACCAGGATAATCTCCTGGGCGATGGCGTCGAAGATCGCCACGATCGACGGGCGGATCATCAGGCCGTCGGGCAGGTCCAGCGGGTCGGGATTGATGTCCGGCAGCTTTTCCACCAGCCGGATCATGTCGTAGCCGATGGCTCCGAACACCCCGGCCGACATCGGCGGCAGGCCCGCGGGCAGGTCGAGCCGGGAGGCCGCCACCAGGTCGCGCAGCGAATCCAGCGCGCCACCCCTCTGGGGTGTGAACTGGCCGGACTCGATGGCGGCGCCTTGCGCGATCTCGGCCACATCGCCCCGGCACTTCCAGACCAGGTCCGGCTTCATGGCGATGACGGAGTAGCGACCCCTCCAGGCCCCGCCCTCGACGCTTTCGAACAGGAAGGCGTAGGGTCGGCCGTGAGCGATCTTCAGATAGGCCGAGACCGGGGTCTCAAGGTCGTCGATCAGACGCGTCCAGACGACCTGCGCCGCGCCTTGGGCATACTTCTGCTCAAAGTCCGCAAACGCAGGTTCGATCGTCATTTCGCCTTCTCCGTCTTGGACGTCTTGGCGTCCTTCTTGGGCTCGAGGGGCTCCAGGCCCAGCGCAGTCCGCGCGTTGTTGGGATAGGTCTTCACCTTCACCAGGGTGGCGGCGGCCTTCTGGGCGTCGGCCTGGATCTCGCGGAACGTCGCCTCGGTCATCTGCGGGCGGCTCTCCTCGGTGATGCGGGCGAGCGTCGGGCCGGAGGGCGCGCGGACGGCCTCCAGCTTGGCGACGATCAGGCCGAAGCTGGTGGCCTCTGCCGTGTAGACCTCGCCGGTCTTGACCCCGAAGGCCTTGATCAGGGCGTCGCGGGACAGGACCTTGTTCTGGCCGGCGTTCTGGCGGTCGATGCCGGTGGCGTGGCCCACACGTCCGCCAACGCTGGCGGCCACGGCTTCCAGGCTCTCGCCCTTCTTCACGCGGGCGGCCAGTTCATCGGCCTTGGTCTGCAGGCGCTTGACCATCTCGCGCATCATCCAGACGCGGACCAGCTGCGGCTTCACCTCGGCGAGCGGCGGCATGGCCTTGGGAATGATCTTCTCAACGCGGACGGCGTAGAACTCGCCGTTGCCGGCTTCCTCGACCTCGCTCTCGCCGCCCTGCGGCAGGCTGAAGGCGGTCTTGAGGAGCTTCGGATTGATGCCGGACACCGGCTGGCCCTGGGGACCCGCGCCCTGTTCGGAGACAGGGCCGATGGGGAAGACCGGCACATTGGCCTTCTTCGCCGATTCCAGCAGGTTGGCGCCGCCGCCGTGGGCGTCGTCATAGGCCTGGCTCATCTCATAGACTTTCTCGGCCGCAGCATCCTTGCGCAGCTCGGCTTCGAGTTGGGGCCTGATCTGCTCCAGGGTCACCGATTGGCCAGGGGTGATCTTGCTGACCCGGATCACCGCGAAGCCCAGGTCCCCCTTCACCGGCGCGATCTGGCCGGCGGGCAGGGTGAAGGCGGCCTGGCCCACCTTGGGGTCGGCGATGGCGGTGCGGGGCTTATCGGCATAGCTGATGGCGTCGACGCCCAGGGACTTGGCGATGGCGGCGGGGTCCTCGCCCTTGGCCAGGCGGGCGGCCACGGCCTGGGCGCTGGCGGCGTCCTTCACCGGGACCTGCACCAGGCTGCGGGTTTCGGGCTTGGACAGCGTGTCCTTGCGGAATTCGTAGCGCTTCTGCAGTTCGGCGGGGTCGATGGGCAGGTTGGCGCTGATCATGGCGGGGCTGAAGTGCACCACGCTCAGGATGCGGAACTCCGGACGGGTCAGGGCCGCGGCGTTCTCCTTCATCAGCTGCAGCAGCTGGGCGTCGGTGGGCAGGGCCGGCGGCGCGACCGCGCGCGGATCGATGGTGAAATAGCCGACGTCGCGGCTCTCCAGCCCGTAGATGGCGCCCAGCGCGGTATAGGCGCGCGGCACCCGCAGACCGTTGGCCATGGCCGAGGCCAGATGGCTTTCGGCGACCTGGTCGCGCATGATCTTTTCGAACGAAGCCGGCGTCAGGCCGTTTTCGTTGAGGCGCGAGGCGTAGAGGGCCTTGTCGAAACGGCCAGAGACCTGATCGAAGAAGGCCGGAATCTTCTGCAGTTCGCGGGTGATCAGGCTGTCGGACGGCTTGATGCCGATCTTCGACAGCATCTCGCCGAAGGCCTCGCGGGTGGCGACCTCGTTCAGGACTCGGGTGTCCAGGCCGTTGGCCGCGGCCATCTCGTTGGTGATGGGCTGGCCGACCTGCTGCTCGGCGCCTTTGCGGAAGTTGTCGAACTCCCGCTTGAACTCCGGCTCGGTGACCTTGCGCGATCCCGCCGTGACAACGGCGTTGGAAACCCCGCCCTTGAAGACGTCGTGGATCCCGAAGACAGCGAAGCTGACGATCAGCAGCCCGATCAGGACGGCGGCGACCCAGGATTTGGCGAAGGTGCGGACGGCGGCAAGCATATGATCGGTCTTCCTGGCCCCGCGGGGCGAGCATCGGAACGGGCGGTATAGTGGAGGCCGCTTGGCCCCCGCAAGCGCGTGACAGAAATCACAAGGCGCCTTAGTCGCCAAAGGAACACGACAAAAGCGAGGCCTTGATGACCGCCCCCACCCCCCTGATCGCCGGAAACTGGAAGATGAACGGGGATTCCGCGTCCCTGGGCGAGGCGCTTGCCACCGCCGCGGGCCTGGGATCGACCAAGGCCCGCGTGGCGATCTGCCCCTCGGCGACCCTGGTCTCGCGCATGTCCGACGCCCTGAAGGCGACCAATGTCCAGGTCGGCGGCCAGGACTGCCGCGCCGAGCTCTCCGGCGCCTATACCGGCGACGTCGCCGCCGAGCAGCTGGCCGACGCCGGCGCGGAACTGGTGATCCTCGGCCACTCCGAGCGCCGCGCCGGCTACGGCGAGACCAACGCCCTGGTGGCCGCCAAGACCCAGGCGGCCCTGCGCGCGGGCCTCGAGCCCATCGTCTGCGTCGGCGAGACCCTGGACGAGCGCAAGGCCGGCAAAGCCCTGGAGATCGTCACGGGGCAGGTGAGGGGCTCTCTGCCCGCCGAGCTGGCCGGTCAGGCCTTCTCGGTGGCCTATGAGCCGGTCTGGGCCATCGGCACCGGCCTGACCCCCTCGACCGAGGAGATCGTCGAGGTCCACCGCGCCATCCGCGCCACCCTGAACGAAATCTTCGGCGCGCACGGGGCCACCGTAGCCATCCTCTACGGCGGCTCGGTGAAGCCCGCCAACGCCGCCGAGATCCTCCACGCCGACGAGGTGGGCGGCGCCCTGGTGGGCGGCGCGTCCCTGAAGGCCGCCGATTTCCTGGGGATCATCGCGGCGGTCTAGAACAGTGCCTGGTCGAACCGCACCCGGAAGAACCTCGTCTCCACGCCCTCGATGCCGAAGTCGTTGTCGTTCACCAGCAGCAGGTCGCGGTCCGACAGCGCGATCATGCCCTCCAGGTCCGGCGCGATCTCGGGGGCGTCGTCGCTGGTGAAGATGAGGTGTTTCGCCAGAGGCCCGTTCCGCGCCAGGTCGACCGCGTAAATCTTGCTGGTGTGGGAGATGCGCTCGAGCACCAGCAACCGGCTGTCGCCGACGCACAGCAGTTCGCCGATCTTCAGAGCTCCAGGCCCCACCGGCCCCGCCGCGACGTCGCGCAGGAAGCTTTCGGGCGGATCGAAGGGATAGCTGTGCTCGGCCAGCAGGGCGCCGGTCGCCGCATCCAGGGTCCAGATGCGGGTCGCGTCGGCGTCGTCGTTCTCGAAGGCGCTCTGGAACCCGGCATAGAGCCGTGTTTCGTCGGCCGACACCGCCAGGCCTTCGAAGCCGCGATTGAGTCGACGGCGTCCCGCCTGGGCCGGCAGGATGTCCTCCGCGCCGGGCGGCGCTAACCCCTTCGGCGTCCAGCGCCGTTCGACCATTCCGTCTGCGCCCACCTTCATCAACGAAGGCCCATATTCCTCCGCCACCCAGAACGAGCCGTCGGACAGGGCCACGACGGCCTCGCTATCGGCGCCGTTGGGATCGGCGCCCAGGGGCAGACCCGCCAGGTCGAAGACCGGCTCCATCGCCGCAGCATCGCCGCCGGGCAGGGGCAGGCCGGTCACGGGAGATCCCGAGGCGGCGCGTAGGGGCAAGGTGCGCAGCCACTCGACCCGGCCGCCGGTGATCTGCAGTTCCGAAAGGCTCGGCCCGATCTGCGGCATCGGCAGGATCTTGGCGCCCGACACATCGCTCAGGTGACCCAGACCCTTCACGCCATAGACCTTGCGCGCCTGTTTGACCTTCAGATTGGGGCCACGGTCGCCGAGCGCCCACAGCCGTCCCGGCGGATCGCCCGGCCTGCGGGCCAAACCCGAGCCCAGGCCCAGGGTGGCGCGCAGCACGCGCCCCGGCAGCGCCACCTCGCCCAGCGAACGATCCCGCCAGTCCAGCCGTTCAACCGTGAAACGCGGCGGCGCCATGCAAATCCCTCTGTTGGGGCCTGTCGGATTCGATAGCTTGAACGAAGGACCCGCATCGCGACGATCCTCCGGATCGAAGCGCCTCGCCACAATGGAGTCCGTCCGTGACCGAAATGACCTCCTATCTCGGCTGGAAGATCGACTACGGCCAGCCCGTTGGCGAGCCCGCCTATCTCGCGCCCGGTTCGGTCCATTGGCGGGTCAACAAGAACCCTATCGCACTGGCGGTCGGCGGCGTGGCCGCCGTGCTGATGGAGTTCGCCGACGCCCGCATCCGGGCTGGGGTCTGGGATCATTCGACCTTCAAAGTCGATCCCATCGGCCGCTCCAGGCGAACCGGCGTGGCGGCCATGGTCGGGGTCTATGGACCCCAGAGCGCGGCGCGCCGTGTGATCCAAGGGGTCACCAACATGCACAGCCGGGTGGCCGGGACCACGCCGTCCGGCGAAGCCTACAACGCCCTCGACGTCGAGCTGCTGGATTGGGTCAGCGCCACCGCCGGCTATGGCTTTCTCAACGCCTATGATCGCTTCGTCTCGCCCCTGACCGAGGCGGAGAAGACCAGGTTCTATGAGGAGGCGGGGCCGATCGCCCGGCTCTACGGGGTGCAATATTCGCCGAAATCCACCGCAGACTTCCTGGGCATGATGGAAAAGCTTGGCCCCCGCTTCGAGCCGCACCCCATCGTCACCGAGTTTCTGGCCATCATCCAGTCGGGCCATGCCGCGCCGGGGACGCCCAAGTTCCTGCATCGGGCGCTGGCGCGAGCCTCGGTGTCCCTGCTGCCACCCCTCGTGCGCCAGAAGCTGGCCCTGGGTCCCGAGTACGACCTCACGACCGTCGACAGCCTCGCCCTAAAAGCGGCCGGCAAGCTTGCCGACCGCATCCCGGTCCCGGGTTCCGCGCCCTGTGAGGCCAGCCTACGCCTCGGCCTGCCGGCGAATTTCCTCTACCTCAGCCAGGGCACCCAGGCCCGGATTCTGGCGGCGCGGGGGCCTGCCGCGCCCGTCGGGGCGCCGGAAGCCGCAGGCTAGGGCCCCTTCAGCTCCACGGTGTTCCCCTCGGGGTCCTGCAGATACAGCGACAGCCCGTCGCCATGCGCGCCGTAGCGGTCGCCCTCGTCGCGGATCGCCACGCCGTGGGCCGCCAGGTGCGCCCGGATCGCCGCCGCGTCGAACGGGGACACCGTCAGGCAGAAATGGTCGAGGTTGCGCCCCTCTAGACCCGGCCCCGCGCCGCCGATGGCGCCCAGCGGCCCGTCCAAGGTCACCAGGTCGATCAGGTTCACCCCTGCCCGCAGGTGGGTGAGCCCCAGCTCCGGCCTGTCCCAGTCCACCAAGCAACCCAGCACCTCGGTGTAGAAGCCGATCATCGCCGCCTTGTCGCGGATGCGCAGGACGATGTGGTCGAAGCCGGCGAGTTGGATCGGATGGTCGCTCATGGCTCTCAGATAGTCCGCCAAGCTACAGCAGCAAGCCGAACAGCCGGCAGTCGCGGCGGTCGCCGTCGCGCAGGACGTGGCCGCGCAGCAAGCCCTCCTCTGTGAACCCCAGCTTCTCCAGCAGGGCGTCGGAGCGGCGATTGCCCAAATGGGTCCGCGCCGTCAGCCGCCGCAGGCCGGTGGAGGCGGCATGCGCGATAACCGTCCGCATGGCTTCGAGGCCATAGCCCTGGCCCCAGGCCCCCCGCCCCAGCATGAACCCCACCTCGGCCCGCTTGTGCCAGCGGTCGATATCCGACAGGTCGCAGACGCCGAGGAAGTCGTCGCCCTCCAGGGTGCGCATGGCCCAGAACATCGCGCGGCTGGCGGCCATGTCCTCCACCTGGCCCGCCACGATGGCGCGGATCAGGTCGATGTCGTCCATCTCGGGCACGTCCCAGTGGGCCATGACCTCGGCGTCGCTCATCATCGGGAACAGCAGGTCGGCGTCGGAAACCTCGAGGGGGCGGAGGTTCAGGCGTTCGGTTTCGAGAATCATGGGCTTGCCCGGAACGTACGACGCCCTAGCTATGGCCTTGCGTCCGTCTCAGTGGTAGAGCGCGCGCTTCATTTCGGCTCCGTTCCTTCGGCCGAGGCTACCGGACGTACACATGCTGCTTGGCATCCTGCTCACCATCCACATCATCGTCTGTGTCTGTCTCATCGCCGTGGTGCTGATGCAGCGGTCCGAAGGTGGCGCCCTCGGCATGGGCGGCGGCCCGTCCGGTTTCATGAGCGCCCGCGGCGCCGGCGACCTGCTGACACGCATCACCTGGATCCTGGGCTCGACCTTCTTTGTCCTCAGCCTCGCGCTCACCCTGCTGTCGGGCCGCGAGCGGGCGTCCGACTCTGTCGTCGACCGGCTGAAGATCGACGCCATCGACCCCAACAAGCTGAACCAGCCGGCCCAACCGGCGCCGGTCAGCCCCAGCTCGGCCCCCGCGCCGCTGACCGCGCCGACCCCTCAGGTCCGCAACCCCTTCACCGGGGACGCCGAAGGGACCACGTCGCCGGCCGCTCCCGCGCCGACCAACCCCTGATCCAAGGTGTTCATGGGCCAACCGACCTCATCGCCGCATCTGCGGCGAGATCTCCCATGGCTTGAAGGGTGCGGCCTTTGCGCTCCTCAACAGGTTTTCGCGAATCACCTGAGCGCCAACGCCCCGAATCACCGCTACTCTGAACGCCCATGACCCGGTACATTTTCATCACCGGCGGCGTGGTCTCCTCCTTGGGAAAAGGTCTCGCTTCCGCCGCGCTTGGCGCGCTCCTGCAGGCGCGGGGCTACAAGGTCCGCCTTCGTAAGCTCGACCCCTATCTGAACGTCGATCCGGGGACGATGAGCCCCTATCAGCACGGCGAGGTCTTCGTGACCGACGACGGCGCGGAGACCGACCTGGATCTCGGCCACTACGAGCGCTTCACCGGGGTGAACGCCACCAAGGCCGACAACATCACCACCGGCCAGATCTACAAAACCATCATCGAGAAAGAGCGGCGCGGCGACTACAACGGCGCCACCGTCCAGGTGATCCCGCACGTCACCGATCAGATTCGCGAGTTCGTGCTGTCGGACCCGGGGGAGGGCGTTGACTTCGTGCTGGTTGAGATCGGCGGCACGGTCGGCGACATCGAGGGCCTGCCGTTCTTCGAGGCGATCCGCCAGCTGGGCCAGGAACTGCCCCGCGGCCACGCCTGCTACATCCACCTGACCCTGCTGCCCTACATCAAGACGGCCGGGGAGATGAAGACCAAGCCGACCCAGCACTCCGTCAAGGAGCTGCGGTCCATAGGCATCCAGCCCGATATCCTGCTGTGCCGCTGCGAAATGCCGATTCCTGAGGGTGAGCGCCGCAAGATCGGCCTGTTCTGCAACGTTCGCGAGAGCGCCGTCATCCAGGCGATGGACTCGACCAACATCTATCACGTGCCGCTCGACTACCACGCCCAGGGTCTGGACCGCGAAGTGCTCGACGTGTTCGGCATGGCCGACACGGCGCCGGCGCCCGACCTGTCGCGCTGGCAGTCGATCTCCGACACCCTGACCAACCCGGACGGCGAGGTGAACATCGCCATCGTCGGCAAGTACACCGGCCTCACCGACGCCTATAAGTCCCTCGTGGAGGCCCTGATCCACGGCGGCGTCGCCCAGAACGTGCGGGTGAAGTTCGACTGGATCGAGGGCGAGGCCTTCGAACGCGAAGAGGGCCTGATCGCCGAACGCCTCACCGAGGTGCACGGCGTTCTGGTGCCCGGCGCCTTCGGCGAGCGTGGCTCTGAAGGCATGATCCGCGCCGTCCAGTTCGCCCGTGAGCACATGGTTCCCTATTTCGGCGTCTGCTTCGGCATGCAGATGGCCATGATCGAGGCGGCCCGGAACCTGGCCGGCATCGACGGGGCTTCCTCCACCGAGTTCGGCCCCACGACCGAGCCTGTGGTCGGCTTGATGACCGAGTGGACCCAAGGCAACGAGCGCCAGGTCCGCAAGGAAGGCGATGACCTGGGGGGCACCATGCGTCTGGGGGCCTATGAGGCCGTCCTGACGCCCGGCTCCAAGGTCAGCGAGATCTATGGCGGCGTGACCATCAGCGAGCGCCACAGGCACCGCTACGAAGTGAATATCGACTACCGCGACCGCATCGAGCAGACCGGCCTGGCCTTCTCCGGCCTCTCGCCCGATGGCGTGCTGCCAGAAATCTGCGAGCGCAGCGACCATCCGTGGTTCATCGGCGTTCAGTTCCACCCGGAACTCAAGAGCCGCCCCTTCGAGCCGCACCCGCTGTTCGCCAGCTTCATCGGCGCGGCCAAGGATCGAAGCCGGCTGGTCTAACGGCGTTTTCCGAGTCAGGCTCGACCCATGCTGACCTGCGACGATATCCGGTCCATCGCGCTGGCCCTGCCCGAGGCGGAGGAGCAGCCGCACTTCGACTCCACCTCGTTCCGCGTGAAGGGCAAGATCTTCGCCACCATGGGTGACGAGCCACGCGCCACCCTGAAACTCGATCCTGAGGACCAGCAAAACCTCTCAGAGGCCCATCCGGGCGTCGTGGGCCCCGTGGAAGGCTATTGGGGCCGCAGCGGCTGGACGGTCGTCCAGTGCGCCAACCTGGACCCTGGGGCCCTCTCTGGACTGATGAGGATGGCCTGGGTCAATGTGGCGCCCAAGCGGCTGGCGAAAGCTTTCGTCCAGGGCGCTTGAAACGAATCGGGGTTTGCGTCATACACCCGCGCTCACGTCGGCGGCCCCGGGGCCGCCGCTTCCATTTCCACGCCTGAGAGATTCTCCCATGGCCGTTCCGAAACGCAAAGTTTCCCCCTCGCGTCGCAACATGCGCCGCAGTCACGACGCCCTGGGCGCCAATTCCTATGTCGAAGACAAGGAAACCGGCGAACTGAAGCGCCCGCACCACGTCGATCTGAAGACCGGCATGTACAAGGGCCGCCAGGTCATCACGCCGAAGGAAGACTAGCCGTCTTTCCCGCCGGCCCCTCGGGGCCTGCGGCGTCTGCAGCTTGAAGATCAAAAAGCCACCCGCTGCGGGATCCGCGGCGGGTGGCTTTGCCTTGGGCGGTTAGCCCGACCTAGTAGCCGGCGTAACGCATGCCGGCGCGGGTCTCGGCGATGGCGGTGTCGGTGGCCCGGATCGCCGCGCCACGGTGGCCGCCCTTGTCGCTGTTGGCCTCCACCAGATGCGAGCGGGCCCCCTGCAGGGCGTCGAGCGCCGCCTCCATCTGCGGCTGAGCCGCGGTGGCGTGGCCGATCAGGGCTCCCAGCGCCAAGGCGCTGGCGAAGCCTGCGATATTCAGTCCAACTTTGAGCCTTGGTGTCATCTGCGTTCTCCCTGGACGTAGCCCCCAAGGTCAAGGTGCGCCGGTCGCCCCAAATTGGGGACTGGCGAATTTTGGGGCCGCCGCGACCGTGCGCCTCGCTCGCAGGATTTGCCCCCGAGGCCGAAGCTGGATAAGGGTCGCGCGCCTTATCTCAATGCCCACCCGGGGACTGCAATGACCGAGATCGTCGACATCACCGCCCGTGAAATCCTCGACAGCCGTGGCAACCCGACGGTCGAAGTCGACGTGGTGCTGGAAGACGGCTCCATCGGCCGGGCCGCCGTTCCCTCGGGCGCCTCCACGGGCGCCCACGAGGCGGTGGAGAAGCGGGACGGCGATAAGAGCCGCTACGGCGGCAAGGGCGTCCTGCAGGCGGTCGACGCCGTGAACGGCGAGATTTACGACGCGCTGTCGGGTTTCGAGGCCGAGGACCAGCGCCGCCTCGACACCCTGCTGATCGAACTGGACGGCACCCCCAACAAGTCGCGCCTGGGCGCCAACGCCATCCTCGGCGTCAGCCTGGCGGTGGCCAAGGCCGCGGCGACGGCCGCCGACCTGCCGCTCTACAAGTATGTGGGCGGCGTCTCGGCCCGCGTCCTGCCGGTGCCGATGATGAACATCATCAACGGCGGCGCCCACGCCGACAACCCGATCGACATCCAGGAATTCATGATCCTGCCCACCGGGGCGGTCACCTTCGCCGAGGGCCTGCGCATGGGCGCGGAGATCTTCCACGGCCTGAAGAGCGCTCTGAAGGCCGCCGGCCACAACACCAATGTCGGCGACGAGGGTGGCTTCGCCCCCAACATCGCCACGGCGGAGGAGGCCCTGGCCTTCATCGTCAAGTCTGGCGAAGCCGCCGGCTACAAGGCCGGCCGTGACTTCGTGCTCGGCCTCGACGTGGCCGCCACCGAGTTCTTCAAGGACGGCAAGTACGTGATGGCCGGGGAGGGCAAGACCCTCGACCCCTCCGGCATGGTCGACTACCTGGCCAACCTGGTGTCCCAGTTCCCCATCGTCACCATCGAGGATGGCTGCAGCGAGGATGACCTGGACGGCTGGAAGCTGCTGACCGACAAGCTGGGCGCCAAGGTGCAGATCGTCGGCGACGACCTCTTCGTCACCAACCCCAAGCGCCTGGCCATGGGCATCGACAAGGGCCTGGCCAACTCGATCCTGGTAAAGGTCAACCAGATCGGGACCTTGTCGGAAACTCTTGACGCCGTGGAGATGGCCCACCGCGCCGGCTATACCTCGGTTATGAGCCACCGCTCGGGCGAGACGGAGGATAGCACCATCGCCGACCTGGCCGTCGCCGCCAACTGCGGGCAGATCAAGACCGGCTCGCTCGCCCGTTCCGACCGCACCGCCAAGTACAACCAACTGCTGCGCATCGAGGAAGAGCTCGGCGACCAGGCCGTCTATCTCGGCCGCGCCGCGCTGAAGGGCCGTTAGGGTCGCCGCGCCGACTTTGACCCTGGTCAAGGCGGCGCAGGGATTCCCCAGGCAAGAGGGCTCCGGAACCCCGGAGTCCGCCGCCATGTCGCTTCGTAACACCCGCGCCGCCTACGGCTGGGCGGCCATCGCCCTGCACTGGATCAGCGCCGTCGGCGTCACGGCGCTCTATTTCCTGGGCGACCAGATGGAGGACGCGCCCGACCGGGCCGCCAAGATCGCGGCCCAGAACCTCCACGTTTCGGTGGCCGTCCTGCTTTTCAGCTTTCTAGGCGCCCGTCTGTTGTGGAGCCTGTCGCAGCCTCATCCGCGCGCCCTGGAGTCCAACGTCTGGCTTCACCGGGCGGCCATGGCGGTCCAGGGCCTGTTCCTGCTGATGATCGCCGTCCTCCTGGTCACCGGCCCGCTGGCGGTGTGGTCAGCCGCCCGGCCGATCCAGGTCTTCGACCTCTTCGCCATCCCGAGCCCATTCCCGGTGCGGATCGGTTGGCTGCGCGAGGCCGCCGAGGAGGTGCACGGCGCGGCCACCAAGCTGTTCTGGCCCCTGATCGCCCTGCATGTCGCCGGAGCCCTGAAGCATCTGGTGATCGATCGCGACGGGACCCTGCAGCGGATGCTGTGGGTCAAACACCCAAGACAAGCCTAAGCTTGCAGTCGCATCGAGGGCCCGCCATGTCGAAATCGCACCGCGAAATGCACCTCATCGAACGGGTCGGCTGGCTTCGCGCCGCCGTCCTGGGCGCCAATGACGGCATCGTCTCCACCGCCAGCTTGATCGTCGGCGTCGCCGCCGCGGCCCAGGGGCGCAGCGAGATCCTGGTGGCCGGGGTGGCGGGCCTGGTGGCCGGGGCTATGTCGATGGCCGCTGGGGAATATGTCTCCGTGAGTTCGCAGGCCGACACCGAGCGGGCGGACATGACGCGGGAGCAGGGGGAACTGGCCACCCAGCCGGACCTCGAACTCGCCGAACTCGCCGCCATCTACGCCGGCCGCGGCGTTGAGCCCGGTCTGGCCAAGGAGGTGGCGCGGCAACTCATGGCGAAGGACGCCCTGGGCGCCCACGCCCGCGACGAGCTCGGCATCTCCGAGATGACCACGGCCCGTCCCGTCCAGGCCGCGTTCACCTCGGCTTTGACCTTCTCGGCGGGCGCGGCGCTGCCGCTGGTCATGGCCATCGTCACCCCCTTGCCTGTGCTTGTGCCGGCGGTCTCCGGCGCCTCCATCGCGTTCCTGGCTCTGCTGGGCGGGGTGGGCGCACGGGCCGGCGGCGCGCCGATCTGGAAAGCGGTGGCGCGGGTGACCTTCTGGGGCGCCATGGCCATGGCCCTGACGGCGGGCGTGGGGGCGATCTTTGGGGTCGCAGCCTGAGCCGTCTCGGGCGGAGCCGGATAAACCCAGTCCAATGCGACGGTTGGCTCGCGCCGTTCAAGCTTGACCGCAACGCAATGTTAAACATGAAGCGCGACATTGGCGCGGTCAGAAACGCTTTTGATTCCAGGCCCGTGCTCGCAAGTATTCGCCCCTATCTGCCGACCGCCGCCCTGGCCTTCCTGATCTTCTATTTCGGGTTCCACGCCTTCACGGGCGATCGGGGCCTTCTGTCCTCGGACGCTCGTGACGCCGCCCTGGCCGCCAAGATCAGCGAGTTGCACAAGGTGCGCGTCGAGAGGCAGGACCTCGAAGCCCGCGCCCGGCTTTTGCGCGACACGAGTCTTTCGGCTGATCTGCTGGAAGAACGGGCCCGTTCCCTGCTAGGTTTCGCAGACCCGAGAGACTATGTGATCCGGGTGAAGCCGTAGGGCGGATTCGTTCGTTCTAGAGGCCGACCGCCAGAGCCTGACACCGGCTTTGGCGACCGTCGGGCTCTAACCTAGGGTCTGAAGCGTTGTCGCTTCGACCTGAAGCGATGACGCTCATCAGGACGACTGACTCGGGAACGAGGCCCAAGTGGCGAACTCCACGGAGAAACGAATGGCGCGCGGGCAGGCAAGCTCGACTTCCAAGCGGAAGAAGAATGACACCGGTGTCATTGATGATAGTAACGACCCCATGACCCAGGAATCCCTGCTGAAGTTCTATCGCGACATGCTGTTGATCCGCCGTTTCGAGGAGCGGGCGGGGCAGCTCTACGGCATGGGTCTGATCGGCGGATTCTGCCACCTCTATATCGGCCAGGAAGCCATCGCCGTCGGCGTGCAGTCCATCAAGGAGGCCGGCGACCAGGTGATCACCGGCTACCGCGACCACGGCCACATGCTGGCCTGCGGCATGGACCCGAAGGAAGTCATGGCCGAGCTCACCGGCCGCTTCACCGGCTCGTCCAAGGGCAAGGGCGGGTCGATGCACATGTTCTCGACGCAGGCCGACTTCTACGGCGGCCACGGCATCGTCGGCGGCCAGGTGTCGCTGGGCACCGGCCTGGCGCTGGCCAACCACTACAAGGGCAACAAGAAGGTCGCCTTTACCTATTTCGGCGACGGCGCGGCCAACCAGGGCCAGGTCTATGAGAGCTTCAACATGGCCACGATCTGGAAGCTCCCGGTCGTCTATGTGATCGAGAACAACCAGTACGCCATGGGCACCTCCATCGAGCGGTCGTCCTCGGAAACCCACCTCTACAAGCGCGGCGCCTCGTTCCGGATTCCGGGCGAGGAGGTTGACGGCATGGATGTGATGGCGGTGCAGGCCGCCGCCCGGAAGGCCGCCGATCATGCCCGCTCGGGCAACGGTCCCTACATCCTCGAGATGAAGACCTATCGCTACCGCGGCCACTCCATGAGCGACCCGGCCAAGTACCGTACCCGCGAGGAGGTCGACGAGGTCCGCAAGACCCGTGATCCTATCGACCACCTGCAGGAACTGCTGGAGAAGAAGGGCTGGGCCGACGAGGCCGCGCTGAAGGCCATCGACGCCGAGGTGAAGAAGATCGTCGCCGACGCCGCCGAATTCGCCCGTACCTCGCCCGAGCCCGACCCCTCCGAACTCTATACCGACGTCTACCTGGAGGCTGCTCAGTGACCGACATTCTGATGCCGGCCCTGTCTCCCACCATGGAAGAGGGCACGCTGGCCAAGTGGCACGTGAAGGTGGGCGACACCGTCAAGTCCGGTGACGTGATCGCCGAGATCGAGACCGACAAGGCGACGATGGAAGTCGAAGCGGTCGACGAAGGCGTGATCGAGGAACTCCTGGTGGCTGAAGGCTCCGAGGAGGTGAAGGTCAACACCCCCATCGCCCGGCTGTCGGGGGAGGGCGGGACCGCCGCGCCGGCCCCGAAAGCCGAGGCTCCCAAGGCCGAAACCCCCACCGCCAGCGCGCCCGAAAAGGCGCCGGCCGAGGCGCAGCCTGAACCTGAAGCCGCTCCGGCGCCGAAGTCCGCCCTGCGCGATCCCGAGCTGCCCGAAGGCGTGAAGCTGGTGAAGACCACCATCCGCGACGCCCTGCGCGACGCCATGGCCGAGGAGATGCGCAAGGACGACACCGTCTTCCTGATGGGCGAGGAGGTCGCCCAGTACCAGGGCGCCTACAAGGTCTCCCGCGGCCTGCTGGAGGAGTTCGGCGAGCGCCGGGTGATCGACACCCCGATCACCGAATACGGCTTCGCCGGTCTTGGAGTCGGCGCGGCGATGGCGGGCCTGAAGCCCATTATCGAGTTCATGACCTTCAACTTCGCCATGCAGGCCATCGACCACATCATCAACTCCGCCGCCAAGACGCTCTACATGTCCGGCGGCCAGATCAAATGCTCGGTCGTGTTCCGTGGTCCCAACGGCGCCGCGGCCCGGGTGGGCGCCCAGCACAGCCAGGACTACTCGGCCTGGTACGCCCAGGTTCCCGGCCTGAAGGTGGTGGTGCCCTATGACGCCGCCGACGCCAAGGGCCTGCTGAAGGCCGCGATCCGCGACCCCAACCCCGTGGTCTTCCTCGAACACGAGATGCTGTACGGCGTCGAGTTCGATGTGCCGGCTGACGTCGACTGGGTCGTCCCCATCGGCAAGGCCAAGGTCCGCCGCGAGGGGACCGACGTCACCATCACCGCCCACTCCCGCGCCGTGGGCCTGGCCCTGGAAGCGGCCGAAAAGCTGGCAGGCATGGGCATCGAGGCCGAGGTTATCGACCTGCGCACCCTGCGGCCCCTGGACCACGAGACCATCGTCGAGAGCGTGAAGAAGACCAACCGCCTGGTCACCGTCGAGGAAGGCTGGGGCCCCATGGGCGTCGGCGCCGAGGTGATCGCGCGGGTGCTGGAGCACGCCTTCGACTACCTGGACGCCCCTCCGGGCCGCGTGCACCAGGAAGACGTCCCCATGCCCTACGCGGCCAACCTGGAGGCGCTGGCGCTGCCCTCGGTCGACAAGATCGTGAAGGCGGTGAAGGCGGTCACCTACAAATGAGCCCCGACCCGTTCACCTGGCGGGCGGGGGGCTGCCACTGCGGCGGCGTGCGGTTCGAGGTGGCCCTGCCGCAGGTTGTCGAGGCCCAGAGCTGCAACTGCTCGATGTGCGCCAAGACCGGCTTCATCCACATCATCGTGCCCGAGAGCCGCTTCCGCGTGACCAAGGGCATGGAGCGGCTGGCCGAGTACACCTTCAACAGTCGGGTGGCCAAGCACCTGTTCTGCTCGGAATGCGGCATCAAGAGTTTCTATCGCCCACGGTCCAACCCGGACGGCTGGTCGGTCAACGCCCGCTGCCTGGACGAGGCGGCGACCCTCGACCTGACCGCCTTCGACGGTCAGAACTGGGAGGCCAACGCCGACCAGCTCGCCCATCTGTCGCTGGAGCCGTCATGACGCGCACCTGCGCCCCCCACAACCGCCCGAGCGCCTGACCCATGTCGATCGAGATCCTGATGCCCGCGCTGTCGCCCACCATGGAGGAGGGGACGCTTGCCAAGTGGCACGTGAAGAAAGGCGACGTGGTGAAGTCCGGCGACGTAATCGCCGAGATCGAGACCGACAAGGCGACCATGGAGGTCGAGGCCGTCGACGAGGGGACCATCGAGGACATCCTGGTCCCCGAGGGCACGGAGAACGTGAAGGTCAACTCGCCAATCGCGAAGCTTTCCGGCGAGGGCGAGGTGGCGTTCCCGACTCCTTCTCCCCTTGCGGGAGAAGGAGGCCCTGCGGAGCAGGGTCGGATGAGGGGTCTCTCAGAATCCTCAGGAAAGCCCGTCGCCACCAAGGCGGAGGCGGGAGCGCAACCCCTCATCCGACCGGTCTCCGACCGGCCACCTTCTCCCGCAAGGGGAGAAGGGCAGGGAACGCGCGTCTTCGCCTCGCCGCTGGCCCGCCGGATCGCGGCCCAGAAGAACCTCGACCTGTCGGCCCTCACGGGTTCCGGCCCTCACGGACGCATCATCAAGCGCGATGTCGAAAGTGCGACCCCGGGCGCCGCCAGGGCCCCGACCAGCGCCGGCGGCGCTGTGGCCACCTCAGCCCCGCGTCAGGTCCAGAGCCTGGCCCAGATGGGCATCCCGGACCGGTCCTACGACCTCGTCCCGCTGGACGGCATGCGCAAGACCGTCGCGCGCCGGCTCACCGAGAGCTTCCGCGACGTGCCGCACTTCCCGCTGACCATCGACCTGGAGATCGACGCCCTGCTGGCCGGCCGGATCAAGATCAACGCCATGCTGGAAAAGCAGGGGGTGAAGGTCAGCGTCAACGATCTGGTGATCAAGGCGGCAGCCATCGCCCTCAAGCAGGTGCCAGAGGCCAATGCCTCCTACTCGCCCGAAGGCATCGCGATGCACCACCACGCCGACATCGCCATGGCCGTGGCCATCGATGGTGGGCTGATCACACCGATCATCCGGGCGGCCGAGACCAAGGGCTTGGCCCAGATCGCCACCGAGGCCAAGGACCTGGCGGCTCGCGCCCGCACCCGAAAGCTCAAGCCCGAGGAATTCCAGGGCGGCACCTTCTCGGTCTCCAACCTGGGGATGTTCGGGATCAAGGCCTTCTCCTCGATCCTCAACGAACCTCAGGGCGCCATCCTCTCGGTGGGCGCCGGTGAACAGCGGCCGGTCGTCAAGAACGGCCAGCTCGCCGTCGCCACGGTGATGACCGTGACGCTCACCTGCGATCACCGGGTTGTCGACGGCGCCATCGGCGCCCGCTGGCTGCAGGCCTTCAAGGTCCTGATCGAAGATCCCATTACGATGATCGTCTAGGGGCGGACCATGAGCATCTACGACTTCAGCGCCGAGACCCTGGACGGCAAGGCGACACCGCTCTCCACCTATCGCGACAGGGTGGTCCTGATCGTCAACACGGCGTCCAAGTGCGGGTTCACCCCCCAGTACGAGGGGCTGGAGGCGCTCTACAGCAAGTACAAGGACCGCGGTCTGGTGGTGCTGGGCTTCCCCTGCAACCAGTTCGGGGCCCAGGAACCGGGCAACGCTGAGGAGATCGCCAGCTTCTGCTCGCTGACCTACGACGTCGACTTCCCGATGATGAGCAAGATCGACGTCAACGGACCCAAGACCCACCCGCTCTTCGCCTATCTCAAGAAGGAGAAGAAGGGGGTGCTGGGCACCGCCAATGTGAAGTGGAACTTCACCAAGTTCCTGGTGGACCGTAAGGGCCAGGTGGTCGACCGCTTCGCCCCCACGGTCGAACCCAAGTCGCTGGAAAGCGCGATCGAGGCCCTGCTCTGATGGCTGATTCCTTCGACGTCATCATCATCGGCTCGGGCCCCGGCGGCTATGTCACCGCCATCCGCGCCAGCCAGCTGGGTCTGAAGACCGCCATCATCGAGAAGGAAGCCCTGGGCGGGGTGTGCCTGAACTGGGGCTGCATCCCCACCAAGGCTTTGCTGAAGACCGGCGAGGCCTATGAGCAGCTCTCCCACCTGGCCGACTACGGCATCAAGGTGGAGAAGGCCTCCTTCGACTTCACCGGTATCATCAAGCGCTCCCGCAAGGTGGCCGCCCAGCTGAACGCCGGCGTCGCCTTCCTGATGAAGAAGCACAAGATCGAGGTGGTGGAGGGGACCGCCAAGCTTGAGAAGGGAAGCCCTGCGCCCAAGGTCGTCGTCGCCCTCAAGGCCGGCGGTGCGCGGACGCTCACCGGCAAGCACGTGATTCTGGCCACCGGGGCCCGGGCCCGCACCATTCCCGCCGTCGGCCTGGAGCCGGACGGCGACCGCATCTGGACCTACCGGGAGGCGATGGCGCCCAAGTCGGCGCCCAAATCGCTGATCGTCATCGGATCAGGCGCCATCGGCATCGAATTCGCCAGCTTTTACCGGGCGTTGGGGGGCGAGGTGACCGTCATCGAGACCTTGCCCCGGATCCTTCCGGTGGAAGATGAGGAAGTTTCCACAACCGCCCGGAAAGCTTTCGAAAAGCGCGGCATGAAGTTCCGCGTCGGCGCCCAGGTGGAGAAGGTCGAGAAGCCGAAAACGGGCGGCGTCCGCGTGACGACCAGCAGCGGCGGAAAGTCCGAAACCCTGGAGGCCGAGGTGGCCATCGTCGCCGTCGGCATCGTCGGCAATGTCGAGGACATGGGCCTTGAAGCCCTGGGGGTGAAGATCAACCGCACCCACGTCGTCACCGACGACCACGGCGGCACGGGCGTGCCCGGCCTCTACGCCATCGGCGATGTCGCCGGTCCGCCCTGGCTCGCCCATAAGGCCAGCCACGAAGGCGTCCACTGCATCGAGCATATCGCAGGCCTCGCGCCCTCGAACCTCAACGCCCCGATCCCGGGCTGCACCTATTCGACGCCCCAGATCGCCTCGGTGGGGATCACGGAGGCCGGCGCCAAGGAGAAGGGGATCGCCGTCAAGATCGGCCGCTTCCCGTTCCGGGTGAACGGCAAGGCCATCGCCTCGGGCGAGACCGAGGGCTTCGTAAAGACCATCTTCGACGAGAAGACCGGCGCCCTGCTCGGCGCTCACCTGATCGGCGGCGAGGTCACCGAGATGATCCAGGGCTTCGCGCTCGCCATGACCCTGGAAGCCACGGAAGCCGAACTGATCGCCACCGTCTTCCCGCACCCGACGATGAGCGAGGCCATGCACGAGGCCACCCTCGACGCCTATGGGCGGGTTCTGCATATATAGCGCGGCCGGGGGCGGATTCGATGCTCGACAGGCCGGAATGGCCCCTGCTGATCGCCCTGGCCATCGGCCTGCTGATCGGTCTGGAGCGGGAGCGGCGTAAGGGCGATGGCCCTGCGCGGTCGCCGGCCGGCTTGCGCACCTTCGCCCTCGTCGGCCTGCTGGGCGGGCTGACCGCCACCTTCGGCGACCGTCACTTGATCCTGCTCGTCGGAGCGCTGGTCGGGTTTGGCGTCTTGATCGCCTATGCCCTGGGCGAGCGCGGCGATCCCGGCCTGACCGGAGAGGTCGCGCTGATCGCGACCTATGTCCTGGGTGTGCTGGCGCCGGCCAAGCCGGTCTTGGCCCTGGAGGTCGGGATCGTGGTGGCGGCCCTGCTGGCCTTTCGCATGCAATTGCACCACTTTGTCCGCGAGCGGATATCCGACCAGGACCTGCGCGACGGCCTGACCTTCGCGATCGCCGCCGTCGTTATCCTCCCCCTGCTGCCCGACCGACCGGTCGATCCCTACGGCCTGCTCAATCCCTTCACCCTGGGTCGGTTGGCTGTGGTCGCCATGGCGCTGAGCGCGGTCGGCTACGTCGCCCAGAGGCTGGTGGGCGCGCGATATGGTCTCCTGGTCGCCGGCCTCGCCTCAGGCCTGGTGTCCAGCACCGCCGCCGTGGTGGCCATGGGCGGCAGGTCACGCGAAGCCCCGGCTGCGGCCTCTGCCAGCGCCGCGGGCGCCGTCGCCTCCCTGGTGGGGAGCCTCGGCTATCTCACCGCCCTGATCGGCGCCGTCAGCCCCGCCTTGCTGACGGTCCTGGCGCTGCCGTTGGGGCTGGCTGCCGGGCTGATCCTGCTCTACGCCGCCTGGCTCTTACGCGGCGCGCCCAAGCAGGCGGACGACGTGACGCCAGCCGGCCGCGCCTTCAACGGCCTGACCGTTCTGCTGTTTGTGGCGCTGGTGAGCGGCTTCAGCCTGCTGTCGGAGCAGTTGGTCGTCTGGCTGGGAACGCCGGGCGCGCTGGCGGGAGCCGCGGTCCTGGGCCTCGCCGACGCCCATGCGGCGGCGATCTCCATGGCGACCTTGAACGCCAACGGCAGCCTGGCCGCAGGGCCGGCGGCGACCGCCGTGCTGCTGAGCCTCACCACCAACATGGCCGTGAAGGTTCCGGCGGCCTTCATGTCGGGAAGCCGGCCCTATGCGATGCGGGTCGTCTGGGGTGTCGTGCTGCTGCTGGCGGGGTTGTGGGCCGGGGGCGCGATCATGCGCCTCTCCGGCCCAGCCCTTGGTGGCGCGCTCTAGATGCGTTCGATGATCGCGGCCGGCGCCATGCCGCCGGCGGCGCAGAGGGTGGCC
The DNA here is from genome assembly GCF_016772415.1 of Phenylobacterium glaciei. NCBI lineage: Bacteria > Pseudomonadati > Pseudomonadota > Alphaproteobacteria > Caulobacterales > Caulobacteraceae > Phenylobacterium > Phenylobacterium glaciei. The sequence goes on from NZ_JAGSGD010000001.1 coordinate 2,262,216, forward strand.
ATGCCGACCGAGAGGTCGCGGCGCTCCATCTCGTCCAGCAGGGTGCCCAGGATCATGGCCCCCGTCGCCCCGATGGGGTGACCCAGCGCGATGGCCCCGCCGTTGACGTTGACGATGGCCGGATCGACGTTCAGGTCGCGCATGAACTTCAACGGCACCACGGCGAAGGCCTCGTTGATCTCCACCAGCTGGATGTCCTTCATGGTCATGCCGGCCTTGGCGAGCGCCTTGCGGGCCGCGGGGCCCGGCGCGTTCAGCATCAGCTCCGGCGAATCGCCGGCGGTCGACACCGAGCGGATCTTGGCGCGCGGCTTCAGGCCGTGGGCGCGGGCATATTCCGGTGAGGCGATGACCACGGCGCCGGCGCCGTCCACCACGCCCGACGAGTTGCCCGCATGGTGCACGTGGTTGATCTTCAGGTCGGGATAGGTCGCTTCCACCAGCTTGCGGAACGACAGGCCCTGTTCGTCCAGCGGCAAGTCATAGAGGCTGGCGAAGGCGGCCTTCAGGGCGGCCAGGCCTTCAGCGGTCGTGCCGGCGCGGGGATACTCCTCGCGGTCCAGGGCGATGCTGCCGTCGTCGTTGTAGACGGTGATGAGGCTGCGGTCGAAATAGCCGTTGGCGATGGCGTGAGCCGCTCGGCGCTGGCTTTCCAGGGCGAGCGCATCGACGTCCTCGCGGGTGAAGCCTTCCAGGGTCGCCACCACGTCGCCGCAGACGCCTTGGTGCGGCTGCGGGTGGATGCCGCGCAGGTGCTCGTTGCCGGAGTCCAGGGTCGGGCCGACAGGGCGCTTCAGGGTCGCGCCATAGGACATGGACTCCACACCGCCGGCGACCACCAGGTCCTGGGCGCCGGACATCACGCCCATGGCCGCCAGGTTCACCGCCGTCAGGCCAGAGCCGCAGAAGCGGTCCAGCGACATGCCCGCCGCCTCGTTGGCGTAGCCGGCGTCCAGCGCCGCCATGCGGGCGATGCAGGAGCCCTGCTTGCCGAACTGGGTGCCGCAGCCGGCGATCACGTCGTCGATGTCGGCGGTGTTGAGGTTATTGCGCTCGGCCAGGGCCTTCAGGACCGTGGACAGGATGCGCTGTGGGTGGACGCCGGACAGGGCGCCCTTCTCAGGCTTGCCGACGCCGCGCGGGGTGCGGGCGACGTCGATGATCCAGGCCTCGGCCATGGCGTATTCCTCTCAAGACGAGTTGCGATTCTGAAAACCAGCATGAACCCGGCTCCCCCACGGCAGCCAAGCCCTGATTAGGGCCGCTTACGAACCAAGGCGTCGAGGCTCCAGATCCCGCCGCCGGCCACGGCCAGGTACAGGAAGACGAAGGAGAACAGGATCGCAGGCTCGCCGCCGTTGAGGGCGGGGTAGAAGCTGGCGGGCGCGTGGGCCAGAAAATAGGCGATCGCCATCTGGCCCGACAGAAGGAAGGCCACCGGCCGGGTGAAGAGCCCCAGCGCCACCAGACCCCCACCCACGATCTCCAGCCCGGCAGCCACAACCAGCATCACGGGCAGGGGATTGGGCGCGCCCTCCTGGGCGGCGGGGAAATTGAACACCTTCATCAGGCCGTGCTCGAGGAACAGCAGGGCGGCGATGATCCGCAGCAGGCTGAGGACACGGGGCGCCCAGATGTCGAGGTTCGGCATGGTGTCCTCCCGCGCGCCAATGCTGGCGCTTGTCCCTAGGTAGGCGTCACGCGGCGCGCCGGCCCTCAGCCTCGACCATGCGCTGGATGACGACGTAGTCGGTCTTGCCGGTGCCCAGGACGGGCACCTCCGGCACCTTGATGATCTTCTTGGGCACGTTCAGTTCCGAGGCGCCGATGGTCTTGGCGTGGGCCACCAGCGCCGTGGAGTCGGCGTCCATGCGGTCGGTGACGAGAATCAGGCGCTCGCCTTTGCGGGCGTCGGGCATGGAGATGACCGCGTGGCGGTTGTCGGGCCAGACGGCGACGGCCAGGTCCTCGGCCGCGGTCAGGGACACCATCTCCCCGCCGATCTTGGCGAAGCGCTTCACGCGGCCGCGAATGGTCACCCAGTCATCGTCGGTGATGTCCACGACGTCACCGGTGTCATGCCAGCCGTCGATCAGGGGCTCGACCGTGCCGTCCGGGCGCAGGTAGCCGCTCATCACGTTGGGGCCGCGCACATAGAAGCGGCCGCCGCCTGGAATGCCGGGGACCGGCTCAAGGCGCGTCTGGATGCCCGGCAGCAGACCGCCGACCGTGCCGCGTCGGTTGTCGATGGGCTTGTTCACCGCGATCACCGGGGCGGCTTCGGTCGCGCCGTAGCCCTCCAGCACCGGCACGTCGCCGAACTTGTCGCGGATCAGGTTGTGGGTTTCCTCGCGAACCTTCTCCGCCCCGCAGACGATAAACTTCAGATTGGCCAGTTCGTCGTACTCGGCGACCCGGGCGTACTGGTTCAGGAAGGTGTCGGTGGCCAGCAGGATGGACGCCTTGGAGTCCTTCAGCAGCGGCGGGATCACCTTGGTGTGCAGCGGAGAGGGATACTGGAAGGCCTTCATGCCGGTCAGGATCGGCAGCAGGGCGCCGCCGGTCAGGCCAAAGCAGTGGAAGGTCGGAAGCGGATTGAACATCACCCAGTCCGGATCCAGCGGGATGTGGGCGGCGATCTGGTAGACGTTGGCCACCAGGTTCGTCTGGCTCAGCACAACGCCCTTCGGTACGCCAAAGCTGCCGGAGGTGAACAGGATCACGCCAGGATCGTCTGGCTTGGTCTCGGCCAGGAAGGCCTTGGGGAAGGCCCCGGCGGTGGCGGCGAACAGCTTGTCGGTCAGGCCTATTTTTTCCCGCACGTCCTCAAGGTAGGTGACGGTGGAGACGTCATCCAAGGCGTCCACCAGGTCGTGGAGCTGACCCTGTTCGATAAACCGGTGCGAGGTCAGCACCCGTTTCACCCCAGCCAGCTTGCAGGCGCCCTTCAGGTTCCGGATGCCGGACGTGAAGTTCAGCATGGTGGGAATGCGCCCGAAGGCGTGCAGGGCGAAGAAGGTGACGATGGCTGCGGAACTGGCCGGCAGCATGACGCCGACCCGCTCGCCCTTTTCCGTCATGGCCGCGATCTTCCGGCCGAGCGCGAAGGCTCCGCGGATCAGGTCGGTGTAGGACAGCGGATTGCGTTCCTGGTCCTCCAGGATCGGTTTCTTCGCGCCGAACTGAGTACGGGCGGCGAGCAGAGCGCCGAACAGGGTCTGCTGGCTCTCAAGCGGATCAAATGTACGCGACAAAGGCGAAGACCTCCCCGATCGGATCGCCGGTTCTTGGAACGCAAGCCTATCGTCCGAGGTCGCCATTGCAAGGATACGTTACAAACCGTGAGGCGGTTTCACGGCGCAGGCGGAGCATTTTCCTCTGAAACCGGGGCCGGGACAGGGGTTGCTCCGATCGGCGGGGCGACCTCCGCGGCCCGCTCGCTGTCCACCTTGGCGGCGATATAGCCGGTAATCTGGTCCAGCCAGGGCCGCCGGAAACGATCCTGTTCGAGATGCAGCGCCGCGAAGGCGCCGGGTACTGCCACCGACCGGCAATGGGGCAGGCCCTTGCACAGGGCCAGGGCCTCCTTGGTAGTCTTGTCGGGCAGCAGCATCAGGACATCTGCCTTCACCGCCTTCGCATTCGCCTCCACGGCGCGGCTGGCCGCCTGGTGCGCGCCGCGCCAGCCCAGGCTGGCGCTCGACATGCGCAGGTCGGGATTGGCGGTCTGCCAGGCCTGCTGCACTCGCCCACGCCACACGTCGTGGGTCAGGCCCTGGCCCCTGGCGTCCGGCGACGACCGGCTCCAAGGCCGCCAGTCGGTGGAAGGCAGTCGACCCAGCCCGGCGCGACCGGCGAGGGCCTGGGCGGAATCAGTGCTGACCGCCTTCGCGGCGACGTCGGGCGAGGAGACGATCACACCGTCGACCGCGAGACCGGTCTCCACGGCCCGCAACGCGACCACGGCGCCGTCGGCGTGGGCAAGCAGGATCAGCGGCGAAGTCTCCGGCGGCCGGATCACCACCCGGACCAGGGCGCGCAGGTTGGCGACGTCCGGATCGAAGCTCGAAACGAAGCCCAGGTCGCGGGGCATGGTGTAGCGGGCCGAGCCGCCCTGGCCGGCGCGGTCCAGGATCCAGACGGTGTAGCCGCGGCGGATCAGGCCGCTGGCGGTCTCGAACCAGGCCTCGGCCGACTCGCCGTAGCCGGGCAGGATCACGACGGTGGCCTTGGGCGCGCGCCAGCCGGCGGCGACGCCGTAGCGCTGGGTCGGCTTGTTGCCGGTCTGGATGAAGCCCCAGGCCCAGCCCTCCGGCGGATAGAAGCGCGGGCTCAGGGCCGGCGGCGCCTGGCTTTCGGCGAACGGGCCCATCAGGTCGCCACGGCCGCACGCCGCGAGCAACAGGAGCAAAGCGGCGACTGCCAGCGCGCGGACCATGCCGTCTTTGAACCCAGATCGCCGCTGTGGCGCAAGGCCGCTCAATCGTGGCTTGATCCAGAGGCCCCGAACGCCGATCTAGGGGGCATGGCGACCGTCATCGACACCCTCACCGGCGCAAGGCCGAGGCACCCGGAAAAGCAGTCGCGGCCGGATACTCCGATGCTGCGCAAACCCGAGTGGCTGCGCGTCCGCGCGCCCGGTTCGCCCGGCTACGCCGCCACCAAGGCCATCGTGAAGGAACATGCGCTCACCACGGTGTGCGAGGAGGCCGCCTGCCCGAACATCGGCGAGTGCTGGTCCATCAGCCACGCCACCATGATGATCATGGGCGACACCTGCACCCGGGCCTGCGCCTTCTGCAACGTCATCACCGGCAAGCCGCAGGCGCTGGACCCCACCGAACCGGCCCGCGTCGCCGACGCTGTGGTGAAGATGGGCCTGAAGCATGTGGTCATTACCTCAGTGGACCGCGACGACCTGGCCGACGGCGGTGCGGCGCACTTTGCTGAAGTTGTCCGCGCGATCCGCGCCCAGGCTGTCGGCACCACGATTGAGATCCTGACGCCGGATTTCCTTCGCAAGCCAACCTCGGCCGCCGAGCTGGTGATCGACGCCAAGCCCGATGTCTTCAATCACAATTTGGAGACCGTGCCGCGGCTCTATCTGTCGATCCGGCCGGGCGCCCGCTACTTCCATTCCCTGCGCCTGCTGGAGCGGGTGAAGGAACGCGACCCTGAGCAGTTCACCAAGTCGGGCCTGATGGTCGGCCTGGGTGAGACCAAGGAAGAGGTCATGCAGGTGATGGACGACATGCGTTCGGCCAACATCGATTTCCTGACCATCGGCCAGTATCTGCAACCGACCCGCAAGCACGCCGCCGTCGACCGGTTCGTGACCCCTGACGAGTTCCACGCCTATGAGGAAATCGCCCGGGCCAAAGGCTTCCTGATGGTTTCGGCCAGTCCGCTGACCCGCTCGTCCCACCATGCGGGCGAGGATTTCGCCAAGCTGCAGGCGGCGCGCCGGGCCAAGGACGCCGCTTAGGTCTTGCGCCACCACGTCACCCGGACGCTGCCCTATAGCCCCGACCGGCTGTTCGCCCTGGTGGGGGACGTGGACGCCTATCCGCAATTCGTGCCGTGGATCGTGGGCATGCGCACCTGGAACAGCCGCACCGACAGCCAGGGCCTGAGCTGGACCGACGCCGAGGCCAAGGTCGGGTTCTCCTTCCTGAAGGAGACGTTTTCCACCCGCGTCCGGCGCGATCCCGTGAGCCGCCAGATCGACGTTGGTCTGATCTCAGGGCCGTTCAAGAGCCTGCGCAACCAGTGGAGGTTCGAGCCGGAAGGCGAGGGGACCCGCGTCGAGTTCGACATCGACTTCGAGTTCAAGTCGCGGATGCTGTCGGCCCTGCTGACCTCCAACTTCAGTTCCGCCGTCGACAAGCTGATGGCGTGCTTCGAGGCCCGAGCGAAGGCGCTCTACGGCTAGGCCGACGCCTCAGGTCATCCGGCCGCGCAGGGCCTGCAAGGCGACCTGCACGGCGGCCAGCTGGATTTCCGAGCGGGTCTCGTACTGGAAGAATTCCTGGCGGTGCATCAGGCCGTGGTTGGTGCGCGCCGTGGCGATGTGCACCGTGCCCACCGGCTTGAACGAGGTGCCGCCGTGCGGACCCGCGACCCCGGTGATCGCCACTGAGATATGGGCGTTCGACGCCTCGAGGGCGCCCTCCGCCATCATGCGGGCTACGGGCTCGGACACGGCGCCCAGGTCGGCCAGCAGGTCGCCAGGGATGCCCAACAGCTCCTGCTTGGCGCGGTTGGTGTAGGTGACGAAGCCGCGCTCGAAGACGTCCGACGCCCCGGAGATCGAGCAGATGGCGCCGGCCACCAAGCCGCCGGTACAGCTTTCGGCGGTGACGATGCGCAGGTTGCGCTCGCGCGCCTCGTCGATGAGCAGGCGCGCGAGGGTCTCGATCTCGAGGGAAAACATGGGCGCGCGACTCCGACACAGCTAGGCAAGGGTGAAGCGAGACCACAACATCGCCGCGACCTCAGACACAAGACGATTCGAACCATGAGCACCCAGGACGACGCCGCCACCTCCGCCGCGGCCCGCTCGCCGGTGTTGTTCGCTGTGACCATCTTCGCCAGCGCGACCCTGGTCTTCCTGGTTGAGCCGATGATCGCCAAGCTGGTCCTGCCCCTGCTGGGCGGCGGACCGTCGATCTGGAACACCAGCCTGGCCTTCTTCCAGACCGCCTTGCTGGCGGGCTATGGGTACGCCCACCTTCTGCAGCGGGTGAGATCGATCCGCAGCCAGGCCCTTATCCATCTCGGAGCCCTGGTCCTCGCAGCCCTGGTCCTGCCTCTGCATGTCACCGGTGTCTTTGGCGCGCCGAGTTCTGACCATCCGGCCCTCTGGCTGCTGGGGGTGTTGACCGTCACCATCGGCGCCCCCTTCGCAGTGCTGTCGGCCACCGCCCCCCTGGTCCAGGCCTGGCACGCCCGCACCCTGCATGCCGACACCGGGTCGGAGCCCTACGCCCTTTACGCCGCCAGCAACCTCGGCAGCCTGATCGCCCTGCTGGCCTATCCGATCCTGGTGGAGCCGCTCTCTACGCTCAGAGGTCAGGCCGTGGGGTGGAGCCTGGGCTACGGCGCTTTCATCCTGCTGATGGGCGGCCTAATGGTCTTTGTCACCCGCACGGCCGGCCAGACCGCGCCCGCGAGAGAGACGGCCAAGGCCGATGACCCCGCCCCCACCTGGCGCAACCGGCTGACCTGGGTGGTGCTGGCGGCGATCCCGTCCAGCCTGATGATGGGGGTGACCACCCACCTGACGACCGACGTGGCCTCAGCGCCCTTCATCTGGGTCGTGCCGCTGGCCCTCTATCTGATCACCTTCATTATCGCCTTCTCCGCCAAACCGGCCATGTCGGAGCAGACGACCTTGATCCTGCAGGCCGCGGCCGTCGCCGCCTGCGCCTCGATCCTGCCCTTCGCCTCCAGTGGCCTGCTGCTGCAGCTGTTCGTCCACCTCTCGGCCTTCTTCCTGACGGCGCTGATGTGCCACCAGGCCCTGGTGGCGCGTCGGCCCACGCCCCGCCATCTCACCGAGTTCTATCTCCTGATGTCGCTCGGGGGTGTCTTGGGCGGCGGGTTCAACGCCTTCCTGGCCCCGGTGATCTTCAACAATGTCTGGGAATATCCCCTGGTCCTGGCCCTGGCCTGCCTGGTGCGACCGTGGGGCGACCGCAAGGTGGAGCCGGCCCACTGGGTGCTCTTCGCGCTGGGTTGCTTGGCCGCGGCCGGAGCGCCGCTGGCCACCATGGCCGCCTATAACGCCGAGATCGCCAAGGCCACGATCCTGACCATGACCGGGCACGACCTGATGCTGATGTTGGTGAAGGTGTTCCTGGCCACCGCCGTGGTCTGCGCCTTCCTAGTGCGCTCGCGGGGCCTGGTGTTCTTCGGCCTGATCGCCATCATCTCGCTGGGGGCGGAGGGGTCTGGCGACAAGATTGATGTCCTGAAGAGCTGGCGCAGCTTCTTCGGCGTGGTCCGACAGTCGGAGCTGACTCTGCCGTCCCTGGGCGGCCAGGTGCGCATGCTGTCCCACGGGACCACCCTGCACGGCGCCCAGGCCCAGGACCCGCGCTGGCGGTGCAAGCCAATGGTCTACTACGCGGCGGAGACGCCGATCGGTCAGGTCTTCATGCAGCGGCGCGCCCAGAAGCCCGCCCTGCGCATCGGCGCGGTGGGCCTGGGGACCGGAGCGGTCGCGGCCTATACAAGGCCCGGTGATCACCTGACCTTCTTCGAGATCGATCCCCTGGTGATCCGCATCGCTACCGATCCGGCCCACTTCAGCTACACGACGGAGTGCGCCAAAGGGCAGGTGGACTATGTGCTGGGCGACGCCCGCCTGACGCTGGCCAAGCAGGCCAAGGGCCAGTTCGACATCCTGCTGATCGACGCCTTTTCCTCCGACAGCGTGCCGGCCCACTTGCTGACCGTGGAGGCCATGGAAGGCTATCTGACCCACCTCAAGCCCGACGGGGTGCTGATCCTGCACCTCTCCAACCGGAACCTGGATCTGCGCAGTCCGGCGATGGCGGTGGCCTATGCAGCGGGAGGCGAGGCCCTGCTGCAGCGGCACGACGCGGCCAAGACCGCGCCCATGCTGTGGGAGTCCTCGGAGGACGCCCTGATCGTGGCGCGCAACGACAAGGCGCTGGCCGCCTTCGCCGCCGATCCGCGCTGGAAACCGACCGAGCCGGTCCTCGTGCGGCCCTGGACCGACGACTACACCAATCTGGTCGGCGCGCTCTATGGCCGCTTCAAGGAACGCTGGAGCTGGTTGCCCTAGGCCGGCGTCTCGACCGTCGCGACGGCCTGGGCCATCAGGCCCTCGCCACGGCCGGTGAAGCCCATGCCCTCGGTCGTGGTGGCCTTCACGCTGACGCGGTCAAACGGCAAGTCCAGCAGCTCGGCCAGCCGGGCCCGCATGGCGTCGCGGTGCGGTCTGATCTTCGGGCGCTCGCAGATCAGGGTGACGTCGACATTGAGGATCGCGCCGCCCCTGGCGGTCACCAGGCCGGCGGCATGGGCCAGGAAGCGGTCGGAGGACGCCCCCTTCCACTGCGGGTCGGTGGGCGGGAAGTGCTGGCCGATGTCGCCCTCGCCGATGGCGCCCAGGATGGCGTCGGTGAGCGCGTGCAGGCCTGCGTCGGCGTCGGAGTGACCGATCAAGGTCTGGTCGTGGTCGATCTTCACGCCGCAGAGCCAAACGGCTTCGCCTGGGCCCCAGCGATGGGCGTCGACGCCAAAGCCGGTGCGGACGATCCGCCGGCCGCCCGCCAATTGCTCGGCCATGGCGAAGTCCTCCGGATAGGTCAGCTTCATCAGCAGGGGATCGCCGGCCACCAGGGCGACCTTGCCCCCAGCCTGCTCCACCACGGCGGCGTCGTCGGTGGGCTCTGCGTCGGCCGGCCAGGCGGCATAGGCGTCGCGCAGGGTGCGCAGGCGGAAGGCCTGCGGGGTCTGGGCGCGCCAGAGGCCGTCGCGGGAAACGGTGTCGGTCACGGTTTCCGCGCCGCGCTTCAGGGTATCGGCGACGGGGAGGGCGGGGACCGCGCCGTTCGCGTCGGCCAGGGCCGCCAGCAGACGCCGGACGTGGGCGGACGTCACGAAGGGCCGCGCCGCATCATGGATCAACACCGCGTCATCATCGGCGCACGACAGGGCGGCGAGGCCGGCCTGGACCGACTCAGCCCGGGTGGCGCCGCCGGCGACGGCTCTCCAGCCCGTTAATCCAGCGAGCGCCTCATCTGCATCCGCGACGCGCTCGGCGGCGGTGACCACGATGATTTCTCGGGCTCCGGCCAAGGCCAGGGCCTCCGCCGACCAGCGCAGGATCGGCCGTCCCCCCAGGCTGCGCCAGGGTTTGGGTGCTCCTGGACCGGCCCGGGTGCTAGAGCCTGCGGCGACGATGACGGCAGAAAAGTTCATGGCCACGTTGTTTAGAGGGCGATCATGTCCTGTCTAGGCTTTACGGCGCCGCAACAATTGCCTAAAAAGACGGCGATGGGGTTGATTACAAAATGAGCAACAAGCTCGCAGTCGGGGATATCGAAGTGTTGGGCCGGGCGTGGATCGCGCCCATGACCGGCGTTTCCGACCTGCCGTTCCGCAAAGCCGCAAGCAAGCTCGGCGCCGCTTACGTGGCGACCGAGATGGTCGCCTGCGCCGAGTTCTCCAGGGGCCGTCCCGATGTCGTGCGCCGCGCCGCGGTGGGCGAAGGCCTTCCCTTGATGGTCGTCCAGCTGGTCGGCCGCGATCCCGTCCACATGGCAAGAGGCGCCGTCCTCGCGGCGCAGGCGGGCGCTCAGATCATCGACCTCAACTTCGGCTGCCCCGCCAAGGAGGTCACCGGTGGCGCTCAGTCCGGCTCGGCCTTGATGCGCGAGCCGGCCCTGGCCGAAGCCCTGATAGCCGCGACGGTCGACGCCGTCGACGTGCCGGTCACCGTCAAGATGCGCCTGGGCTGGGACGACACGTCAAAGAATGCGCCGGAGATCGCCGCGATGGCGGAACGGCGCGGCGCCAAGGCAGTCACCATCCACGGCCGGACCCGCAGCCAGTTCTACAAGGGCGTCGCCGATTGGACCGCCGTCCGCGCGGTCAAGGACGCGGTCTCCATCCCGGTCATCGTCAATGGCGACATCGTCGACGGCGTCAGCGCCCGCGAGGCCCTGCGCCAGTCCGGCGCCGACGGCGTCATGGTGGGGCGCGGCGTCTATGGCCGGCCGTGGGTCGCCACTCAGATCGAGACCGAACTCAACGGCGGGACCTTCGTCGAACCCGACGTCGAGGCCCGGCTGGGCATCGCCCTGGAGCATTTCCGGGACAGCCTGAATTTCTACGGCGACCGCCTGGGTTTGCGGATCTTCCGCAAGCACCTGGCGTCCTATGTCGATAACGCGCCTTGGCCCATGCAGGTCGAGGCCAGGCAAAGCGCACGTTCCGCGCTTTGCCGCCTGGAGGATCCCGCCCTGGTCGAGGAAGGCCTGATCGCGCTCTGGCGCGATCCTCAAGCGAGATTGGCGGCATGAACAGTCGAACAAGGGCCGCGAACAGCGGCGTAAACCTGGACGTCCTGAAGGCCGCAGCCTTCGACCTTTCCCCCGAACCCGCCCTGGTGGTCAACGCCGATGGCGCCCTTGTGGCGGTGAACGAGGCGGCCGAGGCGCTGTTTGGCCAGGGGCTCAGCCTGCTGACCCGGGGCCGTTTCGGCGCGGCCCTGCCGGAGGGCTCGGCCCTGGTCTCCCTGCTCAACCGGGCTCTGGAGGAAGACGCTCCGGTCCGCGAGCGCGGGGTTGAGATCAGCCTGTTCGGCCACCCGTCCTTCGAGGCCGACGGCGCGGCCGCGCCCCTGGGCGACGGTTCGGTCCTGCTGACCCTGCACGTCAAGGGCGGCGCCCTGGGCGGCGAGCGCACCGGGGCGGAGGCCGCGGGCCTGCGCACCATCGTGGGCCTGGGCCGCATGCTGGCCCATGAGATCAAGAACCCGCTGATGGGCATCCGCGGCGCGGCCCAGCTGCTGAAAGCCGGCGCCAAGGCCGAGGACACCCCGCTCGCCCAGTTGATCGTCGACGAGACCGACCGGGTCCGCCGGCTGGTGGATCGCATGGAGGCCTTCTCCGACGACGCCCTGCCGGTCTGCACGCCCATCAATATCCACCAGGTGCTGGACCGCGTCCGGGCGCTCGCCGTCAACGGCTTCGCCGACGGCCTGTTGATGAAGGACCTCTACGACCCCTCGCTGCCGCTCACCTATGGCGACGAGGACCAGTTGATCCAGATATTCCTGAACCTGGTGAAGAACGCCTCGGAGGCCGCCCACAGCCGGGGCGACAATCGCGGCGAGGTGACCATCCACACCGCCTATCGTCATGGTGTGCGGGTGCGGGCCGCCAAGGGTCAGGCCCTGCGCGGCGCGCCCCTGGAGATCCGCATCCAGGACAATGGCCCCGGCATTCCGGCGCATCTGCGGGAAAGCCTGTTCCAACCCTTCGTCACCACCAAGGTCAACGGGGCGGGCCTCGGCCTGGCCCTGGTCTCCAAGCTCGTGTCCGGCCACGGCGGCTTGATCGATTTCGAATCCGAGCCTGGCCGCACGACATTCCGCGTGCTGCTCCCCATCGCATCCGAAGAGGACATCTCGGCATGAACGCGATCGCCGCCAACGCTAACAAGAAAATCCTGATCGCCGACGACGATTCCTCGATCCGTCTGGTGCTGAGCCAGGCCTTCACCCGTCTCGGCTATCAGGTCCGCGCCACCGGCAACGCCACGACTCTGCTCAAGTGGGTGTCAGACGGGGAAGGGGACCTGGTCGTCACCGACGTGATGATGCCCGACGAGAACGTCTTCGACGTGCTGCCGCGCATCCGCAAGGACCGCCCCAAGCTGCCGGTCATCGTGATGAGCGCCCAGAACACCCTGCTGACGGCGGTGAGCGCCGCCGAGGTCGGGGCCTTCGACTACATCTCCAAACCCTTCGACCTGGACGACATGACCTCGGCCGCGCGCCGCGCGCTCGCCAAGCCGGCCGACAACGAGGCCTCCAAGGCCCAGGCCCGCGCCGTGCGGGACGAGCGCCTGCCGCTGATCGGCCGCTCGGGTCCGATGCAGGACGTGTACCGCACCATCGCCCGCCTGGTGGGCGCGGACCTCACCGTCCTGATCCTCGGCGAGTCCGGCACCGGCAAGGAGCTGGTCGCCCGCGCCCTGCACGAGATGGGCCGCCGCAAGGACGGCAAGTTCGTGGTCATCAACCTGGCCGCCGTGCCGCGCGAGCGGGTCGAGACCGAACTGTTCGGCCGTGAGGACGGCGACCACGGCAAGTTGGTGGAGGCCGACGGTGGCACCCTGTTCCTGGACGAGATCGGCGACATGCCGCTGGACGCCCAGACCCGTCTGCTGCGCGTCATCGATGGCTCCGAGCCGGCGCTGAACCCCAAGACCGGGCGCCGGCCCAATGTGCGGATCATCGCCGCCACCAACCGCGACCTGCGCGGCCTGATCCAGCAGGGTCTGTTCCGCGAGGATCTGTTCTTCCGCCTCAACGTCGCGCCCCTGCGCCTGCCGCCGCTGCGTGACCGGGTGGAGGACATCCCGGACCTGGCGCGGGCCTTCCTGCTGCGCGCCAACCGCGAGGGCCTGCCGTCCAAGACCATCGACGCCGCGGCGCTTGAGCGCCTGAAACTGCACTTCTGGCCGGGCAATGTCCGCGAGCTGGAGAACCTGATCCGCCGCATCTGCGCCCTCTATGCCGAGGAGCTGATCAGCGCCCGCATCGTGGAGCGCGAGTTGGCCGACCAGCAGCCGCAGGTCCAGGGGCAGGAGGGTCCGGTGACCCTGGCGACCCTGGTCGAGCGTCACCTCGGCGGCTATTTCGCCGAGCAGCCGGACGGCCTGCCGCCCGCGGGGCTCTATGACCGGGTGCTGGAGGAGATCGAGCGCCCCTTGATCCAGCTCACCCTGACGGCCACCCGGGGCAACCAGGTCCGCGCCGCCGAGATCCTTGGTCTGAACCGCAACACCCTGCGCAAGAAGATCCAGGATCTGGGCGTGGAAATGGCGCGAGGACGCCGCTGACCCTCCGCTCCTGACGCGGATGTGAAGCATTCCCGCAACAACCTGTTGAGTCCTGGGCACAGTTCCGCCTAGGGTCACCGGGTTATGGCGTCCCTGACCCACGACGGCGAGAATCCTCGAGCGCCGGCCGCGCGGCTGTGGCGGGCTATACAGTCACGCTATGTGCTCGGCGGCGGCTACGCCCTGGCCCTGCTGCTGACGGGGGTCGCCATCCTGCTGGCCGCCTCGCCGCCGGAGACCGGCCCGCTGGCCCCAGCCAGCAAGAACATCCTGGCGATCCTGGGCTTCAACCTGGTGCTGATCCTGTGCCTGGCCGGGATCATGGGCGCGCGACTGGTGGCCCTGCTGGACGCCCGATCCATGGACGCCGGCGCCCGTCTGCACCTGAGGTTCGTGGCGCTGTTCGCCCTGGCCGCCGTGGCGCCGGCCGTCGTCGTGGCCCTGTTCTACGGCGTGCTGGTCAACCGCGGGGTCGAGAACTGGTTCTCCGAGCGCGTCCAGACCGTGGTGGAGAACTCCGCGACGGTGGCCCGGTCCTATGTCGAGGACCAGAAGCGCTATATCGGCGACCACGTGACCCTGATGGCGGTCGATCTGAACCGCGCCGCCCCGGCCCTGCAGTCCAGCCCTATCACCTTCAGCCATTTCCTGGCCTATCAGGCCTCCTACCACGCCTTCCCCGCCGCCTATCTGATCGACCGCGAGGGCCGGGTGCTGGCCCGCGCCGAGGCCGGCGACGCGCCGGCCTATGTCACGCCGCCGGAGAGCAGCTTCAAGGCCGCCGACGAGGGCGACATCTCGGTGCCGGCCTTCGATTCCGCCGATCTGATGCGGGCGGTGTTCAAGCTGTCGGCCTATCCCGACGCCTATCTCTACGTGGCCCGGCCGGTGGAGAAGGGGATCATCAACCACCTGACCGACGCCGACGCCTCCCTGGTCTCCTATCGCGAGGCCGCCCAGAGCCGGCAGCGTATCCAGACGGTGTTCGCGCTCTCCTACGTGGAGACCGCCCTGCTGGTGCTGGTGGGTGCGGTGTGGCTGGGCATGGCCGCGGCCAACGCGATCTCCGGCCCGGTGGGACGCTTGGTGCAGGCCGCGGGCCGGGTGGCTGGCGGCGACCTGACCGCGCGGGTCGATGCTGAGAATGATCCTGATGAGATCGCGGTTTTATCCCGCGCATTCAACAGCATGACGCATGATCTTCAGGCGCAACAGGCGGCTCTCCAACGGGCACGCGATGAGGCTGACCAGGACCGCCAGTTCATCGAGACGGTGTTGGCCGAGGTGTCGGCCGGGGTCATCGGCCTTGATTCCGAGGGCCGCGTCTCGGCCGCCAACCGCCAGGCCACCGAGCTGCTGGGCCTGGGCGCCGCGCCGGTGCGAGGACAGCGGCTGGCCGATGTCGCGCCGGAGTTCGTGCTGATCGCCGAGAACGCCCGCAAAGCCGGCGAGGCCGAGGAAGAGGTGGACGTCGACCGCGACCGGGAGACCCGCCGCCTGCGGGTCCGCGCCAGCCGCAGCGAAAGCGGTCTGGTGCTGACCTTCGACGATATCACCCGCCTGGTCTCGGCGCAGCGGAACGCCGCCTGGCGGGACGTCGCCCGCCGCATCGCCCACGAGATCAAGAACCCGCTGACCCCGATCCAGCTCTCGGCCGAGCGCCTGCAACGCAAGTTCCGCAAGGGCGTCCCAGCCGAAGACCTGGAGATCTTCGATCGCTGCACCGACACCATCGTGCGGCAGGTGGGGGACATCGGCCGGATGGTGGACGAGTTCTCCGCCTTCGCCCGCATGCCGGCGCCCAAGTTCGCCGAGCAGGACCTGGTGGAGCTGTTGCGCGCCGGGGTCTTCGCGCAGAGGGTGGCGAGCCCCGACATCGACATCGAACTGCTGGAGCCCCTGCCGCCCACGGTGCTGCTGGCCGATGGCCGCATGCTGGCCCAGGGCCTGACCAACATCCTGAAGAACGCCGCCGAGGCGGTGGCCGCCCGGGTCGCCGACACGCCGGAACCCCAGGGGAAGATCATCGCCGAACTGACCTCAGACCGGTCCGGGGTTTGCATAAGCATCGAGGACAACGGCGTCGGGCTCCCAGACAAGGACCGAGACCGGCTGACCGAACCCTATGTGACGACCCGCGAGAAGGGGACAGGCCTTGGTCTGGCCATCGTCAAACGGATCCTGGAGGACCACGGCGGCGAACTGATTCTGACCGATGCGACGCGCGGCAAGGGCGCTCGCGTTCTCTTGAAACTACCGACGGCGGCGCGGGTGATTACCCCCGGCGTCACCGACGATCACGGACTAGAGGTGACCAATGGCGGCTGATGTTCTGGTTGTGGACGACGAGGCGGATATCCGCGAACTCGTGGCCGGCATCCTGTCGGACGAGGGCTATGCCGTGCGCACAGCCAACGACTCCGAGACGGCGCTCGCCGCCATTCGGGCCCGCAAGCCGGCCCTGCTGATCCTCGACATCTGGATGCAGGGCGGCGGCATGGACGGGCTGGAGCTGCTGGACATGCTCCGCACGCTCGACGCCGATATTCCGGTGATCATGATCTCCGGCCACGGCAACATCGAGACCGCGGTCAGCGCCATCAAGCGCGGGGCCTATGAGTTCCTGGAAAAGCCCTTCAAGTCCGACAAGCTGCTGCTGACCGTCGAGCGCGCCCTGGAGGCCACCAGCCTGAAGCGGGAAAACCGCCGGCTACGCACCCAGGCCATCATGCCCGACGGCCTGGTGGGCAAGTCCATGGCCACCCAGCAGCTGCGCAGCCTCATCCCCAAGCTGGCCGGCGCCAACAGCCGGGTGCTGATCGCCGGTCCGCCCGGTGCGGGCAAGGAAACCGTGGCGCGGATGATCCACTCCGCCAGCGCTCGGGCCAAGGCGGAGTTCGTGGTGATCAGCGCGGCAGGCATGACGCCGGAACGCATGGACCTCGAACTGTTCGGGGAAGAGGCCGAGACCGGCCGCCCCGCCAAGATCGGCGTCTTTGAACGCGCCCACGGCGGCACCCTCTATCTGGACGAAGTGGCCGACATGCCCTTCGAGACTCAGAGCCGCATCCTGCGGGTCCTGGTGGAGCAGCGGTTCCGCCGCGTGGGCGGCGACAGCGACGTCCAGGTGGATGTCCGCGTGGTGTCTTCCACCTCGCGGGACCTGCGCGAGGAGATTGCCGGCGGGCGGTTCCGCGAGGACCTGTTCCATCGCCTCAACGTGGTGCCGGTGATCGTGCCGGGCCTGGCCGAGCATCGTGAGGATATCCCCGAGCTCGTGGAGTACTTCATCCAGCGCATCTGCGACGCCACCGGAATGGCCCGGCGGCGCCTGGCCGACGACGCCCTGGCGACCCTGCAGGTGAAGGCCTGGCCCGGGAACCTGCGCCAGCTGCGCAACAACATCGAGCGCATGCTTATCCTGGCCTCGGGTGATCCCAGTGAGGCGATCAGCGCCGACATGTTGCCGGGCGATTCCTCGCCATCGGACCAGGGCTCGTCGCTGGGGGCAGACCGGATCATCGCCCTGCCGCTGCGCGAAGCTCGCGAGGTGTTCGAGCGGGAGTACCTGAACGCCCAGATGCTGCGCTTCTCGGGCAATATCTCCCGCACGGCGGCCTTTATTGGCATGGAGCGCTCGGCCCTGCACCGTAAGCTGAAGTCGCTGGGCTTGTCGGGCGCCCGCCCCGTGGAAGAAGAGGACGCCTGATGGGCCGCATCGCCTATGTGAACCGACGCTTCTCGCGTCACGACCAGGCCGTGGTCCACATCGAGGACCGGGGCTATCAGCTGGCCGACGCGATCTATGAGGTCTGGTCGCTGTTCGACGGCAAGCTGGCCGATCCGGAGGGGCACTTCGCGCGGCTGGAGCGCAGTCTCTCCGAGCTGAAAATCGCCATGCCCATGAGCCGGGCCGCCCTGACCATGGTGCTGAAGGAGACGGTGCGTCAGAACCGCGTCCGCGAGGGGCTGGTCTATCTGCAGGTCGGCCGGGGCGTCGCCCCCCGCGACCATGCCTTTCCCCATCCCGACACCCCGCCCAGCATCGTCATCACGGTCAAGGCCATCGACCGCGTCGCCACCGAGGCCAAGGCCGCGAAGGGCGTTTCGGTGATCACCACTCCGGAGAACCGCTGGGGCCGCTGCGACATCAAGACCGTCGGCCTGCTGCCCAACGCCATGGCCAAGCAGGCCGCCAAGGAGCGCGGCGCGGCCGAAGCCTGGTTTGTCGACGAGATGGGCCTGGTGACCGAGGGCGCCTCCTCCAACGCCTGGATCATCGACGCCGATGGCACGGTGCGCACCCGGGCCACCAACGCCAACATTCTGCGCGGCGTCACCCGCTACAGCCTGCTAGAGATCCTCAAGGAGCAGGGGATGACGGTGGACGAGCGCCCCTTCACCCCCGACGAGGCCCGCGCGGCCAGGGAGGCCTTCATCACGGGTGCGGGGGCCCTGGTCCTGCCCGTGGTGGCCGTCGATGGGCATCCGGTCGGGGACGGAACCGTCGGACCGGTGGCGATGAAGCTGCGAAGCCTCTATATCGAGCGGGCGAGAGCAACTGCGATCTGAAGAGAACGGCGCGATTGCGCAGGTCATGAAGAGCGGTCTAGCGTCCAACTTGTGTGTGGCGGCCGGTTTGCGGTCGCCGATTTAGAAAAAAGGGCGAAAAGCCATGTCGAACGAAAAGAAACAAAACCTGCAGGACACGTTCCTGAACAGCGTGCGCAAGTCGAAGACGCCGCTGACGATCTTCCTGGTGAACGGCGTGAAGCTGCAGGGCGTGGTCAGCTGGTTCGATAATTTCTGCGTGCTTCTCCGCCGTGATGGCCAGTCGCAACTGGTCTACAAGCACGCCATCTCGACCATCATGCCGGCCCAGCCCGTGCAGCTGTACGAACCGGCGGAAGATGAGGCCGATTGAGCTCTAAACTCATAGATCGCGAAGTCCCCCCTCAGGGGGCCATCGTCATCCACCCCGTGCGTGACGAACGGGGCCAGTCCCGAAGCGCCGAAGGGCGGCTGGAGGAGGCTATCGGGCTTGCCCTGGCCCTCGACCTCGTGATCAACGACGCCTTCATCGCGCCGTTGCGAAAACGCGTGCCCGCGACCCTGTTCGGCAAGGGCAAGGTCGAGGAGATCGGCAAGATCATCGAGGCCGCCGAGGCTGACGTGGCGGTCGTCGATGATCAGCTGAGTCCGGTGCAGCAGCGCAATCTGGAGAAGCTCTGGAAGGTCAAGGTCATCGACCGAACCGGCCTGATCCTGGAGATCTTCGCCCGCCGGGCGCGGACCAAGGAAGGCCGCCTGCAGGTCGAACTGGCGCGGCTTTCCTACGAGAAGTCGCGCCTGGTCCGCACCTGGACCCACCTGGAGCGGCAACGCGGCGGGGCTGGCGTCATGGGCGGTCCGGGGGAAACCCAGATCGAGACCGACCGCCGGCTGATCGCCGACAAGATCGTCAAGCTGAAGAAGGACCTGCTGGAGGTCCGCCGGACGCGCGATCTGCAGCGCGGCGCGCGGCAACGGCATCCGTATCCGGCCGTCGCCCTCGTCGGCTACACCAACGCCGGCAAGTCGACCCTGTTCAACCGCCTCACCAAGGCCGAGGTGGTGGCCGAGGATATGCTGTTCGCCACCCTGGACCCGACCATCCGGATGCTGGACCTGCCCGACGGTCGGCCAGCCATCCTGTCGGACACCGTCGGCTTTATCTCCGAGCTCCCGCACGAGCTGGTGGAGGCGTTCCGCGCCACGCTTGAAGAGGTCAAGGAAGCTGACGTCATCCTGCACGTCCGCGACATCTCCAGTGACGAGACCGACGCCCAGGCTCAGGACGTCCGCACCGTGCTGTCGCGCCTGGGAGTGGAGATCGAGGAGCGCCGGCTGATTGAGGTCTGGAACAAGCTCGACATGGTGGACGCCGAGGCCCGCGACCGGGTGATCGGTGACGCCCGCCGCGCCAACCCTCCGGCGATCACCGTCTCGGCCGTCACCGGCGAAGGCTGCGACGAGTTGCTGGCGATGGTCGCCGAGATGGTGGACGAGGCGCCGGCCGTCGAGATCACCGCGACGGCGGCCCAGGGCGCGGCCGTCGCCTGGCTCTACCGCCACGGCCGGGTGCTCGAACGGGAAACCCAGGACGACGGTGGCACGCGCCTTGCGGTGAAGTTGAGCGCCCAGGCCCTGGGCCAGTTCGAACAACTCTTCCCGCAGGCTCGACTGCGGGCCTGACGCCGGAGCGTTTGCGTGGACTACATCCCCATCCAGCCCGGCCGCCGCCGTACGCCGGGCGACCTGATCTTGATGTGCGTTCTTGAGGTGGTGCTCGCCCTGGCGGCGGCCTGGGTGTCGATCACCCGGGTTCCGCCCGAAGAGATCATGGATCATCGTCAGCTGATCGTGACGCTGACCGGTAACACCCTGCCGTTCGCCCTTCTGATCTGCCCGCTGCTGGCCTGGGTGGCGTTCGCGCGCCGGGCGGACGGGGCGATCTGGCCGCTTCTCTGGACCCCAGCCCTGTGGGCCGTGCTGATCCTGGCGGGCGCGCTCTAAGCGCCTTCGGCGCCTGACCTCTCATTTTTCTACAGAATTGACCAAGCTGCGCGAGAGCAGAATAGTCCGAGAGTTCCGAGACTTAGTCTCGGTTCTGCTCCGTTCACGGCATCACTCGCTCCAGAGTGGTCTGCGGCGCTGACCCGGGGGGGTTAGTTTCGCAATGCGGGCCGGCTCGCCAGATATTGCGCGATGCCGGTCCGCAGACCGTGGAAGATCGCCGCGTTGTGAAGTTCCAGCACCTCGGACAGATGGGGCGAGAAGACCACGGCGGCGCCGTCGTCCACCAGGCTCAGCAAGTCCGCGGCGGCCGCATCGGCCAGCAGCTTGTTGATGTGCGCGCGGGAGACGCCGTAGTCGCGGGCCAGGCCGTATCGGGACAGCGGCGCCCGTTCCAACAACCGCGAGCGATCGGCCGGCTGGGCCAGCATCAGGTCCAGCAGCATCAGCATGCCGCAGTCCCGTTCCAGGAACAGGCCGACGCCTTGCGCATAGACCCGGCGGGCCAAGGCCGAATTGTCGCCATTGGCGCCGGCCAAGGTGATGCAGAGCGGCAGGAACTCGTCGGTGTCGATCAGGTCCAGCGCCGCCTGCGCGATGGGATCGAAGATCAGCATGCCTTCGAGCATGGCCCGGAACCGGGCGCGGTAGTGGCTGATGAGGAGCGGCCCCAGGATCAGCCTGTGGGTCGTCCAGCGACCCTCAGCGGGTTCGGTGCTCACCAGGCCGTAGCGCAGCAGATGCTCGACATATTTCAGCGCCCGTCCCGGGCTGCCGATGTCGCGAGCCTTGCAAACCTGGCTGAGGCCATGCGCCGTCAGCATGCCGCCTGCCGCCAGCAGCAGGGCGGTCAGTCCCATGTTGAACCGGCCGCGATCGCCAAGCAGCCAGCGGTGTCCCTCCGGCAGGCGATGATAGGCGTCCCGCGCCAGTCTCGCCTCAAGTTCGATCGCCGGATGGAAGTTCGGATTGGCTTGCGCGGTGGCCAAGCCATCCCAGGTGTCGGGGTCGGTGCTCATTCGGCGGCGGATTTCTCAGCAGCCTTTGCCGCATCCCATAGCGCATCCATCTCCGCGAGGTCCGACTGATCGGGCGTCTTGCCCCGCGCCTTCAGCACGGTCTCGATGTGACGGAAGCGTCGGGCGAACTTGGCGTTGGTGGCGCGCAGCGCGTCCTCCGGATCGATGTCCAGGGTGCGGGCGATATTGGCCACCACGAACAGCACGTCACCCAGTTCAGCCCGCGCCTTAGCCCGGTCATCGGCGGCGATCTCGACCTTCAGTTCGGCGACCTCTTCATCCAGCTTGGCCACCACCTCGCCGATGGTGGGCCAGACGAATCCGACCGTGGCCGCCCGGCGCGACAGCTTCACGGCGCGGGTGAGGGCCGGTAGGCCGGAGGGGACGTCGTCGAGAAGGCTCTCGTTGCGGCCCTTGCCAGCGCGCTCCTGCGCCTTGATCACTTCCCAGGCCTGGGTCTGCTCGGCGCTGGTGCGCTGGGCCTCGGCGCCGAAGACGTGCGGATGGCGGCGGATCATCTTCTCGGAGATGGCGTCAGCCACGTCGTCGAAAGCAAAGGCGCCTTGCTCCTGCGCCATGCGCGAATGGAAGACCACCTGGAACAGCAGGTCCCCCAACTCGTCGCGCAGATCGGTCAGATCATGGCGCTCGATGGCGTCGGCTACCTCATAGGCCTCCTCCACCGTATAGGGGGCGATGGTGGCGAAGGTCTGCTCAAGGTCCCATTCGCAGCCGCCTTCGGGATCGCGCAGCCGGGCCATGATCGCCAACAGCCGATCGATGGGGCGGGATTCGGCGTCAGCCATGGGCTTCCTCGGCCTGGTCGCGCGCGTGCAAGGCGTCGCGGATCGCCGCATGCAGCTCGGCGGTGAGCGGGAAGGTGATGATGATCCAGGCCCCGATGAGAGCCAGACCCGCCGGCACGACAGTGAAGATGACCGACAATCCGCCAAGACCCGTGGCGACTCCGGTGGCCTTGGGATCGAAGCCCATCAGCTCCAGGGCTGGGAAGGTGAAGAACACCGCCGCCGCCGAGCCGATCTTCACTGTGCCCGACAGCAGGGCGTAGAGCAGGGCCATGCGGTCGCCGCCGCTCTCCAGCCGCTCCTCGTCGCCGACGTCGGCCATCATTGCCCGCAGCAGGAAGGCGCCGGCCGCATAGGGCACGCCGATCAGGAACATCAGCAGGGCGGCGATGGCGAAATTGCCCGGCGGCACTAGCAGGATGGCCATGGTCATAGCCGCGTAGACGACGCTGGAGAAAGCCAGCGCCCTGTGCTTGCCGATCCTGTAGGCCAGCCAGGTCCAGACCGGCGCGCCCACCAGGCCGCCGACGAAATAGATCAGCAGCAACAGGCTGGCGACTCCCTTGTCGAAGTCCTTTACGCGCTCGAAATAGAAGAAGAACAGCGCCCCGGTGATGGCCGGCCCCGTACCGATCACGAAGTCGGCGGCCAGCAGGCGCACGACCGAGGGACGCTTCAACAGGGCGACATACTCGTTGATCCCCGCGCGCCTGGGCGGGGTGGTGATCGTAGGCTCGGGCACCTTCCACAGCGCCAGGCTCACAGCCAGCGGCATCAGCAGGACGACGAACCAGCCCATGGCCGCCACGCCGACGCCATGCCCCTTGATCCCGACCAAGGGCAGCAGGGCCGGCAGGGTCAGGACCAGGATGATGCCCACCACATTGCCGGCCTGCCACCAGCCATAGATCCGGGATCTCTGATCATAGTGCGGGCTGAGGACCGCACCCCAGGCCAGCTGCGACAGGGAGGCGATTGAAAAACCGCCATAGACCACCAACAGCCAGAACCACAGATAGAGGCCGCTGACTCCCGGCTTGGCCATGAACAGCATATAGGCCGCCAGCATCAGGATCGGCGCGCTGATGGCGAACCACAGCTTGAACCGCCCGAACCGCGAGCGGGTTTTGTCCATGACCCCGCCAATGAACGGGTCAAAGGCCATGTCGATGAGGCGCACGGCCCCAAACGCCGCGCCGACGACGGAGAGACTGAGGCCCAGATCGCTGGCGTAGAATTCCGGCAGATAGACCACCAGGGGCAGACCTAGTCCGGCCAGCGGCAGGCAGGGCGCGGCCAGCGCCGCCAGGATCCAGTTCGAGCGTCGTTCGGCCGGGGCCATCTACAGAAAATCCTTGAACCCGCCGGGGGATACGCCGCCGTCGGCGCGCCGATCTGACCTTGGGCGGCGCGGGGAGACAAGCCTGATTCCGCGTCCCCAGCCATGCCGCCAGGTGGTCGGCGACACGCAGGTCAGCGATCGTCAGCGGGGGCGGCGGGGGCGGCGGGTTCGGAGACCCAAGCTGGCGAACTCACAGGCCTGACCGCAGCGGGCAGGTCCGATGGCGGCTCAGCGCGCGGCGTAGGATTCGCCGCGGCCGTAGCCGTAGGCGAAGCGGTTGAAGGCGTAGCTGGCGTCCGACCAGGTGGACTTGGTCCAGGCCTCGCCGATGTCGCTCTCGTACCACTGGAAGTGGATCGGCGTGATCTCGCCGGTCACCGACACGGCTTGGCCGTCGATGGTGGCGCCGCCGATGCCGAAGCTTTCATAGGACAGGCCGGGCTTGTTCCCCAGCTGGCGGAAGGTGGGCCGGTTGGGCCGCACGTCGGTGAGCACCAGTTCCAGCCGGCCGCCCGCCATGACGCCGGTGCGTTCCAGCTCGCGGGTCACGTCCTTGCGCAGCTCGGTTGCCAGACGGTCGACATCCTTCACGCCGAGGTCCTTCTCGGCCTTCTTCTGAAGCTCGGGGGCGATGGTGACCTCCACGCTGCCCACGGTTGAGAGCGGCGCGGCCGTGGCCGAGCCCGCGGCCAGGGCGGCGAGGGAGGAGAGCAGGATCAGGCGCATGAGAAGGCTCCGGAGAGTGAAGCGGTGTCAGGCGGATATGGGGAGTCGGCCGCCCAGGCGCCATGGAGACGCCCAAGCGTGGCCTTACTGTGGCGAAGCTTGCGCCCTAAACGGCGGGAGCTTCGGCGGCGACCTTCGGCTTGGCCTTGGCGCGGGTCTTCTTGACCTTCACGGGCGCGGGTTCCGGCTCGGGATCGGGCTGCGGGTCAACGTCCAACAGGCTGAGGGGGATGTTGCCCACCTTCACGCGAACGCCGACGAAACGCATTTCGCCGTCGATGAAGCTGACCTCGTCGAGGCCGACTTCCGGACTGCGCTTGATCAGCGATTCGTCCCGGAAGGTCAGGCGGAGCAGCATGGTGTCACGCGACACGCCATCGGCTTCGGCCTTGGCCACGGCGGCTCGGAGGTCTTCGATGGTGGGGCCGCGGGTGCTGTTGGCTGCGACCTTGTAGGACTTGAGCATCATTCGCCTTTCTTCCCCAAGGGATCCCAGCGAGGTGGGACGCGTCGGGCAGGTCGGCGGGGTGGGCGGCGCGCCGGCAGGGCTCTAGGGAGCGGCCTGAACCATAGCACGAACCCGGCCCGCCGGGGGTCTTTCATGGGTCTGTCGTAAAACAGACAGACAAAACGAAAACGGGCCGGCGCGAGGCCGGCCCGTCTGGACGTTCAGGACTCCGCGCTTGCGGACGTCCGGTTCGTCTTAAGCCGCAGTCAGTTGCCCAGCGGACATCTTGCCGCTGCGCTGATCGCGCTCGAGTTCGTAGTTGAGCTTTTGACCTTCGTGGATCGAGCCCAGGGTCGAACGTTCAACAGCCGAAATGTGGACGAACACGTCGCCGCCGCCATTTTCAGGCTCGATGAAACCGAAGCCCTTGGTCGCGTTGAACCACTTAACAGTACCGGTAGCCATAGTCGTTTAGTCCTAGCAATAGTGTATTCGGCTGACAAAGCGCCGCCGCAGAATCAAAGTTCATGATGGTAGGGAGGGTAACTTCGGGGCCTCACCAGGGGTGAGCCGAAATCGCGAGCCGCGCCAGTCGAAATTCGATGAGGCGGATGTCCCACGAATATCTCGCAAACGCAAGCTATTGTTGGATTGTGGTTAAAACCCAGGCGCCGAAAGTCTGTTGGGGAACAGCGTTCTTCTCACATCTTCAGGGGCGACACGTAGCCTGTGAGCTCCAGGTAGCCGCGGGCCCCAGGCGCGCGGACCGCGCCCTCCCAATAGACCGGCCCACCCGTTCGCCGGCTGTCCAGTTCCTGGTCGTCGAACAGCGGGGTCAGCCGCCAGCGTCGCTCGCCGGCGGGCGTGCGCACGATCAGTTCGCGCTGTACCGGATAGCGTCCTCCGGTGCGGGGCGAGCGCCAGATGCGCTCCGTGGTGAAGCGCACATCGTTTGGCCCCAGATGCGCGGTTGTCCCGTCGGGCGCGCGCAGGGAGCCGCCGGACCAGATCGCGTTTCCGCCTGCGTCCCTCACTCGGAAGGCGGTCAGCGCGCCGCCGTCATCCAGGTTCAGCCCCACCCAGTCCCAGCCGACCGCCTTGGGATCCAGCAGGGTCGAGGACCATTCGTGGTCCAGCCAGGCCTCGCCGGTCACCTTCACCCGCTTGCGGCCCTGCAGCACCGTCCCCGAAACCTTCAGGTGCGGGACGCTGTAATAGTGGCTGGCCTGGACGGGCAGGGGGCCCTTGCGGCTGAAGCCCCGATCCCCCTGCAACAGCACTGGCTGGCTGGGGGCGAAGGCGAGGTCCAGGGTGAAGTCGGCGCCGGCGGCCTTGGCCAGGAACCGACCGTCGGCCCCGCGTTTGAGGCGCCAGTCGTCGATGACGAGGTCGGCGTCGCCTGTGGCGGCCTCCGCCAGTCCCAACCCTTGTCGCGCGATCCGACCGTCGTGGAGCAGACGCCCGACCTTGGGGTCCGACAACCCGGCGTGGGCGAACAGGATCTGCTTGGGGGCGAAGGCGCTGGGATTGCGCTGGTCGACCGCCAGGCGGCTCCGGAAAAAGGTGAGCTGGAAGCCCAGATCGCGACCGTCCTCAGCCTTCAGCCAGCCGGTGACGTACCACCACTCGGTCCGGTAATCGGGGTGGGCGCCGTGATCGGCGGGGAAGCTCAGCGGCGTGCCCGCGCGGACCTCGGGGAAGACGGGCGGGACCGGCTTGTCGGGCGCGGCGGCGGTGAGCAGCCAGGCCAGCAAGGCCAGACTGGCGAGCTTGAGGGCGCGGCCCATCACCAATCCTCCCGAACGGCGCGGACGGCGTCGGCTGACAGAGCACGGCGCCCCGCCAGCACCGCGGTTCCCGCACCGGCCGCCACCAGGGCCACTGTCAGGCTGGCGAACAGGCCGAGCGGCAGTCGCGTCTCCATGGTCCAGTGGAAGGACTGCGGGTTCACGACGTGGATCAGCACCTGGCTCATGGCCAGGCCAAGGCCGAGCCCCGCGACCACGCCTACCGCGCCCAGCAAGGCGCCCTCGGTGGCCAACATCAGGATGATCTGACGGCGCAGGACGCCAACGTGGCGCAGCATCCCGAACTCCTTGGTCCGGGCCAGAGTCTGGGCTGAGAAGGTCGCGGCCACCCCGGCCAGCCCCACCACGATGGCGATGGCCTCCAGGGCGTAGGTCAGGGCGAAGCTGGAATCGAACAGCCGCAGCGCGATGGCCCGCATCTGGCTGGTCTGGAAGAACTGCACCTGAGCCGCCTGGGCCGGTGGCAGGGCGGCGCGGATGGCCTTGCCCGCGCTGGCGGGGGTGGCGCCCGGCTTGAGATCCAGGGACGCTTCGGAGCGCAGATCATCTCCGGTCAGGCGCGTGTAGTCGGCCTGGTCGATGGCGATGGCCCCGGCCTGGCGGGCATAGTCGCGCCAGATCCCGGCCACGAAGACCTGGGGATTGCCGCCGCCCAGCGGCAGCACCATCCGCTCACCGACCTGGTGGCCATAGAGCCGGGCGGCGGGCTCCGACAGCCAGACCGGCGTCATGCCGGCCGGCGCGGTCACGTTGCGTCCGATCATCGGCAGGTTGGCCTCCGGCCTGGCGCGATCCACCGGCCGCACCAGCAGCACCAGGGGCGGCATGTCGGCCGAGAGCCGCAAGGGCAGGGTCTTCTGGAACAGGATGGCGCCAACTCCGGGCGCCTGGGCGATCCGGGCCCGGGTCTGGGCGTCAAAGCCCCCGCTCTCCACCCGGAACAGCAGGTCCGAGGGCAGGATCTCGGTCAGCCAGTCGTCCACCGACCCGCGCAGGCTGGCCACCATCACCGCCATGGCCACCATCAGGCTGGTGCTGGCCACGATGCCGCACAGCGCCACCGCAGCCTGGGCGGGCGCGCCCCACAGGCGCTTGATGGCCAAGTCGACGGAGACGTTCCTGCGGCCCATCCCCTGCAGCGGTGAGAGCAGCAGACGGGCCAGCCACGGCATGGCCGCCACGCCGCCGGCCAGCATCAGGCCGATGGAGAGATAGCCGAACAGCGGCAGACCCCAGACCGCCGGCAGGAATGCCGCAGCACCACCGGCTCCCAGCAGGCCGAGCCCCCACCAAGGCGTGGGTCGGGCGTTGGGATCGTTCTTGTCGCCAAGGTCCTTGAGCGCGATCCCGGGCTGGGCGCGGGCCGCCTCAAGAGCCGGAAGCAGGCTGCCAACCAGGGCGGCCACCAGGCCAAGACCGAAGAACACCAGGACGGGCAGGGGGGTGACGGCAAGGTCAGGAGTCGTGCCGCGGAAATAGCCGCCGCCGAGGTCGCCGCCCAGGAAGCGCAGGGTCCCGAAGGCCACGCCGAGGCCGAGCGCCAGGCCGAGCACCGCGCCGATCCCGCCCACCAGCGCGCCCTCTACGAAGACCTGGGCCAGCAGGCCGCGCCGCTCAAGGCCCAGAACGCGGAGCAGGGCGAATTGCGGGCGCCGCCGGGCCACCGACAGCGACTGGGCCGAATAGACCAGGAAGCCGCCGGTCAGCAGGGCCATCATGGCCAGCATCTCCAGATTGACCCGGTAGGCCTTGGTGAGGTTGTCGCCGCGCCTGGCCTCCGACTGGGCCGTGACGATCTGGGCGTCGGCCGGCAGGCGCGCGCGCAGGGCCGCCTCGACCGTGGCCGGATTGACCCCGGGGGCGAACTTCAGGTCGATCCGCTGCAGGCGGCCCAGGCTGCCGAACAGCCATTGGGCGGTGGCGATATCCAGCACTGCCACCTGCCGCTCCGACGCCGCGCCCGACAGCACGCCGGCCACCACGAAGTCCACGTTGCGCCCAGCCGCCGTGATGGTGACAGCCTCGCCTACCTTGCGACCACTGGCCGCGAGCGCCGCCGGGGACAGTACGATGGCGCGGGGATCAAACAGGCCTTCGGGGACGAAGCCGCCCGCGCTCTCGGTTGGTGGCGCCGCGCCGCCGCCCAGCAGGGTCGGGGTCACTGCCGCGGCCCGCAGGGGGTCGATCCCCAACACGGTCAGGCCGCCGCCTTCTAGCGATCGCGAAGGTCCGGTCCCGAACCGCCCCGACAGCTCCACGACCGGGCTCGCCGCCGCGATGCCGGGCGCCCGTGCAAGCGCCGGATAGAGCGTCTCGTTGAACCCTAGAGGCGTGGTGGAATGGACCTGCAGGTCGGCGTCGGCGTTCACCGTGCGCACCGCCTGGGCCAGTTCGTTCTGGGCCGAGCCGTTGATCAGGTGGACCGCGAAGCCCAGGGCCACGCCGATGGCGATGGCCAGGGCCGCGGTCACCACCCGGCCGGGATGGGCCCGCCACTCCCCGACCATCATCCAGGTCAGCGCCGTGCGGCTAAGGGGCCGGCGTTTAGCCGACATGGACCAAGCCGTCGCGGGTCAGGTTCAGGGTGCGGTCGGCCACGGCGGCGGCGCGCTCGG
Organism: Phenylobacterium glaciei; assembly: GCF_016772415.1. Classification (NCBI taxonomy): domain Bacteria; kingdom Pseudomonadati; phylum Pseudomonadota; class Alphaproteobacteria; order Caulobacterales; family Caulobacteraceae; genus Phenylobacterium; species Phenylobacterium glaciei. The sequence continues at coordinate 2,291,140 of NZ_JAGSGD010000001.1, forward strand.
AATGGGTCACCAGGATCGCCGCCGCGCCTGAACTGCGCACCTCGGCCACGAACAGGTCAAGAATCCGCGCCGCCGTCTCCGGATCGAGATTTCCGGTGGGCTCGTCGGCCAGGACCAGGGCAGGGCGGTGCACCAGGGCGCGGGCCAAGGCGACCCGCTGAAGTTCGCCGCCAGACAGCTGCGAGGGCCGGTCACCGGCGCGGCCCGGGAGGCCGATGGAGTCCAGGATCGTGGTCGCCCTCGCCGTGGCCTCCGCGCCGTCGAGATTTTGCAGCACCAGGGGCAGGGCGACGTTCTGGGCCAGGGTCAGGTGCGGCAGGATGTGGAAGGCCTGGAAGACGAAACCGATCCGATCACGACGCATCCGCGTGCGCCCATCGTCGTCCAGGGTCTCCAGCGCCACGCCGTCGATGGCCACGCCGCCGCTGTCGGCCTGGTCCAGTCCGGCGATGAGGTTCAGCAGGGTGGACTTGCCCACCCCGGACTCGCCCATGATGGCGACGATTTCACCCGGCGCGACCTCCAGGTTCAGCCCCGTAAACAGCACCCGTCCGCCGGGAACAGATTTGCGCAGGGCGGAGAGGGACAGCACCGAGGGACTCATGGCGCCAACCTAGCGCAAGCCGCCCCGCCCGCCATCGTCCTCAAACAAGCCCGCCTCAGTCGCGGTCGGGCGCGCCGAGCGGGAAGTAGGACCGGTAGGGGCGGGCTTCCTCAACGGCGCGCGCGAAGGAGGGCCGCGCCAGCAGTCTCGCCCGATACTCGCGCAGGCGCGGGAATTCGGCGCCGATCTGGTGAACCCAATCGGCGTAGAACAACGACGGCGCGGCCGCGCAATCGGCCATGGTGAAGCTGTCGCCCGCCGCCCAGGCGCGGCCGTCCAGGCGCGCTTCCAGCCAGGCATAGGCCGTGCCCAGCGCCTTGGAAGCCTCCGCCATCGCAGCGTCCTTGCGCGCGCCGTCTGTCCGCACCGCCTTGAACACGGGCTTCTGCATCTCGGTCATGATGTACTGGTCGAAGAAGCGGTCCATGAACCGGACTTCCAGCGCGGCCGCGGGATCGTCGGGCAGCAGCCGCGCCTTGCCGGGATGCTTCAATTGCAGGTGTTCGATGATGATGCTGGATTCCACGACGGTCCGCCCGTCATCCACCAGCACGGGGAAACGGCTCAGCGGCCAGAGCGCCGCAAGCTCCTCGTTGGCGCCCGGCTCTTCCAGATTCCGGTAGGTGAAGGCTATCTCGTTCTCCCAGAGCGCGGTCAGCACCTTCTGGCAGTAGGAGGAGAAGGGGTGGGAATAGAGGGTCAAGGGCATCGGGGCGTCTCCAGCCGACGGCAGCGCCATTGCGAACTAGACCAACTGATCCTATTGTGCAAGCAGTAGGAGGCGCCATTGCAGGACGCACATCGCTCGGGCTGCCCGATCAACCTGACCCTGGAGGTGCTGGGGGATCGTTGGAGCCTGATTGTCATCCGCGACGTCATATTCGGCGACCGCCGTCGCTATCGTGAACTGCTCACCCGGTCGGAGGAGGGCATCGCCTCCAACGTGCTGGCCGACAGGTTGAAACGGCTGGTGGCCGCCGGCCTGCTGAGTCGGGCCGATGATCCGCGCCATCGCCAGAGTGTGATCTACAGCCTGACCGAACCCGCGATCCAGCTGGTGCCGCTGCTGGCCCAGATGGGCGCCTGGGGCCGACGGCACGCGCCGGCGTCGCCAGAGCTGTCGATCCGCGCCCAGTTGCTCGAGGAAGGCGGCCCAGCCATGTGGGACGAACTGATGGACGAATTGCGCGCCCGCCACCTGCACGCTGCGGCGAGCGACTCGGCGGTGCTGCAGCGGCTGCAGACGGCCTACGAGGCGGTCTGTGCTTCGCAGAGCTAGGAGGGCTTTGAAATACCGGCCCGATTCGGCGTATCCAATCCTCGCCTAAGTAATATTATCGGAAATTGAAAGATGGCGCTGGGGAATGCCGTGGCGTGACCTTTGACGCTAACTCCAGGCTCTGCCTAGGCTCGCGCAACACCGATCTCCAGGAGTTCCGCCATGAGCCAGCTGCCCAAGGCCTGCATCATCGGCGCCGGCTGTTCCGGCTTCACGACCGCCAAGCGGCTCAAGGATTTCGGGATCGCCTACGATTGTTTCGAGCTGTCTGACGACATCGGCGGCAACTGGTACTTCAAGAATCCCAACGGCATGTCGGCCTGTTACGAGAGCCTGCACATCGACACCTCGAAATGGCGGCTGGCCTTCGAGGATTTCCCGGTCCCGGCCGACTGGCCCGACTTCCCGCACCACGCCCAGCTGCTGCAGTACTTCAAAGACTATGTCGACCACTTTGGCCTTCGCGACACCATCACCTTCAACACCGGCGTCACCAAGGCGCGCCGCACGGCGGACGGCCTGTGGGATGTGACGCTTTCCTCGGGCGAAACAAGAACCTACGACGTACTGTTCGTCTGCAACGGCCACCACTGGAGCCCACGGATCCCGGACTATCCGGGCACGTTCGACGGCCCCGCCTTCCACAGCCACGCCTATTCCGATCCCTTCGATCCGGTCGATATGCGCGGCAAGAACGTCGTTGTGGTGGGGATGGGTAATTCAGCGATGGATATCGCCTCGGAACTCGCCCAGCGCCCCATCGCCAAGAACCTCTGGGTCTCGGCCCGCCGCGGCGTCTGGGTCCTGCCCAAGTACGTGAACGGCAAGCCCTCGGACAAGTCCGCAATGCCCCCCTGGATGCCCCGCAAGCTCGGCCTCTCCATGGCCCGCAAGATGATCAAGAAAACCATTGGAAATATGGAAGATTATGGTCTTCCAAAGCCCGATCACGAGCCGTTGGAAGCCCACCCCTCGGTCAGCGGTGAGTTTCTGACCCGGGCCGGCTGCGGCGACATCAAGTTCAAGCCGGCCATCAAGGCGCTGGAAGGCAAACGCGTCCGCTTCGCCGACGACACCGTCGAGGATGTGGACGCCATCGTCTTCGCCACCGGCTACGACATGCGCTTCCCGTTCTTCGACGATGCCGAGCTGGTTCCCGACGCCGATCAGCGCTTGCCCCTGTTCAAGCGGATGATGAAGCCCGGCGTGCCGAACCTGTTCTACATGGCGCTGGCCCAGCCCCTGCCGACCCTGGTCAACTTCGCCGAGCAGCAAAGCAAGCTGGCGGCGGCCTACCTGGCCGGCCATTACAGGCCGCCGCCCGCCGCCGAGATGGAGCGCCTGATCGTCAAGGACGAGGAAACCCACCTCGGCCAATACTACCAGGCCAAGCGCCACACCATTCAGGTGGACTTCGGCATCTATGTGGACGATCTGCACCGGGAGATCGCACGCGGCGAAAAACGCGCCAAGGCGGCGGGCAACCCCCTGCCCGTTCCCGGCCGCGCCCCCGCCACGGTTTCCTGACATCGGCGATCCGACCCATTATACCCGAAACGGGTATAGCGTTGACAGTGACAGCTCGCGTGCCACAAGACGCCAAGCTTCACTTTACTAGGGGACATCGGATGAGCGTCGGCGACCAGGCCCTTGAGCCCAACGAGAAAATCGCCGCGATCGTCACCGCCGAACTCCTGCTGCGCATCGCCTGCAGCATGAACAAGGAGTTCGGCGCCGACTATAACGGCTTCATCGTCTATCTGACGATCCTGGCCACCGGCGTCGGCCGCGTGTTCCGCGCCGACGGCTTCGACCCGTCGGTCGATCCCGATCTCGTGGGCTTGGTGAACGCGCAGGGCATCTCCCGCGCCGGCGTGTCAAGAACCACGGGCATTCCCAAGGAGACCGTGCGGCGCAAGGTGGAGGATTTGATCGCCCGGGGCCTGGTGCGCGAAAGCAGCAAAGACGGGTCCCTGAAACCCAATTTCGAGGCCCCCGCCCCGAACTTCACCGATCACATCGCCCGCAACACCATCTCGATCCGCCGGTTCGCGCACGAGTTGCGCCGCCATGCGGGGATGGAGTTCTAGGGCAGCACCAGGTCGCCCGCGGCGATCGCCGTCAGCGTCTCGACAAAGAACAGCGGCTCCAGGGTCGTGATCCGCGCCTCCAGGCTGTCGACGGTCTCGCCAGGCTCCAGCGCCAACTCGCGGCGCTCCAGGACCGGGCCCCGGTCATACTCCTCGTCCACCAGATGGATGGTCGCCCCGCTGAGGGGCGCGCCGGCCGCGATCACCGCCTCGTGTACGCGGCGACCATACATCCCCTCCCCGCCGAACTCCGGCAGCAGGCCGGGATGGATGTTGATGATCCGGTTGTGATAGCGCGCCAGGGTCGCGGGTCCCAGCTTGCGCAGGTAGCCCGACAGCACGACCAGTTCGGCGCCTGCGCCCGCCAGCGCGTCGCGCAAGGCCAGGTCCGCGGCGGCCGGATCGCGTTCGGTGGGAATGCACAGATGGGGCACGCCGCGCGCCTGGGCGAATTCCAACGCACCGCTCTTGCGGTTGTTGCTCACCAGCAGCCGCGCCTCGGCCTCCAGGACGCCGGCGTCGATCGCCTCTAGGATGGCGCGGAACGACGAGCCATTTCGAGATGAGAGAAAACCCAGCTTAAGCATTATATCCTCAGTCCAATTGAGGGCTGAGTTGATGTGAAAATTTTAGGCCGTCATAGGCCGGCTCGACGCCTGGCGGCAGTTTCGATCTCAGATCTTCATAGTCGAGATCGATATGCATGTTGGTCAGGATCGTGCGCCGCGGCTTCAGGCGCGCCGCCCACTCCAGGGTTCGCGCGACATGGGCGTGGGTCGGGTGCGGCGTCCAGCGCAGGGCGTCGACGATCCAGACGTCGAGGTCGGCCAGGGCCGCGAACGCCGCCTCGTCCAGGTTCACCACATCGCTGGAATAGGCCACGCCGCCGAACCGGTAGCCCACCGAGCGCACGCCGCCATGGTCCTGGTCGAAGGTGACGACGGGGATCACGCCGGAAGGTCCAGGGACCTCCCAGGTCTCGCCATGCACGGGGATCAGCTTCAGGTCAGCGATGCCCGGATAGCCCCCCTCCCCCTCGAAAATGTAGCCGAAGCGGCGTTTGGCCGAGATCGCCGTCGCCTCGTCGGTATGGCAGGGAATGCGCGCCCGCTGACGGATGAAGAAAGCCCGGATGTCGTCGATGCCATGGATCTGGTCGGCATGGTCGTGGGTCAGCAGCACCGCGTCCATGCGCCTGGCGCCCGCGTCCGAGGTCTGGCTGACCAGGTCGGGCGAGGTGTCGACGATCAGGGTCGTGGAGGTCTCCGGCGTCTCGCCCGCGCGTCGGACCAGCAGGGAGCACCGGCGGCGGCGGTTCTTCGGATTGGCGGGATCGCAGGCGCCCCAGTCGCCGTCGGCCCGCGGCACCCCGCCCGACGAGCCGCAGCCCAGGATCGTGAACTCCAGGGCGCCGCTCATGGCCGGGAGATCCGCTGGAACAGCTTGAAGAAGGCGTCCTCGGTGCGCTGCTCGGCCTCGTCGCGGGACCAGCCGCGGATCTCCGCAAGCTTGACCAGCACGTCGGGCAGATAGGCAGGCTCGTTGCGGCGGCCCCGGTGCGGCACGGGCGCCAGGTAGGGACAGTCGGTCTCCACGATGATCCGGTCGGCCGGCATCTCACGGACCACGGCGCGGACATCCTCCGCGGCCTTGAAGGTGGCGATGCCGGAGACCGAGAACCAGGCCCCCAACGCGGCGCACCGCGCCGCCAGTTCCGCGCCCGACGTGTAGCAGTGCATCAGCAGGGGGAAGGCGCCCTTGGCGTGTTCCGCCTCCAGGATTTCGCCCATGACCTGATCGGCCTGGCGGGTGTGGACCACCAGCGGCAGACCCGTCTCGCGAGCGGCGACGATGTGCTGGCGGAAGACGGCCGCCTGGATCTCGCGCGGGCTGAGGTCGTAGTGAAAGTCCAGGCCGCACTCCCCGATCCCCACGACGCGCGGATCGGCGGCGAAGTCGATCAGAATCTGGGCCGCGAGGTCGGTGTGATCCTTGGCCTCGTGCGGATGGGCGCCGACCGTGCACCAGATATCCGGGTGGTCGGCCAGGGCCCGGACGGCCGGATAGTTGGGGATCTTGTCGCAGATATTGACCATCAGGCGCACGCCGGCGGCGCGCGCGCGCGCGATCACCGCGTCGCGGTCCTCGTCGAATTGCGGGGCGTGCAGGTTGACGTGACTGTCGATCAGCATGACGGGCTCAGGCGCGCGCGGCGTCACGCAGTTCGGAAAGCGCCGTGAAAAGGGCGTCCGCGCGGTCGAGGTTCACGGCTTCAACCTCGCGCGGCAGGCGCTGCAGCGTCTCCCACGCCGAGGCCCAGCGATCAAGACCGGTATAGCCCTCGTTGGCCTGGGCCAGGACGCGGGCGTGGACCCGCTCGGCCAGGCGTTCGAACAGCAGGTTGAACTGGTTGGCGCCCTCCCCGCCCCGGAACTTGTCGGCCAGGGACAGGGCCGCGGCCTCGTCCAGCTGGGGCAGGTCGCGCAGCAGCTCCTTGGCGGCGTCATCGATGGCCACGGCGCCGGCGTTTGCGAGCGCCCAGGCCCGGCCAGGGGCGCCTACCGACATGCGGGCCAGGCGGATGGCGTCCTCGGCGTTGGCGCTGGTGTGCGACTGGACGAAGGCGGCGGTCTGCGCTTCCGGCAGGCCATGGAAGGCCAGCCTGCGACACCTCGAGCGGATCGTGGGCAGCAGACGGCCCGGAGAATGCGAGACCAGTAGCAGAATCCCGCTCGGCGGCGGCTCCTCCAGGGTCTTGAGCACGGCGTTGGCGCTGTTGGTGTTGAGATCGTCGGCGGCGTCGATGATCGCCACCCGATGGGGAGCACTGGCCGGGGATTTGGAAAAGAACTCCGACAGCTTGCGCGCCTCATCCACCGGGATGACCTTGCGCGGCTTGCCATCCTCGCCAACCCGTTCCAGCACCAGGATGTCGGGATTTGACCGCGCCATGATCTGGCGGCTGACCGGATGAGCGGGATCGGCGCCCAGCGGCCCGTACTCCGGCGCCGGCGGCGCGCCCAGCAGGCGTCGCGCGGCGCGATAGGCGAAGGTGGCCTTCCCGACGCCTTCGGGCCCGGTCAGCAGCCAGGCGTGGTGCAGGCGGCCCCGGGCTCGGCTGGCCTCAAACGACTCCTCGGCGGCTTCGTGACCTTGGAGCCGGAAGACGTCGCGGGGATGGGGAATATCGTCAGCCATGGGCGCGCAGCCGGGCGGAAACGGCGGTCCAGATGGCGCTCTCAACGCCGTCCATCGTATCGGCGGCGTTCACCAGAACACAGCGGTCCGGCTCGATGGCCGCGATCTGCTGGAAGGCTTCGCGCAGGCGTTCATGGAAGGCGACGCCCTTGGACTCAAACCGGGTTTCGGCGTGACCCGACGCGGCCGCATGGCTCTCGGCTCGGGCCAGACCGACCTCGACCGGCAGGTCGAACACCAGGGTCAGGTCGGGACGGACTTCGGCCAGGACATGATCCTCCAGGGCGGCGATGAGCTCCGGCGCCACGCCGCCGGCCCCACCCTGATAGGCGCGGGTCGAATCGGCGAAACGATCGCAGACCACCCAGGCGCCGCGATCGAGCGCCGGGATGATCGTCCGTTCAATATGGTCGCGCCGGGCGCCGTACATCAGCAGGGTCTCGGTGACCGGGCTCCATCGGTCGGTCGAACCTGTCAGCACCAGGGTGCGGATGGCCTCGGCGCCGGCCGACCCCCCAGGTTCGCGGGTGGCGACCACCTCGAGGCCGGCGGTTTGCAGGCGCGTGACAAGGCGCCGGACCTGGGTGGATTTCCCAGCGCCCTCTCCGCCTTCGAAGGTGATGAACTTGCCGCGCGACACCGGCGCAACATGGCCGGTTCGCGCGGTTTGTCGAGGGCTAGAGCGCGCCAGGGTTAAGTGGAAACCGGTTAACCCGCCCGGCGCGCTCTACGCGTTTAAATCTCGAGCCCTCAAGGGCTCTAGAAGGGCCTCAGGACACGGGCTTCGGCGAAACCGTAGGAGGCCACCTTGTCGCGCAGGCCCCAGGCCTCCCCCTCGTCGGCCCCGCTCTGCAGGACGACGCGATAGAGCGTCACCCCATCGGCCCGCTGCATCGGCTCGATGGTGGCCTGGCCGGCGGTGGCAAGCTGGTCCGCGACGCGCTGGGCGTTGCCGCGGTCGCTGAAGGCCCCGGCCTGGATGCGGTAGGCGCTGCTGGCCGGGATGACGCGAGGCGCGCTCGCAAAGACCGGCGCGGCCGAGGACACCGGCGGGATCTGGGTCGCGGCGATGGCCGATCCGGTGATCGGCGGCAGGCTGGCGGCAGCGACGGACACCGGCGCTGGCGGCGCATAGGCCGGCAGCGGCGCCGAATAAGCCGGCGGCACATAGTTGGGCGAGGCGTAGGCCGGCGGCGGCGCGGTGGTGCTGGCGTAGCGCATCCCGGCGTTGGGACCGCCCAGGGGGGCCGGGCCCACATACTTCACCCGCACATTGGCGAGCCCTTTGCGATCGTAGCCGAGCTGACGGGCCGCCTCATGGCTCAGGTCGATGACCCGGCCGCCGACGAAGGGCCCGCGGTCATTGACGCGGACCTGGATGCGTTTGCCATTGTCGAGATTGGTCACCTCGACGATGGACGGCAGCGGCAGGGTCGGGTGCGCCGCCGACACCAGGTTCATGTCGAAGGTTTCGCCGTTGGCGGTCGGCTTCATGTGGAAGTCGTCGCCGTACCAGGAGGCGGTGCCCGTGGCGTCGTAGCGGGGATCCTCGTGCGGCACGTACCAGATACCGGCCACCTGATAGGGCGCGCCGACCTTGTAGCGCCCGCCCGCGCCGGACGGCGGCCCGCCCATGGCGCCGTCCGATAGCTTGCCGGCCAGTCTCGGATGCGGGGTGGCGCAGGCCGCCAGCGCGGCGCAGGCCACCAGGATCAGAGCGAGATTGCGCGCCGTGGCGCTGTGATGATGGGCGTTCATGGCCGCGGATCCTTCTGCCCGCACACCCCCCAGCGCGCGGTTCTTGCGGCGGAGAATGCGCACCAAGGTTTTGAACTGCGGTAAAGGAAGGTGGTTAATCCGTTAAGGTTGTGGCGCGGGCGCCGCCAGGCCGGAGTCGCCCGCCATAGGGCTCCTCATCCTGCTTTGAGACAGGCTGCTCGCCTTCGGCGTCGCGTGGGCGAGACTCGTGGGGAGGCGACCGAAAGCCGTGGCAAGCCGGCGAACCCACCGATAATGTCTTAACTCAGGGCTCCATCATCGCGTCTCCGCGCGATGAACAGAGGGCTCACGGAGGAAGCCGATGGCCTACGCCCCCGCGCACCGCGCGTTCTACGACGCTGACAGCCACATCATGGAGCTCCCCGACTTCCTCAAGAAGTACGCCGACCCCAAGCTGCGAGATGAGATCCCCGAGGTCAGTTACAGCGCCTCACTGGTAACCGACGAAGAGGTCGCCGTGATCGTCGCCCAGGGCAGCCGCCATAGTCCCGAACACATCGCCGCCCAGATCGCCCTGGGCGACCGGCTGATCGAAAGCTCCAAGGAGATTCAGGCCCTGGGCGCCTTCGACGCCGGAGACCGCAGTCGAGCCCTGGACCTGCTGGGGTTCAAGAAGCAGCTGGTCTTCGCCACACACAGCGTCGCCCTGCCCTTCTCGGCCTCCTCCCGAGTATCGCCGGAGCTACGCTATGGCGCGACCCGGGCCCACAACCGCCACATGGCCGACTTCTGCGGCGGCGACGACCGTCTGCTGGGGGTCGCGATCATTCCCCTCGACGAGCCTAGCCTGGCTATCGCTGAACTGGACGCCGCCCTCGCCGCAGGGCTCAAGGCGGTCTGGATTCCCCATCGCACCCCTGGGGAGCGCTCGCCGGGCCACATCGACTTCGACCCCTTCTGGGCGCGTCTGGCGGAAAGCGGGACCCCCTTCCTGCTGCATGTTGGCGGCGCGCCCCTGCAGCAGGCCAAGGCTTGGATGAACAACGGTCGCGGGCTTGTGGCCGACTGGATGGGGGGCGGTGAGAACCTGCGCAGCAAGGACATCGCCATCCTCCATCAGGGGCCGGAGACCTTCCTTTCGGTGATGTTGATCGACGGCGTCTTCGAGCGGTTCCCCGGCCTGAGAGGCGCCAGCGTCGAGCTCGGCGCCGGCTGGGTGCCGTCCCTGCTCACCCGCCTGGACTGGGTGGCCAAGAACTGGATCCGGGCCGACAAGAACCAGACCCCCTTCAGCCGCAGGCCTTCGGAGATGCTGAGCCAGCAGATGGCCTTCACCCCGTTCGTCTTCGAGGATGTCGGGGTGCTGATCGACCAGTCGAGCCCGGAGCTCTACCTGTTCTCCAGCGACTACCCCCACGTCGAGGGCGGTCGCGATCCGATCAAGCGCTTCGAAGGCTTCCTGGGGGACCGCAGCGAGGCCGTGCGGGACGCCTTCTACGCCGAGAACTTCCTGCGCATCTTCCCAGGCGCCCGGGTCTTGGAGCCGGCGCGCGCCAGTGCGGGCATCTAGGGCCCCGGGATTGGCGGACGGGGTGTCCGACGCACTGGCTTCCAAGGACGTTCCGCGCCGTCCACACGACCGCTTACGCAATAGGGATTAGCAGAACGCTCGTGTTCCCTTGTCCTAGGTTGTTCGCTAGAATCCAGGTAGCAAGGTGGGGCCCGTGGTGGGGCCGACTGGAGACTGGCGATGGCGCGAACGCTCAATCGGTTGACGTCGAAACAGCTGGAGAGCCTAGGGCCAGGACGGCACGCTGATGGAGGCGGGCTGTATCTGGACCGGGACAGTTCCGGCCGGTCGCGGTGGATCTTCATGTGGAAGCGGGACGGCAAGCGCCGAGAGATGGGCCTGGGTGCCGCGGGCAAGGGCGGGGTTGGCCTCGCTAAGGTCAGAGTGGCCGCCGAGGCGGCGAGAGAGGTCGCCAAGGCCGGGGGCGACCCCATTGAGGCCCGCGATGCGGTCCCTGTCGAGCCAGTGCCCGTTCCAACCTTCGGCGAGGTCGCCGATGAATTCCTGGCGTCGCTATCCCCGCAATGGCGCAATGAGAAGCACCGAGCCCAGTGGGCGATGACGCTCAAAACCTACGCCAAGCCGCTTCGACCGCTTCCGGTGGATCGGGTAGACACCCCGGCTGTTCTGGAGGTGCTGCAATCCATCTGGCTCGCCAAGCCTGAAACCGCGTCGCGCCTACGCGGGCGGATCGAGCGGGTGCTGGACGCAGCTAAGGCCAAGGGCTTTCGGATTGGTGAGAATCCCGCCCGGTGGCGTGGCCACCTAGACCACCTCCTGCCCAAGCGTCAGAAGCTGACGCGCGGCCACCACGCCGCAATGCCCTATGGGGAAGTGTCTGACCTCGTCGCGAGCTTGCGGCAACGTGATGCCGTAGCAGCCCAGGCTCTGGAGTTTCTAATTCTGACCGCCGCACGGTCCGGCGAAGTTCTGGGCGCCACCTGGGCCGAGATCGACCTTAAGGCGAAAATCTGGACAGTCCCGGCAGAGAGGATGAAGGCCGGCCGGGAACATCGCGTTCCCCTAAGCGCCCGCGCCGTGACTGTGTTGGAGGCGGTGATGCCTCTTGCATTGAGCGCCGCCGAAAACGCCGAAATGCCGGTGTTTCCTGGCCAGAAAGGCGGCGCGCTCTCAGGCATGTCGCTCGCCATGCTGCTGCGCCGCATGAAGGTGACGACTACCGTGCATGGTTTTCGGTCATCGTTCCGGGATTGGGCGGGCGAGGCCTCAAGCTTTCCGCGTGAGGTGGCCGAAGCTGCCCTCGCGCACAATGTTGGCGACGCCACCGAGCGAGCCTACCGGCGCGGAGATGCGTTGGAGAAGCGCAGGAAGCTCATGGAGGCATGGGCAGGATATGTGGGGGCAAGGGCTTCGGCCTCCAACATAAGGCCGTTCCCTCAGCGCGGGGTGCGGTGATGGATAGTCTGCCGTCGAAGAAGCGCAGGTCGCCAAGTCGGAAGTCTCAGCAGCAACTCGGGGGGCTCAGCGGGGATCTTTCGTTACCGATAGTGCGCAACGTGACCCTACCCGGACGCAAAACTTTGATAACCGCTACGGAAGCTGATTGGGCGGAGGCGAGGATTGCTGAGGAGCAACGAATTGGGGCGGAGAAGGAACGGCGCCTCAGCCTGCTTGCCGTCGATTTTGGGTTCGACCCGGAAGACGAGAACACCTGGCGTGGCCTGGCGCTGCGGCTCGCCGAACATTGCGTTCCGGGGTTTCAGGTTATTGACCAGCGGCCGTCGAAGCCTGGCCGCCCCAGTGGAACTTTTGACATCGATCCAATCAAGCTTCTCGACGATGTCCGAGTTCTGATCGCGCGGGAAAAACGGCCAATGACGATTTCCAGTGCCGTTGCCTACCTGTCCACGACTGAACAGTGGGGGCACAAATCTAAGGATTCGCTTGAACGTGCCTACCGCACCGCCGTCAAGGCTCAAGCTAGGCGAAACGTCGATAGCGAGCAGGAACTTGAGCGAGTTTTAAAGACTGTGGCGTTTGGCATGAACCCAACTCGGCGGAATAAATCGCGGGGAAAATAGGTTCGGGGGTTTTTCCCCGGTTCGAACATCAAAATGTCCAAAGCAGCCCAGGAACGACCTGGAGTAGCTAAGGATATTCTGATGTCATACGCAGATAAGATGGCGTTTCGCATTAATGAGGTGGTCGCCACGACCGGCCTCTCTCGCTCCACTATCTACAATCTGATCTCCCAGGGCAGGCTCCGCGCCGTCAAGGCTGCAGGACGCCGGCTGATCCTGCGAGAGGACCTGGACCGGTATTTCGAGGGGCTGAAGGTCTAGCTCAATGAGCGCCTACACCCCTCCCCCCGACGCCGTGGTAAACCTTGCGCGTCGGCTCTTCGGCGCGTCGAACCCGCAACTCTCGTCGGCGCGGGAACTCCGCTTTGGACACCGCGGCTCTCTTGTCGTGGTCCTAGAGCCTGTCGCCAAGTGCATGGCTCTGGGCGGGTTCTGCGCTCTGTCGGAGCGGAGGATGGCGGGGGGAAAGATCGCCGTGAGCTTGCCTGCTATCTGGCCGGCCAAAACCGCGACGGCCAGGAGCGCGGCGTGACCCACCCGTGCTTGCCTCTTTGGATCGATGACTACGACGCCGCCACCTCTCACCTGACCGCGGCTGAAGATGGCGTGTATGGGCGCCTGCTTCGGCTGGCCTGGCGCACCCCTGGCTGTTCTCTGCCCAATGACCCGGCGTGGATCGCGCGCAAGATCCGGCTGTCGGCAGAGGACTTCGACGCCATCGCCAAGCCGGTGCTGGAGGAGTTCTTTAAGGTCCAGCGCGGGCGTCTCATCCAGAAGCGTCTCAAGGCCGAATACGAGAACATCTCGCGTAAGAAATCGCTGAGGCAAAACGCCGGTAAAAAGGGCGGCGACACCAAGGCGCTGAAAAACAAAGGAAATGATCCTAGCAATGCTTCCGTTTTGCCAGGAGACATGCGCGCGTTTCCTGAACCTGAACCGGACCCTGAAGTAGTAGAACCCTCCTCCTCCAAGGCGGGCGTGCCCGAATGGAAAGACAGATTGGCCGAGGCCGTCGTGGCGGCCGGGGACATGGCTGACCTGACCGCGATCCCGATGCAGCACGCCGCCGACTTGCGGGCCTTGGTTGAACCCAACTCTGGCGCCCCCTGCACCTGGGATGAGGTTCTAACCGCCATCGGCCTGCTGGCGGCGCGGCAACGGCAACGCGGAAAGCCGATCAGGGCGTGGTCGTGGGTCCGAGACGACGCCTTGGCCCTCCGCGACAAGCGGCTGAACGCCATCAACCCGGCGCCCAACGTGGTCCCGATGACTACACCCCGCTCCAACTCCCTCACCGAACAGATCGGCGCGAACAACGACGAAGCGCGCCGCCTAGCCTTCGAACGCATGGATGCCCAAAATGGCTGATCGCCTCGACATCGCCGACGCCCTCGAAAGCCTCGCCGTCCACTGCCGACCGCCGCTGATGAGCGTGGAAGACCGCTCTCGCTGGATGGTGGATTGGTGTTCCGACCTCGCCAACTTCCCCATTGAGGCGATCAAGCTGGCCTGCACCCGCTGGCGTCAGGGCGAGAACACCCGCTTCCCCACGCCGGGCCAACTGCTGCCCATGGTGCGCGCCGTGCTGCCGGCGAAGGGCGACGGGCCGAAGGTGGAGCGGTGGCGGCCGATCAGCGGTGAGGACTACCGGCAACTTCCGATCCGCGACAAGATCCGCCACCTCCAGATCGAGCTTTCCGAGCTGATGACGGACGCCGGGCCGATGATGATCAACGAGGGGGAGTTCCGGGGCCGCCGCCTGACGCCGGACGAGATGCCCGCCAAGTGGCACGACGCCCAGGCGCGAGCTGCGATGATCGACGCTGAGATCAAGCGGCTGCGCGACACCATCAGGAACGCCCGCGAGAAAGCCGTCTAACCCATCCCACGACCTGAAGAGAGAAGATGGAAGAAGAAATGGGATCGTCGGTCTGGCGTCGCCAACCGGGAACAAAGTGGCAGATCCAACGCCAGCAGAGAGTGGAGGCGTCTCATGAGCAAGGTGGATGATTGTGGGGGCTCCCCGGCGCTCGACGCGAAGGTCGAGCCCGACGATCGCGAGAAGCTGGAAATCAATGCTTCCCGGCGGCGCATGCGAACGCGCCGCCATCCAGTCCAGTTTGCCTTTGAGACAGCGGCAAGCGGGGAGATGCGCATAGAAGCGCCGCATTCCGACTTGGAGGGGGCGTTGGACCGCCAGGTAGACGCGTTTGGAACGGCCTCGCTGGATTTCGCCGCGCAGCAGATTGCGGGTCTGGAGATGTGTGGCCGGGCGCGTGGGGCGAAGATGTGGGACAGCCCGGCCGGGGTGAACGCGGGCCTTGCGATGGTCGAGGCGATCAGACCGGATAATGAGCTCGAAGCAGCCCTCGCCGTTCAGATGGCCTGCGTGCACAACCTAGCCACCGATATGCTCGGCCGCGCGAAACAAACGGATAGGCCGGACCATATTGCGCTCTATGGCGGGCTTGCTGTGAAGTTGGCACGGACCTTCACGGGACAGGTCGAAGCGCTAGCGAAGCTGCGTGGCGGCGGAAAACAATTGGTGGAGGTGAAGCATGTCCACATCAACGGAAACGCAGTCGTCGGACACCTCCATGCGGGGGGGGCGCCTGAAACAGGAAGCGACGGACGACCCCTTGCACCCAGTCTTCCGATTGCGGCGGGCACCCCGCTGCGGGGCGCGGTCGAAGCGGAGTGGGAAGCCCTGCCTGTCGCCAGCAGTGAAGGGGCGCATGCGCTGCCGGATGCACGGCGGCGCTAAGGGTTCCGGCGGTGTGTCAGGACCCGGCAATGGAATGTGGTGCGGCGGTGAACATTCACGGGAGGCGGTTGCACACAGGCGACGGGTCGCGGCCATCCTGAAGGCCTGTCGCGAGCTGCTCGTCGGTCTCTAGTGGTCAAAATCTGACGTTTCAGTCCCGCAGGTCATACTCAGCCGACAAAAACCCGAACGTCCAGTTTTGGGCCGGACCCCAACGGTAAAAATCGACCCTTAGCGGAAATTCGCCTGCCGAGACTTCGAGGTCCGAGATGCGCCGATTGTGTTGAAAAAGGCGGTCGATGGATGGGGCCTGAGGTTGGCGCGAGCGGCGGCGGTGGCCCCTCAGGCGGTTGCCGGGACTGGTGGCGGGATGAGCTTGGCGAGTTTCCGCAGGTTTTGGGCTGTGGCGGCGAGGTGGAACTCATCTCGGGCGCCTTGGGGACCACGAAGACGCAGCCGGTCGAGCTTGAGGATACGTTTGAGGTGCGCAAACAGCATCTCCACCTTCTTACGCTCTCGTCGTGAAGTGACGTAGGCGTCGGTCTTGGCGATCTCGCGAGCGATGTCCCGGGCGCCTTCGTAGATCGAGCGGGTCACCTTCCGCGCCGGTGTATTGGGCGAGCAGCGGCTCTTCAGCGTGCAGGCGTCACAGTCAGCCTTGCTAGCCCTGTATCGATAGGTGTCGTCGGGCGGCGCGTTGGGCCTGGGTGTCCGGAAGGCGCGGCGATTGCGCTTCAGGGTCTTGCCGGCTGGACAGCGATAGGTGTCGGCGGCTGGGTCGTAGGTGAAGTCGCTGCGGGCGAAGGTCCCGTCGTCGCGGCCGGACTTGTCGATGACGGGGATGTGCGGCGCGATCTGCTGCTTGTTGACCAGCCAGTCGAGCATCTCGGCCGAGCCGTAGGCGGTGTCGGCGGCGATCCGCGCAGGCTGTAGATCGTGGCGCTCAGCGACCCGCTCAATCATCGTCCTGACTGCGCCCACCTCGGCCTGGCGGACCGCCGTGGTCGCTTCGACATCGACGATCACCGCATGATCGAGGTCGATCAGGTAGTTGGTGGAGTAGGCGAAGTAGGCGGGCCCCTTGTCGGCGCCGGTCCAACGCGACGCCGGGTCGGCCGGAGAGATGAACTTCGGAACGACCGGTGTCGCCCCGCCAAACGCAGCGTCATCGAGCACCGCCAGGTACTCGTTGATCGCCCGGCTCGCCGCTTCCGGCGGCAGGCCTGCCGCACCGGGGACGCACCGCTGACGGTTAGCGTCAGCCTTGATCAGACTGGCGTCGGCGGCGAAGCCCTCGCCGCCGACCAACCCCTCGCGCATGCAACGGTCAACGACCGTCTCGAACAGGTGGCGCAGCAGATCGCTCTCGCGGAAGCGGCCGTGACGGTTCTTCGAGAAGGTCGAGTGATCGGGCACGTCGCCGTCGAGGCCGAGCCGGCAGAACCAACGGTAAGCGAGGTTGAGATGAACCTCATCGCACAGCCGCCGCTCCGACCGGATGCCGAAGCAGTAGCCCACGATCAGCATCCGTATCAGCAGCTCGGGATCGATCGAAGGGCGCCCGATCAGGCTGTAGAACGGCGCCAGGTGCGCCCTGACGCCCTCCAGATCCACGAAACGATCTATCGACCTCAGCATGTGATCGGCAGGCACGTGGCGCTCGAGGGAAAACTCGTAGAACAGCGCCGCCTGATCGATCCGACGATCACCCATCATGGCCGACTCTCCTTCCCGCAATGGAAGTGAATCAGCGCCGCATCACGGCTTCAACCCGCCTTTTTCAACAAAATCGGCCATCACCGGCCATTGGCATCACGCCGGAAAGAAGACGCTCGGCGTGCGGACGCATTGCGGCTGCTCTAAGAGCTCCATCCGCCATCTTCACGGAAAGAACAACACCACAACCATCGCAAGCGCCGAGATCATCGCGCCTGTGACGGCGACGACGGACGCCCCAGCCCGTCGCGTTCGCTTTGAGCCACTTGCCGACCCTGATCGAGATCGAGGCCCGCTCCACATCCGCGGGCCGGCGGTCCGGCGGTCCGACAGAACACTGTGATCTTGACCGGTGCACCAGGAGGGTGTGTATACCTCAGGTCGTGGGGGGGAATCATGAAGCCTGAGCATGCGCTTGCGATTGGTGCTATATCTCTTCAGTTGACCGCGTGCGCCGCGGATCCCGTAGTGAGCTATCGGACCGCGGAGAGCGGCGCGGATGTCACGGCGGTCCGGGGCAAGCTCGTTGACAGCTTCTACCTGCAGTCCAACCAACTAACCATCGAATACAAGAACGTGGCCGCGGCAGATAAGCCGGTTCGCGACGAGCTTGTCGTGACCAATAAGAAAACCGAGGACAAGGGTCGGCGCATCATGATGCTGCACGACGATCCGATCTGGACCAAGACCACCGTCAACATCGTCAAGACCGACAACACCGACCTGATCAGCAGTATCGGCGTCGAGGTAACCGACCGACGAAGCGAATTGATCACCAATAGCGCTACGGTGATCAAGACCTTGGTGCCGCTCTTCGCGGCGGCTGCAGGGGGCACACCGAAGGTGTGTGACGGTGTGGACCCCGCGACGGCACCCTGCGTCTGGCAACCGGGAGCTCCCAGCGGGCCGGCGCGCAACCTGGTGGTCAAGATGGAGCCGCCATCCAAGACCGCGATCGCGCTCGACGACACGCCCACCGCCTATGAATCCGTTGCCAAGGGTCGCCTGAACGGGATTTACTACGCCGCCTGCCGCAACTTGAAGATCAGCTACTTCCCCGAAGCTACGGTCGCGGCAGCAGAGGCTGCCGCAAAAGCCGCGGGCAAGTCCGAGGCTGCGGGTACGCCGACGGCCGCCCTAGTTTGGGAAGGCAAGGTCGCCGACCCGCACTACGTGGAGTTTATTGCCTTCCCCCGCAAAGGCTCCGTCACAATGCACAGCCAGTGTGGAGCCTCGGTCACGGCCGAGAAGGATCCGACCGCAACGGCGGACGCCCTCATCTCGGCAACCGTGGCGCAGGCGATGGCGATCAAAGACGCGATCGACAAGGCCGATGCGAAGCATGCCGCAAAGTAGCGGGCTGCGCCCCAAGGTTCGAGGCCTCGTTGGGCTGACCTTCGCGATTATCCTGGGCCTGGCGGCTCCCGCCCAGGCGCAACCACAGCCTGCGCCGGGCGTGGCCCGGGTCGGCCCGCCGATCAGCCTGCCGGAGGCTGGGCTCAACGCCCCGCTCTGGGTGCCGCGCAAGCCCCCTGATCCAAACCGAAAGTTGACCTTTCGATCTTTGCCGCTGAGGTTCGGCACGAGCTCGATCCAGCTTTCCAACGGTG
Organism: Phenylobacterium glaciei; assembly: GCF_016772415.1. Taxonomy (NCBI): domain Bacteria; kingdom Pseudomonadati; phylum Pseudomonadota; class Alphaproteobacteria; order Caulobacterales; family Caulobacteraceae; genus Phenylobacterium; species Phenylobacterium glaciei. The sequence goes on from NZ_JAGSGD010000001.1 coordinate 2,309,732, forward strand.
AGGAGGTGGTGGACCTGCGCGACTGGGCCGCCGTCGCGGTCACCGATGTCGACAGCGAGGAATCCTGTACGCTCACCCTTGTTGGCCCAGCCGTCGTCCTGCTCGCGGCCCACTGCGTCGACGCCGGCTATCCGCCCGGGACGTCTGGCGAAGGCACGATCGGTGGAAAGGTGGTCTTCGGCTCGCAAGGTGCCTACCAACTTCGCCACTGCGGGATGCCGGCGGCCTATAAGCAGTGGACGGCCAGTCCGGTCGGCGCGCCCCGCTCCAGCGCCGACTATGCGCTATGCGAACTCGACCACAAGGTCAGCGGCGTCGCGCCCGAGTCCATCCGCTACACGGCATCCGTTGCCGTAGGCGTCAAGATCCGCCTGATGGGATCGGGTTGCATCGATCTTGGGATCAGCGACACGGGCGACTACATTTGGAAGGACGGCAAACGCCTCCTGCGGATGGGATATGATTCCGTTGAGGCGACGGGGATCAGCCTGCTGCCGACGCAGCCGGGCCTCTACCTTCGCACGCTCTCGTCTGGCTCCAAGGAACCCGTCCTTTGCTTCGGAGACTCCGGCGGCCCGGTGACGCTGGATGTCGCGTCTGGCGGGCGCCGCGTTGTCGCGGTGAATTCCGGTGTCGGCGCGACCAATACGGCCACTCCGAAGGCGCCGGCCTTCTACTCCTATCTTTCTCCGCTCGCCGCGGCTGACTTCCAGGCCTTCCTGCTTGAATGGGCGGGTCCCGCAACACCCGATCCGCTTCACCCCGCCCCCGCGGTAAGGATCATCTGCGGCTACAACCGGCCGGCGGGCATTCAGGGTTGCCGGAGTTGACATGGAATTGCGCGGCCTGCACCAGAGTTCTATCGTCGTCTTGGCGGCCAGTCTCGCGATCTCGCCCCTTGAGGTCCGGGCCGAGACCGTACCCCTCATCGTGCGCGCGATCGGCGAAATCCCGAGCGCGGAGCTCGTTCGCCAGGTCGCCACCGCACACCCCCTCTCGGTAACCCAAACCCAGTTCCCCGGCCTCTCGGGAAAAACGCCCGAAGCGATCGCGGCCCAACTCTGCGGCACCGTCCAGCCGGGGTATGTTGAGGCGGTGATTGAGGCCAACCGGGCGAAAGCGGCGATAGCAGCGGGACAGGTGTTGGGACCCGAGGCCTATGACCTCACCTGGCCGGCGTGCCTGAACCTGCGCGGCCCCATTTCCTATAAGATCGCGTCGGGAGACAACTTCACCTCGCTGCGTCTGCGCTTCACCGGCGAGCACGCGAATGGGCCGGGGTTACTGGCCTACTTCGCCCAAAGCGGCGCGCCGTACGCGGACCGTATGCGTCTGCAAGTGGGCACGGTGGTCACCTTACCCTATCAAACGCTCCCGACGGTCCTGCGGGTCGACAAAAGCCTCGCACAATCCTTCACAGACAAGCTTCTTAGCATCGGCAAACGGGAAGTCAGCGTCACCCAAGCGCCGAAGAGTGTCGGCAGCATCGTGATCCCCTTCCGCGGCGAGTACTCCGCCGGCGCGATCCAGGTCACAGAGGGCGACTGTGTGTCCGACCCGCCGCAGCCGGCTGACGGATCCCCACCGCGACCTTACCCCTACTCACCTGAGGCTGTCGCCAAGGCCTGGGAATGGGCGTCGAAGATCAGCCTACCGAACGACGTCAATATCTTGGTGGTCGACAATGGTTTCTTTGGCGTGCCCTGCACGGCCGACCGGTGCCCCGAGCGGGACGGCGAAGACTACGTCTATACCGCACGGTTTCCGAAGCGGATGTTCGCGAAGGACGATTTCTACCTCGACGCTCCCCACTTAATCGGTCCTGCACTGAGTGGCGTCCCCCTAGGCCCGCTCACCTATGAGAACGTCCCCGACCTCCAGATCGATGAGATATCGGGCCATGGCACCCATGTAGCCGGACTCGTCCTGGGCGGCCCGCTGTTCTTCGACTTCCGCAACCGATATTCCGACGCGATCAGTTCGAGGCTGCGGATCGCCATTGCTTCGGTGGCCCCGGGCACCGAAGCCCTAGACCCGGCGGTCGGCACGATTTTTCCCGGCTATCTCGGGGAGGTGGCGGATCCGACCGTGGTGAACATGAGCCTGGTGATCGACGGCAGTGACCCGGCGGCCCCACGCGTTGCGCTGAACGACGCCATCACCCATCACGCGAGTACTCTGTTCGTCGTCGCCGCAGGCAACAAGGGCGACGACCTTAATCTCAACGGCAAACGCTGGCTGCCAGCGGTCAATGGCGCGAACAATTTCGCCAACGTCCTAACGGTCGCCTCGGTGGACGCGGACGGCCAGCTGTCCAAATTCAGCAACCGGGGCGACGCCGCCGTCGACATCGCCGCGCCAGGCTGCCGCATCGCCTCCTGGCTCGATGCTGACAGCGAGGAAGTGCCGCTCTCAGGCACCTCCCAAGCCGCCCCGATCGTCTCCTTCGCTGCGGCGCTGCTCAAATCCGTGTCAGGCCAACGCCGGCCCCGCTGGTTGAAGAGCCGGATCGACTACAGCGGCGACCTGCTGGCGACCGCCCAAGCGCGCAAGGGCGTCGCGTCGATGTCCCAGCTCAACATCCAGAAGGCTCTGCTTTGGCCGAAGGACTACGTGCGGTTCGTTCGTAATGGCGCTGAACAGGTGGTGCTCGGGGTCGCCGACGAGTTCACCGGCATGTCCTGCGTCGGGGTCAAGGATGAGTCGAGCTACAGGCTGCTTCGGGCGCTGAAGAAGGACGGCGACCGGTTCGTCATGTTCACGAGCCCCAGCGCCAACGAGGCGCTGTCGCTCTGCCCCGCCCAACTCAAGGCAACCATCGGTGACGGCGCGATAAATCAGATCCACGTGCGCGCAGAGTTCCAGCTGGTGGGCGACGACATCCTCCCCCTCAAAGGGGCCGACCAGAACATCGTCGTCAACGCGGCAGAGCTCGTGGAATTCATTCGCGGTAACTAGATCAGTTCTCCACCAACTCTAACCGGCCTACGACCGGCTGAGCCGCAGAGGCGCGCGCGCGGACGGCGCGAAGCCGGATGGGCGGAAGTTTGGCCTTGCCGGCGGTGAGCGACGTCACATCGAAGCTGAACTCACGGTCGATGGCAGCCGGCGCCCCAGCCATCGCCATGTGGTCATGGCCGCTATCGCCGTGGGGTACGGCGTCGAAGAAATGGATGTAGCCGACCACGAACCAGGCGGCGGAGCTTCGGACCTCCACAGCATAGAGAACCCCGGGCTGCACGTTCGCGCTCAGCGTCCCCAGAACCAGATACTGGCGGCGCAGGCCGGCCCCCATGATCTTCGGGCTCTTCATGCCGGTCGGCGACAACGTGATCTGGACGACATCGTCGGAGAGCGCCACCGCCGTCGAGCTTCGCGCCAAGGTCACCACCGGCCGCACCGGCCCGCCCGCGGTCGCGGCGGTGATCGTCGGCCCCGGCAGGAGGGCGTCATAGGCATATTGCAGTTTGGAGGCGTCCAGGACGGACGAGATCATGCGCTCCATCTTGTTGCCGCGGCCGTCGGGCAGGACGAAGGACCGGTCCGCCCAGGCATCCGTTGGGTTACGCCCGCCATTGGCGTTCCAGCTCATCCACATGCGGTCGATATCGCAGTGGTGTAGCCAGAAGATCGGGTCGTTCGCAGCCGTTGGCACGTCGCCCATCCCCACGCCGTCACCGACCTGCACGTGTACGCGCCCATGTAGGTTGCGATCGAGGTGAGCGCAAAAGCCGAGCTGCGCGCCCTTCCGGCGATAGGTGCGCTGGTTCAGGGCGTCCGCCTGGATCGGGTTGGGATTCAGGCCGGCGTCGATCGGTACGCCGCTGTTGGTCGCCGAACTGCGGTGCTCTCGGTAAAGCGATCCCCAAACCGGGTCGTCCTTGCGGCGGAACTCCGGGGGCAGGATCCTGTTGCCGGCTTCTGTATAGGACCAATACGGCAGCACGAACGACGGGTCGTTCAGCACGGTCCGGACGGTTTCCTCGAACTGCATCACATAGAGTCTGTGCCAGGGCAGGAAGTCATCGGACAGGTCGCCCGTATGGTGAGCCTTGCAGGTTTCCCAGACGGTTTCGGCGAGGCTCCGCGCGGGCGAAGGGATCGGGAACAGGCGTTTGAGCTCGCCCTCCTTCGTCAGGGTCCGCGGAAGGGCGTGGATGTACCACTGATAGACCCAACTGCGGGGGTCCGAACCCGGCAGATCCGTCATCAATCTTACCGCGCGAGCGTATTTCTGAAGATTTGTCTTGCCGGCCGCACTTCGGATGTCAGGCCGCACCTTGCCAGCTTGCGGCCAAGCCGGGGTCGCGGCGAGCGCCCCCACTGCGACCAGAGCACGACGCGTGATTCTGAACGACATGATGGCTCCCCCGAGTTCACCGAACGATGCTACACTCCTTCAGTGTCATTGCGAATGGTTATGCTGAGGGTTGCATTCAATGCGTCCGGCGACGTCCGCGGTCTCTGCCAGGCCGCGGGCGCGCGGCGGGGGGCGGGTCGAAGCCAGCGCTCTGTTCCAGGCAGCCGAAGACTGGGGTACCGGGCGCGCGTCAGCAGCCGTGCTTGGGCAGCGGGCTCGACGACGGAGATCCGGAAGCAAACCTTCCGAAGGTCGCTTAAGAGTCGAGGCTGTGTAAAAACGCGAAGCACCGTAGACTCCTGATGCAGCAGCGTTGGGGGTGATGAGATGTCCCACTTCGTCGAGGGTGAAGACCGCCGTCAGCCGACGCTGCTTCCCAGTTGCCTTGACGACTATGTGTCCGAGGACAACGCGGCCCGCGTGGTCGACGTGTTCGTGGACGAGCTGGACCTAGGCTCGCTGGGCTTCGAGGTGGTGGCGGCCTCGACGGGACGGCCGGCCTATCATCCCGCCACGCTCCTGAAGCTCTACGTCTACGGCTACCTGAACCGCGTGCCATCGAGCCGCAGGCTGGAGCGGGAAGCTGGGCGCAACGTCGAGGTGATGTGGCTGACGGGGAAGCTCGCGCCTGACCACAAGACCATCGCCAACTTCCGCAAGGACCACGGCGCGGCGATCCAGGCGGCGTGCGCGCACTTCGTGGTGCTGTGCCGCCAGATCGGCCTCTTCACCCAGGCGCTGGCGGCGGTGGACGGCAGCAAGTTCAAGGCGGTGAACACCCGCGACAAGAACTTCACCGTCACGAAGCTGAAGAAGCGGATGGATCAGGTGGCCGAGCACATCGCCGGCTACCTGGCGGACCTCGATACGGCCGACCGCCTGGAGGGCGAGGCCGCGGAGGCGCGGGCTGGGAAGCTGAAGGACAAGATCGCCACCCTGCGCGCCCAGATGCAGGCGCTGAAGGCCATGGAGACGCAGGTGGCGGCGTCGCCTGACGGGCAGATCTCGCTGACCGACCCGGACGCGCGGTCCATGGCGACGAGCGGCCGGGGCAGCGGGATCGTCGGCTACAACGTCCAGTCCGTCGTTGAGGCCGAGCATCACCTGATCGTCGCCCACGACGTGATCATGACCGGCCACGACCGGGCGCAGCTCACAGCCATGAGCGCGAAGGCCAAGGCCGCCATGGGCGTGGACGGCCTCGAGATGCTGGCCGACCGCGGCTACTTCTCGGGCGAGGAGATCGTCGCCTGCGAGGCCCTGGGCGTGACGCCGTATGTGCCCAAGCCGCTGACCTCCAACGCCAAGGCTGAGGGCCGCTTCGGCAAGCAGGACTTTACCTACCTGCCCGACCAAGACGTCTACCGCTGCCCGGCCGGCGCCCTGCTGCCCCACCACATGACGACCGTCGAGCGCGGGATGACGCTGTATCGCTACTGGGATCGGGCGAGCTGCCAAGCCTGCGCCCTAAAGCCTCAATGCACACCGAGCGTCGAGCGCCGCGTCACCCGCTGGGAGCACGAGGCGACCATCGAGGCCATGCAGCGGCGGATGGACCTGGCGCCTCAAAGCCCAATGAAACTCAGGCGCCGCATCGTCGAACACCCCTTCGGGACGATCAAAGCCTGGATGGGCCACACACACTTCCAAATGAAGCAGCTGAAGAACGTGAAGACCGAGATCAGCCTCCACATCCTGGCCTACAATCTGAAGCGCGTTATGCAGATCCTCGGGACGGGGCCGCTGATCGCCGCAATCCGGACCTGAGGGATCGGCGCGTCTCGCGCTGCGACAGCGCCGCGAGCCTGTGCCGGCCCCGAGTTTTTACACAGCCTCAGTCAGGAGTGGCCTTTGGACGGTCGTCGAGCCAATGGCAGCTATCCACCCTTCAGCGACGTCGGGACAGTCTGCTTTGCAGTGGGAGAGCCGCAGCCTAACCTCTCGTGGGGGACCGTGGCGTGACCCCCTGAAACTCCTCCAGGAATAACTAGAGTCCGCCCCAGGAAAGGGACGGACGGATGAAGCGATCAAGGTTCACGGAAGAGCAGATCATCGCGATCTTGCGCGAGCAGGAGGCCGGCGTGCCGGTGAACCGCTCGCGCGGTCAGCACCTCGAACCACGGCTTTCAGACTTGGGGTTTAGGACCGTGTACGACCCTTGGCGGTCTATGATCGCATCTACCTTCGTCCCACCCGGAGGCGGATAAGCGGGTACCTCGTCAGCGGTCGGTGTAAACGAGGGAGTTCGGCGAGGCGGGAGAAAGGATGACATGCTCGTTGGAGCCATAGAGCACGTCGAACACGTAGCTGGAACGGTTTGGACCTACGGCCCAAAACACAGGGGGTTTCCGGTTCCTCAAAGCCCGGACCTTCCGGAATGCATTTAGCTCCTTTGGCCTTGCGGGTTGTTCTGCGTCGGGTGTCGCGCCGAACGACTTCATCAAGGCGAGGAGCTGATCCAGCTCAGCAGTGGTCTTCTTCACCTCGCACGCGATATGCTCGTTCGTGAGGTGGGGGCGCAGAAAGGCAGTGACATCGAAGGCCCAGTCCGCGGATTGAGTGCCTAGGAGATCCTTCGGCCACCCGAGATCGAAGTGCAGCCGGGCGAGGACCGCCACCGTAATGATCGGCTCGATCCAAAGCGTGATCGCGCGAGGCGAAACGTTTTTGGGGCCGGACCAGAAGAACTGCTCGCTCGCGCAGCTTCTAGGCGCGCGATAGAGGCCTCGCTCCACGTGCCTGACTAGGCCATTGTCGATGCCTAGCAGAAAATCCTCAGCGTCAGCCTCGCTGACTCGTTCCCAATCCCGGCGAAAGCCGTCCGAGCCCCAAGCTCGTGTAGGGTCATCGCAAAACGTCGGGAGTAGATCGGTTAAAATACGATCTTCGAACGCCTTCAGCGCCATCGGCTCAACCCTTGTTTTCCTAGGCGGCACTTTCGCGATCTATCTGGTGTATTCGGGCTTGCGCCTGCTCGCGCGCACGTCATGGGGCCAGGCTGAGCAAGGCATTTTTGAAAGGCGCACTCTCCTCAGGGCCCATGCGTCGTTTCCGTTTGTCCCATGCGAGACCGTAGCAGGCCGGGAGTGGCCTCAGCGTGACTTCCTTACACCAAGTGGGCGTCGGCATGCAGAGCCGGCCTCCGCGTATCCTCTGGGGATCGGGGTTACACCGATCTCTTGCATGGCGATGGGCTCGGCAGGAGATCCGAACTAACCCCGAGCCTTCACGTCGACGTTTCCAACAAATTCAGAACACCAACCTCGACTGCCGCGCTTGTTTGGCGAGGACTGATCCCGAGGTCACTAATGAACGTCCCCATTCCTGTCCGCAGCGTCGCCGAACAATTTCAGGAAACCGTCAAGGCTCGCGAGGGCCACGATCGGACCCTTGCCCAGGTCCTCGAAGGCGGGTGTGGAAGCCATCGAAGGCGCGTTTGGTGAGGATGTCGACTTCGCCCAGCTCGTGAAGCTCTACGGCCCCGCACCGGCTCCCGCTGGCCGCTACAGCTCGGCGCAATGCATCGGCGCCAAGAAGCGCGTCCGCACCGGTGCCCCCGACCTGGCGCACGTCTCCACGTCCTACGTCGAGCGCCACAACCTCTTGATCCGCACGGGAAACCGGCGCTTCACGCGCCTGACGATTGCCTTCTCAAAGAAGATCGACAACCACGTCCGCGCCCTGGCACTGTTCTTCTGCCACTACAATTTCGTCCGCCAGCACAAGTCGCTGAACAAGAGCAGCCCCGCGATGGCGGCGGCGGTCGTGGACACGCTGTGGTCGATGGAAATGATCGCGGAGAAGATCGAGGCGAACCGCCCGCAGCCCGGCAAGCGCGGGCCGCATAAGAAGACGGTCCGCGCCGAAGGGTGAGTCAAAATGACTCACCCGTTGACCATATGTCAGGCGAAGCGATCCGGTATCCTGAAGACACTGGAGAACCGCATGTCAGACGCCACCTACAATCTGAACGGCGGCTTCAAGCCGACCATGAAGCGGTTCGCCGATCTCAGCGGCGCTGACTTCTTCCCGACGCCCGCCTGGGCGACCCACGCGCTTATCGAAAACGAACGCTTCGAGGGCGACATTTGGGAGAGCGCTTGCGGCAATGGCGCCATGTCGAACGTGCTGGAACTCGCAGCCCGCTCCGTCACAAGCACCGACCTCTATGACCGTGGGTTCGGCGAGGGCGGCGTTGATTTTCTTGAGGCCGATTGGTGCGCGGACAACATCGTCACCAACCCGCCCTACAACGCCGCTGAAGGCTTTGTCCGGTCGGGTGTGAAGCTGGCGCGGCGCAAGTTCGCGCTCCTGCTGCGGCTGGCCTTTCTAGAAGGCGCAAACCGGGCGAACACCATCTTCGCGGAGACCCCGCCGAGCCGCGTGTGGGTCTTCAGCGAGCGGATCACGTTCTACCCGGCTGGCGCGGTGCAGCAGGGCAGCGGGACCACGGCCTATGCGTGGTTCGTATGGGATAAAGACGCCGCGGGCGGGACGGAATTGAAGTGGTTCAAGCCCGGCTACAAAGCGAAGTTCAGCTAGGCGGCCCGCTACGGGACGCGAAAACCAACACGAGGGACGTGAACGAGGCGTCCGTCATGAACGAAGTTTCCAAGCATCGTTTGGTGCGATTTGATGTTTCGCACGAGCTGATGCAACATCGGCTCACCAGGGCGCTTTATTGAGGGCGCCGTGTTTGCAGCGCTTAATTGAACGTGGTTCGGAACCTCGCGGTAGGCGCGCTTGTATGTGCAAAGGCCGCCATTGGCGTTTGCGATCTGCACAACGCCCCGCGCGATATCGATCTCGTCGGCCACTACCATACCCCCCGGTTGCGTAGGACCAACGCGCCTCCTTTAACGCGAAGGAGTCAAATCGACAGCTCTCCAGCCCCTATATTTCAAACTGAGACACCACCTATCTTGAAATAGAACAGAAACAGAACATTCCGCTCGACTCACGCAGCAAGGGCGACCTACGACTTCGGGCAGGAGGTCTCCCAAATGGCTAAGTCAAACACCTCGAACCTGAAGGGGGTTCACTAGTGGTCGCGCGCACCTACGTTGGCTTGGGACCGCGGGAAGTCGCCGTCAAACGCTTCGACGGCCTCGCGCCTCACGTCCTCAAGATGCTGGAGATCCAGGCCGACTGCGTTCCCATGAGCCCGGACGACATGGCCATGGGCATCGCCCTGGACAGCCTGGAGACTGCAGCCTTCCACTTCACCCGTCGGCGCAACTTCTACTTCCAACTGGAGCGGCCGGCCTACCGCGCGAACAACGGGTGGCTCCGCGATCCCGTGGCCGCCGCCGGCGCCTTCGACGCGCTGGTCCCTTACGCCGCCGATCTGCGCCAACTTCAATCCCCGTGCCGGCCCTTCGGCGCGGACTATATGGCGCTGGCCATCGCCATGGAGGGGCTGGACACCGCCTCCTTCCACTTCACCCGCGAGGCTCGGTTCTTCGGAGCCACGTCGGATTCCTCCGGTCCCTTGCGGCCAACGCTGCGGAGCGCTTAGCTCCTCGCCATGTGCAACGAATACCAGTTCAGGGTCCGACGCGGCGAATACGACTGGCAGTTCTCCCAGATCCACGTGCCCATCAACTGGACTGACGCAGAACTGAACCGGCCATGCGACCGCCTCTTCAAGCCGACCAACCGCGCCACCATGGTCCGGGCGATCGATCCGGCCGACCCGATGGCTGGGGTCGAGGGCCTTGAAGCTCGGTGGGGTCATGTGTGGACGACCTCCAAGACGCAAGGGTGAAATGGACGTTCGGCGCTCGGTCGAGTGCAGTCATGTGTTCGGCCTGTTGCTGCAGCGGTCGAAGCTGCTGGCCTCGATGAAGTCCGCGGACCGATGATCCATCGTGACTGGGATGGCCTCTAGGTCCGCGCCCGTCCGCGTCCCCCGGCGGGCGCGGCCCGGTTCTCAAGAGGTGTGGACGCCCCGATGGCTCGTCGCGTCGCCGCCCCGGCCGCCGGTTTTGGGGGCGCCGGTCGCCGCGGCGCGCAGCTTCTCGAGGTCGGCGGGCAGGTCGCCGCGGCGGTTGAGGAGGTCGCGGGCGGACTGCAGATTGGCCAGACGGGCGGACCGGTCATTCCAGTACTCGGCGAAGACCACCGCGGCGGCGCGCACCTCGGCCAGACGGTCTTCGAGGGAGGGTTCTGGCTTGGCGCCGTGGTCGCCATGACCGGGATCGGCGTGGCCGTCATGGGGGCCGTGGCCCGCGTTCTGAAGATTCACGATCACCTGCGGCCCGTTGGCGGTCAGGGTGGTCAGGGCGGCGGCCGGGCCGGCGGCGAGATGAGCTGCTGCGGGCGGGTGAGCCGGGGCGGGCTTGGCCGGCGCCCCCACCGCTCGGAGCTTGCTGACCTCGGCCGCGAGTCCCGCGCTGATCCGCAGCACGTCGCCCAGCAGCGGATCGATGGTCCGCAGCAGGTTGTCGCGGGCCTTGTAGATATTGGCGAGCTCAGCCTTGGCCGCGGCCTCGGCGAAGACCAGGATCGTGGCGTACTTCCAGGCGATGACCTCAGTGTCGGGGTCCTTGCGGGCCGCGGCGCGGCGCGCCAGCAAGGCCAGGATCACCAGCAGCTCCACGAGGGCCAGCAGCCAGCCGAGACTGACCAAGGCGGAAAACGCCGGCGGAGTCTCCACGCCGTACGGGAACTCGCAATGATCCATCTGCCCTACCCCGCAGGACCCAGCAAAGGTCCGATCAGATGCACGATAGTGCAGCCGGGGCGGGTTGGACGAGGGTGGGTGATCAAAAAATAATCAGGCGTCGCCGCTTTTGCACGCAACGTCGAGCCGCCGAGGGTCAATCGTGGACGCCGTACCGCCCCTCCCGCCGCAGCTCGGCGGCACCCTTCTCGACGTGGGGCGCCAGGCTGGGCGGGCCGGGCCAGAGCACTTCGCAGGCCCAGGCGGTCTTGCTGTAACCGGCGCAGGGACGGGTGAAGGTCTTGACCAGGTCGGGCGTGCCGGGTGATCGACACCGACCGGACCACTGTCCGCTACCAGGCCACGCGCCCGGATGACGCGGCCTTGCGCGAACGCCTGAAAGCGCTGGCCCAGGAACGCCGGCGCTTCGGCTATCGGCGACTGCACGTGCTGTTGCGGCGGGAAGGCCAAGTGTTCAACAGGAAGCGGGTGCAACGGATCGGGGCGGGCGCAGCCCACGCGATGGCGATATGCGCAATTATCCGGTATCTGGTCTTCAGCCTGGTTCTGCGCGCCCCTAGCAGGTGGTCCCACGGGTTAGGCGAAGCGTTGAAGGTCGGGTTTCGGACCCGAACCCAACGGTGAGAACCGACCGAGGCTGAGTAAAAACGCGTTTGCCGTGTTGAGATGGGCGTTCGGCGGCGGGTTGGTGTTGAGTTCGACGGCTTGGATCAGCGTCGAACGGGTCAGGCAGAGGGGCTTCCTCCGGCCCGGACCGCCTGCATTAGCGGGATCACTCCGAAGATCTGGATCATTCTCTTCAGATTGTAGGCCAGGACGTGAAGGCTCATCTCCGTTCGGACCTTTTCGAGGGTTCGGGTGAGGAAGTGGGTGCTTCCCATCCAGGATTTTAGCGTTCCGAAGGGGTGCTCGACGGTGGCCCGGCGGAACCGCATGGCGTCGGGCTTCCGATCGAGCCTGGCCTGCATGGCCTCGATCACCGCCTCGTGCTCCCAGCGGGTGACGCGCCGCTCTTTGCTTGGCGTGCACTGGGCCTTCAGTGGGCAGGTCCGGCAGCTCGACGGGTTCCAGTAGCGATGCAGCGTTTGGCCCTTCTCGACGGTCGTCATGCGGCGCGCGAGCAACTCGCCGGCCGGGCAGCGGCAAACGTCTTGGCCGGAGATGTAGACGAAGTCCTGCTTGCCGAAGCGTCCGTCGGCCTTGGCGCCTGAGGTCAGCGGCCTGGGCACGTAGGGGATGACGCCCACGGTCTCGCAGGCCAGCACTTCCTCGCCTGAGAAGTAGCCGCGGTCGGCCAGCACATCGAGGCTTTCGACGCCCATCTCCGCCTTGGCCTGCGCGCCCATGTTGGCGAGCTGCTCACGGTCATGGCCGACGTCCGTCAGCTCAGCCGCGAGTTTTTACACAGCCTGGACCCATAGCCGACGTTCGGAGGTAGGCGAATCGTGCAGCATAAGCAGCTGGAGCGAGAGGATGTCTGAAACGCCGAGCCTGGGCGCATTCGTCATTATCCCAGGCTATGACCAGCCAAGGGTGATCAGCCTGTGGGAGCGTCCGCGCCGGTATGCGTCGCCTAGACGGCAGACCCGGGGTGACACGCTACGGATCATGACTTAGGCTCGAGGCTGGGGAAGTATTCCGAGACGGAGTTACGGTGTTGCGAAAAATGTTCGGGGGCGGGGTGCCTCAATCGCGAGCGTATGAAGTCGGTCAGCAACTTTTCCAACAGGGGATGGAGGCAGCAATCGAGTATCGCACCGCCGATGCGATTGCACTCTACACAAAATCGTTTGAGACAAACCCCAATCCTGCGCCGCTAATCAACCGAGCCAAGATTTATCGCTGGCGCATATTGTTCGAGGAGGCAATTAGAGACCTCGAAACCGCTATGAGACTAGACAAGCAGCAAGGTGATCAATTTTCTGTTCCGCTAGGGAAGGAGTTGCGTGAGTGTAAACTGATCGCTGAAAACCGATTCAATGGGAAAAAGAGACTATTTATAGCGGACCTTAGAAGCAAAGGGTTCGACTACGTAGCGGGTCGAATTGCGGACTCAATATTCAAAGGTAACGGCCAGCTTCTCGGCTACCACCTCGTCAACGAGGTCGATAGCGTGAAGAAATTTGAAAATCCGTCTGACTTTCCTTCAGTGAAGACGCTCATCAACAATTGGATGACGGATCAGCGCGTAATAGACGAGGTTTTGGCTGATCCCAATATCGGAAGTGAATACCGAGAACTTCGCGACGTGTTCGAAGGTATGATATGCGTCTACGACTACGCAGACATGGCTAAGCTGCGCGATACGATCGTGCGGAAGATATGGTGTTTGTTGAACCCGCCAAGCCAAATGCAAACTCTCTGGGAAGTCAGCCTCCGGGACTTGCATTAGCTATTCATCTGCGGGACGGCCACGTCGCGGACGGCGGATCATCGCCGCCCAGTGCTCTAAATCCGCCGGTCGGCAAGCCCTGATCAAGCAATCGCTGCAATGTGCGCTTCCCACCCTTCTGCGACTCTGGCGAGGTCCGCTTCCGGGCATAAGCGCCGCCGCGCTCCGCCCGCCTTGGGCGCGCCAGCTTCAGGACCAAGTGTCAGATTCGATCCACTAGCCTTTGGAATTGGCCGGTCGGTAGGCGTTACGCATAGTTCGCTCGAAGGCGCTCAACACCTTTGCCAAGTCTGGCGTGAGATACGTGCGCGCCTTGGCGGCGATAGCTTCGGGTACGCCGTATATCGCCTCCGCCACGGCGCCGGCGATGCAGGCCAAGGTGTCGGTATCGCCGCCCAGACTCACGGCCCTGCGCACTGCTCCTTCCCAGTCATTCGCCTCAAATGCAGCAGCGAGGGCAGGAGGAACGGTGCCGGCGGCAGAGACGTCGAAGCCACCGTCCTCGAAGACGACTTCCGGCGAGAGGTCGTAGTTGAAGGCGGTGGTGATATGCGCCCTGACCTCCTCCACGGACTGGCCTTGCCGTAAACGCAGTATCGACACAGCGACCGCCTGCGCTGCCGTGATGGCTTCCTCATGATCATGACTAACCGAGGCCTGAGCTGCCGCTAAGTCCAAGGCCTCAGTCTCATCCGACGCGAACCACCCCACAGCCGCGACGCGCATCGGCGCTCCATTGCCCCAGCCACCATACGGACCGGCACGCGCGTCCTTAGCCCACTCTTCGAACAGGCTGCCATACCCGCGGCCGGGATGACGCCTGACGAAGCTCCGCAAGCTCTTGGCGAAATTCCTCCCGGTCATGAGGGCCTTCGCAATGGCGAGAACACACACCGTGTCGTCTGTGAAACTGCAGTCGGGATGGAAGAGTTTGAAGCGAGCGTGAGGGGAACGTTCGCCTTCAAATCGAGACCCGATGATGTCGCCAGCAATTGCCCCGATCATAATCCGATCTTCCGTATCTAAAGGCAGTGAGGACTGGGCGAGGCGTCGCACGGGGTACCAAGCCTTGGTCGCGAGCCAACGTTCGATGGGTGACAAAACCTAACACTTGCGCCTGCTCGCGCGCACGTCATGGGGCCAGGCTGAGCAAGGCATTTTTGAAAGGCGCATTCTCCTCAGGGCCCATGCGTCGTTTCCGTTTGTCCCGTGTAAGAGCGTAGCAGGCCAGGAGTGACCTCGGCGTGACTTCCTTACACCACAAGTGGGCCTCGGCATGCAGAGCCGGCCTGCGCGTGTCCTCTGGGGATCGGGGTTACTCCGATCTATTGCATGGCGGTGGGCTTACGGACAGCAGCGGTTCATGAAGCCGTCGATGTGCCTATTCCTGAAGGGCGCGCTCTAGGTTTCAGGAGCGGACGTAACCAGCGTCGGCTGGGGAGGTGTGCTCGTCTCTACGCAGGGAAAGGAGGAGCTCGTGCCCGTCCAAAACTTCAGCCAAGGCATAGTCTGATCTGGCATAGTGTTCTCGCCAATCATCGCGGCAGGAACAACGCGCGACGTTCGATAGAAAGGCCATCATGCTGCATGCGTTCATCACAAAGAGAGTGCGGCGAATTTTGGCGCGTGATCGCCTAGAACATACCAACGCCAAGAATGAGGACGCCATCACCTCAATGGTCTTCAGTCCTCTGGCTTTTATGGAGGCACCCCAAGCGATGGCCGCGCTGGATCAACTACTCGACGGTGCCGTGGGCCGACGGGCTGCCGGCCGGACCGTTGCTCAGCACGAGATTCACCTCTGGCCGGCTGGCTTGCAGGCGGTGAAATTGGTGGGGGATGGGGTCTCACGCTGTGAGCCCGACCTTGTCGCGCATTTCAAATTTACGACGGGGCCAGACCTCCTCGTCATCGGCGAGATGAAATGGGATTGGCCCATGGCGCCCGGTCAGTTGAAGCGAGAGATAGACCGCGAGATTGCAGCTGTTCGCAGTCGGTGGCCGGGCGAGCAGCTCCCGTTCGTTCTTTCCAAGTACCGGTACCCGGGCGGCATTCAAGGCGTGGAATGCCTTACTTGGGTGGACGTTGCTAACCGCCTTGAGGCCTGCGAGGAGACTAGCCCGGGGCGATGGGCGTGCCTGGTGCGGCAATTCCTCGAGTTGGCGGACGTCGCCGGGTTTGGAGGCTTCCCGCAAAGGTTGGGCCCAAGTCTTGGGAGCCACAACAGATTTGCCTTCTGGAGCGCGACCGATGGCTGAGTGTCCAATCTTCGCGGCCGCTGGCATCATGGAAAGCGTCTATCGGGAGGCGGAGCACCTCTGTGAGGCGATCATCACAGGTCTTGAACGCGAGGGCTTCAAGCCGAGCTTCGCTGAAGAGCAATCTCGGGCAGAGTATTCGTCTAGTGGCTATGCCTATAACTACGAGCTAAGCGCGGTCTATCGCAACCAACGGAACCCCGCGCACCTTCTTCTCGGCTTTGATTTCTACCGCAGTGGACCGCTTTCCGAGTGGGCTCCAGGTTCAACTGCCGTTCTTGTCGTAGGCTATGCCCCGCGCGCCGCCGACCCATGGCTCATCGATGAGCTCGTCTTCGATACGAGGGGGCAACTACGTGGGCCGACCTACTCTAACGATCTCAAGGAAGTTTCGGGCAGCGGTTGCCGACTTCTGGGGTTTGACGAGGAAGAAGGGAAGTTGCCCATGGCGAAGCGGTCATGGCTGTTTGCCGTGCCTCTATCGCGTCTATCAGGGCCGCCAGCAGTACTTCGCAGCGTGGTCGCACCGTTCACTGCCCTTCTGCGCCGGGAAGGTACGGACTTTGCGCCCTTGCGCTCCTCCGACGCAGTGGAGTGGCCGTAGTGGGAACGAGCTCAGAGCGCGACCACTTCATTTCGCGCTGCCAAAGTCGCTCGCGCAAAACCATCGATGGCAGGGCGGGATAAACGGCCGCTTTCGGCTAATGAAGGGCGGGCAGTAGCGGTCGATCATTCGCCGCAAGCATCTGAGCGGCCTGCTCCTCGTCCGGCGAGGTCGTCTCACTAGAGGAGTTGTAGGCCGTGACAAGCGGCGCGGACCGCACCTCAACGGAAACTAAGTCGTCGGACACTCCCATGCAGGGGTGAGCCTGAAATAAGAAGCGACGGACGACCCCTTGCACTCAGTCTCCGTTTGCGGTGGGCAGGCGATGACCCGCGCAACACACGGCGGGCCTCGCAACGATACGTCTCGCCGTGCCAATCTGGGCGGCATGACAGACCCGCAGCCCCCTAGCCTCTCAGAGGTACCCGCGCCCCTCTGGGCAGTTCCGCTTGTGTTACTGTTGGTGGCGGCAGGTCCCTGGCCGTACGGCTTCTATATGCTGATGCGGCTGGTCGTCTGCGGCGCGGCCGCCTACTTGGCCTACTCGATCCTCCAAAGGGGCGCAGCTAGGTGGCTAGGGTGGGCCTTCGTGGCGCTGGCGATCCTCTACAACCCTGTCTTCAAGGTCCACTTCGAGCGGGAGACCTGGGTGCTGATCAACCTTGCGTCGGCCTTCCCATTCGGCATCGCGGGCTGGATGGGACGGCCGCGCCGGGACTGAAAAAATGCCGAACGTTTACGAGGCGACATGATCGGGAATGAACGTGCGGCTTAGATCCGCAAACTCGACCGTGAGGTTTGAGGCTCGATCACCCCACACAATCAATAAATCGGCTCCTGAACCGGAACCTGGTTGAGCGAGACCATTCGGTTGGAATACAGCGTCATAAGGGCGTCAGCGTCCGCTGGGCTGGCATCCCGCTCTCGCAGCCATGCGCGTTGTGCCGCCCTAATCTCGGCCCGAGTGTCGGGACGCTCCATCGCCTTTGCAAATGCCTCGGCCATATGTCTGTCGGCTTGGGCGAGATCGGAATTACTGCAGATAAGCCTCAACACCTCAGTGTCCGCGCGACCGCAATCAAATGACGGCCGCTCACCTTGGAGCGGCACCTGGGTTGACGGTTCCTCTGCCTTAGTATCCTGGGCGACGGGCTCATTCGAAGGGAGCTGACCGGGAGGCGAGGACACCTCGGGAGTTGGCGCCGGATCGGTCCGCGCCACCTCAGTCGCCGCCGGCCTTTGTGGAGGCTCCGCGCTACCAAAGTTTCCAAGGGAGCCAATGGCCCCGAGAATTACGATTGCTGCCAGCCCCATAAAGCCATTGGAGAGGGCATTGCCGGGGTTCCGGACCTCAGTCTGCGAAACACTAGTCGAACGGTCCTCAGCGGTCTCCGGGGGAGTGTTTGCCGTGGATCCTTCGCTGCGACGGGCCCGGTACTCTAGATCGCTATCGTATCGCGCCCTGGAAACCGGGTCCTTGAGCGTTCCGTAGGCTTCAGTGATCTCCTTCACTCTTGCGTCAAGGTCAGCGCCGCCTTGACCCGCTACGTCAGGGTGGTAGCGCTTCATGAGCGCGCGAAACGCTCCGTCAATAACAATGTCTTCGGCTCGCGCGGAAACACCAAGGACCTCATAGTAATTGGGCATCGTTGGTACTCCCTCCCGCCCTGTGTATCGACGCGTCAGTTTCGTTGGTCCAGGTACTCGTCAGAAAGAGAGCCAGCGTGCGTCTGAACTTCTTCAAGCGGCTTCGCCTCATCCCACACGTCTGGCTCAATCTGAGCCGCGGGGGACCTTCCGTGACGGCCGGCAAACGAGGCCTCAAGGCGACCATGGGCAAGCGTGGCACGACGCTTACGGCGGGCCTTCCTGGGACGGGCCTGTCGATAAGCCAAAGGATCGGCAAGCAAGGGGCAAAGCCCAAGTCATTGCAGACCGGGCAGAAGCTGCTGGAGAAGGTTCTACGCAGCAAGGGAAGCTCTCGTCCTTGAACCGGCGACCCAAGCTACAAGCGCCGCTGCAAGGGTAGCCAGAAGGCTGGCGACCATGCGGTCGGCGCCACCTCCAGGGTGCCCGAACAACAGGTCTGACGCTCCCCGAACACCACCTGACGAGGTCGAGACCCAGAAGAACACCACGATGAAGGCGATCAGCCCGCTCCGCGCGCCTACCAAACCAGAGCGTGCGGCGAGCCAGGACTCCATGCGTACAGCAAGAGCAGAGCGAAGCCCCTCCGCGTCAGCGCTGACTTGCGCACGCGATTCCGCAAGGTGCCCGAGTTGGAGGTTCAACTCTCTCGCCTCCACGCGACGGCCGTCGAACCACCCGTCATTGCGGCGTCCATAGCCCGCACGCACACCCTGAGCTTGCAGGTCCAGCATCTCGGCATCGAGAGCGGCGACCCGCGCGTCGAACTCTTGCAGTGCGCCGATTTCAGCAGGGGAAAGCACAGCTGCTGCAGAAGCCGCACCTTTAAATTTCCGACCGCGGAGCTCGTTGAAGATCAGCCAGCCCGACACCGCGAACGGACCAAGGAACGTAAGAGCGGCAATAAGCATAAGGATAGCAGCACCCAAAGGACTGCCCTTGGAGCCATTCTTTCCAGCCATCTATCCTCCCCCGAGCCCCTGCACGTCCTTCAGGGCTTCCAGAAAACTATCAGCAGAGCTTCTCACAGGGCCGGCCGTCGCTATCCCCGTCCAGGGAAACGATCCCGCACTGACGCAGGTAAAAGCGCGCCTCCAAGCAGGAGCTCATTTCCTTGCAGTAGCGCTTTGACCCGCAAACAAGTGCGCCAGACCTGAAGTCTCCAAACCGGAAAGATGGACGATTTTCTCGGCCGCCGCTCTTCGGGTGCCTCCAGTCCCAGGGCGCAATCGTTTCTCCTGCGGGAAGCGACCAAAGCCCCCGCCTCGCGCGGCGAGCCTCGTCCTCCAGTTTTATAAATGACAAATCTGTGAGGTAGGCGCGGTACGCCCAGGCTGAACCACTGCGCACCATCTCAGCGTTGATGTCCCGGTCGCCCGAGTAGATTCGGCCGAGCGTGCGGCCATATCGATCTCTCCCGGCTTCCACGACCCGCACCCGCTTCGAATAGATCAGGGACGAGAGAAAGCGCTTCGACCGGGCGCCCCAGGGCTGTCCCTTTTCCGGCGCGTCGATTTCAACGAGCCGCACCTTTAGTGAGGCTTTGTCGTCCGTCAGCAGGGTGATTGTGTCTCCGTCGGTAACGCCCACAACTCGACCGACAACCTCTTCAGGCCGGTTGCGCCTATGCGATCCGGCGGACGCTCCCTGGAACATCAGGAAAAGGGCAAGTGCTCCCAGCAGGGTTGCCTTCGTCCACTTCATGACGGGGTCCGGCATTTCCTAGCGTCGCCCACCGGCGGATCCACCGGTCCGGAACCAGCCGCGCCTAATCCCTTTCTGCAGGATTTCCATGTGCTCCAAGAGGCGCGCAGGGTTGAGGCCATAGAGGCTACGCATTGATGTCCGCAGCTCGGAAAGCCGCCTGGCGACTTCGCCGCCCACGCGCGGTCCCAGGTCCGCAATTAGTTTTTCGTGATCGACCTGCTCATCGAAGACGCCGCCATTGGCCCGATAGACTGCGAGTTCGAACTCCCTCGAGATCCTGGCCGTTTCGAACCTGATATCTTCGATTATCTCCAAGCTCTGACGGCTCATGCTAATTCCGCCGAACGTAGAAATACTGTTCGATCGCCCCGACTTGCTGCTTGTAGAGCGCCAGATTGCCGTGGTGCTCCTTGACCGAAGCGCGGAAGGCGCAGGGAGGTGCCTGGCTCCGCCCCCAACCGGATACCTGGGCAGCCAGCCGGCCAAACTGAGCTCGACTGAGGGCCTGGCCCGAGCCAAGCTGGACCGCTCCGGGCACCGTCCTCACCATCGGCTCGGCGCCAGAACTCCATGCTGAGTGCGCACGATAGGTGCCGTCGCCGAAGACGTCGATCGTCACCAGGAACCCTGCGCTTACCGCGCAGTTGGGCAATCCGACACCGCCCTTGCCCCCCTTCAAGGCGGCCAATTCAGCCCGCAGCCGGGCATTGTCGCTCCGCGCCTCGTCGAGAAGGGCTTGTAGGTTCGCAGCTTCGCCGGCCGCCGCTGCAACGGATGCCCGGGGGATAGTGACGTAGCCGTTCGGTGGCAGGGTCCCGTCATGTTCGGCCACGAGCAGTCGAATGGAATCTTCCAGTTGGGAGATTTGGCGCTTTAGCGCTGCGATCTGGGTCGTGAGGGTGCGGTTGACGCGTTCGAGCGCTTGAACCTGTTGTTCTAGTTTATCCGCCTTTTCCTTCCAGGGATTGGTGCGGTCCCCCTCCTCCCTCATCACGAAGGCGAAGGCCATGGCCATGAACACCAAGAGCGCCAACACTTCGACGAGCATGGTGTTGTGGAGGCGTTCCTTGCGGATCCGGGAGGCCGAGTCCGCCGCATAGGCTGCGTTAGACACGGATGCGCTCCAACTCAGCCCGGAAGGCGCTCAGCGTGTTTTCAAGGGCAGCAACAGTAGCCTGCAAATCGCCATCCAGCGCTTCAGCCTTGGTCAAGGCTTGGGACTTGAGGCGCTCCACGGCGACTTCGGTCGAACGTACCGCTTCGGCGGACGCTGTGGCGGTCGCCGAAGCTGCCGCTTCCGCGCTGGCGCGTACAGATTGCGTCGCCTCTTCGATGCCTGTTCCGACAGACGACATCTGTTGGGTGATAGCGCCTAGTCGCTCGTCTATCGCTCGAACGCCGTCAGCAAGACCAGAGACGTCCTGCAGGGCGTTCAGGCCTTTCGATAGAGATTCCGAAGCCTGGGTGATTGCGCGACCAGCTTCGCTGCTCTGGGCCAGGAGGCCATCCTTCAGAGCATCAATTGCGCGAGCCGCGGCTTCGATCTTGCTTGAGAAGTGCTCTTGCTGCGCCACGATTTCTGTAGCGGCGACGGCGGTTGCTGCTCCGGCGGAGCCCCCCTCCCGTTCTAGGATATCGATGTCTGACCGCACAGCTTGGTCAAAGCGCTGCATGGTGCGTTGAAGCGTCTCAGCCGAGGCCTCCAGGTTTGTCCCGAGCTTGAGATAGCTTTCTCCAAGCTTGGCGCTGAGTGCTTCGAACTCGCCAAGAACCTTCCTGGATTTCGCCGAAACCATCCTGGCCAGAGCGTCAACCTCACCCTCAACGAGGTCAGAACTCTCGGTGACCGACTGCCCCACCTGAACGAAGAACGTTCTGGCGACCAACCCAACGAGCGACGCGCCTAGCGCCAGACTGAAGAAGCGCAACACGTCGTTGCTTCCCATTGTCCGATTGAAGAGCGCTACCGGGAGGAACCCTACGACCAAGGCAAGTTGGGTAAAGATGAAGCCAAGATAGTAGCAGTTGTCTGCAAATCGTTCGCGCAAACTCGCGCGCCGATGCAATCTCCGGCTCGCGCCCCAAATCGGATAAATGAGCGTCGCGCCGATCGGGCCAAACACGCCTGCGAACTTCGCAATGGGGCTATCTATGGCGCCCAGTAGGCACAGCGCGGTGCCAAATGCCAGGCACGCGACGAACATGGTCGTGACTGGCGGGGCGCCGCTTGTCTCAGGCGCTGTGACCTGTGTCGGCAAATCGACCTCGGGCGCGTTCTCAACACTCACTGGAGCCTTGGCGGCGCGCTTAATTGTGCGCCGGCGGGCTGGGGCAGCAACCACCTCTTCAGACACGCGACGAAGCCTCCAGAACTAAAATCACTTGGGAGATAAAAAACTGACGAGGTCGGACTGCTCGTAGCCACTATCGGGGACCTTGGTCACCACGGCCCCGAACTGCTCGAGCGACTGACGCCACGATTCAATTCGGGCCGTCATCTGCCCGCCCACCTCGCGGTCCGGGCTCACCGGACGATAGAGGAGAAGCACCTTGGTGCCTGCCAGGGCGCCCACCGGAAGGGGCTCTGGCGCGTTGGTTTCCTCAAGGAAGTCACTCGCGATGATCATGTATCGGAGGGCCTTTTTGCCTCGAGGCTTTTCAGCCACGGATGCAATCGCCGCTGATATTTCCGTCCTGTCTTCGGGTGGCCTCGCGATGATCACCCGGGGGCAGTCGATGCTAAGATACTTCTCAAGCTTCTTCCGACTTCGAATACGGAAAGGGTCCTTGTTTCCGCCTCCTACAAGCGTGGGCATGTAGGTCGCTCGACAGATCGGCTCTCGATTGAGACTGGCGGAGCCAATCACCCGATATTGAATAAGTAGGGGAGGCTCGGCGGAGTCTGCATAGAGAGAAATGCCGCGCCCGATGGTTCTCAGGAGGTTCTGATTTTTGCGTTCAACCTCGGCATTCTCTTTGTCGTGCCAGGTCTCGGAGAGATCTACGAGCACGAATATTTCAGTCTTTGGTTGTTCGCCGCCGAGCGGCTCAGCCCCTTTGCAGGCCGTCAGAGCCAGTGCCAGGGCCACGCCGGCCGTGCATCGGGATACGGTGAGGAACTTCACTGCGCGGCTTCCGCAATGACGGGCGTTGTCGCCATGGGAGCCTTCCGCGCGCGACTAACCACGTCAACTAGTGCCCTGGCTGGCGCTGAGAGGATGGCCAAGATGGCTTTCACCAGCCAGGCGATCGCGACAGCTAGCCAGAGCAGAAGATAGCGAGCGACCGAAAACGCGGCTGTCGCCAAAGCGAGCACGAATGCGGCGGCCACAGTAAGTGACAAGGTCGCGCCCCGAACAGCCCGCTCCAAGGCATAACCGGCAATAGCCAGCAGCCCTCCGCAGGCGACCAGTAGCGCTCCGAGAAGCACGCCCCAGCCGCCAAGCACAACTGACGCAGCCCACAAGATGCCGCTGGCGCAGCCGACGACGATAATGGCGGAGACGGCATACTCAATTACGCCCCCCCGGATGGGATGCGCCCGTCCGATCGACCCCTCGACAAGCTGCAAACGTCCGAACGCAAGTAGCCCGGTCGAGTAGAAGCCTAAAGCAACAACAATGCTCATAGAGACCCCCGCGCCAGGCGGTAGGCGCGTGCCGATCGCTGCCGTAGCGAGAAATGAGAGCGCAGCTGAGAAGCCTGCGAGGCTGGCAACAGTGAAGACGAAAAGCCCAATGTTCTGAGCAATCGCTCTGCGCTTATCTCCAATGGCTCCGGCCACTAATGGGCGCCATTCGTCGACCCGAGCATCGCGGATCGTCTCGACCAGTTTTTCGTGCTCCAGAACAATCTGCTCGATAGAGCCGCCGATCCTTCCATCGTGCCCGCCGAGGGAACTCAGATAGCTCTTCAAGGCATGTTCAGCCTCACGGGCCTTCTGGCTGATCTTCTCCCAAATGCCAGGCAGGTCACGAACGAAGTCGCTAGCCTGCTTCAATTCTCGCCTTAGTCGCGTCGCGCCGCGATGTTCGGCATGCTCATCCAAGGTTTGGTGGAACATGAACCCGGTAATCGAGGTGGCGGTCACCAGCACTAGGCCGAAGGGCGCCATCCAGAGCTTTAGGACTGGGTAAGCCTCCAGCAGGGGCAACTCGAGTTCGAATTCCGAACTCACCATCCCAAGCACCACGGCTTCGAACAGCGCGGCTATCACAACCATAGAAATCAGAAGCCAGCGAACAGGAGCCGATTTAGGGCGGTTGGTGAATAGCGCCAGGAGAAAACCAAGCGCCATTTCAGCCACGACAACCATGAAGGATAGCAACAGGGAAACGGGCAATCCGATAACCCGAACGCTCGTCATTCCCTTGAAAAATAAATTCAGCAAAGTCCCGTTGGCGATAGCGAATACTATGGCAAAGAGACTTATAAAAACTAGGGTTAGATTGGTTCGAGTCCGGGCTCCATAAGTATCTTCGAGGCCTTCCTCCAGCTCCACAGCAATGGCGTCAACGAGTTTGGTGCGCTCTTCGAGTTCATTGACCTTGGTGACAACAGTATCAGATCCCGAGACTCCACTGAGCCCCCTAATGTCGCCAACGGCCCGGTCGACCGCAAGATGAGTCAATCGAAGGGCGTTTCCCATACGCCGGTGGCTGTCGAGGACGACCACCGCGACGTCATGATCATCCCCGCTTGTTGAAATCGCTGTCCCGGCTCGCAGGAAGAAGCCGGAGATCGCCGCCCCGACGGGACCAAGACGTGCGGCAATAGCTGCTGTTCTGCGAGGAAACTCAAGGGCTCCAAGTCCTCTGAGCGTGCTCTCGATCAGGTAGGCCGGCCCAGACAGGACCAGCCAAAGCCCGGTCCACAGCAGGATCACGAGAATCGCGTGAAGGAGCCCATTCGTATCTGTGATTCCCATGAGCAGCCCCCCAGCCGCAAACGCCGCTCATCATGCGCGTCAATCAAAACTTGAAGGCCCGGATACCCACGTTCGCCGTTAGCGAGATGAATGGAACCCATGAAGCCAACGGTTGAGCCTACATGTTTGTCAGGGACAAGCTAGGGTATCGACCCTTGATTGTGTCAATCAAATCGCTTCCTCGGGCGACCGATGGGTCGCCCACCACTGACGATCAGAGATTCGACGAACCGGACCCTGTCAGCCGGGATGCCCGATCGCATCGACCAACCCGCCCACATACTCGCGCAGATCGCGCGGCCAACCCTCGCAGAGCTTGTGGAACTGCTTCTGATCTCCCGCGAAGAACGCCCTTGTCGCTTCCTCGAAGTCCGGGAGGTTTCCCGCGAGGGTCGACATGACCCGATAGGCCGCTTCCTGGGCCCGTCTGGCGGCGTCGGCTTCGGCGCTCTCCCGGCGCGCGGCCTCGACCAAGCGCCTCAGGGCGGCTGACGCGCCTCCAGGCTGTCCGGCCAGCCAGTCCCAGTGCCGCGGCAGCAGCGTGACCTCGCGGGCCGTTACGCCTAGCTTGGGTCGCCCACGACCGGGCTTGGCGGCCTCGTCGTCGGGCGGCGTGTCGCCTGGAGTTGCCGGCGCAAATCGCGCCCTCACCTCCTCCGGCGTTCCCCGGAGATCCAGGTCCACAGGTCTGCCGGTCGCGTCCTCGAAGACGACGATCCGCTCGACGCCCGCGTCGACAGCGGTCTTCACGGCCAAGGCGACCGTTGGCAGATCGCCGGAAGAAATGAGCTTTTCGGCGGCAAACGCAGTGAACACGGAAACTCGATCCTGAAGGGGTGAGACCCCGGTGTTTTCGGCGTTCGCACGGCGCGGGTCAATATACCCGGATATAAACTCAGGGTCTGTAATGTGGGGACACCCCTGGTTGGCTGACCGGGTGGGAACATAGCCAATCCGCCGATAGGCCACTCGCAGGCCACCAAACCGGCGGCCGTAGGTTCTCGTGCTTGCAACACCCGGAGCACTGTTGATGATCTGGTGCGACAGGACGCCCATCCGCACCCGCAGCGCTGAAAGCTGGTCCAGGAGTTCTGCGTCGGATGCATGGACCGACTGGGCGGCGGCGACTTTTCGCGCAGCCATGAACAGATCCCGTGAGACGATAGCCTGGAAGGCCCCATCAGCCCGAATGTGGTCGGCAGGCGGGCGAATGACCCTGCGTCCGCCCAGCCAGCGAACCTCCCGGCCGTAAACGATGGAACCGATGTACTTCTCGTTGGAGAGGACCTGGGCGACAGTCCAGGCGCGCCAGGCCCGGCCGGCTTCGCCCGCAATCCCCTCGGCATTCAGGAGGTCAGCAATCTGCTGTTTGCCGCATCCCTCGTAAGTGAACAGCCGATAGATTCGCCGTACCGTCTCGACCTCATGGGCTGGCCCAAGGGTCAGCACCACACGGTCGGTCGAGAGGTACTTCTGATCCCCAGCGTCTAGCCAGATCTTCGTCTTGCCATTCTCGTCCACGAGTTGTCGGCGGAGGCCGTACCCGGCAGCCCCACCCTGCCGAAACCCCAACGCCGAAAGGCGCGCCGCACCCGCGAAGCACTTGCGCGACAGCTCGCGGCTGTACTCCGCCGCCATCAATCGCTTCATCGCCTTGAGGACCGAGCCCGTCGGGGTCGCAGAATTTCGGAACGCCTCGGCGCAGTACTGGATGTCCACGCCGGCCGTGCGGCAGATGTACTCATAGTGCGCCGCCTCGTCGGGATCCTGGAACCGTCCCCAGCGGCTGATGTCCTGGACCAGGATGAGCTTGAAATCCGCCTGCCCGGTCAGCACATCGGCCAGCAGCTGCTGGAGCGACTCCCTGCCCTCAAGTCTGACCCCACTCTTTCCGGCGTCGGCATAGGTCGCGACGACCTCGATGCGGTGCTCGGCTGCATAGGCGGCGATCTGGGCCTTCTGGTTCTCTAGCGAGTACTGCTGGGCGTCCCGCGACATTCGCAGGTACTGTGCCGCCCTGATCGCTGGCCCTGTCACGTCCCTATCGTCGTGGACCGTCCTGGCCATCGACCCGGCCCCATGCCGGGCTTGCGGGCGCAGGAGTAGCCGATCAGCGCGTAGGCCTTCTTCAGGCCGCCGAACCGTTTCCGATAGACCGCCGCGCAGGGCAGGCCCGGATTGGCGTCGATCAGGGCGCCCGTCAGACGCAAATTCGGCGAGGCGGCGCCCGCGAGGCGCTCTAGGGCTTCCTCGTCACTCAATCGCCTGTACCGGTCCAGCAGTCGCTGCGCGTCCGCAAAGAGGCGACTGGCCACCAGAGGTTCGAAGTGGGCCTCCGCCTGGACCCAGGTTTCAGGCGACGTACGTCCAACCCTTTGGCCCAGCGGGCCTGAACGCCGGCCGAAGGTGAGGACGCCCATATAGGTGTCGTTACGCAGCACGCGTCGGACGCAGTCCCCACTCCATGCACGACCAGCCACGGCTGTCATCCCCTCCCCATTTAGCAGCGCTGCGATGCCGCCAGGACGTAGGCCGGTCAGTACATAGAGCCGAAAGATCCTCGTCACGGTCTCGACCTCGGCCTTGGGTCCAGGCGCCAGCACCACCCGGTACCGACTGGACACCTTGCGCTCCCCGGCCTCCAGGACGCCATGCACCCGACCGGACTGATCCACGACGTGACGGCGTAGGCCATAGACCGCCGATCCGCTCGCGAGGTAGCCCTTCCTTGCCACGTTGCGCTTGGCGATCCGCAGCTTCACCGACATGTCCCGGCTAAGCTCGGCGGCCATGGCCCGCTTGAGTTCCTTGATCAGCACAGCTTCCATGCTGCCGTCATTGTCGAAGGGGTCGACGCAATACTCGACCGCCATCCCGGCCCTGCGACATAGGAACTCGTAGTGAGCCCCCTGGTCGACGTCCTGGAAACGGCCCCAGCGGCTGACGTCGAAAACTAGGATTGCCCGGAAGTCGGGCGCAGGTCCTAGGGCGTCGGAGAGCAACGCTTTCAGCCCGGGCCGCCCGGTCAGAGTAAGGCCACTTCTGCCAGCATCGACATAGGAGCAAACAACCTCGAAGCCACGCTCGACGGCATAGCTGGCGATCGCCGAGCGCTGGTTCTCGATTGAGTACACCTGGTCCTCCGTCGACATCCGGAGATACTGAGCGGCTCGGATTGGTTCGGCCATGACGCTGGCCTCCTGGCAGTCGGCAGGGTTGCCTAAGCCGCCACGCCGCGCCTTACTCACCCAACGTGCAATGAGTATCAGCTCCTGTTCGCCGCAGCGACTATGACTGGCAGTTCTCGGAACTGAACGTTTCGATCAACTGGGTCGACGCCGAGCCTAACAGGCCGCTGGATCGGCCCTTCAAACCTACCAACCGTGCGACCATGATACGCGCCTTCGATCCGGCCGATCCTATGGCCGGGTTCGAGGGCCTGGAGGCCCGTTGGTGGATGGTGCCCTTCTTCCACAAGGGGCCGGTCTCGGCCTGGAAGGCGATGTGCACCAACGCGCGACTTGAGACCGTCGAAACCACTGCGGCGTTTCGCGAGCCCTATAAGAGGCGCCTAGCCCTAATCCCCTTTTCCAGCTTCATTGAGTACGACGACCCGCCCGGCTGGAAGAAGGGCGAAAAGAAGCGGCGCTGGGAAATCGCCTGGCCGCAGCAACACGAGCGCTACCATGTCCGGTTCTTTGCGGGTCTCTGGGACACTGCCCATCCCGCCGACCACGACGAGCCCTTGACCAGCTTCACCTTCGTGACGGGTGAACCGGGCCCGGTGTTCTCGATGCCCCGGCCTGATACGGGCAAGCCGCTGCACACCCGGCAAGCTCGCGTCCTCCCCCTCGCCCAGGGCATGGACTGGTTGCGCCTGGACGGTGGCGTCAAGGCGTTGCTCGCCGATCCGGAGCCGGCCGGCGGCTTCGTCCTGACCGAGCGGCCGCGCGAGCTCAATGCGGGCGACTAGGTACGATCTCCGCCGCGAACGAACCTCCCGATGGCCGGCTGCTCGAACCGACGCTGGCCGTCCGTGAGCAGTTGCAGCGCCTGGGCGCGTGCCTCGAGCTCTTGACCCTTCGCCGCGTGCATCTCGCCCCGGATCCTGTCAGCCGCGTCCCCGACTACCCTGGGTGTCGGCGGCGGCCGGATCATGCGGCCTGGTAACAATTAGGCCAACCGAATGACAGCGCGAGACGAAGTGCAGGAGGCGGTTGAGAAAGTCGGGACGAGTCCCGCGGCCGCTTAGATCTCGCTAACTCAATTTTCGTCAGCCGCTTGGCCGCCGGCCATGAACGCGGATGCTCAGGCGCTTGTCGCAGGATCGGTTGAAATACCTCCGCACTTCCGCGATGGAGTCCTTCGCGCGTTCGCACGAGGCCCTGAGAACAGGGGTGGGCGGTTGGGGTTGACCATGAAGGGCATCCTCTAACACGCCAAGTTCCCGGTCGATCGCGGTCAACTTGCCCCTGAATGGCCGGAAACTCTCACCTGCAAACATCTCAAGGATGCCTTCGCCTGCCCGGCGCCGGTGCTTGTAAACCGCGCGACAGCGTTCGCAATCCGCCTCCAAGCTGGCGGGTCTGCCGACTATTCCGTCAAGTGCATCAGCAGCTTGGTCCAAGTCTGCGACGACGGCCACATAGGCCTTTTGATCGGGGCGGAGCCGATTGAATAACTGTTTGACTAAGAAGATCGCAACGCCCGCGACCCCTGAACCCCCGAGAAATTTGAGACCGTGCTCCTTCGCAAATCGAGCAATCCCCCCCAGGTCATTGCTCAATTCGGGGCCGCCTCGCTGACATATACTTCAACGTCGTCAATATAGCTTGGGTCCCGCTCGGACTTGATCGAAATGACATTCCAAAAGTCAGCTGCCGAGAGCACCCCGTGCCTCACGAGCCCAGCAAATGCCTCATCCAGAAATGACGAACTGAGACCTGTCACACCGTCGATGTCGACCAACACATGGGAACCGTCACGAATATACCGCTCCAGCCTTGCGCGAAAGACTTCGCCTGACGCTGGACCGTGCGCCGCGTAACGACCAAACGGCTCGGCGGAAAAGTCCTTCGCTATGTCGATCGTAACTGTTCTAGCCATCTGAGCCGCCAGCGTCATCGAGTGCTTCCGAAATCTTTAAGCGCCAAACCACCAACGTTCCGTGAAGAGGATTGTTCATGGCAAGCCCGTGGTCCACCTCCTCGGTGCCACGAGCGTACACATAGTGTCCCCTACCACTCGTAATCCAGAGCATACCGTCGCCTACCCGATCAATTAATCGCCGCATCTCGGGTAAACCCCGCCCACGACCAGCCAGGCCCGTCCGGGACATCGGACGTTCAACGGCGACTTTGATCAATCGATAGTCCGCTTTGCGTTCATCCGCCTGCAGCGCAGCATAGGCTTCGACCACGGCTTGAGCCGTGCTGAGCGGCACGGTGGCGGGAATGCCCGCGCCGGCATCATACACGACGAAGCTGCATTCATCGCCGTCCGCCATCCCGAATATCCACCATCGATGGGATGCCGACGGTCGGTCAGACGGAAAAGCGAAGGCGTGGTCGACGACGTTAAGGAGGGCCTCAGTTACCGCCCCCTTGAGCCGCCCTCGCACCTTGTCGTTCATAACCTCTGGAGGAAAGAGAGAGACCAGAAATTCATCAAGAAATGCGGTGTTTCGCGCTTCTTCCGCTAGGCCCGATCGCACACGGAGATACGGCCCCGTAACGGCTGAGACCTCCGTGAAGTTGGTCCGCGAAGTCGCATCAATGAACCCGACTTCGTGGAGAAGAGTCTTCAAATGGGGCGATTTTGGGAGAATACCTCGAGGAATAGAGCCCCGCCTGAACTCTTTGGCGCGCTGCATTTCCGCGACCAATGCAACCGCAGCTCCGACGGACACTTCGTTCAAGGCGGATAAATCGATTGCGCAGCGTCGGCCCCGAACTACCGCCTCCTCATGAATCCTATTCAAGAACTCCACCGTCTCGTCGCCGCCGTTCCTGAAAGACAAGATCCTCGGCGCGCGCAGGTTGATTATCCGAAGCGGCGCGGCCCGGGGCCCTCGCGCGACCTTCGCACTGCGCACCTGCTCTCGTCTGCGGCGCTTAGCTGCGATCCGGGCCTGCCTGGCCAGCCGCAGAGTACGACTCTTGCTCATACAGCCTAGTAGCACTCGTCGGCGTGGCAGCCCGGAGTTTCATCACCTTTAGGAGCAGAAGGGGCCGCGATACGCACATTCATTGAACGCAGTGAGCCCCCGCCCCCCGAAACGGGCGACGCGCTAAGATATCTCCCGGGCTAGCCGGCGCGGCGTTACGGCTCGATCGGTACCTTGCGCCGTCCGGATCGACACGGGGCAGCTCGCCACTGAGCGTTGGCGTCCAACATAAAGAGCCTGCGCGGTGGCCTGCGCGCTTTGCTTCGGACCGGTCGGCCGGCGTGGGACTCATCATGTCACGCGCAAAGCCCGCCATCTGGGACGAGAACTCCGCTCCGGCTTCCTCAATCTGGTCGTTTTGTCGCCCGCCATTGGCAACCTACGAGAGTCGATCCTCGTAAGGTTCAACCTTTGCCCCCCCCGCGAGAGCCGCCTGCATCATGAAGCGAGACGACGACGCGGCGAGCAACCATTCATCGCGTATGATTTCCCGGATCAGATTCATCCGTTCGGTGCGGGTAGTTTCGGTCAGTGTCTCGTCATCGAAGTCGTCTTTGATGTCCGCTGTAATGAGGATGTCCAAACCCGGCGGAAACCGCATGTCGGGGGCCGCAGGAATCGCCCTTTCGCGAACCATCTTGTCAGTAAAAGCGAGCCGTTCCAGCGCTGCGACGACCGACTCCGGCGCCCCACTGTTGAAGGCCGCCTCGACGACGGTGCCTACGGCCGCCTCAGGCAACACATTCTTGAGAACCTCCCGGAAGATGTAGAGGCGAAGGAGGCGAACGGACGTATCGGCAGCTTCCCGGACCTCGCGTGGCAGCGCGTCCCATGCGGCTGCCCGGTCCCCCAGTGCGATTGCGGTAAAGGCTGCGTCGGGCTGCGCCATAACGCCTGACATAAAACCGGCTAGCTGATCCTTATCACGCTCCAGATCAGCCGTCAGACGGGGGCTCCGGCCCCTTACAAGGCCAAGTTCTAGGAGCGGCCGACGCGCGTTGTCGTAGTCGCCTAGACAGTTCCAAAGATGGTCTTGGTCGTCATCGGTCAACAGCGCCTCTGCGGTGGGGTCGCGCATCCGCAGAAGCCAGCCGAGGACCAGTACGACGTTTGAGGCGCGCCAAGTGTTGTGAAGGCTGCCTGGAATATCGGATTTCCATCGGGATGGGACCCGATCCTTAACAAGGGTCCGAATGATGTCCGGCACCAGCGATGCGGCAAGGTCCGGCGCCGCCGCTAACAGGTCGGCTAGTTGCCATGCGCGCCCTGGACTGACCGCCAGAGCAAGCGCGTCTTCGTAAGGCAATTCGCGGAACGCTCCGAAAAGAGTGTGACACCCCTGCTGCTCGCCCATCTCCCGCTGACGCGTCCAAGCCGCCCGAGCCAACTCTAGAAACTGCGGACTTTTGACCTGTTCGAGTGCGTTGGTCAGAACGTCAATAAGGGTATCCGCCGCTAGCCGACCGTCTTCCGGGATGCTTCGATCATAGTAGCGGCGATCAATCAGGCACTCGATGAAAGCTAGGATGTCGCGGGCGTCTGTCCATTCTAGCTCCCCATCCATGTAGCGCTGAAGGAGGGCCAGCACATTGGGATAACTGAGTGCCTTCAATTCCTCCCGGAGCGCATCGCCGGTGGGCGCAACCGGCGCAGGCCTATGCGCCGGCTTTGCTGGCGCTTTTCCAAAGAGCTTCCCGAACATAGTTCTCCCTCGGTCGCCAACATGGGAAAGAGCTTAAGTGTCAATTTCTCGAATCGACTACCTGAACAATCCTTTGGACAACGCCAAGCAGCCACGTCGCGGGTGTGGCGAGCCAGAATCTAGCGAAATCCGTCCACCGGACATTGGCGAAACTCAGTAGCGGTGTCCAACGGTCGGGATTTGCTCGCACATCTCACCGGCGCCGGGGCGGTCGCAGTCATTACTTCGGAGGGAGTGCTACCCCCGTCCGAAGGTACTCGGCGTTGGCATCGTCTTGGGACAATACCACTGTCACAGCCTTCCCGGTCGATTTACCCAAGTAAGGTACTGCGGCGTTGAGCATGTATGGGATGATGAGACGCAGGTCGCCGCTTGAACCCGAACTAGTGATCTTGATTTGCCAAAATCTTTTGACCTCTTTGCTCTTGGCATAGCGGTTCAGGTCAAACCCGCTAAGCATGACGTACCGGTCATAAACGGTGGTGCTCACGGGGACACTGTCCGCACCGACGACCCCGTAGCTGGGTGTGTTCGTTGTCACTGCGCTGATCGCCCCAGTAGGGCTCAGATAGCCAGTGGTGGTCGAACTAGCGACCCCAGTCTGCCCCCAGATCGGCAAGCTCACCACGGACGTCTCAGTCCTGGGCGAACCGATGCCGTAGTCAACAAACACCCCGACATCTGGCCGCTCGGCGCTTGTCGCGACTTGCAAGCCCGCCTTGACCAGGGCGCGCTGCACCTCTTCAGACGCCTCAGCGAACTGGAGATCGTTGGCTTGCTCCGCATCGAACGGAACCACAGCGTGCTGCAGAGTTGGAGAGAACTCTGCAGCGACGAAGCCACTTACCGAGACATCAATTGTTGGAGGCTGGATTGCACAGCCAGCGAGCAGACAAATCGCACCCAAAGCGGCAACCAATCTAACCATCTCGAAAACCCCAGCCAGCGATTGGGTACCCGAACTCGCTTTGTCGGACCTTATCGGGCCCACCTTTAGCCCGCGCACTTCGCCAGGGCGAACAGAACTATCCCGATGATGACGACCCAGCCAAGCCAGTTGTTTGAGCCGCCGCCAGTGTTCACAGACGTGGGCCGGGCCGGGACTTTGGTTGACGTCCTTGAGGTTGTTGCTTGTTGTCCCGTCCCAGATGCAGCAGTTCCTGCGGGCTTCAGAGTGGCGAGCAGCGCCGCGTTGGAACTGACAGGCTGAGATGCAGTACTAGCAGTCCCTCCAGCTGAGCTTGATGCCTGCCGCCGGCCACTACTTTTGGCGCCTTTCCCGAGCGATTGAATGGCGGCTGCGTTGGAGGTCTTCGTTCCGTTGGCGGCCCCAGCGCTTTTGCCGGCTTGACCCAGTCGGAACCTCGCCTCCAAGGGAGAGAGCTGGACGAGTTGATTGTCCGAGGTCAAGGACACGCCGACGCTGAAGTAAGGCTTGCCATAGGTGGCTCCTTCGTAGGGCGGCTCTACGAGCCCGGTGACGCTGAGCCAACGCCCAACCCAGGCTTGATCTGGTCTGGCGCTCATCGCGCTCAGCCCGTCAGACCAGATTGTGATCTTGACGCTCTTCTGGTTCCAGATCCCGAAATTGATGAAGACATAGGGAAGGCCGCGACCCCGGCCTCTCCGGCCGACGCCATGCTTTACCGATAGAACTTCGCCGACGATCTCGATCCGATCGCCCACGCTTTGTAGCACGCCTTCGTAGTCACTACCGGCCAGAACAGGGTACGCCCCTATATAGCGCTTCACCTTTGGTGCCGACGCCGGCCTGGTCGCGGTGGCGATACGCGGCGTTGGGACATTTCGGCCGGCTAGGTAGTCAGCTAGCGTTGGCACCAAATCGATAGGCGCCGAACAAATCGCCGCGAAGCGATCAGCACGATC
This sequence comes from Phenylobacterium glaciei, assembly GCF_016772415.1. Classification (NCBI taxonomy): domain Bacteria; kingdom Pseudomonadati; phylum Pseudomonadota; class Alphaproteobacteria; order Caulobacterales; family Caulobacteraceae; genus Phenylobacterium; species Phenylobacterium glaciei. Next base: position 2,344,067 of record NZ_JAGSGD010000001.1, read on the forward strand.
CTTTAGTGCTGGTATCGCTCGCAGCGCCTTGAAGACTTCTGATGCATCGGGATCGCCAAAGTCATTGGCCTTGAAGATGATTGCCTCACCGCCCTCGCGAAACCGGCGATGGAGGTTCGGATCGGCCGCAAGGCCCTCAAGACTGAGATCAAGAACGATGAACGCAAACCGGTCCATCTGAGGACCGAAGTCCTTCACTGTCCTGCCAGGGTGTTGGAAATGCTTGTGCCCGACCTCGGTGCCAGACCCTGCCACCATCTCGGGTACGAACATCCCATCGTAGTCAACGAGCTTGAACTCACTTGGCCCAACAACAATGTTGCCGTTCTGCAGGTCGCCGTGTGCGATCCCCTGGGATCGGAGCGAGCCTTCTAAGTTGGTGAAGCGGCTGCGCAGTTCAGACATACGCGCGCGATCTGATGCATGGCGTTCAAGGTGAACATCCAAGGTCTCACCCTCGACCCAATCCATCTTCACGATGGGGTACCGAGCGCCGTTCACCAGGATTCCCGAAGGCTGGTAGTCGAATGTCGCAAAGTAGTCGGACGAGAGGCTGCTTAGGGCCTTCGAGATGAGCGCGTACCGCTGCGTGATCCCAGGTATTTCGCGGTGGAAGCATCGGACAGCAAACGACCCGCCACCAGAGTTGAGCCGATAGGTGATCACAAAGCCCCCGGACATGGGGGCCGGGAGGCCTAGGGGCGAAGTCGCGACGCTCGCCCCTTTGAGGACAGGGTCTGTGAACGCTTTGGACGGCTCCTGAAGGACGTCCTGATAATCCGTCATGCTGGGGTACGACATTAGACGGGCACCACGATCAGGGTCGTGTCATCACGCCGAAGTTCGCCGGCGGCGCGATGTGCCTCAACCCATCCCGCAAACTGCGCGTCGCCCCCGAATTCGATCAATTGCCCAGCGCTCTCGGGGTTGCGCAGAAGCCAATGACCTAGTGCGTCGGTCATAAGCAGCAGGGTGTCCGCCCCTAGGTCGGCGAGATCCAGTTGTAGGGTTGGAAGACGCGTAGCCTCTTCGAAAAGGAACCGGTTTTCGAAACCTACGGTCGCCAGAAGCTGCGGCGAGTTATCGAACTGCTCCGCTGTGGTGTAAGGCCAGCTTCTGATCACCTCGCCATCCCGAGTAGCGGCAATGATCGAGTCCCCAATGCCGCTCACCTCAACGATTGGCGAGGTTGGTTGAAACCTGAGACCAAGGAGACTGGCAAAACTACCTCGCTCGAAGGCGCCAGCACGCATCCAATCCATGCTCTCAGGATCATACTGCGCCTGGTATCTGGTCACTGCGGAGCGAAGCCATTCTTCACTTAGGTCCACGCCCGCCACGAAATCCCGGACTAGCATCTCTGCCCACGGCGCGGGGTCGAACGAGACCGAGGCGCCATCGCTGACGGCGCAGCTAAGACTATCGTCAGAGACGGCCCACCTATCCTCGTTTGGCACGTCGGGACGCTTGGGGAATGTAAACCCACGCAGTGGCGGAGATCGATTGTTCAACGTGTCGCCGTCAGCGATCGACGGTGAGACGCGGGCGAGTGCCGATATCGAAGAAATTCGCGATACCCTTTGGATCAGCATTGAACATAAAGCCGCGGGTTCCTTCTCCCACCCGATAGCCCTTGTCCGCAGCGAGCTTGGCCACATGGTTCGGAAGCTCGCTCGACATGCTGAAGAGCAGCCGGGCATAGCTGTCCGGCAGTCGGGCCTCGGTTGAGGGAAACTGGATTGCGTCGCCTTGCTCGGTCGACACGTGGATATTGAAAAGCAAGCAAGAGCCATCTTGGGTGGACAGCTGGCGAATGACGGCGGCCACATGTTCTGGATCGCCGTCTGATGATGCGCCATCCGTGACGTGGATTACCGTCGGGGGGTAGGAGTTCGGGTGGGCGTCACACCAGTCCGCAAGAGCCTCCGCCACTCGCGTAAGACCGGCGCACATTGGGGTGCCGCCAGAGCTCGTAGGATCGAACCAGACCGGGAATTTTACGCGACGCTCCAAAACACCGCCTGCACCATCGTCATCCATCCGGGTGCGATCCTCAACCCTGAGAGGAGAGTTGGCCAGTTCAATGATGGAACTCACAGCGGAGCTGCCAGCAGACCTCAGGCCTGCTCCCACTCCTGCACCGCCGTAGGTTACAACTCCGATATCAAAGTAATTCCTGACACCATCTGCCTTCGTGCAGTTTGTCACTAGCGTATAGATGGTCTTGTTGAGAACATCTGAGACGAAGTCAGCTTTTGATTTTCCATGAGACATTCGCTCATCCATCGACCCGGACTGGTCGATTACAAACATGATGCAAGTCGGATTGTCTCGGCTGATCTCAGCTGAGTAAGTCATGTACACCCCCGTCGTCCAATAGCGGTCCCCAACGAAGAGTCGCTGTGTAAAAGCAAGGAAGGCAACCATGGCGGCGCTGTCAATGCAGCCTGGAGGGCAAGTCGGCTGCCGAGGAAGGTCCCAGGGTGAAGCCGGTTGTCGATATCGCGATGGCCTACGCTGGTTGGTTCCACCCGCGGCGCGCCAAAGGACCGAGGTAAGTCCGTGTATCTGCGGCTCCCCGCAATTTGACAGCGCCTGGATGGGACTTTCGTTCGTCAGGCCTTAGATAGGCCTGCCGGCTCATGCTGAGACCCGAAAATCGCTCAATCGTCCAGAGCTGTCCGCCGCAAGCCGCGACTAGCCAACGCGCTCGGTGGGGCCAGGGGTGGGGCCCGATACGACGCTTCCTAATTTTCTTTTTTATTTCAATGGGTATTGGCGGACGGGGTGGGATTCGAACCCACGGTAGGCTCTCACCTACGGCGGTTTTCAAGACCGCTGCCTTAAACCACTCGGCCACCCGTCCAGGTTCGAAACCTAGTCCTTGGCGCGTTCCACGTAGGAGCCGTCCTCGGTCAGGATCACCACGCGGGTGCCGGGCGCGATATAGGGCGGCACCATGGTGCGCAGGCCGTTGGAGAGCACGGCGGGCTTGTAGGACGACGAGGCGGTCTGCCCCTTCACCGACGGCTCTGTGTCGACGATCTCGAAGGTGGCCAGCCGCGGCAGGGCCAGAGCGATCGGCACGTCGTTGTGGGTCGAGAGCTGGACGATCATGCCTTCCTGCAGGTAGGGCGCGGCGTCGCCGATCACGTCCTCAGGGGCGGTGAGCTGGTCGAAATTCTCGGGGTTCATGAAGTGGAACCCGTCGCCGTCCTGGTACAGGAAGGTGTGGTCGCGCTCGTCGACGAAGGCCTTCTCCACCGACTCCGTGGTGCGGTAGCGTTCCGACACCTTCACCCCATCGGAGATGCGCCGCATGTTGAGCTGGGTCACCGGGGTGCCCTTGCCCGGATGGATGTTCTCGGCGCTGAGGACCACGTAGAGCTTGTTGTCCATGTCGACGACGGCGCCCTTGCGGAGCGAGCTGGCGGCTACTTTTGGCAAGTCATTCGTCCTTTGGTCGCGCAGGGTCTGGGCCGGCGCGTTGTGCTAGGTTCCTGCGCTCCTATAGCGATCCGGGCCAGGATCGCCAGCGTCTTGGAGCCCAGAGCTTGACCTCCCCCCTGCCCTCGCCCTGGTGGCGACCCGAGAACCACCAGGATCGCAGGCCCTTCCTGCTGGGGCGAAACGCCATCCAGAAGGCGTTCCGGGGCTGGTTCGAGGACCAGGGGTTCACCGAGGTTGACGCCGCGGCCCTGGCGATTTCGCCGGGCAATGAGGCCCACCTGCACGCCTTCGCCACCGAGGCGGTCACCACGGACGGGCAGCGATCGCCGCTCTATCTGCACACCTCGCCGGAGTTCGCCTGCAAGAAGCTACTGGCCGCCGGCGAGACCAAGATCTTTGATTTCGCAAAGGTTTGGCGAAACCGCGAGCGCGGCGCCCTGCACCATCCGGAGTTCACGATGCTGGAGTGGTATCGGGCCGAGGAACCCTACGAGAGCCTGATGACGGACTGCGGCAGCCTGCTGGCCCTGGCGGCGGAGACGGTGGGCGCCGAGGCGCTGCGGTTCCGGGGCCATGCCTGCGACCCCTTCGCCGACCCCGAGCGGATCACGGTGGCCGAGGCCTTCGCGCGGTGGGCGGGGGTCGACCTGCTTATGTCGGTCTCCGCGGATGGAACAGTCGACCGTTCGGGGCTGGCCGAGCAAGCGCCGGTCCGGGTGGCCGACGACGACACCTGGTCCGATATCGTGTCCCGGATTCTGGTGGAGAAGATTGAACCGCACCTCGGAATGGGCCGACCGACATTGCTCACCGAGTACCCGATCGCGCAGGCGGCGCTGGCGCGACCGAAGCCCGGAAACCCTTACGTGGCCGAGCGTTTCGAGCTCTATGCCTGCGGCGTGGAGCTGGCCAACGCCTTCGGCGAACTGACCGACGTTGACCAACAGTTTGACCGTCTGAGTGCAGAGATGGACGAGAAGCAGCGGGTCTATGGCGAGCGCTATCCGATCGATGAGGATTTCCTGGCGGCGCTGGCGGTGATGCCGCAGGCCAGCGGCTCGGCCCTGGGGTTCGACCGGCTGGTGATGCTGGCCACCGGCGCCACGCGGATCGACCAGGTGATCTGGACGCCGGTCCCGGAGCAAGCTTGAGACTCGGCGTCGGGCGCCGTAGTCCTGCGGCGTGAGCCGGTCTTTGTCCCCCTCGTTGAAGACGCTCGTCGCGATGTTCTGCATCGCGCTGTCGCTGCTCTATGCGACAGCCTCGGCCGCCAGCGTGCTGGATCAGGTGCAGCACCAGAGCCAGCCGGCGCAGCACCATCAGCATGGCGCCTTCAGCGACCTGTCCTTCGACGACCATCATCAGGACGGTGACAGCGAGGCGAGCCATGATCCCGATAGCGGCCACCATCATCATGCCGATGGGCCGCAGGGCATTATCGGCGAGGATGCGGGTCGTAGCGTCGGCGCGAGTTCAACCGAACGCCGGGCCATCCTGTCCGACCAGCTGATCGTCAGCCCCGGCTCGCCCGGTCCCGAACGCCCTCCCAAGGGCCTCACCTTCAGCGTCTGAGCCCCCGCGTCGCACGACGTGGGCCGATCCGCGTCTGTTTCGTGAGACCTTCATGCCAAAGCCCTTCGACGCGCGCCCCTGGGCGCCGTCCCGCCGTCTGCTGATGGCTTGCGCCGTCCTGTTCGCGACTGTGAGTTTCGACGCCGTCGCCGCGCCACTGACCCTGCCCGAGGCCCTGACCCGGGCCGCGGCCTACGACCCTTCCCTTCCCGCTGGCGCCGCGCGGGTGCAGGCGGCTGAGGCCGGCGTCCGCCAAGCCGGGGTGCGGCCCAATCCCATCCTGGGCGCCGATCTGGAGAACTTCGCCGGGAGCGGCGACATAGGGTTGGCCGATCGCTCGGAGGCGACGCTCTATTACGAGCAGACCTGGGAGCGGGGGGGCAAGCGGGAGGCCCGCGTCGATGTGGCCCGGGCGGAACTGGCCCTCGCGCGCGGTCGGGCCGTGGTCCGCGCCCTGGACCTGATGGCCGAGGTGCAGAGCGCCTGGGTTGAGGCCCTGGCCGCGCAGGCGCAGGTCGCTGTGGCGGAGGAACGGCTGGCGGTGGCCCGGCGCCTGGAGGGCGAGGTCGAGCGCCGGGTGCGCGCGGCGCGCGATCCGCTGTTCTCCGGCGAGCGGGCGCGCACCGCCACCGCCCAGGCCCGCATCGACCGCGACCAGGCCCTGGCGGCCGCCGAGCAGGCGCGCAGGTTGCTGGCGTCCTATTGGGGCGGCGAGCCTGGGTTCGAGCTGAACACATCGGCGCTGGAAGCCGCCACAGCCTGGACGCACGGCCAGTTTGGCGAGACGCCGGACCTCAGACTGCTGGCGACAGAGCGCGACCTGAGCCAGGCCCGGATCGCGGTCGAGCGCGCCCGCGCGGTGCAGGACCCCCGCTGGCGGGCGGGCCTGCGCCATTTCGGCCAGAGCAATGACGTGGCGGTGATCATCGGGGGCTCGATCCCGCTGGGCCGCAACGACACCAACCGAGGCGGCATCGAACGCGCTCAGGCCGAACGTACGGCGGCCGACGCAGACCTGGCCGCCGCCCGGACCGAGCGGGAGCGGGAGATCGCCCGGATTGCCGCGCGTCGCGAGGCGACCCTGGCCGAGGTTGCCCGAAGCGACGCCGAGGTCGTGCCCAGCGCGGCTCGCGCGGTGACCCTGGTCCGCGACGGCTTCAACCGCGGGGGCGGCGCCTTCACCTATCTGGAAGTGGCCGAGGCCCAGAGGGCGGTGATCGAGGCCAGGTCCCGGCGCATCGAGCTGCTGAAGCGCTTCCATCTCGACGGCGTGCGCCTCGACCGGCTGACCGGTCGCCACGCCGCCCTCCTCTCCAGTGCAGAGACCCGCTGATGTCCTTCCAACTGTCCCGCGGCCTGGCCGCGCTTGTCCTCAGCCTCGGCCTGCTGGCCGGCTGCGGGCAGAAGCCTGACGCCCACACCGAGGGCGAGACCCACGCCAAGGCCGGCGAGTACGAACGCGGCCCGCACCGGGGCCGCATGCTCCGCGATGGCGACTTCGCGGCCGAGCTCACCATCTTCGAGGACGGGGTGGACCCCGAGTTCCGGGTCTACGCCTATCGCAAGGACAGGCCGGTGGACCCGAAGACGGTGCAGGTGACTGTCGAACTGACCCGGCTTGGCGGCAAGGTGGACCGGTTCGCCTTCGCCCCCGTCGAGGATTACCTGCGCGGCGCAGGCGTGGTGGCCGAGCCTCACTCCTTCGACGTCAAGGTCCGGGCCGTGGAGAACGGTCGCACCCACCAATGGGCCTACGCCTCCCACGAGGGGCGTACGACCATATCGGCCGACGCGGCCAAGGCCGGGGGCGTGCGGACGGAGATCGCCGGCCCCGCCCTGATCGGCGAGATCGTCGACCTGTCGGGCCGGGTGGAGATCACGCCCGAGGGCAAGGCCGAGGTCAGGGCCTGGTATCCCGGCCGCATCCTGTCGATGCGGGGCGAACTGGGCCAGTCGGTGCGCAAGGGTCAGACGATGGCGCGCGTGGAGTCCAGCCACAGTCTGCAGGCCTATTCGATCCCGGCCCCCATCAGCGGGGTGATCATCGAGAAGAACGCCAATGTCGGCGGCGTCGCGGGCGACCAGCCCCTGTTCGTCGTCGCAGACCCGACCCAGCTACATGCCGAGTTCTTCGTCTTCCCCCGGGACGCCGAGCGTATCCGCGTCAGCCTGCCGGTCGAGGTGCGCTCCCTGTCCGACGACGCGCGGCTGATCGCCAAGGTGGAGGCCATCCTGCCGACCGCCGACATGGCGAGCCAGACCCTGATGGCCCATGCCCATCTTCCCCCCGGGGCGGCGCAGAGCTTCAGGCCCGGCATGGGGGTGGAGGGGTCGTTCTCGGTCGGCGCCCAACAGGCGCCGCTGGCGGTGCGCACCAAGGCCCTGCAGCGCTTCCGGGACTTCACCGTGGTCTTCGCCAAGGTGGGGAACACCTACGAGGTGCGCATGCTGGAACTGGGTCGCCGGACGCCGGAATGGACCGAGGTCCTGGGCGGCCTGGACCCCGGAACCGAGTATGTGGTCGACGGCGCCTTCCTGATCCGCGCCGACATCGAGAAGTCAGGGGCCAGCCATGACCACTGATCTGATCCCCGCCGCGCCGCGCGACAGCCTGCTGAAGCGCGTCATCACCCTGTCGATCCGGTTCCGGTGGGCTGTGCTGGCCCTGGTTCTGCTGTCCGCCGCCCTCGGAGTCTGGAGTTTCCAGCGGCTGCCCATCGACGCGACCCCCGACATCACCAATGTCCAGGTGCAGATCAACACCGAGGCCCCCGGGTTCTCGCCGCTGGAATCCGAACAGCGCATCACCTTCCCGGTGGAAACCGCCATCGCCGGCGTGCCGGGACTGCAGCACACCCGCTCCATCTCGCGCTACGGCCTGAGCCAGGTGACCGCAGTCTTCAAGGACGGAACCGACATCTACTTCGCCCGCCAACTGATCAATGAGCGGCTGCAGGGCGCGCGCGGCCAGATTCCGGCCGGGGTAACCCCCGAGATGGGGCCGATCTCGACCGGGCTGGGCGAGATCTTCATGTACACGGTGGAGGCCAAGCCAGGCGCACGCAAGCCCGGCGGCCAGGCCTATACGCCAGAGGACCTGCGCACGCTGCAGGACTGGGTGATCCGGCCGCAACTTCGCACCACGCCAGGCGTCGTTGAAGTCAACACCGTCGGCGGCTTCGAGCGTCAATACCATGTGGCCCCCCTCCCCGAACGGCTGTCGGCCTATGGCCTGACCCTGGCCGAGGTGATCTCCGCCCTGGAGCGCAACAACGCCAACGTCGGCGCCGGCTATGTCGAGCGGTTCGGCGAGCAGTACCTGGTGCGGGTTCCGGGTCAGGCCACGGGCATCGAGGACCTGAAGGGGATCATCGTCAGCCATCGCAACGGCGTGCCGATCCGCGTGGCCGATGTCGCCGACGTGGGGATGGGCGAGGAACTGCGCACCGGGGCGGCCACCGAGAACGGCCGCGAGGTGGTGCTGGGCACCGTCATGATGCTGGTGGGGGAAAACAGCCGCACCGTCGCCCGCGCCGCCGCCGCCCACCTGGAGGTGGCCGCCAAGGCCCTGCCTCCCGGCGTGGTGGCCGTGCCGGTTTATGACCGCACCGACCTGGTGGACCGCACCATCAAGACCGTCGCCACCAGCCTGGTGGAGGGCGCCTTGCTGGTGATCGTGGTGCTGTTCCTGTTGCTGGGAAACATCCGCGCCGCCCTGATCACCGCGGCGATCATCCCCTTCTCCATGTTGCTGACGATCACCGGAATGGTCCAGGGCAAGGTGTCGGGCAACCTGATGAGCCTGGGGGCCCTGGACTTCGGCCTGATCGTCGATGGGGCGGTGATCATCGTCGAGAACTGCCTGCGGCGGTTTGGCGAGGCGCAGCATCGCCTGGGCCGGGTGCTGACCGGTGACGAACGCTTTGGCCTGGCGGCCGACGCCACCAACGAGGTGATCGGCCCGTCGCTGTTCGGGGTGCTGATCATCACGCTGGTCTATGTGCCGATCTTCGCCCTGACCGGGGTGGAGGGGAAGATGTTCCACCCGATGGCGATGACCGTGGTCATGGCCCTGACCGCCGCCATGGTGCTGTCGCTGACCTTCGTGCCCGCCGCCGTGGCCCTGTTCGTCACCGGCAAGGTGGAGGAGACCGAGAGCCCGGTGATGCGGCGCGCGCGCAGGCTCTATGAGCCGGCCCTGGCCTTGGCCCTGCGGCTGCGGACCGTCTTCGTGGGCGGGGCCGTGGTGCTGGTGCTGCTGGCCGGGTTCGCGGCCAGCCGCATGGGATCGGAATTCATCCCCAACCTCGACGAGGGCGACATCGCCATGCACGCCCTGCGCATCCCCGGCACCAGTCTGAGCCAGGCGGTCAGCATGCAGACCGCCCTGGAGGCCCGCATCAAGCGGTTCCCGGAGGTGGAGCGCGTGGTGGCCAAGCTGGGGACGGCGGAGGTGGCCACCGACCCGATGCCGCCCTCGGTGGCCGACACCTTCATCCTGCTGAAGGACCGCAAGGATTGGCCCGACCCGCGCAAGCCCCGGAGCCAACTGCTGGCCGAGCTGGAGGCGGCGGTGGCCGAGATTCCAGGGAATAACTACGAATTCACCCAGCCGATCCAGATGCGGTTCAATGAACTGCTGTCGGGGGTGCGGGCCGATGTGGCGGTGAAGGTGTTCGGCGACGACCTGGCGCAGCTGGCCACGATCGGCGAGCAGCTGAAGGGCGTGATTGAGGCCACGCCCGGCGCGCAGGACGTCGGCGTCGAGCAGACCACGGGCCTGCCGGTGCTGCAGATCACCCCGGACCGGGCGGCGCTGGCCCGGCTAGGCCTGAACGTCCAGGACATCCAGGACGTGGTGGCCACCTCGATCGGCGGCACGGTCGCCGGCCAGGTGTTCGAGGGCGACCGGCGGTTCGATATTGTCGTCCGCCTGCCCGAGGCCCTGCGCAACAATGTCGATGAGGTGGGCCGTCTGCGCATCCCGCTGGCGGCGTCACGGGACGGGTCGCGAGGCTTCGTGCCCCTGGCCGACGTGGCCAGGGTGGAGGTGGAGATCGGCCCCAACCAGATCAGCCGCGAGAACGGCAAGCGCCGCGTGGTGGTGACCACAAATGTGCGCGGCCGCGACCTCGGCTCCTTCGTCGAGGACCTGGAGCGCAAGGTCGACGCGGCGGTGGACATCCCGAGCGGCTACTGGGTGACCTATGGCGGCACCTTCGAGCAACTGATCTCGGCCACCAAGCGGCTGCAGATCGTGGCGCCCGCCGTGCTGTTGCTGATCTTCGGCCTGCTCTACGCCCTGTTCCGCTCAGCCCGGGATGCAGCGATCGTGTTCTCGGGCGTACCGTTGGCCCTGACCGGCGGTGTGGCGGCCTTGCTGCTGCGCGGCCTGCCGCTGTCGATCTCGGCGGCGGTGGGGTTCATCGCGCTTTCGGGGGTGGCGGTGCTGAACGGGGTGGTGATGGTCAGCTTCATCCGCAACCTCATCGCGCAGGGCAAGCCACTGGACGACGCCATCTCCGAGGGTGCGCTCACCCGCCTGCGGCCGGTGTTGATGACCGCGCTGGTGGCCAGCCTGGGGTTCGTGCCGATGGCCTTCAATGTGGGGGCCGGCGCGGAAGTGCAGCGACCGTTGGCCAGCGTGGTGATCGGCGGGATCATCTCCTCGACGATCCTCACCCTGCTGGTGCTGCCCGCCCTCTACCGCATGGTGCATGGTCGCAAGGCCGCGGGTGACAGGGCGCCGGTTTAGCGGCCAGGCGGTGAGCTCTTTCCGCCCCCGTTTACGGGGAAGGAAAGAGCTCTACGGCTTCCTGACCTTCAGGATCGACCAGGTGATCTGGACGCCGGTCCCCACGCTCTGACGGCGACATCACGATTGATATGATCGTATGTCTCCCGGTCAATGATGAGCAACCCATATGATGAGGATGACCACAATCAACCACCGAGGCGTCGCCGCCGGCGCTAAGTCGGCTGGAGCCAGACCCCTGCGGAGTTGACCCATGAGCCCGATAAACCTGAAGTCCCCGATCACCGTGGCCCATGGTGACGGCATCGGCCCGGAGATCATGGCCGCCAGCCTGAGGGTGCTGGAGGCGGCGGGCGCCCAGCTGGAGATCGAGACCGTCGAGATCGGCGAGGCGGTCTATCTGCAGGGACACAGCTCAGGCATCACCGCCGAGACCTGGGACAGCCTGAGGCGCACCAGGGTCTTCTACAAGGCCCCGATCAGCACCCCCCAGGGCGGAGGGTTCAAGTCGCTGAACGTCACGGTGCGCAAGACCCTTGGACTCTACGCCAACGTCCGCCCCTGTGTGGCCTACGCCCCTTTCGTGGAGACACGGCACCCGAAGATGGATCTGGTGATCATCCGGGAGAACGAGGAAGACCTCTATGCCGGGATCGAGCACCGGCAGACCGACGAGGTGTTCCAGTGCCTGAAGCTGGTGAGCCGGCCCGGCTGCGAGCGGATCGTGCGCTATGCCTTTGAATATGCGCGGGCCAACGGCCGCAGGAAGGTCACCTGCCTGACCAAGGACAACATCATGAAGCTGACCGACGGTCTGTTTCACAAGGTGTTTGACGAAATCGGCCAGGACTATCCCGAGCTCGAAAAGCACCACGCCATCATCGACATCGGGGCCGCGCGGCTCGCCGACACCCCCGAGGACTTCGACGTCATCGTCACGCTGAACCTCTATGGCGACATCCTGTCGGACATCGCCGCCCAGGTGGCCGGCTCGGTGGGCTTGGCGGGATCGGCCAATATCGGCGACCAGGTCTCGATGTTCGAGGCGATCCATGGCTCGGCGCCGGATCTGGCGGGCCAGGACAAGGCCAATCCCTCCGGCGTGCTGCTGGCCGGGGTGATGATGCTGAACCATCTGGGCCAGTCCCCGGTGGCCGAGCGCATCCACAATGCCTGGCTGGCGACCCTGGAAGACGGGATCCACACCGCCGATGTCTACAAGGCCGGGCGCTCCAAGGCCCTGGTGGGGACGAAGGCCTTCGCCGAGGCCGTGATCGCCCGGCTGGGTCAGGAGCCCAAGACCCTGCCGGTGGTCCGCTATGGCGCCAATGCCCCCATGGCGATCGCCGCGCCGCCCCGGCGACCGCCAGCCCGCAAGGAGACGATCGGCGTGGACCTGTTCGTGCAGTGGCGCGGTGGGCCGCAGGACCTGGCCCAGCAGCTCCAGGCGATCGCCGGAGGCCCTCTGGAGCTGAAGATGATCACCAATCGTGGGGTGAAGGTCTGGCCCGGCGGCATGCCGGAGACCTTCTGCACCGACCATTGGCGCTGCCGGTTCATGAACGGCGGCGGCCCGGTGGCGCTGAGCGAGATCGTGGCCCTGAGCCACCGGGCGGCGGAGGCTGGGGTGGATTTCATCAAGACCGAGCACCTCTGCACCTTCGACGGCGAGCCGGGCTTCAGCCTTGGCCAGGGTCAGTAGGCCGAAGATGAATATGCCCCAGGTTGAGGCGTCACCTGACCGCTACTGGGTGATCGGGGGCAAGCACCTCGACGCCACCTTACAGCGGCGCCAGTGGTCGGAGGTCTTTGGTCCGTTCTGCGCTCGCGCGGAAGCTGAGGCGATGCAGCGGAGGATGGATGACATCTACGCCGCAGATCCGCAGGTGCGGTTCTGTGTCGTGCGGGACGCCGACCATGGCTCCTGACCGTCTGCCACCCCACCTCCAGCGTTTGGAGAGCGAGGCGATCCATATCCTGCGGGAGGCGACGGCGGATGCGCGCCGACCGGTGCTGCTGTTCTCAGGCGGCAAGGACTCGACCGTCCTGGCCCGACTGGCGGTGGCGGCCTTCCACCCCTCAGCGCCGCCGATGCCGCTGTTGCACATCGACTCGACCTTTGAGTTCGCCGAGACCTTGGTGTTCCGCGACAAGCTGGCGCGGGACTGGGGGTTCGAGTTGCTGGTCCGGCGCAATGAGGACGGCCTGGCCAAGGGGATCAGCCCCTTCGTGCACGGCTCGGCCCTCTACACCGATCTCATGCGCACCGTTCCGCTGAAGGCGGCGTTGGATGAGCTGGGCTGCGACGTCATCTTTGGCGGCGCCCGGAGGGACGAGGAGAAGACCCGCGCCAAGGAACGGGTGGTCTCCATCCGTTCGCCGGGTCACGGCTGGGAGCCCAGGAGCCAGCGGCCGGAACTGTGGAGCCTCTACAATGCGCGGCTTTCCCAGGGTCAGACGGCACGGGTGTTTCCGCTCTCCAACTGGACGGAATCCGACATCTGGACCTACATCTGGGCGCGGCGGCTGCCCCTGGCGCCGCTGTACTTCGCTGCGGCCCGGGCCACGGTGATCCGCGACGGCGCGCTGCTGGTGGTGGATGATGACCGCTACCCCTTCGCCCCGGGCGAGGCCTCGGAGTCTCGCCAGGTTCGATTCCGCACCGTGGGGTGCTGGCCGGTGACGGGCGCCATCGAGTCCGCGGCCACGACCCTGCGCGAGGTGCTGGCCGAGACCCTGGCGGCGCGCCACTCCGAACGTCAGGGGCGGCTGATCGACACCGACGACGGAGCCTCTCTCGAATCGAAGAAGCGCCAGGGCTATTTCTGACGACCCTGGCGGCGACCGCGATCCTGGGCGGCCAGGAAACAGCGTCCGCGCCGCCGCCGCCCGCTTAGGGCTGCGGCATCGCACAGACCTCGGCGGCCACCGCCCGGAAGCCGCTGGTGTAGTCGGTCCAGGGCGCGGCCGGCGCAGGCTGCGCGGCGTTGATCAGGGCGCCGCCGACGGCGTAGTTGGCGCCGCTGAGGAAGGTCGCGGTCTTGGCCTGGCAGTCGAAGACCACGGTGTGGGTGGCCCAGGCCACCGGGGTCGGGTTGCCGTTGAAGGGGGTGGGCGTGTCGAACAGGGTCCCCACCGAGGTGGTCTTCACCGACCCCTTGCCCTCGATCTTGCCGGAGGTGAAGGACCAGGCCCCGAGGCTGTCGCGGGCGATGCCCTCATAGTCGGGCGCGGAGATGCCCTGCAGGGTCAGGGCGAGGCCGGCGGCCAGGATCAGGGGCCCCATCACTGCGCCGTCAGGCCGGAGGTTTCCATGACCCCGTTCGGGCCGGGCACGCCGGTGACCGTCACCGACATGGTGCCGCTGCCGCCGCCGTTGTCCTGCACGTTGAAGACCACGATGTTGGGCTGCTTCAGGGTGATGAGCTTCACTCGGGTGAAGCCGCCGTCGGTCCCGTTGACCATCGGCTTGGTGTAGGTGGTGAAGCCGTCGGCGTCGGGGGCCGGGATTTCCGAGGCCGGCCGGCAGCCGAAGAACTTGATGGGTCCGGCGGTGGGGTCCACGGCCCAGGCGGCGTCCGACAGGCACTTGGGATCCAGGATGATCCCCGCCCCGCCCATGGCCGAGGCGCTGGAGGTGGTCAGCAGGGCGAAGGCGGCGGCGATCAGAAGGCGCTTCATGGTCAGGGCTCCGGTTGGTCTGGCGCGCGTCAGGAGGCGGGCGTCAGGCCCAGGGTGATCGTGTATTTCATCTGGGTCGGGGTCGGATGGCAGCTGGCCACCGGCGCGTCCTCACGGCAGACGCCCTTGGCCGTGGCGTAGTCGACGCTCACCGCCACGGCCTGGCCGGTCTTGTGGTAGCCGAGCGCCGTCCCCGTGGGGCCATCGGCCTCGGCATTGGGGTCCGAGGTCCAGCCCCGGCCCTGCATCATGGTGTCGAGCTTGGCCGCGACGGCCTGGAAGCTGGCGCCGAACACCGCGCCGGTTCCGGTGAAGGTGATCAGGCAGCCCGGCGCATCGGCCTGGCCTGGATAGGAAACCGCCGCCAGGGCCGCCGTCGAATGGGTCCCCAGCGCGGCCTCGGCGCCTGACTTCAGCGCCAGACAGGAGGCGGGCACAGGGGGCTGCGCGTGAGCGGCCGTGGCGAGCGGCGCCGTCAGAAGGGCCGCCAGGCCAAGGCCGCGAAGGTTCCGTTGCATGTCTGCTCCCCAGGCTTTCCGGCAAACTGTGGACTCGCCCGACCGCCCGGACAAGCCGGCGCGCGCGCGACCCAACCCGATATGGGGAACCCCCGGGCGAGCCTCTGGCGGAGCTCCCCTATTTCGGCTTCCTGAACTTCAGGATGAACTGGTCGGTCTTGCCGCGGATCGACGGGTCGAAGACGTTGGCGGTGTGGGGATCGGCCGGCGCGGCCAGCATCGGGCTTTGCGCTTCCAGCTTGAAGCCGGCGGCCTCGACCTCGGACTTCACCGCGGCGATGTCGATGCGGTGCAGGGTGTCGGCCGGCGCGATCCCGGTCCCCGGCAGGGCGGCGTGGTCGACCACCAGATAGACCCCGCCTTTTTTCAGGGACTTGAAGATCTCGGCGTTGACCTTGGCGGCGGTGTCGGCCGCGAAGGGCTTGAGGTGCATGTCGTGGTAGTTCTGGACGGTGAACACCAGGTCCAGGCCGTCGGGCAGGTCCAGGGCGGAGAAGGCCGCGCCCAGCGGCGTGACATTGGGATAGGCCGCCGCCACGTCCTTCAGCGCCTTGCCGTAGTCGGCGGAGAAGCCGACGAATTCGGCGGGCTGGTAGGCGTAGACGTGGCCGGTGGGGCCGACGGCGCCCGACAGGATGCGGGTGAAGTAGCCGCCGCCCATGATCAGATCGACCACCTTGTCGCCGGTCTTCACCCCGGTGAAGGCCAGCAGGTCGCCGGGCTTGCGGGCCGCGTCGCGGGCGGTGTCGGCGGCGGGGCGCGACGGCGCGGCCAGCGCGGCCGTGATGTTGGCGGGGACGCCAGCGGCCAAGGCCGGCGCGGCGGTCAGCGTCGCGATGGCGGCGAGGATGGCGAAGGTCGGTTTCATGGGGGCTCCTCCGGGTTTGTGAGGAGGATAGCACGGGTATGTGAGGCGGGTAGGGAGTTGAATACCCATCCGCTCACCCCGGCGAAGGCCGGGGCCCAGATGCATCCCGAACCGATGGCGGTGAACCTCGGTCTCTTGCTGACGACGGAGGGGGTTTCACCTGGGTCCCGGCCTTCGCCGGGATGAGCGGAATTGAGCAGGCCGTTCGCCCCCTCATCCGACCCTGCTCCTCTCTACCCCGCGTCTTCGACCTTCAGGCTCTCGCGCAGGGCGCGCTTGAGGAACTTGCCGGAGGCGTTGCGGGGGATGGCTTCGTCGAGGAACCAGACGTAGCGGGGGGCCTTGTGGCGGGCGGCCAGGGCGGCGCAGTGGGCGCGCAGTTCGTCGGCGGTGAGGGTGTGGCCGGGACGCAGCAGAACCGCGGCGCCGACCTCCTCCCCCAGCCGGTCGTCGGGGACGCCGAACACGCAGCACTCGGCGACGGCGGGGTGGCGGTATGCGGTGGCCTCGACCTCGGCGCAGTAGACGTTCTCGCCGCCGCGCAGGACCATGTCCTTCTTGCGGTCGACGATGAAGATGAAGCCGTCCTCGTCGATGCGGGCGACGTCGCCGGTGTGCAGCCAGCCGTTGGTGATGCTCTCGGCCGTCGCGTCGGGGCGGTTGAGGTAGCCCTTGATCACCGGCGCCCCCTTGACCCAGAGCTCGCCCACATGGCCCGGCGGCACGGTCTGGCCGTCGTCGTCCACGCAGCGGGCCTCGAAGGTGGGCATGGCCGGGCCGCAGCTCTCGGGCTTGTCGACGAAAAAGTCGGCGGCGATGGAGGTGATGATCCCGCAGGTCTCGGTCATGCCGTAGCCGGTGTTGGGCCGCGCGGTGGCGACCTCCTTGTCGATCTTGGCCACCAGGTCGGGCTGGAGTTGGGCGCCGCCGCCGCCGAGGCTGAGCAGGCTGGAGGTGTCGGTGGTGGCGAAGTCGGGGTGGGTCAAAACTTCGCGGCTCATCACCGGCACGCCGGACATGGCGCTGACCTTTTCCTTCTCGATCAGGCGCAGGGCTTCGCCCGCGTCCCACTTGTACATCAGCACCATCTTGCCGCCGCCCGCGGTGACCGCGTAGGCGCCGCAGTTGTTGGCGGTGACGTGGAACAGCGGCGTGGTCAGCAGGGCCACAGGCGGGTTGGGCGCGGGCACGCTGGCCGGGTCGATACCGTTGGCGCGCAGGGTGGCCAGGCCCTGGACCTGGCCGGAGAAGCCCATGTTCATCAGGTTGGCGACGCAGCCGCGATGGGTAAGCTGGGCCCCCTTGGGGAAGCCCGTGGTGCCCGAGGTGTAGAAGATGCAGGCGTCGGCGTCGGGATCGACCTGGACGTCGGGCATGTCGCCGCCGCGCACCAGCACCTCGGAGAACGGCAGGACGCCTTCCGGGGGACCCTCCATGCGGGTGACGACCAGGCGGGCGCCCTCCGCCATGGCCGGGCGCTCCAGGATCCGGGCGAGGCGTTCCTCGTCACAGAACACCACCTTGGGGCTCGAGTCCTTCAGGGCGTATTCCAGCTCCTCGGTGACCCACCAGGCGTTCATGCCGACGGCGGCAACGCCGATGCAGACGCAGGCCCAGTAGAGCAGCATCCATTCGGGATAGTTGCGCATGGCGATGGCCACCCGGTCGCCCGGCCGCACGCCCTCGGCCCAGAGCCAGGCGGCGATGGCGTTCACCCGCGTGTGGGCCTGCCCATAGGTGATGCGCTCGTCGTCATAGACCAGGTAGTCGCGGTCGGCGAAGGCGACGGTGGACAGCCAGACGGCGCGGATGTTGGGCGGGGCGTGCTTGAAGTTGCGGATGGTGTTCCCGCGGACCTCGATCTCCTCGATCTCGAAGGGCTGTCCGGGCGCCGTCAGCTCGGACCAGGCCTGCTTGAGTTCCGCGTAGTGCATGTTTCGTCCCGGTGTTTTTTGGTTTTTGCTTGTGGCTTCATAGTGTCGGTATTCCGCGACGTGCGCCAAGCGGGAATGCAGGGGGAAAAGCGGCCATGAAGACCTATCGCATCGGCGTCATTGGCCTGGGCCAACGCATCGCCCACGTGCTGGCCGCCATGAAGGAGGTCGGCTGGAACCTGGACGTGGCGGCCTATGTCGATCCGGGGCCGGTGGGGGCGCCGATCCTTAGCGAGGCGGGGATACCTCTGGGGGTCAGCTACCCCTCCCCCGGCGCCCTGCTGCACGACGGGCCCTATGACCTGGTCATGATCGGCACGCCCAACCACCTGCACATGCGCCACCTGGGCCTGGCCATGGCGGCCGGCTATCCGATCTTCGCCGAGAAGCCGATCGTCAGGACGGTGGAGGAGACCTATGCGCTCGCCCGCGCCCTGGCCGAGCCCGGCCGGCCGCCGCTGTTCATCGGCCTGGTGATGCGCTCCATGCCCATCGTGCGCGAGGTGATCAGGCGCGTGGATTCCGGCGCCCTGGGGGAGATCATCTCCATCGACGCCACCGAGCACCTGCCGGTGGAGCACGGCGCCTATCTGGCCCGCAACTGGCGGCGCAAGGTCGAGTGGGGCGGGAGCTACCTGCTGGACAAGGTGTGCCACGACTTCGATATCTTCGGGCGGATCGCGGGCGCCAGGCCCGCCAAGGTGGCGAGCTTCGGCGGGCGGCGCGTGTTCACCTCAGAGCGGGCGGGCGCGGCCCGGACCTATGACGACGGCGCACCGGCCTATGTCGCCACCAACCCCGGCTGGATGGGCGCCAACGACGCCTTCGAGAGCGACATGGACGTCACCGACCACCAGACCGCCATGGTGGAATACGCCAACGGCGTGCGGCTGTCCTTCCATGCCAACAGCCACGTCAGCCTGCCCGAGCGGCGCTGGTACATCGCCGGCACCGACGCCACGATGATCGCCGACCTGGTGCGCAACAGGCTGATGATCCGGCCGACCTTGAACCGCCAGAAGCCGGAGCGGATCGACTATGGCGGTCTCACCGCTGACTCTCACAACGGCGCGGACCAGGCGATGGCGCGGGACCTGTTGGCGACGCTGGAACTGGGGACCGCGTTCCCGGTCACGCCGTTCGACGCCATGGAGGCGGGGCTGACGGTGATGGCCATCGACCAGGCGATGGAGGCTGGGACCATGCTGGACTGCGGGCCGATGTGGGCGGGGTTGGATGAGGCGCGGGGGTAGCGGGCGTTCGTGAGGTTCGTGAGGTTCATCGACAATCTGATGGGCCTTCGCGGCCGCAAGACTTGGAACTACGAACGACACGAATAACACGAACGGGCGCCCCCCTCCCCGCTCACCCCGGCGAAGGCCGGGGCCCAGGTCATAGGTCACGACCTGGGACAGGAATCCGGAAGCACGGGGTGAATCTGGGTCCCGGCCTTCGCCGGGATGTGCGGGGTGTTGGAGAGCATTCCTCCTCTCCCGCTTGCAGGAGAGGTCGGGTGAGGGCTCTTTCTGAGGCCCCGTTGTTGTTTCCGCGCCGTGATGCGCAGCCCTGCTGCGCCCCCTCACCCCTCCTCTCCCCCTGCGCCGACGGGCGAGGAGGTGGACTGACGGCTGACCCGTGGCCCGACCCCGCGCTTTACAGATCCCGCGCGGCGTATGACCCTCTGCCGGAGGCATGGCCTGGGGAGGGTGCGATGGCGACGGACATGACGCCGGAAGAGTTGGAGGCCGCCCTGAAGAGCGGCGCTTCGATCGACAGCTTCGACTATCGAAACGAGGAGAGCGAGGACGACTATATCGTCGCCCAGCTCTACCGGACGCCGGACGGGCGGCTGTTCCGCTATGTGGAGAGTTCGGGCATGGACTCCACCTTCTCCGGGGCGGGCGAGTTCGGGCAGTGGCTCAAGGCCTCGGAACAGGCGAGCTGGAACCAGTTCTAGCCAGCGATCTGCGCCAGGGCCGCCAGCAGGCTGTCGGTCTGCGCCTCCGTCCCCACCGTGATCCTCAGCCAGTCCCCGATCCTCGGCGCATCCCACCTTCGCACCAGGATGGCGCGCTCGCGCAGGGCCGGGGCCAGGGCCGCGCCGCTGTGTTCGGGGTGCTTCGTGAAGACGAAGTTGGCGCTGGACGGGAGGGTCTCGAAGCCCAGGGCGGTGAGTCCTTCCACCATGCGGGTGCGGGTCGCCGTGATGGTGGCCAGGGTCTCGCGGAAATAGGCCTCGTCCTGCACCGAGGCGATGGCGCCGGCCTGGGCGGGGCGGCCCAGGGGGTAGGAGTTGAAGCTGTCCTTCACGCGGGTCAGGGCCGCGATGAGGTCGGGGTGGGCGAGCGCGTAGCCGACGCGCAGGCCCGCCAGCGCCCGGCTCTTGGAGAAGGTGCGGACCACCAGCAGGTTGTCGTGCTTCGCGATCAGGGGGATGGCGGTGTCGGCGCCGAAGTCCACATAGGCCTCGTCGATCACCACGGGAATGTCCGGGTGGTCGGACAGCAGGGTCTCGATGTCGGCCAGCGGCAGGGCGACGCCGGTGGGCGCGTTGGGGTTGGGCAGGATGATGGCCCCGGCCCTGCGGCGGTAGTCGGCGACGCGGATGTTGAAGGCCTCGTCCAGGGGGACGGTCTGGGCCTCGATGCCGTAGAGGCGGCAGTAGACCGGATAGAAGCTGTAGCTGATGTCGGGGAACAGCAGGGGCGCGTCGTGCTTCAGCAGGGCGGCGAAGGCGTGGGCCAGGACCTCGTCGGAGCCGTTGCCGACGAAGACCTGGTCGGGGGTGAGGCCGTGATAGGCGGCCAGGGTTTTGCGGAGTTCGGTGGCCTCGGGGTCCGGGTAGAGGCGTAAGGATTCGGCGGCCGCCGCGGCGATGGCGGCCAGGGCCTTGGGCGACGGGCCGAGAGGGCTCTCATTGGTGTTGAGCTTGATCAGGCCCGGAATGCGCGGCTGCTCACCCGGCACATAGGGCGAGAGCGTGTGGGTCAGGTCGCTCCAGAGGCGGCTCATGGAATCTCGGCTATGGTGTCTTTGACTTCGAGCGTGACGGGCGCCTGAACCGGTGTCCACTTCAGGCTGTCACGCTCTGGGAGGCGAAGAGGTCTCTGACATGGAAACCCAGGTTCTGCACCTGTCGCAGGTGGCGATGATCGATTGGGCCGACCGGGCGTGGCCGGGCGCGGTCAAGCCCGAGTGGTTCGCCGGGCAGTCGGAGGGGCGGCTGGCCAAGCCGCTGGGGATCACCCAGTTCGGGGTGAACCTGGTGACGCTGGCGCCCGGCGCCTATTCTGCCCTGCGCCACTGGCATGCGGCCGAGGACGAGTTCGTCCACGTGCTGAGCGGCGAGCTGGTGCTGATCGACGACCATGGTGAGCATGTCCTGACGGCGGGGTCGTCGGCGGGCTTCCCGGCGGGCGTGGCCAATGGGCACCACCTGGTGAACCGGTCGGAGGCGCCGGCGACCTTCCTGGCGGTGGGGTCTCGGCGGCCTGGGGATGAGGTGGTGACCTATCTGGATGATGAGGTGGGGGTGGTGAGGAAGTAGGCCCCCTGCCCTCCCCAATCACGTCATCCCGGCCGCAGCGAAGCGGAGAGCCGGGACCCAGGGGCGGTGCGCTTGGCCCCTGGGTCCCGGATCGGCCTGGCGGCCGTCCGGGATGACGTTGAGGAGCGCACTCCCTTCCCCCATCGAGGGGAAAGGGTTCTTAGCCGCCTAATTTCCACCCGACCGCCTTGACGAATTCCTCGTAGAAGGCCGGCTCATAGGCCCGCTCGGGGTCCTTGCGGACCCATTCGTCGAGCATGTGGGCGTCGTCGCCCACCAGGATGCGCCAGGTTTCGGCCTTGACGCCGTCGAGGATCACCGTGGCGGCGGCCGCGGCGGTCATGGGGGCGTCTTCCAGGAAGCGGCGGGCGCCTTCGGCGACCATGGCCTGGATGGCGGCGTCAGGGACCTGGCTTACGTCCATGCCGGCGGCGGTCATGCGGGACCGGGCGGCGGCCAGTTCCTCGGGGCCGAGCTCGTCGGACTCGGTATGGCCCTGGACCTTGCGGGAGTTGGCGACGATGGCGGTGCCGATGTGGCCGGGCATGACCACGCTGGCCTTCACGTGGGGCGCCGTCAGCCGCAGGTCGGTGACCAGGGCCTCGGTGAAGCCCTTCACCGCGAACTTCGCCGCCGCATAGGAGGTGTGGGAGGTGTTGGGGCCGATGGTGGCCCAGAAGCCGTTGACGCTGCTGGTGTTGACGATGTGCGCCTCGGGCGCGGCGATCAGCATGTCGAGGAAGGTGCGGACCCCCAGATAGACCCCGCCCCAGCAGACATTGAAGGTGCGCTCCCAGGCCGCGCGGCTGTCGGTGACCATGCTGCCGCCGCCGGCGATGCCGGCGTTGTTGAATAGGAGGTGGATGTGATCGGTCTGGTGCTGGTCCTTGATCTCGTCCCGGAACCGCTGGAGGGCGGCCTCGTCGGAGACGTCGGCCACATGGGCGGTGATGCGCACGCCCTGGGGGATACGGTCGCCCTGACACAGGGTGATGGTCTGGGCCATGTTGGTGGCAGAGACGTCGCACATGGCCACGTGACAGCCCTGGGCCACCAGCTGGCGGGCGAGCTCGCGGCCCATGCCGGTGCCGCCGCCGGTGATCACGGCGATCTTGCCGGTGAAGTCCTTCATCGCGTCTCTCCCATTTTTCGGGAGCTTGGACCCTGGCCGGAGCCGGCGAAAGCGTGACCTTGCGTCAGGCGGGCTTGAGCCGGCCCCTGAACCGCGTGGCGGCCCACAGCGCCAGGCTGAGGGCGACGATCAGCAGGGTCGGCGTGCGCAGGGCGTGGTCGGAGGTGACGATCACCCAGGCGCAGAAGCCGCCGCCCAGGACAGCGGCGGCGGTGGCGGCCCAGCGGCGCGGGCCCTCGATCTCGCCCGAGAGCCTCAACAGGGCCGCGGCGCAGAGCAGGTAGAGGATCATCGACAGGATCACCGCCACATTGATCAGGGTCGTGAACTGGGCGCCCAGGGTCGGCGAGGCGCTGGCGATGGTGGCCACGCTCATCAGGGCCGCCGCCACCAGGATATCCCGGGTCGGCTTGCGGTCGGGGTTCACCTCCGAGGCCATCTTGGGCAGGTAGCCGGCCGCCGCGCCCGAGCGCGAGGTCTCGGCGGTGACCAGCACCCAGCCGCCCACCGTGCCCGAGGCCTTGGCCAGCGCGCAGAAGGCCACGACGCTGGCGGCGATGGGGCCTGCGAAACCCTTGATGGCGTCGGCGAAGGGGGCGGTCGACGCGGCCATGACGCTTGCGGGCGCCAGGCCCATGATGGCGGCCGAGGCGGCCATGTAGATCACCGCGGCCAGCAGCACCCCGCCGACCGTGGCGATGGGCAGGTTGCGCCTGGGGTTCTCGATGACCGCGGCGGCGACCACGGCGCTCTCCAGGCCCAGGAAGGCCCAGAAGATCGGGGCGACCGACGCGGTGATCACCACGCCGTCGGGCTTGCCGCTGACGTTCCAGGAGGCGGCGAAGATCTCGGGGTTGAAGGCGAGCGCCCCTGCGATGGTGGCGAGCGCGATGGGCGCCAGACCCAGGATCAGGGTCGCCGCGCCGTAGCGGGCCATGACCCGGGGCCCGATCAGGTTGATGAAGGTCAGGCCCCAGATGACGCCCAGGGTCGCGAAGGTCGAGACGCCGGGCGCCTTCAGGACCGGGAAGAAATAGGCGAGGTATCCGGTGGCGGCGACCGCCACGGCCACGGTGCCGACCCAGCAGTTGAGCCAATAGGCGAACCAGCTGACATGGCCGGCCGCCGGGTGCAGACCCTCGGCGGCATAGGCCACCACGCCGTCGGCCTCAGGGCGGATCTGGGCGAGGAATGAGAACACCAGGGCCACCAGCAGGGCGCCGAGGCTGGCCAGGCCCCAGGCGATCAGGCTGACACTGCCGATGGTCCCCAGCGTGGCGGGCAGCATGAAGATGCCCGAGCCGATCATGTTGCCGGCCACCAGCACCATGGCGGCGACGGGGCCAAGACGCTTGAGGCTCATGCGTGGGCCTTCGCGAGCTGGGTCTGGAACCAGGCGACGCCGTCCTCATGGCGCGGCGACAGCACGCCCACCTCATAGGCCCCGGCGTTGAGGTTCTTCTGCACCGCCTCGCAGATCTCCACGTCCTCGGCGGTGATGGTGTTGGACGCGGAGAGGACCGACTCCATGTCGGCGGTCTGCGGATCGTAGAAGTACAGATAGTCCAGCCGCGTGCGGTCGTGGCCGATGGGGCGCATGTGCTCCACCATCAGGCCATAGCGGTAGACGTTGAAGGCGAGGTTCGGCCACAGCCAGGCCCAGAGGCCGTCATTGACGCCGCTCTTGGTGGGCGCCTCGTGGACCGCCACGGCGCCGTCCATCTTCACCCAGTAGTCGTCCATCTCCAGCTCGGAGGCCAGTTGCGGGTGGACGATGGGGATGTGGTAGCCCTCCAGATAGTTCTCTACATAGGTCTTCCAGTTGCAGGCCAGGTCGTGGCCGCGGCGCAGGGTGGCGGGGCCGAGCTTGATGCCGCGCTCGTCGAACAGCCGGTCCAGGGGCGCGGTGAGCGCGGCGAGAGGCCCGGCCTTGCCGTCGACATTGACGAATAGGAAGCCGCGCCAGGTCTCGACGCGCACCGGCAGCAGGCCCCAGTCGCGGGGATCGAAGCCCTGCGTCGCGCCGAAGTCGACGGCGTTGCGCAGGCGGCCGTCCAGGGCGTAGCGCCAGCCGTGATAGCGGCAGGTCAGCTCCTTGCCGCAGGTCCCCTGCCCTTCGCTCACCAGCGGCCCGGCGCGGTGGCGGCAGACATTGTGGAAGGCGCGCACGGCCCCGTCTTCGCCGCGCACCGCCACGACCGGCCAACCGGCGATATCGCCCGCCAGGTAGTCGCCGGCCTTGGGCAGCTCGCTCTCGTGACCCAGGAACTGCCAGGCGGCGGCGAACACGCCCTGGCGCTCGCGATCAAAGGCGGCGGGATCGCGATAGAGGGCCGACGACAACGTGGTCTGCATCCACGGAGTTCGGCCCATCGCAGCGCCGCCGTCAAGCGATGTGCTTAACCCCTATTCACCGCAATTCTTGGCTGTGGATTTACGCGGCGACAGCAATCTGAAGGTGAACAGAAGTGGGCCTATTCCCGTGGAACAGATCAGCAAAATCGCCAATGCCGGGGCGCTCTCGGCCCGGGACATTCTCGACGCTTTCGACGTGTGGCTGAGCGACCGCGTCGGCGAGGCGCGCGCGGCGGGCATGGACCTCGCCTTCCATGACAGCGACTTCGACATCTCGCCCGGCCGCGAGCCGGCCCTGGTGGGTTGGAAGCACATGCTGCTGGCGCCCGGCGCCTGCCCGCCCAAGGGGGCCGACTGGACCGTCTATCGCCTGCAGGACCAGGGCTCGGCGGCCAACACAGCCAAGGGTTCGCTGGACCAGGACGGCCTGCGCAAGGCCCTGGAGGCCCTGGGCTACGGCGCCTATCTGAGCTCCGCAAAGGCCGGCTGATCGAAGCCAGGGGTTGCCTCGCGCCGCGCGGTCCGCAGGATGGGTGGAAACCCGTTCTGATTCAGAAAGCCGCCCGCCCTTGAACCACGCGTTCCTCGCCGCCTTCGCCCTGGCGCTCAGCCCCGGCGCGGCCCTGGCCCAACCCGTCCCGCCGCAGCCCCTGGCCATGCCGGCCGCCATCGTCGCGCCGCAGGACACACCCTATGCCGGGGTCCTGAAGCTGTCGGTGGACGCCACCGATCTCGACCGCCGCATCTTCCGGGTCCGGGAGACCATTCCGGTGGCCAAGGCCGGGCCGCTGACCCTGCTCTATCCCAGCTGGATCCCCGGCAACCACGCCCCGCGCGGCCCCATCGACAAGCTTGCGGGCCTGACCATCACCGCCGGCGGCAAGCCGGTGGAATGGACGCGGGATGTCGTGGACATCTCGGCCTTCCACGTCGACGTCCCGGCGGGCGTGAGCGCGGTGGACCTGGAGTTCCAGTACCTGTCGCCCACGGACGCCGACCAGGGGCGGATCGTAATCACCCAGGAGATGATGAACGTCCAGTGGTTCGCCCTGGCGCTCTATCCCGCCGGCCACTTCACCCGTCAGATCCAGATTGAGCCCAGCATCCGACTGCCCGCCGGTTGGTCATTCGGCACGGCGCTGGAGACCGCCGCGTCGGGAGAGGTGACGACATTCAAGCCCGTCAGCTTCGAGACGTTGATGGATTCTCCAATGTTCGCGGGACGTTATTACAAGAAGCTCGACCTTGATCCGGGCGGCCGCTCGCGGGTCAGCCTGAACATCGTGGCCGACGATCCGAGCCTGCTGGAGGTCAAGCCCGCCCAGCTCGCCGCCCACCGGGCGATGGTGGCCCAGGCCGACAAGCTGTACGGCGCGCGCCACTATGACCACTACGACCTGCTGCTCGCGCTCTCCGACCGGATGGGCGGAATCGGGGTGGAGCATCAACGCTCCAGTGAAAACGGCACGGTCCCGCGTTACTTCCTCGACTGGGACAAGCTGCCCTCGACCCGCAACCTGCTGCCCCACGAATACAGCCACAGCTGGAACGGCAAGTACCGCCGGCCCGCCGACCTGTGGACCGCCAACTTCAATGTGCCGATGCGCACCAGCCTGCTCTGGGTCTATGAGGGCCAGGATCAGTACTGGGGCTATGTGCTGGGCGCGCGCTCGGGCCTGGTGACCAAGCAGGAGACGCTGGACGCCCTCGCCGGCACGGCGGCGGCCTATGACAACCGGGTGGGCCGCGCCTGGCGGGCGATGCAGGACACCACCAACGATCCGATCATCGCCGCCCGCCGCCCCCAGGCCTGGACCAGCTGGCAGCGCAGCGAGGACTACTATTCCGAGGGCCAGCTGATCTGGCTCGACGCCGACACCCTGATCCGCGAGCAGTCGAAGGGGAAGAAATCGCTGGACGATTTCGCCAAGGCCTTCTTCGGCGTGAACGACGGCGACTGGAGCCAGCTCACCTACGATTTCGACGAGGTGGTGAGGACCCTGAACGCCGTGCAGCCCTATGACTGGGCGGGCTTCCTGCGCACGCGGCTGGACGGCCACGGGCCCGGCGCGCCGCTGGACGGCCTCAAGCGCGGCGGCTACCGTCTGATCTATACCGACACCCCCACCGACTACGCCAAGAGCGACGAGACCCGCCGCAAGTCGACGGACCTCACCTATTCCCTGGGCCTGAGCCTCAACAAGGACGGCGAGTTCACGGCGGTGCAGTGGGAGGGACCGGCCTTCAAGGCGGGGCTGACCGATGGGATGAAGCTGATCGCGGTGAACGGCCTGGTGTACGACGCCGAACGGTTGAAGGACGCGGTCACCGCGGCCAAGGGCGGCAAGCAGCCCCTCGAACTGCTGGTGAAGGCGGGCGAGCGCTATCGCACCGTGAAGCTCGACTACCATGACGGCCTGCGCTACCCGCGCCTGGAGCGCATCGCCGGGACCCCGGCGCGGCTGGACGACATCCTGGCGGCGCGGAAGTAGGCGTGGAACGGCTGAGGTGGCCGGGTGACCTGACCCGCTAGACGCTGAACCGCACGAACAGCGGATGCCCCAACTTCGGCGCGGTGTTGGGCGCCGCCCAGTCCTTGCCGCCGACGCGGGCCTGGAAGGCTGCGCCTGAGGCGAAGTTGGCGACCGTGCCGGTGGGGCAGCCGAACCGCAGATCCACCGGCGGGGCGCCGGCCCGGTCGTAGGTGACCACGCCCTCGGACCCCCGGGTCCCGGCGTTGTCCTGAATCCAGAAGCGGGTGACGTGGCCCTTGGGGATCACCACCGGCGGGCCAACGACATAGCGGCCGTGGACCTCGGCGCTGGTGCGGCGAACCAGGTCGCCGGCGCCTTGCGTGTTGTCGACGGTGACATAGGTCGAGAAGTCGAAATTGGGCGCATAGACCAGGGTGTCGGCCGGCGCAGAGGCGTCCTCGATGGCGTAGGTCCCGTCAGACGCGGCGGTCACCTGGCGCAGGCGGGGCGTCAGGGTCGTGGTGTCCACCTCGATGAAGGTGGGGTGCTTGGTCCCGATGTCGGCGCGGCTGGGGCAGTCGAAGCCGGTGTTCACATAGTTGATGAAGCCGTCCTTGAGGCCCGACTTCGGTTCGTGGGTGTGGCCGAAGACGACGAGCTCGGCGCCGTTCTGCAGGGCCAGGCGCTGGGCGAACCAGGCCAGGTAGCGGCCGTTGACGTCGGCGGCCGCCGCCTTTGCCGCGGAGAGGTCGCCCCCCACGGCGGTGGCCCAGCGCGCCCAGAGGCCCCGATAGTTGAGCTTCACCTCGCCGAGGTTGGTGGTGCGGCCATCCGGAAGCAGTATCGGTTCGGCCTCGCTGATGCCGGTGACCTTGACCGCGTAGTTCACGGCCGACTCGATCAGGGAGCCATTGATGGAGCCGGCCAGCTTGGAGAGCTCGATGCCGTTGGGGGCGCCCTGGTCGGGCAGGTTGGCCACGCTGCGCCCCGGCGGCAGGTCGCGATCCAGCATATAGGCCACCGAACGGGTGACGAAGTGGCCCAGCGGCAGGGGCGCGAGCGGGGTCGAGAGGTCGGGTGCGTTGAACATGGTCCAGCGGTGGCCGTGGGAGCAGGCCAGGCGGCGGTCGGGGGCCAGCGGGAAATAGGCCTCCTCGTCGCGGACCTGGATGCGCCAGCCCTCGCGGCTGACCAGGAAGTCGACGTCGCGCTGGGTGATCCCCATGTCGTGGTTGCCGGGGATCCAGGTCACCCGGCCCTTCAAAGCTGAAAGCGTCTGGGCCAGCTTGCCCTTGGGTCCGAAGATGGCCGGATTGGCGGCGGCGATCTCGCGCAGGGCCGGCGGCCGGCGGCGCGGCGGATAGGTCCAGAAGTCGATGAAGTCGCCCAGGATGATCAGCTCGCGGACCTGCTCGGCCTGGCCAATCACGTGGTCCAGCAGGGCGGTCAGGAAGGGCTCGTGGAAGTCCTTCTGATACCAGACCGTCGGCGAGTTATCGCCGATGTGGACGTCGCTGATGAAGACGACCTTGTTGCGGCCAGGCGCGATGGGCGGAAGGGCGGCGGCGGGCCCCGCCAGAGCGCTGGCCCCGACCCCAGCCACGACCGCGCGGCGGTTAATGCGAGCCATGGCGTGGTTCCCCGTGTGCGGGCCGAGTAGATCACGGGCAAGCTTGAGCGTGAACCTGGCGAAAACCGGGGGCGAATTCGCGTGTCAGGCGCTGCGGCCCCAGTCTCAAGCCACTTCCCGGTCCCCCTGGGCCTGCTCGGCGGCCAGGATGGCGTGGACGATGGTCTCGATCAGGGCTTGGGCGCGGATCGGCTTGGAGAGGTGCTGGTCGGCGCCCGCCTCACGGCCGGCGCGGACGTGTTCGTCCATGGCGTTGGCGGTCAGCATGATCACCGGGGTGCGCGGCAGGGCGTTGACGGTCTCGAATTCGCGCAGCAGCCGGGTGGCCGACAGACCGTCCAGTTCCGGCATCTCCATATCCATCAGCACAACGTCGAAGCGCTCGGCCTTCAGGCGATCCAGGGCCAGCTGGCCATTCTCCACGATCTCCGGCTCGACGTTCACCGACTGCAGGATCAGCTGCACCACCTTCTGGTTGGTGGGGTGATCCTCGGCCAGCAGGATGCGGCAGCCGGAGAGGTCGAAGCCCTGCTCGGCCTCGATGGCGGCGGTGGCGTCTACCGCCTGGGCGGTCTCAAGCGGCAGGAGGAAGGTGAAGGCCGAACCGACGCCGGGGGTCGACTCGACGCTGATCGCTCCGCCCATCAGTTCGACGAGGGAGCGGCTGATGGCCAGGCCCAGGCCCGTGCCGCCGAAGCGGCGGGTGATGGAGCCATCGGCCTGCTGGAAGCGGCCGAACAGGCGGGCCTTCACCGCGTCGTCGAAGCCGATCCCGGTGTCGGTGACAGCGAAGCAGACCTGCCCGCCCTCCTGCGTCACGGCGAGACGAACGGCGCCGGCGGGGGTGAATTTCACCGCGTTGGACAGCAGGTTGGACAAAACCTGGGTCAGGCGGACCTGATCGCCGACGAAGGCGCCGCGGGCGGCGTCGGCGACGGTCCAGGACATCTCCAGGCCCTTGGACTCGGCCGAGGCGCGATGCAGTTCGGCGATGCGGCGCACGATGGCCTGCATGTCGAAGGTCTCGTAGGAGAGCTGAATCTCGCCGGCCTCGATCTTGGAGAAGTCGAGGATGTCGGTGAGCACCTGTTCCAGCAGGCGGCCGGAGGAGACGATCAGCTCAGCCAGCTCGCGGCTCTTCTGGGTCTTCTGTTGGGCCGCCAGGGTCTCGGAGATGGCGATGACGCCGTTCAGCGGCGTGCGCAACTCGTGGCTCATATTGGCCAGGAAGCGGGACTTCTCGGCGTTGGCGCGTTCGAGTTCCGCGGTGCGGTCGCGAACGCGGTCTTCGAGATTGGCCAAGACCTCCTCGACCTTTTCGCGCTCGCCGCGCAGGGCGTTGGCCAGGACGCCAATCTCGTCAGTGCGGCGTTCGATCTTGCTGACGTCGCTGCGGTCCGGGCGGCGGTCACGGACCCCGTAGATCTCCGGCTCGCAATCCCCGGCCAGCTGGCGGAGCGGCCAGACGATGGTGCGCCGGGCCAGCGCCACCACCAGTAGGGTCTGGATCAGGGAGGCGATCGCGCCGAGCGTCAGCACCCAGGACGCCGACTTGGCCGCCGAGAGCGCGATGGCGGACTTCGGATAGGTCAGCAGCAGATACCAGTCGGGACCCGCCAGGCGGCCATAGGCCACCACCTGGCGGCCGTCGGGGCTGTCGATCACCCCGTGCATCTGGCCGTCCTTGCGGATCGCCTTCACCAGGATCTTGAGACTGAGCTTGCGCTCATAGTCGGCGACGGTGTCCTCCGAGGCGCGGCCCGGCGTACCGAAGCCGGGATAGGCGATAAGTTCGCCCTTGCCCGTCACCACCAGGTTGGACGCACCGGGCAGGGTGTTCCTGATGGCGTTGAGGAAGAAGCCGGTGAGTTCGATGGACGAGCCGAAGGAGCCCACATAGCGGCCGTTGACATAGGCCGGCGTCAGGCAGCCCGTCGCCAGGCGCTCGCCCTTATTGTCCTGAATCAGGCGCTGCAGGTTGGTGCAGCGGGTGACGCGGGCGGGGTCGTTCCGCGGCAGGGTGATCTGGGCCATCTCCTCCTTGGAGACGTCGAGGCTGGCCGGCGCCTCGTGCCGGTAGAACATCAGGCGGTCGGGCCGGTCGGGGCCGAACATCACCAGCCGGGTCGGCTTGGCCTGGAAGAAGTAGAAGTTGTCGTATTCGCTGCGGGCGGCCTGGCCGAAGTCGGACACCACGGACAAGGCGGCGGTGAGCGCTCGGCGGTCGGCGATGGAGGCGGTATCGGCCTGGCTCAGGAAGCCACCTATGCCGTAGACCCAACGGCCCGAGGCGGTCAGATGGCCGTCGAACAGATCATCGCGGCTACGTCGCGTGCCATCGCCCTTGGCGGGAAAATAGTCGTCGGTCAGCCGCTCGACGTCGGCGTCCGACAGGTGGTTCATGCGGCGTTCGAGCTCGACGCCGGCGGCCTTGTGCAGGTTGGAGAGGTTGGTGAAGCGCTTGTCGATGTTGGAGCTGCGCTCGCGGACATAGTCCGACAGGTAGCTGATCTGGCGGTTGGTCAATTCCTGCTGGAACACGACGAAAGCGCCGATGGATCCCAGGATGGTGACCACCAACGACATCAGCCCGACGCTGATCAGGAACCTGCGCGAAAGTGAGTTCATCGCCCCGATAGCCGCCCCCACGGAAAGCGCGACTTTATGGGGTGAGTCCTTGCGCTAGGGTTTACGATTGCGCCTGGATTCAACCTTTGGGATGCCCTGACGGGAGGCCTGTTGTCCTCTCCAGGCAGCCCTGCCCATAGTGTGTGCAAGAACAGTCCCCGGGTAGGAACGCCGATGTCCGTCGCCAGCACCGCCTTCAGTCAACTCATGAAATTGGCGGGCCGCGAGGCGCCGGACTTTGTCACGATCGAAGAAGGCGCGCCGGCGATGAAGACCCGGTTCCAGGCCGAGGCGGCGGCCGCCGCGGTGCTGGCTGCAACCGGAACTATAGCCGCCGACCTCCGGCGCCAGTTTATCGGGCGCGGCCAGAGCGTTTCGGCCTCCACCCGGGAGGCCGCCGCGGCCCTGGTGAGCTTCGTCCACCAGAGCTTCGAGGACGCGACGCGGGCGCCGCCGAGCCGGCCTGCTGACCTGAACGGCGGCGGGCGCGGCACGCCGGCCATGGGCTTCTTCGCCACCCAGGACGGGCGGCACATCTATCTGCACCCCAGCTTCCCCGACAGCGCCGCCAAGCTGCACAAACTGATGGGCGAACCGGCGGACGCCGAGGCTGTCGCGAAGACCACGCTGACCTGGAACGCCATGGACCTGGAAAACGCCATCGCGGCGGCCGGGATCTGCGGGGCCATGTGCCGGACGCCGGAGGAATGGGACGCCTCGGAGCAAGGCCGCATCCTGGCCACCCGCCCGCTGATCGAGGTGACCAAGATCGCCGACAGCCCACCCGAGCCCCTGCCCGGCGGCGATGCGCCCCTGTCCGGCGTGCGGGTGCTGGACCTGACCCGGGTGCTGGCCGGGCCGACCTGCGCGCGGACCCTGGCGCAGTACGGGGCCGACGTCCTCTACATCGCCTCCCCCAACCTGCCCGCCACCGCCTTCTTCATCAGCGACACCAATCACGGCAAGCTCTCGGCCTGGCTTGACCTGAAGACCCCGGAGGGTCTGGCGCAGCTGAAGGACCTGGTGAAGACCA
This sequence comes from Phenylobacterium glaciei, assembly GCF_016772415.1. Taxonomy (NCBI): domain Bacteria; kingdom Pseudomonadati; phylum Pseudomonadota; class Alphaproteobacteria; order Caulobacterales; family Caulobacteraceae; genus Phenylobacterium; species Phenylobacterium glaciei. Next base: position 2,376,644 of record NZ_JAGSGD010000001.1, read on the forward strand.
CGGACGTCTTCGGCCAGGGCTATCGCGGCGGGGCGCTGGAACGGATGGGGCTGGGGCCGCTGGACCTGGCGCGGCTGCGGCCCGGGATCATCTACACCTCGATCAACGCCTACGGACACGAAGGCCCGTGGGCGCAGCGTCCCGGCTGGGAACAGCTGGCCCAGACGGTGACCGGCGTGGCCCACCTGCACGGCGAGCACATGGGCGCCAAGGCCCCGATGCTGCAGCCCGGCGCGGTGGCCGACTACACGACCGGCTTCCTGGCGGCGCTGGGGACGTTGATCGCCCTGGATCGCCGGGCGCGGTTCGGAGGCAGCTATTGCGTCCGGGTCTCGCTGTCGCAGACCCTGACGTGGCTGCGCGGCCTGGGGATCGCCGGGCCGGAACATTTGGCGGCGGTCCAGCCCCACAGCCCCGAGGAAATCGCCGGCTGGCAGGTCGACAGCCAGAGCGGCTTTGGCCCCATGCGCCACCTGCGCCCGCCGGTGACCCTATCGGAGACCCCGGCCCGCTGGGCCCGGCCCGTGGTTCCGCTGGGAACCCATGAGCCCGCCTGGCCCTGAGGCGTTGGGGGCTGGGTTCCAGGGCGCGCCTGAGCTATGGACCGGTGATGGCCAGCGAGATCATCGTCGACGCGCGCGGACACCACTGCCCGGTCCCCACCCTGCGCCTGCGCCGGGCTCTCGAGGACGCCGCGCCGGGGTCGGAGGTCAGGCTCTACGCTGACGATCCCATGGCGCGGATCGACGTGCCCCACTTCGCGGCGGGCGCGGGCTTTGAGGTTCTGGAAACGGCCCAAGAGGCCGGAACCCTCAGCTTCCTGGTCCGGAAGCCAGTCTAAGGCGCTGGTTGCGCCTTAGATTCTTTGCTTGGTCGCGCTTCCGGACGGCGAACCGGTTCCCACTTCGCCTGGAAGCGCTCGGGCTTTATCGCCCCGCATGTCGGCGAGCAGTCGAGCAGCCCCCGCGGCACGCTGCGCGTCCATCTCCAGCTCGATCTCGGTGGCGAGCGCCCCGCCGAAGAAGATGGCGTTCACAGTCCAGGACAGCCAGATGAGGAACACCACCACGGCGGCCACCGAGCCATAGGTCGCGCCCAGCTGGGCGATCTGCTCGACATAGAAGGCGCTGGCCCAGGACATGAACAGGCACAGCAGGGCCGCGGCCACCCCGCCGGTGATGGAAGCCCGCCAGGCCACCGGGCGGCTGGACATGGCGAAGCGGTAGATCAGGCTCATGGCCAGCGTGATGCCGAAGCTGGCCCAGGTCCACTCGCTGAACAGCCACGGCGCGCCGGCCAGGGGCTTGATGTCGAAGGCCGCGGCGATGAAGCGGAGATAGAAGAACACCGCCGAGAGGAAGCCCAGCAGCACGAAGGCGGCCACCAGCACCAGCAGGGCCATGACGTTGAAGCCGACGAAGCCACGCGGCGCATCATCATCATGGATGAAGGAGAGCCCCGCCAGCAGGGCCTTGAACCCCCGGTGCGAGGCGTAGGAGCCGATGATCAGGGCCACCCCGCTCTGGGCCGACACGGCCTCCAGGGGCGCATGGGCCAGGCGGGTGAGCTCGCCCTCGAACAGGCCCCGCGCCACCGGCGGCATCAGGTGGGCCAGCATCTCGGCCTGGGCGGCGGCCTGGCTGGCGTCGGCGAAGAAGGAGTAGATCCCCACCAGGATGGCCAGGCCGGGGAACACCGCCAGCAGGACGAAGAACGACACCCCGCCCACATAGAGCATGACGTCGCGGCCCCAGAGCCGGGTTAGCGCCTTGCCATTGACCGCCAGGGTGCGCCGCAACCAATGCAGCGGGTCCCAGTCGATGTCTCGCAAACGCTGAATCTGGGCCCGGATCGACATCGGGCGGAAGGTGATGAAGGCAGGCGGTTTAGGCAAGCCGCGATCTCGACGCATCCCCACATCAAAGCGGCGCGCCACCGGGAGGGGTGGCGCGCCGTCGATGGGCGTGTCGTACCATCGGGTCAGATCGCCGCCCGAGGGACGGGAATGGACAGCGATCAACCTGGGGAGAGATTACGAACCGGCGGCTGAACCCAGGCTGAACGGCGCTCAAGGAACGCGTTCACCAGAGGCGAGCGTCACGTCACTGTCGCATAAGCTTCAAGAACGGGTGTTAGCTGGACGCCTGAGCCCAGATCGCGCCGCCTGACGCGGCGCCCTCCCCCGGAGTTCCCCATGAAGACCGCCATCTATCTCGCCGCAGCCTCGGCCCTGGTGCTGAGCGCCTGCGGACAGAAGACCGACACCAATGCCGTCAGCGGCGGCGGCGGGAACCGCGCCCAGGTCTGGGCCGCCGGCTCCTCCACCGTGTTCCCCTTCGCCACCCGCGTGGCCGAGAACGTCGCCCGCACCACGGGCGGCAAGCCGGCCCGCGTCGAATCGCTGGGCACCGGCGGCGGCTTCAAGCTGTTCTGTGGCGGCACGGGCTCGCAATATCCTGACATCGCCACGGCCTCGCGACCGATCAAGAAATCGGAATTCGAGAAGTGCGCCGCGGCGGGCGTCACCGACATCGTCGAGATCAAGATCGGCTTTGACGGCATCGTTGTGGCCAACGACAAGAAGGGCCCGACCTTCGACCTGCACCGTGAGCAGCTCTACAGGGCGCTGGCGGCGGAACTGCCCAAGGGCGGAGCCTTTGCCCCCAACACCACAAAGACCTGGGCCGATGTGGCCGCCGGCCTGCCCGCCGACCCGATCCTGGTCTATGGCCCGCCGCCCACGTCGGGCACCCGCGACGCCTTCACTGAACTGGCGATGGAAAAGGGCGGCGAGAAGGATGCGACCCTGGCCGCCCTGAAAAAGTCCGACGAAGACGGCTTCAAGGCCAAGACCCACACCATCCGCTCCGACGGCGCCTGGGTCGACTCCGGGGAAAACGACAACGCCATCGTCCAGACCCTGGAGAAGACGCCCCATTCGCTCGGCGTCTTCGGCTACTCGTTCCTCGAGAACAACATGGACAAGGTGAAGGCCGCCAAGATCGAGGGCGTGACCCCGACCTTTGAGACGATCTCCAACGGGACCTACCCGCTGTCGCGCTCGCTGTTCATCTACGTGAAGAAGGCCAATGTCGGCGTCACGCCGGGCCTGCGAGAGTTCCTCGAGGGCTTCACCTCCGACGCAGCCACCGGCAAGGGCGGCTACCTGCAGTCGCGCGGCCTGATCCCGCTGCCGGAAGCCGAACACGCCGCGCAGAAGAAGATGGCCACTGACCTGAGCCCGGTCGCGCCGCCGGCGTCGTAAGCGCAAACCAATCCGTCATCCCGGACGGCCGCTAGGCCGGTCCGGGACGACGTTGGAGGTTGGCTACCCGTTCAGCGCTCCAGCCGCCTTCAGCGCGTCGATCTCGGCGCCGGAGAAGCCCCAGTCGGTCAGCGCCTCGGTGTCGTGCGCGCCAATGGCGGGGGGCGGGCCCTGGATGGCGCCGGGCGTCGCCGAGAAGCGCGGCGCGGGGGCCGGCTGGATGACGCCGGCGACCTCCACGAAGGTCTGGCGGGCGACGTTGTGGGGGTGCTTGGGCGCCTCATCCAGGTCGAGGATGGGCGCAAAGCAGACGTCGGTGCCGCCCATGATCGCCGACCATTCGTCCTGGGTCTTTGCGGCGATCACCTGCGCCAGCTTGGCGCGCAGATTGTCCCACTCGCCACGGTTCATCTGAGCTGCGAAGGCGGGGTCGGTAATCCCCGTCTTTTCAAGCAGTAAGGCGTAGAATTGCGGCTCGATGGAGCCGATGGAAATCCACTTCCCGTCCGAACATTGGTAGGTGTCGTAGAAGTGGGCGCCGCCGTCCAGCATGTTGGCCCGTCGGTCATTGGTCCAGACGCCGCTGGCCTTCATCCCGTAGAACATGGCCATCAGCGAGGCCGCGCCGTCGCTCATGGCGCAGTCGATCACCTGGCCCTTGCCGGTCTCGCGCGCGCTGATGATCCCGGCCATCAGGCCGAAGGCGAGATAGAGGGCGCCGCCGCCAAAGTCCCCCACCAGGTTCAGGGGCGGGACGGGCTTGTCCTTGGTGCCGATGGCGTGCAGGGCGCCGCTGATGGCGATGTAATTCATGTCGTGGCCGGCGGCGCTGGCATAGGGCCCGGTCTGGCCCCAGCCGGTCATGCGGCCGTAGACCAGCTTGGGATTGCGCGCCAAGGCGACGTCGGGGCCCAGCCCCAGACGCTCCATGACGCCTGGCCGGAAGCCCTCGAACACCGCGTCGGCGCCCTCCATCAGCTTCAGGCAGGTCTCGATGGCCTGCGGGCTCTTCAGGTCCAGGCCGACGGAGCGGCGGCCCCGGGCGCTGACATTGGCCGGCGAGGCGCCCCCGGTCCCCTTGCGGTCGATGCGCACCACGTCGGCGCCCAGGTCCGACAACAACATGCCGCAGAAGGGGCCAGGCCCGATTCCGGCGAACTCAATGATCTTCAGTCCGGTCAGCGGTCCCTGGCGCATCGTCTCAACTCCCATTCGATTTTGCGGGAGCTTAGCGCCAATGACGTGCGGTCAGCCAAGCCTCGCTATCCCCCACCCGGGAGCGACTGGCCGTCGTCGATGGTGATCAGGGTTCCGGCGATGGCCCGCGCAGCCGGGCCGCAGAGCATCATGAAGGCGGCGTCGAGATCGGTGGCGTCCATCAGCCGGCGGCGCGGGAAGCCCTTGAGCTGCTTCTGGCCGCCCTCGGTGCCCCACCAGAAGCTGTTGATGTCGGTCTCGATATAGCCGGGGGCGAGCGCGTTGACCGCGATGCCGCGCCGCGACCACTCCCGCGCCAGGCTCTTGGTCAGCATGGCGACCGAGGCCTTCGACGCATTGTAGGCCGCCAGTCCCGGCAGCACCGTGTGGCTGGCGATGGAGGCGATGTTGACGATGCGGGCTTTGCCCCCGTCCGCCGCGCCGTTGGCGAACATCAGCCTGGCCGCCGCCTGGGCTGAGAAGAACACCCCGCGCACATTGACGTCGAAGGTGCGGTCCCAGTCCTCGATGGAGAGGTCCAGCGCCAGCCCCTCCCCGCCGACCCCGGCGTTGTTCACCAGGATGGACACCGGTCCCAGTCCCGCCTCGATCTCAGCGAAGGCCGGCGCGATGGAGGCGGCGTCGGCGACGTCCAGGCGCATGGCCATGGCCCGTCCCCCGGAGGCCGCGATCTCGCCGGCCAGGGCCTCGACCATGTCGAGTCGCCGCGCGGTCAGGGCCACCGCCGCGCCCGCCCCGGCCAGCAGCTTGGCGAAGTGGGTTCCCAGGCCGCCCGAAGCCCCGGTGATGATGGCCGTCTGGCCCGAAAGCGGCTTGTCCATCGTAATGCTCCACACCCATGACCTGCGCGTCCCTGTCGCGGTGGCGCGCCTCTGTATATTCTGCCTGTGAGCCGATTCCCGCCTATAAGCGGCGAGGTCGGCTGTCTTGTTGTTTCAAGGGTTTGAGGAATGGCTCTGGGCGTCCATGCGCGAGTTCTGATCGTCGCGCGCGATGACGCCCTGGCGGGTCCCCTCGCCGAGGGCCTGGACCGGCTCGGCTGGCGCACGGTCACGGCGCGTGGCCCCTATGCCGCCATCGCCGCGCTGAGCGACCTGCAGGTGGAAGCCGCCATCGTGGATCTCGCCAGCGGCGGCCACGAGGCCCTGACCCTGGCCAAGCGCCTGAAGGCCGCCTGCGCGCCGCGCCGCCTGCCCGTCATCGCCATCGGCGCGCCGGGACCTGAGCTGGACGGCCTGAACTTTGACCTCACCCTGACGGCCCCGGTGCATCCGGCCCAGGTGGTGCTGCGCCTGGAGACCCTGGTGCGCATGGCCATCGCCGAGGAGGAGTTCGAGCTGCGGCTGGAAACCTTCAGCGAGCGCGGCCGCCGGCTGGAAATGCCCGATCCCGATCCCAGCCCCTTCAAGGTGCTGGCCATCGGCGAGCCCGCGCCGCAGTTCCTGGCCCTATCCAACGCCCTGACCCGTTCCGGCGCCGAGGTGGTGGGCGCGTTTACGGCCTATACGGCCTTCGACTACCTGCACGAACGGCCCTTCGACGCCGTGGTGCTGTGGGCCGGCGACAATAGCCAGGAGGCGCTGTCCATCGCCGCGGGCATGCGCCGCAACACCCAGCTCTATCACACGCCGGCCCTGCTCTACATGAAGCAGGAGAGCTATGTGACCATGTCGGAGGCCTATCATCGGGGCATCTCCGACGTGGCCTCGCCCGAGACGCCGGAGACCGAGACCGCCAAGCGGGTCATCGAACTGGCGCGCTCCTATCGCCGCCAGACCGCGATCCGCAAGGCCCTGGAAAAGGCCCGGGCCTCCGGCCTGATGGACCCGGCCACCGGCCTCTTCACCCGCGATCTCTTCGCCACCCATCTGGGTCGCCTGGCCCAGGCCTCACGCCTGCGCAACCGGCCGCTGTCGGTCTGCGTGCTCAAGGTCTCCGAGAGCTTCGATGTGGGCGCCGCCCGCCACGGCGGCTGGCTGGACCGCGCCATCCCGCAGATCGGCTCGATGATCGGCCGGCTGGTGCGGGTGGAGGACACCGCCGCGCGCCTCGGCCCTGAGGTCTTCGCGCTCGCCCTGCCCGCCACGCCCCAGGCCTCGGCCCGGGCGGCCGGCGAACGCATCGCCGCCGTCATCGGCTGCACGGCCTTCGAGGCCGGCGACGGCAAGCCCCCCTTCGTGGTGGAGTTCGACATCGGCGTCGCCGAGGTCAGCCTGGCCGCCGGGGTCGGCAAGGCGCTGGAGGAAGCGGCGGCACGGGCCGTGGAGAAGGCGGGGTAGTCCTAGTCCTTCTCCCCTTGCGGGAGAAGGTGGCCGGTCGGAGACCGGTCGGATGAGGGGTCGCACTGACCTCTCCGCTCAACTTCCAACCGCCCTAACCCGATAAGTCTATCGACCCCTCATCCGACCCTGCTTCGCAGGGCCACCTTCTCCCGCAAGGGGAGAAGGAGACCTAAGCCGCGACCGCCGCCCCGGCCAGCTTGGCCAGTTCGCTCAGCACGCGCTCGGCGGCGTTGAGCCGCTGTTCCGGGGTTTCCCACTCGCCGCGGACCACGACCTTGTTGTCGGGGCGGACCTTCCAGGCGACCTGGTTCTTGGTCACGAACTGCATGAGGCCCATGGGATTGGGGAAGTCGTCGCCGCGGAAGGTGACCACGGCGCCCTTCGGCCCCACGTCGATCTTGGCGACATTGGCCTCGCGGCACAGGCCCTTGATGGCCACGACCTTGAGCAGCTGGCCGGCTTCCGGCGGCAGGGGACCGAATCGGTCGATCATCTCAGCGGCCAGGGCCTCGCGGTCGCCGGACTTCTCAGCGTCGGACAGGCGGCGATAGAGCGACAGGCGCACGTGCAGGTCGGGGACATAGTCCTCGGGGATCAGCACGGCGGCGCCGGTGTTGATCTGCGGCGACCAGCCCCGGTCGGTGGCGCCCTCGCCCTTGCCGGCCAGTTCCTTCAGGTCGTTGACCGCGTCCTCCAGCATCTGCTGGTACAGCTCGACCCCGATCTCGCGGATGTGGCCCGACTGTTCCTCGCCCAGCAGGTTGCCGCCGCCGCGCTGGTCCAGGTCGTGGCTGGCCAGTTGGAAGCCGGCGCCCAGGCTGTCGAGGGATTGCAGCACCTTCAGGCGGCGCTCGGCCGAGATGGTGATCTGCTTTTCCGGCGGCGTGGTCATGTAGGCATAGGCGCGCGCCTTGGCCCGGCCGACCCGGCCGCGCAGCTGGTAGAGCTGGGCCAGGCCGAACATGTCGGCGCGGTGGATAATCAGGGTGTTGGCCGTCGGAATATCCAGGCCGCTCTCCACGATCGTGGTGGACAGCAGCACGTCGTACTGGCCCTCGTAGAAGGCGCTCATCACGTCTTCCAGCTGGGTCGGCGCCATCTGGCCGTGGCCGACCACATAGCGGACCTCCGGCACCTGCTCGCGCAGGAAGCGCTCCAGCTCGGTCAGGTCGGAGATGCGCGGCACCACGTAATAGGCCTGGCCGCCACGGTACTTCTCCCGCAGCAGAGCCTCGCGGATGACGATGGAGTCGAAGGGCGTGACGTAGGTGCGCACCGCCAAGCGGTCCACCGGCGGGGTGGCGATGATCGACATCTCCCGTATGCCCGACAGCGACATCTGCAGGGTGCGCGGGATCGGCGTGGCTGTCAGGGTCAGCATGTGCACGTCGGCGCGAAGCTCCTTGAGCTTCTCCTTGTGCTTGACCCCGAAGTGCTGCTCCTCGTCGACGATCACCAGGCCGAGGTTCTTGAAACCCACCTGCTTGGACAGCACCGCATGGGTGCCGACGATGATCTCGACCTCGCCGTTCTTCAGCGCCTCGCGGGTCTCGGCGGCCTCCTTGGGGGGCACCAGGCGCGATAGGCGGGTGACCTTGATGGGCCAGCCCTGGAAGCGTTCGGTGAAGGTCTTGTAGTGCTGACGCGCCAGCAGGGTGGTGGGGGCGACGATGGCCACTTGCTGGCCGCTCATGGCCACCACGAAGGCCGCGCGCAGGGCGACCTCGGTCTTGCCGAAGCCCACGTCGCCGCAGATCAGCCGGTCCATCGGCTTGCCGGCCGAGAGGTCTTCCAGGATGTCGTGGATGGCCGACAGCTGGTCCTCGGTTTCCTCGTAGGGGAAGCGGGCGCAGAACTCGTCGAACACCCCGTGCGGCGGATCGACGGGATCGGTGTGGCGAGTGGCGCGGGCCGCGGCGATCTGGATCAGGCCGATGGCCATGTCGCGCAGGCGTTCCTTGGCCTTGGCCTTGCGCGCCTGCCAAGCCGCCCCGCCCAGGCGGTCCAGCTGGACGCCGTCGCCCTCCGAGCCATAACGGGTCAGCAGGTCGATGTTCTCGACAGGCAGGTAGAGCTTGGCCTCGGCGCCGTACTGCAGTTCCAGGCAGTCGTGGGGCGCGCCCTGGACCTCGAGGGTTTTCAGGCCCTCATAGCGGCCGATGCCGTGGTCGATGTGGACCACCAGGTCGCCGGGACTCAGGGACGAGGCCTCGGCCAGGAAGTTGGACGCCCGGCGCTTGCGGCGCGGCCGGGCGAGGCGGTCGCCAAGGATGTCGGTCTCGGAGATGACCGCGAGCGTGTCGGTCTCGAAGCCGCTTTCCAGCGGCAGAACGACCCGCTGGGGGAGCTTGGGGTTGGCGGCCTTGGCGGCGTCCCAATAGGGCGCCTGGGTGACATGGGTCAGGCCGTGGTCGGCCAGCATGACGCCGAGCCGCTCTGACGAGCCCTCTGACCAGGAGGCGAACAGCACGCGTTTTCCCGCCGCGGCCAGGTTGCGGGCGTGATCGGCGGTGGCCTGGAACAGGTTGACCGAGTCCTGCTGGCGCTCGGCGACGAAGGTGCGGCCCTGGCGAGCGCCCATGTCCACCACCAGTTCGCCCTCGGCCTCCTGGAAGGCGGAGAACTGGCGGGTGGCGCGCTCGGCCAAGCGGGCGCGCCATTCCTCGGCGGTGAGGTAGAGGGCGTCCGGCGCCAGCGGGTGGTAGTGAACCTTGCGGTCGGCCTGGGCCCGCGCATCGTAGGCGTCGGCGATCATGGCCAGGCGCTCGTCGCGGGCCTGGCCGGCCAGGTGATCGACGCCGATCAGGGCCGAGTCCGGCAGGTAGTCGAACAGGGTCGCCATGTCCGGGTAGAACAGCGGCAGCCAGTGCTCCATGCCCGCCCGTCGGCCGCCGCCGCTGACCGTCTCATAGAGCGGGTCTCCGCCCGGGGCGCCGAAGGCCTCGACGTAGCCGCGGCGGAAGCGGGAGATGGAGTCCTTGTCCAGCAGGGCCTCGCTCACCGGATGGAGACTGATCTCCTTGAGCTGGCGGGTGGAGCGCTGGGTGTCGGGGTCGAAGCCGCGGATGGATTCAAGGGTGTCGCCGAACAGGTCCAGGCGCACCGGCTCGTCGGCGTTGGGCGGGAAAACGTCGATGACGCCGCCCCGGATGGCGAACTCACCGCGCTCCGAGACGGTGGAGGCCCGCGCATAGCCGTTGACGGCGAAGTAGCGCTCCAGGTCGGCGATCTCGACCACATTGCCGGTGCGGGCCGAATAGGCGGCGGCCTGGACCACGGCCTTGGGCGGCACCCGCTGCATCAGGGCCGGGGTCGTCGTGACCAGCAGGGAGGGCTTCTTGGCGTCCAGCCCCTCGGCCAGGCGCGCGAGCGTGGTCATCCGCTGGGCGGCGACGCCGGGCGACGGGCCGGTGCGGTCATAGGGCAGGCAGTCCCAGGACGGGAACTGCAGGACCTCGATGCCCTGGGCGAAGAACTTGAAGGCGTCGATGAAGGCCGAGAGCCGCGAGCCGTCGCGGGCCACGAACACCGACAGGCCGCCACGGGCGCGCACGATATCGGCCATCACCAGGGCGTCGAAGCCCTCGGGGGCGCCGATCAGGTCGAGGCGGCCGGGGTCGGTAGCGATGCGACGGTGATCCGCCGCGCTGGGCGCGCGCGAACCGTCAGCCGCCATGTTTGTCGCCCCGGATATCATAGACCTTGAACCGGAACGCCTTGATCTGGTTCAGCAAGGTCCCGTCGAATTCCGGCGGAACGTCCGCCCGCTCCATGATCCATTCGTAGAGATCGTGGTCGGGTTGCTCCAGCAGCACCTCGAACAGGTCGAGCTCCTGCGGCGTCAGATCCTGGGCATGGCTGTCCGCGAACGGCCCCAGAATGAGGTCCGCTTCCCGAAAGCCCCTGTGCCACGCACGGAACTTCAGTTTTCGCAGGCGGGTATCATCAATCGACATTTGAATGGGCCGATATAGGGCGGCCCGTCCGCCGACGCCAGCCTCTACCCGTCAGTCGCCGCCGAACCAGTTGAAGGACAGGTTCTTGAAGGGTTTGCCGCCGATGGAGAGACCGGTGCGCAGCACGGTCTCGGTTTCGCCGCCAGGTCCGCCGGCGCGGGCGCGCTTGAGGGCGGCCGTGTCGATGGTTCCATCAAACTGGACCTGGCCCAGCGTGACGTCGGTTCCGGTGAACTGGACGTTCCCGCCGCCGATCTTGTAGCTGGTGGGCAGGACCCGGATCGTCCGGGTGTAGTTGGGCGCGCCGAGTTCGGTCTCGCCCTTCTGGCTGGTGACGTCGACGAAGTCGAAGGTGATAGGTCCCCAGGGACCGCTCTGTTCGCCAGCCTCCCACTTGTTGAAGTCGTCCTCTTGGCCGAAGGTGACATTCTCCAGACGATAGTTGCCGATCTTCACCTCCGTGTTCGGGATGTAATAGCCGAACAAATCCTCACCCTTCACATGGCTGAAACCGATGACGACCGGGGCCGCGGCGGGCGCCGGGGCCTTGGCCGCGGGCTCGACCGGCGGGACGAAGCCTCCCGGCCCAGGGGTGACGGTCTGGCCATCCTTCCCCGATGGCTGGTTGCAGCCGGCCAGCAAGGCGGCCAGGGCGACGGCGGTCCAAAGGTTACGCATCGAAACTCCCCCAAAAGGTCGGTGGGAGATCATCATGGGCGGCGGCGAGCGTCCAGCTTCACGCTATGATCGCGGCATGCGGCCCGAGATTCTGTTTCCCCTCTATGCCCCGGTGACCACCCTGAAGGGCGTGGGCGCGCGGGTGGCGCCCCTGCTGGAGAAGCTGGCCGGTCCCATCGTGCGCGACGTGCTGTTCCTGGCGCCGCATTCCCTGGTGCGGCGCCGTCCCGCCACGGTGAACACCGCCATCGAGGGCGAGGTGCAGACCTTCACCGTCGAGATCGATGAGCATCAGAAGCCCCGCAGCCCGCAACAGCCGTGGAAGATCCGCACCTTCGACGGCTCGGGCTTCCTGACCCTGGTCTATTTCGGCAGCTTCGGCCACGCCGTCGCCGAGAAGAACCCGGTGGGCGCCAAGCGGATCGTCTCGGGCAAGGTCGAGCGGTTCGGCTCGGAATGGCAGATCAGCCACCCCGACTATCTGGTGGCGCCCGACAAGGCCGACGAGATTCCCGAGGTGGAGACCGTCTATCCGGCCACCGCCGGCCTGCCCGCCCGCACCGTGCGCAAACTCGCCCTACAGGCCCTGACCCAGGCCGCCGACCTGCCGGAATGGCAGGATCCCGCCTGGCTGGCCAAGGGGGGCTTTCCGACGTGGAAGGAAGCGCTCGAACGGCTGCACGCCCCGGTCAACGAGGCTGACCTGCTGCCGATCGCGCCCCACATCCGCCGCCTGGCCTACGACGAACTGCTGGCCCACCAGCTGGCCATGGCCCAGCGCAAGGCTGACCGCCGCGCCGAACCGGCCGACAAGATCGCGCCGGGCCCCAAGGCCGCCGCCATTGTCGCTGACCTGCCCTTCAAGCTGACCGGCGCCCAGGACCGCGCCCTGGCCGATGTGCGCCACGACTTCGCGCAGGGCGAGCGGATGAGCCGGTTGCTGCAGGGGGATGTGGGCTCAGGCAAGACCGTCGTCGCCATGCTGGCCATCGCCGATGTCGCCGCCGCCGGGGCCCAGAGCGCTCTGATGGCGCCCACCGAGATCCTGGCCCGCCAACACTACGAGACCCTGGCCGCCCCCCTCGCCGCCCACGGGATCACGACGGTGCTGCTGACCGGCCGCGACAAGGGCGCGGCGCGGGCCGAAAAGCTGCGGGCCCTCGCCAGCGGCGCGGCGCAGGTGGCCATCGGCACCCACGCGCTCTTCCAGAACGAGGTCCATTTCCAGAGCCTGCAACTGGCCGTGGTCGACGAGCAGCACCGGTTCGGCGTGGCCCAGCGCCAGCTGCTGCAGGCCAAGGGGCGCTCAGTCCACCTGCTGGCCATGTCGGCGACGCCGATCCCCCGCACCCTGGAGCTCACCGTCTACGGCGACCTCGACGTCAGCCGCATCGACGAGAAGCCGCCCGGCCGAACGCCCGTCGCCACCCGCGCCGCGCCCATGACCCGGGTCGACGAGGTGGAGGCCCGCCTGCGAGAGGCCGTGGCCGGCGGGGCCCAGGCCTTCTGGATCTGCCCGCTGGTGTCGGAATCCGAACTGGTGGACCTGAAGGCCGCCGAGCAGCGGGCCATCGAACTGCGCGCGACGATCGGCGATGGCGTCGGCCTTGTGCATGGCAAGATGACCGGTCCGGAGAAAGACGCCGTGATGGCCGACTTCGCCGACAACAGGATCAAGGTCCTGGTGGCCACAACGGTGGTGGAGGTGGGGGTCAACGTGCCCAACGCCACCATCATGGTGATCGAGCAGGCCGAGCGCTTCGGCCTGGCCCAACTGCACCAGCTGCGGGGTCGGGTCGGCCGGGGCCGGCGGGAAAGCTCGTGTGTGCTGCTCTATGACCCGCCGCTGTCGGAGACCGCCCAGAAGCGGCTGGATATCCTGCGGCGCACCGATGACGGCTTCCAGATCGCCGAGACCGACCTCGAGCTGCGCGGCGGCGGTGACGCGCTGGGCCTGCGTCAGAGTGGGTTCCCGGACTACGTCTTCGCCGACCCCTTCGCCCATAGGGATTTGATCGCCGCGGCCGGCGACGACGCCCGCCTGATCATCGGCCGCGACCCGGAGCTGACCAGCGAACGCGGCAAGGCCCTGCGGGTGCTGCAGGAACTGTTCGACTGGCGCGCCAGCTCGCCGTTGAAGGATGCTGGCTGATTTTCCGCTCGTCCCGGCGAAGGCCGGGATCCAGATCATAAGTCACGATCTGAGCCCGAAATCCTGACTGCATTTGCTGAATCTGGGTCCCGGCCTTCGCCGGGATGAGCGGGGTTGTTACCGATCGATCCGGTGGACGGTCGACCCCTTCACCGCCCTCACCTCGGTGATCGGCGGGGCGGGCCGCAGGAAGCCCGGGCTCGACGTCAGCGTCACCACCCTGGCCTTCGCGTCGGCCTCCAGGTCGCCATAGAAGAGGTTGTAGCCGGGCACCTTGCGCTTGTCGGCCCAGGAGCCGGCGCTCTTCAGCATCTTGGGCTTGGGCCGCGAGACCCTGAGGATCCCGTCCTGGCACTTGGCCGAGACCTGGCGGGTCAGGAAGGCCGGCCGCGCCCCCCACTCCAGGCCCGTGGCGTTGGCCGCGCCCTGGTTCAGCTTGGCGGGCGCCGCGGCGTTGGTGACGGCGCCCAGTAGCGGGTTGAAGCACAGCGAGGTGCGGCCGGAGATGTTCTCCAGCTCGCCGTTGGCGTCCCAGACCAGGGAGCGGTCCTTGAGAGCCTGGACCCGCTCGATGTCGTGGTCGAAGGCCGAGGCCCAGGCGGCGAGACAGCCGGCTTGGGCCGGCCGCGTGCAGGGCGCGAGCGGCGGCGCGGCGGCGGGGACCACGGTCTCGATCAGATAGGCGGCCGCCAGCCGGGCGCGAATGGCCGGGTCGCGAGCGATCTCGTCGGCGATCAGGCGTGACGCGAGCGTCCCGCCCTGCTCAACACCGACGATAATGAAGGGCCGGCCCTTGTTGTCGGCGGCCATGTACTGGCGGAAGGCGGCGGCCACGTCGGCATAGGCGAAGCGCCGGGCGTCGCGGGCGTCCTCGCGCAGGGTCAGCAGGGTGTAGAGGCTGGCCTGGCGATAGCGCGGCGCAAACAGTCGCCCGACCCGCAGGAAGGGCCCGGCATAGTTGGGCGCCACCACGCGGCGGAAGAACTTGTCGGACTGGACGTCGTCGATGGGGCTGTTCCAGTCGCGGCCGCCGTCATAGCTGGTTGGACCCACGAAGAAGACGTCGGCGGGCGGATCGCCCGTGGTCCAGATGTCGGGCTTGGCCGGCAGCAGGGCCCAGGCGGCGCGCTGGCTGTAGTCGGGCGCGACTGGCGGCCGATAGGTCTGGAACGGCTCCTTGGGGTCCAGGGCGTTGCTGGCGATGTCGTCGCGCCAGACGAAGGCGGCCATGACCACCAGGCCAAGGAAGAGCACGACCGCGGCGCTCACCAATCGCTTGAAGCCCTTGGGACGCTGCGCCATCGCCTACCTGTAGGGATCTGGCTGGGACAGGTAGGACTGGACGTAGTCGTTGATGCCGTCCTCCAGGGCGGTCATCGGCTGGTTGAAGCCGGCGGCCTTCAGCCGGTCCATCTTCGCCTGCGTGAAGTACTGGTACTTGTCGCGGATGGCGGGCGGCATGGGGGTGTATTCGATCTTCGGGGCTTTGCCGGCGGCGGTGAAGACGGCCTTGGCCATGTCCTCGAAGGTCCGCGCCTTGCCTGAGCCGAGGTTATAGACCCCGTTGACCTGTTCGGAGCTGGCCAGCCAGGCCACCACGTCGGCGACGTCGCGGACATAGACGAAGTCCCGGGTCTGACCGCCGTCGGCGACACCCTCGCGGTAGGACTTGAACAGTTGCACGGCGTGGCCGCCCGAGACCTTGGGCCAGATCTGCGAGGCCACCGACTTCATGGAATGTTTGTGCTCCTCGTTGGGGCCGTAGACGTTGAAGAACTTCAGCCCCACCCACTGCGGCGGGGCGTAGTCCCGGGCGGCTTGCCTTGCGGCGAAGAGGTCGAAGAGCGCCTTGGACCAGCCATAGGTGTTCAACGGCCGCAGGGCGGCCAGCGAGGCCAGGTCGTCCTTGTCATCGAAGTCGGTCGTGTCGCCATAGGTGGCCGCCGAGGAGGCGTAGACGAACCTGCGCTGGCGGTCCGCGCACCAGCGGAACAGGTCGCGGCTGAGCGTGAAGTTGGCGTGGATGATCTTGTCGGCGTCGGGCTCGGTGGTGGACGAGATGGCGCCCATGTGGACGACGATCTCAATGTCGCGCCAGCGCTTCTCCAGCCACTCGAACATCTCCTCGGGCGCCACGAAGTCGCCGATGGGATGCTTGGCGATATTGCGCCACTTGCCGAGCTCGGCCTCCCCCAGCCAGTCGCAGACCACCACGTCGAGGGAGGGGTCTTCGGCAAGCTTGGCGACGATGTTGGAGCCGATGAAGCCGGCCCCGCCGGTGACGAAGGCGATACGACGGGTCATGTCGGTTCCTTGGCGGTCATGCGGGCGATGGCCGCGGTGGTGGAATAGCCGTCGACGATCTGGGCCAGACGGACCTCGCCGCCCCAGGATTTCACCAGGTCGCCGCCCACCACCTGGTCTTCGGAGTAGTCGGCGCCCTTGATCAGCACCTCGGGCCGCGCGGCCTCGATCAGCTTGATCGGGGTGTCCTCATCGAAGGGCACCACAAGGTCGACGGCGCCCAGACCGGCCAGCACCATGGCCCGGCCCTCCAGGTCGTTGACCGGACGGCCCTCGCCCTTAAGCGCCTTGACCGAACGGTCGGAGTTAAGCCCCACCACCAGCCGGTCGCACCAGGATCGCGCCTGGTTGAGGTAGGTCACATGGCCGCGGTGCAGGATGTCGAAGCAGCCGTTGGTGAAGCCGACCCTGAGGCCCTTGGCCCGCCAGCGGGCGATCTCGTCGGCCATCCGATGCGGCGTGACGATCTTGCCCTCGGCCGGCGCCATGTGGGCGGTGAGCGAGGCCTCGATCAGCTCCTCGGGCAGGACGGTGGCGGTGCCGGCCTTGCCGACCGCGACCCCGGAGGCCAGCATGGCGAAGGCGATGGCCTGTTCCACGGGCGTCCCGGCGGCCAGCGCCAGCCCCAGGGCCGCCAAGGCGGTGTCCCCGGCCCCGGAGGCGTCGAACACCTCCCGCGCCGCCGTGGTGAAGTGGACCACCGGCTGGCCGCGGACGGCGAGCGTGATGCCCTTGGAGGCCCGGGTCACCAATATGGCCTTGGCCTCGCACAGCGAGAGGGCATGGATAAGCGCCGCCTCGATCTCGGCATTGGTGGAGGTGGGCAGGCCGGTGGCGTAGGCGAGCTCGGCGGCGTTCGGCTTGATCACATCGACCTCGCCATAGCGCAGGAAGCTGCGGGCCTTGGAATCGACGATCACCATGCAGCCGGCCTCGCGGCAGGCGGCGATCACCGCGTCGGTGACCACGCCCTTGCCGTAGTCGGAGATCAGCACCGCGCCCGCGCCCTTGGCCACGTCGCGCACGGTGCGGACCAGGCGCTGCTCGACATCGCCGACCGCCGGGGTGCTGGCTTCGAGATCGACGCGCAGCAGTTGTTGGCCGCCGGACACGAAGCGGGTCTTCAGCGTGGTGGGGCGGCCGGGATCGGTGACCAGAAACCCTTCGATGCCCGTTTGATCTCCGATCAGCCGCAGGGCCTCGTGACCCTCGGCGTCGCCGCCCACCAGGCCCACCAGGGCCACATCGCCGCCCAGGGCCGCCACATTGCGCGCCACGTTGCCGGCCCCGCCCAGCATCACCAGCTCACGCTCACGGGCCAGGACCGGGATGGGCGCCTCGGGCGAGACGCGGGTCACGTCGCCATAGACGAACCGGTCCACCATCAGGTCGCCCACGCAGACGATGCGGGCGCCGGAGAGTCGGGTCAGCAGTTGCTGTAGAGTCGAGAGGTCCATGGCGCGGTTATGACACTAGGACCGGGCCGTATGAATGGCTTTCAGGCTGCGCAGCAGGCCTTCGGCCCTGTCGAGGGGCAAGGTGCTCGGCCCGTCGCACAAGGCTTCGTCTGGGTTGGGGTGGAACTCCAGGAACACGCCGTCGGCGCCCGCGGCGACCGCGGCCATGGCGATGGTGGGCACGCCCTCGCGCCGGCCGCCCGTCGAAGCGCCCTGGGTGCGGGGGTCAGCCCCGGGGAGCTGGACCGCGTGGGTCGCATCGATGGTCACCGGGACACCCAGCTTCTGCATCTCGCCGATGCCCAGCATGTCCACCACCAGGTTATTGTAGCCGAAGGTGGTGCCGCGCTCGCAAAGGATGCTGATCTGTGCGCCGCCGAGGGCCTCGCGGACCTTGTCCACCATCTGCTTGGTGTCCCAGGGCGCCATGTTCTGGGACTTCTTCTGGTGCAGCAACCCGCCTCGGCTGTGGGTCGCCCGCGCCGTGGCGACCACCAGATCGGTCTGCCGCCCCAGGAAGGCCGGAATCTGCACGATGTCGGCGATCTCGGCCACGGGCTCGGCCTGGCTGGCCTCATGCAGGTCGGTGCAGATCGGGACGTCGAACTCGGCCTTGATTTCCTTCAGGATCTCCAGGCCCTTCTCCAGGCCCGGTCCGCGGTAGCTATGGATCGAGGAGCGGTTGGCCTTGTCGAAGCTGGCCTTGAAAACATAGGGTAGGCCCAGGTCACGGCAGATGCCCTTCAAGCGCCGGGCGGTGACCCGCGCCAGCTCCAGGTCCTCCAGCACGTTCAAACCGGCGATGACGAACAGCGGCTGGCCGTCGCCAATCGACATGTTCCACTTGTTCAGGGTCAGAACGGCCATGGACGGGCTCCGGATCGGTCAGGCTGTGGGGTTGCGGCTTAAGTGGCGCGCGTGCGTTGTCTTCACAAGCGGGAATTCTTCGGCTGCATCCGGGGCCGGAACAGGGCCGTAGGTTCAGCAAGGGTTCTCGAATTTTCCCGACGCCAAACCAATGTTAGTATCCAGTTAGAGATCGGGAGTTGCGGCCATGACCCTGGCGCACGAATCGTCCCTGACCGCGCTCGCGGCTTCACCTCGCGCCTTCCGGCGCCTGCCCGCATTGGCCGACGTGCCGATCATATTCCGCAACGCCTTGCGGATGATGGCCCACAACTGGATGGCCGGGGAGCTGACCTTCGTCACACCCAAGGGCCACGAGCTGCGGCTGGAGGGCGAGCCCGGCCCCAAGGCCCGCATCATCGTCCGCGACTTCCGGTTCATCCGCCGCGCCCTGGCGGCCGGCGACATCGGGTTCGCCGAGGGCTACGCGGCCGGAGAATGGGACACGCCGGACCTGACGGCGGTGCTCAGCGTGTTTTCCCTCAACTATGACAACCTGCGCCGCATCACGCAGGGCAACCCGGTCGTGGGGGTGTTCAACTTCATCAGCCACGCGCTGAACAGCAACTCCCGCCAGGGATCCAAGCGCAACATCCACGCGCACTACGACCTGGGAAACGACTTCTATTCCCGCTGGCTGGACCCCAGCATGACCTACTCCTCGGCCAGGTTCGCCCATCCCGGCCAGAGCCTGGAGGCCGCCCAGGCCAACAAGTACCGGGCGCTGGCCCAGCAGATGGACCTGAAGGCCGGCATGAACGTGCTGGAGATCGGCTGCGGCTGGGGCGGTTTCGCCGAGTACGCGGCCCGCGAGGTCGGCGCCAAGGTCACCGGCATCACCATCTCCAAGGAACAGTACGACTTCGCCGCCAAGCGGATATTCGACCAGGGCCTGTCCGATCGCGCGGAGATCAAGCTGATCGACTATCGCGATGTCGAGGGACGCTTCGACCGGGTGGCCTCCATCGAGATGTTCGAGGCGGTGGGTGAGCGCTACTGGCCGACCTATTTCAACAAGATCAGCGAGGTGCTGGCGCCCGGCGGCCGGGCCGGCCTGCAGATCATCACCATCCAGGAGGAGCTGTTCGAGGATTACCGCCGCCACGCCGACTTCATCCAGAAGTACATCTTCCCGGGTGGTATGCTGCCCTCGGAGAGCAGGCTGAAGGCCGAGACCGACAGGGCGGGCCTGGCCTGGACCGGGATTTCCCGCTTCGGCCAGGACTATGCCGACACGCTGGCCCAATGGGCCGAACGGTTCGACGCGCGCTGGGACGAGATCAAGGGCTTCGGCTTCGACGAGAAGTTCCGCAAGATATGGCGGTTCTACCTCAGCTACTGCGACGCCGGCTTCCGCACCGGTCGCACCGATGTTGTGCAGCTTGGGCTCTCAAAGGCCTGATCGCCCCCTGTTCGGACGCCCCGACGCCCCTTAAGTAGCGGACATGACCGTCGCACACAGCGTCCTGGACGCCATCGGAAACACGCCGCTCATCCGCCTGGCCCGCGCCAGCGAGGCCACGGGCTGCGAAATCCTCGGCAAGGCCGAGTTCATGAACCCCGGCCAGTCCGTGAAGGACCGGGCGGCGCTCTACATCATCCGCGACGCCGAGCGACGCGGCCTGCTGAAGCCGGGCGGGCGGATCGTGGAGGGCACGGCGGGCAATACCGGCATCGGCCTGGCCATGGTCGCCGGGGCCAGCGGCTACAAGACGACCATCGTCATCCCGCGCACCCAGAGCCAGGAGAAGAAGGACGCCATCCGCCTGCTGGGCGCCGAGCTGGTCGAGGTGGACGCCGTCCCCTACTCCAACCCCAACAACTATGTCCGCTATTCCGGGCGCTTAGCCGAGGAACTTGCGGCGAAAGAACCCAACGGCGCGGTCTGGGCCAACCAGTTCGACAATGTCGCCAACCGCCAGGCCCACGTCGAGACCACGGGCCCGGAAATCTGGGCTCAGACCGACGGCAAGGTGGACGGCTTCATCTGCGCCGTGGGCTCGGGCGGCACCCTGGCGGGCATCGCCGAGGCGCTCCGGGCGAAGAACCCGAAGGTGGCCATCGGCCTGGCCGATCCGCACGGCGCCTCGCTCTACAGCTGGTTCACTGCCGGCGAGCTGAAGTCGGAGGGAACCTCCATCAGCGAGGGCATCGGCCAGGGGCGGATCACCGCCAATCTCGAAGGTCTCGCGATCGATCACGCCTACCGCATCGGCGACGAGGAGATGCTGCTGGCCATCTACGACATGGTCGAGCATGAGGGCCTGGTGATGGGCGGTTCCACCGGCATCAACGTCGCCGGCGCAATCCGCATGGCCAAGGACCTGGGTCCGGGGCACACGATCGTCACGATCCTCTGCGACCAGGGTTCGCGGTATCAGAGCAAGATCTATAATCCGGAATTCCTCAAGGAGCGGGGCCTCCCCGTCCCCGGCTGGCTATGACCGATCCCCTGGTTTCCACCGACTGGCTGGCCGCGCATCTGGGCGAGGTGCAGGTGGTGGACGCCACCTGGTTCATGCCGAACGAGGGCCGCGAGGGCCACGCCGACTACCTGGCGAGCCATATCCCCGGCGCCATCTTCTTCGACATCGACGCCATCGCCGACAAGACCGTCGACCTGCCGCACATGCTTCCTACCGCTGACGCCTTCGCTGAGGCCGCGGGCGCGATTGGCCTGTCGCGGGACGCCACCGTCGTGGCCTATGACAGCTTCGGCATCCGCTCGGCGGCCCGGGTCTGGTGGACTCTGCGGGTTATGGGATTCGACAAGGTCTTCGTCCTGGATGGGGGCTTCAAGGCCTGGCTCGCCGAGGGCCGCCCGACCGAGAGCGGCCAAGCCGCCCTGCCCGCCACCACGCTCTCCCCGAGCCTGGACGCCAAGCTGGTGCGCGACATCGGGGCGGTGCGGAACCTGCTGGAGTCCAAGGCCGCCCAGCTGGTGGACGCCCGCGGCGCGGCCCGCTTCCGCGGCGAGGTCCCCGAGCCCCGCGCCGGTCTGCGCTCAGGTCACATGCCCGGCGCCCGCAACACGCCCTTCGACGGCCTGCTGAACGCCGACGGCACGATGAAGTCGGCCGGTGAGCTGAAGCCTCTGTTCGCCGCCGCCAAGGTCGATCTTGGCGCCCCCATCGTCACCACCTGCGGCTCGGGCGTCACCGCCTCGGTCGTGGCCCTGGCCCTGGCCCGCCTGGGGCGTCAGGACGTCGCGGTCTATGACGGCTCCTGGACCGAGTGGGGCGGTCGCAGCGACACCGCCGTGGTGACCGGTCCTTGATCGTCCGCCTGGCGACCGAGGCGGACTTGCCGCGGCTGCCGGAAATCGAACTCTCGGCCGTGGACGCCTTTCTGACCACCTCGATCCCACCCGGGCCCTTGTCGACCGTGACACCCGCCGAGGGATGGCGCGACGCCCTGGAGCACGGCACGCTCTGGGTCATCGACGGCCAACAGGGGACGCCGGTCGGGTTTCTGGGCGCGCACCGGGACCGGGGCGAATTGCATATCCTCGAATTCGACGTCGAGGTGGGTCATCAGGGCAAGGGCCTGGGTCGCCTGCTCCTGAACCACGTCATCGCCTGGGCCCGCGCCGAAGGCCTATCTGAGGTCACCTTGACGACGTTCCGCAGCATCGCCTGGAACGGCCCCTTCTACGGCAAGATGGGGTTCGTTGAGATACCGGACGCCGACATGCCCCGGCATCTCGCCGACACCCTCAAGGCCGAGCGAGCCCGCAATCTCGAGGAACGCTGCGCGATGTGGCTGATCCTCTAGTTCCGGGTCGGGATGATCACCGGCAAGGTCTCGTAGCCCTTCACGAACACCGAGTGGGTGCGCTGGGGTTCGCCCACCACCTCGATGGTGGGGAAGCGGGCCAGGATTTCTTCCCAGATGATCTGCAGCTGCAGTTCGGCCAGGCGGTTGCCGACGCAGCGGTGGACGCCGAAGCCGAAGGACAGGTGCTGGCGGGGGCGCTCGCGGTCGATGATGTAGCTGTCGGGGTTGGCGATGACCTCGTCGTCGCGGTTACCCGAGACGTACCACATGGCCACCCGGTCGCCCTTCTTGATGGTTTTGCCGCCGATCTCGTAGTCCTGCGTGGCCGTGCGGGCCATGTGGGCAAGCGGGGTCTGCCAGCGGATGGTCTCCGACACCATCGACGGGATCAGCGACGGGTTCTCCCGCAGCTTGCGGTACTGGGCCGGGTTCTGGTTCAGGGCGTAGATCGAGCCGGAGATGGTGTTCCGGGTGGTGTCGTTGCCGCCGATGATCAGCAGGGTGACGTTCCCATGGTACTCGTGGGCGTCCATGTCGCGGGTGGCCGGGTTGTGGGCCAGCATGGAGATCATGTCGAACTGCGGCTCCACGGCGTCTTTCCGCGCGGTCCACATGTCGTCAAAGGCCTCGAAGCACTGGCCGAGCACCTCGCGCTTCTGCTCCCAGCTGTCGCAGACCCCGTGGCCGGGCGGGTTGGTCATCATGTCCGACCAGTAGGTCAGGTCGCGCCGCCGCTCGAAGGGGAAGTCGAAGAGGGTGGCCAGGGTCATGGCCGTCAGCTCCTTGGAGACCAGGTCCACCCAGTCGAAGGTCTCGCCGATCGGCAGGTCGTCGAGGATTTTTCCCGCCCGCTCGCGGATCACCGGCGCCATTTGCGCCAGGTTGTGGGGCGCCACCGCCGGGCTGACCGCCTTGCGCTGCACGTCGTGCTTGGGTGGGTCCATGCCGATGAAGCTGGGCCGGGTCGGACGGCCGGCTGATTCGGCCTTTGATTCCAGGCTCTGGAGGACGATGCCGTCGGCCGACGAAAACACCTGGTGATTGGTGTCGATGGCCATGATGTCGTTGTACCGGGTCACCGACCAGTAGGGGCCGTAGTCGCTGTTCTCGGTGTAATGCACCGGGCTCTCCCGGCGCAGGCGCTCGAACTGGGCCCACATGGTGTCGCTGGTGAACAGTTCAGGTTGGGCCGGATTCAGTTGGTCCAGCGGGAGGGCGGCGGCCTGCTGACGGGCCTCCTGGCGGATATCGACGGAACCGTCGCTCATGGTCGTCTCTCCCTGACACGCGGGCCTCTTGGGGGCTCGCTTACCTGTCGTTGGGTCAATGACGCCGAACCGAACGCTGTATTGCAAGAACCATCTGCCGACGGTCTGCGCGCCTATCGCACCGGCGGCGGATAGTGGAGGCCCGGCTGCGGCGCATTCCACAGGGCGTTGAGGCCGCGTTCCAGCTTGAGCGGCGAGCCCTGCCCCACATTGCGGCGGAACACCTCGTCATAGGCGCCCACCTGGCGGATCGCCTGGAACCCCCAGTCGGCCTTCAGGCCCAGCAAGGGGCCGAGGTTTCCCTCCGTCCCCAGCAGGCGGCGCACGCGGGGGTCGGTGGAGGCGTCGCGGGCCTTGGCGACATTGGCCGAGGTCAGCTTCAGCTCCTCCCCCAGCATGAGGGCGTAGACGCTCCAGCGGACGATATCGGTCCAGGCCGGATCGTCCTGGCGTACAACGGGGCCAAGGGGCTCCTTGGAGATCACCGTGGGCAGGATGACGTGGGCGTTGGGATTGTTCATCAGCGAGCGGGCCGAGGCCAGGGCCGAGACGTCGGCGGTGAAGGCGTCGCAGCCCTCGGCCTGATAGGTCTCGCGGGCCTCGGCCTCGGAGGCCGCCACGACGGCGCGGTACTTCAGGCCGCGGGTCTTGAAGTAGTCGGCCAGGTTCTCTTCGCTGGCGGTGCCCGCCTGGACGCAGATCCGCGCGCCGTTCAGTTCGTCGGCGCTGGCCAGCGCCAGGGCCTTGGTGGCGAGAAAGCCCTGGCCGTCGAAATAGGTCACCGCCGGGAAGTCGAGGCCGCCGGCGTCGCGGGCGAGAGTCCAGGAGGTGTTGCGCGACAGGATGTCGATCTTGCCCGCCGTCAGCTGGGCGAAACGGTCCTGGGCCTGGATCGGGGTGAACCGCACCGCCTTGGCGTCTCCCAGCACGGCGGCGGCCACCGCCCGGCAGATATCCACGTCGAAGCCATGCCAGGCGCCCTTGTCATCGGGGAAGGCGAAACCCGCCAGGCCCGGGTGCACGCCGCAGGCCAGGTAGCCGCGCGCGCGGACGGCGGCCAGGGTGGGGCTGGCCTTGGCCCGCAGCACCTGGGTCGCCGGGTCGGCCGCCGTCGTGGCGCTGGCCGGCGGCGCAGGCGTGGGATCGCCGCCGCCGCAGGCGGTCAGCCAGAGCAGAAATCCGATGGCGGCGGTGCGGCCTAGCGCCTTGATCACAAACCTCACGGGGGCTCTAAGGGGTCGCGGGCATTGTCGCCCCTGTTCGTTCCGAGCCGTCAAGCCGCATGGCCGAAGAAACCCGATTGATCCGCGCCGGCGCCACGCCCAAGTCGCTGGCCAAGACCGTGGGGCCGCCAATCCAGAAGGGCTCCACCGTCCTGCTGCCCAACGCGCAGGCGCTCTACGACGACGACAACTTCATCACCTATGGCCGTCAGGGCCTGTCGGCCCACGACGCCCTGCGCGACGCCCTGGCCGAGATGGAGGGCGCCAAGGGCGTCTGTCTCTATCCCTCGGGCCTCGCGGCCCTAACCGGCGCCATGCTGGCGGTGCTGAAGGCCGGCGACGAGGTGCTGGTGGTGGACAATATCTACAAGCCCACCCGCCGGTTCTGCGACCACGTCCTGCGCCGGTTCGGGGTGGCGGTGCGCTATTTCGATCCGCGCCAGAGGCCGGAAGACCTGGTGGGCGGCGCGAGCGAGGCCGTCCGGATGATCGTGATGGAAAGCCCGGGGTCCCTGTCCTTCGAGATGCAGGACCTTGCGGCGATCGCCCGGCTGGCCCGCGCGCGCGGCATCCTGACGCTCGCCGACAACACCTGGGGCGCCGGCTACCTCATCAAGCCGCTGGCCCAGGGCGTGGACATCAGCGTCCAGGCCTTGACCAAATATGTCGGCGGCCACTCCGACGTCTTCATGGGCTCGGCGGCGGCCAATGACCCGGCCCTGGTGGGCCAGCTGGAGAACGGCGTCATCCACCTGGGCTGGGCCGTGGCGCCCGAGGACGCCTACCAGATGCTGCGCGGCCTGCGCACCCTGCCCACTCGGCTGGCGCGGCAAGGCGAAAGCAGCCTGGCCATCGCCGCCTGGCTGCGCGACCAGCCGGAGGTCGCCGGCGTCCTGCACCCTGCCCTGCCCGGCGCCCCCGACCACGAGCTGTGGAAGCGGGACTATGCCGGCGCCTGCGGCCTGTTCGGCTTCGTGTTCCGGCCCGCCTCCGAAACAGCCGTGAACGCTTTCCTCGACGCGCTGGAGCTGTTCGGGTTGGGCTTTTCGTGGGGCGGGTTCGAGAGCCTGGCCATCTCCTGCGACCCCCAGCTCGGAACCCGCAAGTTCCGCCCCGACTACGGCGGCCCGCTGATGCGGCTGCATGTCGGCCTGGAGAACGCCGGCGACCTGATCGCCGACTTGCGGAAGGGTTTGGACGCCTTCAGCGCCACGGGCGGCTAGCCCTGGCGCGCCCTGCAGGACTCGAACCTGCAACCGCCTGCTTAGAAGGCAGGTGCTCTATCCAATTGAGCTAAGGGCGCTCTTGCAGAGACGTAGATCACGATGATTTTGGATCGAGGCGATCCAAAATCATAAGACGTGATCGCCTACTTATGTTTAGAGCGGGATTGGTGCGAAAAGCCGGTATCCACTTTTTCGCATCCCGCTCTAGTGGGTCCAGGGCTGCTTGCGGTTGAAAGCGAAGTTGTCGGCATAGGCTTTCACGATGCGCTTGGCAGGCTTGGGGTCGAACAGCTGGAACGGGATGGCGTGGGCCTGGGCGTAGGCCACGGCGTCTTCCGAGGTGTCGAAGGACAGGCGGATCTGGCCGTCGGTGTCGCGGGTCTGGGTCCAGCCCATCAGCGGGTCCGACGCTCTGGCGTCCTGCGGCGCGAATTCGAGCAGCCAGTCCTTGGTCTTGGCCTTGCCGGACTGCATGGCGTTCTTGGCCGGACGATAGATGCGCGCGAGCATGAAGGATCCCTGGCGATAAGTCGTTTGGCCGGTGCTGGTCGGGGCGAGAGGATTCGAACCTCCGACCCTCTGGTCCCAAACCAGATGCGCTACCAGGCTGCGCTACACCCCGAAAAGCACCGGCGGGCGTGGGATATAAGGCTTTGGCCTTTCCCGCAAACGATAGGAGGCCGCAGGCGACCTCGTGATCGGCAGATAGATGATTTACAATCTGCCGCACCCAGCTGGCTCGACGTTTGCACGCCAAGTCGCTAGGTCTCCCTCAGCGAGACAGGGGTCCAATGCTCAGCGTGAAGAAAAAGTCCAAACGGGTCCGGCGCATGGAGATGCGCAAGCGGGCCAAGTTCTGGGACAAGTACGGCGACCCCATCCGGGTGAGCCTGATCGCGGCCGCCGCCATCACCGGCGCCAGCCTCGTGGCGAAGATGGCCTTGGGCTGAGCTAGCCCGCCGGCGCGCGCCGGTGCATCAGCTTGAACACCCCTGAGGCGCGGACCACGTCGTGGCCGCCGACATAGGCGCGACCTTCCACGAAGGCGACATCGCGGGTGGCGCGGGTCACCCGCGCATCCCCCATCACCCATTCCCCGATCCGGGCCATGTGCAGGAAGTCCACCGACAGGTGGATGGTGACCGAGCGCGTTTGGGTCTCGCGCCACACGGCGGCGGCCAGCAGGCCGTCCAGGAAGGCGGTCAGCATGCCGCCGTGAACCAGGCCCAGGCCATTGGCATGCCGCTGCTCGGCGAAGAAGGCCTGCTCGGTCAGGCCGTCCTGCTGCTGAGCCCGGTGATAATAGGGGCCGTTGATGGTGGAGAAGTCCCCGCGGCCGCTGGACTGGATGAAGCCGTCGGGCGGGATGATCTGCGCGGGCTGCGTCATCGGGCGTCCTTCAGGGGCTTCAGCCCGATTTCATAGAGGCGCGGCCATCGCTTGCCGGTGACGAACAGGCGGTCGCCCTGGCGGTCATAGGCGATGCCGTTGAGCACCGCGTCGGGGTCGCGCTGGGACAGGGTCTCGGGCAGGCCGCTCAGGTCGATCCAGCCCTTCACCGCCCCGGTCTTGGGGTCGATGCGGGCGATACGGTTGGTCATCCAGATATTGGCCAGGATTTCGCCCTTCACCCACTCGATCTCGTTGAGGTTCTGCACCGGGCGGCCCTCGGCGGTCACCTTGACCCGCCGGGTCTCCTTCAAGGTCTTCGGGTCCAGGAAGCGCAGGAAGGGCGTGCCGTCGCTCATGATCAGGCTCTTGCCGTCCTGGGTGAGCGCCCAGCCCTCCCCGGGATAGCGGAAGCTGCCCTTGCGGGTCAGGGTCTTGAGGTCCCAGCGATAGCCGATCTGGTCTCGCCAGGTCAGGCTGAGAATCTCCGATCCCCAGTTGACGATGCCCTCGCCGAACTTGTCATCGTCAGTGGCCACCGACTGCAGGACCGCGCCGTCCTTCAGCCGCACCTTGCGGATCGAGGAGGCGCCCTCCAGGCCCGTGCTCTCGAACATGACGCCGTCCAGGAAGAACAGGCCCTCGGTGAAGGCCTGGCTGTCATGGGGATAGGTCGCGCGGACCTCATAGCCCTGGACGGGCAGGAGGGCCGCGGCGGGACTTGCCACCATGACGGCGGCGAAGGCCATCACAGCGAGCCAGAGGGGCTTGAGGGACAGAGACGACAAGCCGGACTCCCTGGCTAGAGCCTGTCCATTTCAGATGTTTCATCTGAAATGGATGAACAGGCTCGCCCTTCAAAGTTTAGAGCGTGACAGGCGCCTGAACCGGTATCCACTTCAGGCTGTCACGCTCTAGGACGGACGTCCATCCTTTGCGGGAGGCTTGCGGCGGAGGCAAGGCGGTACGGCTCGGCCGTCACGCCATCCCGATGGACTCCAGTTCCGCCACCACCAGGCCCTTGGGACCCTCGGCGAAGCGGACCATGACGTCGTCGCCGGGCTGCAGGTCCTCGATGCCGGACCGGCGCAGGGTCTCGATGTGGACGAAGATGTCGCCGGGTTCGCCGTCGCGCACCACGAAGCCGTAGCCCTTGGCGCGGTTGAACCATTTCACCTTGGCCCGCTCCAGCGGTCCGCGCGCCTGGGGCGCCGGGCGGGAGCTGCGGGCGGGGAAGCCGCCGGCCTGCCGGTCGAAGCCGCCCCCGGCGGGGCGATCAAAGCTGTCGCGGTCGCGACGGAAACCGCCGTCGTCACGGGTGCGCCGCTCGGCCGGCGGCGGCGCCGAACTCTCGTCCAGATCCACGACCTCCGACACCTGCCAGCCCTTGGGCCGGCGGATGACGTCACAGACGATGATGGCCCCCTCCAGAGCGTTTTCCCGCCCGGAGTTGCGAAGCGACGTCACATGCAGAAGAACATCTTTCAGGTCGGTCTGGCCTGGATCGTCGGGGACGATGAAGCCATAGCCCTTACCCGCGTCGAACCACTTGATCCGACCACTAATCCGCACGGCGTCCTCGTGCGAATCTACACCCTCAAATTCGTAACCAGACATTTGCCCCTCTGGCCCGATCTCCAAATCCCTACGGATACTGGCCAGTCATAACACTGTTCTCGTAACAGGAGAGCCGTCAATGGGGGTTTTTCACCCAAATGCACGCATTTGGTGTGTTTCTCGCGCTTTGCGCGATGGATTGGCGCCGAGCCTAATGTCGGCTGCCCGCCCAAGGGCGGTTTCGCGTGGCAGTCCCTAGGGGAGTCGAACCCCTCTCTCCAGGTTGAAAACCTGGCGTCCTAACCGATAGACGAAGGGACCGCAGGACGCGAAGGGCGGCTCTATAGCTGCGTTGCCGGGGGTGTGCAAGCGCACTCACCACGAGTTCTCCCGGTTCCGCACAAAGCTTGGTCGTCACCCCACCCGGCGGAGGTCGGCGACGTCCTCGATCTCCAGCTCGACGCTGGAGCGGCCCTGCCAATCGTCCGGCTTCAGACGACCGACTATATGCAATCCGCCGCCCTCGGCCAGCAGCCGGGCGCCGATCTCCGTGCCCTCAGAGCGCCACGCCACGGCCTTCAGCTTGCCGCCGGTGCGGTCGGTCAGGGTGACCCGCACATGGCCGCCCTTGAGCGCCATGGCCCGCTCCACGCGCACGTCGGAGAGGGCGAAGACCGGCTCGGGATTGCCAGGCCCGAAGGGGGCCATCCGCTGGAAACTCTCGTAGAGCGCTCGATCGGCGCCGCGGGTGGTGATCAGGGCGTCGATGTCCAGGCCGTCCTCGGCGGCGGCCACCTCGCTCTCGTCGGCCAGGCGCTCGCAAAGGAAGGCGCGCAGTTCGGGAATGGTGTCGGGCTTGACGCTGAGGCCCGCGGCCATGGCGTGACCGCCGCCGGCGATCAGCAGGCCCTCCTCATAGGCGGCCTGGACGGCCCGCCCGAGGTTCACCCCCGGCTGGGAGCGGCCCGAGCCCTTGCCCACATCGGCCGCCCGGTCGACGCCGATCACCATCACCGGCTTGCGGTAGCGTTCGCGCAGGCGGCCGGCGACGATGCCGATGACGCCGGGATGCCAATCATCGGCGGAGACCAGCAGTACCGGAAGATCGGCCTGGTTGCTCTCGCGCTCGATGATCTGAACGGCCTGCTCCAGCACCTCGCGCTCCACCTCCTTGCGCGACGCGTTCAGCGCGTCGAGTTCGGCGGCGAGATCAGCGGCCTCGCGGGGATCGTCGGTGGAGAGCAGGCGCGCGCCCAGGTCGGCGCGGCCGATGCGGCCCCCGGCGTTGATGCGCGGGCCAAGGACGAAGCCGACGTGGAAGGCCGTCGCCGGCCCCTGGCTCTTGGCGACGTCCAGCAGGGCTTTCAGGCCGGGATTGCGCCAGCCGGACATCACCTTCAGCCCCTGGGAGGCCAGGGCCCGGTTGAAGCCCACCAGCTGGGTCACGTCGCAGATGGCTCCCATGCAGGCCAGGTCCAGCCACTGGCGGATATCGGGCTCGGGACGTTCAGCCGTGAACAGGCCCTGCTTGCGCGCCTCGCGGTTCAGGGCGGCCAGCAGGACGAAGGTGACCCCGGCGGCGGCCAGCACCCCCTGCCCCGACTCGCAGCCGGGCCGATTGGGGTTTACGAGCGCGGTGGCGGGCGGAACCTCGTCGCCGCGCATCAGGTGGTGGTCGATCACCACCACCTCCAGGCCGATCTCGACGGCATAGGTCACCGCCTCCATCGCGGCTGCGCCGCAGTCGACGGTGATCACCAGCTCGACGCCCTCGTCCTTCAGGCGACGGAAGGCGGCGGGCGAGGGGCCGTAGCCCTCGGTGATGCGGTCGGGGACGTAGATGCGAAGACTGCTGCCCAAGGCGCGGGTCCAGCGGACCAGCTGGGCGGCGCTGGAGGCCCCATCGACGTCATAGTCTGCGAACACCGCCATGGGCCGGCCCTTGGCCACGGCGTCCACCAGGATTTCGGCGGCCTTGTCCATGTCCATGAAGCTGGACGGGTCGGGGAACAGCGCCCTGAGGGTCGGGTTCAGATAGTGCTCGCCCTGGCCGTCCTCGACTCCGCGCGACGCGAGCGCCCGGGCCAGGGGCTCGGGTAGGCCCAGCGCCATTTCGTGGCGGCGCACGGTCTCGGGATCGGCGGCCCGCTCGCGCCACAGCCGGCCGCTGAGCGACTTGGTGACGCCCAGATAGCCCGCCGGGGTGGAGCCCTCGGCCATCACACCGGCCGCTTCATCCGCACTTCACGCACCGTCTGGGTGGCGGAGTTCATGACGATGGTGTGGGTGTGCACAAAGCCGTCCTCATAGTGGACGCCGTCCAGCAAGGCTCCGTTGGTGACACCGGTGGCCGCGAAGATCGCGTCGGCGCGGACCATCTCGTGTAGATCGTACTTGCGGTCGAAGTCGGTGATGCCGATGCGCTTGGCGCGGGCCTTCTCGTCGGCGTTGCGGAACACCAAGCGGCCCTGGAACTGGCCGCCAACGCACTTCAGCGCCGCGCAGGCCAGCACCCCCTCCGGCGCGCCACCCTGACCGACATAGAGGTCGACGCCCGTCGAGGGGTCGGCGGTGTTCATCACGCCCGCCACATCGCCGTCGGTGATCAGATAGATTCGCGCGCCCACCGAGCGGACGCTAGCGATGATCTCGGCATGGCGGGGGCGGTCCAGGATGCAGACCGTAATCTCGCTGGCGTCGACGCCCTTGGCCCCGGCCAGAGCCTCGACGTTCTGGGCGGGGGTCTTGTCCAGGTCGATGATCCCCCGGGGATAGCCCGGCCCGCAGGCGATCTTGTCCATGTAGGTGTCGGGCGCGTTCAGAAGGGTGCCCTTGGGCGCCCAGGCCATGACCGACAGCGCGTTGGCCATCGCCTTGGCGGTCAGCGTCGTGCCCTCCAGGGGATCGAGGGCGATGTCGATCTTCGGGCCTTTGCCCTTACCGACCTTCTCGCCGATGTAGAGCATGGGCGCTTCGTCGCGCTCGCCCTCGCCGATGACGATCTCGCCGTCGATGTTCAGGTCGTTCAGAGCCGTGCGCATGGCGTCCACCGCCGCCTGGTCCGCCGCCATCTCGTCGCCCCGTCCCACAAGTTTCCAGGCGGCGATGGCGGCGATCTCGGTCACCCGGACAGCGTCCATGACCAGACCGCGATCCAGAATTTCGGAACTCATGAACTCGTCTCCTGCCGGAATCCGGCATAGCCGGCGACTATCGTGAGATTCTCATATGCGCGCGATGCGCAAGAGCCGCGGTCTTTCGAGCACTGAGGGCAGATTCGCGATGCGGTCTATAGCCGCCGTGAGCACCGATTCCGCCACGGCGTGCGTCGTCAGCACGATCGGGACGCCATCTGCATTCTCCACGGGCTTCTGCAGGAAGCTTTCGATGGAGACACCGGCCTCGGCCAGGGTCTCTGACACCGCGGCGATAACACCGGGCTCGTCCTTGACCAGGAAGCGCAGGAAGGCGCGCCCCATGCTCTTGGCGGGATCGACGGGGGTGAAGGGATTCAGCTGTCCGGCCGGCTTCTGGAAGACCGGACGCACCGCGCCGGTCATCAGGTCGGCGATGTCGGCGGCCACAGCGGCGGCGGTGGGGCCAGCCCCCGCGCCAGGCCCCTGAAGATAGATGGTGCCGATCCGGGTCCCCTCGATGAAGAGGGCGTTCAACGCGCCGCCGGCCTGGGCCAGGGGATGGTTCAGCGCCACCAAGGTCGGATGCACGCGCACCAGCACGCCCTCGTCCGACCGGCTGGCCGAGGCGATGAGCTTGATGCGGTAGCCAAGATCCTTGGCCAGCTGGATGTCCAGCAGGGCGACCTGCTCGATCCCCTCGATTTCGGCCGCGGCGTAGTTGGGCGCGCAGCCGAAGGCCAAGGCCGCCAGGATCGAGATCTTGTGGGCCGCGTCGAAGCCGCCGACGTCCATGGTCGGGTCGGCCTCGGCGTAGCCCAGGCGCTGGGCCTCGGCCAGGACCGCGCGGAAGGCGTCGGCCGGCCCCTGTTGGCCCAGCATGCCCTCCATCTCGGTGAGGATGTAGTTGCAGGTGCCGTTGAGGATGCCGGAGATCGACCGGATGTCGTCGCCGACCATGGCCTCGCGCACGACCTTGACCGCCGGGGTGCCGCCCATGACGGCGGCCTCGTACAGCAGGGGCACGCCCTTGGTCTCGGCCAGCAGCGCCAGTTCCGCGCCGTGCTCGGCGATCAGCGCCTTGTTGGCGGTGACCACGGGCTTGCCGGCGTGGAGCGCCGCCTCCACCGCGGCCTTGGCCGGACCGTCCGAGCCGCCGATCAGCTCGACGAAGATGTCGTTGTCGGGGGACTTGGCCAGTTCCACCGGGTCGTCGAACCAGGCCAGATTGGAGATGTCGAAGGGCCGGGGCCGCGAGCGTGAGCGCGCTGAGACTCCGGTCACCACGGCCTGGCCGCCGGCGGGCGCGAAGCCCGGCCGGTCGGACAGGAAGTTCAGCAGCCCGCCGCCGACCGTTCCCAGGCCCGCGACGCCGATACGCCAGTTTTTACCACTCATCCGTCCTACGCTCCTTCAGAGCTTCGGAGGATTGATCCTCCATCCACACGGCCATGTCCTCCGTAGCCTCGGCGAAGGAGGATCATTGGGCCGCCAGGGTGTTGTGGGCCCGACCGAGGATCTCTTCGGAATTGGCCAGGAACTTCTTCACGTTGCGGGCGGCTTGGCGGATGCGGTGTTCGTTCTCCACCAGGCCGATGCGGACATAGCCCTCGCCATACTCGCCGAAGGCCACGCCGGGGGCGACGGCGATGCCGGCCTCCTCGATCAGTAGCTTGGCGAACAGCATGGAGCCGGCCTCCTTGTACTGCTCGGGCAGCGGGGCCCAGGCGAACATCGAGGCCGGTGGCGACGGGATGTCCCAGCCAGCGCGCTTCATCGAGGTCACCAGCGTGTCGCGGCGGCTCTTGTACATGGCGCGGATCTCGTCGACGCAGTCCTGCGGGCCATTGAGCGCCGTCGCCGCCGCAACCTGGATCGGGGTGTAGGCGCCGTAGTCCAGATAGGACTTCACGCGGGCGAGCGCCGCGCACATCCGCTCATTGCCCACCACCATGCCGACCCGCCAGCCGGCCATGGCGTAGGTCTTGGACAGCGAGTTGACCTCGACCGCCAGGTCCTTGGCGCCGTCCACCTGCAGGATCGAGGGCGGCGGGTTGTCGTCGAAATAGATCTCGGAATAGGCGATGTCGGAGAGCACCAGCAGGTCGTGCTTCTTCGCCAGAGCCACCGCCTCTTTGTAGAAGTCCAGATCCACCCACTGAGCCGTCGGGTTGGACGGGTAGGACAGGATCAGCACGCTGGGGGCGGGGCTGGAGTGGCGCATGGCGGCGCTGACGCCCGACAGGTACTCTTCCGGAGACGGGGCCGGCACGTGGCGGATGACGCCGCCAGCCATGATGAAGCCGTAGGCGTGGATCGGATAGGCCGGGTTGGGGCACAGGATCACGTCGCCCGGCGCGGTGAGCGCCTGGGCCAGGTTGGCGAAGCCTTCCTTCGACCCCAGGGTGGCGATCACCTCGGTGTCAGGGTTCAGGGTCACGCCGAAGCGCTTCTTGTAGTAACCGGCCATGGCGCGGCGCAGACCGACGATGCCCTTGGAGGCGGAATAGCGCCCGGCCTTGGGGTCGCGGGCGGTCTCGATCAGTTTGTCGACGATGTGTTTGGGCGTCGGCATGTCGGGATTGCCCATGCCGAAGTCGATGATGTCCACGCCCTGGGCGCGCAGGCGCGCCTTGATGCGGTTCACTTCCTCGAAGACGTAGGGAGGAAGGCGTCGGATACGGTGGAATTCGGGGGTCATTTGGAGCTCTGGCCGCATGCCTCGCGGCGGTAGGGAGCTGAAGTCGCACATGGCGAGTCCCGGTGCGGGGCTTCGCCAAGCAGGTTCAAGATCGTTCGCCTCCGCGGGCCTATCTCGGCGACGGAGGCGGTGTAGCTCGCGCCCGCTGCGCCTTGGCGAAGGCTTCGGTGGCCGCGGTGGTGGAGTCCGGACCGGTCGCCTCGGGACCTGCAATATCACGCGCCCGGCCGGCGAAGGCGTCGGTGCCGGTCAGGGTCCAGGTGCTGGGCGCGGTGTCGCGCACCAGCTCGGCGCCGGCCACCTGGAGGTCGCTCGCCGCGCGGCCGAAGGCCGGCAGGGGGCGGACGTCGGCAGGCACGGGGGGAATGTCGGCGAAGGTCGGGTAGTCGTGGCTCGCGCGGGCCTTGGCGGCGACCTCGGCGGCGATCGGCGAAGCCGGGTTCACCGCAGCGGTGACGAAGGGGTTGGAAATCGCGCAGCCGCTCAGCATCGCGGCGCCACAGACACAGACCAGCAGGCTCGTCCGCAAGGGTTTCAAGCGACTCATCACGAAAAGTCTAGGCGACGCGTTCATCTTGGCGCTGGTCTTATGCCATGATTGCGTTGGGCGAAAGAGCGCGAGCGCCGAGCCCGCGAGACAAACCTGGGAGAAGACGGTCATGAGCAAGCAGCCGACCAAGACCAAGGCCGCCAAGGCCAAGGCGTCGGACACGGTCAAGACCGGCTCCGGCAAGACCAAGACCAAGGCCGCCAAGAGCGCCGAACCCAAGGTGAAGGCGCCCAGGGCCGCGCCGCAAGCGCCCCGCGCCGAGGCGCCCAAGGCCAAATCCCCCCGCACCGAGGCGCCGCGTCCCGAAGCGCCCCGGATGACGATGAATCCCGCCGCCGCCGCGGCCTTCGGCGGCAGCGTCGACTTCGCCCCCGCCCAGCTCAACGCCGAGCAGCGGGAGATGATGGAGAAGCTGTCGGCCAACCTGGCCCGCGCCGCCTTGACCGCCCAGGGCGCCATCGCCGAGGCCGCCCTGCGCCAGGCCGAGCGGCCCGCCGCCCTGCAACCCGACCCCTTCCATGTGGCCCCGGCGCTGACCGACGTGATGGGTCGCCTCGCCTCCCAGCCCGACCGCCTGGTCCGCGCCCAGGCCGACCTGTTCCAGCGCTATCTGGAGCTCTGGCAATCGGCCGCCCGCCGCGCCAGCGGCGAGACCGTCGAGCCCACCGTGGCGCCGGCCAAGGGCGACAAGCGATTCCTGGACCCGGAATGGAGCGACAACCCGGTCTTCGATGTGATCAAGCAGTCGTACCTGGTCACCTCCAATTGGCTGAATGCGCTCGTCTCCGAGGTCGAGGGCGTCGATCCCATGGCCAAGCGCCGGGTCGAGTTCTTCATGAAAATGCTCACCGACGCCTTCTCGCCGTCGAACTTCCTGGTCTCCAATCCGGCCGCCCTGCGCGAGGCGATGTCGACCCAAGGCCAAAGCCTGCTGCAGGGCATGGAGAACTTCGCCGCCGACCTGACCCGCGGCGGCGGCACCCTGGCCATCAGCCAGACCGACTACGACATGTTCAAGATCGGCGAGAACGTCGCCACCGCCCCGGGCAAGGTGGTCTTCCAGAATCAGGTCCTGCAGCTGCTGCAGTTCAACCCCACCACGGAGACGGTGTTCGATATCCCGCTGGTGATCTTCCCGCCCTGGATCAACAAGTTCTACATCCTGGACCTGCGCCCCGAGAACTCGATGATCCGCTGGCTCACCGACCAGGGGATCACGGTCTTCGTCGCCTCCTGGGTCAATCCCGATGTGGAGATGGCCGCCAAGACCTTCGAAGACTACATGCAGCAGGGCATCTACGAGGGCACCGCGGCGGCCATGAAGCAGGCCGGCGTGACCCAAGTGAACACCGTCGGCTACTGCATCGGCGGCACCCTGCTCTCCTCCACCCTGGCCCACATGGCGGCCAAGGGGGACAAGCGGATCGCCTCGGCCACCTTCTTCGCCGCCCAGCAGGACTTCGCCGAGGCCGGCGACCTGCTGCTGTTCACCAACGAGGACTGGCTAGGCGACCTGGAGAAGCAGATGGACGCCGCCGGCGGCGTGCTGTCGGGCCAGGCCATGGCCGAGACCTTCAACTCCCTGCGCGCCAACGACCTGATCTGGTCGTTCTTCGTGAACAACTACCTGATGGGCAAGGAGCCCAAGCCCTTCGACCTGCTGTTCTGGAACTCCGACCAGACCCGCATGCCCAAGGCCCTGCACCTGTTCTACCTGCGCAAGTTCTACGGCGAGAACGCCTTGGCCAAGGGTGAGCTGGTGATGGACAACATCAAGCTCGACCTCTCCAAGGTGAAGACCCCGGTCTACGTCCAGTCGTCTAAGGAAGACCACATTGCGCCCGCCCGCTCGGTCTATCGCGGCGCCAAGCTGTTCGGCGGGCCGGTGACTTTCACGCTTGCCGGCTCAGGCCACATCGCCGGCGTGATCAATGCGCCGGTGGCCAACAAGTACCAGCACTGGACCAACAGCGACCTGCCCGGCTCCGTCGAGCAATGGATGGAAGCCGCCAAGGAAACCCCCGGCTCCTGGTGGCCCCACTGGGCCGAATGGCTGAAGGCCAAATCCGGCGGCCAGGTCCCGGCCCGCGACCCCGCCAAGGGGCCCTTCAAGCCGCTGGAGGACGCGCCGGGGTCGTACGTGAAGGTGAAGTCCTAGGATGACCAAGACCATCGCCGAGCTGCAGCGTGAGATGGCCCAGGCGATGGACCATGAGGAATACGAACTGGCCGCGAAGCTGCGCGACCAGATCGCGGCTCTGACGCCCGGCTCGATGATCCGCGTCCAACAGCCGGGTCAGATGGGGGTCGGCACGGACACGCAAGCCGTGCGGCCGCCGAAGGGCTGGAAGCCACCCCCGAAGCCCGACCTGATGACCCGCAACCACAAGCCGCGCGGTGGGAAGCGCTAGCCCCACCGCCGCTCTTCCCGGCGAAGGCCGGGATCCAGGTCGTAGGTCACGACCCGCGCCAGGAATGCTGAAAGCGGCGGATGTATCTGAGTCCCGGCCTTCGCCGGGAGGAGCGGATTTGAGTCAGTCCGGGACGTTCGTCCAGCCCGCCAGAAGCCCGAGGCTCGCCTTGTCGATCTCGATCCAGCACCCGCCGCCCGAGTGCTGGGGCTTGTCCTGCCGGCCGATGGCGACGCCCTGCAGGTGGGCCATCAGCAGTTCCCCGACCCCGCCGTGGGCCACCACGACGATGTCCCCGCGGGTGGGTTCGTCGCGGGCCAGACGCTGCATGGCGGTGACAATGCGGACCTGCGCATGGCGAGCGGTCTCCCAGCCGCGCACGCTCTCGTCGGGCTTGCCGAAGAACTGCGCCACCACCTCCCAGAACTCCGGCGGGGCAATGTAGCCGGTGGCCGAGCGGTCGTTCTCGCCGAGTTCGGGGTCGATGCGGTGCGGCACGCCCAGGCGCTCTGCGACGATGGCGCCGCCGTCCAGGGCCTTGCGCTCATCGCTGGACCAGACGGCGGTCACCTGCCCGCCCACCAGGCTGTCGGCGAACAGGCCCGCTCGACGACGGCCAGTCTCCGAGAGCGGCCACCGGGTTACGGGCACGGCGGGGTCTAGGACAACCTCTGGATGGGTCAGAAAGTAAATTCGCGGCATGGCCTGCTCGCTGGCAGGCTCTCGCCTGTCAGTCAACCGCGTCTCGTGGATCGCCCGCAACCCGACGGCCGTTCTCCAGCCACGCGCGCAAGCCTGGCGACAACTCCTCCTCAAGGCGCTGCAGATAGAGCGCGTTGTCGTCGTCAGTCAGCACCGACTGCCAGCGATCGTTGGTCCCCTTGTTGAGG
The DNA here is from genome assembly GCF_016772415.1 of Phenylobacterium glaciei. Classification (NCBI taxonomy): domain Bacteria; kingdom Pseudomonadati; phylum Pseudomonadota; class Alphaproteobacteria; order Caulobacterales; family Caulobacteraceae; genus Phenylobacterium; species Phenylobacterium glaciei. The sequence goes on from NZ_JAGSGD010000001.1 coordinate 2,414,988, forward strand.
AAGGTCTCGGTTCCGCCTTCGAAGCCGAACTCCATGCCCGGCAGCAGGGCCGGCCCGTCCCGCTTCATGGTCTCGAAGGTCGCGGCGTCCACCAACTCTGGCCATAGGTCGTAGGCCACCTCGATATCCAGAAAATCGGCGATCCTGCCCATCTCGCCCCGGAGGTCGGCCTTCAGGTCGTTATAGTGGACCAGAAGCAGGTTTGACCGCCCGCGACCGGCCCAATAGGTCCGCTCGATGTCAAAGAACGACTGCGACATCAAGGACAGGTCGCTGTCCTCCCCGCGCGCCATCCAGTGATGAAAGAACTCCCGCGCGGTTTTCGGGGGCCGAGGCAGGGGGCGACCAATCTGTGGCTCGTCCATACCGGCGGCGTCGAGACCCGCCCAGGCCAAGGCCGTGTAGCCATTGATGTGGTTGAGATAGGACATGCAGGCGTCGCGCCCGCCGCGCGCCACATGGATGTAGCGGACCTCGTCATAGATCGGCAGACCGTCCAGCGGCAGGTGTGATTTCAGGAACCGTCGATGGGTCTGGGCCTCGATGGTTTCCAGCACCGGCCCGACCGGCCCCTTGAACCGGTTGTCGATCCAAGGCGACAGCATCGACACCGGACGGGGCTCGGCCGACTGAAAGATCAGCAGGTTGACGATCTGCTGGGTCCAGGTGGTGCCGACCTTGGGCGGGGTGGCGATCACCACGTCGCCAGGCCGCGGCGCATAGCCGTCCCAACGTCGGCTGTCGCAGTACCAACTGCGGAATTCCCGAACCGGCGCGCGCTCCAGCATGACTGTGCCCCCCTCAAAGCCCAGGGTCATCAGTTACGGATCGGACGGTGAAATACCAGGGTTATTCGGCCCTGCCTGGGCAAATCCCCGCCAGGGTCGCGATCTCCTAGGCTGGGACGAACTTCAGCGCCACGCCGTTGTTGCAGTAGCGCAGGCCGGTGGGCTGCGGGCCGTCATTGAAGACGTGGCCCTGGTGACCCAGGCATTGGGCGCAGTGGTATTCGGTGCGCAGGATGCCGATGGCGAAGTCGGGCTTCTTGATCAGGCCGCCGCCGATGGAGGTGAAGAACGACGGCCAGCCGGTGCCGCTCTCGTATTTCGCCGTGCTCTTGAACAGCGGCCAGTTGCAGCCGGCGCAGACGAAGGTCCCCTTGCGGTGCTCGGCCAGCAGGGGGCTGGTCCCCGGGCGCTCGGTGTCCTCGCGGCGCAGCACGCGATAGCTGTCGCCCGGCAGGCGCGCCTTCCACTGGGCGTCGGTGAGCTTCTTCCACTTCGGATCGGGCACGGCCGGCGTCGCGGCGAGCGCGGAGCCCATGGGCGCCAGCGCCATCGCAACGGCGGAGGTGGCGAGGAAGCGGCGGCGGTCAAGCATCTGGGTCATGTCAGGTCATACGTGAGAGGAAGCCCGAAGGTTTCACCCTGCCCTCGCCCATCCCTAGAGTCCCGCGGCTTCGTCCAGCCCCAGGATCAGGTTCATGTTCTGCACGCAGGCGCCCGAGGCGCCCTTGCCGAGGTTGTCCAGCAGGGCCACGAGCCGCGCCTGGCCCTGCGCTTCGTTGCCGAACACGAACAGCTTCATGCGGTTGGTTCCGTTCAGGCCCTCGGGGTCGAGGGTCTTGGTCCCTTGCGCTTCCGCGAGACTGGCCACCTCGACGAACTGCTCGCCCTCATAGCGCTCGGCCAATGCCGCCTGGAGCGCCGCCAAGGTCGGCTTTTTCGGCAGCGCCCACAGGTGCAGCGGAATCTCGACGATCATGCCCTGGTGATAGCGGCCGACGGCTGGGGTGAAGATCGGCTTGTGGGTCAGGCCGCCATGAACGGCGATCTCCGGCACGTGCTTATGGGACAGGCCGGTGGCGTAGATGCGGTAGGCGACCGTGGTGTAGTCGGGCGCGCTCTCATCCTCGAACTCGGCGATCATCTGCCGTCCGCCGCCGGAATAGCCGGAGACCGCGTTGATGCTCACCGGCTGCTCGGCCGGCAGGAGGCCCGCGTCCACCAGGGGCCGGATCAGGGCGATGGACCCGGTCGAATAGCAGCCGGGGTTCGACACCCGCTTGGAGGCCGCGATAGCCTCGCGCTGGCCGAGGATGGCCTCCTGGAAGCCATAGGCCCAGTCGGGGGCCACCCGGTGGGCGGTGGACGGATCGACGATCTTCACCGCCGGATTGGTGATCAGACTGACGGCCTCAAGGGCCGCGTCGTCGGGCAGGCACAGGATCACCACGTCGGCGCCGTTCAACAGCTCGGCGCGGGCGCCGACGTCCTTGCGCTTGGCCGGATCGATGGAGAGCAGTTGCAGGTCCGTGCGGCCTTCCAGCCGCTCGCGGATCTGCAGGCCCGTGGTGCCGGCCTCGCCGTCGATGAATACCGTGTGGGTCATGTCGCTGATCCAAACAAAGCCGAATTCCAGATAGCAGAAGGGGCGCCCCGGTTTCCCGAAGCGCCCCTTTGCAAAACGCGTGGTGAACGCGCGCGGGTTTAGCGCTTCGAGAACTGGAAGCTGCGTCGCGCCTTCGCCTTGCCGTACTTCTTCCGCTCGACCACGCGGCTGTCGCGGGTCAGGAAGCCGTGCGGCTTCAGCACCGGGCGCAGGCCCGGCTCATAGTAGGTCAGGGCCTTGGACAGGCCGTGACGGATGGCGCCGGCTTGACCCGACAGGCCCGAACCGACGACCGAGACGACGACGTCGAACTGGCCTTCACGGTCGGTGACCTGGAAGGGCTGGGCCAGCATCATGCGCAGCACGGGGCGGGCGAAGTAGATTTCCTGGTCGCGGCCGTTGATCGTGATCTTGCCCTTGCCCGGCTTGATCCAGACCTTGGCGATCGCGTTCTTGCGCTTGCCGGTGGCATAGGCGCGGCCGAACTTGTCGATCTTTTGCACGGCCGGCTCGGCGGCCGGTTGCGAGGAGAGGCTTTGCAGGGCCTCGAAGCCTTGGGGTTCGGACATCTGCTTACGCGCTCCGCACGTTCTTGGTGTTCATTTGGGCGAACGCGATGGTTTCCGGCGTCTGCGCTTCATGCGGATGCTCGGGGGAATTGTAGAGGCGCAGATGGGTCATCTGGGCGCGCGCCAGGGGACTTTCCTTGGGCAGCATGCGCTCGACAGCCTTTTCCAGGACGCGTTCCGGGAACTTGCCGTCCAGCACCTGGCCGGCGCTGCGCTGCTTGATGCCGCCGGGGTGGCCGGTGTGGCGGTAATAGATTTTGTCGGTCAGCTTCTTGCCGGTGAACTTCACCTTGTGGGCGTTGATCACGACGACATAGTCGCCGCAATCGACGTGCGGGGTGTAGTCGGGGCGGTGCTTGCCGCGAAGACGCATGGCGATGAACGAGGCGAGACGGCCGACGACGGCGTTCTCGGCATCGATCACGATCCACTTCTTCGTGACGTCGGCGGGCTTCAGAGAAGCCGTCGTCTTCATCATGGGAACGGGTCCGTAATTGGGTTGGGACCAGGCGATCCCGACGAAAGAGGCGAGCTGATACGTCGGCTGGGCTGACCTGTCAACAACTTCAAAGAGAGACTGGGCGGAAATCCTTACGGAATAAGGGTTTCCGGAGCAGGGTACCATAATACCGCGTTAAGAGAACGTCACGCGACTATGGTCGAAGCTCCCCAGCGCGCGCCGCGCCGGCGCCGATCCCTGGATGCCCCATGTTCACTTCGCGACGCCAGCTTATACGCGCCACCGCGGCCACCCTCGCCTTCTCCGGCTTCTCCCGCTTCGCCAGCGCCCAGGACGGGCTGGTGGAGACCGATAGCTATCGCAACGAGGCGCCGGGCTATGGGCCGCTCAAGCGCGATCCGGCCGGGATCTTCGACCTGCCGGAAGGCTTCTCCTATACCGTGGTCTCCAAGGCCGGCGACCCGATGAGCGACGGGCTGATCACGCCCTCGAAGATGGACGGCATGGGCTGCTTCGCCCTCGACAACGACCGCGTCGCCCTGGTGCGCAACCACGAGATCAAGCCGACCGACACCGAGATCACCGCCTACGGCCCCGGCCGGGCGCTATCCGGCAAGATGGCCGCCGACCGCATCTATGACCGGGGCGACGACGGCCTGCCCTTCGGCGGCGGGACCACGACGATGGTCTACGACCTGCGCAAGCGCACGCTGGAACGCTCACACCTCAGCCTGACCGGGACCTCCACCAACTGCGCGGGTGGAATCACGCCCTGGGGCTCGTGGCTGTCCTGCGAGGAAACCACCCAGAACGCCGGCCAGGACGCCGGCAAGGATCACGGCTGGGTCTTCGAGGTGCCGTCACGCGGCAAAGGCGTGGCCGACCCGAACCCCATCAAGGCCATGGGCCGCTTCCGGCACGAGGCCGCCGCCGTCGATCCGCGCACCAGCGTGGTCTACATGACCGAGGACATGGGGGACGGCTTTGGCCTCTTCTACCGCTACCTGCCCAATGACCGCACCAAGCTGCTGGCGGGCGGCAAGCTGCAGGCGCTGTGCCTGCCCGAGGGCGCGGACGGCGATCCGCGCAACTGGGAAGCCGCCTACTGGAAGCCGGGCGACAGCCGCCCCGTTCACTGGGTCGACATGGACGGCGTCGACAATCCCTACGAGGACCTCCGCTATCGCGGCCACACCAAGGGCGCGGCCTGGTTCGCCCGCGGCGAGGGCATCTATTACGGCCAGGGCGAAATCTACTTCGCCTGCACCAGCGGCGGCCCGGGCCGCGGCGGCCAGGTCATGCGCTACGTCCCCAGCCCCCACGAGGGCCAGGCTGGAGAGGTCGATCAGCCGGGCCGTCTGCAGCTGTTCGCGCAGCCCCTCGACATCAAGGTCATGGAGATGTGCGACAACATCGCCGTCTCGCCCTGGGGCCAGCTGGTGGTCTGCGAGGACAAGATCGGCGGGATCAACTTCCTCCGCGCCATCACACCGCAGGGCAAGATCTACACGATGGGCCGCAACGCCGCGATCGACGGCGGCGACGTGGGCGCCAATTCGGAGCTGGCCGGCATCTGCTTCTCACCGGACGGCGCGACGATGTTCGTCAACATCTACTGGCCGGGCAAGACGCTCGCCATCACCGGGCCGTGGGCGAGCTTTAAAGCCTAGAGCGTGACAGCGTGAAGTGGATACCGGTTCCGGCGACCGTCACGCGACCAAGCTAAAGACGCTACGGACGGCGCACCCGCCAGGCGAAGGCGGTGGCGAAGGCCAGCAGCAGGGCCGCGGTGATCTGGTGCAGCAGACCCAGCCAAAGGGGCACGCCCGCCATCAGGGTGGCGATCCCCAGGCCCGCCTGGACCAGGACCGTGCCCCCCAGCACCAGGGCCAGGACCTTGGCCCCGGCCGGCAGGTAGCGCGAGCGCTGGGCGCCCACGGCGACGATCAGGGTCAGGATCAGCAGCAGGTAGGCCATGATGCGGTGATGGAACTGCACGGCGGCCTGGCTGTGGGCCAGGGTCGCCCAGAGGCTCGCCCCGGCGTAGTCGGCGGGGAACAGGGCGCCGTTCATCAGCGGCCAGTCGTTGTAGACCAGCCCGGCGTCGTTGCCGGCCACAAGCGCTCCCAGCAGGATCTGCACATAGATCAGGGCCGCCAGGCCAAGCGCCCGCCAGTTCCAGGCGCTGGGCACGGTCTGGCGCGGGGCGCCGGTCCAGGCGTCCAGGCCGGTCCAGACCAGGCCCGCCAGCAGGGCGAAGGCCAGGCCCAGGTGCATCGTCAGCCGCTCGGGCGCGACGGAGACGCGGTCAGAGAGCCCGCTGGCCACCATCCACCAGCCCACCAGTCCCTGTAGCCCACCCAGGCCGAACAGCACCGCGCAGCGCCAGATCAGCCGCTTGGGGATCTGCCGCCGGATCAGGAAATAGGCGAAGGGCACGGCGAAAGCCGCGCCCACCAGCCGGCCCAGCAGTCGGTGGCCCCACTCCCACCAGTAGATGGCCTTGAAGGCCCCCAGGCTCATGCCCTTGTTCAGCTGGATGTACTGCGGGATCTCGCGGTAGCGCGCGAACTCCTCGTTCCAGTCGCCGGCCGACATCGGCGGCAGAGCGCCCGACACCGGTTTCCACTGGGTGATGGAGAGACCGGAATCGGTGAGGCGCGTTGCCCCGCCCACCACCACCATGGCCAGGACCAGGAGGGCGACGGCGAAGAGCCAGATAGCGACCGGTCTCGACCGATCCGAGCGGAGGAAGGACGTCATGGGAGTGGACTTCAGAACCTTTCGGGGGCGTTCCTGGGCGACCCGCTACCTGAGAAGCCAAGCGGCGTCCACGCTTGCACGCCACTTGCACGCGACATGTGAACCAGGGATGGTCCGGGACACAGCCAGACGGGGGCGTTGAGGCGGATTTATGGACGGCGTGGGCCTCTATGGTGAGATCCTGATCGTGATGTTGGCCGGCTGGTTCGCGGCCCTGGCGCTCGGCCGCCGCCACAGCCTGTTCGTCTACATGGCCGTGGGCTTCGTCGGCGCCCTGTTGGGACACGCCATCGCGACGGGCCTCGATATCCAACTGGTGGGGGTCTGGGGCAGCCTGATCGCCGCCACCGTCGGCTCGATCCTGTTCCTCGCGCCCTTCGCCATCTTCCGCCGACGCTAACTCGGCTCTATACGGGCGCCATGAGCGCACGTGTCCGGAAGTTCGTCGGCGGGATTGGTATCCTGGTTTTCCTCGCCGCCTATATCTGGGCGGTGACGGCGATCGCCGAGTACGTCCCCGATCAGATCTTCATCAAGACGCTGTTCTACGCCGTGGCCGGCATCGGCTGGGGCGTGCCCATCCTGCCGCTGCTGTCCTGGATGAACCGGGGCAAATAGCAAAAGGGCGCCCCCTTGCGAGAGCGCCCTTTAAGCTTGTCGATGGTCGGAGCGACAGGATTCGAACCTGCGACCCCTTGACCCCCAGTCAAGTGCGCTACCAGGCTGCGCCACGCTCCGACATCGGCAAGGCGGCCCTTCTAACCTCTTGCGGCGCACGGGCAAGCGCGAATTTCCGGCATGAGCGATATCTGCGCCAGACCCAGGGCCCAGCTTGATCAGCCGCGCTTGAGAAGCGCGTCCAGGCGGCGCTTGGCGGCCTGAAGGTCGTCGAGGGCGAAGACCAGACGTTCGCGGTCGTCGGCGCCCAGGCGGAGATTGGAGAGGCCCAGGACGGGGACCTCATCGCTCACCGGCGCGGGGGGCGGCGCGCCCTCCCCGCTGGCGGCCGAGAGCAGGCGCTTGAGGCCCTGTTCCTTGTGCAGGCGCTGGACGCCCTTGATGGTGTAGCCGTCCTCGTGGAGCAGGGTCTTGACCCCGCGCAGCATCGAGATGTCCTGCGGGCGGTAGAACCGGCGCCCGCCCGCCCGCTTCATGGGGCGAATGAAGGAGAACTTGGTCTCCCAGAACCTCAGCACGTGCTGGGGCACGCCCAGCTCGTCGGCCGCTTCCGAAATCGTGCGAAAGGCGTCCGGGCCCTTGGCCACGGGGGGCCTCTCGCTACTTTCCGAGGGCGCGGTCTACTCGCGCCTTCATGACCTGCGAAGCGCGGAAACCAATCACGCGCCGAGGTTCGATCGCGGCGGGTTCGCCGGTCTTGGGGTTGCGGCCCATGCGGGCCCGCTTGGCGCGCACCTGGAACACGCCGAAGCCCGAAAGCTTGACCTGCTCACCGCGCTCCAGGGCCTGGGCGGCCAGTTCGAGCGTGCGCTCGACCAGTTCGGAACAATCCTGGCGGGTCAGACCCACCTCCTCGTGAACCGACTCACACAGGTCGGCTCGCGTTACCGTCGCGCCCTTCATCCTCGCCCCTGCCCCTACTGAACACTGTCGACGGGCCGCAAACGCGGGAACGTCGAATAACCGTCATGACCTGATTGTCGCATCAGGTCAAAGACTTCAAGGCGTAACCGGGGACGGACTTGAAGCTTTCGCCTACAAGCGCACGACGCAGGCGCCCCAGGTCAGGCCCCCGCCCATGGCTTCCAGCAGCAGCAGCTGGCCGGGCTTGATGCGGCCGTCGGTGATGCCCTCGTACAGCGCCAGGGGAATCGAGGCCGCCGAGGTGTTGGCGTGCTTGGCCACAGTGGAGATGACCTTCTTCTCGTCGATGCCCAGCCGGCGGGCCACGCCCTCCAGGATGCGCTGGTTGGCCTGGTGGGGAATGAACCAGTCGACGTCGGCGACATTGACGCCCGCGTCGGCGGCGGCGGCCACCACGGCCTCGGAGATGTTCACCACGGCGTGGCGGAAGACCTGATTGCCCTGCATGCGCAGGTGGCCGATCTGGCCGTTGGTGGAGACCCCGCCATCGACATAGAGCAGGTCCTGCTTGGTCCCGTCGGCGCGCAGGGCGAATCCCAGCAGGCCACGGTCCTGCGTGGTCCCCTCGCCCTCGCCCGGCTCCAGCACCACGGCGCCGGCCCCGTCTCCGAACAGCACGCAGGTGCCGCGGTCGGTCCAGTCCATCAGCCGGGTCATGGTCTCGGCCCCGATCACCAGGGCGCACTTGGAGCGGTTGCGGGCCACGAAGCCGTCGGCGGTCGATAGCGCGTAGACGAAGCCCGAACAGACCGCCTGGACATCGAAGGCGATGCCCACCGGGCAGCCCAGCTTGCGCTGCACGATGGTGGCCACGGCCGGGAAGGTCAGGTCGGGCGTGGTGGTGCCGACAATGATCAGGTCGACGTCGGCCGGGGTCCTGCCGGCGGCGGCCAGGGCCTTCCTGGCGGCTTCCACCGCCAGATCGGACACCGGCTGGTCCGGCGCGGCGCGGTGGCGCTGGCGGATGCCGGTGCGTTCGATGATCCACTCGTCAGTTGTATCGACGAGTTTGGAGAGGTCGGCATTGGTGACGATCTCGTCGGGGAGATAACCGCCGACCCCGGTCACGACGCTACGCAGGACTTTAGTCAACGGTTGCAGCTCCATCGGCGGCCGGCGCACTCGACTCGGCCACGGCGGCCGTGAGCCGCGTCATATTCTTTTCGACCTCGGTGGCGAAGTCGCTTTGCGAAAGGCTGGCGGCCATGAGGATGGCGTCGGCGAAGTCCTGGGCCTTGGCGCCCCCATGGGACTTCACCACCACGCCATTGAGGCCAAGAAGCGGCGCGGCGCGGGGCGGGTTCAGCTTCTGCCCGAATTTACGCAGGCCTGAGCGCGCCAGCAGAGCCCCGGCGGTGGTGATCAGGGAGCTGGTGAGCGCCGCGCGGAGCTCGGCCTCCACGTAGCGTCCGGTGCCTTCGGCGGCCTTCAGCATGATGTTGCCCGTGAAGCCGTCGGTGACGGCGACATCGACGGTGTTCTTCGACAGGTCGTCGCCCTCGATGAAGCCGCGATAGTCCAGGTCGAACTTGCCCGAGCGCAGGATGGCGTGCGCCAGGCGCACCTCCTCGTGGCCTTTCACGTCCTCGGAGCCGACATTGACCAGGCCGACGGTGGGCTTGGCCACGCCGTGGAAGGCGCGGTGGAAGGCCTCGCCCATGATGGCGAACTCCACCAGGCGCTCGGCGTCGCAGTCGATATTGGCGCCCACGTCCAGCACCGTGGTCAGGCCCTTGGCGCCGGGCCAGCTCGCCACCAGGCAGGGGCGGTCGACATCGACGCTCATCCGCAGGATCAGCTTGGAGATGGCCATCAGGCCGCCCGTGTTGCCGGAGGAGACCGCGGCGACGGCTTCGCCCGCCTTCACCGCCTCGACAGCGTTCCACATCGAGCTGCCCTTGCCGCGGCGCAGGGCGACGGCAGGCTTTTCGTCCGAGGCGATGACCTTGTCGGTGTGCCGGACCTCGACCTGGGCCTTCAACGCCGGGTGCCGGGCGAACTCAGGGTCGAGCGCCGCCGCGTCGCCGTGCACCAGGAAGCGCGTGCTGGCCGGCATGGCCTTGGCGGCGAGCGCCAGGGCGGGAACGGTCACGGAAGGTCCGTGGTCGCCGCCCATGGCATCGATGGAAATGACGAGGGTTCGGTTCAAAACGCTGCGTCCAGCCCCCTGTTGCGACGGAGCCGGGACGATACAGCCCAGGCAAGGCGATGCAAACCGCGCAAGGGCGGCGCGATCATTCGCCCTCCCCCTTCAGCTTCTTCAGCGCGGCGAAGGGCGACAGATCGGCGGTGTCGGGTTGATAGTCGAACACCGCCCCAGGCTTGCGGGGAAAGGGATCGACCTCCAGCGCCAGCTGCTCGATGAGGTAGGCCGAGAGGTCGATTTCCTCATCGGCCAGGACGTCGGGCGGATCGAGTTCGTCGGGATCGAATTCCAGCTCGACCGTGGCGGCGTCCGACTCAGCCGGCGCATTCGGACTGCCGGCGGGCACCACCCGGAACTCGATGTCGGCGGTGAGCGGCTGTTCGAAGGCGTCCAGGCTGACGCCGCAGATCTGCTCCACCACGGCGTCGAGCTGGCCCAGGATCTCCGCCCCATCCAGCCAGGCGTGAACGGTTATGTCGGCGGTGAGGGCCGGCAGGCTCGCCAGACCGATCTCCTTGGCGATCAGGGCGCGGGTCTCGGCGTCCGGCGCCAGGCGCACCTTCACCGGGCCCTTGGAGAGCTCCTGCAGCCGAATCGTCTGGCTCCAGGCGCGCTTCATGCGGGGCTCCAGGCGGCGTCACCGGACAACAGACGCTCTAGCGGCTCTTCAGCCAGAGCCACGCGCTGGGCGACCACATAGTCCGCCAGCTTCGGCAGGGCCGCCGACTCGGTCTCGGCATAGACCGTCCGCAGCAGCAGGGCGTTCAGGGCGGCGGTGTCGGGCAGCGACTCAAAGGCTGTCTCGTAGGATTTCACCCGGCCGTAGAAGGCCTCGCCCAGCTTGCGCATCTTCTTGCCCACCGAAAGATCGCCGACCCCCATCTCCCGCAGCGCGTCATCCAGGGACGAGACATAGGTGTCGAACAGGGCCTGGGCGGTGTCGCTGGCCTGCGGTCCCTGGCGCTTGAGGCGATCCAGCAGCAGGAAGACGTGCAGGGTATAGATCTCGAAGCGGCCCTCGACGGTGTCGGGCGCGCCGTAGACCTCATAGAGGGCCGGCGTGCGCGACTGATCGACCACGGCGGCATAGAGCGCGCGGCCGGCGGTCAGGGCGGGCTTTGTGCGGAACAAACGGTCCAGAAGCATATCGGCCTCGATTTCGCCCTGAGGGGTCTTTAAGGGCGGCATTGCAGTAAGGGGCCGCGAGCGATAGGTCAAAGCCCAGGAAAATTGAACGGGTCTGATCCGCACATGTTTCGCAGTGTCGCCTTCGCCGCAATCGCCGCCGGTCTCATGGCCACGGCCGCCTGCGCGCCGATCACCACCTATTCGGGGTTCCAGGCCATCGACGCCAATCCCAAGGACGTGAAGGTGGGGACCGACACCAAGTCGATCGTCCGCGGCCGGCTGGGTTCGCCGTCGGCCACCTCCACCTTCGACCCCAATGTCTGGTTCTATATCGACCAGATCAAGGAGACGGTGGCCTTCCGCATGCCGAAGACCACGCGGCGCGACGTCACCGCCATCGCCTTCAACAAGGACACCGAGGTGGTGGAGAGCGTCAGCCAGTACAGCCTGAAGGACGGCAAGGTCATCGCCTTCAACGGCCGTGAGACCCCGACCCGCGGCCGCGAGCTGACCATCTTCGAACAGCTGATCGGCACGGTCGGACGCGGCACCGTGCTGCCCAACGAGGACGAGGGCGTCCCCGGCAGCCGCCCGGGCGACCGCCGCTAAGCCCTGCACCACAGCATCGACCCAAAGAAAAACGCCCCGGAGATCGCTCTCCGGGGCGTCTTCATGTCTGATCGGCGAGGCCGTTAGTGCGCCGCGAGAATCGCGAGCAGCAGCAGAGCTACGATGTTGGTGATCTTGATCATCGGGTTCACCGCGGGGCCCGAGGTGTCCTTGTAGGGGTCGCCGACGGTGTCGCCGGTCACGGCGGCCTTGTGAGCCTCCGAACCCTTGCCGTGCAGGACGCCGTCGGAGTCGGTGAAGCCTTCTTCGATCACCTTCTTGGCGTTGTCCCACGCGCCGCCGCCCGAGGTCATCGAGATGGCGACGAACAGGCCGGTGACGATGACCCCCATCAGCATCGCGCCGACGCAGGCGAAGGCGTCGACCTTGCCGGCGATGGCGTTGATGACGAAGAACAGCACGATCGGCGAGGCCACCGGCAGCAGCGACGGCACGATCATCTCGCGAATCGCCGCCTTGGTCAGGATGTCCACGGCGCGGCCGTATTCCGGCTTCACCTCACCCGTCATGATCCCCGGGTTTTCGCGGAACTGACGACGCACCTCGACCACCACCGATTGCGCGGCGCGCCCGACTGCGGTCATCGACATGCCGCCGAACAGGAAGGGCAGCAGGCCGCCGAACAGCAGACCGACCACGACGTACGGATTGGACAGATCGAAGGCCACCGCGCCCAGGCCGTCGAAGAACGACCCGGGTTCAGCGTTGGCCGCGAAGTACTTCAGGTCCTCGGTATAGGCCGCGAACAGCACCAGGGCGCCCAGGCCGGCGGAGCCGATCGCATAGCCCTTGGTGACCGCCTTGGTGGTGTTGCCGACCGCGTCGAGGGCGTCGGTGGTGACACGCACTTCCGGGGGCAGACCGGCCATTTCGGCGATGCCGCCGGCGTTGTCTGTGACCGGACCAAAGGCGTCCAGCGCGACGACAAAGCCCGCCAGGGACAGCATGGCGGTGGTGGCGATGGCGATGCCGAACAGGCCCGCCAGGTTATAGGTGACGATGATGCCGACGATGATCACCAGGGCAGGCGCCGCGGTGGCCTCCAGGCTCATGGCCAGGCCCTGGATCACGTTGGTGCCGTGGCCGGAGACCGAAGCCTGGGCGACCGACTTCACGGGACGGAAGTTGGTGCCCGTATAGTACTCGGTGATCATCACGATCAGCGCGGTGATCACCAGACCCGCCATGGAGCAGTAGAACAGCGACAGGGAGTCGAAGGTCTTCTCCAGCGGGGTGCCGGCGTTCACGGTCAGGGGTTCGGTCACCAGCGCGGGGATCAGGAACCAGAGCGCGATGGCCGAGAGCACACCGGTGACGATCAGGCCCTGATAGAGGGCGCCCATGATCGAGCCGGACTTGCCCAGGCGAACGGCGAAGGTGCCGATGATCGAGGTGATGATGCAGACGCCGCAGATGGCCAGCGGCAGCAGCATGATGTTGGGCAGCAGGGCCGAGCCGCCGAAGAAGATGGCGGCCAGGACCATGGTGGCGACGGTGGTCACCGCATAGGTCTCGAACAGGTCGGCGGCCATGCCGGCGCAGTCGCCGACGTTGTCGCCCACGTTGTCGGCGATGGTCGCGGCGTTACGCGGGTCATCTTCCGGGATGCCGGCCTCGACCTTGCCCACCATGTCGCCGCCGACGTCGGCGCCCTTGGTGAAGATACCGCCGCCCAGACGGGCGAAGATGGAGATCAGCGAGGCGCCGAAGCCCAGCGAGACCAGGCCGTCGATGACGTGGCGGTCGGTCGGGACCAGGCCCTGCACGCCGGTCAGGAAGCCGTAATAGCCCGCGACGCCGATCAGGGCGAAGCCCGCGACCAGGAGGCCGGTGATGGCGCCCGAGGTGAAAGCGAGCTTGAGACCCTTGGCGAGGCTCTCCGAAGCGGCCTGCGCCGTGCGCACGTTGGCGCGGACCGAGATCAGCATGCCGGCGAAGCCGGCGGCGCCCGAGAGCACCGCGCCGATCAGGAACCCGGCGGCAGAATACGAACCGATCAGGAAGTAGAGCGCGACGAGGACGACGAAGCCGACGATCGCGATGGCGGTGTACTGGCGCTTCAGATAGGCCTGCGCGCCTTCCTGAATGGCGGCGGCGATCTCTTGCATCTTCGCGTTCCCGGGAGATTCCCGGAGCAGCGCGACTGCCTGGAAGATGCCGTAAAGCACCGCCAGGAAGCCGGCGGCGATCACCAGCTCAAGCGTTAAACTCATAATCTGAAAGCCCCTTTTGCGATTGCGCGGAGGGGGGACGACGACGGCCTTTGGCGCGCGCGTCGGTGTGTTCCCGGCCCCATGGTGTTTCCCCAGTTGGCCCGTCTTTGGCGACGCGCCTTTTATTTGAGAGCTTGAGGGTGCCAAAACTGGCGCCCGGAAGCAACGGTATTGCCCAAAGGCGGCTCAGGGCCGGATTTCGCGCGCCGCGTTGGCCTTGGGGTCCGGCAGGCCCGTGCGCTTTTTGGGCGACTGGGAGATCACCGTCACGGTCTTGATATCCTTGGCGCCGGCGATGGCGATGGCCTCGCGCTGCATGACGGACCGCAGCTTGACCTCGTCGACCTTGGTGTAGTCGGTGGCCAGGGTGAAGTAAGGCGCGCGATGTCCGGCCCGCACCAGGGCGTCGCGGAAATAGGGCTCGCGAGTGCGCAGCTTGGCGGTGTTGGCGAGCGCCGAAAGCTGGATGCGCACCGAAACGAAGACATAGTTGATCAGCAGGCCGCGCACGACGATGGGCAGGGCTACCGGCGCGAGGTCGACATATTGGCCGACTTCAGGCTTGCCGGCCGACTTCTCTTCAGACGCCAGGGCAGGCCCGGCGAGGAGCGCCAGGGGGGCGAGGGCGAGGAGAGCGCGGCGATCCATGGAGCTACCCTGGCAGGATATGGTTTCCGGAAGCTTGCGTCGCCTATTTGTGGGTCCAGCCGCCTTGGCCCGGGTCAATGACCTGGTCGCCCACCCGAACCTCGATACCTTCGCCCTCCACCATCTCGCCGATGACGGTCAGGCCGATGAGCTCGGGGTGATCGGCCGGGGCCGTGCAGACGATCTCGTAGTCGTCACCCCCGGTGGCCAGGCTCAGCAGGGCGGCGACCTGGTCGTCCTGAGTGGCCAGCCAGGCGCGGGCGGGCTTGGAGAGTGGCATCCTCTCGAGATCGAGCCGCAGGCCCAGGCCGCTCGCAAGGGCGATATGGCCGGCGTCGGCCACCAGGCCGTCGGAGACGTCGGCGGCGGCGCTGGCATGGGCGCGCAGAGCCTCGCGGAGGTCCAGGCGGGGATTGGGCAGGCGGTGGGCGTCGGGCAGCCAGCGGCGGTCCAGTTGCCCCCAGCCCGGCCCCCAGTCCAGCCAACCGTCGCCGATAGGCCCGCTGACCAGCAACAGATCGCCGGCCTTGGCTCCGCCCCGGCGGATCATCGTCCCGCTCGGAACCCAGCCCAGCAGGGTCATGGAGACCATCAGCGGACCCGGCGTGGAGACCGTGTCGCCCCCCAGCAGGATGACGTCGAAGGCCAAGCCGTCCTCATCCAGGCCGCGCGCGAACTCCTGCCGCTGCTTCCAGCCGAAGCCCGCGGGCCAGGCGGTCATCAGGAAGTAGCCGTAGGGCTCGGCGCCCTTGGCCGCGAGATCGGAGAGATTGGAGCGCAGCAGCTTGCGCGCCACGATGTCGGGCGGATCGTCCGGCTGGAAATGAACCCCGGCCACCAGGGCGTCCTTGGTGACCACCAGGTCGAAGCCAGGTCGCGAAGGGATGGCCGCGGCGTCGTCGAGCAGATCGAAGGCCTCGGCCGCGCCGCGGGTCAGCGGGCGGAACAGCCGGGCGATCTGTTCGAATTCATCCGGCGCGGACATCCTGCGCCACCTTGTCGAGGGCGCCGTTGACGAAGCCCGGCTCCGGACCTTCGAAGAACGACTTGGCCAGTTCGACATACTCGTCGATCACCACCTCGACCGGCACATCCTCGCGATGGGACAGCTCGTAGGCGCCGGCGCGCAGGATGGCGCGCACGGTGGCGTCCAGACGATCCAGCTTCCAGCCGACAGCCAGGCGTTTGACCACGGCGGCGTCGATCTCGCGCTGGCTGCCCACCACGCCGCGGACCAGCTCGGCGAAGAAGGCCTCGTCGGCGGCAGCCAGGGGATCGCCCTCCCCGTCCCCCTCAATGCCGCGGTCGAAGCGGTGGTCGGTGAACTCGCGGATCACGGCCTCGACGCCGACCCCGGAGACTTCCATCTGATACAGCGCCTGGACGGCGGCCAGGCGCGCGACCGAGCGGGCCTGTTTGGGCTTGCTCATCGCGCGCCCATCAGCTGGCTCTTAAGAGAGATCATGGTCAGGGCCGCGCGAGCCGCGCCGCCGCCCTTGTCGCCTTCGCTGGCCTTGGCCCGCGCCCAGGCCTGTTCTTCGTCCTCGACGGTCAGGATGCCGTTGCCGATGGCCAGGCGCTTGCCGACCGTCAGGTCCATGATCCCGCGGGCCGACTCGTTGGAGACGATCTCGAAGTGATAGGTCTCGCCGCGGATCACCGTGCCGAGCGCCACATAGCCGTCATAGCGCACGCCGGTGGCGCCGCCTTCTTCGGCGAGCGCGATGGCGCCAGGGATTTCCAGCGCGCCGGGCACGGTCACGACGTCATACTCCGCGCCCTGCGAGGTGATGGCGTCTGCCGCCCCCTGCAGCAGGGCGTCGGCCAGGTCGGAATAGAAGCGCGCCTCGACGATGAGGAGGCGGATTTTGTCTTCGAGCATGGATTCTTTCCGGACGCGACCTGACTTGAGCGCGTCCTTTAGGCTGTTTCTCGCCAGCGGGCGAGATACCGAGCCAGCATGTCGATCTCCAGATTGACGCGGCTGCCCACTTTCAACGTTCCCAGCGTGGTCACGTCCCAGGTGTGGGGGATCAGGTTGACGCCGAAAACGTCGTCCTCGACCTCGTTCACCGTCAGGGACACGCCTTCGATGGTGATGGAGCCCTTCGGCGCGATGAAGCGGTGCAGGGGCCGGGGCACGCGCACCTGGACTCGGTGCGATCCGCCCTCGCTCTCGATGGAGATCACCTCGCCGACGCCGTCGACGTGGCCCGAGACGATATGACCGCCCAGCTCGTCGCCCACCCGCGCGGCGCGCTCCAGGTTAACCGGGCGGCCCTCCTCCCAGTCCGACAGGGTGGTCAGGGACAGGGTCTCGCCGGAGACCTCCACGGCGAACCAGCCGTCGGCCTTCTCCACCACGGTCAGGCAGCAGCCCGCGTGGCTGATGGAGGCGCCGATATCGACGGTGGCGAGATCGAACCTGGTCTCGATCTCGAACCTGCGGTCGCGGTTGGTGTCGCGGACGGCGCGGACGCGGCCCACATCGGTGACGATGCCGGTGAACATTCAGATCCTCTCGTAGCGTTCCCACACATCGGGACCCAGCAGCTGAAGATCAACCCGCTTAAGCTTCGGCGCGTCGGAAAGCGCCTGGATGGCCAGGGCGCCGATGCCCGGCCGCCCCTCCCCGCCGATGATGATGGGCGCGCGAAACCACTCCAGCTGGTCCACCAGACCACAACGCAGGAAGCTGGCCGCAACCTGCCCGCCGCCCTCGATGAACAACCGCGTCAGCCCCTCCGCCGCCAGCGCCCGGACCACGTCGTGCAGTTCGGGCCGCTCGTCGCCCACGGCGTGAACCTGCAGGACGCGGACCCCTGCGTCGACGAGGCGCGCTTGCGGCGTCGTGGTGGAGATCAGGTAGGTCGGTATGTCGCGGGCCGTGGCGATCAGCTTGCAGCCGTCGGCCAGCCGCTGGCGGCTGTCCAGCACCACGCGGGCGGGCTGCGGGCCGTTGAAGTCGGGCATCCGGACGGTGAGTTCGGGATCGTCGGCCAAGGCCGTCTCGACACCCACGACGACGGCGTCATGCTCTGCGCGCAGCCGGTGCACCTGTTGGCGGCTCTGATCCCCGGTGATCCAGCGGCTCTCTCCCGTGGCCGTGGCGATGCGGCCGTCGAGGGAGGTGGCGAGCTTGAGGCTAACGCTCATCCTCGGAGCCTTCGCTGAGGCCCTCTTCGCCGAGGAAGGTCGCGAACTCGCCGGCCTCGCGGAAGTCGCGATAGACCGAGGCGTAGCGGACATACGCGACGTCATCGAGGGCCTTGAGCTGCTTCATCACCATCTCGCCGACGGCCGACGACGGCAGCTCGGTCTCGCCCATGCTTTCCAGCTGGCGGACGATGGTGGAGATCATCTTCTCGATGCGATCGGGCTCGATGGGGCGCTTGCGGGTGGCGATCGAAATCGAGCGCGCGAGTTTATCGCGTTCAAACGGCGTACGGCGCCCAGAGCGCTTCAGGATGGTCAGCTCGCGAAGCTGCACACGCTCGAAGGTGGTGAAGCGGCCACCGCACTCGGGACACAGGCGACGGCGTCGGATGGCCGCGCCGTCTTCCGACGGGCGGCTGTCCTTCACCTGGCTTTCGAGATGGCCGCAGAACGGGCAGCGCATGATCTAGCCCCTCCTGGCCAATCCAACCCCTATTAGAGGGATTAGCTGTAGATCGGGAAGCGTTTCGTCAAGGTCAGGACCTCGGCCTTCACCCTGGCCTCGATCGCGGAGTTGTCGCCGCCGGCGGCCACGCCATCGAGCACTTCGCCGATCCAGGTCCCGACCTGGCGGAATTCCGCCGGACCGAAGCCCCGCGTCGTGCCGGCGGGCGTGCCAACCCGCAGCCCGGACGTCTGCATGGGCGGCAGCGGATCGAAGGGGATGCCGTTCTTGTTGGTGGTGATCCCGGCTCGTTCCAGGGCGATCTCGGCGTCGGCGCCTGAGACGCTCTTCGGCGTCAAATCCACCAGCATCAGATGGCTGTCGGTGCCGCCCGAGACGATCTTGAACCCGGCGACCTGCAGGCTGTCGGCCAGGGCGCGCGCATTTTCAACGACTTGACGGGCGTACTGCTTAAACTCGGGACGCAGCGCCTCGCCAAAGGCCACGGCCTTGCCGGCGATGACATGCATCAGCGGACCGCCCTGCAGGCCGGGGAAGACCGCGCTGTCGATCTTCTTGGCCCACTTCTTGGAGTTGGTCATGATCATGCCGCCGCGCGGACCGCGCAGGGTCTTGTGCGTGGTCGTGGTGACGATGTGGGCGTGCGGGAACGGGTTGGGATAGGCGCCGCCGGCCACCAGGCCCGCATAGTGGGCGATGTCCACCATCAGCAGGGCCTCGACGCTGTCGGCGATCTCCCGGAACTTCGCGAAGTCGATGGCGCGCGAATAGGCCGAGCCGCCGGCGATGATCACCTTGGGCTTCTCGGCCAGGGCCACCTCGGCGGCCTGGTCATAGTCGATCATGTGATCCTGCTGGCGCACGCCATAGGCCACGGGGCGGAACCACTTGCCCGACTGGTTGACGCTCTTGCCATGGGTCAGGTGGCCGCCGGCCGCCAGGTCCATGCCCATGAAGGTGTCGCCGGGGCTCATGGTGGCCATGAACACCGCCTGGTTCGCCTGGCTGCCCGAGTTGGGCTGCACATTGACGTACTCGCAGCCGAACAACTGCTTGGCGCGCTCGATGGCGATCACCTCCACCTCGTCCACCACTTCGCAGCCGCCATAGTAGCGTTTGCCCGGGTAACCCTCGGCATACTTGTTGGTCAGGACCGAGCCCTGGGCGTCCAGCACCGCGCGGCTGACGATGTTCTCCGACGCGATCAGTTCGATCTGGTCCTGCTGGCGCTTGAGTTCGCGGGTCAGCACGCTGGAGACAGCCGGATCGCTCTCGGAAGCGGGCGCGGTAAAGAAGGCGTCGATGAAATTGGCGGCTTGGGCGGTCATGAGAGGGCCTTTCGGGAATCTGGGGAGGACGGGCCTGAGCGGCTCTTTACCGCCTTGCGGGCCCGGGGCCAAACGTTGGGAACCAAGTTGTGCGGGGAGCGTTCACGCCAAGTCTGACGACCCTGGGCGAAGGGGTCCTCTGGCGTTGGTAATGCCATGTACCCAGGGGGCGCTTGATGAGTATCGACAGGGAAGCCGACGAGACCGACGGCGAAGAGGTTCTGTCGCTGACCACCGGGATCGTCTCGGCCTTCGTCAGCCGTAACTCGGTGTCGCAGAACGACCTGCCAGATCTGATCCGGTCCGTGCACCAGGCTCTGCGGGGACTTGGCCATGCCGCCCCGGTTGCTCTGGAAGAGCGACCCAAGCCCGCGGTGCCGATCAACAAGTCGATCCAGCACGACTTCATCGTCTGCCTTGAAGACGGCAAGAGGTTGAAGATGCTCAAGCGCTATCTGCGCTCGCGCTTCGACATGAGCCCGGATGACTATCGTCGTCGGTGGGGATTGCCGCCGGATTATCCGATGGTGGCGCCGGCCTATGCGGCGCGGCGCTCGGACTTCGCCAAGCAGATCGGCCTGGGCAAGGGCGTGCGGCGACGGACGTGATTTGGGCGGACGAGCCGCCAGATCGTTGAGATGGAAAGCGAAGTTGAGGCGTCTCCGAAGCGGTGGTTACACGCGCCTTATGCGCCTCCACGCCCGATTGGGCAATATGCACGGCCGGTGGGGAGCATATCCGGGTGGCGGTGACCACCTGCTCGAACCGGCGGCGAGGCAGCTGGCGCCAGGAATGAAAAGGCGTCACCCGTGGGCGACGCTTTTTCCTGTTTCGCAATACGCGTGATCTAGGCGGCGTAGCCGCCGACGCGCTTGATGTTGCAGTGGGCCCACAGCATTTCCAGCGTCTGGGCCAGGTCGTCCATCATGGCGTCGGTGTGGGCGGGCGAGGGGGTGAAGCGCAGGCGCTCGGTCCCGCGGGGCACGGTGGGATAGTTGATCGGCTGGACGTAGACGCCATGCTCTTCCAGCAGGATGTCGCTGATCATCTTGCAGTGGACAGGATCACCCACCAGCACCGGAACGATGTGGCTCTCCGAGGGCATGACCGGCAGGCCGGCCTTGGTCAGCCTGGCCTTCAGGGCGGCGGCGCGCTCCTGATGGGCGATGCGGATCTCGTTGTGGTCCTTGAGATAGCGGATCGAGGCCACGGCGCCGGCCGCCAGGGCCGGCGGGATCGAGGTGGTGAAGATGAAGCCGTCGGCATAGGAGCGGATCGCATCGACGATCACCGCGTCGGCGGCGATATAGCCGCCCATGACGCCGAAGCCCTTGGCGAGCGTGCCTTCGATGATATCGATCTGGTCCATGACGCCGTCACGCTCGGCCACGCCCGCGCCGCGGGGGCCGTACATGCCCACCGCGTGGACTTCGTCCAGGTAGGTCATGGCGTTGTACGTCTTGGCCAGGGCCACCATCGCCCGCATGTCGGTGATGTCGCCGTCCATGGAGTAGACGCTCTCGAAAGCGATCACCTTGGGCGCGTCCAGCGGGACCTGCATCAGCAGCTCTTCGAGATGGGCCAGGTCGTTGTGGCGGAACACCCGGCGCTGCTCGCGCTTGCCGGCCCGGATGCCGCTGATCATCGAGTTATGGTTGAGCTCGTCGGAGAACATGATCAGACCCGGCAGGATCTTGTAGAGGGTCGAGAGCGACGCCTCGTTGGACACATAGCCGGAGGTGAACAGCAGGGCGGCTTCCTTGCCGTGCAGGTCAGCCAGCTCGGCCTCCAGCTCGACATGGTAGTGGGTGGTGCCGGAAATGTTGCGCGTGCCGCCCGAGCCTGCGCCGGCCTCATCGATGGCCTGATGCATGGCGTCGAGCACGACCGGGTTCTGGCCCTGGCCGAGATAGTCGTTGGAGCACCAGACGATGACGTCTGAAGAGACACCGTCCTCACGCGTCCAGGTCGCTCGCGGGAACTGTCCACGGTGACGCTTCAGGTCGGCGAAGACCCGATAACGTCCCTCGGCATGGATCTGCTCGAGAGCGGTGCTGAACGCGGCCTTGTAATCCATCGACTTGAATTCCGGTCACGCGTTCGACGATCTCGCGCCGCGACCGGTCCCCTTGCTTCGCCGGGGCTTATCGCGCCCCGGGCCCCTGTTGTCTACAATCCGTCATGTCGCAAGACCGCACATTTCGTGAGCGCGCAGTCAGAGTTCGTGAACGGTGATAACCATTCTCAAGGCAGGTTGCCCCGGAACAGCTGCAGTATGGCGCTGAAATCCTTGCCGCCGCCACCCAGCCGGTCGAACAGCGCATACATGCCCTCGGCCTGTGCGCCCATTGGCGTGGCCGCGCCGGACTTGGCGGCGGCCTCCTGGGCGAGCTTCAGATCCTTCAGCATCATGGCCGTGGCGAACCCGCCCTCATAGTCGCGATTCGATGGCGCGGCGGGCACCTGGCCGGGCCAGGGGCTATAGTTGCTGAGCGACCAACATTGGCCCGAGGACTTGGTGGCGATCTCGAAGAATCGGTCGGGATCCAGGCCCAGTTTCTCGGCAAGGGCGAAGGCCTCGCACACCCCGATCATCGAGATGCCCAGCACCATGTTGTTGCAGATCTTGGCCGCCTGCCCCGCCCCGTGGTCGCCGGCCCGGATGACGGCCCGGGCCATGGGATCGAGGGTGGCCTCGACCGCGGCGAAATCAGCCTCGTCGCAGCCGACCATGAAGGCCAGGGTCCCGCCCTCCGCCGCCGTCGTGCCACCCGAGACGGGTGCGTCGGCGAAACGGAAGCCCAGCGCCTTGGCGTCGGCGGCCACGGCCCGGGCGCTCTCCACATCGATGGTGGAGCAGTCGATCAGCAGGGCGCTCCCCGGCGCCTTGGCCAGCACCTCATTCGCATAGACCGCCCGGACGTGGGGTCCGGCGGGCAGCATGGTGATCACCACCTCGGCGTCGGAGACGGCCTCGGCCGCCGAGTCGGCCGCGCGGCAACCCGCCGCCACGGCCTTCTCCAGCGCCTGGGCCGACAGGTCGAAGGCGGAAACCGCATGGCCCGCCTTCGCCTGGTTGGCGGCCATGCCGCCGCCCATGTTTCCCAGACCGATGAACGCGATCCGCGTCATGGGCGACGCTCCCTTATTTGGGCTTACGGAACTTGTAGATGAACTGGTCGGTGTGGCCGCGCAGGGTCGGGTCGAACACCACCTTGGTGTGGTCGTCGGTGGTGTTGCGCAGCAGGGTGCTCTCACCCTCGTACTTGAAGCCGGCGGCGGCCAGCTCGCTCTTCACGATGGCCGGGTCGATGCGGTGCAGCTTGTCGGCGGTGTCCAGCGGCGCGCCCGGCAGGGCGGCGTGGTCCAGCACGATATAGACGCCGCCCGGCTTCAGGGCCGCGTAGACCGCCTTGTTCACCGCGGCCACGTCCAGGTTGAAGCGGGCGAGGTGCAGGTCGTGATAGTTTTGCGAGGTCCAGATCACGTCAGCCTGGGTCGGCAGGGCCAGGGTCTGGAAGCTGCCCTGCACCACCTTGATGTTGGGATAGTTGGCGTCGGCGGCCACGGCGAGGATCGGGTTGGGCTTGGCGTCGGGGGCCGGCGTCGCCGGCGGCGCATTGATCACCGCGTAGACCACGCCCTTGGGACCGACGGCCTTGGAGAAGATGCGGGTGAAGTAGCCGCCGCCGGGCAGGAAGTCGGCCACGGTCTGGCCGGGCTTGATACCGGCGAATTCCAGCATCTCGGCGGGCTTGCGGTCGGCGTCGCGCTTGGTGTCGGCCTCGGGACGTCCGGCGTCGGCGACCGCCGCGACGACCTCCTTGGAGGGCGCGGCCTGGGCGGCGCCGGTGGAAAGCGCCAGGACCGCAACGGCGGCCAGCAACAGATTGCGTGTCATCGGTTCTCTCCCAAATGTCGTTGTTTCTCGGGATACCATTCGGCGGCCCGACGCGTGTCGTTACGGTGGAGTTAGGGGCGACCAGGCGTCATCGGAAGGCAGGGGCGCGAAGATATCGTCGAGCATGGCCTCAGTGACACCCTCCAGGGTGGGGGGATCCCACTTCGGCGCATTGTCCTTCTCGATGATGACAGCCCGAACCCCCTCGATGAAATCGTGGCGCTGAACCACGCGCGCGCCGATCCGGTACTCCATCTCCATGTTGTCGGCGAAGCTGGCCGCTTTGCCGCCCAGGGCCAGTTGCCGGAAGGCGACCTTCATGGTCTGGGGCGACTTGCCGGCCAGGGCCTTGAGCTGATCATCCGACCAGTCGCTGTCGGAGTGCTGCAGGGCCTCGACGATGGCTTCGACGCTGCCCAGGCCGAAGATGCGGTCGATCTCATCCTGATGCTCGGCCAGGCGGGGCCGACCGGCGTCGCCCTCGAACTGGGTCAGCAAGGTCTCGATCGCGGCGGGGCCGGCGACCACGGCCGCCTTGAAGGCCTCGACCTGATCGCTCGGGATGAAGTCGGTGGCGATCCCTACCAGCTCGCAGTCGGCCGCCTTCAGCCGGGCCCCGGTGAGCGCCAGCCACAGGCCGATATGGCCAGGCATTCGGGACAGGAACCAGCCGCCGCCGACATCCGGGAACAGGCCGATGCCGGTCTCGGGCATGGCGAAGGTGGTTCGCTCGGTGGCCACCCGATATTGCGAAGGCGCGGCGAGCCCCACGCCGCCGCCCATGGTCACGCCGTCCATGATGGTGACCACCGGCTTGGCGTAGTCAAACAGCAGGTGGTTCAGCCGGTATTCCTTGAAGAAGAACTCGCGCGCCGCCTTGCCGTCCGCAGCCCCGCTCTCGGCCAGCATGCGGATGTCGCCGCCGGCGCAGAAACCGCGCTCGCCGGAATGGTCCAGCAGCACCAGGTCCACGGCCGGATCGTCCTTCCAGGCGAGCAGCGCCTGCGTGAGGATTTCACACATCCTAGTGGTCAGGGCGTGGAGCGCCTGGGGCCGATTGAGCGTCAGGCGCCCCACACGGCCTTCGATGCGGACCAGGACTTCGTCGTCAGTCATTGCCGCAACAGCTCCCGGGCGATGATCACCCGCATGATTTCGTTGGCGCCTTCCAGGATCTGGTGGACCCGCAGGTCGCGCACGATCCGTTCCAGCGGATAGTCTTTCAGGTAGCCGTAGCCACCATGCAGTTGCAGGGCCTGGTTGGCGACCTCGAAACCCACGTCAGTGGCGAACCGCTTGGCCATGGCGCAGTACTGGGTGGCCTTGGGATCACGCGCATCCAGGGCCGCGGCGGCCCGGCGCACCATCAGACGGGCGGCGTCCAGCTCGGTGGCCATGTCCGCCAGCCGGAACTGCAGGGCCTGGAACTCGGCCAGGGCCTGGCCGAACTGCTTGCGTGTCAGCAGGTGGTCCCGCGCCGTATCCAGGGCCAGCTGCGCCCCGCCCAGGGAGCAGGAGGCGATGTTTATCCGCCCGCCGTCGAGCCCGGCCATGGCGAAGCGGAAGCCCTCCCCCTCCCCGCCCAGCCGGTTGGCCTCCGGCACGCGCACCCCGTCCAGGTTCACCTGGGCCGTCGGCTGGGCGTTCCAGCCCATCTTGCGCTCCTGGGCGCCGAAGGAGACGCCGGGCTGGTCCTTCTCCACCACGAAGGCCGAGATCCCCTTTGCGCCGGCCACCCCAGTGCGCGCCATCACCAGGTAGACGTCGGAGGTCCCCGCCCCGGAGATGAAGGCCTTGGAGCCGGTCAGGACGTAGTGGTCGCCGTCCTTCTTCGCCGTGGTGGCCAGGGCCGCGGCATCCGACCCCGAGCCCGGCTCGGTCAGACAGTAGGACGCGATCAGCTCCATGCTGGTGAGCTTCGGCAGGTAGCGATGACGCAGGTCGTCGGAGCCGAACCGGTCGATCATCCACGAAACCATGTTGTGGATCGACAGGAAGGCCGCTGTCGACACGTCGCCATAGCTGAGCTGTTCGAAGACGATAGAGGCGTCCAGCCGGGTCAGGGCCGAGCCGCCGACGTCCTCCTGAACATAGAGGCCGGCGAAGCCCAGGCCCGCGGCCTTGCGCATCACATCCACCGGGAAGTGCTTGTCTTCGTCCCATCGGGCCGAGTGCGGCGCCAGTTCTTCGGCCGCGAAGACGCGGGCGGCGTCCTCGATGGCGCGCTGGTCTTCGTTGAGGTTGAAATCCATGATCAGGCAGGCCTCGAAGCAGTTGGCTTGAGGAGTTCGCTCCGCTGGCGCAACCTGTCAACGACGCGCGCTGTGCGCCGGGGGAGTCGCGGCATGACCGATCAGTTGATGGGACGCGGCCCCGAGGCGGCGCGAAACCTCGCCCTGGTGAACTACGGCCTGCTGTTTGCGGCCATCTTCTTCGCCGGCGTCCCGGCATTGATCGCGGTGATCATCGCCTATTCGCAGCGCGACGAAGCCCCGCCCGCCCTCCGCTCGCACCACGATTTCCAGATCAAGATTTTCTGGGTGGCCTTCGCACTGACCATGGCCGCCGGAGCCTGCGGCCTGGGGGCGCTGATCAGCGGGGTCGGCGAGCTGATGGAGTTCACCCGGGTCAACGGCTGGGACGGGTTTTCCAACATCAACATCGATCTCTCCCGCATGGTCATAGACGGGCGGATCGTCAGCCTGCTGGTGGCCGCCGTCGTGCTGTCGCTGCTGGCCGGCCTCTGGCTGATCGCCGCGCCCGCCATCGGCTTTATCCGCCTGGTTTCAGCGCGAGGGATTGGCCTGACCTCCCACCCGGCCTAGATAGCCGCTCATGAAAAACGCCCATCTCGCCGCCTATCCCGCCCTGCGCCTGCGCCGCCTGCGTCAAGCCGACTGGGTCCGCCGCCTGGTCCGTGAAAGCGTCCTGACCCCGGCCGACCTGATCTGGTCGATGGTGGTGCACGAGGGCGAGGGCGAGATCCCGGTGGGCTCCATGCCCGGCGTTTCGCGCCTGTCGGTGAAGGGCTGCGCCCAGGCCGCGGTCGAGGCCCGCAAGCTTGGCATCCCGGCCATCGCGGTCTTCCCCCACATCGACGGCGCCAAGAAGGACGCCACCGGCACCCTGGCCCACGACCCCAACGGCCTGGTGGCCACGGCGGTCAAGGCCATGAAGGACGCCGCCCCCGAGGTCGGGATCATGTGCGATGTGGCGCTCGATCCCTTCACCGACCACGGCCACGACGGCCTGATCGAGAACGGCCGCATCCTCAACGACCCCACCATCGAGACCCTGGTGCGCCAGGGGATCATGCAGGCGCAAGCCGGCGCCGACATCCTGGCGCCCTCGGACATGATGGACGGCCGCTGCGGCGCCTTAAGAACAGCCTTGGAAAGCGCCGGACTTCAGGATGTTATGATCATGTCCTACGCCGCCAAGTACGCCTCGGCCTTCTATGGCCCATACCGCGAGGCGATCGGCTCGGGCAAGCTCGGGACCGGGTCGGTGGACAACCCCGGCGACAAGAAGACCTACCAGATGGACTTCGCCAACTCCGACGAGGCCCTGCGCGAAGTGGCCCTCGACATCGCCGAGGGCGCCGACATGGTCATGGTCAAGCCGGGCATGCCCTATCTGGATATCGTCCAGCGCGTGGTGGAGACCTTCGCCATGCCCACCTTCGCCTTCCAGGTCTCCGGTGAGTACGCGATGATCAAGGCCGCCACCCAGAACGGTTGGCTGGACGAGGAGCGCGCCATCCTGGAGAGCCTCGGCGCCTTCAAGCGCGCGGGCGCCGCGGGCGTCATCAGCTACTTCGCCCCCGTCGCCGCGCGGCTGATGGGCGCGTGACCAGGCCGCTGATCAGCATCGTCGCGGGAGTCATCCGCGACGTCGAAGGTCGGCTGCTCACCGTCCGCAAGGCCGGCACGACGGCTTTCATGCTGCCCGGCGGCAAGCGCGATCCGGGCGAGGACGACGTCACAGCCCTGGCCCGCGAACTGGCCGAGGAGCTGGGCTGCGTTCTGGTGGAAAGCCGTGCGCTCGGCGTCTTCACCGCACCGGCCGCCAATGAGCCCGACATCCAGGTCGAGGGCGCGATCTACCACGCCACGATCCGCGGCGAGGTCGCGGCCCAGGCCGAGATCGCCGAACTGCTGTGGATCGACCCGCGGGCCCAGGCTACGGTGCGCCTCGCGCCCCTGCTGGAAACCCAGGTTCTGCCTCGACTCTAGATGGAGACGACCATGACGAACGCCCTCCTCCGCTCAGCCCTGGTGGGCGGCGTGCTCGCCCTCTCGATGGCCGCCTCGGCCTCCGCCAGTTCCGACGACGCCTGGGCGGAGATGCAGAAGGAGGTGGCGACCCGGTGCAAGGCTGCGGCGACCAAGGATTCCGGCGTGAAGACCTGGACGGTTTCGGTCTCGGCCTTCGGCAGCCAGAGCTTCGGCATGGCCATCCTCTCCGGCAAGACCAAGGGCGGCGTTGCGGTGAAGTACGCCTGCGCCATGGACAAGAAGACCAAGGCGGTCGAGGTCGCCGGCGGCGAACCCAGCGGCTGGGTGAACCGCTAGACGTCGGAGATGAAGTAGCGGCTGTCGCCGCCGTGATCGGACAAGGTCACCATGCCCTCGTAGCGCAGCCCAATCTTCTCCAGCACCCGGATCGAGCCGTCATTGTCCGGCTTGGTGATGGCCACGATGCGGCTTAGGCCGAGCGCCTTGCGGCCGTAGGCCAGGACGGCGGCCGCCGCCTCCGAGGCGAATCCCCGACCTGAGAACCGGGCCAGGAAGGCGTAGCCGATGTCGGGATGGTCCAGCACGTCGCGCTTGATCAGGCCGCAGATCCCCACCGGCTCGGCCGTCGCCTTCAGTCCCACCCACCAGAGTCCGAAGCCGTTCTGGACGTAACTGGCGGCCGGGCCGTCGGCGACATAGCGCCGGGCGTCCTCCAGGGTCCGCACCTTGCGGTCGCCGATGTTTTCCAGGAAGCCGGGCTCGTTGAGAAGTTCGAGGATGAAGGCGTCGTCGTCGGGCGTCAGATGCCGCAGGAACAGCCGCTCGGTCTCCAGCACCATCACCGACACCGCGGCCTCCTCATGTCAGAACCCTGGCGTTTGCGCCTCACGGATGCCCGAATGTCGGCCCACGCCGAATCTCACCGGCCTCCTGAAGACCTCACCAGCATGACCGACGACAACGATGCCATCCAGCCCGCCAGCGACGATCAGTTCCAGGAACGCATCCTATCGACCTCCGGCGGCATGGTGGGGGTCTGCGCCACCCTGATCGGCCTGGTGAAGGTGGTGGAGACCACCCGGGCGCTGAGCCATGTGGACCAGTACGCCGGCTGCAACGCGGTGCTGTTCGCCTTCAGCGCGCTCTTCGCCTACCTGGCCATCCGCACGCCGCGCCTGTCCAGGTCCCGCCGTCTGTTCGCCACCGTCGCCGACCTGTTGTTCGTCATCGGACTGGTGATCCTGGCCGGTATCGCCCTGACCTTCGCCTACGATCTGATCTAGACCGCGCGGCTGAAGAACAGCGCGAACTCGCCCTCCGCCGGCGTGCCGTCATAGAGGGTGAGATCGAGCCCGCTCAGCGAGAACCCCAGGGCCTGATAGGCCGCCACGCCGGGCGGGTTCCGGTTGCTGGTCTCCAGCCAGATATGGCGGGCGTCCCGCGCCATCGCCGCCGCCAGCACCGCCTCCATCAAGGCTCGGCCAAGGCCCTGCCCCCGCCGGCTCGCGTCCACATAGAAGTGCCAGAGCACCAGCCGCCGGTTCCAGGCCTGGAAGCCCACGGCGGCGAACCCGACGATCTGCGCGTCATCCACCGCCACCCAGGCGGTGGTCCAGGGGCGCTCGGGATCGTCCACGTCGTCGAGGGGAAAGCGCTTGGTCACCGTCTGAGGGATGCTACGCAGAACGATTCCATGCGGCCCGGCGCTGGCCGCCAAGACGTTGGTGGTCTGCACCGAGGTGTCGAGCGCCGCGATCCCGGCCGCGTCATCCGGCAGCAGCGCAGGGCGGATCTGGATCACGGCTTTTCGAGCCGGGCCACCAGGCTGGAGGTGTCCCAGCGCCGTCCGCCCATCTCCTGAACCTCGCCATAGAAGCCGTCGATCAGCGCCGTGGCGTCCAGCTTCGCGCCGTTGGAGCCGGCCTCATCCAGCACCAGGCCCAGATCCTTGCGCATCCAGTCGACGGCGAAGCCGAAGTCGAACTTGCCCTCCGCCATCGTCTTCCAGCGATTGTCCATCTGCCAGGACTGGGCCGCGCCCTTGGAGATGGCCTCATAGACCTCCAGGGGATCGAGGCCCGCGCGCTTGGCGAAGTGCATGCCCTCGGCCAGGCCCTGGACCAGGCCGGCGATGGCGATCTGGTTGACCATCTTGGTGAGCTGGCCCGCGCCGGGGCCACCCATCAGCCGCACCGCCTTGGCGAAGGCCATGATCACCGGCTCGGCCCGCCCATAGGCTGCGGGAACCCCGCCGCACATGACGGTGAGCTGACCGTTCTCGGCGCCCGCTTGGCCACCGGACACCGGGGCGTCGACGAAGGCGCGGCCGCCCCCCGCCGCCAGATCGGCCATCTCGCGGGCGACCTTGGCGGAGGTGGTGGTGTGGTCGACGATGATCCCGCCCGCCGTCATGGCCGGCAGGGCCTGGGACACGACGCCGCGGACGTCGTCATCATTGCCGACACAGAGGAAGACGATCTCGGCGTCCTGAGCGGCCGCGGCGACGGTCGCCTCCGCGCGGCCGCCATGGGTCTGAACCCAGGCCTGCGCCTTCTCCGGACTACGGTTGAACACCGCCACCTCGTGGCCAGCCTTGGCCAGGTGCCCCGCCATCGGGAAGCCCATGACGCCCAAGCCCACGAATGCGACCTTCATGCCCAAATCCTTCTGAACAAACTCAACACCATCTTAACGAGCCCCGCCGCACCTTGCGCTGGAATCAGCGTTAACCGGATTGGAATCATGGCTGTCGGCGAAGCCCCTATCCTGATCAAGAAAATCAAGAAGGGCGGCGGTCACGCGCACCATGGTGGCGCGTGGAAGGTGGCCTACGCGGACTTCGTGACCGCGATGATGGCCTTCTTCCTGCTGATGTGGCTGATCAACACCACAAGCCCGGAACAGAAGCGCGGCATCGCCGACTACTTCGCCCCGGCCAGCGTGTCGGAGACCACCTCCGGCTCCGGCGGCATCCTGGCCGGCACGGCGCTGGGTGAGGACGGCGCCAAGGGCGCGGGCTCCATGGCGATCATTGAGGAGATGTCGCCGGAATCGAAGAACCCAAACGACGGCAAGGCCACCGACGCGGCCAAGGCCATCGACGCCGAGGCGTCCAGCGAGGCTATGAAGGAGGCGCTGGAGAAGCGCGAGGAGGCCGCCTTCCAGTCAGCCGCCCAGTCCCTGCGCCAGTCGCTGCAGGACATGCCGGAACTGGCCGAGCTTTCGAAGAACATCATCATCGACCAGACGCCCGAGGGCATGCGCATCCAGTTGGTGGACCAGGAGGGCCGCTCGCTGTTCAACGAGGGTCAGGTCCAACCCAACGACCGCGCCAAGCTGCTGCTGCGGGCCGTGGCCAAGATCGTCAACCAGCTGCCCAACCGCATCAGCATCTCGGGCCACACCTCGGCCAGCATGAACGGCCGCAAGGCCGACACCGACTGGTCGCTGTCCTCCAACCGCGCCGACGCCTCGCGCCGTATCCTGCAAAGCTCCGGCGTCGATGCGGACCGCATCTACCAGGTCTCGGGCAAGGCCAATTCCGAACCGCTGTATCCGGACGATCCGACCCTGCCCGGCAATCGGCGCATCGCCATCGTGCTGCTGCGGGAAGCCCCGGTGCTGCCGCCGGATCACGGGCTCTAGGCTGTGACTCTCGGAACACTTGCGCAACCCACCGGCATGACGCCTAATCGGGTCAGGCGCAGTGGTTCGAGAGCGATCGCAAGTCCGTGACGCAACATTTTCCGACCCGACAACTCAGGTTCTTCCTGACGGCGCCGAGCCCCTGTCCCTATCTGCCGGAACGTCATGAGCGGAAGGTCTTCGCCCACCTGCCCCTATCGGACGGCGCCACGGTCAACGACTCGCTGACCCAGGTCGGCTTCCGCCGCTCCCAGAACATCGCCTACCGCCCCGCCTGCGAGGCCTGCTCGGCCTGCGTGTCGGCCCGGATCCCGACGGCCGATTACGTCTTCTCGCGCTCGGAGCGAAAGACCCTGGCCCGCAACGACGACATCGAACGTCACCTGGTGGAGGCCGAGGCCACCATGGAGCAGTTCGACCTGCTTCGCCGCTACCTGCTGACCCGCCACGCCGACGGCGGCATGGCGGAGATGACCTGGCCCGACTACGTCGCCATGGTCGAGGACACCGCGGTCCGCACCCACATCATCGAATACCGGATGCGCTCCAAGGACGGCGGCCCCGGCGACCTGATCGCCTGCGCCCTCGTCGACCTGATGAGCGACGGCCTGTCCCTAGTCTACAGCTTCTACGACCCGACCCTGGCCCGCCGCAGCCTGGGCTCCTTCGTGATCCTGGACCACGTGGTCCAGGCCGGCCTCACCGACATGCCGTATGTCTATCTGGGCTACTGGGTCCGCGGCTCGGAAAAGATGGACTACAAGGTCCGCTTTTCCCCCATCGAACTGCTGCGCCCCGAGGGCTGGTCCCTGATGTCGGCGCGAGATCGGACCGTCGACAAGGCCTAGCCGCCGCGCAACGCCGACCCCGTCGCGTTCCACGGTCACGAAGCATTATCCCGGGCCGTCGGCAGCCACAGCCCGGGACAATCTGGCCCGCGGCTAGAACTCCGCCGAGATCGTGAACTGGATGGTCCGGCGCGGCCCGGGTCGGAAGCTGGCTGGGGTGTTGGTCGTGGTGGTGACCGTGCCCAGGTAATCCTCGTCCAGGATGTTGTCGACGTTCACCCGCGCCTTGATCTGCTCGAACGGCCCGGCCCCAAACCCGTCGCCCAGGTCCAGATAGGCGTTGTAGATGGTGTAGCCATCGGTCTCCTCGCTGTTCACGAAGTTGGTGAAACGCGAGCTGATATGGCGGGCCGAGAGGTTGAACACCGCCCCCTCGACCGGCTCGAAGGTGACGCCGCCGGTCCACAGCCATTCGGGGAAGTCGGGCACCCGCTTTCCGGCGATGGCGAAGGTGGCGAAGTTGTCCTGGAACTCGGCGATATTGTAGCTGAGGTTGGAGTTGAAATAGACCTTCCCGCCTAGGAACTCCGGCTTCCACTGGCCGCTGAACTCGGCCCCGTGCGCCTTCACCGCCCCGACGTTCTGGTAGAAGGTCTCCGTCGTCGTCGAGCCCGGCACCACGGCGGCGAAGGGCTGCAGGCGGTTCTCGAAGCTGGTCTCATAGGCCACGATCGAGGCGTTGAAGCTGGGCCGGTTGGCACGGTAACCGATCTCCCAGTTGGTCGAGGTCTCCGCCTCCGGTCCGGGCGCCAGCGGGCTGGCGGCCGAGAAGATGTCGTCGGCCCCGCGCGGCAGGGCCATGTTCTCAGAGTAGGACGCGAAGACCTGATCGCGGCCGTTAACGTCGTACACCGCGCCGACCTGCGGCAGGAAGCTGTCCTCCCAGGTCTTGGAGATGGAGGGGCGGCGGCTGCCGATGAAGTCGCCGATATTGCGGTAGCCGGCGATATTGTAGTCGACGCTCAGGCTCTTGAAGCCCAGGTCGATCTTCAGGTGGTCGTCGAAGAGGCCGATGGTGTCCTTCAGGAAGAACTCCACGGTGTCACGGGTGGAGACGTAGTTGCGCTGCAGGTGGACCGGCTGGTTCAGCAGGGCCGCGCCGTCGGGGCTGCCGCCCACCTGATTATAGCGCTGCTGGGTGCGGTGATACTCGTCGTTCTCCACCCAGACCCCGCCTGAGATGTCGTGATTGGCGAGGCTCCAGGTCAGCTTGCCCGTCGCCCCCTTGCGGGTGCCGTCCACGGTCGAGAGCCCGTATTGCAGGCCTAGCGGTGCGAACAGGCCCGGAATGATCAGCCGCTCATTGTTGTAGTTGGTGAGCGAGGTGGCATAGGCCTCCGGCGAGACGCCGTAGCCCTCCTTGGACTCGTAATAGGCGCCGACCGTCAGCTTCAGGGCTTCGCCGATGGGGGTGTCGTAGGTCAGGCCATAGAGGTGGTCCTGCCGGCTGTTGATGGCCTGCTTGTAGTACTGGTTGTAGGCGCTGTTGGAGTAGGTGATGCCCGGCGTGGTCACCGGCAGAACCGGCACATAGCCCAGATAGGCGAAGCTGCGCCCCGAACGGCCGAACAGGTCCCCCGCCTTCCCGGCGTACTGCGCCTTGGTGATCGACGGGGAGTCATAGTCAAAATAGTCGTTGTGGACGGTCTGGAAGGTGATCGCGCCGTCGCCGATCTCGTAGCGCAGTTTGGCCTCGTAGTGCTTGCGGTCGATGTCGCCGGGGCCACGCCACAGGTCGCCGTGGATCCAGGAGCCGCTGACATAGCCCGATAGGCCGGCATGCTCGCCCAGGTCGATGCGGGCGAAGGTTCGGCGCAGGTTGTCGCTGCCCAGGCTCTGGCTCAGCAAGCCGCCGAATTCCTTGTCCGGAACCTGGGTCAGGTAGCTGACGATGGGGCCAAGCGAGGCGTAGCTGGGCAGGCCGACGTCCCCCGACCCGGCCGAGGCGGTGACGCGCAGCAGGTTCTCGTTGTCGACATAGCGATAGATCGGGCTGCCGCCGAACTGGTCGCTGCGGCCCATGGGAATGTTGTCCAACAGGAAGCCGATCTGCTGGAAGTTGAAGGCCCGCACCGAGACCGAGTTGCCGAACTCGTACATGCCCAGCGCGTCATTG
Organism: Phenylobacterium glaciei; assembly: GCF_016772415.1. Classification (NCBI taxonomy): domain Bacteria; kingdom Pseudomonadati; phylum Pseudomonadota; class Alphaproteobacteria; order Caulobacterales; family Caulobacteraceae; genus Phenylobacterium; species Phenylobacterium glaciei. The sequence goes on from NZ_JAGSGD010000001.1 coordinate 2,449,236, forward strand.
GCCTGGACGTTGAAGCCCGGCAGGGACTCCAGCATCTTCAGGCCGGTCACCCCGGCGGGGGCCGACAACAGCGCCTCGCGGGTGATGGAGACCGTGGCCGTGGCCTGGTCCGTGCCGATGGCCACAGAGGCCTCCGACACCCGGCTGCCGGTCACAACCAGCTCCTCCACCGTTCCAGAGGCCTGGGCCAGGGCCCAGGTCGGCGCGCTCAAGACCGCCGCAACGGCCGCGCCAGACAACAGCGCCGAGCGGCGCAAATTCAGAATGTTCATCGAGCTATCCCCAGCTCACCGTTCTTGGTGTGGGGAGAGGCTGGCCCAGGGTCCACGGACGAAATAGCGACAAATGGTCAAGCTGGGTATTTCACTGGGCAATAGCTGGATCGGCGCACAGACCAGCACCGGTTTGCCCGCCTCGCGGCGCCCCGCTGTCAACAGGCGCAGACTTTTGATCCCCAGATGAGGCCCGGCCCTTCATCGACCGCAGCGCCTGGGGTTGGTAAACCCCGACCCGTGACCGCGCCCTCCCGAAGAGCCGCATAGTGCGACAACTACGCCTGAGCCTCAGGCGACCCGTCTCCTATGCGCGCCGCGAGTTCAGCCATGGCCCCTCGAACGCTCAGGCCATAGCGGCCCTGGACGCCTGGCCCGCCTGGCATGGCGGCTGCCTGGTGCTGGTGGGCGACGAGGGATCAGGAAAGACTCACTTGGCCCAGGGTTGGGCGGCCCAGGCCCGCGCCCTCGTGCTGGATCGTGGCGCCAATGACATCGCCGCGGCCAACGGCCGTCCGGTTCTGGTGGAGGATGTCGACCAGGGGATCGACGCCGAGACCCTGTTCCATCTGATCAACATGGCCGGCCATGACGGCGGCAGCCTGCTGCTCACCGCCCGGCTGGCGCCCACCGCCTGGCCTGCCGAACTGCCGGACCTGCGCTCGCGCCTCAACGCCCTGCCCGTCGCCGTCATCGAAGAGCCCGACGACCAGGTTCTGGAAGGCGTGCTGAGAAAATTCTTCCGTGAGCGGAGCATTCGCCCGCCGAAGGAGGTTTTCCCCTATCTGCTGCGGCGAATGGAAAGGTCGATCCCGGCGGCGCGTGAAATCGTGAGGAAGCTGGATGAGGCCGCCGACGAGGAACAGCGGCCCATTTCCCGCGCGCTCGCGCGACAGATTATTGAAGATGATACGGACAATCTTGACCTTTTTGATGGATGACTTGAAGCCTCAAGTCGGTTGGATCAGAACAGGTCCGATCTCCAGCCTGAAGAGTGTCGATCCATGACCTATGCCGCGCCCCTGCGATCCGACGGTGTCGAAATCGGGCGCGACCCCCTCAGCCTGGACGCCGATCTGCTGAATTCCCCGGCCCGGTTCTTCAACCGCGAGCTCTCCTGGCTGGCCTTCAACGAGCGGGTGCTGGGGGAGAGCCAGAACGCCCGCCACCCATTGCTGGAACGCCTGCGCTTCCTGTCCATCTCGGCCAACAACCTCGACGAATTCTACATGGTCCGCGTGGCCGGCCTGAAGGCCCAGGTCCGCGAAGGCGTCCGCGTCGTCAGCCAGGACGGATTGACCCCGGCCGAGCAGCTGGAGCGGGTCAACTCCGAAGCCGCCGACCTGATGGCGGGCCAGCAGACCCGCTGGCGCGAGCTCTGTGAGGAACTCACCGGCGAGGGCCTGCACGTCATCGGACCGCAACAGGTCACCGCCGCCGAGAAGGCCGCCCTGGAAGAGACCTTCGTCAGCCGCCTGTTCCCGGTGCTGACCCCGCTGGCCATCGACCCGGCCCACCCCTTCCCGTTCATCCCGAACCTGGCCTTTTGCCTGGCGCTGAAGCTGCGCCGGCAGTCGGATGGCCGTCTGCTCTACGCCCTGGTCCCGATCCCCGCCCAAGTCGCCCGGTTCTGGCAACTGCCCGCCGTCCCGTCGCGTCGGCGCAAGCCCGAACGGCGGTTCATCTCGCTGGAGAACATGGTCTCCCTGTTCCTCGACCACCTGTTCCCAGACTGCGAGACCGAGGCCCAGGGCGTCTTCCGCCTGATCCGCGACAGCGACATCGAGATCGAGGAAGAGGCCGAGGACCTGATGCGCGAGTTCGAGGCGCGCCTGAAGCAGCGCCGCCTGGGCTCAGTCGTGCGCGTCGAGATCGAACAGGCCATGCCCCAGGATCTGCGAGCCTTCATCGTCACCAACCTGCACGCCCAGCAGGACGATATCCTGATGATCGACGGCCTGCTCGGCCTCGACGAACTGAACCAGTTGATCCAGCCTGACCGCCCCGACCTGAAGTTCAAGGCCTTTGAGCCGCGTTTCCCCGAGCGTATCCGCGACCACGCCGGCGACTGCTTCGCCGCCATCCGCGAGAAGGACATCCTGGTCCACCATCCCTTCGAGAGCTTCGACGTGGTGGTGCAGTTCCTGCGTCAGGCGGCCCGCGACCCCAACGTCCTGGCCATCAAGCAGACCCTCTACCGGACCTCGTCGGACAGCCCCATCGTGGCCGCCCTCATCGAGGCCGCCGAGAACGGCAAGAACGTCACCGCCCTGGTGGAGATCAAGGCCCGCTTCGACGAAGAGGCCAACCTGAAATGGGCGCGCGACCTGGAGCGCGCCGGGGTCCACGTCGTCTTCGGCTTCGTGGAATACAAGACCCACGCCAAGCTCTCGATGGTGGTCCGCAAGGAAGGCGACAACCTGCGCACCTACTGCCACTTCGGCACCGGCAACTACCACCCGGTCACGGCGCGCATCTATACCGACCTGTCGCTGTTCACCACCGACCCGGCGCTCGGCCGCGACAGCGCCCGGCTGTTCAACTACATCACCGGCTACGCCACCCCCGACCGGCTGGAGAAGCTCTCCTTCTCGCCCATCACCATGAAGCACGACCTGCTGACCCTGATCGGCCGCGAGGTCGCGAACGCCCGGGCCGGCAAACCCGCCGCCATATGGTGCAAGCTCAACTCCATCGTCGATCCGGTGCTGATCGACGCTCTTTATGAGGCCAGCCAGGCCGGGGTCTCCATCGACCTGGTGGTGCGCGGCATCTGCTGCCTGCGGCCGGGCGTGGCGGGCCTGTCGGAGAACATCCGGGTCAAGTCCATCGTCGGCCGCTTCCTGGAACACTCCCGCATCGTGGCCTTCGCCAACGGGGCGGCCATGCCCTCGGCCGAGACCCGGGTCTTCATTTCCTCGGCTGACTGGATGCCGCGCAACCTGGACCGCCGGGTGGAATGCCTGACGCCGGTGGAAAACCCCACGGTGCACCAGCAGGTGCTGCAGCAGATCATGGTCGCCAACCTGAAGGACGAAGCGCAAAGCTGGACGCTGGACGCCGAGGGCCGCTATACCCGCGATCCGTCGTGGGACCACCCGGGCGCCTTCTCCGCGCACGAGTACTTCATGACCAATCCCAGCCTGTCAGGCCGAGGGCAGAAGGTGAAGGACATGCCGCGCGCGATCGATCATGTGGCCACGCACGGATAGTTCACCCGGTCGCCAGGCCGCCGTCATCGACCTGGGTTCGAACTCCGTCCGTCTGGTGATCTACCGGCTGGAAGGCCGGGCGATCTGGACGGTCTTCAACGAAAAGGCCCTGGCCGGCCTTGGCCGTGACCTGCCCACCACGGGCCGCCTGTCTCCCGACGGCATAGAGACCGCGATGGCGGCCATGCGCCGGTTCCGCGCCGTGCTGGATGGCCTGAACGCGTCGGAAATCATGGTGGTGGCCACCGCCGCGGCCCGCGACGCCGTCGATGGCCGGCACTTCCTGGACCGCGTCCAGGAGGAGACGGGCCTGCGGGTCCGCATCCTCTCCGGCGAGGAAGAGGCCCGCTACGCCGCCCTTGGCGTGATCGCCGGCCAGCCCGACGCCCACGGCGTGGTGGGCGACCTCGGCGGCTCCAGCCTGGAGCTCATCCGCCTGGAGAATGGCCAGTCCGGCGACGGGATCACCCTGCCGCTCGGGCCCTTTTCCCTGGGCGCGCCACGGCCCTTGGACGTGGACAAGACCCGCAAGCGCGTCGACGCCGCCCTGGCCCTGCTGGGCCAGCGCTTCGCCACCCCTCAGTTTCAGGCGGTAGGCGGCGCCTGGCGCAACCTCGCCCTGCTGCACATGATCATGGCCGACTATCCCCTGCGGGTGGCCCACCAGTATGAGATGACCCGCGCCGACGCCCAGGATGTCGCCCGCTTTGTCAGCCGCCAGTCCCGCGGCTCCCTGGAACGCATTCAGGGCCTGTCGAAGAAGCGGTTCGACACCCTGCCCTATTCGGCCCTGGTGCTGGACGCCCTGATCGAGCGCATGGGGGTCGAGAAGGTGGTGATCTCGGCCTATGGCCTGCGCGAGGGCTTGCTACTGGAGGCCATGTCGCCCGAGGAACGCGCTCGCGACCCCTTGATCGAGGGCTGCGAGGCCCTGACCGCCGTCCGTGGCCTGTCCCACGACCTGGGCCTGGCCCTGGAGACCTGGCTGACCCGGGCTTTCGCCCAGCTGCCGCCGGTGTTCGGCGAGCGGGATCCCATCCTCGCCGCCGCGGCCTGCCGCCTGGCCGACCTCGGCGCACGCCTGCACCCCGATCACCGCGCGGACCTCGCCTTCGACCAGGTGCTGCGCGCGCCCATCGCCGGCATGACCCATGCCGAGCGGGCCTTCCTGGCCTGCGTCGCCTTCGCCCGCCATTCCAGCGCCCCCACGACACCGGAGCCCGACACCATCGCCAAGGTGCTGTCCCCCGAACGCCGCCAGCGGGCCCGCGCCCTGGGCGCAGCGGTGCGCCTGGGCTGCGACCTCTCTGGCCGCAACGCCACCCTGCTGTCCCACGCCCGCCTGGTGATCGACGGAGGTCGCCTGAGCCTCATCGCTGAGCCTGCCTGGCGCGACATGCTGCTGGGCGAACAGACCGCCAAACGCGCCGCCACGCTCGCCCAGGCGCTGAAACTCAAACTCGAAATGGCCTGACCATGCAGCTCCTGCTCTCCGCCGCCGCCTATGAGCGCGTGAAGACCCGCATCGCCCCCTTCGTCGGCGACCTGGACATCATCACCCTGGCGGGGCCCGAGAGCTTCCAGCGGGGCGGTCAGGACATCAGTCCCGACGAGGTCGATCCCGAGATCGTCTGGACCACGCTGGACGCCTATGGCGGCGGCCTGCTGCCGACCCTGATGGGGCGAATCCTCAAGGGCTCGAAGACCCAGTGGATGCAGACCTTCAACGCCGGCATCGACGCGCCGATCTTCAAGTCGGTGATGGCCAAGGGCGTGCGGCTGTCCAAGAGCAACGCCCAGGCCGTGGCCATCGCCGAATACGTCCTGTCCCACGCGCTCGCCCTCATCGCCCCCATCGCCGCCCAGCGGGATCTGCAGGCGAAGAAGGAATGGAAGTCGACGCCATATCGCGAGGTCAGCCAGACCCGCTGGACCCTGGTGGGCGCCGGCGCCATCGGCACGGAGATCGCGCGACGCGCCAAGGCCTTCGGCGTGCACCTGACTGTCGTGCGCCATAGCGACAAGCCGGCCGAGATGGCCGACGCCACGATCACCATGGCCGGCCTGCCCCAGGTCCTGCCGGAGAGCGATGTCGTGGTCCTGGCCTGCGCCCTCAATGACGACACCCGCGACATGGCCAATGACGCCTTCTTCGCCGCCATGAAGCCCGGCTCGATCCTGATCAATATAGGCCGCGGCGGTCTTGTGGACGAGGAGGCCCTCAAGCGCGGCCTGGACGCCGGCAAGCCCGGCTACGCCGTGCTGGACGTCTTCCAGGTGGAGCCCCTGCCCGCCGACAACTGGATGTGGGAGCACCCCAAGGTGCGGATCAGCGCCCACACCTCCAACTCGGGCCAGGGCACCCCGGCGCGCGGCGATCAGTTGTTCGTCGACAACCTGAAGCGCTTCTTGTCCGGCGAGCCGCTGATCAACGAGGCCTCCCCCGCCGAGGTGGGACTCTAGGGGAGCGCCCATAGCAAGAGGGCGACACGTCGGTTGCCCGACATGCCGCCCTCTCATCCAGATCCCTTGCGGGAGCTGCGCCTCCAAGGTCGGTCGTCGCGTCGCTTTGCAGGTCGCCCTGCGCCGCTTCCCTTCGACCGGTCCGGACTGGTCGCTGTCGGGTCGCCCCGTCAGCCCCTTGCCTGGAACCTCCTGCCCGCCTGGCGATCCGGTTTCCCGGGTCCCCCGCGCCGCAGTCCCTCTCGGCCTCATGACGGTGTGCCCATCCCGCAGATCCGGCAAGCGTCGTTTCCGCAGGCTCGGTGGGCAGTCGGTGCATAAGCGGTGGGGGATTTGTGGAACGCGATCAGCAAGCCGCGACGCCGCAAGGCGTACGAACAATCCACCGTTTCTTGAAGATCAGGCCTCGACGACCTGCTTGCCGACCGGGGCCAGCGAGATCACCGCCAGCTTGACGTGCTGCAGGGCGAAGGGGATGCCGATGATGGTGATCGCAAGGCCGAAGGCCAGCACCAGGTGATGCAGGGCCAGGTACCAGCCGCCCAGAACAAACCAAACCACGTTCATTACAAAGCCAAGCGGCCCAGTGCCCAGATCCTCGCGTCCGCTGTGCAGGTCGCGCGCCACCACCTGCCGCCCGAAGGGCCAGGCGCTGAACCCGGCGATCCGAAAGGCGGCGAAGGCCCAGGGCAGGCCCACGATGGTGATCGCCAGCAGCACGCCCGACAGCATCCACAGCAGGGCCGAGACGAACCCGCCCAGCACGAACCAGAGGATGTTGAGGATCAGGCGCAGCATTATTCCGCCGCGTTGGCCTTGGGCGCGCGTCGCACCTCGACCACCCGCACCCGGGTTCCGTCCAGCACCAGGGCCAGTTCGCCGCGCTTCAGCTTCAGGGCGTCCTCGCCGAACGCCTCGCGGCGCCAGCCGACGAGGGCCGGGGTCTTGGCGTTGTCGTCATTGGCGATCTGTTCCAGATCCGAGACCGTGGCGATCAGCTTCGACGCCACGCCGGAGTCTTCGGCCCGCGCCTTCAGCAACACCTTCAGCAACTCCACCACGGCGCCGGCGGCCGGCGAGGCGGAAACCTTGCTGCGCTCGATCACCGGGGCGTAGGCGTCCGGGTCCTTCAAGGCTTCCTTGATGGCGTCCAGCAGGTCCGGGCCGAAGCGTGAGCCGGAAAATCCCTTGGGCACCGACCTCATCCGGTCGATGGCGCCGGCGTCCGTCGGCGCCTGGGTCGCCAGTTCGTCGATGGCCTCGTCCTTCAGGATGCGACCACGCGGCTGGTCGCGCTGCTGGGCGGTGCGCTCGCGCCAGGCGGCGACGGCCTTGTAGACGGCGAGGTATTTCGAGGTATGCCGGCGCGGCTTCAGCCGCTTCCAGGCGTTCTCCGGCTCCACGTCGTAGATGGCGGGATCGCAGAGGTTCTGCATCTCGTCGTGCACCCAGGCCAGCCGGCCTTCTTTTTCCAGCCGCGCCTTGAGCATCGGATACAGCGCCGCAAGGTGGGTCACGTCGGCCAGGGCATAGGTCAGCTGGGCCTCGGAAAGCGGCCTCCGGGCCCAGTCAGTGAAGCGGCTGGACTTGTCCAACTCGATCTTCAGCATCTGCCGGACTAGGGCGTCATATGCGATCTGCTCGCCATAGCCCGCCGCCATCCCAGCCACTTGCGTGTCGAAAAGAGGCTTGGGCATCGCCTTGAGATTATTGAAAATTTCAACATCCTGACGGGCCGCGTGGAACACCTTCTCGATGCTCTCATCGCGAAGGATCTCCAGGAACGGTTCCAGGTCCAGGCCCTCGGCCAGGGGATCGATAACGCACTCGGCGTTGGGGGCGGCGGCCTGGATCAGACAGAGCTTGGGCCAGTAGGTCGTCTCGCGCATGAACTCGGTGTCCACGGCGACGAAAGGCTGGCCTTTGATTTTGTCACAGTACGCCGCCAGTTCGGCGGTGGTTGTAATCGGCGTCATCAATTAGCTATAGCCCCGCGCACGCCCGAGTCTGCAACCCCGGTGGCGAATTTCTTGAGGCCTATTTCTTCATGACCGATCTTCCGAACGGCCTCACCTATGCCCAAGCTGGCGTTGACATCGACGCGGGTAACGCCCTGATCGAGGCCATCAAGCCCCTGGCCAAGGCCACCCGCCGCCCCGGCGCGGACGCCGCCCTGGGCGGATTCGGGGCCCTGTTCGACCTGAAGGCCGCCGGTTATGCCGATCCCCTGCTGGTCTCCACCACCGATGGCGTGGGCACCAAGCTCAAGGTGGCCATCGACACCGGCATGCACGACACCGTCGGCATCGACCTGGTGGCCATGTGCGTCAACGACCTGCTGGCCCAGGGGGCCGAGCCCCTGCTGTTCCTGGACTATTTCGCTACCGGCAAGCTGAACGTCGCCGAAGCCACCCGCGTGGTAAGCGGCATCGCCGAGGGCTGCCGCCAGGCCGGCGCGGCTCTGGTAGGCGGCGAGACCGCCGAAATGCCCGGCATGTACGGCGAGGGCGACTATGACCTGGCCGGCTTCTCCGTCGGCGCCGTCGAGCGTGGCGCGGTGCTGCCGCGGCTGGACGACCAGCAGGCCGGCGACCTGGTGATCGGCCTCTCCTCCAGCGGCCCGCACTCCAACGGCTATTCAATGGTCCGCCGCATCGTCGAGCGGTCCGGCCTGGCCTGGGACGCCCCGGCCCCCTTCGCGCAGGGCCAGACCTTGGCGGAGGCGCTGATGGCCCCCACCCGCATCTACATCAAGAGCGTCCTGCCGCAGATCAAGGCCGGCCTCATCAAGGGCTGCGCCCACATCACCGGCGGCGGCCTGATCGAGAACCCACCCCGCGCCGTGGCGCCGGGGCTGGAAGCAAAGTTCGACTGGAATGCCTGGCCCCTGCCCCCGGTCTTCGCCTGGATGCAGCAGGTCGGCGGGGTGTCGGACCACGAACTGCGCCGCACCTTCAACTGCGGCGTCGGCCTGATCCTGATCGTGAGCCCCGGCGATGCGCCCGCCGTGCTGGAGGGCCTGCTGGCGGCCGGCGAGGACGCCTTCGTCTGTGGCGAGCTGGCCGCGGCCTAGGCGCCTCCATCTGGCCACACAACTGTCGGGTTAACGACAAGTTACGGGAAATAAAGGATCTTTTTCGGAACCCATCCTCGTCCCTGGGTCTTACCCCTACCAGGAATTGAGGATGTGATGACCCGCGAACAACAGATCGACCAGGAGGCGCGTGACCTCTGGCAGGCCCTGAAGGGCGGCTTGCCGCCCGCCGGTCTGCGCGGGTCGGCTTTGATTGACGCCCTGATCAGCGGGGCTGACCTCGCCAGCTACGAACGCCTGCACTCGCCCTTCTTGCGCGACAGCCAGATCCATCGCCCGGGCGCCCGCTAGACCCCCCGGAAGCTCGGCGTCCGCTTCTGGTTGAAAGACGCCACACCCTCCCGCCGATCTTCGGTGGTGAAGAGATGGTTGTAGGCCTCCAACTCCAGCGCCATGGCCTCGTCCAGCGGCAGCACGGCTCCGCCCCGCACCACCCGTTTCAAGGCCCGCACCGACAACGGCGCCTTCGACGCGATCAGGGCCGCGCGCTCCAGCACCTTGGGCAGAAGCTCCTCGGGTGCGCACACCCGGTTGACGATCCCCACCGCCAGAGCCTCGGCCGCATCGACGGGCGCACCGCTCATCAGCAATTCCGCCGCCCGCCGTTCGCCCACCGCCCGGGTCAGCAGCTGGGTGCCGCCCAGGCCCGGGATGATCCCCAGCCCGGCCTCCGGGAGCCCCATCCGCGCCGTCTCCGAGGCCCAGGCGAAGTCGCAGGCCAGCGCCATCTCCGCCCCGCCGCCCATGGCTGCGCCATTGACCGCCGCGATCACCGGGAAGGGACAGGCCAGCTGTGCGCGGATCATGTCCTCAAACAGCCTGTGCTGCGCGCCCCAGGCCGCATCGGTCATGCCGTCGCGCTCCTTGAGGTCCGCGCCGGCGCAGAAGAACCGTCCCGCCCCGGTCAGCACCACGGCGCGCACCTGCTCGTCACCTATGATCCGCATCCACAGGGCCAGCAGTTCGCGGCCCATGGCGGTGTTCAGCGAATTGGCCGCCTCGGGCCGCGACAGGGTGACCACCAGCAGGCCTGGGGCTGTCTCCTCAACGGCGATGGTCTGGTTCATTTGCCCTCCGGTCCGGCGACGATCTTCGCGTCATGCAGCCGGGCGATCTCGCCGCTCGACATGCGCAAAACCTCGGCCAGCACCTCGTCGGTATGCTGACCGAGCTTCGGCGCCGGCTTCACGTCGCCGCGCGCGTCCTGTGGAATCGTGGCCATGGCCCCTGGCGCCGGATAGCTCAGCCCGCTGGGGTGAGCCACATCCTGGAACACCGGATTGGCCTTAAAGAGGCGCGGGTCCTCCAGCGCCGCCTCCAGGGTCTGGTAGGCGCCCCAGGTCACCCCGCCGGCATCGAAGGCGGGCGTCAGCTCGGCGGCCGTCTTCGCGGCGAAGGCCCGCTCGAACAGCGGATAGAGTTTGGCCCTGTGGGTGAACCTCAGCCCCTCGTCGGTCGCGAAGGACACCCCCAGCTCGGCCTCGACGGCGGCGGCCTCGGCCACGATGCCCAGGGTCTCCAGCGCCTTGCTCCACTGCTTGGGCGTGATGGCCAGCAGCATCAGCTTCTGGCCGTCCTTCGTCGTGAAGTCGCGGCCGAACGCGCCATAGATGTCGTTGCCCATCCGCGGCCGCTGATGGCCGGCCAGCATTGTCTCGGCGGTGAAGCCAAGATTGGCCATGGTGGCGGCCCCGATGTCCGACAACGGCGCGCGAATCTCGCGGCCGCCCTGCCCGCGCATCCGGGCCAGCAGGGCTGAGACCAGGGAGAAGGCGCAATAGGCCCCGGTCAGCAGGTCCCAGGCCGCCAGCACGTGGTTCACGGGCCGCTCGTCCCCCACCGGCCCGGTCATCAGCGGCAGGCCCAGCGCCGAGTTGATGGTGTAGTCCATGCCCTGAGACCCGTCGGCCCAGCCCATCACCCGCACGCAGATCAGGTCCGAGCGGAGCGCACTCAGCTTTTCGTAAGACAGGAAACCGTCCACCGGGAAGTTGGTGACGAACAGCCCGCCATCGTCGCCCGGCGCGGCCGCCAGCCGCTGGGCCAGTTCGCGGCCCTCGGGTCGGGCCAGGTCCAAGGCGACCGACAGCTTGCCCTTGTTCAGCCCCTCCCAGTAGAGGCTGTCGCCCCCCTCGGAGAGCGGCCAACGGCGGAAATCGGGCCCGCCGCCGATATTGTCGAAGCGGATCACCTGCGCGCCCATCTGGGCCAGGTACAGCCCGCAGGTCGGCCCCGCCACGAAGGCCGAGCCCTCCACCACCCGCAGGCCCTTCAGCAGATCGTACATGCTCTACCGCTCGTCCCGGCGAAGGCCGGGATCCAGGTCATAGGTCACGGTCGCGACCAAGAAACCTAAATTCGGCTGATGAATCTGGGTCCCGGCCTTCGCCGGGATGAGCGGATTTTTGTTTCGCATCAAAATGACTTCGGCATGCCGAGCACGTGGGTGCCCACGTGGCTGAGGATCAGGTTCGTGGAGATCGGCGCCACCTGGTAGAGGCGGGTCTCGCGGAACTTGCGCTCGATGTCGTATTCCTCGGCGAAGCCGAAACCGCCGTGGGTCTGCAGGCAGGTGTCGGCGGCGAACCACGACGCTTCTGAAGCGACCATCTTGGCCATGTTGGCCTCCGTCCCGCAGGGTTCGTCGGCGTCGAACATCGCCGCGGCCTTGTCCACCATCAGCGAGGCGGCGGTCATCTGGACGTGAGCCCGGGCGATGGGGAACTGAACCCCCTGGTTCTGGCCGATCGGCCGGCCGAACACCTCGCGCTGCGTGGCGTAGGCGCTGGCCCGGTCGATGAAGAACTTGGCGTCGCCAATGCACTCGGCCGCGATCAGAATCCGCTCGGCGTTCATGCCGTCCAGGATATAGCCGAAGCCCTTGCCCTCCTCGCCGATCAGGTTGGCGACGGGGACCTCCATGTTGTCGAAGAACAGCTCGGTGGTGGCGTGGTTCAGCATGGTGCGCACCGGCTTGATGGTCAGGCCATTTCCCACCGCCTCGCGCATGTCCACCAGCAGCACGCTCATCCCGGCGGTCGGCTTGGCGGCGTCTTCGCGGGCCGTGGTACGGCACAGCAGGATCATCAGGTCGGAGTGCTCGGCCCGGCTGATCCACAGCTTCTGGCCGTTGACGATGTACGTGTCCCCCTCGCGCCGGGCGAAGGTGGAGATGCGGGTGGTGTCGGTGCCGGCGGTGGGCTCGGTGACCCCGAAGGCCTGCAGGCGCAGTTCGCCACTGGCGACCTTGGGCAGATAGGCCTGCTTCTGCACCTCGCTGCCGTGCCGCAGCAGGGCGCCCATGGTGTACATCTGGGCGTGGCAGGCGCCGCCGTTGCAGCCCGACCGGTGGATCTCCTCCAGCACAGCCGTGGCCGCCGCCAGGCCCAGGCCCGATCCGTCATACTCTTCGGGGATCAGCACCGACAGGAAGCCGGCCTCGGTCAGAGCCGTGACGAACTCGGTGGGATAGATGCGGTCGCGGTCGAGCGCCCGCCAATAGGCCCCCGGAAACTGCGCGCAGAGCCGGCGCACCGCCTCGCGGATCTCGGGGAAGCTCTCACCCGCTGCTACGCCCACGAAAAAGCCCTCCCTGCGACCAGCCTTCGCTAGCGCATGGAGGGCTCCTTGGAAACGGTGACGCAGGGTCCGCTAAGAGACCCGCCGTCGCTTAGCCAACGATGTCTTCGTCCTTGAAGAACTGGGCGATCTCGAGCTTGGCGTTGTCGGTGGAGTCCGAACCGTGCACCGAATTCTCGCCGACGTTCAGGGCGAACAGCTTGCGGATGGTGCCCTCGGCGGCCTGCTCGGGGTTGGTGGCGCCCATGACTTCGCGATAGCGGGCCATGGCGTTGTCGCCTTCCAGAACCTGCACGACCACGGGGGCCGAGGTCATGGTCTCGACCAGTTCACCGTAGAAGGGACGCTCGGCGTGGACTTCGTAGAACTTCTTGGCTTGGGCTTCGGTCATCTTGATCCGGCGCTGGGCGACTATGCGCAGGCCCGCGTCTTCGATCACCGCGTTGATCTTGCCGGTCAGGTTCCGCTTGGTGGCGTCCGGCTTGATGATCGAGAAGGTGCGTTCAGTCATGGTCTTTGGCTTGTTCTTTGCAATCGTGGCGCGGCCGTCCGCGCCGAAGGGTGCGGGCTTATAGCCGCACCGGGTGACAGCGCCAAGGCAGGTTACGCGCGACGCAGGCGCCGACCTCTGTTATGCAGCGGCCGTCATCGGAGAGACGGTTGATGAGACCATAGTCAACGCCGCAAGCGAAGACGCGTCGGAGCGTGACAGCCTGAAGTGGATACCGGTTCAGGCGCCCGTCACGCTCCAACACCAAGGATTGGAGCCTTTTTTGATCGTTTCAGACTCGTCTGAAACGAAAAGGCTCCAGCGGACGCCGAACGGCGGACCGTTCTCTCAACCTGTTTTGTAAGTCGCAATCCCATGCTGCAGATTCACGAACTCGTCTTCGACTCCTGGGGCCGTCGTTTCTTCGACGAGGCCACCATCAGCCTGCCCGTGGGCTCCAAAGTCGGCCTGGTGGGCCGCAACGGGGTGGGCAAGTCCACCCTGTTCAAGCTGATCCTGGGCCAACTGCACCAGGGCTCGGGCGAGATCGGCTATCCCAAGGCCGCCCGCATCGCCTCGGTAGACCAGGAGCACCCGGCCACCCCGGTCACCCTGCTGGACACCGTGCTGGCCGCCGACGTCGAGCGCGAGACCCTGATGGCCTCGCTGGACACCGCCGAGCCCGAGCATCTGGGGGAGATCTACGCTCGGCTCAGCGACATCGGCGCCGACCGCGCCCCCAGCCGGGCTGCGGAAATCCTTTCCGGCCTGGGCTTCTCCCACGCCGACCTGGCGCGGCCGATGGCGGAGTTCTCCGGCGGCTGGCGGATGCGCGTGGCGCTGGCGGCGGCCCTGTTCGCAGAGCCCGACCTGCTGCTGCTGGACGAACCGACCAACTATCTCGACCTGGAGGGCGCGCTCTGGCTGGAAGCCCGGCTGAAGAAGTACCCGAACAGCGCCATCATCATCAGCCACGATCGCGAGATCCTGAACAACTCGGTGGACCACATCCTCCACCTGCATTCGGGCAAGCTCGACCTCTATCCCGGCAACTACGACAACTTCGAAACCCAGCGCGCCGAACGGGCCCGGCTGTTGGAATCCAACAAGTCGAAGATCGACGCCCAGCGCGCCCACCTGCAGGCCTTTGTTGACCGCTTCCGGGCCACGGCGTCCAAGGCCACCCAGGCCCAGTCACGCCTGAAGCAGCTGGCCAAGCTGCCGCCGGTCTCCATCGTCGCGGCCGAGCGCACCGCCCCTTTCATCCTGCCCTCGCCCGAGCGTCCCGTGGCCCCGCCGCTGATCCGCCTGGAGGGCGCCTCGGCCGGCTATGACGGCTCGCCGATCCTGCGCAACATGGACCTGCGCCTGGACCTGGACGACCGTATCGGCCTGCTGGGGGTCAACGGCGCCGGCAAGTCCACCTTCGCCAAGCTGATCGCCGGCGCCCTGCAGGTCATGCACGGCGACCTGCGCCGCGACCGCCGCCTGAAGGTGGGCTGGTTCCACCAGCACCAGATCGAGGCGCTGGACCCTTCCGACACCCCGCTGGAGATCATCCGCCGGGCCATGCCCGAGGCCAGCGACGCGGCCCGCCGCTCGCGCCTGGCCCAGTTCGGCATGGGCGTGCAGAAGGTGGAGACCACGGTCGCCAACCTGTCCGGCGGCGAGCGCGCCCGCCTGCTGCTGAACATGGTGGCCATGGAGGCTCCTCACCTCCTGATCCTCGACGAACCGACGAACCACCTGGATATCGACAGCCGCCGCGCCCTGCTGGACGCCCTGAACGAATATGCCGGCGCCGTCATCCTGATCACCCACGACCGCTCCCTGATGGAGCTGGTGGCCGACCGTCTGTGGCTGGCCGCCGACGGCACCATCGCGCCCTTCAACGGCGACATGGACGACTACGCCAAGCTGGTGATCGACCGCGCCCGCCAGGCCGCCAAGGGTCCGTCTCAGGTTCCGCAAGCCGCCGCGGCCCCGCCACCCAAGGCCGCCCCCAAGGCCAAGGTCCCCACCGGCACCGCCCGCCGCCGCGCCGAACAGGCCGAGGCCGCTCTGGCCCGCGCCACCACCGCCGTCGCCGAGCTCGACAAGGCGCTCACCGACCCCAACATCTTCACCAAGGATCCCGGCAAGGCCGCCCGCCTGGGCGCCGACCGCGCCAAGGCCCAGGCCGCCCTCGACGCCGCCGAGCAGGAGTGGATGGCGGCCGTGGAAGCCTATGAAGCCCTTAAGACCGACGCCTGACGGTCAACGGAAGCTGCCCGGTTAGGGTTTATATCCGCACACCGTCTTTCTTCGCCCTATCGCAAGGGCCCCCTCCCATAACTGGCTGATAGTTAAACGCTATTAGTACCAGAGGTGGGGCATGCGGCTCTTAACAATCGGCAGTCTCGGCGCCTCCGTGGCGCTGGGCCTGGGCGCCATTCTGGTGGCCCGGGTCGCCTTGCCCGAGACCGGAAAGGTCCACGCCGCGCCCGCCGTGGTCTCGCCCATGGCCAATGCGGTCTCCGTGGTCGTGGCCGCCCGCGACATCGCCTATGGCGAACGCCTCGACGCCGGCCACCTGAAGCTGATCCGCGTACCCCGCGACGCCTCGCCGGTTAACGCCTTCACCTCGGTCGCCCAGGTTCTGGCCCAGGATCACGGCGGGGCGCCGGTGGCCCTGACCCTGATCGCCGCCCGCGAGCCCCTGCTGCCCGCCAAGCTTTCCGGCCCCGGCGCTCGCCCGTCGGTGGCCGCGGAGCTGGAACCCGGCATGCGCGCCTACGCCATCGGGGTGAACGACATCTCCGGCGTTGGCGGCCACGCCCTGCCCGGCGACCGGGTGGACGTGGTGATGATGCGCAACCTGACCCCCAATGGGCCGGGCAAGGTGCTGACCTCGCAGCTGGTCGTCCAGAACGTCCGCGTCCTCGGCGTGGACCTCAACGCCGACCCCACCTCCACCAAGGCCGAGAAACCGTCGACCACCACCCTGGAGGTCAGCGTCAAGGACGCCCAGAAACTGGCCATCGCCGCCGAGATGGGCTCCCTCTCGCTCGCCCTGCGCCCCCTCGGCGCCTCGGATGTCGAGCCGGTCGCCGAGGTCGCGTCGGCCGCGCCCCGCGCCGCCGGCCATGCCCGCCGCGCACGGTCCTCCGGCGCGCCCTCGGGCGGCCGCATCACCATCGTCGAAGGCGAGAACTCCGCCCCGGCCGCCAGCGCCAAGCCCGCGGCCTAAGGACACCCCCATGCACCGCACCCCCCTCCTCGGCGCGATCGCCGCCGCCCTGGTCCTCGGCTCGAGCCTGCCGGCCGCCGCCGAACAGTTTTCCAGCGAGGCCGCCCGCTCGCGGGTCATCACCGTGCCGCGCAACAAGTCCGCCTCCTTCCGGCTCGACAGCCCCGCCAGCAAGATCGTGGTGGCCCAGCCCGAGACCGCGCAGATCGTCGCCACCACCGACCGCAGCTTCTATGTGCGCGGCAAGCAGCTCGGCTCCACCAACCTGCTGATCTACGGGGCCGGCGGGGCCCTGCAGGAAGTGGTGGACGTCCGGGTCGGCTACGACGCCGACGCCCTGCAGGAAGACCTCGCCGCCGCGGTGCCCGGCGAACAGATCGAGGTCCGCAACCTGGGGGAAGGCCTGCTCCTGGCCGGTGACGTCTCCACCACCGCCGTCGCCGCCAAGGCAAAGGCGCTCGCCGAAAAGTTCGCCCCCGGCTCCGTCACCTCGGCGCTCACCGTGCGGGCCTCCCAACAGGTGATCCTCGAGGTGCGGGTGCTGGAGGCCAGCCGCTCGTCGCTCAAGGACATCGGCTTCAACATCAACGCCAGCAACGGCTCCACCTTCGCCCTGCAGACCGGGACCGGCCTGATCGGCAACACCGCCCCTCAGGGCGGCCTGCAACTGCGCGGGACGTTGGGGACGGCCACCATCGACGTGGTCCTGCGGGCGCTTGAGGAAAAGGGCGTCATCCGCACCCTGGCCCGGCCCAACCTGGTGGCCCTGTCCGGCGAGAAGGCCAGCTTCCTGGCCGGCGGCGAGTTCCCTTTCCCGGTGCCCAACGGCCGCGACACCGTCACCATCGAGTTCCGCCCCTTCGGCGTGACGCTGAACTTCCAGCCCACCGTGCAGGACAACGGCCTGATCCGGCTGCAGGTGGCCCCCGAGGTCAGCCAGCTCGACACCCGCACGCCCTTGAAGCTGAACGGCATCGAGATCCCCAGCCTGGTGGTCCGCCGCGCCAACACCACCGTCGAGCTGCGCTCGGGCGAGAGCTTCGCCATCGCCGGTCTCTTCCAGCAGAACTATTCCAACGCCGTGCGCCAGCTGCCCGGCGTCGGACAGGTTCCCGTCCTGGGCTCGCTGTTCCGCTCCTCGCGCTGGCAGAAGGCCGAGACCGAGCTGGTGATCATCGTCACCCCGCGCATGGCCGGCGGCGACGACTATCACGCCACCTCCACCATCCTGGCCGGCAATGAGGCCACCGCCATCGACCTGATCCTCAACGGCCTGGCCCTCGACAAGCCCATGGCCAAGGTCGAGGGCTCGGCCAAGACCGGGGCGCCCTCATGAGCAACTGGAGCCTGCTGGGCCGCCGGGTCCTGGCCATCGGCGACAGCCTGGCGCCCCTGGCGCGCGGCCCCCTGTTCGGCGCAGCCATGGAGGTCGCGGGCCTGGACCGCCTGACCGACCTGCGGCCCGGGATGACCGACCTCATCCTGATTGACGCCGACCATGCCGAGCCCGCGGCGCTCGCCGCCGCCGTGGCGACCCTTGCCGGCGTCGCCGATCTGCCGCCGACCCTGTTCCTGGGCGGTCACCTGCCGGTCGGCCTGGTGCGCGCCCTGATGCGCCTGCCCCATGCCGACGTGGTTGAGGCGCCCTTCACCCACGAGCAGCTGCAGAACGCCATCTACGCCCTGCTGGACCAGGCCGCCGCCCAGGCGCCAAGCGTCCAGGGCCACCCCTCCCGCTGCTGGTCGGTCCTGGGCGCCGTCGGCGGCGCCGGCGCCACCATGGTGGCCATCGAGATCGCCAGCGCTCTGGCCGCCCGCTCCAGCCGCGCCAACAGCGTCTGCCTCATCGACCTGCACCTGGCCGACGGCGCCTGCGCGCCCTACCTCGGCGCGACTCCCTCCATGGGCCTGGCCGAGTTCGGCCCCGCCGCCGAGCGGATGGACGCCGCCCTGTTGGCCGCCTTCGCCACCCCGGTGGCCAAGGGCCTCGATTTGCTGGCCTGTCCCCGCGACCCCACCGCTTTCACCGCCATCTCCCGCGAGGCCGTCCTGCGCATCCTGGAGATCGCCTGCGAGGCCTATGACCACGTGGTCCTCGACATGCCGCGCCACCGGCATTCGTGGAGCCTGGACGCGCTGACCGGCTCCGACGAGGTGGTGGTGGTCTCCGAACTCACCGTGCCGGCCCTCCTGGCCGCCCGCGCCCTGTCCGAAGAGATCGAGGCCGCCGCGGCCCTGCGGCCTCGCATCGTGTTGAACCGCTTGGCCAACCGCATGTTCGGCCCCGCCCCCTCCACCGCCGAAGCCGAGAAGGCCCTGCAGCGCAAGGCCGACGGCGGCATCGCCTCGGACTGGGAGGCGGCCGCCGCCTCGGTCAATCTGGGCGGCGCCATCAGCCAGCACCGGCCCAAGTCGAAAATCGTCCGAGATGTGGGGGCTCTGGTGGACCGCCTGCTGGCCGACCACGGCCGGCGTCCCGCGCCCTTCCCGGTCGCCGCCTCGTCGCGAGCCGCCTGATGGGACGCTTCAGCCCCACCAAGCCCGTCGCCCTCGAAGTCGTCGAGACCGAGGCTCCGACTCCGCCTGCCGAACGCGCGCCCTCGCCCGCCACGAGCGATCTCGCCGAGCGTCAGATGCTCGACGTTAAGTTGAAGCTGCACGCCCAACTGATTGAAGAACTTGACCTCTCCAAGCTGGAGAGCGTCGGCGAAAAGGAACTGCGCCGCCAGGTCATGGCGTTGGTGGGCGACTTCGCGCGCGCCGAGCGCCTGGTGCTCAACACCGCCGAACTCGAGGACCTCGGGTCGTCGGTCTATGACGAGATGATGGGCCTCGGCCCCCTTGAGCCCCTGCTCAAGGACGACAGCATCAACGACATCCTGATCAACGGGCCCTTCCAGGTCTATGTCGAGCGACGCGGCGAGCTGGAGCCCACCGCCGTCCGCTTCCGCGACAACGATCACCTGCTGCGCATCGTCAACCGCATCGTCGCCGGGGTCGGCCGCCGGATTGACGAAAGCCAGCCCATGGTCGACGCCCGCCTGCCCGACGGCAGCCGGGTCAACGCCGCCATCGCCCCCATCGCCATCGACGGGGCCTGCGTCTCGATCCGCAAGTTCTCCAAGAAGCCCTACACCCTGGAAAAGCTGGTGGACGTGGGCGCCATGCCCCAATGCGTCGCCGACTTCCTGCACGGGGCCATCAAGGCGCGCGTCTCCACTGTGATCTCCGGCGGCACGGGGTCGGGCAAGACCACCCTGCTCAACGCGCTCTCGGCCGCCATCAGCCACAAGGAACGGCTGATCACCATCGAGGACGCCGCCGAGCTACAGATGCAGCAGCCCCATATCGTCCGCCTCGAAACCCGCCCCCCCAACATCGAGGGCAAGGGCGAGATCCGTCAGCGCGAGCTGGTGAAGAACGCCCTGCGCATGCGCCCCGACCGGGTGATCCTGGGCGAGGTCCGGGGCGAGGAAGCCTTCGACATGCTCCAGGCAATGAACACCGGCCACGAAGGCTCCATGGCCACCATCCACGCCAACACGCCGCGCGACGCCATCACCCGCCTGGAGCAGATGGTGGCGATGTCGGGCATGAAGTTGAGCCCTGAGGCGGTGCGCGGGCAGATCGCCTCGGCGGTGGGGCTGATCATCCAGATCATGCGGCTGTCGGACGGCAAGCGGAAGCTGATGAGCGTCACCGAGATCACCGGCATGGAAGGCCAGGTGGTGCAGATGCAGGAGATCTTCTTCTTCAACCGCCTGCACACCACCGCCGATGGCGTGGTGCACGGCGAGTTCCGCGCCAGCGGCCTGCGCGCCCGCTGCCTGGACGAGATGACCCGCCGCGGCATCGCCTACGACACCGCCAACTTTGACCCCTCGCGGGTGCTGGGCTGATGGGCTTCGACGCCAAGAGCGCCTATCTGGTCCTGGTCTTCGCGGCCGTCTTCGCCGCCGGCCAGGCCTGTTTCGGCCTGATGGGGACCGCCAAGGTCAAGCGCCGCGTCAATCAGCGCCTCAAGGTTTCCGAGCGCATCGGCGGCATCCAGGAGCTGGTGGTGGAACTGCGCAAGCAGCGCGGCCTCACCGCCGCCGGGGACCTGCGGGCCGGCGTGAAGTGGCTGGCCGAACTGATCGTCCGTTCCGGCGTCCCCTATGATCCCAAGAAGTGGCTGATGGCGGTGATCGCCGCTGCGGTCGGGGGCGCGATCCTGATCGTCGTCGTCAGCCACAGCCTGCTGCTGGCGCCAGTCGGCGCGATCCTGTTCGGCGGCGCGGGGCCAATCTTCTTCCTCAAGTTCATGGCCGCCCGGCGCGCCAAGGCGCTTGGCCACCAGCTGCCCCAGGGCCTGGAGATCATCGTCCGCAGCCTGGAAGCCGGCCACCCGGTGCCCACCGCCATCCAGCTGGTGGGCCGCGAGATGGTCGACCCGATCGGCTCGGAGTTCGGCATGGCCGCCGACGAGATCGCCTATGGCGCCACCCTGGAACAGGCCATCGGCCGCATGTCCCAGCGCTGCCAGCACCCCGATGTCGACCTGTTCGCGGCCACGGTGCGCCTGCAGGAGCGGGCCGGCGGCAACCTGACGGGCCTCTTGAAGCTCAACGCCGCCACCGTGCGCGACCGCCACCGTATGCGCCTGAAGATCAAGGCCGCCACGGCCGAGGGCCGGATGTCGGCCATCATCCTGACCGCCGCCCCCTTCGCCGCCGGCGGCGCCATCGCCCTGCTCTCGCCGGACTTCTACGGCGAGGTGATCCACGAACCCTTCATCCAGACCGGCCTGGCCGCCATGGGCGTCTGGGTCGCCATCGGCAACCTCATCATGCGCCGCATGGTGGACATGCGGATCTAGGCTATGGACCTGCAACCCCTCCTCCTCTGGCTCGGCCTGGCCCTGGTGGGCCTCGGCGTGACCGGCGGCGGCGTGCTGGCCTTCGGCGAGCTGCGCGTGCGGTCGCTGCGCAAGGCGCGTTTCCAGGACCCCGCCACGCCCCGGATCGAACCCCCGCGCGGCGAGGTCCGCATCCTGGGCCAGGTCACCGCCAGCGTGCGCCGTCTGGGCCAGCAGGCCGCCATCAGCGACCCCTCCAAGGTCTCCGACGTCCGCATGCGGCTGATCCGCGCCGGCTTCTTCAATCGCGAGGCGGCGATCTACTATCTCGGAGCCCGGGCCGCGGCCCTGGCCCTCGCCACGCTCGGCACCATTGTCATGCTGCCCTTCGCCCTGAAGCCCGGCCACGGCATGGCGCCGGTAGCCCTGGCCGCGATCCTGGCCCTGGTCGCCCTGATGGGACCAGACCGGGTGCTCGCCATGCGCCAGAAGGACCGCGAGCGGGAGTATGCCGACGGCTTCCCCGACCTGCTGGACCTGCTGGTGGCCTCCGTGGAGGCGGGACTGTCCCTGGACGCCGCCGTCGGCCGGGTCACCGACGAACTGGTCCGCCGTTATCCGCGCCTGACCATCCACCTGCGCATGCTGACCCTGGAGCTGCGGGCCGGGAAGTCGCGCAAGGACGCCTGGACCGCCTTCGCCGACCGCCTGGGCATCGATGACGCGCGCGCCTTCGCCACCATGCTGCGCCAGGCCGAGGACATGGGCACCAGCCTGGGGGAGACCCTCACGGTCTTCTCCCAGGACATGCGCCAGAAGCGGATGCTGCGGGCCGAGGAAAAGGCGCTGGCCCTGCCGGTGAAGCTCACCGTGCCCTTGATCCTGTTCATCTTCCCCTGCCTGCTGGGGGTCCTGATGCTGCCGGCGATCTTCCGCCTGATGCAGGTCTTCCACTAGCTCGGGGTCGGCACCTTGCCCGCCTCGTCCAGCAGCCAGTTGCGGAACGCCGAGGCCGCGGGCCGCGCGGGTCCCGGCGGCAGGATCAGGTAGAACTGGGCGGGCGTGCGCACGAACCCCACCGGCGCCGCCAGCCGCCCCGCCTCGATGTCGGCCGCCACATAGACGAAGGGGCTTAAGCCCACCCCCAGGCCCGCCACCGCCGCCTCCAGCATGTAGAACAGGTGCTCGAACTCGCGGTTCTGGGCGGCGTCGGCCAGGGAGAGGCCGGTGTGGCTCTCCCATTCCGCCCAGGCCTGCAGGTGCGGGCGGGTGTGCAGCCGCGGCAGGGTCTCAAACGACTTCACCCCGCGGGTCGCCCCGGTCAGCTGCGGCGCGGCCACCGGTCCGTGGAAATTGTCCAGGAAGGCGATGGCTTCCCCGCCATGGGACGGCACATGCTCGGTCAGGCGGATGGCGGCGTCATAGTGTTCGCGGGCGAAGTCGGCCGGGGCGAAGCTCTCGGTCACCCGCACCCTTAAGCCCGGATGCTGGTCATGGAAGGACCCCAGCCTTGGGATCAGCCAGCGCATGGCGAAGGTGCCCAGGCAGGAGAGATGCAGCTCGGTGTCGGCCGCCGACTTCAGATCGGTCAGAGTCCGCTCCACCCGGTCGAAGGCGCTCGACAGCGAGGCCGCGAGACGCTCGCCGGCATCGGTCAGCTTCAGCCGATGACGCGGCCCCTCGGTCAGCGCCAGGCCCACCGCCTCCTCCAGGCTGCGAATCTGCCGGCTGACGGCCCCGTGGGTCACGAACAGTTCCTCGGCCGCCGTGGTCATCTTGCCCAGCCGGGCGAAGGCCTCGAAGGCGCGCAGGGCGGTCAGGGGTGGAAGCGAACGTCGCGTCATCGCCATTCCATGTGATGTCAGCTCACAAGAACAACACTGTTATATCGTTTGTTGCGCTGCATCAAATTCCCCCATCCTGCGGCGTGCTTCACGACCCGGGGATAGGTCATGACCGACGCCACCGCCTTCGCCCATCACTTCACACCGGCCGCGCCGGAACGCCCCGACGATTGGCTGCCGGTCTGGCGCATCTTCGTCGACAAGGCCGCGCAGAACCCGCTGAACGGCTGGCCGACCCTGGCCTTCGAGACCCACCACAAGACCCGCAGGGTCTTCACCCTGAACTACCACTTCATCAGCGACCCGGTCGCCATCCAGCATGTGCTGATGGACAAACTCGGGACGTATCAGAAGCCCGCCCTGGTCAATAAGATGCTCAGCGTCGCCCTGGGCGAAGGCCTGCTCACCACCAACGGCGAGGCCTGGCGCGAGCAGCGGCGGATGATGGCCCCGGTCTTCACGCCGGGCATGGTGACGGAGTTCACCCCGACCTTCGCCCGCGTCGCCGAGCAGACCGCCGACCGCTGGGCCACCGGCGACAGCGACGTCATCGACGTGGCCGCCGAGAGCCTACGCACCACCTTCGATATCATCAACGCCACCCTGTTCTCCTCGGCCGCCGGTTTCACGGTGGAGGAGGCGTCGGGCCACATGGCCGCGGTGATGAAGGCCATGAGCCAGTACCGCCTGGGCCCGATCTTCGGCATGCCCTGGCTGGACCAGAACCCGGTCCAGTGGCGAGGCGCCGTGGGCCGCCGCTTCATCATCGGCAAGCTGGCTGACTTCATCGCCCGGCGGCAGGCCGATCCTGCCCCGCCCCAGGACTTCATGACCCGGGTCATCGACGCCTTCAGCGCCACCCATCCGCCGAAGGAAGCCGCCAAGCTGGCGCTCGACAACGCCGTCACCTTCCTGGGGGCCGGCCACGAGACCACGGCCAACGCCCTGACCTGGGCGTTGTATCTGCTCAGCCGCGACCGCCAGGCCCAGGAATGGGCGGGCGAGGAGGCCCGCGCCGCCTGGGACGCCGGCGGGACCCCTGAGGAAATTCTGGCCCGCCTGCCCTATCTGAAGATGGTCTGGGAGGAGACCCTGCGCCTCTATCCACCGGCCCTGCGTATCGACCGCGAGGCCATGGCCGACGACGACCTTTGCGGCCACGCGATCCGCAAGGGCGACCAGATCTCCATCTGGCCCTGGATCGTCCACCGCCACCGGCTGCTGTGGGACGAGCCCGACGTCTTCAATCCGGAGAACTTCGATCCGGAGGCCAAGGCCGCCCACCACCGCTTCCAATACATCCCCTTCGGCGCCGGCCCGCGGGTCTGCATCGGGGCGGCCTTCGCCCAGGCCGAGGGCCTGCTGGTGCTCTCCCACTGGCTGGCCCGCTTCCGCTTCCGCCCCGTCGCCGGCCACACGGTGGAGCCCACCGGCGACATCGCCATCCGGCCTAAGGGCGGCATGCCCTTGGTCGTGGAGCGGGTGTAGCGCCACCTCCAAACGTCATCCCGGCCGTAGCGAAGCGGAGAGCCGGGACCCAGGGGCCGCGCCCTGGGCCCCTGGGTCCCGGCTCGCCTATCGGCGTCCGGGATGACGATGGGGGGTATCCGGCCCAGCCACATAACCAACCTGAAACAACAAACTCCGCCGTTCTCAAGGTTTGGTCCTAGTCCTTTCCGCCGCTGGCGCGTTAAGGACATCGGCGATGCTGAAAACACCCTCTCCAGCTGTCGGCGTCTCGGAGACGCGCGCCCCGTCCGGGTTGGCGGGCGCTCCGCCGCTGCGCATCGCCTTCCTGTCGTACCGGTCAGATCCCCGCGTGGGCGGTCAGGGCGTCTACCTCAGCCAGGCCGCCGCGGCCCTGGCTCGCCGGGGCCACAGCGTCGACATCCTGTCGGGCCCGCCCTATCCCGACGTCCCCGAGGGCGTGACCCTCATCAAGCTGCCGTCGCTGGACCTCTACAACCAGCCGCACAACGGCCACCGCGCCCTGCGCTGGCGCCATCTGCTGAGCTGGACCGACACCGCGGAGTACTTCGGCCACTGGCTGGGCAAGTTCATGGAGCCCTGGACCTTCGGCCGCCGCGCGGCCAAGTACCTGCGCGCTCACCGCCGCGACTATGACGTCGTGCTGGACAACCAGTCGCTGAGCTCGGGCCTGCTGGATATCGAGCGCGCGGGCCTGCCCGTGGTCGGCGTCATCCACCACCCCATCCGCCGCGACCTGGAACTGGCGCTCGCCGCCCAGCCGGAGTGGGGCATGCGCGCCCTGACCCGCCAGTGGTACTCGTTCCTGAAGATGCAGGAGCGCGTCGCGCCCCGCCTGCACGAGATCATCCTGCCCTCCCAGGCCGCCGCCAACGACGTGGCCGCCTGCCTGGACGTCGACCCCGCCGCCATGAACGTCATCCACCTGGGCATCGACCAGGACACCTTCAAACCCCAGCCCGACATCCGCCGCCGCGATAACCGCATCCTCACCACCGCCAGCGCCGACGTGCCACTCAAAGGCTTGAAGCACCTGATCGAGGCCTATTGCGCCCTGCTGGAGCGTTATCCGCGCCTGGAGCTGGTGGTCATCGGCAAGCTGCGCGAGGGCCCCACCGCCGAGCTGCTGGACGACCTCAACCTGCTTGACCGGGTCAGCTTCATCCACGACCTCAGCAATGATGAGATGGCCGAGCAATATGCGCGGGCCACCATCTGTGTGACCCCCTCCCTCTATGAAGGCTTTGGCCTGCCCGCCGCAGAGGCCATGAGCTGCGGCGCCCCCGTGGTGGTCACCGACGGCGGCTCCCTGCCCGAAGTCGTCGGCGACGCCGGCGTCGTCGTGCCAAAGGGCGATAGCGCCGCCCTGGCCCGCGCCATCGGCGCCCTGCTGGACGATCCCGCCCGCCGCGCCGACCTGGGCGCCGCCGCCCGCCAGCGGGCGCGGAAGGCCTTCTCCTGGGACCGGGCCGCCGAGACCTATGAGGCGGTCCTGCGCCGCGCCATCGCCCGCAAATGCTGACCGTCCGCCTGGAGACCCTGGGCCTCACGGCCGGCGACTGGGTGCTGGACCTGGGCTGCGGCGAGGGCCGCCATGTTCACGGCATCCACATGCTACCCGGCGTCAATGTCGTGGGCCTGGACCTCGACATCCCCAGCCTGGTGAAGGCCCGCGATGGCCTGGGCTACCTGCCGCCGACGACCGGCGAAGCGGCCACCAGCTTCCTCTCAGGCGACGCCTATCGTCTGCCCTTCGCCGACGCCGCCTTCGACGTGGTGATCTGCTCCGAGGTGCTGGAGCATCTGCACGAATATGACCGCGCCCTGGCTGAGATCCGCCGCGTGCTGAAGCCCGGCGGCCGCTTCGTCCCCACCGTCCCCCGCGCCTGGCCCGAGCGCATCTGCTGGGCGCTGGCGCCTGGCAAGGACGGCTATGCCGACCAGCCCGGCGGCCACGTCCGCATCTTCCACGAACCCGACCTGCGCAAGTCCATCAGCGACCTCGGCTTTTCCTACAACGGCAAGCACTACGCCCACGCCCTGCACGCCCCCTACTGGTGGCTGAAGTGCGCCTTCTGGGACCGGCGCGACGACCACCCGCTGGTGAAGCTCTACCACCGCTTCCTGGTCTGGGACCTGATGGACCGGCCCGCCCTCACCCGCGTGCTGGAGGCCATGGCCAACCCCTTCGCCGGCAAGAGCGTGGCGCTCTATTTCCGTAAAGGCCTCGCATGAGCCTGGCCTTCGACCGCGTCGGCGGCCCGCTCGCGCCCTTCACCGGGGCCCTGGACGTCATCCTGGCCCAGCAACAGGCCAACGGCGCCATCCCCTGGTTCGACAAGGGCCCGTGGGACCCCTGGAACCACGCCGAATGCCTGATGGCGCTCGGCGCCATGGGCGAGTTCGAGGCCGCCGACCGGGGCTTCGAATACCTGGCCTGGTCGCAGGAACCGTCCGGCGCCTGGCTCGGTGAATACGGCAACACCCTGCCCATGGCCGACCGCCTGCACATGGCCCGCACCCCGGCCGCGGCCTTCCGCGACTCCAACTTCGCCGCCTATCCCGCCGTGGCCCTGTGGCACCGCTACCGGCTCGACAACGACCTGGCCTTCGCCCGCCGCTACTGGCCGATGGTGAGGTCGGCCATCGACTTCGTGCTGACCCTGCAGCATCCGGAGGGCGACATCTCCTGGAGCCAGGAAGCCTTCGGCACCGGCGCCGACGACGCGGTCCTGGCCGGCAACGCCTCGATCTTCAAGAGCCTCGACTGCGCCCTGAAACTGGCCGACCTGCTGGGCGAACCGCAGCCCGCCTGGCGCCTGGCCAAGGACCGGCTGAGCTGCGCCATCCGCAGCGCGCCCGCCCGCTTTGACCGCCTGCAGGACCGCTCCGACTTCGCCATGGACTGGTACTATCCAGCCCTGGCCGGCGTGCTGTCGCCGGGCGCCTCCTTCGCCAGGCTGGAAGCCCGCGCCCCACGCTTCGCCGTCCTGGGTCGTGGCTGCCGCTGCGTGGCCAGCCAGCCCTGGGTGACCGTGGCGGAGTCCTGCGAGCTGGCCATGGCCCTGCTCGGCCTCGGCGCCCGGGCCGCCGCCGGCGCGCTGCTGGATTCCCAACTCAACCACCGCGACGGCGACGGCGCCTTCTGGATGGGCTGGCAGTTCGAGGAGGCGATCGTCTGGCCCCGCGAACGCCCCACCTGGACCCAGGCCGCCGCCATCCTTGCGTTCGACGCGAGGCTGGGGGCGTCTGCGGCGTCGGATGTGCTGACCAGCCGATAGACCATTGACCCGAACCTAAGGTCCGGGTGCAGCTTGACCGTCGACCGAAGGATCGGACGACGGAGACTCCCATGAATTCAGTTCGCAGAACCCTGCTTCGGCTCGCCGCCGGCCTGGGCCTGGGCCTCAGCGCCTCGCGCGCGTCGGCGCAGGAGGTCATCTCCATCGAGGTTCGTGATCGTGGCCTCGTGGGCCGCTTCTACACCCTGCCGGGGACCCGAAGCCGTCCCGGCGTGCTGATGCTGAATGGATCCGACGGCGGCCTCCCCGCCGAGAAGGACGCCCGCGACCTGGCCGCCAGCGGCTATCCGACCCTGGCCCTGGCCTATTTCCAGGATTGGAGCGGCCGGCCCGCCGGCCTCCCCAGCAGCCTGAACGAGATCCCGCTGGAATACCTCCTCCGGGGGCTGGACTGGCTGCGAGCGCGACGCGAGGTCGGGCCCGTCGCGGTGATGGGCCAGTCGCGCGGCGGGGAGCTGGCCCTGCTCCTGGGCGCTCTGCGCCCCGATGTATCTGCGGTGATCGCCTTTTCCCCCAGCAGCCGCGTCTGGAACGGACTGCCGCCGATGGGCGCCCCGCCCTCAGCGCCGAGACCGGCCTGGACTCTCAAGGGCAAACCGGTCGCCTTCCAGGTCGCCGCCGCGGCGGCCGGAACTTCGATGCGCCAGTGGTTTGAACGGGCGACCCCGCTGGAGGTCGCAGTGATCCCGGTGGAGCGCACCCGCGGCCCGGTGCTGCTGGTCTCCTCCAGGGCCGACACCATCTGGCCGGCCACCGTCTATGCCGACGAGATCGAGGCCCGCCTCAAGTCACGCAAATTCCGCTATCCAGTGGTCAATCTGCAGTTCGACGCGGCCAGCCACCTGTTGATGGGCCCCGGCCCTGGAATCACAAGGATGGAGATACCCGGCGGTGGATTCAGCTTCGACTTCGGTGGAAACGCCCTGGGAACCGAACGCGCGCGCGACGCCGGCTGGGCGGCGACCAAGTCGCTACTCGACCGGCTTGCCCGCCATCGGTGAGGACCGCCGGTGACCCCGCCAGGAGACTTCAAGCCGATCGAGATCGCCCGGCGCACCGGCGTCTCGATCCGCGCCCTGCGCCTCTACGAGCAACACGGCCTCCTCAAGCCGCGCCGGGACGCCAACGGCTGGCGCGTCTACGACGCCGAGGCCATCGCCCGCCTGCATCAGGTGCTCTCCTTGAAGCGGTTGGGCCTGACCCTGTCCCAGATCGGTGAACTGCTGGCCCGCGGAGGCGTGGATCTGGCCGCCGCCCTTGAGGTCCAGGAGAGCGTCCTCCAGGCCCAGCAGGGACAGCTTGACGCGGCCCTGGCCTCGATCCGCGTAGCCCGCAACCGACTGGCCGACGGTGAGGCCCTGGCAGTCGATGTCCTCATCGAACTCACCCGTCAGGTCGCGCAGCCGACCCCGGCTCACTGGGGCGAGGCGTTCGGGCCCTTGATGCGCCGGCATCTGCGCCCCGAGCAGATCGAAGACCTGGCCGCCCGCAACGCCTTCGCGGCCGACGAGGCCAATGGTCATCTGTGGGAAGGCCTGGTGGCCGACGCCCGGGCCCTGATCGGCAGCGACCCTTCCGCGCCCGCGGCCCTCGACCTTGCCCGACGCTGGCGAAGCGCCCAGGGCCGATTCACCGGCGGCGACCCAGCCCTCACCGCCGGTCTGCGGGCCGTGTGGCGCCAGGCGATCTCCGATCCGGCCCTGGCGCCCAACGTGCCGATCGACGCGGAAATCTTCGACTTCGTCCTCGCCGCCGGCCTGATGCTGAAGGCGCGCGAGGGGTCCTAGAGTCTCTCAGACCGCACCGGCGTCGGTCCGGATCTTCCGAGCCGGCCCATCATCCTAACCCTTCCGCGATCTTGTCCGACACCCGTTCCTTGCCGCCGCCGGCACCCCGCTGGACGCACGGCCCAATCACCGCGACAGCGACAGCGCCTTCTGGATGGGCTGGCAGTTCGAGGGGGCGATCGTCTG
The DNA here is from genome assembly GCF_016772415.1 of Phenylobacterium glaciei. NCBI lineage: Bacteria > Pseudomonadati > Pseudomonadota > Alphaproteobacteria > Caulobacterales > Caulobacteraceae > Phenylobacterium > Phenylobacterium glaciei. The sequence goes on from NZ_JAGSGD010000001.1 coordinate 2,479,019, forward strand.
GCCCCGCGAACGCCCACCTGGACCCAGGCCGCCGCCATCCTGGCCTTCGACGCCCGGCTAGGGGCGTCAGTGGCGTCGGATGTGCTGATCTCGCGGGCCTAGCCAGCAGGTTCGTCATGCTGGACGGACGTTCACCGTGCCTGACAAGTCGCGGATCGAAGTCCGGTCTCCAAACCCGACCCAGTTTCCTTTTTCGACCCATCGCAGACATTAGTAATTACATTGGCAATGCTTTTGTCAGGAGGAGCCGATGTAGCACGCCGTCTCCTAACTCAGTTTCTCCCATTTGGCGGGAGGGATATAGGTTCGGGTCAACTCGCCCGGCTCGGTCGTTGGATTATAGAATAGCGAGTTCACAATCGTGGAATTGACCAATGCACCGGTCTTCCAGTTGACCTGCTGCTCTTTGAATGGAGTCTTGATCCCTGCGACCCAGCGAAAATCGGAATACTGTTTCTCCGCGAAAACCTTGGTCTGGTCGACATCGGGGTGGAATGCGCGATAGTCCCGGCGTCGCTCGATCATCCAGGTGACCGGGCTGACGTAGAGGTAGGTTTCATAGCTGTCTCGCATCGTCGCTCGGACGACGTAATAATTGGTCCCGTCGACGACTTCTCGGCCATCAAGTTGCAGCTTGTGCCCCCGCGAGGAGAAGCGGTGCAGCCCGTAGAGATTGAATTCGATGCCCTGGATGCCGGTTTTCCGAGCGTCGGGAACTGCGTCATGAGCGGTGGCGTCACCGCCCGGCCACAGCCATGGCCCCCGAGTGTCGAGCCCTTCGCAAAATACGTGGTTGGTCCCGGCATAAATGTCGATCCGCCAGGCCGGACTATCGCTACACAGATATCGGGCTTCGAGGGTCGAGCCCTTCTCGGTGATTGTTGGCATCACGAGCAGCGAACGGACCTGATCAAGCCTCTGCATTCCGCCGCGCGCCAAAGTGTGCCGCGCAATGACCTCGGACAGGTTGAGACCGCGGTTGCGCAAACCTCGCGCCAGCGCCCTCGTGTTGATCTGGAGTGCGCTGAACGCGCCAATCCCTATCGTGAGCGTCGATCGCCTCGATACAAACATCCCGCTTCCTTTCCCGCCGATGCTCGTCAATTAGCGGGATTTCAGCTTATTTCTTGAACCGAACTCCTGTTTTTGACTGGGCCTACTGAAGATGGCGGCGGAATTTGGCCGGTGTGGTTCCCAGCGCGGTACGCATGGCTCGTGTGAGCGCACTTTGGTCGGAATAGCCCGTGTCCTGCGCCACTTGACTGACGGGGACATTGGTAGACGACAGCATGCGCAGCGCATGGCTAAGCCGCAAGGCGGCGAGGTAACGGTTGGGCGATTGTCCGAACGCTGTTTTGAAAAGGCTGTGCAATCGGCTGCTGCTGACTCCGGCGGCTATCGCCATGTCAGTGACAGTCCATCGCCGGTGGATTGAATCTTCGAGCTGCTTGGCCAGCCCGTCCAGCCGTGAATGGTGGCCACCGCTGTTGGCGATTGCGTCGAGCAACAAGGGCATGCACATCGCAGCATTCGACGCCATCCAGCTGCTGCGCTGGGCGGACAGTTCGATGTAATCGACTAAGCGCCGGAGCGCCGTGCTGATTCTGAAGTAGGGATCAAGGGTGAAGCGATCCGCAAGACCGTTGGTGGTTGTGTCGGACGCCGCAAGATCCACAACCAGGAAGCGGTTTGCCCCTTGAGCAACCTGGCCATGGCGAAAGTTCGGCATGATAACCGCCCCGACGGAGGCATCCAGTATCTTCCCGCGTCTTTCGATGTCGATTTCCATCGCGCCGGCGACCGGAAGCACGATTTGCAAATGGCCGTGCGTATGCGGGTGAAACTCAACGTCATAGCTACGGAAGCTGAGCACCTGATTGGCATAATGGCTCATGCGTTCGCTACCAACGTCCTCGATTGACGGCCTGCGATCTCGGAGCATGACCTCGTTAGTGTCGGTTTTCCACCCCTAGCAGCCATTCGAAAGCTCCCCTTCTCGGACACCGGGAGGGTCGGCTTGCGGACAGCTATCACGCTGGTAGGCTCCGCTGCATGATCGCTAGCCTATTCGTCCTCTGCTGCGCGGCGTTCGGCCTCTGGCACTTTGGACGAGCTATCTACCTGACGTTCAAATACCGCTACGTGATGTGGAGTTACTCGCGCGGCAGCTCAGGCTCCCGAGTTTATGAAATTGACGATCCGCGGCGCTTTCGGATTGGCGCATGGACCAATGTCAGCGGACTGGCGTTCGCCGTTTGGGCTACCGGCTTTATTCTTCACGAGCTGCTGTCCGGAAGGCTTCTGTAATGACTAACGTCCGCTCCCCACCCTTCTCGGTCGTTGGGAATGTCCGGTTTCGGCGCGAACAGAGGCCCGCCTCAGCGAGCCGAGTTCAAACCCGCCGCAGCACCCGCAAACTCTTCACCGCCGCCACCTCCTCATAGAGGTCCGACGCCAGCGCCCGCTGATAGATCTCGAACGGCGGCCGGCCGCCGTCCGCGGGATCGGGGAACACGTCGTGGATGGCGAGCGTCCCGCCGGCCATCAGGTGCGGCGTCCAGTGTCGCCAGTCGCCCAGGGCATGCTCCATGGTGTGGCCGCCGTCGATGAACAGGAAGCTCAGCGGCGTCGCCCAGGCCTTGGCGATCAGGGCCGAGCGGCCCACCACCGGGAACACCACGTCCTCCAGCCCCGCCCGGCGCAGGGTCGTGCGCAGGAACGGCAGGGTGTCCATGGCGTTCGCCGCCTCGTCCCACAGCTGCGCGTCGTGATATTCCCAGCCCGGCTGGTTCTCCTCCGAGCCGCGATGGTGGTCGACCGAGAACAGCACCCCGCCCGCCGCCTGGCACGCCGTCCCCAGATAGACAGCCGACTTGCCGCAATAGGCGCCGATCTCCAGGCAAGGGCCGAGGGGCGCGCAGGCCAGGGCCGCGTCATGGAGCGCGGCGCCCTCGGCGGGGTCCATGAAGCCTTTGACGCTGTCGATATCTATGGGGAGTTTCATGGCCGTGTCCTAGCAGAGCGAACGACGCTGGCGTAACAGTCGTCACAGCTTTCGTAAGGTCCCCCATGCGCCCCATCCTGCTGACCGCCCTCCTCGCCTTTCCCCTGCTCACCGCCGCCGCCAAGCCGCAGGCCGAACTGGTGCAGATCGCCAAGGCGGTGCAGCAGGACCGGTTGAAGGCGACCATCACCCGGCTCGTAGGCTTTGGCACCCGCCACACCCTGTCGGACCGCACCTCGGCGACCCGCGGCATCGGCGCCGCCGAGCGGTGGACGGCCGCGCAGTTCGAGGCGATCTCCAAGGATTGCGGCGGCTGCCTGACGGTGGCCGTGCCCAAGCAGACCTTCACCGGGCGCCGCGTCCCCAATCCCACCGAGATCGGCGCGATCCTCGCCATCCAGAAGGGGACCACCGATCCGGACCGGGTGATCGTCATCTCCGGCCATATCGACAGCCGCGTCACCGACGTCATGAACGCCACCGCTGACGCCCCCGGCGCCAATGACGATGGGTCGGGCACGGCCGCCGTGATCGAGGCGGCCCGCGTGCTGTCCAAGCACAGGTTCCCGGCCACCCTGGTCTTCGCCGTGCTGGAGGGGGAGGAACAGGGCCTCTACGGCGGCAAGGTCCTGGCCGCCTACGCCAAGGAGCATGGCTGGAAGGTCGAGGCCGACCTCAACAACGACATCGTCGGCAACACCCATGGGGCCAACGGCGTCCACAACGACACCCAGGTCCGCGTCTTCTCCGAGGGCACCAAGGCCGTCGAGACGCCGGACCAGGCCAATGGCCGCCGCTACAACGGCGGCGAGGTCGACAGCCCCTCGCGCAACCTCGCACGCTTCGCCGACGGTTTGGCGGAAACCTACCTGAAGGGCCTCGACGTGGTGATGGTCTACCGCACCGACCGCTATGGCCGCGGCGGCGACCAGGTGGAGATGCTGAACGCCGGCTACCCCGCCATCCGCGTCACCGAGGCCGTCGAGCACTACGACCGCCAGCACCAGGACCTTCGCACCGAGAACGGCCGCCTCTATGGCGACACGATCGAGGGCGTCGACTTCCCGTATCTGGCCAAAGTCACCCAGCTGAACGTCGTGATGATGGCCGCGCTGGCCCGCGCCCCGGCCCCGCCCGAGGACGTCAAGATCGAGGGCGCGGTCTCGGCCGACACCAAGGTCTCCTGGACCGCTGTCCCCGGCGCGGCCGGTTACCGCGTCCACTGGCGCGAGACCACGGCGCCCCGCTGGCAGCATTCCAAGGCCACGACGGCCACCAGCGAAGTGCTGAAGAACATCGTCATCGACGACTGGTTCTTCGGGGTTTCGGCGATCTCCGCCGATGGCTACGAGAGCCCCGTGGTCTTCCCAGGGGCAGCGGGCTCCTTCAGCGTCACCAAATAGGCGCGGCAACCTTCAGCGTCCCGGGGGGTTATGTCGCCTGAACGACACCACTGTTAGGATGTAACCCCATGCGTAAGCTCTTCGCGCCCACCGCTCTGATCGCCACCGCCATCGCCATGGCGTCCATGCCCGTCGCCGCCGACGCGCGCACCCGCACCCACAAGGTCTGGACTTGCGAACGTGATGTCCGCCACGCCGCCAACACCGGCACGGTGGTCGGCGCCATCGGCGGCGCCGTACTCGGCAGCGCTGTCGCCGGCCACGGGGCCAAGACCGAAGGCGCCGTCATCGGCGCGGGCCTCGGCGGCCTCACCGGCCACCAGCTGGCCAAGAAGAACGCCAAGAAGAACTGCCATTACGTCTATCGCCGCTACTAGGGCGACCAGACTCTACGGAGCGTAGCTGGACCTGGCTTTCACGCCCCAGTGACCGTCTTCCTTCGTAATCACGTAGATTGAATCGAACCCGCCGATCACGCCGCCGTCCTTGCGGTAGCGTGTGAAGCGGGTGTCGATGTGCACCTTGTCGGCGCCGGCGTGGATCACCTCGCGCCGTTCCCAGGCCGAATGGTCCCACTCCGCCAGCGCGCCCTTGTCGAACATGCCCGGCTTGTGGTCACCGGCCTGCAGGATCACCAGGGTCCCCGAGGCCAGCCGCACGCTGGGGAAGTTGAAGGTGGCGTCCCAGCGCGCCACGTCCCGCCCATTGAACCCCGCCATGAACTCGTCCAGCACGCCCTGGGCGGCGGCGATCTCGGCTGCGAACTGCGTCATCGTGTTCTCCCCTATTGCTGCTAGCATCGGCCTCAAATTCAGGGAGGCAAGCATGAAGACGCTGATCATCGGCGGCGCCGCGGCGCTCATCGCCATGGGCGCACTGACCACCACGGCGGTCGTGGCCAAGGAAAAGTCCAAGACCACCTTCTTCATCACCAGCATAGGGCCCGGCAGGGGCGGCGACCTGGGGGGCTTGAAGGGCGCCGACGCCTGGTGCCAGAAGCTGGCGACGCAAGCCGGCGCCGGCGACCATACCTGGCGCGCCTACCTCTCGGCCACCGACGCCAAGGGCAAGGCCATCAACGCCCGCGACCGCATCGGCAAGGGCCCCTGGTTCAACGCCAAGGGCGTGCAGATCGCCTCGAGCCTCGATGACCTGCACAGCGAGGCCGCGCTCACGGGCAAGGCCAATTCCCTCGACGAGAAGGGCAATCCCGTCAAAGGCCGCGGCGACAGCCCCAACCAGCACGACATGATGACCGGCTCGCTCAGCGACGGCCGCCTGGCGCCTCCAGTGGCCATGCCCCTGCCCGCCAATGCGCCGGCCGGAACCCCCGCCCCCGTCGCGCCGCCGAACCTGACCTGCAACAACTGGACGTCGTCCAGCGAGAGCCGGACCATGCTGGGCCACTTCGATCGCACCGGCGGTGGCCAGAACCCCACCTCCTGGAACGCCGCCCACCAGAGCCGTAGCTGTTCCCAGCCCGACCTGGTGGCCACCGGCGGCGCCGGCCTCTTCTACTGCTTCGCCATCAAGTAGCGGGGAGCGAAGCCAGGAAGGCCTTCAAATCGGCCACGGACCGGTCGGGGATCTGCTCCATCGGCACGTGGCCGACGCCAGGATAGGTGATCAGCTTGGCGCCGGGGATGGCGGAGGCCAGTCCGCGCCCGGCCGAGACGTCGATCACCGTGTCGGCCTCGCCGTGCATGACCAGCGTCGGGGTCTTGATCGTCCCGAACACAGACTTGTCGATCCGCCGCTGCGGCCCGTCGCGGCCGGAGGTCAGGATGGCGCGGTGGCCAGGCGCGAGCGCCAGCTCCACATAGCGGTCCACCAGGGCCGGCGTGACGATCGTCTCATCCACATAGGCCGACTTCAGCCCCCTGGCCGCCAGGGGGCGTGGATTGATGTTGCGCAGGAAGGCGCGGCCCACCGGGTTGCCCAGCAGCTTGAAGACAATCGGCGGCTTCTCATTGCCCTTGGTCTCGCGGGGCCAGCCGGCGGCGTCCACCAGCACCAGGCCGCGCAACCGCTCGGGATGGGCCAGGGCATAGGCCCAGGCCACGCCGCCGCCCATGGAGTTGCCGGCGATGACGAACGTCTCGGCCTTGAGGTTGCGGGTCAGTTCGTCGACCACCACCACATTGGTGGCCTGGGCCGCCGTATAGCCGTCGGGCGCGCGGGTCAGGCCGTGTCCGGGCAAATCGAGACTGATGACCCGGTAGTCGGGGGCGAGCCGCGCCACCCACGGCTCCCAGGTGTGCAAGGACGCGGCGAACCCATGCACCAGCACCACGGTCGGCCCATCGGCCTTGCCCTGGTCGCGGTAGTGGACGTGCAGTCCGCCCGGCAGGTCCATGTAATGCGACGCCGGCCCGCCATACTTGGCCTCGAGCGTCGTGTAGGGAATGTCCTTGGCGGTGATCCCACAGCCGGCCAGCGTCAACGCCGCGCCGACGATCGCCAATAGTCCGATGACACGCTTCATGCCCGTCTCCCCGTTTCGGGCAGCAGGCCAGATTGACCCTCGGTCAGGTCAACCGCACTTCACCTCTTTCACGATCCCGGTCTGGGCGTCGTAGAAGAAGTTCAGCCGCCGCGGGCTGTAGTCCATGGTCACCGGACATGTCGTGCAGGCCACCCGCTGCAGGGCCGGCAGCACGGGAATCGGAATCTCCGTCCGCGAACGCCCGACAAATTTCTGCGCCTCGGCCGCCCCGCACTGGTCGGCCGACGGCGTGGGCGCCGGCGGCGGACGATAGACCGGCGGCGGGGGCGGTGAAGGCGCCGGCGACTCGCTGGCGCACGAGGCCATCAGCAGGAGCAGGCCCGCGCCTGCCAGGGTCTTGATCTTCATGCCTGCTTCTCCCACCCGCGACCCTGCTGCTTCCAATAGGAGGCCGGCAGGCCCTTGGCTTTCACTGACTTCCATTGGCGGCGCGCCGTGGCCAGGGCCTCTTCGTCGCCGCCGTCGAACAAGACCACGCACCGGGTGTAGTCGCCAAGCTCGCCGGGCTCGGCCCCATCCACCAGGAACAGGGCGTCGGCCCCATTGGGGTTCTCGTCGCCGGTGGTGAGCAGGATCGGCTGGCGCGCCGCGCCCGGCTCGTCGGCGGGCGCATGGGGCAGGAAGCTCTCGTCGCGATAGGCCCACAGCCAGCCGTCCAGGTGCTCCACCCGCGCAGGACCAGTGGCCCGCACGATGGCCCTCCAGCCTCGCGCCAGGGTCTTTTCCAGCAATTCGGGCAGGGCCTGGTCCAGGCCCGTCCGCTCCAGGTGATAGAACCAGACCTCGCAGGCCTCAGCCATGATCGCCCCGCACCAGGTTCACCAGGGCGCTCGCCACCTCGTCGGCGTGGGTCATCATGGCCAGATGATGCCGGTCCAGGCGCAGGGTGGGAATGCCCTGCGCGCGGGCCACCGCAGTCTCGTCCTCATAGGCCTTGGACAGCCGCAGATAGGCCCAGCCGACGGACAGGTCGATCTCCGGCGCGCGCTCCTCCAGATAGGCCAGCGGCGTCGGGGTCAGTTCGGATACAAAGGTCTCGCGCGCCTCGCCCTCCGGCAGGCTGGCCGCCAGGGCGCCGGGCGGAAACCACTGGTCCCAGGCCGGGACCTGACCGTCCGCCGCCTTGGCCCGCAGAGACTCGCCCAAGCCCGGCGACGCGGTCTCGAACCAGGTGCGGCCGGGATGGGGCAGGATGGCGTCGACGAAGATCACCTGGCTCACCCCCCCGCCCGCCGCCGCCACGATGGAGGCCGCCAGCGCCCCCCCGCCCGAGTGCGCCACCAGCACGACGGGGTGCATCAGGGCGATCTGCGCCGCCACGCCGGCCGCCATGGCCCGATAGTAGGGCGGCCCGACGGCGTCCCAGGCCGGCAGGCTCGGCGCCGCGGCCCAGATCCCCCGCTCGGCGAAGTCAGCCATCACCGCGCGCCAGCAGCTCGCGCCCACCAGGGGGCTATGCAGCAGGGCGAAGCGCAAGGCTCAGCCTTCGTACTTGTCCGCCACCATGCGGTTCAGCAGCCGCACGCCGAAGCCGGTGGCGCCCTCGGGGATGGTGGGGACCGTCGACGGCGCCTTCCAGGCGGCGCCGGCGATGTCCAGGTGGGCCCAGGGGACGTCGTTGACGAAGCGCTGGATGAACAGGGCCGCGGTGATCGATCCCCCAGCGCGGCCGCCGGTATTCTTCACGTCGGCGATCACCGAGTCGATCTTCTTGTCGTAGTGGGCGGGCAGCGGCAGCCGCCACAGGGGCTCATCCTCGGCCTTGGAGGCCGCCAGCAAGTTGTTCGAAAGGTCATCGTTATTGCTGAACAACCCGCCGACATCATCGCCGAGCGCCACGATGATGGCGCCGGTCAGGGTGGCCAGGTCGACCATGAACTTGGGCTTGAACCGCTGCTGGCAGTACCAGATGGCGTCGGCCAGGACCAAGCGGCCCTCGGCGTCGGTATTGATGATCTCGATGGTCTGGCCCGACATGGAGGTGACCACGTCCCCCGGCCGCTGAGCATTGCCGTCGGGCATGTTTTCGACGAGGCCCAGAATGCCGACCGCGTTCACCTTGGCCTTGCGGGCGGCCAGGATGTGCATCAGGCCCGACACGGCCGCGGCGCCGCCCATGTCGGTCTTCATGTGCTCCATGCCGTCGGCGCCCTTGATGCTGATGCCGCCGGTGTCGAAGGTCACGCCCTTGCCCACGAAGGCGATGGGCTGGGCCTTCTTGTCGGCCGCGCCGTTCCACTTGAGGATCGCCAGCTGGCTCTCGCGGACGCTGCCCTGCCCCACGCCGATCAGCGAGCCCATGCCCAGCTTCATCATCTCGGCCTCGCCGAGGATCTCGACCTCCAGGCCCAGCTCCTCCAGCTGCTTCACCCGCTTGGCGAACTCGGCGGGATACAGGACGTTCGGCGGCTCGGAGACCAGGTCGCGGGCAAAGGCGATGGCGTCGGCCAGGGCCGCCAAGTCGGCGAAGGCGCCGATGGCCCCGTCCGCGTCGGCGGTGACGATTTCGGTCTTGGTGATCGAGGGCTTCTTCTCGGCGGCTTCCTTGGTGCGGTACTTGTCGAACCGGTAGGCGGCCAGGCGCACGCCGAAGGCGGCCTTGGCCGCCTGGCTCGCATCGCCTGAAATCTGCACCCGCAAGGTCGTCAGGCCCGACGTCTTGAGGGCGTGATAGGCGCTGGCCGCGGCGGTCTCGGCGCCCAGGCCGTCGAAGGCCTCGGCCTTGCCGGCCCCGATCAGCACCACACGGGCGGCGTCCGAACCGGCGGGCGCCAGCAGGTCCAGGCTCTGGCCCTTGGCGCCCGTGAACCGGCTGCCGGCGATGGCCTTGGCGAACGATCCGCCGTGGGCCGCGGCGGCCTCGCCTTCGAACACGACGATCGCCAGGGCGCTCTTTTCACCAAGCGCGGCGTCGGCCGCGACGAACTGGATATCCATGGAATTGCCTCAACTTATCGACTTGGCGCGGCGCGCGCCCTGAACCCATCCCAGCCTGACCGTTCGTGCGGCGGTTGTGTGGCGGGGCGACGCATGGTTTAGAGCAGCTTCCTGTCCCGGGCGCGGCAAATATCTTGGCCCGCCCTATATTTCTTGCCGATGCTTCTGATCGATCGATACCTGCTCCGTCAGCTCTTGGGGCCGACCGTCCTTGCGACGGCGGCGTTGACGGCGGTCGCCTTGCTGTCCACCAGCCTGTCGCAGCTCGACATCATCGTCAGCCAGCGGCAGAGCGCGCTGGTCTTCCTTGAAGTGACCCTGCTGGCCATGCCGCAGCTGATCAACATGGTGATGCCCATCGCCCTGCTGGTGGCCGCCCTGGTGGCGCTGAACCGCCTGCATGTGGAGCAGGAGATCGTGGTCTGCTTCGCCGGCGGCATGAGCCGCTGGCGGGTCATCGCGCCGGCCCTGCGGCTGGCCGGCGTCGTCACCCTGATCGCCCTGTTCATGAACCTCTGGGTCCAGCCGGCCGCCTCGCGGCAGATGCGCGAGACCCTGTTCCAGGTGCGCACGGATCTCGCCTCCACCCTGGTCCGCGAGGGTGAGTTCACCGAGCCCGCCCCCGGCCTCACCGTCTACGCCCAGTCGGTGGACAACGGCGGCCTGATTCACAACCTGTTCATCCACCAGACCAAGGACGACGGCGGGGCCACCACCTACACCGCCGACGAGGGCCGGGTGGTCAAGCGCGGCGACAAGCCGGTCCTGCTGATGCGCAAGGGCTCCAACCAGGAGTTCAGCCGCACCGGGGTGCTGAACTTCCTGTCCTTCGACGAGTACGTCTTCGACCTCTCCCGGTTCCTGGAGAGCGAGGAGATGGTCCACTACAAGCCGTCGGACCGTTACCTCCACGAGCTGTTCTTCCCCGACCTGCAACAGATCTGGGAGAAACAGAACCGGGACAAGATGCTGGCCGAGGGCCATGCGCGCCTGACCACGCCGCTCTACAACCTCACCTTCATGAGCTTCGCCCTGCTGGCCATTATCGGCGGCGGCTTCTCGCGCCTGGGCTATGGCCGACGCATCGCCTCCATCGGCGCCCTGGCCGTGACCGTCCGTATCCTGGGCTTCGTCATCCAGGCCGGCAGCGAGTCCGAGCCCTGGCTCAACATCCTGCAGTATGTCGTGCCCCTGGGCGCCATGGCGCTGGCCCTGCGCGGCATCTTCAAGCAGCGGGTCAGCCGCTTCATCGACGTGCGCAAGCGGCCCGCCCGCATCGCCCGGGTGCAGCCGGCATGATCGGGACCGGCCGCCTCGAACGCTACGTCCTGCTGCGCACCTTCACCGGCGTCGGCGCGGCGCTCGCCGTCATCTCGGCGGTGATCCTGCTGGTGCAGTTCGTCGACCTGTCGCGCTCGGTGGGGGTCCGCGCCGATGTGGGCGTGGCCCAGCTCTTCGGCCTGACCCTGCTGAAGGCCCCGGCCCTGATCCTGCTGCTGCTGCCCTTCGTCTTCCTGGCCGGCGGCATCAGCGCCTATGTCGGCTTGAACCGCTCCAGTGAGTTGGTGGCGATGCGGGCGGCCGGCATCTCGGCCTGGCGCTTCATCCTGCCCTCCGGCGCTGCGGCCTTCCTGGTCGGCGTCCTGGCGGTCACCGCCTTCAACCCGCTGGCCTCGATGCTCAGCGCCCGCTTCGAGGCCGACCGCGCCGGCCTGATGGAGAACTATCTCACCGACGCCCCCAAGGAGGTCTGGCTGCGCCAGGGGGACGACCGCAACCAGATCGTTATCCACGCCAGGTCCCGCGACACCGTCGCCGGTCGGGTGCGCCTGAAAGGCGTCTCGCTCTTCGTCTACCAGAAGAACAAGGATGGCCTGCCGGAGTTCAAGCGCCGGCTGGAGGCCGCCCAGGCCGAGCTGCTGCCCGGCTTCTGGAAACTCACCGACGTGCGTGAGGCCACAGCGGGCGAAAGTTCGGTGCGTTCCGACTCGCTGTCGATCCGTTCCACCCTGGATTCCGAATCGGCCATGGAGCGGTTCGCCTCGCCGGACGCCATCGCCTTCTGGCGCCTGCCCGCCGCCATCCACCAGACCGAACAGGCCGGGTTCTCCGCCGACGGCTACCGCCTGCGCTTCCAACAGCTGCTGGCCACGCCCCTGCTGTTTGCCGCCATGTCGGTGCTGGCCGCGGCCTTTTCGCTCAGGTTGGCCCGTCTGGGCGGGCTCGCGGGCCTGGCCGGGGCCGGTGTGGCCATCGGTTTCATCTTCTTTTTCTTCAATGAATTCTCCGGCGCGCTCGCCGACGCGGAGATCATTCCGCTCTATGCGGCGGCCTGGGCGCCGCCCTTGGTCGCCCTGCTGTCCGGGCTGACCTTGCTCTGCTACACCGAAGACGGTTGAATCGTTGGCGATCCCCGCTATCCATCCGCCAACCGTCACCCGGAGGGGGTTTCCTAGCTTCATGAGTCGTGGTCGCCGTCCCGTCTCCGTTAAGCGCGGCCTGTTGGCCAGCGTGGCGGTCATCGTTGTTGCGATGGCGGCGCAGGCCCATGCCCAGGCGCCGGCAAAGCCGGGCCCCGATGGGCTCGCGCCCGGTCAGCTCTACATGGAAGCCGACCTCGTCATCCGTGACGACAAGAACAAGATCACCACGGCCCGTGGCGAGGCCGAGGTCCGCTATGAGGGCCGCACCCTTCGCGCCGATGAACTGGTCTATGACGAAACCAAGGGCGTCGTGACCGCCAAGGGCAATGTTCAGATCATCAACGAGGACGGCAGCGTCGAATATGCCGACGAGCTGACCCTGGACGATCAGATGAAGGCTGGGGTCGCCACCGGCTTCGCCGCGCGCATGGCGCCCAGCATCAAGCTGGCCGCGGCCACCGCCGTCAAACGCAGCGACCGCATCAACGAACTGAACCGCGCCATCTACACCCCCTGCGAGATCTGCGCGAAGGACGGCTCGCCCAAGACCCCCACCTGGTCGATCAAGGCCGACAAGGTGGTGCAGGATCGCGACCGTCAGCTGGTCTACTATCGCAACGCCGTGATCCGCGTGTTCGGCGCCCCGGTGCTCTACCTGCCGCTGTTCTGGCACCCCGACCCGCAGGCCGTCCGCAAGTCCGGCTTCCTCACACCCAATATCGGCATCTCCAACCGACGTGGCCTGAGCTATGAACAGCCCTATCTTCAGGTTCTGTCACCGTCTTCGGATATCACGCTAAGCCCCCAGATTAACACGAAAGTTAATCCGTTCTTCAACGGACGCTATCGCAAGCGGTTCTACTCCGGCGCGGTCGACGCGCGGTTCGGCTACACCTACGACAACGACTTCGACGGCAAGGGGAACGGCTTCGGCGACGCCACCAGCCGTAGCTATGTCCTGGCCTCGGGCCAGTTCGCCATCGACGACAAGTGGGACTGGGGCTTCACCGCCGAACGCACCTCCGACAAGCTGTTGTTCGACAAGTACGAGGTCGGCGACGTCTACTCCGCCCGCGGACCCTACCTGGCCGACGACCGCCGCCTGATCTCCCAGCTCTACGCGACCCGCCAGGACCAGCGGTCCTATTTCTCCGCCGCGGCCTTCTCCATCCAGGGTCTGCGCCCCGACGACAATGATCGCACCTTCCCCATCGTCGGCCCGCTGATCGAGGCCCGCTGGGAGCCGGAATCCAACATCATGGGGGGCCGCCTGCGCCTGCTGGGATCGGCCGTGGCCCTGACCCGCGACCAGTCGCCCACCGGCGCCCCGCCGCTGCACCTGCCCGGTCTCGACAGCCGCCGCGTCACCGGCGAGGCCGACTGGCGCGCCACCTTCACCGCCCCCGTCGGCATCCGGGTCTCGCCGTTCCTGAACGTGCGAGGGGACGCCTACAGCATCGACGACTTGAACGGGGTCAAGGGAACCTCCAAGACCCTGTCGCGCGGCCTGCTGGTGGCCGGCGCTGACATCACCTGGCCCTTCGTGCGCCGGTTCTCGGAGTCCACGGCCATCCTGGAACCCATCGTCCAGGTCGCCGCCTCGCCCAGCGCCAAGCAGGTTGTCGTCGGAACCAACGCCACGACGGGCGCGCCGATCTATCTCAACGAAGACTCCGTCGCCTTCGAGTTCGACGAGACCAACCTGTTCCGGGCCAACAAATTCCCGGGCTACGACCTCTATGAGGACGGCCTGCGCGTGAACGCGGGCGGACGGGCTTCGGTGTTCTGGGACGACGGCCGCCGCGCCAGTCTGCTGATCGGCCGCAGCTTCCGCAACGAGAGCAACGACGTCTTCTCGACCCAGAGCGGCCTGCGCCAAAAGAGCTCCGACTGGATCGTCGCCGCCGACGCCCAGCCGATCAAGGGGCTCTCATTCTTCGCCCGTACGCGATTGGATTCAGACGACTTTACGGTCCAGCGTGCGGAAGCCGGCGCCAACCTGTCGATGAAGCGCGCCAACGGCTATTTCCGCTACCTGCGTGACCGCGCCAACGCCAACGGGACCAAGGTCGAGAACCTGGACCTCGGCGGCGACCTCTATCTGACCGAGCACTGGGGGGTCACCGCCTACGGCAACCGCGACCTGGTCCAGGACGCCTGGGTGATCCGCGACATGGGCATCACCTATCGCGACGACTGCACCCGCGTGGACATCATCTATCGGCGTGAAGACACGGTCGTTGGACGACTTGGCCCGACCGAGTCCCTCGCCATACGCCTCACCCTCGCCACATTGGGCGGACCGTTGTATGCGAACTGAAAATCGCCACCGAATTGGCCCTTCGCATAGACCTGCCCATGGCCATCGCCTCCAAGGAAACTCCCCCCACATGATGCGTGCGCGTAATGTCACGGGCCTCTCGGCGCGCGGCGCCGCCCTGGCGATCGCCCTGGCCACCACCGCCTTGCCTCAGGTTCTCTGGGCCCAGGACGCCACGCCGGGGGCCACGGCCCCCGTGGCCGCCCCTGCGCCTGCCGCGCCCGTCGCACCGGCCGGGATCAACGAGTCCGTCGCCGCCGTCGTCAATGACGACATCATCTCGACCTACGATCTGGCCCAGCGCATGCGGCTGCTCATCGCCACCTCGGGCGTACAGCCGACCCAGCAGAACCTGGCCCAGTTCCAGCGCGAAGCCCTTGTCGGCCTTGTGGACGAACGCCTGCAGCTCCAGGAGCTCCGCCGGGTCGAGAAGGACCAGAAGATGGAGATCATCTCCTCGGACGAGGAGGTCACCGACGAACTGCGCGACATGGCCAAGGGCAACAACATGTCCCTTGAGCAGTTCCTGGGCAATCTGAAGGCCCAGGGCATCGGCGAGGAGACCCTGCGCCAGGAAGTCCGCGCCAACACCAGCTGGCAGCACTGGATCCGCGGCCGCTACGGCTCGCGCCTGCGCATCGGCGACGACCAGGTTAAGGCCGTGCAGCAGCGCCTCGCCGCCGCCGCCTCCAAGCCCCAATACCAGATCAGTGAAGTCTTCATCGACGCCAACCGCGTCGGCGGCATGGACACCGCCATGACCGGCGCCGGCCAGCTGGTCACGCAGATGCAGCAAGGCGCGCCCTTCCCGGCCGTCGCCCGTCAGTTCTCCGCCGCCGCCACAGCCGCGGCCGGGGGCGACGCCGGCTGGATCACCGCCGGTGAAATGGCCCCCGAGATCGACGCGGTCCTCGACCAGATGCGCCCGGGCCAGCTCTCGGCGCCGATCCAGGTCAAGGACGGCGTCTACATCATCTATCTGCGCGACAAGCGCGCCGGCGCCGGCGGCATGATGGTCAACCTCAAACAGGCCGCCATCGGCCTGCCCCAGACCGCCGACCAGGCCGCCGTGGACGCCGCCAGCGTCAAGCTCGTCGCCCTGCGCGGCACGATCACCGGCTGCGCTGACCTGGAGGCCAAGGCCGCCGCCGTGCCCGGCGTCATCGCCGGCGACCTGGGCGAAGCCGAGATCAAGGACCTGGCGCCCGCGTTCCGCGACGCCGCCGAGGCCCTGAACGCCGGCGAGATCTCCCAGCCGATCCGCACCTCAGCGGGCCTGCACCTGCTGGCCGTCTGCGGCAAGCGCGCCAGCGGCCAGGACGGCCAGTCCAAGGAGCAGATCGAGAACCGCCTGTTCGGACAGCAACTGTCCATGATCGCCCGGCGTTATATGCGTGACCTTAGGAACTCGGCGACAATCGAGACCAAGTGAAAACCGGACCACTCGCGCTAACGCTTGGTGACCCCGCCGGCATCGGTCCGGAGATCATCGTCAAGGCATGGGCCCAACTCCGTCAGACCGGACCCGCCTTCCTGGTGGTGGGCGACAGCCAGTCCCTGGCCTCGGCCTCCGGGTCCGGAGCGTCCATCGTGCGCCGGGTGATCTCGCCCGACGAGGCCGCCAAGGTGTTCCCCGACGCCATTCCGGTGCTGGACATCCCCCTGCGTGCGCCCGTGATCTCGGGCCAGCCTACCTCGGCTGCCGCCAAGTCCGTGATCCAGTGGATCGAGACCGCCGTCGGCCTCGCCCTTTCCGGCCAGGTCTGCGGCGTCGTCACCGCCCCCATCGCCAAGGCCCCACTCTACGAGGCCGGCTTCGCCTTCCCCGGCCATACCGAGTTCCTGGGCGAACTGACTCAGGCCACCAGCTTTGACGGCGCGCGCGGCCCGATCATGATGCTGGCGGTGCCCGGCCTGCGCACCACCCTGGTCACCGTCCACGAGCCCATCGCCAAGCTGCCCTCGGTGCTCAGCATCGAGAAGGTGGTCAATGCCGGCCTGGTGACCGCCCAGGCCCTGCGCCGCGACTTCGGCATCGAGGCGCCGCGTCTGGCCGTGGCCGGTCTCAACCCCCATGCCGGCGAGAGCGGGACCATCGGGCGAGAGGAACACGACATCATCGCGCCCGCCGTCCGCGCCCTGCGCGACCTCGGCGTCGACGCCACCGGGCCAGCCCCGGCCGACAGCCTGTTCCCGGAAGAGATGCGCAGCCGCTACGACGCCGCGCTCTGCATGTATCACGATCAGGCGCTTATCCCCGTGAAGATGCTGGATTTCTGGGGCGGCGTTAATGTGACATTGGGCCTGCCCATCGTACGCACCTCGCCCGACCACGGCACCGCCTTCGACATCGCCGGACGGGGCCTGGCCCGCGCCGACAGCCTGATCGCCGCCCTCCGCATGGCCGACGAGATCGCCACCCGCCGCGCCGCCTAGATGGACCTCGACCACCTTCCGCCCCTGCGCGACGTCCTCGACGCCCACGACCTGGCGGCCAAGAAGAGCTTCGGCCAGCACTTCCTGTTTGACCTCAACATCACGCGCAAGATCGCCCGCCTGGCCGACGTCCATGCGGGTGACCACGTCATCGAGGTCGGCCCCGGTCCCGGCGGCCTGACGCGGGCCCTGCTGGAAACCGGCGCCCAGGTGACCGCGGTCGAGAAGGACCCCCGCTTCCTGCGCCTGCTGGAGGAGCTTAGCCAAGCCGCCGGCGGCGCCCTGACCGTCCATCTCGACGACGCCCTGACCGCCGACGAAACCGCGCTCGCCGCCGGCCGGCCCACGGCCATCGTCTCCAACCTGCCCTACAATGTCGGCACCCCCCTGCTGATCAAGTGGCTCACCGGGCCGTTCACGCCTCGGTCGCTGACCCTGATGTTTCAAAAGGAAGTCGCCGAGCGGATCGTCGCCGCGCCGGGCTCCGACGCCTACGGCCGCCTGGCCGTCATCGCCCAGGCCACCGCGCAGGCCAGGCTGGTGATGGAGGTCTCGCCCCGCGCCTTCACCCCGCCGCCCAAGGTGACCTCCGCCGTCGTCCACCTGGTCCCGCACGCGACGCGCCTGGACCAGGCCCTGCTCGACAGCCTGCAGACCCTCACCGCGGCCGCCTTCGGCCAGCGCCGCAAGATGCTCCGCTCCAGCCTCAAGCAGCTGGGGGGCGACACGATCTGCGAGAAGGCCGGCATCGACCCGTCACGCCGGGCCGAGACCCTCGATGTGGAAGAGTTCTTGAACCTGGCCCGCGCGCGCTAACGCGCCAGGTCCATGGCGTCGTTGCTGCAGGCCCGCTCGCCCGGCCCGTCGTCCAGCCGGCGCCAGGCGGGCCCGCGATCCATCCGCTTCGAACAGCGCGGCGCGTCCCCCTGTGACGAGAACGCCAGCCCGATGGACTGCCGCTCGCCCTCGCCATAGCCGCGCCCATAGCCGCCGTATCCGCCGTACTCGCCATAGTTGGCATAGGGGCTGTTGCGGCTCTGGCTGACCGCGATGGCCAGGGTCCCGGTTTCGCCGATGGGAATGACGCTCAGCGCCGAAAAGCTGCGATAGCCGCCCGTACCGACGCTGACACTGACCTCGCCGTGCATCTTGCGCTCGCCCGGGGTGATCCCGTCCACGCCGTCCTGCTCAAGAGTGGGCGTCGGCGCCGACTTGATGAACTGGTCGATCTGGGCCGCCGTCGAGGTGTCGGCCGCCGGCGCGGGCGTGGCCGACGCCGTCGCCACCGCCTCGTCGGCCCAGGCGCCGTTCGCGCCCGCCAGCACCGCGACCGCCGCGCCAACCATCCAGAATCTAGCGCGGGTCATGATGCGGCTCCTTCTCCTCCAAGCTCAACCGCGATTGCGGCGCGCTGAGGGCGCGGGTGTTGCAGTCTAGCCGATGAGCCAAACCGCGCCATCCCAGGCCAGCCCCAGCCGGATCATCGCCGCCGATGGCCCCCCTGGTCGGACCCGGTCACCACGTCGGTCCCCGGCCCACCGTCGCGGATGGTCTTGTCGCGATAGATCACCGCCCCGATCAGGTTGGGCGTCCGGCCAAGCGCCGCGCAGAAATCGTCCCAATGCTCGCCGGGAACCCACAGGCAGGGGCTGCGCGGATCCTCGTCGATGGCCAGGTCCACCAGGTCCTTGATCCCCATCATCCCAGCGCCGCCACCCGCGCGGCCAGCGCCACGTTCACCGCCTCATAGGCCGGGACGAAATCCCGGGCGATCTGAACCTTGGTGAAGGTCAGCGGGACCAGCCCCGCCAGGTCCTCGCCGTGCAGCAGCCGCGTCCCGCCGGGCACGGCGTCGAGGGTGAAGTGATGCCGCCCCCGGAACAGCAGCGGCACAGACCCCGCCCAGGCCAGCGCCCGGCCCGGTTCACACGCCACCAGGGTCACGGTCTGCGAAATCGTCGCCCCGGGCTTGGCCGAGGCCAGGTTGCGGAACACCATGGGGATCTTGGCCCCCAGCACGGCGTCACCGTGGGCCTCCAGGTTCAGCGGGTTCCACTGCCGATACCGCGCGAAGTCGGCCAGCACCGCCCACACCGCCTCCGGCGAGGCCGCGATCACCGCCTGGGTCCTGATCCGATGCATCTAAGCCCTCCCCAGCCCGTGCGCCTCGCGGCCCCAGCCATTACAGGCCTCCAGGAACCGCGTCACCGCCTGCGCGCCGCCGATCGCAGCCTTAGGAACCACCACCGGCGCGCCACGGTCGAGGATCAGCACCACCTGGCCTGGCGCCTCACGGATCATCGCCACCCGGGTCCAACTCAGCAAATCGTCGTCGCCCAGCCGCAAGCCCAGCGGCCCCACCTCCAGCGTCACCTCGCGCCCCGCCGGACCGGGCCGCCCCAGCCACCAGGCCTGGACCGCCAGACAGGCCAGCCAGAACGCCGTCCCGCCCGCGACCGCGCCCGCGATCCCCAGCGCCGGTCCCGGCCCGATCATCCCGAGTCCGGCGACCCCGATCACCGCCGCGCTCGTCAGCCCGGGCCAGAACCACAGCCGCCGAGACGGATCGCGCGCCGCCATCTTCCGCCCCACCGCCAGGTCCTGTGGCGTCAACAGGTAGCGCACGGGCTCAGCGCTTCTTGCCCAGCTCGAGGGCGATATCCTTCACCATCATGCCCACCTTGCGATAGGCGCTGATGATCTGGTCATGGGTCACGCCCCACCGCTTGGCCCAGTATTCCACCTGGTGCCGCTCCTTGGGATCGAGCCTGGGCGAATCCCGGAAATCGCGCTTGCCCTTGGGTTCGGCCATGTCGGGGCTCCTTGTCCTGTTGAACTCTGAAGTGTCACCGAGTCCCAGATTGGGCAAGGGATCTCCGAGTCACCTCCTCTCCCCTTTAAAGGGGAGAGGGTAGGGTGAGGGGACCGACCCGATACTCACCACCCGGCCGAACCGCCCCCCTCACCCTACCCTCTCCCCCCGAAAAGACGTGGGGAGAGGAGTTTCTCGCCAACACCCTGCCCCGCCCCTATCCTCCCCCCATGACCTCCCCCCGTCCCGGCGTCCTGCTCGCCATCGCCTCGGCCGCCCTGTTCGGCGCCAGCACCCCCTTCGCCAAGCTGCTGCTGGGGGGCGGGGTCAGCCCCTGGCTGCTGGCCGGCCTGCTCTATCTGGGCTCGGGCCTGGGCCTGACCCTGGTCCACCTGGCCCGAGGCGCGCTGGCCGTCCCCGCCGCCGAGGCGCCCCTGCGCCGGGCCGACCTGCCGTGGCTGGCCCTTGTCGTCCTGAGCGGCGGCGTCATCGGCCCGCTGCTGCTGATGGTCGGCCTGACCACCACGGCGGCGTCGACCTCCGCCCTGCTGCTGAACCTGGAGGGCCTGGCCACCATGGCCATCGCCTGGATGGTGTTCCGCGAGAACGTCGACCGCCGCCTGCTGCTGGGCGCCGCCGCCATCCTGGCCGGCGCCGTCATCCTCTCCTGGCAGGGCGGCCCCACCGGCCTTGGCCTGGGGGCGCTGGCCATCGCCGGCGCCTGCCTGGCCTGGGGGATCGACAACAACCTGACCCGCAAGCTCAGCGCCGCCGACCCTGTCCAGATCGCCCTGATCAAGGGCCTGGCCGCCGGCGCCGTGAACCTTGGCCTGGCCCTGGCGCTCGGCGCCCATATGCCGCCCCTGACCACCACCCTGGCCGCCGGCCTGATCGGCCTGCTGGGCTATGGCGTCAGCCTGGTCATGTTCGTGCTCGCCCTGCGTCACCTCGGCGCGGCCCGCACCGGCGCCTATTTCTCCACCGCCCCCTTCATCGGGGCGGGCCTGGCCATCGCCATGTTCGGCGAGCCGGTCACCATGCAGCTCGTCGCCGCCTGCGCCCTGATGATCGTCGGCGTCGCCCTGCACCTGATGGAGGCCCACGAGCACCCCCACAGCCACGAGGCGCTGGCCCACGAACACCGCCACGTCCACGACGCCCACCATCAGCACGAACACGCCGCGGGCGACCCGCCCGGCGAGCCCCACAGCCACCCGCACCGCCACACACCCCTGACCCACACCCACGCCCACTACCCCGACCTGCACCACCGGCACGGGCATGGGACCGGGTGAGGGGCGGTCGGCAGCCCCACCCCGTCATCCCGGCCGTAGCACAGCGGAGAGCCGGGACCCAGGGGCCGCACCCCCTGGGTCCCGGGGCTCCCTACGGTCGCCCGGGATGACGGGAGTTGTGTTCTGAGAGCGGAGCGCGCGCTGTCCCGCCCCCCCCTACCCCCGCCCCGCCTTCGCCGCCTCGTGCCGGTCCATCCCCGGCCGCCGCGCGGGGATCGGGTTCAGGGCCGAGACCTCCGGCAGACACATCCCCGCCCCCGTCACCATTGCCCGCAGCTTCTCCACCTCGTCCTCCAGGCTGAAGTCGCGGATCTGCACATTGATCACCGGCGCCTCCGGTTCCCGCTCGACCCGCACGCCATAGACCCGAGGCGCCAGCTTGGCCGCCTGCCATTTCAGGGTGTCGATCCGCAGCTTCGCCACCGCCACCGACTTGGTCGTGGCCGCCCTGGCGATGGCGCGGGCCTCGTCGAACATCCGGTGCGCCTGGATGCGCCGCGCCTCCCCATACTGCGCCGCGAAGTCCGGATAGTCGGCAAGCCACCGATAGACCGTGGCCGACGACGGCAGGTCGCTCGCCGCACACACCGCCTCCAGCCCCTGCGACCCCGCCGCCAGCCGCGCGCACACCGCCTCGGCCAGCGCCTCGTCGAACACGACGGGCCGCACCCGGATCACCAAGGGCCGCGCCGCCTGCACCGCCAGCCCCGCGGCGCGGGCCGCGTCGACTCGCACCTTCAGATCCGGAAACCGCTTCAGCCACGCCCGCAGCGTGCTCTCATGCGGCATCTCCGCCTCCCGGCACACCACCGCTAGCGGCTCTCCGGCCTCCAGCCGCAGACACACCTCTTCCACCACCAGGGCGACCTCGCCCCAGACACGCTTCCGGCTCATGGGAATGTCCTGAAATTTTAGGGATCACCGGCCCAGGGACGCGCCGCGCGCGGTCCTGACCAATGGCCACATCTTGCCAGAAATGCGCGAAAATGCAAGAACATTTGCAGAACAAAATCCGCTCATCCCGGCGAAGGCCGGGACCCAGATTCACCCCCGGCGCTAGGGACTGATTCCCAAAACACCCTGGGCAGGCGCGCAGGCGGAGTGGGTTTCACCTGGGTCCCGGCCTTCGCCGGGATGAGCGGAGGGAGAGGCATGTTCTATACCTACATCCTCGCCAGCCAGCGGAACGGCACGCTCTACACCGGCTCCACAGACAACCTCGCCAAACGCCTTTTCGAGCATCGCGAGAAAATCCGCCGTGGCTTCACCGCCAAGTACGGCGTCGACAAACTCGTCTGGTTCGAAGCCTTCGAACTCCGCGAAAACGCCTTCCGCCGAGAGCGCCGGATCAAGGAATGGCGAAGGGCCTGGAAGCTAAGGCTGATCGAGGAAATGAACCCCGATTGGCGAGACCTGGGCGACGACCTCAACAATCTGCTGGGCATCTAAACCCCGCTCATCCCGGCGAAGGCCGGGACCCAGATTCATCCCCGGCGCCATGGTCTAGTCCCAGACACCATAGGGGCAGCCCTGACATCGGAGTGGGTTTCACCTGGGTCCCGGCCTTCGCCGGGATGAGCGGGGATGGTCAAAAGCGTTCGCCCAATTGCGATTCGCCGTGGTCCGGGGGACGCCGGGCCAGACTTGCGATGTCCGCTTTGAGGAGCGAAGGCGATGACGGCTTACGACCCGTTGCGGAAGTTGCCGCAGTTGCCCCTGTCCGGCATCCTCTGTGGATGAGCCAACTTTCGCCCGCGTTCACTTGGAACGACATCGTTGAAGCCGTGGAAGATGCCCCTTCGCATCTCCGACCGGGCAGTCGGGCTTGGATCGTTGGAATCTCCTCCCCGAGCGAGCGATCCGGGTCTTACTTGGCAGAGCATCCGGCAGGGTATGTTTACACTATCGAGTTTGAGGATGGTTCGTCCGTCGACGCGCCGGAGGCCGGATTGAAGCTGCGCGACAAGGGCAGCTAACCACCCATCTATGAGGTCGGCGGGGTCCGCTTCCGGGCGCGGGGAAGTGGCGGCGAATGTTCCCAGTGCAGGTTGGCAAGATGGACAGACGGTTGCTGCACAGACTGCTCTTCGAGATCATCCGGTGCTACCTCGCCGCAGCTGCCATAATCCTGCTTGGGGACGGCGCTGGGACTCTTGGCACATCCGTTCCACTGGGCCACCTGGCTCATGCTCGGATTAGCCGTGACTTGCTGATCGCGATCCCTCTGGCCTTGCTGCTGGTGGTTCTCCAGTTCGTTGGCGGGCGGCGGTCAGACGACATGTAGTTCGCGACCCACGAGGTGGCTGCTCACCACCCTCAGCAGACGTCCAACGGGTCCGTTCCCAGTCCCCAACGCACCTCGCCCCTACCCCTCGCTCAACAACCCCTCCACAAACCCCGGCAGCCAGATATTCCGCCCCGGCTTCAGCCGCTCCGCCCTGTAGATGTGGATCAGGTCGGCATAGGCCCGGTCGAAGTTCTTGTTCACGATGACGTAGTCGTAGGCGCCCCAGTGGGCGATCTCGTCGCGGCCCAGGTCCAGGCGCTGGTGGATCACCGCCTCGGAGTCCTGGGCGCGTGCGTGCAGGCGGCGCGACAGGTCCTCCCAGGACGGCGGCAGGATGAACACCCGCACACTGTCGTCGGGGGCGGCCTCGGCGATCTGTTTGGCGCCCTGCCAGTCGATGTCGAACAGCACGTCCTGGCCCTTTTCCAGGGCGGCCATCACCGGCGCCTTGGGGGTGCCGTAGAGGTTGCCGTTCACCTCGGCCCATTCCAGGAAGTGGCCCTCGGCGATCATCGCCTCGAACCGCGAGCGGTTGACGAAGAAGTACTCCCGCGCCTCCTCCTCGCCCGGCCGCGGATCGCGGGTGGTCGCCGAGATCGACAGCGTCATGTCGCCATGGTCGGCCACCAGCCGGCGCGACAGCGAGGTCTTGCCCGCCCCGGCCGGGCTCGACACCAGCAGCAGCAGGCCGCGGCGGGTGGTTTCCCAGGGTTTGGCGTGGTCGTCGGTCATCGCGGGCTATTCCACATTCTGCACCTGCTCGCGGAACTGCTCGATGGTGGCTTTCAGGTCCAGGCCCACGGTCGTCAAGCCCGGCAGGGCCGACTTGGAGCACAGGGTGTTGGCCTCGCGCATGAATTCCTGGGTCAGGAAGTCCAGGCGGCGCCCCGCCGGGCCCTCGCCGGCCATCAGCGCGCGGGCCGCATCCACATGGCCGGCCAGCCGGTCCAGTTCCTCGCGGACGTCGGCCTTAACGGCGAGCGCCGCGGCCTCCACCACGATGCGCTCAGCGAGGCCCGGGGTGTCGGGCGCCAGCTCGTTCATCCGGCGCTCGAAGCGCTCCTTGATGGCGGGCGCCTGTCCGGCCGCCTCGGTCTCGGCCTGGACCACCAGGGCCGCGACCTTGTCGATCTGGCCGGCCAGGACGACGGCGAGGGCCGCGCCCTCCTCCCGCCGGTTGGCCAGCAGGGCGTCCAGGGCGGCATTCAGGCTCGCCGCCATGGCGGCTTCCACCGCCGCGAGCGTCTCGGGCTCATCGGTGGCCTCGCCGGCCTCGATCACGCCGCGCAAACCCAGCAGCCCGTCCAGGCTCGGCGTCGTCACCCGCCCGTCCGCCACCAGCGGCGCGCCCGCCGCCAGGTAGCGTTCGATCTGCTCAAGATTGATGGTGACCTTGCCGCCGCTATCGCTGCGCTTACCGGTCACCCCGAGGGTCACATTGCCCCGCTGGAACCGCGCCTGGGCGGCGTCCCGCGCCACCCGGTCCAGGGCGTCGAACCCGGGAACCCCGCGATAGCGGATCTCCAGATTGCGCCCGTTCACCGAGCGCGCCTCCACCGACCAGCTCCAGTCGCCGTACGCGCCCTCGGCGCGGCCGAACCCCGTCATGCCGGAGAGGGGCATCAAGAAATTCCCAACGCGGGTTCTTCTCCCCTTGCGGGGTCGAGAGCGGCGTTTCGCCAAATCGTTGGCGAAACGCATAGCCGGGCTTGAGTAGCCCGGCTCGCTCTCGACGGTGGCCGGTCGACGACCGGCCGGATGAGGGGTCGCGCCGCCCTCTCAAACAAGACAATCACGTCATCCCGGCCAAGGCCCGCCAGGGCCGCAGAGCCGGGACCCAGGGGCCACTGCAGTGCGCTGGCCCCTGGGTCCCGGCTCTCCGCTTCGCTGCGGCCGGGATGACGGTGTGGATTTTCCTGATAGGGAGCGCGACCCCTCATCCGACCCTGCTCCGCAGGGCCACCTTCTCCCGCAAGGGGAGAAGGAAGCTGGCTCACTGCTCCACCGTCACGCCGGGCGCGTCCACGGGCGCTCCGGCCAGGTCGGAGGTCTCATTCGGTGTCGCCGCCCCCTTGGAGCGCTCGATGGCGCGCCACTTGGCGACGTTGGCGTTGTGCTCGGCCAGGGTCGAGGCAAAGACGTGTCCCCCCGTGCCGTCGGCCACGAAATAGAGCTCCGTCGTCTTGGGCGGATCCAGCACGGCGGCGATGGCCGCCCGGCCCGGATTGGCGATCGGCGTCGGCGGCAGGCCGTTGATGGCGTAGGTGTTGTAGGGCGTCTCCGCCGCCAACTCCGAGGCGCGGATGCCGCGCCCCAGCGGCCGGCCCTGGGTGATGCCGTAGATGATGGTGGGGTCGCTCTGCAGGCGGATGCCCTGGCGAAGGCGGTTGATGAACACCGCCGCCACGCGGGGACGCTCACTGGCTTTGCCGGTCTCCTTCTCCACGATGGAGGCCAGGGTCACGGCCTCATCCGGGGTCGAGAAGGGCAGGCCCGGCTGGCGCTTGGACCACAGGGTCGCCACCAGTTCGTCGCGGGCGTCCATCATCCGGCGCAGCACCGCCGACCGGTCCTCGCCGCGCTCGTACTGATAGGTCTCGGGCAGGATCGAGCCCTCGGGCGGGGCGGCGGCCACCCCGGTCAGGTCGCTCTTGGCGGCCAGGGCCTCGACCACCATGTCGCTGGTCCGGCCCTCGGGAATGGTGATCTGGTGGCGCACGATCTTGCCGTCGCGCACATCGGCCAGGACGCTGGCCATCGAGGTGCGGCTGGCGAATTCGTACTCGCCGGCCTTCAGGCGGCGCGCCGCGCCGGTGACCTGGGCGGCGGCCACGAAGATCGGGGCCGAGCGGATCACGCCTTCATGCGACAGGGTCGCGGCGATCTCCGGCAGGCTGGAGCCGTGGCGCAGCATCACCGTGGTCATCTCGCCGCTCTTGGCGGCGGGACCGGGGCCCTGGAACGACCAGGCCACCCAGACGGCCACCAGCATGGCGGCGACCGCCAGGGTCGCCGCGGCGCTCAGCAGCATGATCATCAATCGGCGCATGGGGGACAGGCCGCCGGCCTTCTTTGACGCTCGTGGCCTCTTGCTCACGTGACCTTCTTGAACACGACCGAGGCGTTGGTGCCGCCAAAGCCGAAGCTGTTGGACAGGGCGTATTCAATCGCCATCGGTTTCGCCTTGTGCGGGATCAGGTCGATGACCGTCTCCACCGAGGGATTGTCGAGATTCAGGGTGGGCGGCGCGATCTGGTCGCGGATCGCCAGGCAGGCGAAGGCCGCCTCGATGGCGCCCGCCGCCCCCAGCAGGTGGCCGGTGGCCGACTTGGTCGACGACATCGAGATGTCCTTGGCGTGGTCGCCCATCAGCCGGGTGACGGCGCCCAGTTCGATCTCGTCGCCCATCGGGGTCGAGGTGCCATGGGCGTTCACATAGTCGATCTTGGACGGCGGGATGCCGGCGTCCTTGAGGGCCATGGTCATGGCGCGGAAGCCGCCGTCGCCGTCCTCGGCCGGCGAGGTGATGTGGTAGGCGTCGCCGGCCAGGCCGTAGCCCACGACCTCGGCATAGATCTTCGCGCCGCGCGCCTTGGCGTGTTCGTATTCCTCCAGCACCACGATGCCGGCGCCCTCGCCCATCACGAAGCCGTCGCGGTCCTTGTCGTAGGGACGGCTGGCCTTGGTTGGGTTGTCGTTGAAGTTGGTCGACATGGCGCGCGCGGCGATGAAGCCGGCCATGCCCACCGGGCAGATGGCCGCCTCCGCCCCGCCGGCGATCATGATGTCGGCGTCGCCGTACTTGATCAGCCGGGCGCCGTCGCCGATGGCGTGCGCGCCGGTGGCGCAGGCCGTCACCACCGAGTGGTTGGGACCCTTGAAGCCGTAGCGGATGGAGACCTGGCCCGAGGCCAGGTTGATCAGGGCCGAGGGGATGAAGAACGGGCCGATGCGGCGCGGGCCCTTCTCGTGCAGCTCGATGGCGTTCTTCTCGATGGTGGCGAGACCGCCGATCCCCGAGCCGATGATCACCCCGGTGCGCTGCTTGTCTTCCTCGGTCTGCGGAACCCAGCCCGAATCCTTCACCGCCTCGTCGGCCGCGGCCATGGCGTAGAGGATGAAGTCGTCGACCCGGCGCTGGTCGCGGGGGCTCATGGTCTGGTCGGGGTCAAAGGAGCCGGCCACGTCGGGGCCGCCGCCGCCACGACCGTCAACGCGCGGGACCTCGAAGGCCACCTGACAGCCATAGTCGGTCGGATCGAAGGTGGTGACCCGACCGGCTCCCGACTTGCCCGCCAGGAGCGCTTGCCAGGAAAGTTCGGTTCCCTGCCCCAAGGGGGTCAGCAGACCGATGCCGGTGACCACGACTCGACGCATAGGGGAGCTCCAAAACGCAGACCGCCGCGGCTCGGGTGAGCGTCGCGGCGGTCAAATCTTGAACGATATCCGGGCCTTAGGCGCCCAGACGTTCTCCGATGAACTTCACCGCGTCGCCAACGGTCTGGATGTGCTCCGCCGCGTCGTCGGGGATCTCGATATCGAATTCTTCTTCGAAGGCCATCACCAGTTCGACGTTGTCGAGGCTGTCGGCGCCCAGATCGTCGATGAAGCTCGCCTTCTCGGTGACCTTCTCCGGATCGGCGTCGAGGTGTTCGATGACGATCTTACGCACGCGCTCGAGGATGTCGGACATCAGGTTTAGTTCCTCAATTAGTCACTTGATCCATCCGTGACCGCCGACATGTTGTCAACCGTTACGGAGCTTCGATTTCGGCCTTGGCCCAACCGCTTCGGGCGTGGCCGTAGCATGTTCGGTTGGCGGAGGCCAACAGGTTAGATCATCGCCATGCCGCCGTTCACATGCAGGGTCTGCCCCGTCATGTAAGCCGCCTCATCGCTGGCCAGGTAAACGCACGCCGCCGCCACATCGCTCCCCAAACCCAGGCGGCCGGCGGGAATTGTCGCCAGGATCTGGGCCTTCTGGGCCTCGTTCAGGGCGTCGGTCATGGGGCTCTCGATGAAGCCCGGCGCCACGCAATTGACCGTGATCCCGCGGGTCGCGACCTCCTGCGCCAGGGCCTTGGAGAAGCCGATCATGCCGGCCTTTGAGGCCGCGTAATTGGCCTGGCCGGGGTTGCCCATCACGCCCACCACCGAGGTGATGCCGATGATCCGCCCGGCCCGGCGCTTCATCATCCCGCGCATGGCCGCGCGGCTGAGTCGGAAGTAGCTCTCCAGGTTCACCTTCAGGACCGACTCCCAGTCCTCGTCCTTCATGCGCATCAACAGGCCGTCCTTGGTGATGCCGGCATTGGCCACCAGGATGTCCAGCGGACTGCCTGCAGCCGCCTCAGCCTTGGCGATCAGGCCGTCCACTGATTCGGCGTCGGAGAGGTTGGCCGGGGCGATGGAGGTGCGATCCCCGAGCTCCTTGGCCAGTTCGGCCAGGACCGGCTCGCGGGTCCCCGACAGCACCACGTGGGCGCCCTGGGCGTGGAGGGCGCGGGCGATGTGGGCGCCGATGCCGCCGGTGGCGCCGGTGACGAGGGCGGTCTTTCCAGTGAGGTCGAACATCAGAGGCTGCTCGCGAAGGCTTCGAGGTCGGCAGGGGTATTGAGCGGCGTGGCCTCGGCGTCGGGCGCGATGCGCTTGGCCATGCCCGAAAGGACCTTGCCCGAGCCGGCCTCGGCGAAGCGGGTCACCCCGCCCTGCTCCACCAGCCAGATCATGCTCTCGCGCCAACGGACACGGCCGGTCACCTGTTCCACCAGCAGACGGCGGATCTCTTCCGGGTCGAGGGTCGGCCGGGCGGTGATATTGGCCACCAGCGGCGCGCGGGGCGCCAGGATGGTGGCGGCGGTGAGGGCTCGCGCCATCTCGTCGGCGGCGGGCTGCATCAGCGGGCAATGGAAGGGCGCCGAGACGTTCAGGGGAATGGCGCGGGCGCCCAGCTCCTTGGCCTTCTCGATGGCGGCGTCCACGGCGGCCTTGGCCCCGGAGATCACCACATTGCCGTTGTTGTTGTCGTTGGCGACGACACAGACCCCGAACGCCGAGCCCGCCTTGGCGGCTTCCTCCGCCAGCGCCACGTCGCTCTTGGGGCCGATCAGGGAGGCCATGGCCCCCTCGCCCACCGGCACGGCCCGCTGCATGGCCTGGCCGCGCAGCTTCAGCAGCCGGGCGGTGTCGGCCAGGCTGATGGCGCCGGCGGCGGCTAGCGCCGAATACTCACCCAGGGAGTGACCGGCCACGAAGGCGGCCCGGTCGATGCCGATCTTGAACTCCTTCTCCAGAGTCCGGCTGACCGCCAGGCTGACGGCCATCAGGGCCGGCTGGGCGTTCTCGGTGAGGGTGAGTTGGTCCTCCGGCCCCTCCTTCATCAGCTTGAACAGCTTCTGGCCAAGGGCGTCGTCGACTTCCTGGAACACTTCGCGCGCGCTGGCGAAGGCTTCGGCGAGGTCGGCGCCCATGCCCACGGCCTGGCTGCCCTGGCCGGGGAAAAGAAAGGCGAGGCTCATCTGGGGCTCCCTTCGGCGCGCGTTGGCGCCACTTGATTCAACGGCGGAGGGTTAGGGGATTGCGCCCCGGCGGGCAAGGCGGCCCGCATTCCGCCACGACAGGCTGGAAATCAACGCGCGGGGCCCGCAAGCTGTCCCAAAGCCTGGGAGGGAACGCCATGCGCGCCGTCGTCCGCCGTAACAAGCAATTGGTCTGCGATGAGATCGCGGAACTGACCCCCGGCGCCGGCCAGGTGCTGGTCAAGACCCTGGCCTGCGGCATCTGCGGCTCGGACCTGCACGCCCTGCACCACATGGAACACATGATCGAGACCTCGCGCCGGGCCAGCGGCGGCGGGGACGGCGGGCCCATGGGCGGCGGCTTCGACCCGACCGCCGACACCGTGTTCGGCCACGAGTTCTGCGCCGAGATCCTTGAGCACGGCCCTGGCACCACCGGCCTGCTGAAGCCCGGGACCCGGGTGGTCAGCGTGCCTGCCACCATCACCGGGACCGGGGTCGAACTTCTGGGCTATTCGAACAACCTGCCCGGCGGCTTCGCCGAGCGGATGATCCTGTCGGAAATGATGCTGCTGGAGGTCAAGAACGGCCTGCCCACCGACCAGGCGGCGCTCACCGAACCCTTCGCGGTCGGCGCCCACGCCGTGGCCAAGGCGCGCCTGGACAAGGACAGCGTCAGCCTGGTGATCGGCTGCGGCCCGGTGGGCCTGGCGGTGATCGCCGGGCTGAAGGCCAAGGGCCACGGCCCAGTCATCGCCGCCGACTACTCGCCGCGCCGCCGCGCCGCCGCCGAGATGCTGGGCGCCGACCTGGTGATCGACCCGGCCGCCGAGAGCCCGCACGCCCGGTGGGAGGCCTTCGGCGTCCCCACGGCTCGCGCCGCCCAGAACATGGCGCGCATGATGGGCAAGACCTTCGGCCAACCCGTGGTCTTCGAGTGCGTCGGCTCGCCGGGCATCCTGCAGCACCTGATCGAGGCCAGCCCCGCCGGCAGCCAGATCGTCGTCGCCGGCGTCTGCATGGAGACCGACAAGATCGAGCCGGCCATCGCCATCACCAAGGAGATCGAGCTGACCTTCGTGTTCGGCTATTCCCCGGAGGAGTTCGCCCGCACCCTGCACCAGATCTCCGAGGGCGTGATCGACGTCAGCCGGGTGGTCACAGGCAAGGTGGGTCTGTCCGAAGTGGCCCAGGCCTTCGTCACCCTCGGCGACCCCGAATCCCACGTGAAGATCCTGGTGGAGCCCGGCCGTTGAGGCGTCTCGCGGGCCTGGCCGTTGTCGGTCTTCTGCTAATCACCACCCCGGCGGCGGCGCAGACCGCCCTGCGCGACCTCTGTCCCGACCGGCCCGGCAAGGGCAGCCCGCCCTGCATCCTCAACGCCGGCCATGTCCAGGCCGAGGTCGCCTTCGCCGACGTGCAGCGTGACCGGTCGTCCGGCGTCACCACAGATAGCGCGGCCTATGGCGACCTGGAGCTGCGCGCGGGCCTGACCGACCGGCTGGAGGTCCAGGCCGCCTGGTCGCCCTTCCTGACGAGCCACGAGAAGGTATCGGGCGTCACCACACGCGATAACGGCGTGGGCGACCTGACCCTGGCTTTCCGCGCCTCGCTGAAGAACCCCGATGGCCAAGGCCTCTCCATCGCCCTGCAGCCCTTTGTCAGCGCTCCGACCGCCACCCACGGCTTTGGAGCCGGCGGCTGGGAGGGCGGGCTGATCGCGCCGATGTCCCTGCCCATTACGGCGGACCTGGCCCTGGCGTTCTCGCCGGAGGTGGACGTGGTGCGCGATAGCGCGGGACGCGGAACCCACCTTGCCTGGACCAGCGCAGCGGGGGTGAGCCACGGCTTCGGCCCCGTGCAACTCGGCGTCGAACTCTGGGCCAGCCGCGATGACGATCCGGCCGGCGCCACGACGCAAGCCAGCTTCGACCTCACCGCCGCCTGGACGCCCAGCGACAATGTTCAGCTGGACGTAGGCCTGAACGCCGGGCTGAACCACGACACCCCAGATATCGAAGTTTATGCCGGCCTGGCGCGGCGCTTCTAGGAACAGTCCATGCGTACCTCTTTTGTCAGCTATCTCACCTCCGCCGGCGTGCAGGTCGCGGGTCTGTTGCGCACGCCGCGGGAGGCGACCGCCCCGGTGGGCGCGGTGCTGATCTGTCACGGCTCCGATGGGGTCGACGGGCGCGGCGAGTACTATGCCGGGGCGCTCAACGCCGCGGGCCTCGCCACCCTGGAGATCGACATGTGGGCGGCGCGTGGGACGGCGCGCGGCGCGGCCGGGCGTCCGCGCTCGCCGATGGAGACCCTGCCCGACGCCTTCTCGGCCTTGAAATTCCTTGGTGAGCAACCGGAGGTCGATCCGGCCCGCATCGGCATCCTGGGTTTCTCCTGGGGCGGGGTGGTCAGCCTGCTCAGCGCCACGAAAGGCCGGGCCGCCCCCCTGCTGGACGATCTGGCCGGGTTCAAGGCCCACGCCGCCCACTACCCCGTCTGCTACGCCTATGCCGCCGACCCGCGCATGGCGCTGACCGACCTCACCGGCGCGCCGATCCTGATCCAGACCGGCGATCTCGACACCTACGACCATCCCGACGCGGGCGAGAAGCTGGCCGCCGCTCTTGCGGCCCAAGGCACGGCGAAAGTGCGCAACATCACCTATGCCGGCGCCGGCCACGGCTTCGACCGCGACCTGCCGGCCCAGACCATCAACGACCCCTTCGCCCACAACGGCGCCGGCGGGCCGGTGCTGATGGAATTCAACAAGGCCGCGGCGGAAGCGGCGCGCACCGAGGTCGTGGAGTTCTTCAGCGCCGCGCTCTAGGCAACGCAAGCTGGGCCTGACGCGTTCACGGGTCTGAACTTCGTGGAGGGTATCATGGCGGCGCGTCCAACCTGGCAGGGGCACCTGCGCCTCTCGCTCGTCTCCTGCCCGGTAGCCCTCTATACGGCCACCAGCCGCACAGGGGACGTGTCCTTCAACATGCTGCACAAGACCACCCACAACCGCATCCGGATGATCCCCACCGATCCGGAGACCGGGCCGGTGGACCGCGCCGACATCGTCAAGGGCTACGAGATCGAGAAGGACCACTATGTCGTGGTCACGCCTGAGGAGATCGACAGCGTCCGGCTGGAGAGCACGCGGACCATCGACATCGACAAGTTCGTCGACGCCGAGGAGATCGACCGCCTCTACTGGAACGACCCCTATTTCCTGGTGCCCGACGGCAAGGTGGCGGTTGAGGCCTTCACCGTCATCCGCGAGGCCATGGAGAAGGCCGGCAAGATCGCCCTGGGCCGCCTGGTCATGCACCAGCGCGAGCGGATGCTGGCCATGGAACCCCGCGGGAAGGGCCTGGTGGCCTACACCCTGCGCACCTTCGACGAGGTCAAGACGCCCGAGAGCTTCTTCGACGACATCCCCGAGGTGCGGGCCGACAAGAACATGATCGAGATCGCCGCCAAGATCATCGAGCAGCAGGAGGGCGACTTTGATCCCTCCGAGTTCAAGGATCACTACGAGGAAGCCCTGCGCGCCCTGATCAAGGAAAAGGAGAAGGGCGCCGGCCGCAAGGTCACCGTCGACGAACCCAAGGGCGCGGAGGTCATCGACCTGATGGACGCCCTGCGCCGCAGCCTGGCGGGCGACAAGAAGGCGCCGGCGAAAGCGGCCAAGGCGCCCGGGAAGAAGGCTGGAGCCAAGGCGCCTCCGGCAAAGAAACGGGCCTAACACCTCCACGTCATCCCGGACGGCCGATAGGCCGCGCCGGGACCCAGAAACCCAGCGCGCCACCCCTGGGTCCCGGCTCTCCGCTTCGCTGCGGCCGGGATGACGGATAGTTTTTACACCTTCCCAAGCCGCTTGATCGCCACCGCCAACGGGCGTTCGCTGTCGCAGTAGTCCTCCCAGGCGGTCAGCTTGTTCAGCAGGCCCGGCACGGTGCGGATCGTGTACTTCGCGGGATCGAGCCCCTTCTTAACCTGGCTCCAGGTCAGAGGCATGGAGACCGGCGCCCCCGGACGACCCCGCGGCGAGAAGGGGGCCACCGCCGTCGACATGCGGTCGTTGCGCAGATAGTCCAGGAAAATCCGGCCGCCGCGATCCTTCTTGGCCATGGTGATCAGGAACCTGTCAGGCGCGTCGGTGGCCATTGCCTTGCAGACATCGCGGGCGAAGGCCTTGGCCGTGGGCCAGTCGATCTTGCCGGCCTTCAGGGGCGTGACCACGTGCAGCCCCTTGCCGCCGGTGGTCTTGCAGAAGCTCACCAGCCCGAGATCCTCCAGCCGGTCGCGCACCTCGCGCGCCGCCTCGATCACCGCGTCAAAGTCCACGTCCGGTGCGGGGTCGAGGTCGAACACCAGTCGCCCCGGGACCTCGGGCTTGAAGGGCTCGCAGTTCCAGGGGTGCAGCTCCAGCGCCCCGATCTGCGCCGCGGCGATCAGGGCCTGCGGCCGGTCGATCTGCAGGTAGGGCTTGTGGTCGCCGCTCACCTCGACCTCGGTGAACAGGGACGATGAGCCCCGCGAGGCGTGTCGCTGGAAGAAGGTCTCGCCGCCGGTGATACCATCAGGCATCCGGATGATCGAACAGGGCCGCCCTTTGATGTGGGGCAGGATCGCCTCGGCCACGGCCTCGTAGTAGCGGGCCAGGTCCAGCTTGGTGACCGGACTGCCGTCGTGGGCGTCCGGCCACAACGCCTTGGCGGCGCTGGAGATGGTGACCCCCATGACGACCTCGGAGCCCTTCGGCGTGACGGTTTTGGCCGGCCTGGGCGTCGGGGTGGCGAGATCGGCGCTTTCGGCGGGCGCGGGGACTTCGGCCTCCACCTCCTGGGCAGGCTTGTCGGCGCGCAGGCCCTTGAAGGCGGCCTGGCGGATCGAGCCGTCGCCGGTGAAGCCGGCATATTCGATCTCGGCCACCAGTTCGGGCTTCACCCAGTGGACGCCGAGCGCCTTCTTCGGCGCCCCCTTGCCGCCGAACGGGCTCTTGTCGGTCTCCAGCGCCTTCAGCTTGGGAAGTAGTCTATCGACCTTGTCGCGGGCGAAGCCGGTGCCGATCCGGCCCACATGCGCCAGGTGGCCGTCGCGATAGACCCCGGCGATCAGCGAGCGGAAGGCGTCCCCGGTGGTGGTCCAGCCGCCGATCACCACCTCGTGGCCCTGACGGCACTTGGACTTGGCCCAGCTGTCGCTGCGGCCCGAGCGGTAGGGCGCGTCGATCCGCTTGGAGATGATGCCTTCCAGGTCCATGCGGCAGGCCGACTGCAGCACCGCGTCGCCGGCGGTGATGAAGTGATCGACGTAGCGGACATTGGCGGGCGCCTTGGCCAGCATCGCCTTCAGCTGGTCCTTGCGCGCCGACAGCGTCAGGCCGCGCAGGTCTTCGCCGTCCACGAACAGCAGGTCGAAGACGAAGAAGATTAGATCGTCGGTCTTACCCTCGGAGATGGCCGCCTGCAGAGCCGCGAAGTCCGGCGCGCCGGTGTGGTCCAGGGCCACCACCTCTCCGTCGATGATGCTGTCGGCCAAGCCGGCGCCCGCCTGGACGATGGCCTGGAACTTGGCCGACCAATCCAGACCCTTGCGGGTTTTCAGCGTCGCCTTGCCGCCCACCGTGCGCAGCTGCATCCGGTAACCGTCGAACTTGATCTCGTGCGCCCAGCCCGGCCCCTGCGGCGGTTTTTCCAGGGACTTGCAGAGCTGCGGCTCCACGAAGGCCGGCAAGGTGGCGACGGTCCTGGCCTTGAGGTCTTTGGCCTTGCCCATCCTAGGCGAGGCCGCAGCGGTGGAATTGGCGTTCTGGTGGGTTCGCCACACCGCATCGGCGGCGGTCTTGGACGCGGTCATGAAGGGCGGTGCGGCCCTCCCCTCCCCCGCCGCGATCTGCGCCATCGTGCGCTCCGAGGCGATGGAGCGATCCTCGGCGGCCAAGGCCCCGCCCTCGCCTTCCACGGCGGCGTCGTCGCGGTGCTTGATCAGCAGCCAGTTGTGGCGCTTGCCCTCGTCGCGCAGGCGCACCAGCACCCAGGAGCCGTGCATCCGCCCACCCTCCATGACGAACTTCAGCTCGCCCTTCTTCAGGGCCTTGTCGATATCCTCCATCCCGGGTTCCGGCGCCCAGTAGCCGCGATCCCACAGCTGCACCGTGCCGCCACCGTACTGGCCCTTGGGGATGGTCCCCTCGAAGTCGCCATAGTCCAGCGGGTGGTCCTCCACCTGTACGGCCAGGCGCTTGTCGCCCGGGTCCAGGGACGGCCCGCGCGTCACAGCCCAGGACTTGAACACCCCGTCATGCTCCAGGCGCAGGTCGAAATGCAGGCGGGTGGCGGCATGTTTCTGAATGACGAACCGAAGGCGCTCCGACGTCACCACCTTGGCGTCGCGTCCCGAAGGTTCCGCCGTCTGCTGGAAGTCCCGCATCTGCTGGTAGCGGTCGAGTTTCGCCGTGGCCATGGCCGCCTCCGATCCCGGTTAGAGTCCCGAAACGAATGGAAGCGACACTCGATCCAGCCGCGCCGCCAAGATGAACGCCAGATAAACCATTGCACGGCTAAGTCATTGAAACCTGCGGGGAAACGTCGCATCTTGACGTTCTTCGTTGCGACGACTCCGCCCGCCCCGTACGGAAGTTTCAAGCTGGGGAGCTTGTAGTGTGGTGACTCTTCCATGGCCCTGACCTCGTCCGGCGATCCCATGACGTTCGCGCTCGACACCGACGCCTTGCCCCTGGCCTTCCTGAACGCCGACCTCCGCGGCGGCATGGTGGACGGCAAGCAGAGCTTCACGGTGGCGGAGGCCGCCAACCGCCTGGTGGGCGGGGAGCCCGGATGGTCGAGTGCTCTTGGGGTCGGCTTCACGGTCACCTACGGCTTCCGCGCCGACGCGCCGCTGACGATGCCGGATGATGCGACGGGTTTCAGCCGGTTCGAAACCGCCCAGATCACCACCGCCGAACTGGTGCTTAAGGGATGGTCGGACGCCGCCAATATCGTCTTTGTCCGGGTCGGGTCGGGCGCCAGCGGCGACGCCGCCTACAGCAATTCCGCCACCATCCTGTTCAGCAACTACGCCAGCGGCGTCGCGGGCGCCTCGGCCTTCAGCTTCTACCCCGGACGGACAGGCTTTGGTGACCGCTCAGGCGACGTCTGGGTGAACAGCACCCTGGGTTACAACCTCAATCCGACCATCGGAAACTACGGCGGCCAGGTTCTGGTGCATGAGCTGGGCCACGCCATTGGCCTCTCCCACCCGAGCAACTATGACGCCAGTGACAAGACCGCCCCCACCTACGCCGCCAGCGCCGACTACGCCGAGGACAGCCGGCAGTACACGGTGATGAGCTACTTCAACCAAAGCAACACCGGCGGCTATTTCGGCGGGGTTTACTCAGCCGCCCCCATGCTGGACGACATCGCCGCCGTACAGCTGGAGTACGGGGTCAACACCTCCACCCGCACCGGCGACACCACCTACGGGTTCAATTCCAACGCCGGCCGACCCTGGTTCGAGGCCACCTCGAGCGGCAGCCGGCTTGTCTTCGCCGCCTGGGACGCCGGTGGCAACGACACCTTCGACTTTTCCGGGTTCGCCCAGAACCAGATCATTGACCTGCGGGAGGGTTATTTCTCCAACATCGGCGGCCTGACCGGCAACGTCGCCGTCGCCGTCGGTGCGGTGATCGAGAACGCCATCGGCGGCGCAGGCTCCGACCAGATCAACGGCAACGGCGCCGCCAACCGTATCTTCGCCGGCCTCGGCAACGACACGGTCGACGGCGGCGGGGCCGACGACTACCTGCGCGGCGACGCCGGCGACGACAGCATCATCGGCGGGGCGGGCTTCGATGACATCAACGGCAACCAGGGCGACGACACCCTTCGAGGTGGAGACGGCCCCGATTGGGTCGTCGGCGGTCAGGCCAACGACATGCTCTACGGCGACGTCGGCGACGACATCGTCTACGGCAACCTCGGCAATGACACCCTGGACGGCGGCGACGGCCGCGACTGGGTGCGTGGCGGCCAGGGTGACGACAGCATCGCGGGCGGGGCCGGCGACGACTACATGTCCGGCGACCTCGGTTCCGACACCATCAGCGGCGGCGCGGGCGCCGACATTTTCCACACCTGGGGCGCGGCGGGCCTGGACCGCGTCACCGACTTCAGCCTGGCCGAGGGTGACCGCG
This sequence comes from Phenylobacterium glaciei, assembly GCF_016772415.1. Taxonomy (NCBI): domain Bacteria; kingdom Pseudomonadati; phylum Pseudomonadota; class Alphaproteobacteria; order Caulobacterales; family Caulobacteraceae; genus Phenylobacterium; species Phenylobacterium glaciei. Next base: position 2,517,154 of record NZ_JAGSGD010000001.1, read on the forward strand.
TGCAGGTCGACGTCGGCACGGTCTACACCGTCGCCCAGGTCGGCGCCGACACGGTCATCTCCATGACCGGCGGCGCCCAGATGGTCCTGGTGGGCGTGCAGACCAGCAGCCTCAGCGGCGGCTGGATCTTCGCAGGCTGACGCGCCTAGAGCCTGATCCGTTGAGGTGGAATCGCTTCGCGATTCCGCCGATGCGGTGAATCAGGCTCCAGATTTAAGCGAGAGCATGATTCACGCTTCAGCCGGGACCGCGACGCGGTTCCGTCCAAAACGATCATGCTCTACGCGGCGCGGCGTGCGGGCCTTCCGACCGGTGACGCGTTGATGCGGAACTTGGCGGCGGACTCCGCCAGGGTCTTTGCCTCGGCGGCCAGGCCGTGGCTGGCGGCGGTGGACTGTTCCACCATGGCCGCGTTCTGCTGGGTGACCTGATCCATCTCGTTGACGGCGGTGTTGACCTGGGCCAGGCCGATGGCCTGTTCCTGGGCGCTGGCGGCGATCTCGCGCACCAGGGTGTCGATCTCCGAGACCCGCCCGACAATCCGCTGCAGGGCCTCGCCTGTCTGGCCCACCAGGTGAACGCCTGAGCCGACCTGCTGGCTCGACGCGCTGATCAGGGCCTTGATCTCACGGGCGGCCTCAGCCGAGCGTTGGGCGAGGGCCCGGACCTCGGACGCCACCACCGCGAAGCCGCGGCCGGCCTCACCTGCGCGGGCCGCCTCGACCCCGGCGTTCAGGGCCAACAGGTTGGTCTGGAAGGCGATCTCGTCGATCACCCCAATGATCTGGCTGATTTCCTGGGCGGAATTCTCGATCTGACTCATGGCCGCGACCGCCTGCTGGACGACATCGCCGCTGGTCTGGGCGTCGCCGCGGGCGGCCAGCACGACATCGGCGGCGGCCTTGGCCCCGGTGGCGGTCTTGCGCACCGTGGCGGTGATCTCGTCCAGGGCGGCGGCGGTCTCTTCCAGGCCGGCGGCCTGCTGCTCTGTGCGGCGCGAGAGGTCGTCGGCGGCCGACGCGATCTCCGACGCTCCGCTGCGGATCGTGCCGGCCGAGGTGACGATCCCGGCCAGGGTCTGTTCCAACTGCTCGGCAGCGCTGTTGAAGTCGGTGCGCAGGGTCTCGTACTTGGCGGGGAAGGCCTGTTGCAGGCGGGCCGTCAGATCACCGTCCGACAGCTGCTTCAGCCCCCGGGCCAGACCGTCCACCACCTGGGCGCTCTCGTTTTCCACGGTGCGCTGCAGGGTTTCGCGGTCGTGGGCGGCCGCGTTCTCCGACGCGCGCGCGCCCTCGGCGGTGCGCATGGCGTCCTCAGCCTCGGCCTTCGCCTCGGCGGCCGCGGCCAGCGAAGCGCCCGAACGGGCGAACATCGAGGAGATGTTGGAGGCGGCCCACATCAGGACCACCGCCTCAGCGATCAGGATGACGGCGTGCACCACCACCCGGCCCAGGTCGCCGCCACCGGGGAAGACCGCGGCGGGCAGGACAAAGCTCAGCAGCAGGTGGTGGACCGCCACCACGACGGCGCCGGCCGCGATGGCCCGCCAGTCGCAATAGACGATCAGGGCGGCCAGGGCGGCGAAATAGGCCATGTGCATGTCGATCTGCCAGGCGCGCCCGGCGAAGGCGGCCACCAGCAGCGACACAGATCCCATCAGGGCGGCAGAGGCGGCGATGCGCACGCCTTCGGGGTTGAGCTTCCAGAAGACCGTGACCGCGCCGGCCAAGCCCGCCGAGGCCAGGCCGAAGCCGAGCCATGGCGCCTTGATCAGCAGGGCCGCGATGAGGGTGACGGGGGCCAGCACCCACAGAGCGCCGATGATGATGCGGTCGGCGAACCGCCGCTGCTCCTCGATCGATTGAAACATCGAGCTCTCCTACGGGCTGCAGGGCGCGACGCGCCCGGGGTCGATGGAAAAGAGCGCCCCGGCCTTGCGCAGGCGCGAGGGCGCGTCGCCCTGATCTGAGCGGACGATGACGATGAAGGGCAATGTGCCGACCGCAAGGACGGCGCCGGCGCCAGAGGCCGCCGCCAGGACGGCCTCGCGGCCCCACCAAGGTGGGAACACGCCAGCCGCCTCATGCAGGTCCAGCGGGCGCGCACCCAGCAGGGTGGCCGCGGCGACCCCGACCGTGGCGATCAGACCCGCGAAGACCAAGCTGGATCGCGGGACGCGGTCAGAGGACGAGTCGGCGTTCATACACCCGAATTAGGGATATCCGGATTGATGAACGCTTAACTATGTCGCGTTGGGCGCTACAATGTCGGGTTAGGCGCTGAAATTCGAAACAAATTCAACGGTCAGGTTGCGCCAGACAGATGCGCCCTACCCTGGCGTGCGACTAGTCGTCGGCGGAGTCGTCGTCCTCGTCGGCCTCTTCGGCGACGGCGGCGACCTTCTTGGCGCGAGCCTTTGGCGGGGCTTTCGGCGGCGCGCGCGACAGGCGCTCGGCCAGCTCGGCGTCGATCAGCGGCAACAGGGCCGCGGCCTGCTCGGCCTGCCGGGCGACGTCGGAGTTTTCAAGGCGCTGGGCGTTGGCCCGCAGATTGGCGAGGCCTTCGTCGTCGAGCGTGGGGATCAGATCGGCCATGGCCATGGGCAGCTCCCGTCAGCGCGAACGCCGCGTAAAAAGACCGGGGCCGGCGCGAGGATCGCGCCGGCCCCTTATCGTCTTAGGCCGACTTCAGATTGACGGCGCTTTCCTTACCGGAGCGCTGGTCGCGCTCCATGTCGTAGGACACCGTGTCGCCTTCGTTCAGACCGTTGAGGTCCGAGCGCTCGACGGCGGAGATGTGGACGAAGACGTCCTTGCCGCCATCAGCCGGCTGGATGAAGCCGAAGCCCTTGGTGGAATTGAACCATTTGACAGTACCGGTCGCCATGACAGCCTCCGAGAGATGCGTAGGCGCGCCGGAAGAGCCCGGCGGGCCATCGAGGTCTGAGAGGGTCGGCTTCGAAAGTTCCGCGCGCTGAGCGAGAGGGCTTAAGAGCGTTGCGCGGCAGAGATCGACGCACACATCATGCGCCTTTCCCCAGACATAGACCAGACAATCCGCTGAGAGCTTCGTTGCGGCCGATGACATGGGCGTGATAGGCCGCACCCCATGACCGACCAACCCGAGCCCACGCCCGAGGATCCGAAGGCCGCCAACCGCCGCAAATGGTTCGGCCGCATCCTGCTGATCGGCTTTGGCCTGCTGCTCCTGGCCCAGATGATCCCCTTCGTCATCCGGTCAGGCGACTTCGGATAACAACCGAACATTCGTTTGACAGGCCGCGCGGCCGCTCCGGTAAGATGCCCGCAATGACGCCGCGTAAGGCGTTGCGGAGGAACCTGCATGCGCCTGACCCAACCCCGGATCGCTCCGGTCGACCTCGGCAAGCTCGATGAAGCCCAGACCGAAGTCCTGGCCCCCATGTTGGCCCAGGGTCGCGTCCTCAACATCTTCCGGACCATGGTCAATGCACCCAAGGCGGCCAAGGGCTTCCTGGCCTGGGGCAACTACGTGCTGTCGCGCCGCAATGACCTGCCGGGCCGCGAACGTGAGATCGTCGTCCTGCGCATCGGCTACCTCTGCAAGGCGGGCTACGAGTGGACCCAGCACGTCCCGATCGGAAAGCGCGAGGGCCTGACCGCCGAGGAATGCGAGGCGATCAAGGGCGGCGCAGAGGCCCCCGGCTGGAGCGCCGCCGACCAGGCCCTGCTGGAGGCCTCCGACGAACTGCACCACGACCAATTCATCACCAACGCCACCTGGGCCAACCTGAAGGCCCACTTCAGCGACAAGCAGTGCATGGACGTGGTGTTCACCGCCGGCCAGTACACTCAGGTCTCCATGATCCTGAACTCCTTCGGGGTGCAGCTCGACGAGGGCCAGACCCTCGACCCCGACCTGAAGGGGTTCTGAGCATGGCCGACCGCCTGAAGGGCAAGACCGCCCTCATCGTCGGGGCCGGCCAGACGCCGGGCGAGACCATCGGCAACGGCCGGGCCATGTCGATCCTGTTCGCCCGCGAAGGCGCGCAGGTGCTGTGCGTCGACCGCGTTGCTGAGCGCGCCGAGGAGACCGCCGCCATGATCGTCGCCGAGGGCGGCCAGGCCACCGCCTTCACCGCCAACGTCACCAAGGCCGATGATGTCGCGGTGATGATCGAGGAAGCCAAGGCCCGCCTGGGCCGCATCGACATCCTGGTCAACAATGTCGGCGTCGGCGGCGGCGACGGTCCGGCCCATCGGGTGGAGGAAGCCGCCTTCGACCGCATCCTCAGCGTCAACCTCAAGGGCATGTGGCTGACCATCAAGGCCGCCATCCCAACGATGCGCGAGCAGGGCGGCGGGGCCATCGTCAACATCTCGTCCCTGGCCGGGATCGCGGGGGGAAACCAGGTGGCCTACGAGGTCTCCAAGGCGGCCGTGAACCGCCTGACCACCAGCGTCGCCCAGTCCAACGCGGCCAAGGGCGTCCGCTGCAACGCCATCATGCCGGGATTGATGGACACCCCCATGGCCGTGGCCGGCATCGCCCAGGCCAGCGGCCAGGAGCAGGAAGCGGTCCGCGCCGCCCGTAATGCAAGAGTTCCGCTAGGCGGGAAAATGGGCAATGCCTGGGACACCGCCTATGCCGCCCTCTTCCTCGCCTCCGACGAGGCGGGCTTCATCACCGGGGCGATCCTGCCCGTCGACGGCGGCATGGGGAGCCGGATCGGATGATCATGCAGCGCAGAACCTTCCTGGCCACAGGCGCGGCGCTTGTCGCCTCCCCGGCCCTCGCGGCGCCCGGCGTCGTCTATGTGAAGCTGACCACGCCCGTGGGCGCGATTGTGCTGGCGCTGGAACAGGCCAATGCCCCGGTCACCGTGGCCAACTTCCTGCGCTACACCGACACCAAGCGCTATGACGGGGCCACCTTCTACCGGGCCTCGCGGCCCAAGGGCTACACGGGCGACGATTATGGCTCGATCCAGGGCGGCCTGCAGAACGACCCCGCCAAGGTCATGAAGCCCATCGGCCACGAGCCGACGACGAAGACCGGCCTCTCCCACACCGACGGCGCCATCTCCATGGGCCGTTTCGCGCCCGGCAGCGCCACCTCGGACTTCTTCATCTGCGTCGGCGACAACACCTATCTGGACGCCAATCCCAAGGCCAAGGGCGACAACCTGGGCTTCGCGGCCTTCGGCTACGTGGTCGAGGGGATGGACGTGGTGCGCAAGATCCTCGTCAAGCCGCGCGACCCCAACGCAGGGGTCGGCGTCATGAAGGGCGAGATGCTGAAGCCCCCGGTCAAGATCCTCAGCGCGCGGCGGACGACAGCGCCCGCCCCGAAGGTCGAGACGCCGCCGGCCGAAGCCGCGCCGTCTCCGGCCACGCCCGTAGCGCCGGCTGTGACGCCGGCGCCCATCGCACCTACGCCTTCGCCGCCGCCGGTGGCGCCCCAGGGGTAAGGCGGCGCTGGGCCAGGGCTGCGCAGGAGGCCTGACCGATCGGACCCTGCTCGTCATAGAGCCAGCATTCGCCGATCGCCACGCCGTCGGTGGCGTGGTGGTCGGCGACCTCGAACCCGATCCACTCTGTGGCCGGCAGGCGGTGCAGATAGACCGTCACGTCCGAGTTGATGTAGCCGAGCCCCTCGGTGCTGGAATTGGCGAAGGGGCTGGAGAAGTCGGCGGCCAGGGAGACCCGCTGGAAGGGTGTGAGCGGAACGCCCTCCACCATCTCGCGGACCTCGCTCATCCAGGTCTTGCGCGGGCCCGGCTGGCCAAAGCCGCCGGTGATCGGCCGCATGGCCCACATGCCGCCCATACCCTGCCGCCCGTCGGTCGGCAGTTCGATATCGGCGGGCTTGGGGACCTCCCAGTTCGGGCGATGCCAAGATTCGCCGGGCGAATTCTCGGTGCGCTTCAGGAACTGCACCGAGGCGCGCGCCATGCTGACCCCGCCGGAGATGAACTCGGCGTCGACGACCCGGATGCGATTGCCGTCGCGGATCACCGTGGTCTTGACCTCGATGGGGTCGAAGCCGGGCAAGCGGTACATGTCCACCGTCAGGCGGGCCGGCATGAAATCAGGGCTGCCGTGTTTGGCCTCGATCTCGCAGCCAAGCAGGCCAACGATGACGCGGCCGTGCAGGGATTGAGGATTCCAGGGACCACGGCAGGACGGTTGCGGGACGTAAAATTGACCGTCCCTTTTGAAAAAAGGTTCGTTTTGCATGGAGCGGGACCATGACGGATTTCGCCGGTCCGTCCAGCCCGTCCGACGCCAGAATTTCTAGGCCGGAATATAGACCGCGAGGTTCTTGCGGATGCGCGTCAGGATCGGCTCGCCGCCGGTCTCGACTTCGAACGCGCGCCCCGTGATGGTCTCGAAAGCCTGGATGTAGACCCGCGCCGTCTCGTCGATCATCTCGGCGGGGATCTCCGGGATCTGGTCCTTGTAGGGGTCGCAGCGGGCGGCGACCCAGGCGCGCACGAAGTCCTTGTCGAAGCTGTCGGGCCGCTCGCCCTTGGCGAACTTGTCCGCATAGGTTTCTGCGAACCAGTAGCGGCTGGAGTCAGGAGTGTGGATCTCGTCGGCCAGGATGATCTGGCCGTTCGTGTCGACGCCGAACTCGTACTTGGTGTCCACCAGGATCAGGCCGCGCGCCGCCGCCATCTCCTGACCGCGGTCGAAGAGGGCCAAGGCGTACCTGGAGAGCGTCTCCCACTGCAGGGCGCTGAGCAGCCCCTGCTCGACGATCTCGGCGGGCGTCAGCGGCGCGTCGTGCTCGCCGTCATAGGCCTTGGAGGTGGGGGTGATGATCGGGGTCGGGAGCTTCTGGTTGTCGGCCAGGCCGTCGGGCAGCCTGTGGCCGTACATCTCCCGCGCGCCCTTCTTGTAGAGCGTCAGGATCGAGGTCCCGGTGGTTCCGGCCAGATAGCCGCGCACGACGATCTCCACCGGCAGAATGTCCAGCCGCGTGCCCACCACGACGTTGGGGTCCGGATAGGCCAGGACGTGGTTGGGGCAGATGTCGGCGGTGGCGTCGAACCAGAACCGCGCCGTCTGGGTCAGGACCTGACCCTTGTAGGGGATCACCGCCAGGATGGAGTCGAAGGCCGACAGCCGGTCGCTGGAGATAATCACCATCCGCCCGTCGCCCAGGTCGTAGGTGTCGCGCACCTTGCCCCGATAGTGGTTGGGAAGTTCGGGAAACTTGGCGTCGGCCAGGATCTGGTCGGCGCGCGCGGGCAGCGTCGGTTTCATCATCCCGCTATGCTGCGAAGACAAAGCGCCGTCCAGTTCGTATGTTGATCGAACCCTGGAGGAACGACCCATGAATCGCCTGATCGCCCTTGCCGTCCTGGCCGCCACCGCCGCCGCCACACCGGCGCTCGCCGACCTCGCCGTGGGCTCCAAGGCGCCCGACTTCACCGCCCCGGCCTATCTGGCGGGCAAGCCCTTCACCTTCAACATGACCGCGGCCCGCAAGAAGGGGCCTGTGGTGATGTACTTCTTCCCGTCGGCCTATACCGGCGGCTGCAACCTTGAGGCCCACCTGTTCTCCGAGGCGGCCGATGACTTCAAGGCCCAGGGCGCGACCCTGATCGGGATCACCGCCGGCAAGGTCGAACGCCTGGCCGAATTCTCCGCCGACACCGCCACCTGCGGCGGCAAGTTCCCCGTCGCCGCCGATCCGGGCGCCAAGATCGCCAAGTCGTACGACTCGCCGATGAAGATGGCCGGCATAAAGGCCCCGGTGGACCTCTCGGCCCGCACCTCCTACGTCATCGCGCCCGACGGCACGGTCCTGCTGGCCTACGACAACCTGAAGGCCGACGACCACGTCAACCAGACCCTCGGCGCCCTGAAGGCCTGGAAGGCCAAGCAGAAGAAGTAGCGGAGAGCCTAGGACGGCTTGGGGGAAGGCGCCGCCTTCTGCCCGGCCGCGGGGCAGGCCGTGGGATAGCGCGCGCAAAGCCGCGCCAGCATGTCGGCCTGCATATCAGGCATCATTTCACCGACGATAGGCATCAGCCGCGCCGCGATCAGGGGCGCTTTCGAAAGCGCCGACTGGCCGCTGGCGCTCTCATAAAATTTGACGATGTCTTCAAGCTCCGCCTCGGAATAGGTCTCGGCGTAGATCTGCGGCAGCCGCTCGACCATCTTGGGAACCATACGGGTCATCGACTCGGTCATGACCTCACCTGCGATCTTGGACATCTCCGCCTGCATCTCCGGCGGAAGCTTGTTCCTGGCGTTCTTCATCGCCTGGTCCATGACGGCCGGCATCACCGTCGACATCATCGCCTGCATGGTCCGGTCCATGTGCATGGCGGTCACGTAGCGGCGGGCGAGGTCGAGGGCGTGCGGGCTCGGCGCGGCGACGGCGACGGCGACGGGCGCCGCGGCGGCTGCGGCCGAGGGGGTCGCCATCAGCAGGCAGGTGGCGGCCAGGGCCGACGAAACGATATCAGATAGCCGCATGATCAACCCTAGATTGCTGTTCGCAGGCTGGGGTAGGATCGCGCTTCTGACAAGAGGCCGCCAGCTCTGATTCCGAGGCGGGCTTCGCGTCGGACCGGCCGCTCATGCAGGAAACGCCTTGCCCAACAAGCGGTTTTCCCGTATCAGCCCGCCTCTTCACGGACGGCGGTCTCAAGTCGGAACGTAAAAGGCGCGGGAACCTCCCGCGCGCCGCATTGAGATCCATCGTTTTCGCCGGACTTCCGCCGACGAAAGCGCCGCCTCCACAACGGAAGAAGGAAAACATGGCGCTCTACGAGCACGTCGTTATCTCGCGGCAGGATATCTCGCCGCAACAAGCCGAAGCCCTCAATGACCAGATCAAGGCCCTCATCGAAGAGGGTGGCGGCGTGGTCGCGAAGATCGAGTACTGGGGCCTTCGCAACCTGACCTATCGCATCAAGAAGAACCGCAAGGGCCACTATTCCCTGATCTCCATCGACGCCCCGGCGCCGGCGGTGAAGGAAATGGAGCGCCAGCTGTCTCTCAACGAAGACGTGCTGCGCCACCTGACGGTCCGCGTCGAGGAGCTCGACCTTGAGCTCTCGCCGGTCCTGGCCCGTCGTGACCGCGATCGTGAGCGCGAACCGCGCCGCGAAGACAGCTTCCAAGCTCAATAAGGAGGATCATCACATGACCGACGAAACCTCCGAAGCAACCACCGCCGGCGCCCCCGCCGCGGGTGGCCAGCGCCGCCCCTTCTTCCGTCGCCGCAAGGTCTGCCCGTTCTCGGGCGCCGGCGCGCCGAAGATCGACTACAAGGACGTGAAGCTGCTGCAGCGTTACGTCTCGGAACGCGGCAAGATCGTGCCCTCGCGCATCACCGCGGTGTCGGCCAAGAAGCAACGCGAACTGGCCAAGGCCATCAAGCGCGCCCGCTTCCTGGCTCTCCTCCCCTACGTCGTGAAGTAGGGAGTACAGGCACATGAAAGTCATTCTGCTCGAACGCGTCGAAGGCAAGGGTCTTCTGGGCGATGTGGTCACCGTCAAGGACGGCTACGCGCGCAACTTCCTCCTGCCCCGTCAAAAGGCGCTCCGCGCCAACGCCGCCAATCTGAAGGTCTTCGAAGGCCAGCGCGCCGACATCGAGGCCCGCAACCAGAAGGCCAAGGAACAAGCCGGCAAGACCGGCGAGGGCCTGGACGGCACGTCCTACATCCTGATCCGTCAGGCTGGCGAAAGCGGCCAGCTCTACGGTTCGGTTTCCGGCCGTGACGTCGCCGACATCGTCAATGCGGCCGGCGGCAAGCTGGAACGCTCGATGGTGGCCCTCGACAAGCCGATCAAGACCCTGGGTCTCCACCCTGTGAAGGTCGTCCTGCACGCCGAGGTCGTCATCACGGTGACCCTCAACATCGCCCGCAGCCAGGACGAGGCCGAGCGCCAAGCCCGCGGCGAGGACGTGGTCAACTCGCAGTTCGAGGAAGATCGCGTCGCGGCCGAGGAAGCCGCCCAGGACATGCTGGCCGGCGGCGCCGGTTCGCACGAAGGCGACTACGTCGAGAGCTAAAGCTCCCGACCTCTAACGATCTGACACGGCGCGGAACTCCGGTTCCGCGCCGTTTCTTTTGTCTGCGACAGATGCGGTCGCAGCTCCCCAGAATGGGACTGGGATGGGCCTGGCGAAGGGTTAGATTCGAGTCGCTGACTTTCCCCAGAGTGAGGTCATCCACAGGCCTCCGGATTTCCTGTGCGTAGGCCATCTCGCCACACTGTCTGGGGCCTCTCGTTAAGCTATCGGTAACCCATGGCCCTCGTCCCCGCGCTCGATCTCCGCCCCGCCCACAACGACACGGCGATCCCCCACGCCCCGGCCAATATCGAGGCCGAGCAGGCCCTGCTGGGCGCTGTCCTCTATGACAACGCCACCTTCGAGCGCATCGGCGACTATCTGCAGGCCCGCCACTTCTACGAACCCTTCCACGCGCGCCTCTACGCCGCCATCGAGACCCACGTCCGCAAGGGCCAGCTGGCCGAGCCGATCCTGCTGGCCGAGCAGTTCGGGCGCGACCCCGCCTTTGAGGAGCTGGGCGGCATCCGCTACCTGGCCGACCTGGTGGACCGCGCCCCGCCGGCCGCCAACGCGCCGGACTATTCGCGGGCCATCTACGATCTGGCCCTGCGCCGCGACCTGATCCGCATCGGCGGCGACATCGCCACCACCGCGACGGCGCCCGATGAAGAGACCTCGGCCCGCGATCAGATCGAGGCCGCCGAACAGCAGCTCTACGCCCTGGCCGAAAGCGGCGGCGCCAGCCAGGGGTTCATCCCCCTCTCCCAGGCCCTGCACGGCGCCGTGACCATGGCCGCCGAGGCCCACAGCCGCGACGGCGGCCTGGCCGGCCTCTCCACCGGCCTGATCGACCTGGACGCCAAGCTGGGCGGCCTGCACCCCTCCGACCTGCTGATCCTTGCCGCCCGCCCCTCCATGGGCAAGAGCGCCCTGGCGGTGAACATCGCCTTCCACGTGGCCCGCAACTACGCCTGGGAGCCGCAGCCGGACGGCACCAAGAAGACCGTGGCCGGCGGCGTGGTGGCCTTCTTCCAGTTGGAAATGTCCGCCGACCAGCTGGCCATGCGGATGCTGGCCGAAGTGTCCGGCGTGTCCGGTGACCGCCTGCGCAAGGGCGAGATCGACGCCGTGGAGTTCGGCCGGGTGCGCGACGCCGCCCTCGAGATCCAGGACGCCCCGCTCTATATCGACGACACCGGCGGCATCACCATGGCCAAGCTGGCCGCCCGCGCCCGGCGCCTGAAGCGCATGGTGGGCCTGGACCTGATCGTGGTGGACTACCTGCAGCTGGTGACCATCGGCGGCGGCGGCAAGCTGGACAACCGGGTGCAGGAGGTCAGCGCCATCACCCAGGGGCTCAAGACGCTGGCCAAGGAACTCTCGGTCCCGGTCATCGCCCTGGCCCAGCTCTCCCGCCAGGTGGAAAACCGCGAGGACAAGAAGCCCCAGCTCTCCGACCTTCGGGAATCGGGCTCCATCGAGCAGGACGCCGACTGCGTGATGTTCATCTACCGCGAGGAATACTACCTCTCCCGCACCGAGCCCCGCGAAGGCACACCCGAACACCTCACTTGGCAGGACCAGATGGACCAGGTGGCGGGCCAGGCCGAGGTGATCATCGGCAAGCAGAGGCACGGCCCCATCGGCACCGTCAAACTGGCCTTCAACGCCGACCTGACCAAGTTCGGAAACCTGGCCCGCGATCCCAGCCGCTATGACCAGCACAGCCGCGACTGACCCCGGCGCTTGAACCGGCTTTCCCTTCCGCCTGTCAGTCTCTAAGGGAGCGCCAATGGCTCTCCCCTCCTCCGCGCGCCTGACGATCGATCTCGACGCGCTCGCCCATAATTACGGCGTTCTGCGCGCCCAGGCGCCAGGCGCGGAAGCCGCCCCCGTGGTCAAGGGCGACGGCTATGGCCTGGGCGCCGGCCCGGTCTGCCGCCGCCTGTGGGCCGAGGGCGCCCGCAGCTTCTTCGTCGCCCGCCTGACCGAGGGCGAGGCGCTGCGCGCGGCGCTGGGTCCCGAGCGTCCGGCGACCATCTATGTGCTGGACGGTATGACCGGCGGCACGGGCGCGCGCCTTGTCGCGGCCAACCTCACACCGGCCCTGACCAGCGTGCCCCAGGTCGAGGCCGCCAGCAGCTTCGCCGCCTCCCTGGGCCGCGTCCTGCCGGTCGCCCTGCACATCGACACCGGCATGAACCGTCAGGGGATCACCCCCGACCAGGCCGGCGCGCTGGCCCAGTCGGGCGACCGCCTGGCCCATCTCGAAATCGGCCTGGTGATGAGCCACCTGGGCTCAGCGCCCGAGCCCCGCGATCCCCGCAATGGCCGCCAGCTCGAACGCTTCGCCGCCACCCGCAAGCTGTTCCCCGACGCCCGGGCCAGCTTCGCAGCCTCGGCCGGCATCTTCCTGGGCGACGACTACCGCTTCGACATGGTCCGCCCCGGCGTCAGTCTCTATGGCGGCGGCCCCGAGGAGCGCCCCGATCCGCGCCTGAAGGCGGTGGCCACCTTCGAGGCCCCCATCCTCGACATCCGCAACATCGAGGCCGGGGAGACCGTCGGCTACGGCTCCAGCCGCATCGTCGCCCGCCCGACCCGCGTCGCCGTGGTGGCCGCGGGCTATGCCGACGGCCTGGTCCGCGCCGCCAAGCAGACCGGCCAGGGCTGGTTCGCCGGCGCCCTGCGACCCTTCCTGATCGTCACCATGGACCTGATCCTGCTGGACCTCGGTGACACGCCTGCCAGCCCCGGCCAGATGGTCGAGCTGATGGGCCCCAACGCCCATATCGACGACCTCGCCGCCGCCGCCGGCACCGTGGCCCACGAATGCCTGGTCCGCCTCAGCCCGCGGGCGGAACGGGTCTATCTGGGTCAGGTCTAGGCTTCGCGAGCACCTGCAGTCGCGCCAGATCGATCCCCGACACCGCGGCCTTCAGGCTGGCCATGGGCGCCGCGTCGCCTTCGGCCTGGACCATGAACCGTTCGGCCACCAGCACGCCGTAGCTGCCGTGCTTGGAGGCGTTGTCGTAGGACTCGGTGCTCATCCGCCCCTCGGGGGTCTTGCCGATCCGGTCATAGCGCCGACCGCTCTCGGTGGAGGACTCCACGTTGAAGGCCGAGGCAATTCCGGCCAGGGCGCCGGCCTCGCCCAGGTCGGTGATGGTGAGGGTATAGGTCCCATCGCCCTTGGCGTAGCTGGCCTCGGCCGAGACCCCCGAAACGCCATCGGATCCCAGGCTGCCGGCCCGCAGCGCCGTGCGCCGATAGCCGGCCGCCGTGGCCGGTAGGAAGGACTTCAGCACCTCGGGGTCAATGGGCTCGAGGTCCTTCGCCCGCGCGGCGGCGGCGCTGAGCTGCTCGCCGGCCGCCTCCAGCTTGGACATGTCCACCGAGTGGCTCCGCGACGCCGGGACGGCGGTGACCGCCCCAGCCGCGCTGGCGCCCTCGCCCACCCGTTTGATCGGCGCGGCGATGGCGGTGACCACCAGGTTGATCAGGATGGATACCGCCACCGCCAGCACCACATAGGCCGCCGTCTTGCCCCGCGCCGAGGCCATCAGCCGGGGCAGGCCCAGATAGAGCAGATAGAGGCTGTAGATCCCCGCCAGGAAGGCCAGGGGCGCCAAGGGTGGGAAGATCAGGAAGATGCCCGCCACCCAGGCCGCCGTGCCCGAATAGGCCGCCACCTTCACGGCCTGGACCTGGTTCCGGGTCGCCCCGAACGGCGGCGCGAAGGCGTTGATCACCACCGCCAGCACCATCACGCCGATCAAGGTCGCGAGATACGCCGTCACCGCCGCGCCAAGCGCATTCAACACCGGCGGATGGAAGGCCACCCCGTCCTTGGGATTACCGAACACCACCGCCCCGATGAACCCAGCGACCGGCCCGATGGCCGCCAGCGGCATGACATAGGTCAGGTACAGCCCTTTCAGGCTGGCCGGCTCCTGGTCAATCGTCTCCCAGGTCGCCTTGGGCTCCAGCAGGATCGCGCGGACCCGCGCGGTCAGGCGCGCGCCCATCGATCCCGGCTCCACGATGCTCATGCCCAGCTCCCGGTCTTCAACATCCCGCGCCCCTGTGAGCAGCCCCAACGCCGCCAGCCAGCGCCCGTTCCACCGGCCCCACAAGGCGTTTCACAGTGCTCTCCGGCTGGGGCCGAGTCAGGACATCGCGTCGTCGGGCTCCTTGAGGTCGGGTGAGTCCATCTGACCCGTTCCGAGACGCTCACCCTCTATGCGGCCGCCAGGGCCAGCAACGGCTTTTGTCGCGCCGCCCGCCAGCCGGGGAACACCCCGCCCACCAGGCCGATGACCAGGGCCAGGGTGACCGCCTGACCGATAATCTCAGGACCGATCTGCAGGCGGAAGGCGACCTGGGTGAAGCCCGCGCCGAGGGTGGAGGTCGACAGGCCGTTGAAGCCCAGCGCGCAGATCGCCACCCCCAGCAGCGCGCCGATGGCTGACAGGACCAGGGCTTCGACCAGGGTTCCCATGAAGGCCGAGAATCCTGAGAACCCGATGACCCGCAAGGTGGCGATCTCCGCCGCCCGGTTGGCGACCGAGGCGTACATGGTGTTGAGCGCGCCGGCCAAGGCGCCGATGGCCATGATGATGCCAAGGGGCCAGCCGAAATACTTGATCAGCAGCCCCGAACGCTCGGCCTGGGCGGCGAAATAAGCCTGCTCGCTCTGCGCCGCCAGCTGCAGACGCGGCTCGTTCTTGGCATAGGCCACGAAGCCAGGCATGGCCGCGGCGCTGGTGAGAGCCACCCGGGCGGTCTGGTAGGAGGTGCCGCGGTTGAACAGGCTCTGAACCACGGGCGCGTCGGCCCAGAGCTCAGACTCAAAGACCGTGCCGGGGGCTTCGAACACCCCCACCACCCGCCAGGTCTGGGCGCCGAACTTCACCGTCTTGCCCATCTCGAACCCCTCGAACTCCCGCAGAAGTCCCGCGCCCACCACGATCTCGTTGGAGCCTGGCGAGAACATTCTCCCCTCGCGGATGCGGGCCTGCCTGCGCACCAGCAGGCCGTTGGGCCCGATACCTCGCAGCGGCATATTGGCCTTGGTGCCGGTGGATTTCTTGATGCCGTCCACCACCAGCATGAGTTCGGCAGACAGCACCGGACGGCCGTCTGACCCGATGCGCACCCCCGGGCCCTGGGCCAGGAGGTCCACCTGGTCTCGCGACAAGGTGCTGTTCAGTTCGGCCTCCGACCCCTCGCGCAGCACGATGGCCACGTCGGAGGCGCCCGAGCCCTTCAGGGTCTGGTTGAACCCATTGGCCAGGGACAGAAAGCCCAGGAGCACGGCCACCACCAGGGCGATGGACATCACCGTCGCCAGCGACATCCAGAGCCGCTGGGGAATGGACTGTACGTTCATGACGATCACGGATCGGGTCTGGCTCAGCAGGCTCATGTCGGCGCTTCCTAGCGGCGGTTCAGGGCGTCGACGATGCTCATCCGCAAGGCCGAGGCGGCGGGGATGGCGCCGGTGACCAGGCCCAGGGTGACGGCCAGGGCGACCCCGGCCAAGGCCACGCCCGCAGACATGGACAGGTCGCCAAAGTTGGCGCCGGCGGGCGACTTGGAAAGGCCCGCCAGGACCACGGCAGAGGTCGCGAGCCCTAGGATGGCGCCCAGGCTCGAGAGCATCAGAGCTTCTCCCAGCACCATGCGCAGGACGCGCGGACTGGAGAAGCCGAGGGTTTTCATGACGCCGATCTCCTTGGTGCGCTCGCGCATGGCCGAGACCAGGGTGGTGCTGACGATCATCAGAATGGCGGCGAACGCCGCGGCCACCACCATGGAGACGATGAAGTTCAGATCTCCGGCCTGTTTCAGGAAGGCGCGGGCGAAGGTCTTCTCATCGACCGTGGAGGTTTCGTAGGGCGAGTTGGCGAAGGTGGCGTCGATTGCCTTGGCGACTTGGTCATTGAGATCCGGCGAAGCGGTTCGCACCGCCACATTGCCGATCTGATCGCGGCCGAAGGTCGTGGTCTCGTTCAGATAATCATAGTGGAAGTAGAGCGCGTTGGTGGAATCGGTCGGCTTGGCGCCGGTGAAGACGCCGCTGATCTTCATGTCCCAGCTGCGGCGGCCATCGGCCTGGACAAAGATGTTGGAGCTGATGGGGATGGTCTGCCCCACCTTCCAGCCATATTGCTCGGCCAGGGCCTTGCCGACGATCACGCCGGTCCGCTCCGCGATGAAGGCCTTGCGTTCGGCCTCCGTCAGCCGGACGTCATTGGCGTAGATGGCGAGGTAGCTGGCCGGATCGACGGCGAATCCGACGAAGCGGCTGGCCCGCTGGTCCTGATAATAGGCCCCGAACCAGTTGGAGTGAGTGACTCCGGTCACCCCCGGAACCGTGGCGATGCGGTTCACATAGGCGATGGGCAGGGGCTGGGTGAAATTGATCTTGTTGGAGACGATCAGTCGGTCGCTGGCCGCGCCCGTCTCCGAGGCCCGGTTCAGGGCTACGTTGAGGCTGGTGAGCATGCCGAAGATCAGAAAGGCCATGAAGATCGAAACCGTCAGCAGGACGGTTCGTAGCGGCTTGCGAAACAGGTTTTTGCGGATCAGGTCGAAGTCCGTCATGCGGCGATCTCGGCGAAGCTGCCCTTGTCCAGGTGCAGGGTGCGGGTCGCGAAGCGCGCGGCCTCCGGATCATGGGTGACCATGACGACCGTCTTGCCCATTTCCTTATTGAGCAGTTGCAGGGTCCGCAGGATGTCGTTGGCTGTGTTGCGGTCCAGGTCCCCGGTGGGTTCGTCACAGAGCAGAAGCTTGGGGTCGGAAACGATGGCGCGGGCGATCGCCACCCGCTGCTGTTGGCCCCCCGAGAGTTCCTTGGGCTTGTGCTTGGCGCGGTCCGACAGCTCGACGATCTTCAGGGCCGTCTCGACATTCTCCCTGCGCTTCTTGGCCGGCAGGTTGGTCAGCATCAGCGGCAGCTCGACATTCTGGGCCGCTGTCAGGACCGGCATCAGGTTGTAGAACTGGAAGATGAAGCCGACATTCCGCGCCCGCCACGCAGCCAACTGCCCCTCGGAATAGCCGTCGATCCGCTCGCCATCGAAGATGATTTCGCCGCCGTCGCAGCGGTCGGTGCCGCCCAACAGGTTCAACAGGGTGGTCTTGCCCGAGCCGGAGGGACCCATGATGGCGACGAAGTCCCCCTTCTCGATCGACATGGTGAGGCCATCGAAGATGGCGATGCCTTCCTTGCCGCGCCGGTAGTTCTTGGTGACATTGTTCAACTGAATGAGGGCGCTCATCGCGGTGTCCTGTCGGTCGAGATTCAAGGGCGGTTTTCGAGGAAGGTGACCTTGACCGCCATCTCGGGCAGGACGCGGACGTCCTTGGCCTCAAAGCCAATGCGGACCCGCACCGTGGCCTTGTCACGGCTGGCGGTCGGGATCGTGGCGATCACGCGGGCCGGCAGGACGGTGTTGGGGAAAGCGTCCAGCACCGCCTCCACTTTTTGGCCGGCCGAGACCCGACCAATATAGGCCTCGTTCACGTCAACCTCGATCTCCAGGCTGTCCATGTCCACCAAGGTGCAGATGCCGGTCCGGGTGAATCCGCCGCCGGCCGAAAGGGGAGAAATGATCTCTCCAGGCTGGGCGGCCTTGTCGATGACCACGCCGGCGAAGGGCGCACGAATCTCGTACTTGCTGAGCTGAACCTGGGTGCGGTTGGAGTCCGAGCGCGCGGCGGCCAGCTGCGCCCGAGACAGGCTTTCCTGGGCCTCGGCGACCCGGGCCTTGAGCACGGCGCCCTGGAGACTGGCGTCACTGATATAGCCGGTCTTGGCCAGGGATTGGGAGCGCGCCAGATCGCGTTGCGCCTGGGCGTACTGCGCCTGCGCGGAGTTTAACGCCGCCTGGGCTGACACGGCGCGGGCCTGCGTCGAGCGCGCGTCCACGGTGGCCAGGGAGTTGTCGAGGGTGGCCAGGACCTGTCCGGCCTGGACCGTTTGGCCTTCCTCCACCCGCACCTCGACCACTCGGCCGGTGACCTCGGCGGCCACGGTGGCGCGGGTCCGCGCCACGACATAGCCCGACGCCGTGAGTCCGCTCGGCGCCACGACCCTTGCTGCGCCCTGGGCCGGGATCGCTTGGGTGGCCGGCTTGGACTTGGTGACGGGCTTCACCATCCACCCCACCGCGCCGCCAGCCGCAACACTGCCAAGGATTATGGCGCTTAGGACCAGGGGACCGATCGGCCCGCGACGTGGGGCCTGGTCATCCAGGGAGCGGTCGATGCTGAGCGACCTTAGCAGCGCAGACTTGTCGTCACTCACGTTCCAATGCCCCTCAAGACGCCCGCAAATTGGATCACCAGCATCAGCCATGTCCCGGGCTGGAGTCGAACGCAGAATCCAAGCTGCGCATTAGGCTGTCGATTTCGCAAGCGCTGCGGTCAATCATGGCCAATTGGGAGGTGCGGAGGCGTTGCGCGATAGCTGCGGCGCCGCGGCGCATCAGTCCTGAGGCGCCGCCCTTCCCTGAAGCCCACGTTCCCGATATGTACCTTCCGATCCCCCGCGCCCGCGCGGCGTTTCGGGCTAACCTGCCCCCACCCGAATCAGGAGACCTCATGGCCCGCGACGGCGCCGTCTATGTTTGCCAGACCTGCGGCGCGACGCAGACCAAGTGGGCGGGCCAGTGCCCGGCCTGCCTGGCGTGGAACGCCCTGGTGGAGGAGGTGCAGAGCCGCCCGCCCGGCGCGCTGGCGCCGACCCGAAGCAGTGCGCGCGGCAAGGGTCTGCCCTTCCAGGGCCTGGAGGAACATACCCCCGCCCCGCCCCGCATCCAGACCGGCGTCGCCGAGTTCGACCGGGTCTGCGGCGGCGGCGTGGTGCCGGGCTCGGCCCTGCTGCTCGGTGGCGATCCCGGCGTCGGCAAGTCCACCCTGCTGCTACAGGTGGCGGCCTTCGCGGCCCGCCGGGGCGCCAAGTGCGCCTATATCTCCGGCGAGGAGGCCGTGGAGCAGGTCCGCAGCCGCGCCCAGCGCATGGGTCTGGCCGACGCCCCGGTGCGGTTGGCCGCCGAGACCTCCCTGCGCGAGATCGTCGAGGGGCTGAAGCGCGAGAAGTTCGACCTCGTCGTCATCGACTCCATCCAGACCATGTGGAGCGACGCCCACGAAGCCGGCCCCGGTTCCGTCACGCAAGTTCGCGCCGCCACCGGTGAGCTGGTGCGCCTGGCCAAGAAGCAGGGCGTGGCCATCATCCTGGTAGGCCACGTCACCAAGGAGGGGACCATCGCCGGTCCCCGGGTGATCGAGCACATGGTGGACGCCGTCCTCGCCTTCGAGGGCGAGCGCGGCTACCCGTTCCGCATCCTGCGGGGGGTGAAGAACCGCTTTGGCGCCACCGACGAGATCGGCGTCTTCGAGATGGGCGACGGCGGCCTGGCGGAGGTGAAGAACCCCTCGGCCCTGTTCCTCGACACCTCCGGCGAGCGCGCGGCGGGCGCGGCGGTGTTCGCCGGCATCGAGGGTTCGCGGCCCGTGCTGGTGGAGTTCCAGGCCCTGGTGGCCCCCTCGGCCTATGGCACACCCCGGCGCGCCGTCGTCGGCTGGGACACCGGCCGCCTAGCCATGGTGCTGGCCGTGCTGGAGGCCCGCTGCGGGCTGGGCCTGGGCAATCGCGACGTCTATCTGAACGTGGCCGGCGGTCTGCGCATCAGCGAGCCGGCGGCGGACCTGGCGGCGGCGGCGGCCCTGGCCTCCTCGGCCCTCGATGTCGCCCTGCCCCAGGACTGCGTGGTGTTCGGCGAAGTGAGCCTTTCCGGCGACGTGCGTCATGTCAGCCGGATGGATTCACGTCTGAAAGAAGCCGCAAAGCTTGGATTTAAAAGAGCTTTCGGGCCTGCCGACGTCGATGGCGGCCCGCTGAAGATGACCGGCATGGCCCGCCTGGGCGACGCCATCCGCCGCATCGGCGACGGCGATTGGGATTAGACGACTTGCCCTGGTTTGACATCGTCGTGCTGTCCGTCCTGCTGGCCTCGGCGGGGGTCGGATTCTATCAGGGCGCGGCGCGCGAGATGGTGGCCGTCCTCTCCTTCCTGATCGCCGCCGTCGTGGCTGTCATGGCGCTGAAAGTCACCGGTCCCCTGGGTCGGGCCATGATCGATCCCGACTGGGCGGGCACCGCCGGCGCCGTGCTAGCCACCTTCATCCTGGTCTACGGCGCCCTGCGGCTTACGGGCGCAGGCCTTGCGCGGCGCATCCAGGAGACCGAAATCCTGGGCCTGCTGGACCGCACGGTGGGCCTGGGCTTTGGCCTGATCCGCGCCTTCGTGGTCCTCGGAGCCTTCAACCTGGCCTTCAACGCCGCCACCCCGGTGGAGTTGAGGCCCAAGTGGATGACCGGCGCGGTCTTCTATCCGATGACCACGGCGGCGGGACAGATTCTCAAGGTCTTCGCGCCCAAGGGTTTGGACATGGCCAACCGATTGAAACCTGCGGTTTCCGAGGCGGTCCGTGAAGGTTCTGCGAACGCCCCGCGTGACTCTGGCGACGGTCGCGGCTATGACGCCCGCGATCGCGGCAGTATCGATGATCTAGTGGAGAAATCCCGATGACCCAGTCTCTGGATCGATGGCGGCAGGTTCCCCGCGATCCGGATGACGATACGCCCAGGCTTGAGTGCGGGGTATTCGGCGTCTTCGACACTGACGGCGCCTCGGCCATCACGGCGCTCGGCCTCCACGCCCTGCAGCATCGCGGCCAGGAAGCCTGCGGCATCGCCAGCTTCGATGGCCAGGGGTTCCACACCGAACGCCATATGGGCCACGTCGGCGACGCCTTCGCCGGCGGCGACCTCATGGATCGCCTGCCCGGCCAGTCGGCCATCGGCCACACCCGCTACTCCACCGCCGGTGGGTCCTTCATCCGCAACGTCCAGCCGATGTTCGCCGACCTTGAAGCGGGCGGCCTGGCCATCGCCCACAACGGCAACCTCACCAATTTCCTGACCCTGCGCCAGCAGCTGGTGGCCGAGGGCTCAATCTTCCAGTCGACCTCCGACTCTGAGGTTATCCTCCACCTCATCGCCCGTTCGCGGCGCGCCCGGATGGTGGACAAGTTCATCGACGCCCTGTCGGTCATTGAGGGCGGCTACGCCCTGGTGGCGCTGTCCAACAAGAAGTTGATCGGGGTCCGCGACCCCCTGGGCATCCGCCCCCTGGTGCTGGGCGACCTGGACGGCAAGGCGGTGCTGGCGTCGGAGACCTGCGCCCTCGACATGATCGGCGCCACCTTCGTCCGCGACATCGAACACGGCGAGATGGTCATCATCGACCACGACGGCATCGAGTCCCTGCGGCCCTTCCCGGCGGCCCGCGCTCGGCCCTGCATCTTCGAATACGTCTATTTCGCCCGCCCCGACTCCGTCGTGAACGGCCGCTCTGTCTATGAAGTGCGCAAGCGGATGGGCCGGAAGCTCGCCATGGAAAGTCACGTGGACGTCGACGTGATCGTTCCCGTGCCCGACTCGGGCGTGCCGGCAGCCCTGGGTTACGCCCAGGAAGTCGGCGTGCCCTTCGAGATGGGCATCATCCGCAACCACTATGTCGGCCGCACCTTCATCCAGCCGACCCAGGGCGCCCGGGAAACCGGCGTGCGCATGAAGCTGTCCCCCAACCGCTCGGTCCTGGCCGGCAAGCGGGTGATGTTGATCGACGACTCCATCGTGCGCGGCACCAACTCCGTCCGCGTCGCCCGCATGGTGCGCGAAGCAGGCGCCGCCGAGGTCCACCTGCGTTCGGCCTCGCCGCCGATCATGTGGCCCGACTACTACGGCATCGACATGCCCGACCGCGACAAGCTGCTGGCCGCCAACCACACCGTCGATGAGATCGCCAAGATCCTCGAGGTCGACTCCATGGGCTACCTCTCGGTGGACGGCCTCTACTGGGCGATGGAATCGGCGCCTCGCGACCCCGAACACCCGCAGTTCACCGACCATTACTTCACCGGCGACTATCCGACCCGCCTGCTGGACCGCGAGATCGCCGAGGGGCGCAACGAGACCTCGGAGCGGCAACTCTCCTTCCTGGTCGACGCGTGAGTTCAGCCAAGGCCGGCGGCTGGATCTGCCGCCTGAAACCCGACTGGTACATCATCCTGATCGTCAGCATGGTGGTGCTGGCCTCGCTCCTGCCTGCCCGCGGCGCGGCGGCCCCGGCCTTTGGCCTGGCCACCAAGATCGCCATCGCGCTGGTCTTCTTTCTGCACGGCGCCAAGTTGTCGCGCGACGCGGTGATCAAGGGCGTCACCCACTGGCGGCTGCACCTGCTGGTCCTGGCCGCCACCTTCGCGTTGTTCCCGGTCCTCTGCCTGGGACTGGCCGCCCTGCCCGGCGCCATCACGCCCGTGGCCCTGGCCCCTGGCCTGATCTTCCTGGGCTGCCTGCCCTCCACCATCCAGTCGTCGATCGGCTTCACCGCCATCGCCCGGGGCAATGTGGCGGCCACCGTCGCCTCGGCCACCGCCTCGAACCTACTGGGCATCGCGCTCACGCCGGTGCTGGCGGCGATCCTGATGCACACCCAGGGCGGCTTCTCGCTGCACTCGGCCCAGTCCATCGTCCTGCAGCTGCTGCTGCCCTTCATCGCCGGCCAGCTGCTCAGGCCCTGGGTCGGTCCCTGGATCGCGGCGCGCGCCAAGATGGTGGGCTATGTGGACCGCGGCTCCATCCTGCTGGTGGTCTATTCCGCCTTCTCCGAGGCCGTGGTGGAAGGCATCTGGACCAAGGTCAGCGCGCTCGATCTCGTCCGTCTGCTGGTCCTCTGCGGGGTCCTGCTGGCCGCCGTCCTGCTGGCCACCCTGTTTGCCGCCCGCGCCTTCCGGTTCAACAAAGAGGACGAGATCACCATCGTCTTCTGTGGCTCCAAGAAGAGCCTGGCCAGCGGCGTACCCATGGCGGGCGTACTGTTCCCAGGGGCCCAGCTCGGCCTGATCCTGCTGCCGATCATGGTCTTCCACCAGATCCAGCTGATGGCCTGCGCGGTCATCGCCAACGCCTACGCAAAGCGGGCGGACACAGAGCCCCAGACCAGCTAGAAGCCCCGCCATGACTGACACGAACCTCCCCCTCGCCGGCAAGATCGCCCTGGTCACCGGCGCCTCGCGCGGCATCGGCCGGGCCAGCGCCCTCGCGCTCGCCAAGGCCGGCGCCCACGTCATCGCCGTGGCCCGCACCACCGGCGGCCTCGAAGAGCTGGACGACGAGATCCGCGCCGCCACCGGCCAACCGGCGACCCTGGTCCCCATGGACATCTCGCAGGTCGAGGGCCTGGACCAGCTGGGCCTGGCCATCCACGAGCGCCACGGGCGCCTGGACGTCCTGGTCCACGCCGCGGCCATCCTGGGCGCCATCACCCCGGTCAGCCACATTGAGCCGGCCCTGTTCGACAAGGTGCTGACCACCAACCTGACGGCCACCTTCCGGCTGATCCGCACCACCGAGCGCCTGCTGCGCGCCTCTGAGGCGGGTCGGGCCCTCTTCATCACCACCGGCCGCGTCCAGCGCCCAAAGGCCTTCTGGGGCGCCTACGGGGTCTCCAAGGCGGCCATGGAGCACCTGGTGCAGACCTGGGCCGACGAGCTGGAGAACACCACCGTGCGCGCGGCGCTGGTGGACCCGGGCGTCATGCGCACCAAGATGCGCGCCGAGGCCATGCCGGGCGAGGATCCCATGGACCTGCCGCATCCCTCGGAGATCGGGCCGATGATCGTCGAACTGGCCCAGGCCGACCTGGGCCAGCCGAAATCTAGCGTCTTGTTTTCGGACTGGAAGCTGAGGTCCGGCTCGCCCGCTTCGGCTTGACGCCAGGACGGGCCAGCTTCTGGGTGCGCCCCTTGGGGTTGCCCACCAGCTTGGCCTTGGCCACGTAAGACCGCTTCGGCTTGGCCTCAGCGCCAGCCTTGGCCTTGGCCGAGGCCGCCGCCTTGGACTTCGCCCGCATGCCGGTGGTCGGGCCGCCCACGGCCTTGGCCGCCGCCCGAGCCGCGAAGCCGCCGGTGGGGCCGCTCTTGGCCTCCCCCTCGGCGAAGGGGTTCTTGTTGGACTTCACCGTCAGCCGCATGGGCACGCCCGGCAGGTCGAAGCTCTCGCGCAGCGAGTTGATCAGATAGCGGCGATAGTGGTCGGGCAGTTGGTCGGCGCGGCTGGCGAACAGCACGAAGGTCGGCGGCCGCGCCTTGGTCTGGGCCATGTACTTCGGCTTGATCCGGCGTCCGCCCACCGAGGGGGGCGGATGGCGCTGCGTCGCCATGGACAGCCAATCGTTCAGGTCGCGCGTCTTGACCTTGGTGGACCAGTCGCCGTGCACCTTGAAGACCGCGGGCATCAGCTTGTCGAGGCCACGGCCGGTCTCGGCCGACAGCGCCACCACCGGCGTCCCGCGCAGCTGCGGCAGCAGGCGCGCGGCTTCCTCGTTGAACATGGCCAGCGTCGCGCGCTGGTCCTCGACGAGGTCCCACTTGGCGAGGCAGAAGACGAGCCCACGGCCCTCCCGTTCCACCAGGTCGGCGATCTGCAGGTCCTGGACCTCGAAGGGGTGGGTGGCGTCCATCACCAGGATCACCACCTCGGCATAGGTGATGGCGCGGATGGAATCCTGGCCCGACAGCTTTTCCAGCTTCTCCTCGACGCGGGCCTTGCGACGCAGGCCGGCGGTGTCCACCAGACGGATGGCCCGGTCTTCCCAGGTCCAGTCGACCGGAATGGCGTCGCGGGTGATCCCGGCCTCGGGGCCGGTCAGCAGGCGGTCCTCGCCGATCAGCTTGTTCACCAGGGTCGATTTGCCCGCGTTGGGGCGGCCGACGATGGCGATCTGCACCGGCTTCTCGACGGCGTCGCCGTCCTCGAACTCGTACTCAACGGCGTAGGGGGCGATGGCCTGGTAGAGATCGGCCATGCCCTCGCCGTGCTCAGCGGAGATCGGGATCGGCTCGCCCAGGCCCAGGCTGAAGGCGTCGTTGATGCCGTCGTCGCCCCGCTTGCCCTCGGCCTTGTTGGCCAGCAGCAGCACGGGCTTGTCGCGGCGGCGCAGGATTTCGCCGAACACCCGGTCCATGGGCGTGATGCCGTCGCGGGAATCCACCACGAACAGCGCCACG
Source organism: Phenylobacterium glaciei (assembly GCF_016772415.1). Lineage (NCBI taxonomy): Bacteria > Pseudomonadati > Pseudomonadota > Alphaproteobacteria > Caulobacterales > Caulobacteraceae > Phenylobacterium > Phenylobacterium glaciei. Next base: position 2,542,327 of record NZ_JAGSGD010000001.1, read on the forward strand.
TCGGCCTCGTCGATGGCCAGTTCGGTCTGAGCGCGCATCCGCGCCTCAAGGCTCTCGTCGGTGACGTCCTCGAAGCCGGCGGTGTCGATCAGCTCCAGCTCGATGTCGCCGATCCGCCCCGCGCCGAAGCGTCGGTCGCGGGTGACGCCCGGACGGTCATCGACGATGGCGAGCTTCTTCCCCGCCAGCCGGTTGAACAGGGTGGATTTGCCGACGTTCGGACGCCCTACGATCGCAAGCCTGAGCGGCATGGGGTCCTGGTCTTTTCTCTAGGGTCTATCGCAGCGCGATGAGTTGAGCCTCATCGGTCGCGATATAGATGGTGTTGTTGATGGAGATCGGGCCCAGCAGCACGCCCGAGCCCAGGTTCAAGGTCTTTTCCACAACGCCGGTCTTGGCGTTCAGCGCCACCAGCTCGCCCTGGCTGGACGCGGTGATCAGTTTGCCGGACGCCAGGATCGGGCTCGACCAGATCGGCTTGGAAACATACTTTTTCCGGCCCAGGCTGAGACCCATCAGGCCGCCCTTGGCCTTGCCGCGGCCCTCGCCCAGGTCGCGGATCCAGTAGATCTGACCGCTCTCACGGGCCACGCAGATCACCTGACCGGCCTTATCCACCACATAGACCACGTCGCCGGCGGGCCAGGGGGTGGTGATGCCGGTGATCGGCAGGGTCCAGCGGGCCTGACCGGTGCGCAGGTCGGTCGCGGCGAAGACGCCCGAGTGGCTGACCGCGAACACGTCGCCCTGGAAGATGACCGGGCGGCCGGGAATGTCGCGGATTTCCGACAGCGCGTTGTTGCGGCTGGCCCGTGACAGGGCCTCGTTCCAGAGGTCATTGCCGTTGGCGGTCCGCAGCGCCACCAGTTCGCCTGAGCCGAAGGCGGCCACGACGGTGTCGCCCGAGACGGCGGGGCTGGAGGCGCCCAGGATACGTGAGGATTCCGACAGGGCCTGATAGGTCCAGCTCGGCATGCCGTCGGCGGTGTTATAGCTCAGCAGGGTGTTGTCGACGGCCACCACGAACAGGCGTCCGCCCGAGACGGTGGGGGCGGCGTGAATCGGCTGCTCGGTGGGAACCTTCCAGCCCACCGCGCCGGTGTCGGCGTTCAGCTGGGCGATGAAGCGGTAGCCCGAGGCGACATAGAGCTTGCCGTCGGCGATGGCGATCCCGCCGCCGAAGGCTTCCTTGTCGCGCTTGGAGTCAGGACGCAGATTAACCTTCCACACCTCGGCGCCGGACTGGGCGTCATGGGCTGAGACCGTGGCCTCGCCATCCATCACGAAGATCTTGCCGTTGGCGGCCACCGGCGGGGCGGTGACGTGAGCGCCGCGGTCGGACTTCTGACCAAAACCACGCTTCCAGGCGACCTGGAGAGCACCACCTGCCGCGACATGGCCGACGGAGTTCTCCAGCGTGCCGCCGGGCATGGTCCATTCGGTGACCGGGGCCGGATCGGGCAGGAAGAAGTCGGCGCCCTTCAGGCCCTCGGCGACCTCCACCTTCTGGTCGAAGGCGATGATGGCGATACGCTCGCCTTCGCTGGCGACCTCGCCGGGGGCTTCCTTCTTGGGGAAGGGATTGAGGCGGCTGATGGTCGAGCACCCGCTCGCGGCCAGGGCGGCCGTCAGGAGCAGGGCAAGTCCGGTGCGGCTGCGAAGCGTCATTTGGCGTCCGGGGTTTGTTGCGTCGGAGCGGAAGGGCCGGCGGCGGCCCCCGGTTGGATAAGCGTGGGCGACAGGGCGGCGGCCGCGCGCGCGGCGGCGGCGACGTTCTTGGCCGAGCCGGAGTCGATCAGGTCCATGGCCGCCTTGGCGCGGTTGCGGGCGCCTTCCGAGGCGTCGGCGATCAGCGAGATGACCACGAAGTCGCCCCGCGCGCCGGCCAGGTCGCCGTGCATGATCTTGGCGAAGGCCAGCGCCTCGCGCGCCTCGGTGCGATAGGGCCGACCTTCTTTGAGCATCGGCGTCAGGCGCGCCTCCAAGTCCTTGTACGGAGCCGTGTCCAGCAAGGCGAAGGCGGATTTGAGGCGGGCGACGTCACCGATGATGTCGTTCGGCGCAGCTTCCGCGGCCTGGTCGAAATACTTCACCGCCTCGGGGGTCTTGCCGGCGGCCAGCTTGATCCCGCCTTGATGCTGCAGGGCCAGCGAGCTGTAGGCCTTGGACCCGGACTTAGCGACCTCGCCGAACAGCCGGTCGGCCTCGTCGGTCCGGCCGGCGCTGAAGGCGTCGATCGCCTGACTGTACTGCTCCGAGGCCTTGGCGGTCGTCTTGGTCTGATAGGTCTCATAGCCCCAGATCGCCAGCGCGATCACCAGGGCGGCGGCCAGGACCGAGCCGACCCAAGGCAGGGCTTTCAGCGCAAGCGCCTTGTAGCGGTCGGTGCGGAGTTGCTCCTCGACCTCTTCAAAGACATCAACCACGTCGAGAAACTCCGCACGAAAGGCGCAAGGGAATAGAGCGGCGGAACCTATAGCGGCAGCGTGGCCATCGCAACGGTTCGGCGTCGTCCGCCGGGGGCTTAGCCTGCCCCGGGCTTTGACGCCATGAAAGTCTCAAAAGCCGCCTTGTAGTCGGGATGCCACCGCGACAGGGCCGGACGGTTCGCGATCAGGTCGTCGGCGGCCCAGCGCACGCGCTTTTCGTCCATCTCGCGGGTCACGTCATTGTCGGGGCAGAGGATATAGAAGTCCCCCTTCCCCATCGCCTCAACCATGAAGTCCACCACCTGCTCGGGGCTCCAGGCGCCGGGTGGCTTCTCCGGCGAGCGCGCGGTCATGCCGGTGAAGGTGTAGCCGGGAATCAGCAGGTGGGCGCTAACCTGCCCGCCCTCGACGTTGCGCAGCTGGTGGGCCAGGCCCTCGGTGAGGGCCTTCACCGCCGCCTTGCTGGTGTTGTAGGCCACGTCGCCGGGCGGGTTGGTGATGCCCTGCTTGGAACCGGTGTTGACGATGGCGCAGGGGGCGCCCTGGTCCAGCATCAGACTGGTGAAGGCCTGCAGGCCGTTGATCACGCCCCACAGGTTGACCTCCAGCAGCCGACGCCAGCGGTCCGGATCCTCCCAGGCCCCGGCCCCGCCGCCGATGCCGGCGTTGTTCATCAGCACCGCCACCTCACCGAACCGCTCATAGGAGGCGTCGCGCAGGCAGTTCACGGCGTGAGCGTCGGAGACGTCTGTCGGCACGCCGAACACGTCGGCGGGCGTTTTCGAAACCGCCGCCACCGCCTTCACCGCAGCCTCCAGAGCCTGCGCGTTCTGGTCGGCCAGGCAGACCTTCATCCCCAGGCCCGCGAACCGCTTGGCGGCGGCCAGGCCGATGCCGCTGGCCGCCCCCACCACGACGGCGGCGCGGCCGGATGTCAGGGCGGGATGGGTCATTGGGTCTCTCCGGTTGTCAGGGGCGCAGCGCCGCGGCGATCAGGGCTGCGATGCGGGCCAGGCTGGCGCGGTAGGTCGCCGGATCGGGCGGGCCGGACTCGCTCTGCTTGGCCCCCTTCGCGGCGGCCATCAATGTGGCGGCGATTGCGGCGGCGTCGAGGCCGGACGCCGCGAGGCTGGCGTCTCCCGCTTTTTCGGCGGCCTTGAGGAAGCCGACGATGCGCCCGGTATAGGTCTGGTCCACCTGACCGGCGATGTCGGGGCCGACCGTCAGCCGGGTGGAGCTCAGCTCCACCAGATGTTCCGACTGTCCGTAGCGGTCGTATATGCCGGCATAGAGCGCCTCCAGCACCCCGCGCAGCCGGTCGCCGAATCCGCCGCCCGCCGCCTCGGCGGCGTCGCAAGCCACCTCGACCTCGGCCAGGTTGCGGGCCTGCATGGCGCGGAACACCGCCTCCTTGCCGTCGAAATAGAGATAGACCGTGCCCTTCGCGATCCCCGCCTCGCGGGCGATGTCGTCGATGGAGGTGCGGCGGAATCCGAACTGGGTGAACAACCGTTGGGCGGCGCTCAGGATCGCGTCGGCCTTGGTTCGGGACTCGGGAGCGGGCTCGGCCATGAACCTACTAGGCGGCCGTAACGGTTGACAGCAAGTGTCTGATGAGACGAAATGACCAAATCAATTAAATTGGTCATTTCGTCCAGGGAAGATGCGCATGAAGACCCGTCAACTGGGGGCCAAGGGTCCCACCGTCTCCGCCATGGGCCTGGGCTGCATGACCATGACCGCGGTCTATGGCGCGCCATCGGACAAGACCGAGAGCCTCGCCACCCTGGATCGCGCCCTGGAAATGGGGATCAACTTCTGGGACACCGCCGACATCTACGGCCCCTATGAGAACGAGGAGCTGCTGGGCGAGGCCCTCACCGGCCGCCGCGACAAGGTCTACCTCGCCACCAAGTTCGGCATCGTCCGCAAGGGTGACGCCACGGGCGTCGACGGCAGCCCGGCCTACGTCCGCTCAGCCTGCGAGGCCAGCCTGAAGCGGCTGAAGACCGACGTCATCGACCTCTACTACCTGCACCGCGTCGACCGCGACACGCCGATCGAGGAGACGGTCGGCGCGATGGCGGAGCTGGTGAAGGAAGGCAAGGTCCGCCACATCGGCCTGTCGGAAACCTCCGCCGAGACCCTGGAGCGGGCCTGCAAGATCCATCAGATCACCGCCCTGCAAAGCGAATACTCCCTTTGGACCCGCGACCCGGAGAGTGGTCCGCTCGCCGCCTGCGAACGTCTCGGCGTCGGCTTCGTCCCCTACAGCCCGCTGGGCCGCGGCTTCCTCACCGGCGAAATCAAGACACCCGATGACTTCGGCGCCGCTGACTGGCGCCGCTCCAACCCGCGGTTCCAGGGCGAGAACTTCGCCAAGAACCTGGAGGTCGTGGAAAAGGTGAAGGCGCTGGCCCAAGCCAAGGGCGTCACCGCCTCGCAGCTTGCACTCGCTTGGGTGATGTCCAAGGGCGAACACATCGTCCCGATCCCCGGCACCCGGCGCATCAAGTACCTGGAGGACAACGCCGGAGCCGCCGACGTCGTGCTCAGCGCCGCCGACCTCGCCGAGATCGACGCCGCCTTCCCCGCCGACATCTCCGTCGGTGACCGCTACGCCACCGGGATGATGGGGTCTCTCAACGGATAGGCGCTAGCGACGCGCCTCCGTCGCCATCCGGATGGCCAGGCCGCCCAGCACGGATCCCATGAACCACCGCTGGGCCACCACCCAGCCGGGGCGGCCGGCTATCCTGCGGCCCGCGCTTCCCGATGGTGCTCCATCTGATCGCCAGTCGCGCGGACGCTTCCATTTGGGCCGAGGCGGCGCCCGCAACAAGCTTGACCTTAAATCGTTGCTCGATCCGAGACCGCTGCCTAGAGTTGCAGCAGTAACGTGGCGAGAGCGCCGCGCGCAGGGTCACCTGCAAGTCGGGGGAAATATCTATGTTCAAGCAAATCGCACGGCGCGTGCGCGGAGTCTTTGCGGCCTTCGTCCTGGGTGTGGGCCTGATGGCTGGCACGGCGGCCTTCGCCGCCTCCTATATCGACACCTCCCTGCCCGATCTCACGCCGGAACAGCTGGTCAAGGTCGCCCAACCCAAGCCAGTCCAGCTACTCTTCGAGTTCCAGACCAAGGGCGCGACCAACCAGCGGGCCACCACCCAGATCAAGGCCTGGGTCGTCGACACCGCCCAGAAGAGCGGCCTGTTCTCCGCGGTCGGCGACGCGCCCACCGACGGCTTGCTCACCATCACCATCAACAACCTGCCCGCCCCGGCGGGCACGGCCTCGCAGGGTTTCGTCACCGGGCTGACCTTCGGCCTTAAGGGCACCACCGTCACCGACCACTATGACTGCGTGATCGAATACACCCCGGCCCCCGGCGCACCGAAGATCAGCCGCACCCTGCACCATTCGATCATCACCACCCTGGGGGCCACCAGCCCGCCGGAGAACGCGGTGAAGGCCAAGAATATCATGGCCGCCGTGGAGACGATGGTCCGCCAGGTGGTGGCGCACGGCCTGAACGACCTGGGCGCCGACCCGGCCTTTGGCGGCGTGGCGCCGACTCCCGCCATCGTACCGGAGCCCGCCGCCGCGCCCGCAGCGGAGCCTGCGCCGGTCAGCCCGCCCGTGGCTGCCCAATGAAACGCCTAGCGGCGCTCGCCGCGCTCCTGACCCTGTCGGCCTGCGCGGTGCCGGCGATCGACGCCTACCAACCGACCATCGCCAACGCTCAGGCGGTGCGGGGCGCCGACCTGCCCGCAATGCGGGTCGGCGACTTCAGCCTAGCGGCCGGTCTACCGGCCGGCCTGGACCGATCCGTCGTGATCCGCGCCTCGACCCTGAGGCCACCCAAGGGCGACTCTTTCTCCAAGTATCTTGGCGATTGCCTGGCCGCCGAACTCCGCGCGGCCGGCAAGTTGGATCCCACAGCGAACGTGGTGATCACCGGCGCTCTTACAGAAAGCAAGGTGTCCTCGGGGGTCTCAGTGGGCGAGGCCTCGCTCGGCGCGACCTTTACCGTCACCCGCGAGGGCCGTCAGGTCTTCCAGAAAGCTCTGCGGGTCTCGACGGTCTGGGAATCAAGCTTCATGGGCGCCATCGCCATTCCGGACGCCATGAACCAGTACACCGCCCTCTACGGAAAACTGGTGGGCGCACTGTTGTCGGACGCCGAGTTCCGCGCCGCGATCAAGCGCAGCTGACGCCCTACTTCCGCCCTCGGCGGAAAGGCTCGGGATCGGCCTCGTGCTCGTCGAAGCCGAAACGGGCGAAGCCCTCCTTCATCTCCTGGCTCAGCGGCGCTTCCAGCACCAGGGCGCCACTGGACGGGTGAGGTATCACAAGGCGGCGGGCGTGCAGTTGTAGCTTCAGCGGCCCCGACAGCTCCTTGGAGGCCGCGGTGTTGTACTTCGGGTCCCCCAGGATTGGGTGGCCCATGGCCAGCATGTGGGCCCGCAGCTGGTGGGTCCGGCCGGTATGAGGCCGCAGGGCCATCCAGGCGGCGCGCGGGCCAGCCCGGCTGACCGTGATGAACTCGGTCTCGGCGGGTTCGGCGCCCGGCTCCTTGGGCTGGGCCGGCACCACCATCTCGCGGTCGCCGACGCCCTTCTTCACGAGCGGCAGCTCCAGCACGCCCTCGCCGGGCTTGGGGAAGCCCATGACGATGGCCCAGTAGGTCTTTTGCGCCTTGCGTCGGGCAAAGGCTCCGGCCAGCTTGGCCGCCGCGCCCGGGCTCTTGCCCAGCACCAGCACGCCGGAGGTGTCGCGGTCCAGGCGGTGGACCAGGCGCGGCCGCTCCAGCCCCTCCCCCCAGGCGCTCAGCAGCCGGTCAATATGTTTGTGGGTCTTGGTGCCGCCCTGGACGGCCAGGCCGGCGGGCTTGTTCAGCACCAGCACCTCGTCGTCCTCGTACAGCACCAGGCTCTTGGCGTAGGCGGCCTCGCGGGCGTCGATACCCTGGTCTGCCCGCTCGCCGGGTTGGGGCGCGTCGGGCAGCGGCGGCACACGCACCTGGGCGCCCCCCGCCAGACGGGTGTCGGGCTTGACCCGGCCGCCATCGACGCGGATCTGGCCTGAGCGGGTCAGCTTCTGGATCTGGATGTGGTTCAGGTGCGGCCAGCGGCGCTTGAACCAGCGGTCAAGCCGCACGCCATCCTCGCCGGCGTCCACGGAGAGGGTAAGGACCTCCTTCACGCGAACACCCGGCGCGCCAGGATCAAACCCACGAACAGCGCGGTGATGGAGAGCAGCACCGAGGCCGCCGCATAGCTCGCCGCGACGCCATAGGCCCGCCGCTCGATCATCAGGGCGGTCTCCAGGGAGAAGGCCGAGAAGGTGGTGAAGCCCCCCAGGACGCCCACGCCCAGCAACAGCCGCAGCTTCTCCTGGTCGGCCCCGCCGCGGAAGGCCAGGAAGCCGGCCAGCACGCCCATCATCAGGCCGCCCATCAGGTTGGCGATGAAGGTGCCATAGGGCCAGCCGGGCCCGAACAGCCGCAGCGACTGAATCCCCAGTCCATATCGCGCCACCGCGCCGGTCGCCCCACCCAGGGCCACGAGAAGCACCTTGTCCATCGCGCCCTTATGCAGCGGCCCGCTCGCGGCGTCGAGACGAGGAAGCTTCACTGCAACGCCTGGTTAAGCCCACGCGGACCATAGTGTCGCACCATAGTGGTTGCAGTGGCTGCGCCTGCGTGTCGTCTGACAAGACCAACAGTATCGAACGCATCACCGGCGGCGGCGCGGCGGCGGCGCTTGATCGCCTTGCCGGGACCGATCTGGTCGAACGCGGCTGTGTCACCATCATCAGCGTCGAGGCTATCCGCAAACGCTCCGGCGAGCGCTGGCCGCGCAAGCGCGACGCGGTCTGGGCCTATCTCGGCAAGAAGTTTGACGAGCATCTGGCCTATCAGGACATCCGCCACCGCATCGGCGAGACCGACTTCCTGGTGGCCATGACCTCGGAGGAAGGCGTCGCGGCCCAGGCGGTCAGCCTGAAGATCCTGGAGGAGGCCCTGCTGTTCTTCCTGGGCGTCGCCGATCCCCACGACATGAAGGTCCGCGCCGTCAGCGCCATCAACGGCGAGGAACTGGCCTGTTCGGAGATCGACCCGGCCCGGGTCACCGCCCACAAGCCCGCGCCGCCCGAAGAGGTAATCGTTGTCTCGGCCTACGCCGCCGTCGATCCGGCCGAGGAGCGGCGCCGCAATCCGATCTCCTTCGTCACCGCATCGGGCCAGAACCTGCGCATCGATTTCAGCCTGGAGGCGGCGGTCAGCCTGCGCCACAAGGTGACCGCCGCCCTGCGGATCGAACCCACCGTCACCCATATCGCCAGCGGCCGGGTGATCCCGTCGCGGGCCTTCGCCAAGCTCTCCGACGACGACATCGCCTTCATCGACCGCGCGTCGCTGGACTATGCCGCCCTGTTCGCGGGCGCGGAGGCCGGGCCACATCCACCGCTGATCCTGCCGCTCTCCTTCCGCACACTTTCCACGCGCAAGGGCCGCCAGACCCTGATCGGCACGGAGGGTCTGCCGCCCCATCGCGTAAGGGCCAGCGTCATGGTGGAGCTGATCGACGTCGATCGCGGCACGCCGGAAGCTCGGCTGCTGGAGGTCACCGGCCTGGTGGGCCAACTCTGCAAGGGCGTGCTCGCCCGCCTGCAGCCCGGCCGCGACGTCACCGGACCGGTCAAGGGCGCGCGGCTGCAGGGGCTGACCGTCGCCGCCGTCGACCTGGGCGGCACCGACAGCCAGGTCGCCAGCCACATGCTCAACATCGCCGCGCAGGCGCGGGGGCGCTCCCCGGCCCTGATGATCCATGGCCTGCCGTCGGAAGGTTATCTGGACGTCGCCGAGGTCGCGGGATTCACCCACGCCTCGCTCAAGGCGGCGCGCTCGGACCAAATGCTGGAACAGCCCGCGGCTTAGGCGCGCGGACCGATGGCGCTGCGCAGGCCCCGGGCGTCATAGACATCCGCGCCCGGAGGCTTCTCGCCCTTGCCCATCACCACCTCGAGGGTCTGGGCCAGGGATGGCCCGCCGCCGAGATCGAAGCTGGTGCCCAGGCCGATGCCCACCCCACCGCCGCGGCCATAGCTTCCGCCGCCTGTGCCCAGCGACACGCGCGGCCCGTTGGTGGCACCGGCCTGGCGCATCACCCGGTCGGAGACCCGGAACCAGTCGTAGCCGTCGGCCAGAGCAATATCGGCGGCCCGCAGCAAGGCGTAGTCGGCAACCTGCTCGGGCGGCGCGCCGGGACCGCCCCGGAAGGTCACGCGATAGCGACCGGGCTCGATCCGGTAGTCGGAGAAGCCCACGGCCTGGGGCCCATTGGCGGCGGAATAGACGGTGGGCGCGCTGGCGCAGGCGCCAAGGCTGGCGCAGAGGGCGGCGGTGAGCAGCAGGCGTTTCATCGGGCGGTCTCGTTGTCTGGTGAAAGTCGAAAGACTTCCGGGGCTTGGCGAGACAACGGCCTGGCGGGGCCAGCGTTCCGATCAGGGCTCGGCGAGACCGATGGCGGTCAGCACGGCGGCCATGTCCGGCGGCGTCGGCGCCTCGATCCGCCTGGTCCCGCCCTCCGGGTGCGGGAACGACAGCGCTCCGGCGTGCAGCATCAGGCGAGGCACGGGCTGGCCGCCCACCGCCAGCGCTCCGCCATAGCGCGCGTCGCCGGAAATTGGTCGCATGATGGAGGCCAGGTGGACCCGCAGCTGGTGCATTCGCCCGGTGTCCGGTGACAGCTCCAACAGGGCGGCGAAGGCGTTGGACGACAGCGTCCTGTAGCGGGTCTTCGCCGTTTCGGCGTCCGGGTGGTCGGGCGGGCAGACCCGCATGAAGGCCTCGCGCCCGGACTCGTCCCGCCGCAGGGGAACCTCGACGGTCCCGCCGGTCGGATCGGGGGCGCCCGGGGTGACGATCGCCCGGTAGGTCTTGGAAAACCTGTGGGCCATCATGGCCTTGCCCAGGAATCCTGCGGCCGGCTTGGTCTTGGCCGTCAGGATCACGCCGGAGGTGTCGCGGTCCAGCCGGTGGATCAGCCGGGGCCTCGCCTTGCCGGGCTTGGCGAAGGCCCACAGCAGCTCGTCAAGCGTGTGGACCTGCCCGCGTCCGCCCTGGCTCGACAGCCCCGCCGGCTTGTTCAGGGCCAGGATGTGCGGGTCCTCATAGATCACCAGGCTACGCACCAGGGCGATCTCGTCGGGGCTCAGGGTGACCGGCTTGGGCTCGGCCTTGGTCTTGGGCGGTGGCCTCACTTGCTCTCGCGCTCGGCCCGGATCGCCGCCCAACGTTCCAGCCGGTCCTTGATGCGCGCCTCCGAGCCCTGGTCCTTGGGCTGGTAGAAGCTCTGGCGCGGCATGCCGTCGGGGAAGTAGTTCTGGCCGGAAAACCCGCCCTCGGCGTCGTGGTCATAGGCGTAGCCCTTGCCGTAGCCGAGGTCCTTCATCAGCTTGGTCGGCGCGTTGCGGATATGGGCAGGCGGCATCAGCGAGCCGGTCTCCTTGGCCGAGCGGATGGCCGCCTTGTAAGCCACATAGACCGCGTTGGACTTGGGCGCCGCGGCCAGGTGCACCACCAGCTGCGCCAGCGCCAGGTCCCCCTCCGGCGAGCCCAGGAAATCGTAGGTGTCCTTGGCCGCATTGGCGAGCACCAGTGACATGGGGTCGGCCTCGCCGATGTCCTCCATGGCAGCCCGGATCAGCCGCCGCGCGATGAACAACGGATCCTCTCCCCCCGTCAGCATGCGGGCCAGCCAGTAGAGCGCCGCGTCCGGATCGGAGCCGCGGATCGACTTATGCAGGGCCGAGATGAGGTTGTAATGTTCCTCCCGGTCCTTGTCGTAGGCCGGGCTGCGCTTCTGAAGAATTTCCCCGAGCGCCTTGATCGACAAGGGCTTGGCCGTTCCGATGTTGAACAGGGTCTCGGCAAGGGTCAGCAGGTAGCGGCCATCGCCGTCGGCCATGGCGGTGAGAGCCTCGCGCGCTTCCGGCTCCAGCGGCAGGGTCTTGCCCTCGTGAGCCTCGGCCTTCGCCAGCAGGGTCGAGAGCGCCTCGTCGTCAAGCCGCCGCAGCACATAGACCTGCGAGCGCGACAGCAGCGCTCCGTTCAGTTCGAAGGAGGGGTTCTCGGTGGTGGCCCCCACCAGGGTGACGATCCCCTCCTCCACGAAGGGCAGGAAGCCGTCCTGCTGGGCGCGGTTGAAGCGATGGATCTCGTCGACGAACAGCAGGGTCGACTGCCCGGCTGAGCGCCGCATCTTGGCGGCTTCGAAGGCCTTCTTCAGGTCCGCGACCCCGGAGAACACCGCCGAGAGCTGCTGGAACTCGTAGCCCGCCTCCTTGGCCAGCAGCCGGGCGATGGTGGTCTTGCCGGTGCCGGGCGGGCCCCAGAGGATCATCGACGACAGCCGCTTGGCCTCCGCCATCCGCCGGATCGGCCCCTCCGGCCCCAGCAGGTGATCCTGCCCCACCACCTCGTCCAGCTTCTGCGGACGCAGACGGTCCGCCAGCGGTGAGGGCGCGTGCGGCGTCAAACCCGCAGCTTCGAAGAGGTCGGCCATGTGAGGGATATAGCCCTCCCTCCCCGCGATGGGGAGGGAGAAGACCTAGGTCCGGAAGTTCGCGGTGATCTCCTGGCCGCCGCGGACGATGGTCACCTGCCACTGGCCGGCGCCTGAGCTCACCACGCCCACCAGGTCACGGACGGCCTCGATGTCGCGACCGTTGACCTTGCGGACGATGTCGCCGGGACGCAGCCCGGCGTTCATCGCAAAGCCCCGGCCAAGATTGGTCACCAGCACGCCCTTGCCCGAGAACGGATCGAGGCCCAGCTCGTCGGCCACCGCCGGCGAGAGGTTCACCACCGTGGCCCCGTCAAAGGGATTGCGGCCGGCGATCACCTTCTCGTCCCTGGCCGGCGTCGCGGGCGGCGCCTCGGCCTTCAGGCTGAGGGTGACGTTCTTGCCGTCGCGCAGGACGCCGAGCTTCAGGGTGTCGCCCGGACGGCTGGAGCCGAGGGCGTAGCTGACGCCTGCCGGATCAGCGACCGGCTTGCCGTCCACCGTCAGGATCACGTCCTCGGGCTTCAGGCCGGCGCGGGCGGCAGGGCCGCCGGGCCAGATGTCGGCCACCAGGGCGCCGGCCGGAATGGTCATGCCCAGGCTGTGGGCGATCTCACCGGTGACGGGCTGGGTCCGCGCGCCCAGCCAGGGCCGCACCACCACATGCCCGCCGCCCGCCGCCGTCTCGACGATGCGCTTCACCATGGCGCCCGGGATGGCGAAGCCCACCCCCGATGAGGTGCCCGAGCGCGAAAGGATGAAGCTGTTCACCCCGATCAGGTCGCCGTCCATGTCCACCAGGGCGCCACCGGAATTGCCCGGATTAATGGCCGCGTCGGTCTGGATATAGGCGTTGGCCGCGTCGCCGTTGGGGTCGGCGGTGCGGTTCAGGGCCGAGATGATGCCGTTGGTCACCGTCTGGCCGACGCCGAAGGGGTCGCCGATGGCCAGCACCAGGTCACCCACCTGGGCCTCACCGGTGTCGTCGATGGGCAGGACCGGCAGGCGCTCGGCGCCCACGTCGATCTTCAGCACGGCGAGATCCGTGCGCGGGTCGGCCAGCAACACCTTGGCGGGAAACTCACGGCGGTCGGCCAGGGCCACGGTGATCTCCTGGCCGCCCTCCACCACGTGGTTGTTGGTGATGATCACCCCGTCGGAGCGGACGATGACCCCCGAGCCCAGGGAGCCCTCCACCCGGTCGCGCGGCGCCCCCATGCCGAACATCTGCCAGAAGGGGTCGGCCTGGGTGCGGACCATCCGCTTGGACGAGATGTTCACCACCGCCGGCGCCGCTCGCTTCACGACCGGGGCGAAGGACATCTTCATGGTCATGGAATCGCCGGGCGCGGCCCGGGTGGGCTGGGCCAGCGGCGGGATCTGCGCGTGGGACTTCGACGCGGGGTCAGAACAGGCGGCCACCAGGGCCAGGATGGGGATCAGGACGCGATAGGCTCGCATGGGCTCTCCGAGCGGGGAAACGTCGCCGGAGAATGACGAGGTTTCAGGCGCAATGATGGCGGGCATTTAGGGGTTCTTTTTCTCAAGGGAAACAGGGCCCGCGAAGGCCAGGACAAGTATCCATGCCGCCAGGCTCAGCGCGCCGCCGATCAGGATGGTCAGGCCCGACCAGGCCGGCCCCCAAGTCAGGGTCGCGGCGAACACCTGGGTGACCGCGATCGGAGCGGTGATGCTGGTCAGGCTGGCGATGGAGCCCATGGCGCCCTGCAGCCGGCCCTGTTCGGCCTCCCCCACCTTGCTGCTCATCAGGGACTGCAGGGCCGGCGTCGCCATGCTGCCCAGCACCACGGGCAGATTGGCGATCCAGAACCAGACCCCGGTGGGCGCCAGCCCCACGGCGGCGAAACCGACAATCTCCAGGGCCAGACCCAGCAGCACCGTGCGCCGGTCCCCCAGCGCCTTGGCGATCCGCCCGGTCAACCCCGTCTGCACCGCGATACTTGCCACGGCCAGGGCGCTGCAGAACACCCCGAAGTCCAGCGGGCTCCAGCCGTAGCGGTGGGCGGTGTAGAGGACCAGCAGGTTGTCCTTGGCCTGGAAGGCCAGCCAGATCAGCAGCAGGGCGATCCCCAGCACCAGCAGGCCCTTGCGCTGGACCAGCAGGTCCACCGCGCCCCACGGATTGGCCTTGGCCCAACGGATGGGCGCGCGTTTCTCCTTGGGCAGGGATTCCGGCAGGACGAACAGGCCGTAGACTCCGCCGACGAACGCCACGGCGGCGGCGACCCAGAAGGGCGTCCGTAGATCGTGCGCCGCCAGCAGGCCGCCGAGCGCCGGCCCCAGGATGATCCCGCTCCACAGGGCCGCCGTGGTCCATCCATAGGCGCGGGTACGGTCCTCCGGCGGGGTGACATCGGCCACATAGGCCATAGCCGCAGCCTGGGCCCCGCAGGTCAGGCCGCAGAGGATGCGCGCGGCCATCAGCCAGCCGATCGTGGGCGCCAGGGCCCCCATCACCAGCTCGGCCCCGACCCCGAACACCGAGATCAGGATCACCGGCCGTCGCCCGAACCGGTCGCTCAGCATCCCCAGGAACGGTGCGGCCAGGAACTGCGGGATGGCCCAGGCCACCTCCAGGAAGCCCGTCCAGCGCGCGGCGCTCGCGGCGTCGCCCCCCAGCAGCTCCTGCGCCAGCCGCGGCAGAATGGGGAAGGAGATGGATTGGGCCGAATAGTCCAGAAAGATGGTCACCGCGACGAAGGCCAGGGCCGCGCGGCGAGGATGGGGATGGGTCATGAAGCTCTCGAGGTTCCGGCGCCTGCCGGCATGACGAAGGGCCCGGCGGTCGGCCGGATGCGAGGACTGCGGCGCTGGAGGCTCAGCCTCCGCGCGCGTCCTAGGCCCTGGTCTTCTCGAACGCGATCATGGGTGCGAGCCTAGCCGTCAGGCATGGCTTGGCAAGCCGCCTTCGGTCTTGGCCTCCGGCGGCACGTCGCGGGCGAAGGCCAGGGACACGCCCCAGGCCACCAGGGTCAGGGCCGCGCCGGCCAGGATGGTCAGGCCCGACCAGCCCGGCCCCCTGCCCGCGGCGATGGCCAGGGCGAAGATCTGGGTGAAGGCGATGGGGCCGAACAGGCCGGTCAGGCTGCCTACCCCCATCATCGCGCCTTGCAGGCGCCCCTGCTCGTCCGGGTCGACCTTGGCGGTCATCATGGCCTGCAGGGCGGGCCCAGCGATGTTCGAGAGCGCCATGGGCAGGTTGGCGATCCAGAACCACACCCCGGTGGGCGACAGGCCCACGGCGGTGAAGCCGATCACTTGCAGCCCCAGGCCCGCGATCAGCACCTTGCGCTCGCCAAGCCACTTCACCGACCGGCCGGTGAGTTGGCTGGTGACCACGATGTTCACGGCCCCCAGCGCGCTGCAGAAGATCCCCAGCGCCATCGGGTCCCACTGGTAGCGGTAGGCGGTGTAGAGGACGAAGACGCTGTTCATGGCGTGCATGGCGAACCAGAGCAGCAGCAGGATCAGGGCCAGCACCGGCAGGCCGGGCCGCGAGAACACCAGGCTCAGCGAGCCGACGGGATTGGCGTTGGTCCAGCGCAGCGGCGCCCGCTTGTCCTTGGCCAGCGACTCCGGCAGCACGATCAGGCCGTAGACCCCATTGGCCAGCGCCACGGCGGCCGCCGCCCAGAACGGCGCGCGCGGGTCCATCGCCCCCATCAGGCCACCCACCGCAGGACCCAGGATCACCCCGGTCCAGGCCGCGGCGTTCAGCCAGCCATAGCTCTTGGCCCGCTCCTCCTGCGGCGTGATGTCGGCCACATAGGCCATGGCCGCCCCCTGCGCGCCCGCGGTCAGGCCGCACAGCACCCGCCCCAGCAGCAGCCAGGCCAGGGTCGGCGCGAGGGCCATGATCGCGAGATCAATGGAAAGACCGAAGATCGAGATCAGGATCACCGGCCGCCGACCGAACCGATCGCTCAGCATGCCGATCACCGGGGCGGCGAAGAACTGGGCCACCGACCAGGCGGCCACCAGCACCCCGACCCAGCGGGCGGCCGACGAGACCTGGCCGCCCACCAGCTCCTCCACCAGCCGCGGCAGGACCGGGAACACCATGGTGTGGCTCACCACGTCCAGGCAGATGGTGATGGCGATGAACGGCAGACCGGCCTTGCGGACGTCGGTGCGCGCGGTCGCCCCCGTGTGGGGGCTGGGGTCGATTGGCGGGGTCATGGGATATCTCGAAGCGCCGGCCGCCGGGGCGGTCGGGGAAAGACGGTCGCAAGGCGAACAGGATCCGGCCGGCGGCCGGTCGCCGCCTAGGCCCTCATCGTCTCTGTCTGCGTCGTCGTCATGATCGCCTCAAGGTAGAGGTGTCTCGCCCGCCGTCAAGCCGCCGCGGGAACCGCCGCCGGCGTATGGGCCACCCGCACGCCCAGGGCCAGGGCCATGAGCAGCAGGAACGACGCCAGATAGATGGCCAGACCCGGGGCATGCAGGGTGGCGTCGTGCCGGATCGACCAGGCGAAGATGGTGCCGAACATCAAGGGGCCCAGCACAGAGGCGATGCCCTGCAGGCTCTGGTTGGCGCCCTGGAGTTGACCCTGGTGCATGGGATCCACCCGGCGCGACATCAGCCCCTGTAGGCCCGGCTGCAGGAAGTTCAGCACCGCAAAAACAGGCGCCGAGGCGAGGTATAACCAGCCCGTTGGCGCAAAGCCGTAGAGGGCGAAGCCGATACAGCCGCCCGCCGCCCCCAGCAGCAGCGCTCCGCGCTCGCCGATCCTGGCCACCACAGGCCCCACCAAGAGGGTCTGGACCAACACCCCCAGCAGGCCGGTGGCCATCATGGTCAGGCCGATGATCCCCGGGGACCAGCCATAGCGGTAGCCGGAATAGAGCACGAAGATCGAGGGCAGCACGGTATGGGCCAGCTGGAACAGGAAACCGACCCCGGCCAGGCCCAGCAGGTCGCCGTGCGCCCGCAGGAAGGCCAGCGACCCCAGCGGATTGGCCCGCTTCCAGTCGAAGCGGGTGGTGCGCTTGTCCAGCGGCAGGGACTCCGGCAGCACGAAATAGCCGTAGAGCCAGTTGATCGCGGTCAGGCCGCCGGCCACCAGGAAGGGAAGCCGAAGATCGAAATCGGCCAGGAACCCGCCGAGCGCCGGCCCCACCAGGAAGCCGAAGGAGAAGGCCGAGCCCATCCAGCCGAAGGCCTTGGCGCGGTCCTGCGGCGCGGTGACATCGGCCACATAGGCGTTGGCGGTGGAGAAACTCGCCGCCGTCAGGCCGTTCAACACCCGGCCCACGAACAGCCAGGCCAGGTTGGGGGCGAAGGCCATGAACATGAAGTCCACGGCCAGGCCGAACAGCGAGATCAGCAGCACCGGCCGACGCCCGATCCGATCGCTCAGCATCCCCAGGATCGGCCCGCAGAACAGCTGCATGAGCCCCCAGACGCAGCCGAACACCACGTTCCACTGGGCCGCCTCGGCGGTGTCCCCGCCGGTGAAACTCTTGATCAGGTTAGGCAGGACCGGGATCATGATCCCGAAGGAGATCGCGTTCATCACCGCGCAGGCGAAGACGAAGCCGAAGGCTGCCTTGCGGCCGGGGGCGGTCGGCGTCGGTGTTGCGTCGGTCATGATCTCAAGTCCCCCTGCAACGCATTTTGAAACAAAACCGGAACTCGCACAACCGTGTTAGGTCGCCGCATCCCGCAATCCGACAAGCTGCGTCTGCCAATATTCCGCCAGCCGCATCAGCAGGAAGGAGTCCGGGAAACCGTGCCGCGCCACGTTTTTCGCCGGAACCTGGGCGAAGCCGCGATGCTCGATGCTGACGCGGGTTTCGTCCCCCACGGCCTCGAACCGCACCTCCACTTCGGTCCTAAGTTCCGGCGGGAAGCTGGCCTGTCGCCATGAGAATTCCAGTCGATGAGGCGGCTCCCAGGCGGTGATCCTGCCGATCTCGAAGACCTTCCCATTGGCCAGGGTTTCGGTCAGCCGACCGCCCTCCCCGGCCTCGAAGGCCAGCACGCCGGGCGCCCGCGGCGTGGTCTGGAACAGCGGGCTCGGTTTCCACCACATCCCGATCTCGCCCACGAAGGCCTCGAAGGCGCGCCCGGGGCTCGCCTTGACCCGCAGGGCGACGAAAACCTTTGAGGTCACGGCGCTTTCTCGACGTGGGCCTTGAAGGCCAGCAGCTGTTCACTCCACAGCCGCTCGCTCTCCTCCAGCCACTTCAGCAGGTGGACCATGGGTTCGGGCCTCAGGGCATAGATGCGCACCCGCGCATCGAAGGGCGGATGGGATTCCTCCACCAGGCCGCTCTCGCGCAGGGTACGCAGGTGGCGGCTCATGGCGGGCGCCGGCAGGCCGAGCTCGCGCGCCAGTTCGCCGGCCTGCCGCGGCCTCTGACTCAGCAGGTCCACCACCTGGCGGCGGTGCGGGTCGGCGAGCGCCGCCAGGGTCTGGTCGAGGTGGGCGAGTGCGGCCAAGTCAGATCCAGCCCGTGATCTTCAGCCCCGTGGCGGCCTCGGCCTCCTCGCGAGTCACCACGGCGACGGTCTGGGCGACGTTCCAGATGTGCCCCTCGGGATCGCGGCAGCGATAGGTTCGGTCGCCGTAGAACTGGGTCTCCGGCTCGGCATAGATCTCCGCTCCGGCCGCCTTGGCGCGCGCGCAATGGGCGTCGATGTCGTCATCGATCTGGAGGCTCACCGTCTGGGTGTTCTTGCCGCCGAGGGACTTGGGGCTCTTGTGATCCTCGCTCCATTCCGAGCCGATCATCACCATGCTGTCGCCGAAGCTGAGCTGGGAGTGGGCGACATTGCCGTCGGCGTCCTCCAGCAGCATGGTCAGCTCGAAGCCGAAGGCCTTCTGCAGCCAGGCCAGCGCCGCCCGGGGGTCCTGGTAGAACAGGGCCGAACTCATCTTCGCCATGGTCGTGCTCCTTACAGCGATGTGGTGATGTCGTGGCCGGTGGCCTGGGCCTGCTCGTCGGGGCTGAGCACGGTCACGGTCTGGCCGAAGGACCAGGGATGGTCCTCCAAATCCAGGCAGGTATAGACCCGGTCGCCATAGGGCTGGGTCTCGGGTTCGCGGCCGATCTTGGCGCCCGCCGCCCGCGCCTGTTCGCAATGGGCGTCGATCCCACCGCTAAGTTGCACGTGTATCGACTGGGTGGCGCGGCCGCCAAAGGCGATGGGGGTCGTGGCCTTGTCGCGCGGCGGGCCGACGATCATCACGATCCCGCCCTCGATCATGGTCTCGGAGTGCATGACCCCGCCGTGGCCGTCGTCCACCACGAGGGTGGTCTCGAAGCCGAAGGCCTTCTCCAGCCAAGCCAGGGCCGCGCGGGGCTCGCGATACCAGATCACCGGGCTGATGGCAGGGCGGGTCATGACGGCCTCCGGAACTAACTTCTCAATTCCAGAATATTTCTATATTTTTGCAACTATCTGTCAAGCGCCCGCCTGAGACCCGACAGCTTCCCGTCGCTGGGCTCGCCCTTGATCCCCAGCAGCCGCGCCACCAGCGGATAGACGTCGACATTGTCGGTGGTTCGCAGCTTCACCCCGCGCCGAATGCCGGGGCCGTTGGCCACGAACACCGCGGCCATTTCCGGTGCGGCGGGATCGTAGCCGTGATTGCCGCCGCCGATCGGCCGCTTAGCCACCCAGTCTCGCGTGGTGATCTCCCAGCCGGTCTGGGCCAGGCAGAAGATCGGCGGGACCCGGCTGTGGTGGCCGTAGTGGAAGCGCGCGGGGAAATGCCCCTTGGCCCAGCAGGTCATGTGCGGGTGCGGCTTCAGCAGCGCCTTCTCGACTTCGGCCTCGCGGCCGGGCGCTGGGGTCATGGTCATGAAGGCGCCCATCCCCAGACGCTCGCCGGCGTTCGGCGGCAAGATGTCCTCCAGATAGACCGCGCGCTCAGGCGAGGTGGCCGCCATGCCGTGGTCGGCGGTGATCACCAGGTCGGCGGCCAGGCCCCGGGCCTGCAGACCAGCCGTCAGCCGCCCGATCATGGCGTCAGTGTGGGTGACGGCGGCGTTCAGGGCCGCGGAGTCTGGACCGCCGCCATGGCCGGCTGTGTCGGTCTCGTCGAAATAGAGCGTCACCAGGGCCGGGCGCTCAGCCGCCGGCAGGTCCAGCCAGGCCAGGACCTGGTCGACCCGCGCCTCGGGGGCGAGCGTCTGGTCGAAGGGCCGCCAGTAGCTGGGCCGCACCCCCTGGATATCGGCCTCCGAGCCCGGCCAGAACATGGTCGCGGCTTTCAGCCCGGCCCGCTCGGCGCTGACCCAGATCGGTGTGCCGTCGTTCCACCAGCGAGCATCGGTCACCGCGGCCTTGTCGGACATCTTGAAGACCACCCCGGGAATGGCCGGGTCGCGCATGTTGTTGTCGACGATCCCGTGATGGTCGGGCCGCAGGCCGGTCACCAGGGTGTAGTGGTTGGGGAAGGTCTTGGACGGGAAGGACGGCCGCACGGCGCCCCGCGCCCCCTCCGCGGCCAGCCGCGACAGGTTGGGTGTGATCCCGCGGTCCAGATAGTCTGCCCGGAAGCCATCCATGGAGATCAGGATAACCAGAGGCTTGTCGGCCGCGGCGGCGGGACCGGCGATCAGCCATAGGGCAGCGGCGAGGCAGGCGATTAGATGGCGCATCCCGCCTCTCTAGCTGAGGTCGATGACAGCTCCGAAACGCAAACCGTCAGCGGCCCGCCAGATCAGCCACACAGGCCGCCCGCTGCTCGCCGCTGAGGCCGGGGACGACCGAAACCGCCTGCAGGTCGAAGGTGGTCTTGCCGGCCGGAAGGTACTTGATCAGGCTCGGGACGCCGTCGGGTCCGGCGACGCGGTAGCCGATCTCCACCCGACTGTCGCCCTCCTTGCCCCCTTCCCTGCTGAGCCGCTTCATCCCGTCCCGGAGGCCGGCGGCATAGGCCGGGCCCGCCGGATCGACGCCGCTGATGATGCCAGTCTGGCCGCTCTTGGCGCCGTCGAAACCGCGGTCGAAGACCGGCACGCTCTTGCGCGCCAGGGCCAGACAGGGCCCGAAAACCCCAGATTCAAGCCACACAGTCTCCCCGCCCGTCACATGGCGCGCCAGGTCGGCCTCGACGTCGATGCCGGGCGCCAGGGCGCGCAGCGTGCCGGGAAACAAGGCCGCGCCATACCCCTTGGCGCCCGCCCGTACCGCGTCCCGCTGCCGCCGCATCACGTCGTCCAGCGACAGCCGTCCGCCGCTGGCGGTGCGCACGGCCCGGTCCCAGGTCAGGGCCAGCAGCCGGCCCCGGTCATAGGGGGACTGCTGGGCGTCCTGATTGGTCCAGAACACCGCCATCACTTGGTCGGCGGTGAAGTTGCGCGCCGCCGAGCCGTCGTAGCGGGTCAGGACCTCATTGTAGCGGGCGGCATAGTCTTCCAGGGACCAGATCCCGGAGGCCAGCAGCACACGCGTGGCGTAGAAGTCGGTGAACCCCTCGCTGAACCAGTAATCCCGCGCCTCGTCCTCCAGCGGCAGGCCGCCCGTCTGGTTGGGGAGCCAGGTGTGCATGTACTCGTGGGCCAGGAAGTGGGGGTCCCTGGTCAGGTCCACATTGGTGGTGGACTCGATGGCGAAGGCGTCGCTCTTTCCCGTGCCGGTGGACGATGACCCGCCGCCTTTCGCCTCGCCCAGCGGCGTCACGGTGATCAGGAAGGGCTGGCCGCGATCGCGCCAAAGGGCGTTCTCGGCGGTCATGATCCTGGCGGCCATGTCGGTCACCGCCTGGGCGCTGGCTGGCCATTGGCCGATCACCGCCACCCGAAGCGGCGCGCCGGCGACCTTGGCGTTGACCCGGGTCACCTGCGTCCCGCCCACCACCACGCTGTCGATGATCTCGGACACCTTTCCTGTTCGGCCGGCCAGGTGGTCGAGGTCGGAGACCAGGGTCCAGCCCTTGGGCCTTGCGCCCCAGGCGAAGGTGGCCGGGTCGCCCTGACGGCCCGCCGGCGCGGCGAACAGGCCTTCGCCATGGGCCATGAACCAGGCCGGGCGAACGACGGGCTCGCCCTTGGCGTGGTCGCGGCCGGGATCGGTCTCGCCGGTGATCGCGAGCCGGTAGCGCACGGTGATCGCCGCCCGCGACCCGTGCCGCAGGAGGCGAACCGCCTCGCCGCCCGGATCGAGTCGCGCCCCGTCCACCGTCAGATGGTCCACCAGGCGCCAGAGCTTCTCACCCTCGGCCCACGAACTGGGCAGCTCCAGGTCGGTGACGCCATCGGCGTCGCCGACGAACCGCATCTCGACGGCCAGGGCGCTAAGCGCCCCGCGCTCCACGACCGGCGTCAGCCGATAGGCCACAGGCGCCTGCCCGGCGAACGCCCCGCTGGCCACGAACACCATCGCGGCGACCAAACCCCAAATCCGCATGCATCCTCCTGTGATCCAGCAAGCTTAGCCGCGAGAGCTGGAGGGGAAAAACGCAAAAACCCCGAACATCGCTGTCCGGGGTTTCTGAACTTGGTATCGAGCTAGGCTCAATCCTCGGTGAAGGAAGCTTCCTGCACCGGGCCGGAGTCCTTGCCCTTTTCGGACGGATCGCGGTCGACGAACTCGATCACGGCCAGGGCCGCGTTGTCGCCGTAGCGGAAGCCGGCCTTCAGGACGCGGATATAGCCACCATTACGGGCCTTGTAGCGCGGACCGATGACGGCGAAGAGCTTGCCGACCTGTTCGACGTCGCGGACCTTGCTGATGGCCTGACGACGGGCGTGCAGGTCGCCGCGTTTGGCGAGCGTCACCAACTTCTCGACCACGGGACGGAGTTCCTTAGCCTTGGGCAGGGTGGTCACGATCTGCTCGTGCTTGATCAGGCTCGCCGCCATATTGGCGAACATGGCGGTACGGTGGGCGGAAGTCCGACCCAGTTTGCGGTGGGCGTTACCGTGGCGCATCTCATATCTCCTGGACCGTCTGGTCCGCTGGGCGCTCCCGGTGTCCGGAAGGCCGCCCTACCTGATCAAGTCCCAGCCTGCTCCCGCCTGGGTCAACACGAAGCGCTGGAGCCCTCCACCGCTGTTGCGGCTTCACCAGGCCCGGCCGCTTGCAGCGGCCCGAAGTCAGCGCGATGAGCGGCGGGCGAAAGCCAGCCGCTCAAATCTTCCTACATCTGGTCTTCGAACTTCTTGGCCAGCTCTTCGATGTTTTCCGGCGGCCAGTTGGGCACGTCCATGCCGAGATGCAGGTTCATGCCCGCGAGCACTTCCTTGATCTCGTTCAGCGACTTGCGCCCGAAGTTCGGGGTGCGGAGCATTTCCGCTTCCGTCTTCTGGATCAGGTCGCCGATGTAGACGATGTTGTCGTTCTTCAGGCAGTTGGCCGAACGGACCGAGAGCTCGAGCTCGTCGACCTTCTTCAGCAGCGCCGGGTTGAACGGCAGTTCCGGCTTGGCCTCGCCTTCGACCTTCTTCTTCGGCTCTTCGAAGGTGATGAAGATCTGCAGCTGGTCTTGCAGGATGCGGGCGGCATAGGCCACCGCATCCACGGGCGAGATGGCGCCGTTGGTTTCGACTTCCATGATCAGCTTGTCGTAGTCGAGGCTCTGACCCTGACGGGTCGGCTCGACGCGATAGGCGACGCGCTTGACCGGGGAGTAGAGGCTGTCCACGGCGATCAGACCGATGGGGGCGTCTTCCGGACGGTTATGTTCGGCCGGGACGTAACCCTTGCCGTTCTGAACGGTGAACTCCATCCGCACCTGGGCGCCGTCGTCCAGGGTGCACAGGATGTGGTCGGGGTTCAGGATCTCGATGTCCGAGCCGGCGTCGATCTGGCCGGCGGTCACCGTGCCGGGGCCGGTGGCGCGCAGGGTCATGCGCTTGGGGCCCTCGGCGTGCATGCGCAGGGCCAGTTGCTTGATGTTCAGCACGATGTCGACCACGTCTTCCCGCACGCCTTCCAGCGAGGAGAATTCATGCACGACGCCGTCGATCTGCACGGCCGTCACAGCGGCGCCTTGTAGCGAGGATAGAAGAACGCGGCGCAGGCTGTTGCCCAGGGTCACGCCAAAGCCGCGTTCGAGAGGTTCGGCCACCAGACGCGCCTTGCGGTTCGCGTCGGCGCCGGTCTCGATCAGCGGCTTCTCGGGACGGATGAGCTCGTTCCAGTTTCTTTCGATCACGGATAGGTGTCCCTCGAACGCAGGATCGCCGGACGCGGCTTACGCGGTCCGGCGAAGGGGGATAGCAGTACTTCGGTACTCAGACGCGCCGACGCTTGGGCGGCCGGCAACCGTTATGCGGAATCGGGGTCACGTCGCGGATGGTCGTGATGGTCATACCCACCGACTGCAAAGCGCGAAGCGCCGATTCCCGGCCGGAGCCCGGACCGGAAACGTTCACTTCAAGGGTCTTCACACCGTGTTCGGCGGCCTTCTTGCCCGCGTCCTCGGCGGCCATCTGGGCCGCATAGGGAGTGGACTTCCGGGACCCCTTGAACCCCATCGTGCCGGCGGAGGACCAGGAGATGGTGTTCCCCTGGGCGTCGGTGATGGTGATCATGGTGTTGTTGAACGAGGCGTTCACGTGCGCCACGCCCGAGGTGATGTTCTTACGTTCGCGACGTTTGACGCGCGCCGGTTCCTTGGCCATCGACTAGCTTTCTTACTTCTTCTTGCCGGCGATCGGCTTGGCCGGGCCCTTGCGGGTCCGAGCGTTCGTGTGGGTGCGCTGGCCGCGGACCGGCAGGCCCTTACGGTGACGCAGGCCGCGATAGCAGGCCAGGTCCATCAGACGCTTGATGTTGACCGCCGTCTCGCGACGCAGGTCGCCTTCCACCGTGTAATCACGGTCGATGGCTTCACGGATCTGCAGCACCTCGGCGTCCGTCAGCTGGTTGACGCGACGAGCGTCTTCGATGCCAACCTTCTGGACGATCTCGGCGGCTTTCGCCTGGCCGATGCCGTGGATGTACTGAAGCGCGATAACGACGCGCTTGTTAGTCGGGATGTTTACGCCGGCGATGCGGGCCACTTGGGGTATTCTCCTGGTCACGCAGAGCAGCGCGAACAACGCCCCGACCCAATATGGGATACGGCACGTCCCTCGCGCGTTTCGCGGAAGCGGCCCGTTATAGGGATCGTTGCGTTTCCGTCAATGCCGGAAGCGCGGGAAAATGGCCTTCTTTCGGGTCTTGTTCGCCAGCCAAGCCCTCCCCCAAGGCCCATATGGGGGAATGGCGCGATCATCACGCGATTTTCGGGTCGAAAACAAGTCGCCCGGCGGCGATCAGATGGCCAGGGGCGCGTTTCGAATCGATTCTGCCGGAGATTCGGGGAGATTCACGCAGCAACCGTCCCCTTTGCGGAGAAGGTAGCCTGTCAGATGAGCGAGCGAACCCACATCCGTGATCGTTATGGCCGGGCTGGTCCCGGCCACCCATGATCACCGAGGCGCAGCAAGCACCCTGGGCGCCGCCGAGCGACCTATGGCCAGGCGGTGATCATGGGCCCCCGGGACAAGCCCGGGGATGACGATGATTGTATGGATGGACGACCGACCCTGCTCCGCAGGGCCACCTTCTCCCGCAGCGGGAGAAGGAGACGCTCACCCCTACCGAGGCGCGTCGAAGGCCTTGTCGATGGCCCCGGCGACCGCGTCGATGGCCCCCATGCCGTCCACCTGCACCAGCTTCTTCTGGCCCTCGTAATAGGGCAGCAGCGGCGCGGTGTTGTCGTTATAGGCGGCCAGTCGGACCTTGAAGCTTTCCGGGTTGTCGTCCGGTCGGCCGGACTCGGCGAACCGGCCCGCGATGCGCTGCGTAAGCGCCGCGTCGTCCACCTTCAGGCGAATCACCAGGTCGATCTGCTTGCCGCGCTTGGCCAGCATCTCGTCCAGCGCCTTGGCCTGGGCCAGCGTCCGCGGGAAGCCGTCGAAGATCGCGCCGCCAGCGGCCTCGGTCTCGGGCAGCCGTTCCTCGATCAGGGCGATGACGATCTCGTCGGTGACGAGTTCACCGCGCTCCATGACGCCCGCCACCGTCTTGCCGAGCTCGGAACCTGAGGCGATGGCGGCGCGCAGCATGTCGCCGGTGGAAAGCTGGACCATGTTGCGGCCGTCCACCAGGCGTTTGGCCTGGGTGCCCTTGCCGGCGGCCGGCGGTCCGAACAGAATCAAATTCATGACTTAAATGTCCCCTCCCCGCAGGCCATCCCCATGACCTGCGTCAAATTCGGTGGCGCAGACTTTAGCGTCCGCGTCCGCCTCGCAGCTTCGACTTCTTGATGAGGCCCTCATATTGGTGGGCCAGAAGATGCGACTGGATCTGGGTCACAGTGTCCATCGTCACGCTCACCACGATGAGGATCGAGGTGCCGCCCAGATAGAAGGGCGCGTTGTAGAAGGCGATCAGCGCCTCCGGCAGCAGGCAGACGAGGGTGATATAGGCCGCGCCGACGACGGTCAGGCGGGTCAGGACAAAGTCCAGATACTCCGCCGTGCGCTTGCCGGGCCGGATGCCGGGCAGGAAGCCGCCGTACTTGCGCAGGTTCTCGGCGGTGTCCTCCGGATTGAAGACGACCGAGGTGTAGAAGAAGCAGAAGAAGACGATCAGGACGCCGTACAGCACCATGAAGGCCGGACGGCCGTGCTGGAGCTGGCCCACGACGGTGGGCATCCATTGCAGGTAGCTGGGCAGGTCGGCATTGGCCAGGAAGCTCATGGCCGTGGCCGGCAGCAGCAGCAGGGACGAGGCGAAGATCGGCGGGATCACGCCGGCGGTGTTGATCTTCAGCGGCAGGAACGAGGTGTCGCCGCCAAACATGCGGTTGCCCTGCTGACGCTTGGGATACTGCACCAGGAGCCGGCGCTGGGACCGCTCCATGAAGACGATGACCAGCACCACGGCGATGGCGAGCGCGGTGATCAGGAACAGGGCCGCGGCGGGCAAGGCGCCGGTGCGGGTCATGGAGAACATCTGGAAGATGCCGCGCGGCAGCACCGCGACGATACCGGCGAAGATGATCAGCGAGACGCCGTTGCCCACCCCGCGGCTGGTGATCTGCTCACCCAGCCACATCAGGAACAGCGTGCCGCCGGTGAGCGTCACGACCGTCGAGAGCAGGAAGAAGACGCCCGGATTGTTCACCAGGCCCTGGCTGTTCTGCAGCCCGATCGCGATCCCGAAGGACTGGAGAAGGGCGAGAACGACCGTCAGGTAGCGGGTGTACTGGTTGAGGGTCTTGCGGCCCGCCTCCCCGCCTTCCTTGCGCAGCTTTTCCCAAGGCGGATAGACCGTCCCCAGCAGCTGCACGATGATCGAGGCCGAGATGTAGGGGCCGACGTTCAGGGCGAAGATCGCCATCCGCTGCACGGCGCCGCCCGAGAACATGTTGAACATGCCCAGGATGCCCTGCGACTGCCCCTCGAAGGCGTTGGCGAAGGCGGCGATGTCGATGCCGGGGATCGGGATGTAGGTCCCGAGCCGGTAGACCACCATCGCCATGATGGTGAAGGTGATACGCTTGTGAAGCTCGGTCGCCTTCGCGAAGGCGCCGAAGTTCATATTGGCGGCGAGCTGTTCGGCGGCCGAAGCCATAGGGTACCCCGAAGCTTTAAGACCGGTCGTACATAGGGCGTCCGACCGGCGGTGTCATCTGGCGTGGCCGACCCCTCCCCTGCTTGGGGAGGGACGGACCCAGAGCGTGACAGCCTGAAGTGGATGCCGGTTCAGGCGCCCGTCACGCTCTCACACCAAATCGAGCCCTTTGTATCCCCTCAGGCAAGCTGAGGGGAAAGGGCTCGCGAGCTTTAGGCTTCGGCCGATTCGGCGGCGGCCGGGGCCGTCGTCGTGATCTTGCCGCCGGCCTTTTCGACCGCGGCCTTGGCCGCGGCGGACGCCGAATGGACGGTGATGTCGAGCTTGGAGGTCAGGGCGCCCTTGCCCAGCAGGCGGACGCCGTCGAGTTCACGGCGCACGATGCCCGAGGCGATCAGCACGGCCGCGTCGATGGGCTTGCCGGCGTCGAGCTTGCCGGCGGCGATCGCCTGCTCGAGACGCCAGAAGTTCACTTCGGCGAACTTGAGCGCGTTGGGATTGTTGAACCCGCGCTTGGGCATGCGCATGTGCAGCGGCATCTGGCCGCCTTCGAAGCCGGCGATGGCGACACCGGAACGGGCCTTTTGACCCTTCACGCCGCGGCCGCCGGTCTTGCCCTTGCCGGAACCTTCACCGCGGCCAACGCGCATGCGGTTCTTGGTGGAGCCTTCGCGCGGCTTCAGTTCATTGAGCTTAGTCATTTGACGCCTCTCCTTGGAGATCAATCGCCAGGCTCACGCCTGACTCGGCTGATTTTGAATATCAGAAGGGCGGCGCAAGCGCCGCCCTTCGAAGTCTTGTGCAGACCGTCTTAGGCCTTGGTCTCGACCACTTCAAGCATGTGGGCGACCTTGGCGATCATCCCGCGCACCGACGGCGTGTCTTCCAGGGTGGAGACACGGCCCATCTTGTTGAGGCCCAGGCCCACTAGGGTGGCGCGCTGGTCCTTGGTGCGGCGGAGCGGGCTGCCGGTCTGACGAACAGTGACAGTAGCCATGGTTCTTATTCTCCGTCGCCGGCGGCGCTGGCGCCGTCGGCGCGGCGGCCGATCACGTCAGCGACCTTCTTGCCGCGCTTGGCGGCGACCTGGCGGGGCGAAGACTGAGCCTTCAGCGCCTCGAAGGTCGCGCGCACCATGTTGTAGGGGTTGGACGAGCCGACCGACTTGCCGACCACGTCCTGGACGCCCAGGGTTTCGAGGACGGCGCGCATCGGACCGCCGGCGATGACGCCGGTGCCCGGAGGGGCCGAGCGGACCATGACCTTGCCAGCGCCCCAACGGCCATTGCCGTCGTGGTGCAGGGTGCGGCTCTCGCGGAGCGGCACGCGGATCATCGTCTTCTTGGCTTCTTCGGTCGCCTTGCGGATCGCTTCCGGCACTTCACGGGCCTTACCGTGACCGAAGCCGACGCGGCCCTTCTGGTCGCCGACGATCATCAGGGCGGCGAACGAGAAACGACGTCCACCCTTCACGGTCGCGGCGACGCGGTTGATGTGCACCAGCTTCTCGACGATGTCGGAATCGGCGCGTTCTTCAGCGGGGTTGCCGCGGTTGCGGTCGCGACGGTTACCGTCGCCGCCGCCTTGTGAGTTTCCACGAGCCATCTGCGTACCCCTAGAAGTTCAGGCCGGCTTCGCGCGCGGCGTCGGCGAGGGCCTTGACCCGGCCGTGGTAAATGTAGCCGCCGCGATCGAAGACGACGTCCTTGACGCCCTTTTCAATGGCGCGCTGGGCGACCAGGGCGCCGACGCGGGCGGCGGCGTCCTTGTCCGAGCCCTTGGCCGTCTTGTCTTCGCCTTCCAGCGAGGACGCGGCGGCCAGAGTCACGCCGCGAGCATCATCGATGATCTGGGCGTAGATTTGCTTGGACGAACGAAAGACCGACAGGCGCGGACGGCCGTTGGCCAGCGAACGCAGGCGGATGCGCGTGCGCTCGGCGCGGCGCTTGGCGGTGTCACGAGGAGTAAGAGCCATGACCTACTTCTTCTTGCCTTCCTTGCGACGGACCACTTCGCCCGCATAGCGGACGCCCTTGCCCTTGTAGGGCTCGGGGGGCCGAAGCCCACGGATCTGCGAGGCGATCTCGCCAACGACCTGCTTGTCGATGCCGCTGATCTTGATTTCGGTTTGCTTGGGCACCACGAAGGTGATCCCGGCCGGCGGCGGCACATCCACGTCATGGCTGAAGCCGAGCTGCATCGAAAGGGCGTCGCCCTTCATCGCGGCGCGGTAACCAACGCCCACCAGTTCGAGAGTCTTCTCGAAGCCGGTGGTGACACCTTCGACCATGTTGCCAACCAGAGTGCGCGAGAGGCCCCACATGGCTTGCGCCCTGGTGCTCTCGACGGCCTTGGTCAGGAGCAGCTCAGCGCCCTCCTGCTTGACCACGATCTCTTCCGGCAGGGTCCAGGAGAGTTGGCCCTTGGGCCCCTTCACCTCAACCGTCTGACCGGAGATGGTGACCGTCACCCCAGAGGGGACGGCGACCGCCTTCTTTCCGATACGGGACATTCTAGTAGACCCTGCAGAGGACTTCGCCGCCCACGTTCGCGTCACGCGCGGCCGTGTCGGACATGACGCCCTTGGGCGTCGACAGGATCGAGATCCCAAGACCGTTCTTCACGGGCTTCAGATCCGAGATCGACGAATAGACGCGACGGCCAGGCTTCGAAACGCGGCGGATTTCCACGATGACCGGCTGGCCGTCGAAGTACTTCAGCTCGATTTCGAATTCCGGGAAGGCGCCGGGCGCCTGAACCAGGTGGTAGCCGCGGATGTAGCCTTCGTCGGCCAGCACATCGAGGACGCGCGCGCGCATCTTCGAGGCCGGGACCATGACTTTCGAACGGCCGCGGGTCGCGGCGTTCTTGATGCGGGCGATCATATCGCCAACGGGGTCGTTCACCATGAGACCCTCCTCACCAGCTCGACTTCACGAGGCCAGGAATCTGGCCATTCGATCCCAGATCGCGCAGGGCGATCCGGCTCATACGCAGCTTGCGGTAATAGGCCCGCGGACGCCCCGTGATCTCGCACCGGTTACGGATGCGGGTCTTGGACGAGTTACGCGGCAGCTCGGCAAGCTTGAGGCGAGCTTCGAAGCGTTCTTCGAGGGGCAGGCTCTCATTGTTGGCGACCGCCTTGAGCGCGTCGCGCTTGCCGGCGAATTGCTTCACCAGCTTCTTGACCATCTCGTTACGGTTTACGGCGCTTTTCTTAGCCATCTGTTCTTTCCTTCCCGCCGGTTACGCTTGAACGAACGGGAATTGGAATTCCTTGAGAAGCGCGCGCGCTTCGTCGTCGGTCTTCGCTGTCGTGGCGACGATGATGTCCATGCCCCACATTTGGTCGATCTGGTCGTAGTTGATCTCCGGGAACACGATGTGTTCCTTCAGACCCATGGCGTAGTTGCCACGACCGTCGAACGAGGTCGGCTTCAGGCCCCGGAAGTCCTTCACCCGCGGCAGAGCGATGGTGATCAGACGGTCCAGGAACTCGTACATGCGGTCCGCACGAAGGGTGACCTTCGCGCCGACAACCATGCCTTCGCGCAGCTTGAAGCCGGCGATGGAGTTACGGGCCTTGGTCGGCAGCGGCTTCTGGCCGGCGATCGCCGCCAGGTCCGCGATGGCCGAGTTGACCTTCTTGGAGTCGGCCACGGCCTCGCCGATACCCATGTTCAGGACGATCTTGTCCAGCTTGGGGATCTGCATCTCGTTGGTATAGCCGAACTGTTCCTTCATCGCGGCGCGGATGCGCTGGCGATAATCGGACTTCAGCCGCGGCTCATAAGCTTGCTCAGCCATTGATCACCTCACCGGTCGTCTTGGCGACGCGGACCTTCTTGTCGCCATCGACACGGAAACCGACGCGGGTCGGCTTGCCCTTGGAGTCCACGATGGCGACGTTCGAGACGTGCAGCGCGGCTTCCTTGCTCTTGATACCGCCCTGGGGATCGGCCTGGGTCGGACGGGTGTGACGCTGAACCAGGTTCAGGCCTTCCACGACGACGCGCTCTTCCTTGGGCATGACCTTCAGGACGGCGCCTTGGCGGCCCTTGTCCTTGCCGGCGAGGATCACGACGCGATCCCCCTTCTTGATCTTCGCGGCCATTACAGCACCTCAGGCGCGAGGGAGATGATCTTCATGTGGTTCTTGGCGCGCAGTTCACGGGGAACCGGGCCGAAGATCCGCGTGCCGATCGGCTCGCTTTGCTTGTTCACGATCACGGCGGCGTTCTTGTCGAACCGGATCACCGAGCCGTCCTTGCGCTTGATGGCCGAGGACGTGCGCACGACGATGGCTTGAAGGACGTCGCCCTTCTTCACCCGGCCGCGCGGAATGGCTTCCTTGACGGAGACGACGATCTTGTCGCCCACGCCGGCGTAACGACGGCCAGCGCCGCCGAGCACCTTGATGCACATCACACGACGCGCGCCGGAATTGTCGGCGACTTCGAGGTTAGTCTGCATCTGGATCATGGGATCAGACTTTCCTTACGAGCCCTGGACAGCGGCGGCCTTAGGCAGCGCTTCCCAGGTCTTGGTTTTCGATTTCGGCGCGCATTCGATGATGCGGACGATTTCGCCGGCCTTGTAGACGTTGGCCTCGTCATGGGCGTGGTACTTCTTGGACCGACGGACGGTCTTCTTCAGCACCGGATGCAGGAAGGTCCGTTCGACCTTCACCACGAGCGTCTTGTCACCCTTGTCGGAGACGACGACGCCTTCGAGAATTCGCTTGGGCATGTGTCGTTCTCCTTAAGCCGCAGCCTGCTTGGCGCGCAGGATGGTCTTGATCCGCGCGATGTCCTTGCGGACTTCGTTCGAGCGGTGGGTCTTCTCGACCTGACCCGTGGCGGCCTGGAAGCGCAGATTAAACTGCTCCTTCTTCAGGTTCAGCAGGGACTCAGCGAGCTGGTCGGGCGTCATGCCCCGGACGTCATCAATCTTCATCACGCGGCCTCCGCCACGGGGATTTCGATGCGCGTGACGATGCGGGTCTTCACGGGAAGCTTGGCCGCGCCGAGGCGCAGGGCTTCACGGGCCACATCGTCGGGCACGCCGTCGATTTCAAACATGATCCGGCCCGGCGCGACGCGCGCGGCCCAGTATTCAACGGCGCCCTTACCCTTACCCATCCGAACTTCGGCGGGCTTGTCGGTGACGGGAACGTCCGGGAAGATCCGGATCCAGACCCGGCCCTGACGCTTCATCTGACGGGTGATCGCGCGGCGGGCCGCTTCGATCTGACGGGCGGTGATCCGCTCGGGCTCAATGGTCTTCAGACCGTAGGAGCCGAAGTTCAGCGTGAAGCCGCCCTTCGAGTTCCCGTGGATCTTGCCCTTGAACTGCTTGCGGTACTTGGTTTTCTTCGGTGACAGCATAGCTCTTAATCCTACGCTCCGGCCTGGTC
Organism: Phenylobacterium glaciei; assembly: GCF_016772415.1. Taxonomy (NCBI): domain Bacteria; kingdom Pseudomonadati; phylum Pseudomonadota; class Alphaproteobacteria; order Caulobacterales; family Caulobacteraceae; genus Phenylobacterium; species Phenylobacterium glaciei. Next base: position 2,575,291 of record NZ_JAGSGD010000001.1, read on the forward strand.
GCGACGGTCACGGCGCGGGCCACGGTCCGGACGGTCGCCCGAACGGTCACGTCCGCCACCTTCGCCGGCCGGGCCGGATTCAGTGGCCAGGCGCTTGTCCAGGGCCATCGGGTCGTGATCAAGGACTTCACCTTTGAAGACCCAGACCTTCACGCCGATGATGCCGTAGGTGGTCTTGGCTTCGGTGACGCCGTAGTCGATGTCCGCGCGCAGGGTGTGACGCGGCACGCGGCCTTCGTGATAGCTTTCCGTCCGCGCGATTTCCGCGCCGCCGAGGCGGCCGGCCACTTCAACGCGCATCCCCTTGGCGCCCAAACGCAGCGCGCTTTGCAGCGAACGCTTCATGGCGCGGCGGAAGGCGATCCGGCGTTCCAGCTGCTGGGCGATGTTCTCGGCCACCAGTTGCGCGTCGGTTTCGGGCTTGCGGATCTCAACGATGTTCAGGTGAACCTCGCCGTCGGTGATCGTGTTGACGTCCTTGCGGAGCTTGTCGATGTCCGCACCCTTCTTGCCGATGATCACGCCAGGGCGCGCGGCATAGATGGTGATGCGGCACTTCTTGTGGGGACGCTCGATGATGATGCGCGAGACGCCGGCCTGATAGAGACGCTTCTTCAGCATCTTACGGACCTTGATGTCTTCGTGCAGCAGCTTGCCGTATTCCGGACCGTCGGCGAACCAACGGCTGTCCCAGGTACGGTTGATGCCGAGGCGAAGCCCGACCGGATTTACTTTCTGACCCATCAGGCAGCCTCACCCAGTTCGCGGACCACGATGGTGATCTCGCTGAACGGCTTCTCAATGCGCGACGCACGACCGCGAGCGCGGGCGGCGAAACGCTTCATGACCAGGTTCTTGCCCACGAAGGCCTCGGCGACGATCAAGGAGTCGATGTCGAGGTTGTGGTTGTTCTCGGCGTTCGAGATGGCCGAGGCGAGCGCCTTGCGGACATCCTGAGCGATGCGCTTGGGGCTGAACTCGAGTTCGTTCAGGGCCCGCTGCACCTTAAGGCCGCGGATCGACTGAGCGACCAGGTTCAGCTTCTGGGCCGAGGTGCGCAGGGTGCGGACCTTGGCCATCGCTTCGATGCCTTCGAGGCGGCGGGGTTTCGCTTGCTTGGACATGCTACTTCCTCTTCGCCTTCTTATCGGCGGCGTGGCCGGGGAAGTACCGGGTAGGCGCGAACTCACCGAGCTTCATGCCAACCATGTCTTCGCTGATCAGCACGGGAACGTGCTTCTGGCCGTTGTGCACGCCGAACGTCAGACCGACGAACTGCGGCATGATGGTGGAGCGGCGCGACCAGGTCTTGATCACGTCCTTGCGGCCCGAACCCTGAGCGGTTTCGGCCTTCTTGATCAGGTATCCGTCGACAAACGGACCTTTCCAGACGGAACGGGTCATGGATTAACGAGCCTTCCGAGCGTGGCGCGAACGGATGATGTACTTATCCGTCGTCTTGTTGGTGCGGGTCTTCGAGCCCTTGGTCGGCTTACCCCACGGGGTGACCGGGTGACGACCGCCCGAGGTGCGGCCTTCGCCGCCGCCGTGGGGGTGATCGACCGGGTTCATGACGACGCCGCGGACGTGCGGGCGGAAGCCCATGTGACGCGTGCGGCCGGCCTTACCCAGGACCTGGTTCATATGGTCCTGGTTGGACACCGCGCCGACCGTGGCCATGCAGGTGTCCTGGACCATCCGAAGCTCGCCCGAACCCAGACGGATCTGGGCGTAGCCGGCGTCGCGGCCGACCAGCTGGGCGTAGGCGCCGGCGGACCGGGCGACCTGGCCGCCCTTGAGGGGCTTCAGCTCGATGTTGTGGATGATCGTGCCGATCGGCATGCCGCGAAGGGGCATGGCGTTGCCCGGCTTCACGTCGGCCTTTTCAGCGGCGATCACCTGATCGCCGACCTTGAGGCGCTGCGGAGCCAGGATATAGGCGAGCTCGCCGTCTTCGTACTTGATCAGCGCGATCCAGGCGGTGCGGTTGGGGTCGTATTCCAGGCGCTCGACGGTCGCGGGCATGTCCCACTTCCGGCGCTTGAAATCGACCATCCGGTACAGGCGCTTGGCGCCGCCGCCACGGAAGCGGACCGCGATCCGGCCACCGCCGCCACGACCGCCGGACTTGGTCAAACCCTGAACCAGGGACTTGACCGGCCCGCCCTTATGGAGCTCGGAACGGTCGACCAGCACCAGGCTACGACGGCCCGGCGAAGTCGGATTGTAATGCTTCAGAGCCATCTGCTTAGAGCCCCGTGGTGATGTCGATGGACTGGCCTTCGGCCAGGGTCACGACAGCTTTCTTGACGTCCGAGCGACGGCCCGGACGGCCCCGGAAGCGCTTGGTCTTGCCCTTGACCACCAAGGTGTTGACCTTGGTGACCGTGACTTTGAACAGCGCTTCGACGGCGGCGGCGATTTCGTCCTTGGTCGTGTCCATGGCCACGCGGAAGACAACTTTGTTCTGCTCGGAGAGCAGGGTGGCCTTTTCGGTGATCACGGGCGACAGGATCGCGTCGTAGTGGCGGGCGACGGGATTAGCCATCACGCGGCCTCCTTCTCGGCGAAGCGAGCGTTGATCGCATCCACCGCATCCTTGGTCAGGACCAGCGTATGGCGACGCAGCACGTCGTAGACATTCAGACCGGCGTTCGGCAGCACATCCACGTTGGGAATGTTGCGGGCGGCCAGGGCGAAGTTGTTGTCCACTTCGGCGCCGGCGATGATCAGCGCGTTCTTCAGGCCCATGGTGTCGAACTGGGCGCGAAGCGCGGCGGTCTTCGGATCGGTCAGCACCGCGGCGTCCAGGACGACCAGCGAGCCGGTCTTCACCTTGGACGACAGCGCGTGGCGCAGGGCCAGGGCGCGGAACTTCTTGGGCAGGTCGAAGGCGTGGCTGCGGACCACGGGACCGTGGGCCTTGGCGCCGCCGACGAACTGAGCGGCACGGCGCGAGCCGTGACGAGCGCCGCCGGAGCCCTTCTGCTTGTACATCTTCTTGCCCGTACGAGAGACCTCGTTGCGGACCTGGATCTTGTGGGTGCCGGCGCGGCGCTTGGCGAGCTGCCAAGTGACCATGCGCTGGAGGATGTCCCCACGGATCTCGTCGATGCCGAACACCGCGTCGGACAGTTCGATCGAACCGCCCTTGGCGCCGTCAAGTTTGATGACGTCGAGTTTCATTATTCTGCGCCCTCGGCTGCGGGGGCTTCGGCCGGAGCCTCGTCCACCGGCGCCGCGTCAGCGGCGGGAGCGACCTGGCCAGCCTTGCGGAAGCCGCCGGGAACCGGGGCTTCGGCCGGACGGGCCGACTTGATGGCGTCGCGGATCTTTACGTAGGTGCCCTCGGTGCCGGGGACCGCGCCCTTGATCAGGATCAGGCCGCGTTCGACGTCGATGCGCCAGACCGAGACGTTCAGGGTAGTGACGGTTTCCTGACCAAGGTGGCCAGCCATCTTCTTGCCCTTGAAGGTCTTGCCCGGGTCCTGACGTTGACCGGTGGAGCCGTGGGCCCGGTGAGACACCGACACCCCGTGGGTGGCGCGCATGCCGCCGAAGTTCCAGCGCTTCATGGCGCCCTGGAAGCCCTTACCGACCGTCTTGGCCGTCACGTCGACCTTTTGGCCGGGGACGAAGTGGTCGGCGGTGAACTCCGCGCCCACGTCGATGAGGTTGTCCTCGGTGACGCGGAACTCGGCCAGTTCATGCTTGGGCTCGACTTCACCCTTGGCGAAGTGACCACGCATGGCCTTGGAGGTGTTCTTGGCCTTCTTGGCGCCGGCTCCGAGCTGGAGGGCGACATAGCCGTCTTTATCCTGGGTCCGATGAGCGGTGACCTGGCAGCCTTCGAGGCTGAGGACGGTCACCGGCACATGGGTTCCCGCTTCATCGAAGAAGCGCGCCATGCCCAGTTTCTTGGCGATCACGCCGGTACGCATCGACCGATCCCCTCTAGAGCTTGATCTCGACGTCCACGCCGGCGGACAGGTCGAGCTTCATGAGCGCGTCCACGGTCTGCGGGGTGGGGTCGACGATATCGAGCACGCGCTTATGCGTGCGGATTTCGAACTGCTCGCGCGACTTCTTGTCGATGTGCGGCGAACGGTTGACGGTGAATTTTTCGATGTGCGTCGGCAGGGGGATAGGCCCCCGCACGGTCGCGCCGGTGCGCTTAGCCGTATTTACGATCTCGCGCGTGGAATGATCCAGCACGCGGTGATCGAAGGCCTTGAGCCGGATGCGGATGTTCTGACGATCCATATCGCTCTTCAATTTCCCCTACAGACGACGTCCGTCCGCGTGACTTTGACCATTTCAAAGACCAACCCAAACGCCCCTCAAGAGAGACGCTCGTACGCGTAAGTCCGCTAAAAACGACATAGGCCCGCGCGAAAGAGTTCCGCGAGGGCCCCGCCCAGCTCCCTGATTTCTCAGACCACTGGGTCGTTCCGCGAACCGCGTCTGCGCTTCAAATCACTTCGAAGCGCACAGCCGATCCAACAGGAGGCGCGTCTATACGTGTGCGACTCGGCCTCGTCAAGGCCAGCAACCGCCCCGGTTCAGGAAGTTTTGGAGACCCGCTCAGTAGCAGGCCAGGCCCGCGCAGAACTTCTTGCCCTTGGGTCGGCCCCACCGGACATCGCCGTCCCCGTCATAGGCGACCTTGGCCTGTCCGGCCACCAGGCGGATCGTGATCAGGCCCGATCCCTTCATCTGGGCGCTGAGCGTTCCCACCGTCCCGCGGTCGTCGATGCGGCCCTTGCCCTTCATCACCAGGGTGGCGGTGGAGGCCACCCCCTCCTCCACCACGATGGTCCCGTCCCCGTCCACCGTGGCGGTCAGTTTGCCGTCCACGTGGCTGGCGATCACCTGGCCCGGCCCCGCCTGGGTCACCGTCAGGGATTCGGAGAGCGGCCCCAGCCGCCAGGTCCCGCAGCCGGAGGCCGAGAGTTTCAAGCCCCTACCCGCCCCGACCTGGCCATAGATGGCGCCTTTGGACACGATCTCGGCGTCCAGGGGCACGCGCACCGTCAGGATAGGAAGATCCCTGAGAGGGATGGTCTGGCCCCAGCGGCTGAGCCCCGTGGCGTTGCACGAATAGCCGAACAGCCGGGGAAGATTCTGCTCCAGCCAGGAGCTGGCGCCGGTGACCCGGGCGCTGTCGCCGGCCATAGGATGGATGGCCAGGCGAGAATCGGCCACCAGGGCCATATCCTGCCGCGCCTCCGGGATGACAATGACCCTCGCCGCAGGTGCGTCGAGGGTCAGGACCGGCCGTGCGGCGGCCAGGGTCGGCGAGGAAAGGGCGATGGCGAGACTGAGCAGGAACTTCATGGCCCGATCTGGCCACAGAAGTTTACATCTGTAAATCCCAACATCCCCGGAACAACGTCATGTGGCGCCCGAACTAGCCGACGCTGACATTGCCCGAGCCGACGATGGCCTTGGAAATCTCGCCGGTAACGGATTTTACGTGCACATCGCCCGAGCCGGCGATCTTGGCCTTCAGGCTGCCGGCTACGCCGCCGAAATCGACATTGCCAGAACCGGCGACAGAGGCGTTCACCTCGCTGGCCTTGCCGCCCTTGATGCTGACGTCGCCGGAGCCGGCGATCTTTACCGTCAGCGGGCCGGAGATCGAGGCGACGCTCACGTCGCCCGAGCCGGCCACGGAGATCTCCAGGCCGCCGTTCACGCCTTGCGTCTGCACGTCGCCGGAGCCGGCCACCCGCAGCACCGCCTCGCCCGAGGCGCCGGCGTTGGTGTCGCCCGAGCCCGCGACGTTGATGCTCATCTTTCCAGCCACATTGCCGACCGTCCAATCGCCGCAGCCGGCGTTGGAGAGCTCCAGGCTGGCGGTCTTGCCCACCGAGCCGAACACCGCCCCACCCGCCTCGACCTTGGCGTCCTTCGGCGTGCGGATCACCACCTGGGGCATGTCCTCATAGGCCACGTCGCCCACGCCGCTGACATAGACCCGGGCCTTGTCGCCCTCGCTGTGGCAGCTCTTGATCTTCCGATCGAGATTGCCGTCGATGATGGTCTTGCCGGCCAGGCTGCGGACCTGCAGCGGCAGGCTGGGATTGGTGGTCAGAAACTCCACCTTGATGTCCTGGCGGTTCTCGGGGATCACCACCACCCGGGCCACGGCGTCCTTCACCTCGACGGTGGCGGCGTTGGCGGCGCCGGCGATCAGGGCCAGGGCGGACACGGCGGTCAGAACGGTCAGAAGACGCATGGCGATCTCTTCCTCTTGTTGAGCAATCTTGGGGGGAACCTAGACGCCACCGCCCGTGGGATCAGCTTAATTCGAGGTCATGACAGGCTGGTCATCTGGCCCCCGCCTCGAAGGCCGCCACCAACCGCTCGTGGCGCCATTGCTCGCGGGCCTTGTCGCTGGCGGCGATCAGGTCGGCGCAGGCGCCGGGCTTGGGCTCGGCCTTGCCGACCTGGCCGGCGCAGGCCTTGGCCGGACGGCGATAGGCTCCGGGGTCATCCCACAGCCCCTCCCCCGCCAGGAACGAAAAGGCGATGGCGTTGCGGGCCGAAGCCTTCAGGTCGGCGTAGGTCGCGCCTTCGTCGGCGGCGCGCGCATATTCATGGGAGAGGTCGATGCGCAGGATGCCCGCATCGTCGGTGGACAGGCTGACCGGCACGCCGCGCTGGCGCAGCCAGGCATAGGGGTGGGCCTTGCCCGACACCCCCAGGATGGCGTCGTTGGAGGAGAGGTTCACCTCCACCAGGATCCCCTTGGCGGCCATCTCGGCGGCCAGGCCCTCGGCGCCGGTCTCCAGCGGCAGGTCGACCCCGTGGCCGATGCGCCGGGCGCCGGCCACCCGCACCGCCTGCGCGATGTGGTCTCGCAGCGCCTCGGGCGCCGCATAGGCCATGGAGAGTTCGCCTGCGTGCAGGGCGGCCTTGGCGGTGCGGCCGTGGTCGGTGAGGTAGGCCACCATCTTCATGTGCAGACTGTAGTTGGCGATCGACAGCGGATGGTCCTCGGGCGCCACCATCTGCAGGCCAACCCAGCGCTTGTCGGCGGCGATCAGGGCGACCCCCATCTGCAGCTGGGCGAAGGTCTGCTCTGGCGGCGTGACCCGGCTGGTCTGCACCAGGTAGCGGACCGTCACCTGACAGCCCGGCAGGGCCTCTGGCGTGCCGCACTTCATCAGGGCCCGCGCCCGCGCCTCCATGGCGTCGGTCTCGGCGATGGCCGCCGCAACCAGGGCGTCGAGCCCCGCGGCGGTGTTGGCGGCCTTCTGGGCGGCCAGGTCCCCGCCCTTCCAGCCGACCTGGGCGCCCTTGACCCGGCTGGCCACGCCCTGCGGCGTCACCATGGCTTCCAGGTAGAAGGTGTTCTGGCGCGCCAGGCTGTCGACCACATTGGCCAGCATGTCGCCGTCACGCTTCGCGCCGGCCGCGCCAAACCGCCCGAAGGCGCTGAAGAACTGGTCGTGCCCCGAGCGGTCCAGGAAATCGGCGTGGCGCACGGAGAAGCTGTCGATCATCGCCGCGCGCAGCACCTCGTCGGTCTTGATCCCAGCGGCAGGCTTCAGGTCCTCGCCTGGCTGGCAGGGCGGTGTCACCGAGAGCGTCTTCACATTGACGCACAGCCCGTCCTCGACAGCCCAGGCCAGCAGCGTCTCGGCGAAGATCGCGCCCGAGATGTGGTTGTGCAGCTCGCCGCCCTTGGGCATGGCGCGGGCGAAGGCGGTCAGCTGGCCGCCGGTCATCTTCGCCACGTCGGGCGCGGCTTCAGCGCCGCCAGCCGCAAGGACGAAGGCGAGCCCCGCCGCGGCCCAGAATCTCCGGATCATTGGCCTCTCTCCTTTGCCGCAAGCGGCCCGAGCCGGTGCGGTGAGTCAAGGGCGGCCCGCCGCCACGCTCCACCTTGGACTTTTCGGGAGGTCATAGCCGCCCTAGGGTGGCGGCAAGGACGGTTCGCCATCGGAGGGCAGAATGAAAATCGGGGCATGGATCGCAGGCTCAGCCGCCGGAATGGGCGCCGCGGCCTTAGGGATCGCGGCGCTGGGTGGCGCCCAGGCGCAAGGGTACAACGCCCCGCCGCCGGGGACCTACTGGCAGAGCTGCCAGAAGGTCCGGGTGGTCGGGACCGGGCAACAGGTCCTGCTCGCGGAGTGCCGTGACCGCAGCGGCCGTTGGAACAACACCAGCCTCGAGTTCGAGGACTGCCGCAGCGAGATCACCAACCAGGACGGCAACCTGACCTGCCTCAAGGGTGGCCGCAATGGCGGCTGGCAGGGCGGCGGCTACGGGAACGGCGGCGGCTACGGCAACGGCGGCGGCTATCAAGGCGGCGGCTACAACGGCGGCGGCTATGGCAATGGCGGCTACCAGGGTGGTGGCTACAACGGTGGCGGAGGCTACAACGGTGGCGGCGGCTACGGGAACAATGGCGGCGGTTACGGCAATTACGGCGGCGGCTACGAACGCCCCAAGCCCACCGGCGGCGTCATCACCCTGTTTGACGGGATCGGGTTCGCCGGAGCCGGCTTCCGGGCCACCAGCGAGATCACCAACCTGCCCAAGCAGTACAACGACCGCGCGCTCAGCCTGAAGATCGAGCGGGGCGACTGGGAGGTCTGCACCGACAAGAACTTCGGCGGCCGCTGCCAGACCTTCAACAGGAGCGTCTCAGACCTCAACCAGGTCGGCATGGCCTTCGCCATCACCTCCATGCGGCAGGTGCGATAAGAGCCATAAGAGAAGGGCCGCCCGGGTTTCCCCGGACGGCCCTGATCTTTGGGTCGAAGTCTCCCGGCTCGGCCTTCGGGCTTACGCCCTTCGTTGGCCGGGATGACGGGTCTTAGATGACCTACTCGACGATCTTGGCCACGACGCCGGCGCCGACGGTGCGGCCGCCTTCGCGGATGGCGAAGCGCAGGCCCTGGTCCATGGCGATCGGGGTGATCAGCTCCACGTCCAGCTCAGCGTTGTCGCCCGGCATGATCATTTCCACGCCTTCCTTCAGCTTGATGATCCCGGTCACGTCGGTGGTCCGGAAGTAGAACTGAGGACGGTAGTTGGTGAAGAACGGAGTGTGACGGCCGCCCTCTTCCTTGGTCAGGATATAGGCCTCGGCCACGAACTTGGTGTGCGGGGTGATCGAGCCCGGCTTGCAGAGAACCTGGCCGCGCTCGACGTCTTCACGCTTGGTGCCGCGCAGCAGCACGCCCACGTTGTCGCCGGCTTGACCTTGGTCCAGCAGCTTGCGGAACATTTCCACGCCCGTGCAGATGGTCTTCTGGACGGGACGGATGCCGACGATCTCGACTTCCTCGCCAACCTTCACGATGCCCTTTTCGATCCGGCCGGTCACAACCGTGCCGCGGCCCGAGATCGAGAAGACGTCTTCCACCGGCATCAGGAACGGCAGATCCACCGGACGCTCCGGCTGCGGGATGTATTCGTCCACCGTCTTCATCAGCGCCAGGATCGACTCTTCACCGATCTTCGGATCGCCGCCGTCGATGGCCACCTTGGCCGAGCCCATGGTGATCGGAATGTCGTCGCCCGGGAACTGATACGACGACAGGAGCTCGCGCACCTCCATCTCCACCAGTTCCAGCAGCTCGGAGTCGTCCACCAGGTCGACCTTGTTCATATAGACCACCAGGGCCGGCACGCCGACCTGACGGGCCAGCAGGATGTGCTCGCGGGTCTGCGGCATCGGACCATCAGCGGCCGAAACCACCAGGATCGCGCCGTCCATCTGCGCCGCGCCGGTGATCATGTTCTTCACATAGTCAGCGTGGCCAGGGCAGTCGACGTGGGCGTAGTGACGGTTGACCGTCTCATATTCCACGTGCGCGGTGTTGATCGTGATCCCACGCGCCTTCTCTTCCGGAGCCGCGTCAATATCGGCGTAGTTCATCGCCTTCGCGCCACCGGCCTTGGCCAGCGTAATCGTGATCGCAGCCGTCAGCGTCGTCTTGCCATGGTCAACGTGACCAATCGTGCCGATGTTGCAGTGCGGCTTATTGCGTTCGAACTTTTCTTTAGCCATTTCAAGCTCCAGCCCTATCCGGGCTCGTCCTCTAAACTAGGGTTGGGGTTAGGCGTACTTCTTGATCACTTCGTCGGCGACGGCTTGCGGCACCGTTTCGTAGTGGTCGTAGGTCATGGAGAAGTTGGCGCGTCCTTGGGAGAACGAGCGCAGCGTATTGATGTAACCGAACATGTTGGCCAGCGGCACGAAGGCGGTGACCACCTGGGCGTTCCCGCGGGTTTCCGTGCCCTGGATCTGGCCACGGCGGCTGTTCAGGTCGCCGATGACGTCGCCCATATATTCGTCGGGCGTCACCACTTCGACCTTCATCACCGGCTCGAGCAGCTTGGGCGAACCCTTCTCGCGCAGTTCGCGGAAGGCGGCGCGGGCGGCGATTTCGAAGGCCAGGACTGAGGAGTCAACGTCGTGGTAGTTGCCGTCATACAGCGTGGCCTTGAAGTCGATCAGCGGGAAGCCGGCCAGCAGGCCGTTTTCCTTGGAGGTTTCGATCCCCTTCTGAACACCGGGAATGAATTCCTTCGGGATCGAGCCGCCAGCGATGCTGCTTTCGAAGATGAAACCCGAACCCGGCTCGCCCGGCTCGAAGATGATCTTCACCCGGGCGAACTGGCCCGTACCGCCGGTCTGCTTCTTGTGGGTGTAGTCGATGTCGGCCTTGCGGCCGAGGCTCTCGCGATAGGCCACCTGCGGCGCGCCGATGTTGGCCTCCACCTTGTAGGTGCGCTTCAGGATGTCGACCTTGATGTCGAGGTGCAGCTCGCCCATGCCCTTCATGACCGTCTGGCCCGACTCCTGGTCGGTGAAGACGGTGAAGGACGGATCTTCTGCGACCATCTTGGCCAGGGCGACGCCCAGCTTTTCCTGGTCAGCCTTGGACTTCGGCTCGATGGCGATCTCGATGACCGGCGCGGGGAAGTCCATCTTTTCCAGGATGACCGGCGACTTCAGGGGATCGCACAGGGTGTCCCCAGTGCGGGTGTCCTTGAGGCCGGCCAGGGCGACGATGTCGCCGGCGAAGGCTTCCTTGATGTCTTCGCGGTTGTTGGAGTGCATCAGCAGCATACGGCCGACGCGTTCCTTCTTGTCGCGCGAGGAGTTCAGCAGGCCCATGCCGGTTTCGAGCTTGCCCGAATAGATGCGGCAGAAGGTCAGCGAGCCCACGAAGGGGTCGTCCATGATCTTGAAGGCCAGGACCGACAGCGGCTCATCATCGGAGGCGCGACGAACCACCGGCTCTTCGGTCTTGAAGTCGATGCCCGGGGTCGGGGGGATGTCCACCGGCGAGGGCAGATAGTCGACCACGGCGTCGAGCAGGGGCTGGACGCCCTTGTTCTTGAAGGCCGAGCCGGCGAGGATCGGGTAGAAGGCGCCGGTCAGAACGGCCTTGCGCAGGCACTTCTTGATGACGTCGATGGAGGGCTCTTCGCCGCCGAGATAGGCTTCCATCGCCTCGTCATCGAGTTCGACGGCGTTCTCGATCAGGTAGTGGCGGGCTTCGTCAGCCTTCGCCTGCATGTCGGCCGGAATTTCTTCGTCGCGATAGGTCGCGCCCAAGCCGTCATTGTCCCAGACCACGGCCTTCATGCGGACCAGGTCGACGATGCCCCGCAGCGAGGCTTCCGAACCGATCGGCAGCTGGATCGGGACCGCCTTCACGCCGAGGCGATCGCGGATGGTCTTCAGGCACATTTCGAAGTCGGCGCCGATCTTGTCCATCTTGTTGACGAACACGATGCGCGGAACGTTGTAGCGGTCGGCTTGGCGCCAGACGGTCTCCGTCTGGGGCTCCACGCCCTGGTTGCCGTCCAGCACCGCGACGGCGCCGTCGAGCACGCGCAGCGAGCGTTCGACTTCAATGGTGAAGTCCACGTGGCCGGGGGTGTCGATGATGTTCAGGCGGTGACCGTTCCAGATGGCGGTCGTCGCGGCCGACGTGATCGTAATGCCGCGTTCCTGCTCCTGCTCCATCCAGTCCATGGTGGCGGCGCCATCGTGGACTTCACCGATCTTGTGGCTCTTGCCGGTGTAATAGAGAATCCGCTCCGTCGTCGTCGTCTTGCCCGCATCGATGTGGGCCATGATTCCGAAGTTGCGGTAGTCGGCGATATTGTGGGCGCGGGCCATAGCGGAAGCTCTGCTGGAATAAGCGTTCGGGATAGGCTGAACGAACGGCGCGGGCGGTTTAACTCAAACCGCCCGCGCCGAAAAGGGATGGTTCGTGCTGTCTTACCAGCGGTAGTGCGAGAAGGCCCGGTTGGCTTCGGCCATCTTGTGGGTGTCTTCGCGCTTCTTGACGGCGGAACCCCGGTTCGAGGAAGCGTCCAGCAGTTCGCCGGCCAGCTTCTCGGTCATGGTGTTCTCACCGCGCTTGCGGGCGGCGGTCACCAGCCAACGGATGGCGAGAGCCTTCCGACGCTCGGGACGCACTTCGACAGGCACCTGATAGGTGGCGCCGCCGACCCGGCGGGAGCGGACTTCGATGCCAGGCGCCACGTTTTCCAACGCGGAGTGGAAGGTTTCCAGGGGACCCTGGTCCTTGCGCTTGGCTTCGAGGATGTCGAAGGCGCCGTAGAGGATATTCTCGGCGACGGCTTTTTTGCCTTCGTACATCACGTAGTTCATGAATTTGGTGACCGTCAGGTCTCCGAACTTCGGGTCCGGCAGAACTTGACGTTTCTCGGCGCGACGGCGGCGGGACATTCTTCTTATTCCTTACTTAGGACGCTTGGCGCCGTAGAGCGAACGACGCTGCTTGCGGTCCTTGACCCCTTGGGTGTCGAGCACGCCGCGCAGGATGTGGTAACGGACGCCCGGAAGGTCCTTCACGCGGCCGCCGCGGATGAGCACGACGGAGTGCTCCTGCAGATTGTGGCCTTCGCCCGGGATGTAGCACACCGCTTCGATGCCGGTGGTCAGACGCACCTTGGCGACCTTACGAAGCGCGGAGTTCGGCTTCTTCGGGGTCGTCGTGTAGACGCGGGTGCAAACGCCGCGGCGCTGAGGGCAGCCCTTTAGGGCGGGCACCTTGTTGCGCACCGGCTTGTTCTGCCGAGGCTTGCGGATGAGCTGATTGACTGTTGGCATCTATTCTCTGCTCTGGAGGCGTGTGCCGTTGGGCCGTGGCGCCTCAGTTGGGGTCCGTATTCAAAGGTTCCGAAACCGGCTCGTTGAACGCAAAAACTCGCCGGCGCGCATTGGTTCGCGTTCCGGCGGGCCTGGCTGTCCGTTTCGGGACTTGCCGTTCAACGGGACGAGGGACGAATCCCCGGCCTCGAAAGGAGCGCGGTTCATACTCGCCAAGCCCCCCGTCGTCAACGTTTGCGAGCGCAAGGGCCGCCACGCCTCACCCTGCCCGCTTTCGGACATGAAACCGCCGCGGACCACGGCCCCCTATGGCCAAGGTTTCAAAGGCGGGACGAGGGATGCGGAAGGCGAGGCGCTGGAGGTCGGGAGGGGTGATCGCGGCCTCGGTCCTGGGCCACCTTGGCGTCCTGGCGATCCTCGCGGCCAACCATGCTCAGCCGCGCCGCTATGAACCCACCCCGGTCTTCGAGGTGACCATCGCCCCGCGCATAGTCACCACCGCCCAGGACGTCACCCGGCCTCGCCAGCTGCTCCGCCCCCGTCCGGCCCGCTCACGGCCAGACGACCTCTCGGTGGCGCCCCTGGTGGTCCCCCAGGCCCTGCCCCCTGCACTGCCGGCGCCAACACCGCCCAGCCTGACGCCGCAGCTCAGCGCCGCCCTGCGCCGGGGCCTGGGCTGCGCGAACATCGCCAGTGTCGGCATGAGCCAGGCTGAGCGCGACGCCTGCCTGGAACGGCTGGGAAACGGCGCGGCTGAGACCGCCTACATCCCGCCGGGCTTCAGCAAGGCCAAGCAGGCTCTGCTGGACGACGCCGCGGCCAGGCGGAAGGTATATCGGGACTATCGCAACGGCCCGATCCCGCCGGGGCTCTCGAACTCAGACGCGGCAGGCGGCCTGACAGGCCTGGGCGACACCGGGCACAAGACCACGGTCCCCTTCTAGCCGCTCCAATAGCAAACGGCCCGGGATCGCTCCCGGGCCGCGCTTACGCACACAGACTGGACTGTTTGCGGATCTAGCCGTCGACCTTCTCGGCCTCGGCGTCGACCGCGATGATTTCCGGCAGCGGCTCCATCGCCTCTTCGCGGCTGGCCGAGAGGGCCTCGTCGCGCTTGGTGGCGATGCGCTGAAGGTTGCGCAGATACGAACCCGTGCCCGCCGGGATCAGGCGGCCCACGATCACGTTTTCCTTCAGACCTTCGAGCGTGTCGGTCTTGCCCTGCACCGAAGCCTCGGTCAGCACGCGGGTCGTTTCCTGGAACGACGCTGCGGAGATGAAGCTGCGGGTCTGCAGGGACGCCTTGGTGATGCCCAGCAGGACCGGCTGGGTGATCGCCGGACGGCCACCGCGGGCTTGCGCCTTGGCGTTCTCCTCGTTGACGTCCGTCATGTCGAGGTGATCGCCCTTGAGCAGGCCGGTGTCGCCGGGCTCGAGGATCTCGCCCTTCTGCAGCATCTGACGAACGATCGTTTCGATGTGCTTGTCGTTAATCGGCACGCCCTGCAGACGGTAGACTTCCTGGATTTCGTCCACGAGGAACTCGGCCAGGGCCTCGATGCCCAGAATGCGCAGGATGTCGTGCGGATCCGGGTTGCCGTCGATCAGGTACTCACCGCGGCGGATCACGTCACCGTCGTGGACGGCGATGTGCTTGCCCTTGGGGATCAGGAACTCGACCGCCTCGCCACCATCTTCCGGGGTGATCTTGATGCGGCGCTTGTTCTTGTAGTCGCGGCCGAATTCGACGCGGCCGTCCATCTCGGCGATGACCGCGCAATCCTTCGGACGGCGGGCTTCGAAGAGTTCGGCGACGCGCGGCAGACCGCCGGTGATGTCCCGGGTCTTGGCGCCTTCGGTCGACATCCGGGCGATCACTTCACCGGGCTTGATGTCATCGCCGTCACCGACGGAGAGAATCGCGCCGACGGGCAGGAGGTAACGGGCCTCACCGCCGTTGGAGATGCGCATATAGGCGCCGTCGGCGTCCAGGACCGCCATGGCCGGACGCAGGTCCGAACCCTTGGTCGAGGTGCGCCAGTCGATGACCACGCGGTTGGAAATGCCGGTGGCTTCATCGGCTTCTTCACGGACGGAGAAGTTCTCCACCAGGTCTTCGAAGCGGATCTTGCCGCCGACCTCGGTGATGATCGGAACCGAGTAGGGGTCCCATTCGGCCAGACGCTGGCCGCGCTTCACCTTTTCGCCGTCGCGGACCTTCAGACGCGCGCCGTACGGCGGCTTGTAGGTTTCACGATCCTTGCCGTCGACCTGCACGCTCATCTGCAGGTTCCGCGACAGACAGATCAACTCGCCATCGGGGGCGATGACGGTGTTGCCGCCGGCCAGCTTCACGGTGCCGGTGTTGGTGCTTTCGTAGAAGGACTGCTCGGCCACCTGGGCGGTGCCGCCGATGTGGAAGGTCCGCATCGTCAGCTGGGTGCCGGGTTCGCCGATGGACTGGGCGGCGATGACGCCGACCGCTTCACCGATGTTCACCGGGGTGCCACGGGCCAGATCGCGGCCGTAGCAGGTCGCGCAGACGCCGTTGCCGGCTTCGCAGGTCAGGACCGAGCGCACCTTCACCGACGGGACGCCGGCGTTGTCGATCAGGTCGCAGATGTTCTCGTCCATATAGGTGTCGGCCGGAACGATGACCTCACCGGTGCCCGGATCCTTGATGTCCTCGGCCGTGGAGCGGCCCAGGATGCGCAGACCCAGCGAGACCAGGACGTCACCGCCCTCGATCACGGCGCGCAGGGTGATGCCCCGCGTGGTGCCGCAGTCTTCCTCGTTGATGATGCAGTCCTGCGCCACGTCCACCAGACGACGGGTCAGGTAGCCGGAGTTGGCGGTCTTCAGGGCGGTATCGGCCAGGCCCTTACGGGCGCCGTGGGTGGAGTTGAAGTACTCCTGGACGGTCAGGCCTTCCTTGAAGTTCGAGATGATCGGCGTTTCGATGATCTCGCCGGACGGCTTGGCCATCAGGCCGCGCATCCCGCCGAGCTGCTTCATCTGGGCCTGCGAACCGCGGGCGCCGGAGTTGGCCATCATGAAGATCGAGTTGATCTCCAGCTCACGGCCGTTCTCGTCCTTCGGCTGGGTCGAGATCTCGGCCATCATCTCGTCGGCGACGCGGTCGGTGGCTTTCGCCCAGGCGTCGACGACCTTGTTGTACTTCTCGCCCTTGGTGATCAGGCCGTCGGCGTATTGCTGCTCGTACTCTTCCACCAGCTTGCGGGTTTGCGAGACGATCGGCTTCTTCCGCTCGGGGATGATGATGTCATCCTTGCCGAAGGAGATGCCGGCCTTGGCCGCTTCCTTGAAGCCCAGACCCATGATCTGGTCGGCGAAGATGACCGTCGCCTTCTGACCGCAGTGGCGGTAGACGATGTCGATCAGATTGCCGATTTCCTTCTTGGTGAGGTTCTTCTCAAGAAGGCGGTGGCCCACCGCGGGGTGGTGCGGGAACAGGGCCGAGATCTTCATCCGGCCAGGCGTCGTATCGATCAGCTTACGCTCCAGCACGCCGTCAGCGTTCATCTCGCTGTGGCGGGCCTTGATCTTGGAGTGCAGCGACACGACGCCGTGGTCGAGCGCGGCTTCGATCTCGCCGAGATCGGCGAAGATCTTGCCTTCGCCCGGCTCGCCTTCACGGGCCAGCGACAAGTAGTAAAGCCCCAGCACGATGTCCTGCGACGGCACGATGATCGGTCGGCCGTTGGCCGGCGACAGGATGTTGTTCGTGCTCATCATCAGCACGCGGGCTTCCAGCTGGGCTTCCAGCGAGAGGGGCACGTGGACGGCCATCTGGTCGCCGTCGAAGTCGGCGTTGAAGGCCGCGCAGACCAGCGGGTGAAGCTGGATGGCCTTGCCCTCGATCAGCTTGGGTTCGAAGGCCTGGATGCCCAGACGGTGAAGGGTGGGGGCGCGGTTCAGAAGAACAGGGTGCTCGCGGATAACCTCGTCCAGGATGTCCCAGACGGCGGGCTGCTCGCGTTCCACCATGCGCTTGGACTGCTTGACGGTGCCCGACAGGCCCTTGGCGTCGAGACGCGCGTAGATGAAGGGCTTGAAGAGTTCGAGCGCCATCTTCTTGGGCAGGCCGCACTCGTGCAGCTTCAGTTCCGGTCCCACGACGATGACCGAACGGCCGGAATAGTCGACGCGCTTGCCGAGCAGGTTTTGACGGAACCGGCCCTGCTTGCCCTTCAGCATGTCGGCGAGCGACTTCAGCGGACGCTTGTTGGCGCCGGTGATGACGCGGCCACGACGGCCGTTGTCGAACAGGGCGTCGACGGCTTCCTGCAGCATCCGCTTTTCGTTGCGGATGATGATGTCGGGCGCGCGCAGTTCGATCAGGCGCTTCAGGCGGTTGTTGCGGTTGATGACCCGACGATAGAGGTCGTTCAGGTCGGAGGTGGCGAAGCGGCCACCGTCCAGCGGCACCAGCGGACGCAGTTCCGGCGGGATCACCGGGACCACCGAGAGGATCATCCACTCCGGCTTGTTGCCGCTTTCGATGAAGCTTTCGATCAGCTTCAGACGCTTGGACGTCTTCTTCAGCTTCATTTCCGAGGTGGTGGTGAGGAGATCCTCACGCAGCCGGTCGGCTTCCTTGGGCAGGTCGATGGCGCGCAGCAGGCCCTGGACGGCTTCGGCGCCGATCTCGGCGGTGAAGCTGTCGTCCCCGAACTCTTCCTGGTAGCGCATGTATTCGTCTTCCGAGAGCAGCTGGTGCTGCTTCAGCGGGGTCAGGCCCGGCTCGGTGACGATGTAATGCTCGAAGTAGAGGACGCGTTCGATGTCCTTGAGGGCCATGTCCAGCATCATCGAGATGCGGCTGGGCAGGGACTTCAGGAACCAGATGTGGGCGACCGGGCTGGCCAGTTCGATGTGGCCCATCCGCTCGCGCCGAACGCGGGCCAGGGTGACCTCAACGCCGCACTTCTCGCAGATGATGCCCTTGTACTTCATGCGCTTGTACTTGCCGCACAGGCACTCGTAGTCCTTGGTGGGCCCGAAGATCCGCGCGCAGAACAGGCCGTCACGTTCCGGCTTGAACGTGCGGTAGTTGATGGTCTCAGGCTTCTTGATCTCGCCGAAGGACCACGAGCGGATCTTCTCAGGCGAAGCCAGGGCGATGCGGATACGGTCGAAGGTCGGAACGGCCTGGACCGGATTGAAGATATTCAGGACTTCCTGGTTCATTTGAATTCCAGTTCGTCAGCAGTTTCAGTGGCGAAGTGGGAGGAGCTGACGGGCCCCTCCCCTCGCATTGACGATGGCGGCTTAAAGCCGGCCTAGCCGTTCTCGAGCTCGACGTTCAGGCCCAGGGAACGCATTTCCTTGACCAGCACGTTGAAGCTTTCCGGGATCCCGGCCTCGAAGGTGTCGTCGCCGCGGACGATGGACTCGTAGACCTTGGTCCGGCCGGCCACGTCGTCGGACTTCACCGTCAGCATTTCCTGCAGGGTGTAGGCCGCGCCGTAGGCTTCCAGAGCCCAGACCTCCATCTCCCCGAACCGCTGGCCGCCGAACTGGGCCTTGCCGCCCAGCGGTTGCTGAGTGACCAGGCTGTAGGGGCCGATGGAGCGGGCGTGGATCTTGTCGTCCACCAGGTGGTGCAGCTTCAGCATGTAGATGTAGCCGACCGTGACCGGGCGCTTGAACTGCTCGCCGGTCTGGCCATCGTACAGGATGGACTGACCAGAACGGGCCAGGCCGGCCTTTTCGAGAAGGTTCTCGATGTCGTCGATGTGGGCGCCGTCGAAGACCGGGGTCGCGAAGGGCACGCCCTTGGACAGGTTCTTACACAGCTCGATCAGTTCCTCCTCGGTGTCGGGGAGCTCCTGGTCCTTGCCGTAGATGCTGACCAGGTGGTCGACGAGGGCCTTCTTCTGGCCGCCGTTCTGCCAGGCTTCCAGCAGGTCGGCGATCTGACGGCCCAGGCCGGCGGCGGCCCAACCCAGGTGGGTCTCGAAAATCTGACCGACGTTCATGCGCGAAGGCACGCCCAGCGGGTTCAGCACGATATCCACGTTCTGGCCGTTGGCCAGGTAGGGCATGTCCTCGATCGGGAGGATCTTGGAGATAACCCCCTTGTTGCCGTGACGGCCGGCCATCTTGTCGCCGGGCTGAAGCTTGCGCTTCACGGCCACGAAGACCTTGACCATTTTCATCACGCCGGGGGGCAGTTCGTCCCCGCGCTGCAGCTTGTCGACCTTGTCCTCGAAGCGACGGTCCAGGCGCTTGCGGGCCTCATCGAACTGGCGGCGCATGGCCTCCAGCTCGCCCATGGCCTTTTCGTCGTCCAGGGCGATCTGCCACCACAGACCGGGCGCGATCTCTTCCAGCTTGTCGGCGGTGACTTCGCCGCGGCCCAGGCCCTTGGGACCGGAGACGGCGGTCTTGCCGGTGATCAGCTCGCGCAGGCGCGAGGTCATGTTGCGGTTCAGGATCCCGAACTCATCGTCGCGGTCCTTGCCCAGGCGGTCGATTTCAGCGCGTTCGATGGCCATGGCGCGCTCGTCCTTGTCGACGCCATGACGGTTGAACACGCGGACTTCCACGATGGTCCCGGCGACGCCCGGGGGCAGGCGCAGGGAGGTGTCGCGAACGTCGGAAGCCTTTTCGCCGAAGATGGCGCGCAGGAGCTTTTCTTCCGGCGTCATCGGGCTTTCGCCCTTCGGCGTCACCTTGCCCACCAGGATGTCACCCGGCAGGACCTCGGCGCCGATCGCCACGATGCCCGCTTCGTCGAGGTTGCGCAGGGCTTCCTCGCCGACGTTGGGGATGTCGCGGGTGATCTCTTCCGGACCCAGCTTGGTGTCGCGGGCCATGACCTCGAATTCCTCGAGATGGATCGAGGTGAAGACGTCATCGCGCACGATGCGCTCGGAGATCAGAATGGAATCTTCGAAGTTGTAGCCATTCCAGGGCATGAACGCGACGAGGGTGTTCCGGCCCAGGGCCAGTTCACCGAGGTCCGTCGACGGGCCGTCGGCGATGACGTCGCCGGTGTTGACCCGGTCGCCCACGCGCACCAGCGGACGCTGGTTGATGCAGGTCGAAGTGTTGGAACGCTGGAACTTCTGCAGGCGGTAGATGTCGACGCCGGCCTTGGTCGGGTCGTTCTCTTCGGTGGCGCGGATGACGATCCGGGTGCCGTCCATCTGCTCGATCACGCCGGCGCGGCGCGCCACCAGGACAGCGCCGGAATCGACGGCCACGATGGCTTCCATGCCGGTGCCGACCAGGGGCGCATCCGACTGGATGAGCGGCACGGCCTGCTTCTGCATGTTCGAGCCCATGAGGGCGCGGTTGGCGTCATCGTTTTCCAGGAACGGGATCAGCGAGGCGGCCACGGAGACCACCTGCTTGGGCGACACGTCCATCAGGTCGACGGTGTCGCGGGGCAGCAGGCCCGGCTCGCCATTGACCCGCCCGGCCACCAGTTCCTCGACGATCACGCCGTCCTTCAGGGTGATGTTGGCCTGGGCGATGACGTGCTTGGCCTCTTCCATCGCCGACATGTAGACGACCTCGTCGGTCGTCTTGCCGTCCTTGATGCGACGGTAGGGGCTCTCGATGAAGCCGTACTTGTTCACCACCGCGTGGGTGGCGAGCGAGTTGATCAGGCCGATGTTCGGGCCTTCCGGCGTTTCGATGGGGCAGATGCGGCCGTAGTGGGTCGGGTGCACGTCGCGGACTTCGAAGCCCGCGCGCTCCCGGGTCAGACCGCCCGGACCAAGCGCCGAGAGGCGGCGCTTGTGGGTGATTTCCGACAGCGGGTTGGTCTGGTCCATGAACTGCGAAAGCTGCGAGGATCCGAAGAACTCACGCACGGCCGCGGCGGCCGGCTTCGCATTGATCAGGTCGTGCGGCATGACGGTGTCGATATCGACCGACGACATGCGTTCCTTGATGGCGCGTTCCATGCGCAGCAGGCCGACGCGGTACTGGTTTTCCAGCAGTTCGCCGACCGAACGCACCCGGCGGTTGCCCAGGTTGTCGATGTCGTCGATTTCACCGCGGCCGTCGCGCAGGCCCACCAGGGTCTTTAGGACCGCCAGCACGTCTTCCTTGCGCAGGATGCGCACGTCGTCGGGGCAATCGAGCTCAAGGCGGATGTTCATCTTCACGCGACCAACCGAGGACAGGTCGTAGCGTTCGCCGTCGAAGAACAGCGACTTGAACATGGCCTCGGCGGCTTCCACCGTCGGCGGCTCACCGGGACGCATGACGCGGTAGATGTCGAACAGCGCGTCCTCGCGGGCCGAATTCTTGTCCACGCGCAGGGTGTTGCGCATGTAGGCCCCCATCGTCACCTCGTCGATGTCGAGGGTGTCGAGGGTGGTGAAGCCCTGCTCTTCCAGCGCCGTGATCAGCGGCTGGTCGAGCTCGTCGCCCGCTTCGGCGTAGATTTCACCAGTCGCGTGGTTCACCAGGTCGCTGGCCAGATAGCGGCCCACCAGGGCTTCCGGCGGCAGCAGCAGGGTCGTCAGACCCGCGTCGGCGAACTTCTTGGCGTTACGGGCCGAGATCTTCTGGCCGGCGGGGGCGATCTCTTCACCGGTCTCGCCGTCAACCAGCGGGTATTCCGGCTTGGTCCCGCGCCAGCGCTCGGGCTTGTAGGGGGTGGCCCAGCCGGCTGCGCCCTTCTTGGACTCCAGGCGCTTCTCGTAGGGCACGGTGTCGTAGAAGGTGGAGAGGATCTCCTCACCGTCCATGCCCAGCGCCATCAGGAAGGTGGTGGCCGGCAGCTTGCGGCGGCGGTCGATGCGGACGAAGACGACGTCCTTGGCGTCGAACTCGAAGTCGAGCCACGAGCCGCGATAGGGGATCACCCGGGCCGCGAACAGCAGCTTGCCCGAGGAGTGCGTCTTGCCCTTGTCGTGGTCGAAGAACACGCCCGGCGAACGGTGCATCTGCGAGACGATGACCCGCTGCGTGCCATTGACGATGAAGGTGCCCTTCTCCGTCATGAGCGGGATATCGCCCATGTAGACGTCCTGCTCCTTGATGTCCTTCACGGAGCGGGCGCCGGTCTCTTCGTCGGTTTCAAAGACGATCAGGCGAAGCTTGACCTTCAGCGGCGCCGCATAGGTCATGTCGCGCTGGACGCACTCTTCGACGTCGTACTTCGGCTCTTCGAACTCGTAGGTGACGTATTCAAGCACCGCGCGTTCGTTGAAGTCCTTGATCGGGAAGACGGACTTGAACACCGCCTCCACGCCCTCGTCACGACGCTCACCGGCGCGGGTCTCGCGCTGCAGGAACTGTTCGTAGGAGGAGCGCTGAACCTCGATCAGGTTCGGCATTTGCACGGCTTCAGGAATGCGGCCGAACGAGTGACGGATCCGCTTTTTACCGGTGAAGGATTGCGCCATTTTATTCCCTTGAGCGACGCCCGGAACGGTTTCCAGGCGTCAGGTCTTTTATCCCGCGTCCACCCTCGAACGTCCTTGCGGACGCCGGACGCTGGAGCCCCTGTATCGCCAGGGGCGTTCCCTCGCATGGCCGGAGGGCGTAGGGCCATGCCTCGGAACATTGGCGCGCGTCAAGAATCGCGTGTGAGACGAATCGTATTTTGCGAAGGAGCCGAAGTAAGCCTTCTCGCAGAGGATGTGAAGCCCCCTTCGAAAAGTTCGTGCCCGGCAGCCGAAATTATCGAGGCCGGTCTTACCTCGCCTCCGGACCACGCTTGGCGAACATAACCCCCAGCAGCGGCGCGGCGAGAACACTTGCCAACGCCATGAAGATCATCAGCAGCGCACTGATCACCGCCCCGCCCTCGCGACCAAATTGCACTACCGCCAGCCACCATACAAACGAGCTGAGCAGGACAGAAAGTACGAGGCTAAGGCCGCACCCAAACACCGCCACCAAAAACACCCGGCTCGCGGAGATGAGGCGGGAGGTGTTCCGAGGAATCGGTTGGCTCTGAAGAAAGGATAGGCTCGGGAAAATCACCGACACCGAATAGGCCGCTGCTATTGGGACGATAACGGCGGCGATCAGGCGCGCACTATCTCCAGCCAATCCATCTGCCATACCAAATCTGGGGTTCAGGCTGAAATAGGCTAGGCCGAAGGGCGCGAGCAGCAGGCCAAGGGCGATCAACGCCTTTCTCCCAACGGCCGCATCACCTGAACCAGTCATCGCGAGAGCCTATCAACCGGCGCCCCAAACGCAAACGGGCCCCGGAGATCGCTCTCCGGGGCCCGCCTGAGCTGCGCGGCGAACCGCGCGTCAGTCTTACTTCACCGAGACGGTCGCCCCGGCTTCGGTCAGCTTCTTGGCGACTTCGTCGGCGACTTGCTTGGACACGTTCTCGACGACGTTCTGCGGAGCGCCTTCGACGAGGTCCTTGGCTTCCTTCAGGCCGAGGTCCGGACGGACGCCGCGGACTTCCTTGATCACGTTGATCTTCTTGTCGCCACCGGCGGTCAGAACAACGGTGAACTCGGTTTGCTCTTCAGCGGCTTCAACCGGAGCAGCGGCGGCGCCACCGGCGGCGGCCACGGCCACCGGAGCAGCGGCGGAGACGCCCCACTTTTCTTCCAGCAGCTTGGACAGCTCGGAGGCTTCCAGGACGGTCAGGGCGGACAGGTCATCGACCAGTTTTTCAAGCTTCGACATTTGGATAATTCCTTAGGGAGTGGGTGTTGTCGGGGAAAATGACGATCAGGCGGCGTCTTTGGCGGCGTAAGCCGACATGACGCGGGCAAGCTGAGCGGCCGGGGCCTGCAGAACGCCGGCGATCTTGGTCGCGGGGGCTTGCAGAAGGCCGATAATCTTGCCGCGGAGCTGGTCGAGGGACGGCAGGGTGGCGAGATTGCCAACCGCGGCCTTGTCCAGCACCTCTTGACCCATGAGGCCGCCAATGATGGTGAACTTGTCGTTCTCCTTGGCGTACTGGGTCGCGACCTTGGCGGCTGAGACAGGGTCCGGCGCATAGGCGATGGCGACCGGGCCGGTGAAGAGGGCGTCGCCCGCCTCGCCAACCGAACCGTCCAGGGCCTTCTGAGCCAGGGTGTTCTTCACCACCTTCAGGTGAGCGCCTTCCTTGCGGAGGCGGCCACGCAGATCGGTCATTTCCGCAACGGTCAGACCCAGATTGTGGGTCACGACCACGGCGCCGGCGTCGGCGAAGACGCCCTTGAGCGTCTCAATCGTCACCTGCTTTTGAGCGCGGTCCATTGCGGTCTCCATACTCAGGTCCAGCCACCGGACGATTCCGGCGACCGCATAGATGATCGTTGCGCGGGGAACCCACGCGGCCGATCAGCCTGTCCGAGAGAAGCCGCAGCCTGCGCGCCCATTCGAAGCGAATGGTCGATGAGGCGTCATCTTCCCGTCTCCCCGCGGCTGAGGAAGGGCTCTTCCTCGCGTTATGGTCCCCGGTGACCCCGGCGACCCCGCAGTTCATGGACAGGATCGAGACCCGAAGGCCTCGAGCCCACCTCCCCTGTCGGAGAGGCGAAACTTTAGAGGGGCGGGCTCTACACGAGCCGCGCGCCGGCGTCAAACCTTGGGGTCAGATCCGGTGGACGCCGGGGACGCCGTTCTCCAGGGCGAAGCTCGCCAGGTCGCGGATCGGAGAGGTCGGGACCAGGGCGTTTTCCACGGCCCGGAAGGTGACCCGGGAGTCCTTGGGGGTCAGGTCGACCCGGCCGTAGCCGCGCACCGCGCCGTCATACAGCTTGATGTGCGGGTTCTTGGCGGCGTAGGCGCCCTCGCCGCCGCCCAGCGAACTGATCGAGCCGCCGACGAACTCCGCGCCGACCGCCGGTCCATCGGAGGCCTCGCACAGGTCGGCGGCGGCGAAGGCGTGGATGTCGCCGCCAAGCGCGATGGGGTTGGAGACCTTGGCCTCGCGCCATTGGCGCAGGATGCGGGCGCGGCTGGCGGGGTAGCCGTCCCAGCCGTCGCTGGAGTAGGCGCGCGTCGCCTGGCTGGCCGGGTCCCCCAATTGCAGTTCCGAGAACAGGGTCTGCTGGGCCAGCAGGTTCCACTGGGCCTTGGAGGTCGCCAGGCTGTCCATAAGCCAGGCCTCCTGGGTCTGACCCAGGATGGAGCGGGCCGGATCGCGGCGTTCCTCACAGTCGCCGATCAGCTTGCCGCGATGAGGCGGGCCCGGCGGCTGGCAAGGCTTGCCGTCGCGATACTGGCGATCGTCCACCACCTGGATCTGAGCAAGGGTTCCCCAGTCCAGTC
The DNA here is from genome assembly GCF_016772415.1 of Phenylobacterium glaciei. Lineage (NCBI taxonomy): Bacteria > Pseudomonadati > Pseudomonadota > Alphaproteobacteria > Caulobacterales > Caulobacteraceae > Phenylobacterium > Phenylobacterium glaciei. Next base: position 2,600,630 of record NZ_JAGSGD010000001.1, read on the forward strand.
TGCGGTACAGCAGCATGTCGGGTCCCACCGGAATCGTCCGCCGGCGCAGGGGCATGTGCTCGTAATAGGCCTGATAGGCGGCGGCGCGGCGGCGCAGGAAGGTCTCGCCGGAAACCCCGTCCTGGTCGTGGTCGCCGCCATAGTCGTTGGAGACCTCGTGGTCATCCCAGGTCACCATCCAGGGCGCAACGGCGTGGGCGGCCTGCAGCAGGGGGTCGGTCTTGTAGCTGGCGTAGCGCACCCGGTAGCCGGCGACATCCTTCGGCTCGGGATTGGCGTGCAGCCGCACCGCGCCCTTGCTGCCCGGCGCACCCTCATAGATGTAGTCGCCGAGGAAGAGGATCAGGTCCGGCGCCTCCTCCACCATGTGGGCGTGGGCCGAGTAGAAGCCCGCCTCGTACTTCTGGCACGATGCGAAACAGAGGCGCAGGCGGTCCACTTGCGCGCCCCTGGCCGGGGCCGTGCGGGTGCGGCCCACAGGGCTCTGGGCTCCGGCGGCGGTGAAGCGATACCAGTACTCGCGACCCGCCTTCAGGCCCGCCACCTCGACATGGACGGAGTGGCCGGCATTGGGGGCGGCGAGCGCCTTGCCGGAGCGGACGAGCTTCCGCATCGCCTGATCCTCGGCGATCTCCCAGCGCACCGCGACAGGCTCGGGCGGCATGCCGCCGTCGGGCTGAAGCGGCTTGGGCGCCAGGCGGGTCCAGAGCACAACGCCGTTGGCGGTGGGCTCGCCCGAAGCGACGCCGAGGCTGAAGGGATTGTCGGCCAGGGACGGCGCGGCCAGCACCGCCCCGCCGATAGCGGCCGGCGCCAGGGCCAGGCCCGCGAGGCTGGCGGCGCCGCGCAGCAGCTGGCGGCGCGCCATGGATGGAATGTAGAGGCTCATGAGCAGCCCTCCCCCGTAACTTAAGGAAGAGACTAGGCGTCGATCACGACAGAACGCCAACACCAAACAGAAACGGGCGGGTCCCGTGAAGGACCCGCCCGCCGAAGTTCAATCAGCTTGATAGGATTCAGACGCCGACGGAGTTGGTGTCGACGCGGAAGCCCGGGCCCATGGTGGACGAGAGGCTGATGCGCTTGATGTAGATGCCCTTGGCGCCCGAGGGCTTGGCCTTGTTAAGAGCATCGACCAGGGCGCGCACGTTGGCCAGCAGGGCGTCTTCGGTGAAGCTCGCCTTGCCGATGCCGGCGTGGATGATCCCGGTCTTCTCGGTGCGGAACTCGATGGCGCCGCCCTTGGCGTCCTTCACGGCTTGACCGACGTTGGGGGTCACCGTGCCGACGCGCGGGTTCGGCATCAGGCCACGGGGGCCCAGCACCTTACCCAGACGGCCAACGAGGGCCATCATGTCGGGCGTGGCGATCACGCGGTCGAACTCCATGAAGCCGCCCTGGATGCGTTCCACCAGCTCTTCGCCGCCGACGATGTCGGCGCCGGCCGCGGTGGCTTCAGCCGCCTTGGCGTCCTTGGCGATGACGGCGACGCGGACGTCGCGGCCGGTGCCGGAGGGCAGGCTGACCACGCCGCGGACCTGTTGGTCGGCGTGACGCGGGTCAACGCCCAGGTTGACGGCGATCTCGATGCTTTCATCGAACTTGGCGGTGGCGTTGGCCTTCACCAGCTTCACGGCGTCGGTGACGGCGTGATTGGCGAGACGGTCACCGGTCCAGGCTTGAATGCGTTTGGCTTGCTTAGGCATCTCTTAGGCCTCCACGATCTCAAGACCCATCGAACGGGCGGAGCCCTCGATGATCTTGGCGGCGGCTTCAACGTCGTTGGCGTTGAGGTCCTTCATCTTCTTTTCGGCGATGTCGCGCAGTTGCGTGCGCGAGATCGAGCCGGCCACGTCGCGGCCGGGCAGCTTGGAGCCCGACTTCAGGCCCAGGGCCTGCTTGATGAAGTGGGTCGCCGGCGGGGTCTTGGTGATGAAGGTGAAGGACTTGTCCTGATAGACGGTGATGATCGTCGGCAGGGGCGTGCCTTTGACTTCCTTCTCAGTGCGGGCGTTGAACTCCTTGCAGAAGCCCATGATGTTGACGCCGCGCTGACCCAGCGCCGGCCCGATGGGCGGCGAAGGTGTGGCGGAGCCCGCGGACACCTGCAGCTTGATATAGCCCAGAATTTTCTTGGCCATGCTCTCCTCTGTGACCGGACGTCCGGTCTGTTGAGCCGTGGTCCGGCCCTGGCTGGGCCTCCCACGGTTTTAAGAGCCCCTCCCCGCGGGTGCGGGAAAAGGCGGTTCGCAGTCAGGTCGTCTTTTCGACCTGGCTGTATTCGAGCTCGACCGGCGTGGCGCGTCCGAAGATGGACACCGTCACGCGCAGGCGGGAGCGTTCCTCGTCAACCTGCTCGACCGAGCCGTTGAAGCTGGCGAACGGACCGTCGGTGACGCGGACCTGTTCCCCGATCTCGAACTGGATCGTGGGCTTGGGCCGCTCGACGCCTTCTTCGATGGCGCCGATGATCCGGGCGACTTCCTTTTCCGAGACCGGCTGCGGCTTGTTCTGGCTGCCCAGGAAACCGGTGACCTTCGGGGTGTTCTTGATGAGGTGGTAGGCCTCGTCGGTCAGCTCCATCTTCACCAGGACGTAGCCGGGGAAGAACTTGCGCTGGACATCGATCTTGCGGCCGCGGCGGATCTCGGTGGCGGCCTCGGTGGGCACCAGGACTTCGGAGAAGTTCTCCTCCAGCCCCTGGGACTTGGCCTGCTCCAGGATGGAGTCCTTCACCTTGCCCTCGAAGTTCGAGTAGGCGTGGACGATGTACCACTTGTGGCGCGGGTTAGCGGCGACGGCGACTTCGGGGGCTTCAGCGTTCATTTCGTCTATCCCGCGTTCGCGAGCTTGAGGAGGAAGGCCATGGCGAGGGTCAGGGCCCCATCCACCAGGGAGAAGAACGTCGCGGCCAGCACCACCATGATCCCCACCATCACCGAGGTGATCCAGGTCTCCTTGCGGGTCGTCCAGGTGATCTTGCGCGCCTCGGCGCGGACTTCCCGAAAGAATTGGGCGGGGCTGGTCTTCTTCTTCGGCGCAGCCTGCGCCAGGGCCGAGGCAGGCGCGATCACCGCGGCCGTCTTGGCGGCGCGGTTCTTCATCGCTTGCGGCGTGGAACCTGGTTTCCTGGCCATATAGGCGCTCGACACTCTCTTATACGGGCGGCGGACCTCCGCGCCCTTGGACCTACATATAGATTGGCAGGAGCGGAGGGACTCGAACCCACGACCCTCGGTTTTGGAGACCGATGCTCTACCAGCTGAGCTACACTCCTACGATCCACCCCCTGGTCAGGGCGGCCTCCGGACAATGAACATCGCGCCGGAAAGGCTTCCGGCGCGTGCTCATCGCTAGAGCCGGGTCGTTTAGCAGTGGCCGTCGCCCCAAGCAATAGTCGCGGCGCGCGGATCGAAGCGACCCGGGCCTGCGTTTCCGTAAGGCCCCGTCCCTTCAGGAAATCCCATGCCAGCCCGAGACCCCAACGCCGCCAAGACCCGCGACGAGGACATGAAGCCCACCTCTCCGCCCCGCCCGGCCACAGAGCCCCCGGGAGCCAAGGATTCGAGCCGCAACGCCAAGACCCTGACCAATCCCGCGACGGGCGAACCCGAGTCGGGCCCGCCGCGTCCCGCATAAAGAGAAGGGCCGCCCGGGTTTCCCCGGACGGCCCTGATCTTTGGGTCGAAGTCTCCCGGCTCGGCCTTCGGGCTTACGCCCTTCGTTGGCCGGGATGACGGGTCTTAGATGACCTACTCGACGATCTTGGCCACGACGCCGGCGCCGACGGTGCGGCCGCCTTCGCGGATGGCGAAGCGCAGGCCCTGGTCCATGGCGATCGGGGTGATCAGCTCCACGTCCAGCTCAGCGTTGTCGCCCGGCATGATCATTTCCACGCCTTCCTTCAGCTTGATGATCCCGGTCACGTCGGTGGTCCGGAAGTAGAACTGAGGACGGTAGTTGGTGAAGAACGGAGTGTGACGGCCGCCCTCTTCCTTGGTCAGGATATAGGCCTCGGCCACGAACTTGGTGTGCGGGGTGATCGAGCCCGGCTTGCAGAGAACCTGGCCGCGCTCGACGTCTTCACGCTTGGTGCCGCGCAGCAGCACGCCCACGTTGTCGCCGGCTTGACCTTGGTCCAGCAGCTTGCGGAACATTTCCACGCCCGTGCAGATGGTCTTCTGGACGGGACGGATGCCGACGATCTCGACTTCCTCGCCAACCTTCACGATGCCCTTTTCGATCCGGCCGGTCACAACCGTGCCGCGGCCCGAGATCGAGAAGACGTCTTCCACCGGCATCAGGAACGGCAGATCCACCGGACGCTCCGGCTGCGGGATGTATTCGTCCACCGTCTTCATCAGCGCCAGGATCGACTCTTCACCGATCTTCGGATCGCCGCCGTCGATGGCCACCTTGGCCGAGCCCATGGTGATCGGAATGTCGTCGCCCGGGAACTGATACGACGACAGGAGCTCGCGCACCTCCATCTCCACCAGTTCCAGCAGCTCGGAGTCGTCCACCAGGTCGACCTTGTTCATATAGACCACCAGGGCCGGCACGCCGACCTGACGGGCCAGCAGGATGTGCTCGCGGGTCTGCGGCATCGGACCATCAGCGGCCGAAACCACCAGGATCGCGCCGTCCATCTGCGCCGCGCCGGTGATCATGTTCTTCACATAGTCAGCGTGGCCAGGGCAGTCGACGTGGGCGTAGTGACGGTTGACCGTCTCATATTCCACGTGCGCGGTGTTGATCGTGATCCCACGCGCCTTCTCTTCCGGAGCCGCGTCAATATCGGCGTAGTTCATCGCCTTCGCGCCACCGGCCTTGGCCAGCGTAATCGTGATCGCAGCCGTCAGCGTCGTCTTGCCATGGTCAACGTGACCAATCGTGCCGATGTTGCAGTGCGGCTTATTGCGTTCGAACTTTTCCTTGGCCATGGGATCCTACGGGCGTTTGAGAGATGGAGCGGGTAGCGGGAATCGAACCCGCGTATTCAGCTTGGAAGGCTGCTGCACTACCATTGTGCTATACCCGCCGAGGTGGGTGCTCGTGTGCGAGCCTCCATAGAGAGTGTCGCTCCGGCGCGTGGTGGGGGAAGTAGGACTCGAACCTACGAAGGCGTACGCCAGGGGATTTACAGTCCCCCCCCTTTGCCACTCGGGACATTCCCCCAGCGCGCTCGGAGCCTCACCGAAGGCCGAACAAAACCTACCGCTGATCGGCGCGACCGGTGTTAAAGCCGGGCACGAGCAGCGGAAAACCAGTCCGGTCCCCGATTTGGAGAGCGCCTTATAGTGTCGTCACACAACGAACGCAACGCGCCCTGGAAGGGTTCTAAAAACGGGGCCCGCGGACGCAGTCCCGGACGGCGTGACGCCGTGTCCGACGACTGGCTGTGGGGCTGGCACGCGGTGAGCGCCGCCCTGGCCAATCCGGCCCGCGAACCGGCCGACCGGCTGCTGGCCACGCCGGACCGGGCCAAGGAGCTCACCGCCCGATTCGGTAAGAACCCGGCGCTGGAAATCGTGGAAAACGGCGTCATCAGCCACAACCTGCCCAGCGGCGCGGTCCACCAGGGCCTGGCCGTGCAGATCGCCCTGCTGGATTCGGTGGCCCTGGAAGACTTCGAGGCCAAGCGCGGCGCGGTCATATTGATGCTGGATCAGGTGACCGATCCGCAGAACGTCGGCGCGATCCTGCGCTCGGCCGCGGCCTTCGGGGCCAGCGGGGTCATCCTGCAGGACCGTCATGCCCCCAAGCTGACCGGGGCCCTGGCCAAGGCCGCCGCCGGGGCGGTGGACCAGATCCCGACGTCTCACGTCGTGAACCTGTCGCGGGCGCTTGAGACCCTGGCCGATCTCGGCTGGCGGGCCGTGGGGCTGGATGGTTCGGCGCCCCAGTCCCTGGAGGACGCCCTCGACGGCGCGCCCACCGTCCTGGTTCTGGGGTCGGAGGGTGACGGCCTGCGCCGGCTTGTCGCCGAACATTGTGATGCGTTGGGCAAGATCCCGATGCCAGGCGGGTTTGAGAGCCTCAACGTGTCCGCGGCGGCGGCGGTGGCGCTCTATGAAGCGGCCCGAATTCGCGCCTGAGGCGAATCGAACACCCGCGACACGATTCAGGCTTTTGCTTTCGGTCTCAGGGCGTGGTCTGTTGCGTAACTGTTAAGGTTTAGGGCCAGAGTGCGGCCCTGATCTCGGCATGGGATGGGGGCCCCAATGGCGATTATGATTACCAAGTGGATGTTGCGTGGTACGTCGATTGCGGTGCTGACCCTTGCGGGCTGCAGCGGACCGACCTCCCATGAAGTCGCCCCGCCCCCGGACGCCTATACCCAAGCCCCCCCGCCCGAACTGATGGGCGGCGCCCCGGGGGCCCGCTCTGACGACAGCGGCCTGGCCGGTGGCCCCCCCGGCCCGTATGCCGAAGCCACCCCCTATCGCGCCCCGTCGCGCTATGTGAACCGCCTCGTCACCTACCGCCGCGCCGACGGCGTACTGGTGACCGCCATGCGGCCGGTGCCCAATCCGGAAGACATGTCGGCCCGTGAGCGCCGCCTGGTCTATGGAGCCCGCTACGCGCCTCGGGCCTATGTCAGCTCCAGCAGCCGGGTCCGTCACCCGGCGCCGGCCTATTACGCGCCGGCCAAGGCCGTGCCGGCCCGTCCCGCCGCCCATCCGGTGGTCGCCGCCAAGCCGGCCGCCAAGCCGATGGTCGTGGCCGCCAAGCCGGTCGCGCCGGTCGCCAAGCCGGTGATCGCCGTGGCGCCGCTCAAGGCGATCGAACAGGCCAAGCCTGCGCCCGCCCCCAAGCCCGTCCCGGCCTTGGCTAAAGCGCCCCAGCCCAGCTTCCCGGCCACCGGCCTGCCCGTGCCCGCCGACGCCAAGCTCGCCAAACTGCAGACCGCCGTCGGCGGCGAAGTGGCCTCGGGCTCCAAGCTCACCGTGCCGGACGCGGTCACCAAGGGCCAGCCGGGCGCGGTCAGCCTGACCCTGCCCCAGACCCTGCTGGCCACGATCCAGCGCGAAGCCGCCAAGCTTGGCCTGACCAAGGCCGCCAAGAAGGCCGAGGTCACCGCGACCCTGTCGGGGACCGGCTATGAGATCACCCCCAACGGTCCGCAGACCGCCAAGCTGAAGACCGGCGAAGCCGCCGCCTTCAACTGGCAGGTCAAGCCTGGCGCCGGCGAACGTGGGCCTCTGAAGGCCGACGTCGACGCCAAGCTCACCGGCGTGAAGCCCGCGATGACCTTCTCACTGGCCAGCCTCGAACAGGCGCTCGCCGCCGTGATGCCGGAAGCTCCGGTGAAGAAGGGCTTCAGCTTCAAGGGTCTACTGAGCAAGCTGACCATTCCGGGCATGAAGGACATCTCGGTGCCCGGCGTCGGCCGCGTGCCCTCCAACAAGGTGGTGGCCGGGGCCCTGGTTCTCGCCGCCCTGGCCTTGCTGATCGCCCTGGCCCGCGGCGCCGGTGAAAGCCGTCGCCGGGCCGAGCGTCGCCGCAAGTTCCGCACCATGACCGACAATGGCGCGACCTCGCATTCCGAGCCTGAGGAAGAGCACCACCACGGCATCGCCGCCCCCCTGGCCGCCGCGGCGGCTGGCGCGGCGATCGCCGGCGCCATCGCCTCGCATCACCATGACGAAGGCCATGGCGACGGCCACGGCCATAACGCGCACGATGACCATGGCCACGCCACCGCCGACCACGGCCACGCAGCGCACGACGATCACGGACACGCCGCCCACGATGATCACGGCCACGCCGCTGCACACGACGACCACGGTCACGCCACGGCGGCCGACCACGGCCATGCCGCCGACGATCACGGACACGCGGCCCACGACGATCACGGACACGCCGCGGCCCACGACGACCACGGTCATGCCGAGACCCACGCCGTCGCCCATGACGACCACGGTCACGACGGCCACGGCCATGACGCTCATGCGGCCCATGACGATCATGGGCACGCCGCCGAGCACCACAAAGAGCCGGAACACGCCCACTAGGGACCGGCCAGGCCTTCTGCGGCCTGCCCGGACCTAGAGACTCGAACGACGGCTATGTTACCTAGCGACGCCGCCCCACATCCGGGGCGGCGTCCGGGAACCACGCCATGCCGACATCGCCGACGACAGAGCTGGGCCAAGCCCCGACGCGGATCGTCCTGCGCGCGCCCGACGACTGGCATGTGCACCTGCGCGACGGCGCGATGCTGGAAGGCGTCGTCGGCTACACCGCCCGCCAGTTCGCGCGCGCCATCGTCATGCCCAACCTCAGCCCGCCGGTCACCACCGTGGCGGCCGCTCAGGCCTACCGGGAGCGCATCATCGCGGCCCTGCCGACGGGGTCGAACTTCACCCCCCTGATGACCTGCTATCTGACCGACGGCATCGACCCGGCCGAGGTGGAGCGGGGCTTCACCGAGGGCGTGTTCACCGCCTGCAAGCTGTACCCCGCCCACGCCACCACCAACTCCGCCCACGGCGTCACCGACATCGCCAATATCCACGGCGTGCTGGAGGCGATGCAGCGGATCGGCATGCCGCTGCTGGTGCATGGTGAGGTGACCAGCCAAGAGGTCGACATCTTCGATCGCGAGGCCTTCTTCATCGCCCAGGTGCTATCGAAGCTCACCTCGGACTTCCCGGCCCTGAAGATCGTGGTCGAACACATCACCACGACGGAAGCCGCCGCCTTCGTGGAGGCCAGCGGCCCCAATGTCGCGGCGACCATCACGCCGCACCACCTGGCGATCAATCGCAACGCCATGTTCGAGGGCGGCATCCGCCCCCACATGTACTGCCTGCCGGTCGCCAAGCGCGAGCCGCACCGCCTAGCCCTGCGCAAGGCCGCCACCTCCGGCTCGGCGAAGTTCTTCCTGGGCACCGATTCCGCGCCGCACCCTGCGGCCGACAAGGAGGCCGCCTGCGGTTGCGCCGGCATCTTCAATGCGCCCTACGCCCTGGAAAGCTACGCCAAGACCTTTGACGAGGAAGGCGCGCTGGACCGCCTGGAAGCCTTTGCCTCCGAGCACGGCCCCAGGTTCTATGGCCTGCCCCTGAACCCCGGAACCGTGACCCTGGAACGGGCGCCGTTCGAGGTTCCCGGCGAGATCACCAACACGCCGTCGAAGGTAGTCCCCTTCCATGCGGGCCAGACCCTGCCCTGGCGCGTCGTTGGTCGGTCGACCGACTGAGGGTTCGCGGAGCGTCCTTGATCTTGCCCTGCCGCACGGGGCGCCGCATTGAGGGGCCATGTCCCTAGCTATTCACCTGCCTGCCGCCGGCGCCGTCACCGCCTTCTTCCAAGTCGTCATGATCGACCTGGCCCTGGCCGGCGACAACGCCGTGGCCGTGGGCCTGTCGGCGGCCGGCCTGCCCGAGAAGCAGCGCAAGAAGGCCATCATCCTGGGCCTGGCCGGCGCGGTGGTGATGCTGATCGGCTTCGCCCTGATCACCGTCCAGCTTCTGAACGTGGTGGGCCTGCTGCTGGCCGGCGGCTTCCTGCTGCTCTGGGTCTGCTGGAAGATGTGGCACGAACTCGCCGAGCAGGGCCGCGAGGCTTCCGCTGAGGGCGAGCGCGCCCTTGAGGACGCCACCGGCGTCACCATCGGCGGCCAGCCCAAGCACGCCGCCAAGGCCAAGACCCTCGGCGCGGCCCTGGTGCAGATCCTGATCGCAGACCTGACCATGAGCCTGGACAATGTCCTGGCCGTGGCCGGCGCGGCCCGCGAGCACCCCAAGGTGCTGGTGGCGGGCCTGCTGATCTCCATCACCCTGATGGGGGTGGCCGCCAGCTGGATCGCCAAGCTGCTGCACCGTTTCCGCTGGATCGGCTATGTCGGCCTCGCCATCGTCCTCTATGTCGCCCTGCACATGGTCTGGGAGGGGCATCGCACGGTGGTCCTCGATCTCGGCAAGGTGGACGCCTACAACGCCGTCATGCCCGGCGCGCTCGATATCACCGCGACCGAGGTGGCCGGGCACGCCGCCCGTAAGCCGCACTGATGGGCGACCTGCTCGACGGCGGCGCGTGGGGCGCCATCACGGCATTCCTGCAGGTGATGATGATCGACCTGGTCCTGGCGGGCGACAACGCCGTGGCCGTGGGCCTGGCCGCCGGCGGCCTGCCCGCCGAACAGCGCCGCAAGGTGATCTTCTGGGGCCTGGTGGCCGCGGTGATCATGCGGATCGGCTTTGCTTTGATCACCACCCAGCTGCTGGGGGTCATCGGCCTGATGCTCGCGGGCGGCCTGCTGCTGCTCTGGGTCTGCTGGAAGATGTGGCGGGAGCTGCGCGAGCAGGCCACCCACGCCCAGGCCGACGCCCTGGCCGAGCACGCCCCGGTCAAACCCGCCAAGACCTTCCGCGCCGCCTTCCTGCAGATCCTCGCCGCCGACCTCTCCATGAGCCTGGACAATGTCCTGGCCGTGGCCGGCGCGGCGCGGGAACATCCGTCGGTCCTGGTGTTCGGCCTGATCTTCTCCGTCGCCCTGATGGGCGTGGCCGCGAGCTGGATCGCCAGCCTGCTGCACCGTCACCGCTGGATCGGCTATGTCGGGCTGCTGATCGTGCTCTATGTGGCCCTGCACATGATCTGGGAGGGCCATCGCGACGCCCTGCACCAACTGGGACACGCCCCGGCCTACAACGCCGTCATGCCAGCGCCGCTGGACATCAAGCCTGAGAAACACTGACAGGATAAACACCGTCAGAGCGAAAAGTTCTGCGTTTGTTCTTGCGCGAGAAGCGCTGCCGTAGCATCCTGAGTGGCCCTCTCTCCAGGCCCCTCATGTCTGATCCAACGGCCTATGAAGCCGGTCCGACCTATCAGCGGCGCTGGGATCGGATCAGCCAATACACGCCCGAGATCGGCGAATTCATCTGCGCGCGCATCGAGGATGGGGAGAGCGTCGCCGACATCTGCCGGCAGACGACCATGCCCAGCCGGGCCACGGTCTATTACTGGGTCAAGACCCGCCCCGACTTTGGCCTGCTGTTCGACGCGGCGCGGACGGCGGCGCGCAGCCGCCAGATCCGCGACGAGACCGCTCGGCTGAAGCATGATCGTTGGGTGCGCCTGCGCCGGCAGCCACGGATGGGCGACGTGCGCGGCAGCAGCTACACCGCCGCGCTGGGCGAGCTGATCTGCGAACGCCTGGCGCAGGGCGAACCGCTGAAGTCCATCGCCGCCGATCCGGCGATGCCGGCCGCCTCGACCCTTTACAACTGGCTGCGCGAACACGACCACTTCCGCAGCCTGTATCGCCTGGCCCGGCAGGCGCAGGCCGAGGCCCGTATCGAGCTGGCCTGGGAGATCGCCAAGGCGGCCACGCCGGAAACGGTCAAGGTCGCCCGCCTGCAGATCCGAGCGCTGCGATGGCAGTGGAGCCTGCTGACTCCGAAGAAGTACGGCTGAGGAGCGCCTGCGCTTGGCCGATCTCGATCCCGCCGATCGCCACGACCTGGGCCTGGCGGCCTTTCTCTGGAATTGCCTGGAGGGCAAGGCCGCCTTCCCTACGCTTCACCCCTGAAAAGCTGACGGCGCGCCAAGCCCGGGAGGGAGCCTGGCGCGCCGTGGGACCGGGCGTCGCGTTGAGGGACGGGAATGACGTCCGGCCTTGATTTGGACAATGGCGGGACGCGCTTGAACCCGGTCTGAACAGGGCTCGGCGCCGCCTGTTCATCTGCGCAAAACGCCCCTGCGGGAACCAAGCTGGGCCATTGGCGATGGGAGTCTTGCGACGAGCCCCAACACTCCAGTCGCCAAGAGCGCGTCAGGGTTAGGTGGTGTCCGGCTAACCCGTCCGACGCGCTCTAAACTTTTGAATTTAGAGCCTTTTTGAACGGGTCAGATGATTCCATCTGACCCTGAAAGGCTCTAGCAGGAAAGTCCCCGACCCACGTCCCCCGGGGGCTGTCCTGCGGTTTCCCTACTTCTTCAGGTCGGGCCGTGAGGCCAGGAACTGCGCCTTCTCGGCGGCGGTCAGCACCTTGCCGGGTTTCATGCGCGCGACCTTCGGGGTCGGCGGCGCATAGGTGCGAGGGTTATCCTTGGACGGCGGTTTCATGGTGGGGCCCCTGCGTTGGACTCCCAGTGTCGCACATTCCGCCGACCCTGAGATGACAGATTGCGGACGTGGGCGGCGGCCTCGGCTAAACCCCCGGCATGGACGAGACGATGGCAGTGATCGGCGGCGGACCGTCGGGCCTGATGGCCGCCGAGGTGCTGAGCGCGGCAGGGCGCTCCGTCACTGTCTATGAGCGGATGCCAAGCCTGGGCCGCAAGTTCCTGATGGCCGGGCGCGGCGGGCTGAACCTCACCCATTCCGAGGACCTCCGGCCGTTCCTCGGCCGCTATGGCGCGGCGGGCAAGACGCTGAAGCCGTTGCTGGAGGCCTTCACGCCCGCCGACCTGATCGCCTGGGCGCAGGGCCTGGACCAGCCGACCTTCGTCGGCTCCAGCGGCCGGGTGTTTCCGAAAAGCCTGAAGGCGTCGCCCCTGCTCCGCGCCTGGCTGGCCCGGCTGGACGCCCAGGGCGTCACCTTCCGGACCCGCATGACCTGGACCGGCTGGGACGACCATGGCGCCCTGACCTTCGAAAACGGCGAGATCGCGCGCCCCGCCGCGACTGTCCTCGCCCTGGGCGGGGCGAGCTGGGCCAAGCTGGGGTCCGACGGCGCCTGGGCCTCGGTGCTGGCGGGTCAGGGCGTGGCGCTGGCGGCCTTCGAACCGGCCAATGGCGGCTTCCTGGTGGACTGGAGCCCGGTCTTCCGGGAGCGGTTCGCGGGGCAGCCGTTGAAGGCCATCGCCATCACCCATGGCCGCCGCACCGTGCGTGGCGAGGCGGTGGTGGCCGGCTATGGCATCGAGGGCGGCGCGATCTACGCCCTGTCGTCAGACCTGCGCGCGGCCGTCGCGGCGGAGGGCTCGACCACGGTGGAGATCGACCTGCGCCCTGACCTGTCGGCCGCGCAACTGACCGCCCGGCTGGACCGTCCGCGCAGTGGCCAATCGGCGGCCACCTTCCTGCGCAAGGCCGCCAATCTCTCGCCCCTGGAGATCAATCTGCTGCGCGAGGCGCACGGCGTCGCCCTGCCCGCCGATCTCGCCGCCGCCATCAAGCGTGCGCCGCTGAAACTGACGGGTTTACAGGGGCTTGCGCGGGCCATCTCAACCGCAGGCGGCGTCCGCCTGAACGCGGTGGATGAGCACTTGATGCTGAAGGCGCGCGCGAATGTCTATGTGGCCGGCGAGATGCTCGACTGGGAAGCGCCCACCGGCGGCTACCTGCTGCAGGCCTGTTTCGCCACCGGGGTTGCGGCGGCCAGGGCGGTTTTGGCTAAGGTCTAAGTCCTTCTCACGCAAGGGGTCGAGAGGCCGGTCGGCGACCGGTCGGATAGGGGATCACGCTCCCTCATCAGGACAACTCCCGTCATCCCGGACGGCCGATAGGCCGATCCGGGACCCAGGGGCCGTGCGCAGCGCCCCTGGGTGGCTGCTCCGCGCCGCCGCTTCGCGGTCCCGGCTCTCCGCTGCGCTGCGGCCGGGATGACGTTGGAGATTTTGGCGCATGGGCGCATCGCCCCCTCATCCGACCCTGCTCCGCAGGGCCAACTTCTCACGCAAGGGGCGCTTCAGACCGTCAGGTGCGGAATGATCCAGCGGCGGGGATACTGCCAGCCGAGCGCCCGGACCTGACCGTCGGCGAGGCCCAGGGTCTTCATCATGGTGGCCGGGACTTGGGCGATGGCCTGGACGGGCTCTAGCCCCGCCACCGGGCTGGAGGCGACGATGCCGGCCTTCAACGCGTGATCGACGCCGGTCCACTCGGCCTTGGCGCGGTCCTCGAAGCCGACGGCGTAGTAATGGCGCAGAAAGGCCTTCTCCTCCGGAGCCTGCACCATCACGCCGATCAGCCAACCGCCCGCCATGCCGACCCTGATAGGGCCGATACGGCGGGCCACCTAGCTTAGAATTCGGCCGAGCCGCCGTCGCAGGGGACGGTCGTGCCGGTGGTGTAGGCCGAGGCCCGCGAGGACAGGAAGATCGCCACGCCGGCGATGTCTTCCGGCGTGCCGATGCGGCCGCGCGGATTGCCCTTGGCGATGGCGTCGCCGGCCCGGGCCAGGGTCGCGGCCATCATGTGGCTGGGGAAGGGACCCGGCGCGATGGCGTTGACGCAGATATGCTCAGGCGCCAGGCGCTTGGCCAGGTGGCGGGTCAGCATGATGCAGCCGGCCTTGGAGGTGGAATAGGAATAGGTCTCCAGGCCAGGGGGCTCGATGCCGTTCACCGAGGCGATGTTGATCACCCGGGCCGGGTCCTCGTGGGTGGCCGCGGCGCGCAACTTGGGCAGCAGCTTCTGGGTCAGGAAGAAGACCGACTTGGTGTTGAGATCCACCACCTTGTCCCAGCCGCTCTCCGGGAATTCGTCGATGGGCGCGCCCCAGGTGGCGCCGGCGTTGTTGACCAGGACATGGAGCTTTTCCTCGCGCTCGGCGATGGCGGCGGCCAGGCCCTCGATGCCGGCCATGCCCCCCAGGTCGAAAGGCAGGGAGATGCAGGTCCCGAACTCCGACAGTTCCTCGGCCACCCGGTCGCAGACCTCGGCCTTGCGCGAGGAGATGTACACCTTGGCGCCGTTTTCCACGTAGCCGCGGGCGATCATCTCCCCGATGCCGCGGCTGCCGCCGGTGACCAGAACGACCTTGCCTTCAACGCTGAATAGATTGCGCAATGGGGTTTCCTCGCGTGACCGGCGTCAGTGCGCCGTTGAATGGGCGCTTTATGGCGAGGCTTGGATCGGGAGGCGAGAGCTTTCCGCGAGGTCGGTTCTGTTTTCGAGCTGTGGGTATGGCGACGCAAGCGGGCTTGCGGGTTCGGGGCGGTCCGTTCACACCCAGCGGCATGACTGAGATCGTCGACACCGCCTATGACACCCAGGTCCAGGCCGAAATGGCCGCCTGGCGCGAGAGCGTGCTGAAGCCCGCCGGCCCCTTCGACAAGGCCGCCCGCAACATGCAAGACACCATCAACAACCTTATCCCGGAGAAGGTGCACGGGGTCATCACCGCGGCCATGGAGCAGATGATCCGCGCCATCGTCACCGGCGCGGACTACACCAGCCCGCCGCCGGTGCAGGGCGCCACCCTGCGGGCCCGCGAGGCCCAGGCCCGCGACAAGATCATGGCCTGGCGCACCACCGCGGCGGCCGAGGGCGGCGTGGCGGGGGCCGGCGGCTTTCTGCTGGCGGCGGCGGACTTCCCGGTGCTGATCGGGCTGAAGATCAAGCTGCTGTTTGATCTGGCGGCCATCTACGGTCATTCCGGCGACGACCTGGCCGAGCGGCTCTACATCCTGCGGATCTTCAGCCTGGCCTTCTCCAGCGCCTCGCGCCGACCTGAGGCCTATGAGGCGCTCGCCGATTGGGACAGCGCCCAGGCGATGGCCGACGGCGGCCTGGAGAGCCTGGACTGGCGCAGGTTTCAGCAGGAGTACCGGGACTATATCGACCTGGCCAAGCTGGCCCAGATGATCCCGGTGATCGGCGCCCCGGTGGGCGCCTTCGTCAACTACCGCCTGCTGGATCGCCTCGGCGAGACGGCGATGAACGCCTACCGAATGCGGTGGTTCGCCGGGGCCTAGCCGTCAGCCTCGACTGGCTCAGGCCCGCCGAAGCGTTCCAGCCAGGCGGCGACCTGGTCGTTCTCGATCTTCTTGAACAGCACCTCGGGCGCGGCGACCGGCCGGCCGGCCGGCAGGATGTCGAGCACCGCGGCGCCCTCCCCCGTCGGCCACTGGCCAGGATAGGCCTCTCCCACCCCGCCGGCGATCTTCTCGGCGGCGAAGGGGATGAAGGGCTCCGACACCTTGGCGAACAACGCCACCAGGTTCAGGCCCGTACGCACCGCGACGGCGGCCCGGGCCGGGTCGGTCTTGATGGCGGTCCAGGGGGCAGCCTCGGTCAGATACTGGTTGCCCAGCACCCAGAGCTGCCGCAGAGCCTGTGTCGCCTTGCGGAAGTCGATGGCCTCCATCTGCTCGTTCAGCTCGGCAAGCTTGGCGGCGACGTCGGCATGGAGCTTGTCCTCCAGCGGGCCGGGTTCGCCGCCCGCGGGGACCACGCCTTCGAAGCGGGTCTCGGTGAACTTCAGGATGCGGTTGACGAAGTTGCCCAGCACATCGGCCAGATCGGCGTTCACCTGGGCCTGGAACTGCTCCCAGGTGAACATGGCGTCGCTGCTCTCCGGCGCATTGGCCACGATCCACCAGCGCCAGTAGTCAGCCGGCAGGATCTCCAGCGCGGCGTCGATGAACACTCCGCGCTGGTGCGTCGTGGAGAACCGGCCGCCGTAATAGTTCAGCCAGTTGAAGCCCTTCAGCGTATCCACCAGCTTCCAGGGCGCATTCGACGACGGCCGCCAGGAACCGTCGGCGGTCTTGGTCTCGTTGGAGCCGAACAGGGTGCAGGGGAAGCCCACGGTGTGGAAGGGCACGTTGTCCTTGCCCATGAACTCCACATAGCTGACGTCGGAGGCGGCGGGGCCGCGCCACCAGCTCTCGTACTCGGTCTCGCTGGCCGGATCGGCGCCGGGCTTGGCGGCCGACCATTCCCAGGTGGCGGCGATGTACTCGATCGGAGCGTCGAACCAGACATAGAAGACCTTGCCGGCCAGGCCCGCCACGTCGGGCCGCTCGCCGGCCGGGTTGGGACCCCAGTCGGCGGCGTTGACCGGCACGCCCCACTCCAGATCCCGGGTGATGCCCCGGTCCTGCAGGCCCTCGTCCAGCCACTTCAGCGCCGTGGAGGTGACCAGCACCGGCCACTTGCCCTTCTTGTCGGTGATCCAGTCGCGCAGCTTGCCGTCGAAGGCGGTCTGCTTGAGGAACAGGTGCAGGCTGTCGCGGATCTCGATGTCTTCCGAGCCCGAGACCGACGAGCGCGGATGGATCAGGTCCACCGGATCAAGCTGGCGGGTGCAGTTGTCGCACTGGTCGCCGCGGGCGGCGTTGTAGCCGCAGTGCGGGCAGGTGCCGACCACGTAGCGGTCGGGCAGGAAGCGCTTGTCGGCGTTGGAATAGACCTGCTTGGTCACCCGCCCCTCGATGAAGCCCGCCTCCCACAGCCCCTGGGCGAAGCGCTGGGTCAGGGTGCGGTTCTGCAGCGAGGACGAGCGGCCGAAGTGGTCGAAGCTGATGCCGAAGCCGGCATAGAGGCCGCGCTGAATCTGGTGCTGGTCGTCGCAATAGGCCCGCACGTCCTGGCCCAGCGCCGCGGCGCCCAGCTCAGCCGGCGTGCCGTGCTCGTCGGTGGCGCAGATGTAGAGGGTCTCGCGCCCCCTCGCCCGCTGGAACCGGGCATAGACGTCGGCCGGCAGCATGGAGCCCGCCAGGTT
Source organism: Phenylobacterium glaciei (assembly GCF_016772415.1). Taxonomy (NCBI): domain Bacteria; kingdom Pseudomonadati; phylum Pseudomonadota; class Alphaproteobacteria; order Caulobacterales; family Caulobacteraceae; genus Phenylobacterium; species Phenylobacterium glaciei. The sequence continues at coordinate 2,618,041 of NZ_JAGSGD010000001.1, forward strand.
CCCCAGGTGCTTGATCCCGTTGATGTAGGGCAAGGCCGAGGTGATGAGGATGCGGGTCATGGGCAGGAACTCGAAATGAGGAGCGTCGGGAAGGCCGGCTTATAGGGCGCCCCATCTGGTTTCCCCAAGTCGCCCGCGCATGCCCCCGCCCCTTTCCCTGCGTCAAAGGTCGGCATAACCTCGGTATCCAATGCGGCCAGGGGCGCCGCGCCGACCTAGGGGGGCTGACAAATGTTCAAGAACATCAACTGGATCGCCGTGATCATCTCTGTGGTGCTGCTGGAGGTGCTGGGCTTCCTCTGGTACGGGCCGATGCTGGGCGGCGCCTGGACCACCGCCTACACAGACTTCGTCGGCCGCGAGCCGGACATGAGCAATGTCGTGGTGACTCAGAGCCTGGGGGTGGTGAACACGCTCATCCTGGTGCTGGGCTTGGGCTGGGTGTTCGCCCGCATGGGCATCAACGCCCTGGCCGGGGTCGGCGCGGCGGCGGCGGTGTGGTTCTTCTTCAACTTCACCACCATGGCCATCGACTACCTCTATATGGGCTTCACCCCGAACCTGGTGATCATCAACATGGGCTACCAGCTGGTGAGCTACCTGGTGGCCGGCGCCATCCTGGGCCTGATGCCGGGGCGCGCGAAGGCGGCTTAGGTCGACGGTGAAGGAGCGCCGATGGACGGGGCCTGTCACTGCGGCGCGGTGCGCTGGCGCTTCGAGGGCGTGCCGAGATCGGCGACATCGTGCAACTGCAGCATCTGCCGCAGGCACGGCGCGCTCTGGGCCTATGGTTTCGAAGATGAGGCTTTCACGGTCGCGGGTGAGACCGCGACCTACGTCTGGAATCGCAGGTCGCTCGCCTTTCACTTCTGCGCTCGGTGTGCCTGCGTGGTCGCCTGGCTCACCACCAGTCGCGGCGCGGATGGACGCAATTACGGCGCAGTGAACCTGCGTCTTGCGATGGAACCGGACGCAGTCGCCGCCGTGCCCATCGTCCACCACGACACCGTCACCAAGAGCGATCTCCCCCGCGACGGACGATGCGTCGCGGACGTGTGGTCCTAATCCGGCGACTGGGGCGACCCTGACCCAGCCCGCGCCGCGAACCAGGGGATCAGGCGGCCGATAGCCTCCTCCACCTCCGGGGTCGAGACCGCGAAGCTCAGCCGGATGAAGTGGCCGCCCTCGACGGGATCGAAGTCGAGGCCCGGGGCGGTGGCGACACCGGTGTCGCGCAGCAGGTCCTTGCAGAACTCGAGGCTATCCTGGGTCAGGTGACCGATGTCGGCATAGATGTAGAAGGCGCCGTCCGGCGGGGCGATCTGGGTCAGGCCGAGCTTCGGCAAGGCCGCCAGCAGCAGGTCGCGGTTGGCGCGGTAGACCTCGACATTGCCGTCCAGCTCTTCCCGCTCGTCCATGGCCGCCAGGCCCACATGCTGGCTGAGCGAGGGCGCGGTGAGGAACAGGTTGCCGACATAGGCCCGGGCGCGGTTGAGGTCGCGCTGTGGGGCCAGCAGCCAGCCAAGACGCCAGCCCACCATACTGAAATATTTGGAGAAGCTGTTGACCACCAGGGTGTCGGGCTCGAACTCCAGCATCGAGCGCGCCGGGCCCACATAGCTGAGCCCGTGATAGATCTCGTCGGAGACGATACGGATGCCGCGCTCGCGGCAGACCTTGGCGATGGCCTCCAGTTCGGCGGCCTCGATGATGGTGCCGGTGGGGTTGGCCGGGCTGGCGACGATGACGCCCTGAGGCGGTGGATCGAGGGCGGCCAGGTGCGCGGCGGTCAGCTGGAAGCGGCTCTCCGGCCCACAGGCGATCTCCACCGGCTCCATGTGCAGGGCCTTGAGCGTATTGCGATAGGCGACATAGCCGGGGCGGGCCAGGGCGATGCGGTCGCCGGGGTTGAAGACTGAGGCCAGGGCCAGGACCAGGGCCGGCGAGGCGCCGCAGGTCAGGATGATCCGCTCGGGCGCGACCGTGACCCCGTAGGTCTCCAGATAGTGCCGGGCGATCCGGGCGCGCAGCGGGGCGCTCTCCCAATAGCCGCCGCGGTCGGCGTCCAACATCTCATGGGCCACGGCGATGGCCGCCTGGGGCGCGCCGGTCGAGGGCTGGCCGAACTCCATGTGGATGATCGAGGCGCCCTGCGCCTTGAGCTTGTGGGCCAGCGTGCTGATGCCGATGGCGTGGAAGGGATCGATCTGGGCGGGCTGGGGCATGATGACGATCCCTGGAAGACGAACGACGCCCTCGGCCGGGCCGCCGTCGATTTCGCACTTAACGCGACGGTCCGCAGCCCTATAACCTTGCGCGACGCAAAGGGGAGTCTGGGATGAGCGTATGGAGGAAGCGGCTGAGCGCAGCCGCGCTCGGTCTGGCGGCTCTGGTGCTGGCGGCCTGCGGCAAAGGCGGCGCCGAGACCCTGCATATCTACAATTGGTCGGACTATATCGACCCGGCCATCCTCACCGACTTCACCAAGGAAACCGGCATCAAGGTGGTCTACGACACCTTTGATTCCAATGAGGTCCTCGAGACCAAGGTGTTGCAAGGCGACACCGGCTACGACCTGATCGTCCCCTCCAACCACACCATACCCCGCTACGTCGCCGCCGGCGCGATCCAGCCACTCGACAAGAGCAAGCTGGCCGGCCTGGCCAACCTCTGGCCTGACATCATGGCCTATATGGAGCCCTTCGATCCGGGGGCGAAGTACACCGTGCCCTACATGTGGGGCACCATCGGCATCGGCTACAACAAGGAGGCCATCGCCCGGCGCCTGCCCGGGGTGGCCATCGACAGCTGGGACATTGTCTTCAAGCCCGAGAACCTGGCCAAGCTGAAGGACTGCGGGGTCTACTGGCTCGACGCGTCGGAGGACATGTACGCCGTCGCCCTGAACTATCTGGGCAAGAACCCCAATTCCACGGATCTGGCGGACTACCAGGCGGCCACGGACATGTTCCTGAAGGCCCGGCCCTATGTCCGCAAGTTCCACTCCTCGGAGTCCATCGAGGCCCTGGCCAACGGCGATATCTGCATCGCCATCGGCTATTCCGGCGACATGCTGCAGGCCAAGAGCCGCGCGGCGGAAGCCGGCGACAAGGTGCACCTCGACTATGTGGTGCCCAAGGAAGGCAGCCAGGTCTGGTTCGACGTCTTCGCCATCCCCAAGGACGCGCCCAACGCCGCCGCGGCCTACAAATTCCTCGACTACATGCTGCGTCCGGAGGTGATCGCCCGGGCCTCGACCTTCACCGAGTACGCCAACGCCAACAAGGCGGCCACGGCCCTGGTGGATCCGGCGGTGCGCGACAATCCCAACGTCTACCCGACGCCGGACCAGTTGCTCACCCTGTTCGTCACCTCCACCAAGGATCAGGCGCTGCTGCGCGACGTGAACCGGCAGTGGACCCGGGTGCAGACAGGGCAATGACCACGACGCGGCGGCCGCGCCTCAACATCGGCGCTGTCCGCTCCAGCTTCGCGCCCTGGACCGATCCGACCCAGCAGCCGCTGGTGCGGTTCGAGGGGGTGACCAAGCGGTTCGGGACCGAGACGGCGGTGAATGACGTCTCGCTCTCGATCTATGAGAGCGAGTTCTTCGCCCTGCTGGGCCCCTCGGGCTGCGGCAAGACCACCCTGATGCGGCTGCTGGCCGGATTCGAGACCCCGGACACCGGCCGCATCACCCTGGCCGGGCAGGACTTGGCCGGGATGCCGCCGCACCAGCGGCCGGTGAACATGATGTTCCAGTCCTACGCCCTGTTCCCTCACCTCTCCGTCGAACAGAACATCGCCTTCGGATTGAAGCAGCAGGGCATGTCCAAGGGCCAGATCGCCGACCGGGTGCTGGAGATGCTGGAGCTGGTGAGCCTGGAGGGCCTGGCCCGCCGCCGCCCCAACCAGCTGTCCGGCGGTCAGCGGCAGCGGGTGGCGCTGGCCCGCGCCATCGCCCCCAATCCGAAGATGCTGTTGCTGGATGAGCCGCTGGCCGCGCTGGACAAGAAGCTGCGCGAGGAGACCCAGTTCGAACTGATCGCCTTGCAGCAGCGGCTGGGCATGACCTTCCTGATCGTCACTCACGACCAGGAGGAGGCCATGGTCACCGCCGACCGCATCGCGGTGATGCGCGAGGGCCAGATCGTGCAGATCGGCCGGCCCGCCGAGGTCTATGAGACGCCGAACTCCCGCTATGTGGCCGACTTCATCGGCGACGTGAACCTGTTCGAGGGCGCGATCACCGCCGCCGACGGCAAGGTGGTGAAGATGACCACCGCCGACTGCGCCGCAGGCTTCGAGGCCCTGGAGGACGACGCCCTGCCCGTCGGGTCCGCCGCCTGGCTCGGCGTGCGGCCCGAGAAGATCCAGCTGCACCTCGACCCGCCCAAGGAGGGTCCCAACCGGCTGGCCGGCAAGGTGGCCGACTACGGCTACCTTGGCGACTGGACCACCTATGTCGTGGAGCTGGAAAGCGGGCGGACGGTGCGCGCCGCGCGGGCCAATTCGTCGCGCCTGGTGGCCCGGCCGATCGCCTGCGACGACCCCGTCTGGCTGACCTTCGCCCCCGACGCCGCCGTGGTGCTGACCCGGTGAGCGCCAAGCCGAGGCGCGGCCTGGCGGCCATCGCCCCCTTCCTGTGGCTGGGCGTCTTCTTCCTGTTCCCCTTCTTCCTGGTGGCCAAGCTGTCGCTGTCGGACACCGCCCTGGCCATGCCGCCCTATGCGCCGCGGGTCGACTGGACTGCGGGGATCGCAGGCGCGCGGGCCTTCTTCGCCGCCCTGGACTTCGAGACCTATGCCCGGCTCACCCGCGACAGCCTCTATATCGCCTCCTATCTGTCGAGCCTGAAGTTCGCCGCCGTGGCCACCAGCCTGCTGCTGCTGATCGGCTATCCGATCGCCTACGGCATGTCGCGGTTCCCGCCCGCCCAGCGCCAGGCCCTGCTGATGGCGGTGATCCTGCCGTTCTGGACGAGCTTTCTGATCCGGGTCTACGCCTGGATCGCGGTGCTGAAGCCCCAGGGTCTGTTGAATGCCGCCCTGGCGCCGCTGGGTATCGCCCCGCTGCACATCCTCAACACCGACACGGCGGTCTATATCGGCCTGGTCTACGCCTACCTGCCCTTCATGGTGCTGCCGCTCTATGCAGTGCTGGAAAAGCAGGACCAGAGCCAGCTGGAGGCCGCCGCCGATCTCGGTTGCACGCCGGCCCAGGCCTTCTGGCGGGTGACCTTTCCGCTCTCCCTGCCCGGCGTGGCCGCCGGCGCCCTGCTCTGTTTCATCCCCATGGTGGGAGAGTTCGTGATTCCCGACCTGCTGGGGGGCTCGGGCACCCTGATGCTGGGCAAGACCATCTGGACGGAGTTCTTCGCCAATCGCGACTGGCCGGCCGCCTCGGCGGTCGCCATCGTCCTGCTCGCGACCCTGGTGCTGCCGATCTTCCTGTATCAGCGCCAGCAACAGAAGATGATCGAGGCGGGCCAATGAAGGGCCCCTCGACCTTCAACCGGGTGTCGGTGGCGGCGGGCCTGGCGTTCCTGTACCTGCCCATCGTCCTGCTGGTGATCTACTCCTTCAACGCCAGCCGACTGGTGACGGTGTGGGGTGGGTTCTCCACCAAGTGGTACGCAGCCCTGCTGAAGGACGATCAGCTGCTGGACGCCATCGGCGTGACCCTGAGGGTCGGCCTGCTCTCGGCGACCATCGCCACCATCCTTGGAACCCTGGCGGCCGTGGCCCTGGTGCGGTCGGGACGGTTCAAGGGACGGCTGCTGTTCTCGGGCATGATCTACGCGCCGCTGGTGATGCCAGAGGTGATCCTGGGGCTGTCCCTGCTGCTGCTGTTCGTGGCCTTCGGCCTGCCGCGCGGCTTCTGGACGGTGACCGTCAGCCACGCCACCGTCACCCTCTGCTACGTCACCGTGGTGGTGCAGGCCCGCCTAGTGAGCTTCGACAAGGCCCTGGAGGAAGCCGCCCGCGATCTGGGCTGCACGCCCCTCCAGGCCTTCTTCGCCGTCACCCTGCCCAATATCGCGCCCGCCGTGGCAGCAGCCTGGATGCTGGCCTTTACCCTGTCGCTGGATGATCTGGTGATCGCCAGCTTCACCTCAGGTCCCGGCGCGACGACTCTGCCCATGCGGATCTACAGCCAGGTGCGGCTGGGGGTCAGCCCGGAGATCAACGCGGTCTCCACCCTGCTGATCGGCCTGGTGGCCACGGGGGTGATCGGCGCCTACCTGTTCCAGCAGCGGCGCGGCGCGCGCGAGGTCTAGAGCGGCGCGACCCGGTCGAACCAGGGCTGCGCCGTCTCCAACTGGCCCGCCAGGCGGAACAGCGTCGCCTCGTCCCCCATGCGGCCGACGAACTGCAGGCCGATGGGCAGGTCGCCCTTGGACCAGGCCAGCGGCACGGTCATGGCCGGCTGGCCGGTGTTGTTGAAGGCCTGAGTGTTGGGCATGAAGGCGAACAGCCGCTCGCTGAACTGGCGCAGGTCCTCCGTCAGATGGCCGATGGGGATGGCCGGGCTGCCCAGGGTGGAGAGCAGCACCACGTCATAGGTCTCGAACATCGCGGCCACCGCGCGGCCATAGGCGTGGATGGCGGCCAGGCCCCGGACGTAGGACGAGCCGCTGACACCGGTCCCCCTGCGGTACATGCCCCAGGTCAGCACCTCCACGTCGTCCTCGGTCACCGGCCGGCCGCGGCGCTCGGCCTCCGTGTCGAAGATCGAGGCGATGCTGGCGGCGATGACGTCGCCGGCCCCCTGCTGCATGGCCGCCAGGTCCCCGGGCAGGGTCACCTCCTCGACCGTGTGGCCCAGGCTGGCGCAGAGCTTGGCGGCGTCCAGCACGGCGGCGGCGCATTCGGGGTCGAGGGCGTCGGAGGCCAGGGCGGCGGTGGTGAAGCCGATGCGCAGGCTGCCTGGCGCGCGGCCCACCTCCTGGGCGTAAGGCCGCGAGGGGGCGGCCAGGAAATAGGGATCGCCGACCTGGGGCTGACAGACGATGTCCAGCAACACGGCGCTGTCGCGAACGGAGCGGGTCACCGCATGCTGGATCGACGCGCCGCCCCACCCCTCCCCCAGGGGCGCGAAGGAGACCCGGCCGCGCGACGGCTTCATGCCGAACAGGCCGCAGGCCGAGGCCGGGGTGCGGATCGACCCGCCGCCGTCGCTGGCGTGGGCCGCCGGCACGATGCCGGCCGCCACGGCAGACGCCGCACCGCCCGAGGAGCCGCCCGGGGTGCGCGAGACGTCCCAGGGATTGCGGCAGGGGCCGAGGAACGTGCTCTCGGTGATCGGCATCAGGCCGAACTCCGGGGTGTTGGTCTTGCCGAAGATTACCAGGCCTGCGTCACGATAGGCCTTGGTGATGGCGCTGTCGGCGGCCGCCACATTGTCCTTCAACAGCGCCGAGCCCGAGGAGGTGACGGTTCCGCCCAGCAGGGCGCCCAGGTCCTTCAGCAGGAAGGGCACGCCGGCCAGAGGCCCCGACGACTTGGCGCCGGCTTCCGCCCGCCCGAAGTCGGTGAGGTCGAGGGTGACGGCGTTGAGGGCCGGATTGACCTGCGCCATCCGTTCGACGGCGGTCTCCAGCAATTCGCCGGCGGACACCTCGCCCTTGGCCACCAATCCGGCCAGGGCCACGGCGTCGTGCTGGCGATACTCTTCGAACTTCATGGCCGCTCTCCCTCGGTTTCCCTCAGAGGATCACAGGGCCGCCGGTGGACGCGATGACGAAATCGGCCTGTGAGGCATTTTTCTTGGGAACAGATCCCCGGGCTGCGGATTGATAGGGGGCGACGGCAAATCGCCCCCCCGACTTAAGCCGTCGCCCTGGCCCCGGGCTCCTGAAAAGGAGCGCCGGGGCTTTCTCTTTCCGGCTGCGACACAAGGTCGATTTGCGCAGTCGCAGACTCTCCGACATAACCCGTGCAGGTTTTGGCGACAGGCGCTCCAACAAAGCGACAGTCGACCTGTCGGGGGACAGGTGAAGGCGTTTCCGGGTCAGCCGGGAGCGCCTTTTCCTTGCTCGGATGGGGCGGGCCGTGGCATCCCCTGGCCACCAGACGCCGGATTAGCTCAGCTGGTAGAGCAGCGGTTTTGTAAACCGAAGGTCACGGGTTCGAGTCCTGTATCCGGCACCATCCCGTTGCGGCTCGGTCGCCTGTCCGCACTCCAAGCCGTCGCCCGCTGACCGCGCTCGAGTCAGCTGACAGACCTGCTGGCTGGCAGGGATCATAGGAAGCTCGCACCGTTCCAGAAAAGGCCATGCGTCACGCGCCCAGTCGATGCTATCAAGCCTCCATCTCTCGAGCAGAAAACGCGATGATATCAATGGGTTGATATCATCGCGCTTGCGTCTGGAGGATGAGTATCGACGGCCTTCGCCGTCCTAGAGTCAGGTGCGTACATGTTCGAGCGTCTCATCGCGTTTCAGGCGAGCCAACGCCCCCACGCCATTGCGATTGAAACCGCCCTTCAGCAGTTCACCTATTCGGACCTCGCCGTCGATATCGCCAGGTGCGCCCACTGGTTGACGGGGCTGGACCTCCCGGTTGGCGCCCGCGCTCTCCTGAACGTGCAGCATCCCTATCTTCACTGGGTGCTGACCTTCGGCCTTGAGGCGGTGGGTGTGGTGACCGCCTCCACCGCCGCCGCACAGGCCGTTCCGGGCGACTTGACGCTGCTGAAGGCCGAAGTGCTCTTCAGCGGAGAGCCCCCCCTCGCGCCGATCGACGTGCCGCATCACGTGATCGACGCGGCCTGGCTACGCACCCTTGAAGCCTATCCCCTGACCTACGCCGGCTTCGCCGCCGAGCGCCGCCGGACCCTGGACGACCCCTGCCGGATCGTCGTGACCTCCGGGACGACCGGCGCCCCGAAGAAGATTCTGCTGACCCGCGGCATGATCGACCGTCGGACCACCAATAGCCTGCTCAGCAAAGTGTTTGCGAAGCCCAACCTGCGCGCGATCTCCAATATCGGCGTCGGCTCGATCGGAGGCTTCATGCTGGCCCTCGCTTGCTGGGCGCTTGGCGGCACGCTTTGCCATCATGACGACTCGATCAGCTGGGCCGAGAGCCTCACCCGGCTGAAGATCGATGTCTTCCTGTTGGCGCCATATCACTTGCAGCAGTTGCTGCGGGCCCTGCCTGACGACTTCGTGCCACACCCCGACCTCACGCTTTGCATCGGTGGCGGATCGCTGTCCAAGCCCCTGGCGGCCGACGCTCGCCAGCGCCTCAGTCGAAATATCCTGGTGAGCTATGGCGCCACCGAAACCGGCAGCGTGGCGCTTGGCCACCTTGAACTCATGGCCGGCGGCGAGGACGCCGCAGGATTCGTGTTCCCCTGGGCCGATGTGCAGGTTCTCAGCCCAGAGGGCAGGGTCCTGCCGCCGGGCCAGATCGGGGAAATCCGCATCCGCGGCGACGAACTGGTGGACGGCTACCTCGACAACCCCGAGGGGTCGGAGGCGCGGTTTCGCGATGGATGGTTCTGGCCTGGCGACCTTGGCGCCGTCAGCGCCGCCGGGGTGCTGCAGGTGATGGGCCGAACCGACGATCTGATGAACATCGGCGGCAGCAAGTTCCTCGCCGGTCGCCTTGAGGCCCTGGTCCTGCGGGTGGACGGCGTGCTCGACGCGGCGGCCTTCGTCGCCCCGGACGAACAGCAGCTCGACGCGCCCCACGTGGCCTATGTGGCGAATGACGAGCTTGATCTGACTCCGCTGAGAATGATCTTCACCCAGGCGCTTGGTCGGGAGGCGCGTCTGCTGCGGGTCTTGGAAATCCCGCGCAACGCCATGGGCAAGATCCAGCGCGACGTGTTGCGGGGCCAGCTTTCGGACTCAAAGGCGGCCTGACGTCGCGATTGGGACACACAGGAACCGTCGCCAGGCGCTACGGCCCCTTCCGGCCGCGATAAATCGCCACTAGCCGTTCACCGTCCCAAATCTCGATGTCGTGGCCGTCGTCGTAACGCGGGATCTGGGCCAGAAGGTCTTCGTCGCTCTCCCCATCGACCGCCAGGTGCTGCAGCACCGCCCCGCGTGGATCGGTGACGAAGAGATGGTAGAGCGTCATTGCAGCCTCCCGAGATCAGGAGGGTATGGGCCGTGCCGGTTGGCGGGGGCCTGAGCGTAGGGTGCAGCTACCGTTCATGTGGGCGTGATGTCGCACCCGGCGAAGCTTAGAAAAATTTAGCATCCTTGGCCTATGACTTGCGGCCATGTCTGAAGCTCAGTGGCTTGATCGTCGTGTTGAACCCCGCGCCCCCACCAGCGATCGGGTGCGCGTCTACTACGGCCCGGCCCTGGGATCCTGGTGGGACGCGACCATGCGCGACGTCAGCATCAGCGGCCTGAAGTTGGAGATCCCAGCGCTCGTGCCCCTGCCCAAGGCGCTGACCGTGCTGCACGTGCCGGACGGCGAGGTGTTCATCGTGCGGGCCAAGTGGCGCAACCACGACATGATCGGCTGCAAGATCCACCAGCGGCACAATCTGGAGACCGAGACCGATCCGGCCTTCGACGCATTGAAGGTCAGCTGGCGGTCACTGAAGGCCTAGGCAAAGAGTCGACAATACGACAGAAGCGCTCCGTCAAACCTATGTCATTCCAGGTATAGATCTGACGCAAACGTTTTCACGCCTGTGATTTCGCAATACATGTTAGGTGAAGGCGTGGGAGCACGCTGGAACCTCTATGCTCGACTACCGGATATATTTCCTAGGCGCCAACGGCCGCATAAGCCGCGCGGTCGCGTTCGAGTGTGAAGACGACGAGGCGGCGATGCAAATCGCCCGCCAGCATAGCCACGAACACGCGATTGAACTTTGGCAACAGGCCCGCATGGTCCAGCGTTTCGAACCCAACGCGCCGGAGTAATCGGCCACAGACGCACCGCAGCCTCTGACTGGCCTGCGATGTCCTGGCATCGGTTAGGTGTCGAAGCTATGAGCCATCGTCCTGCCCTCGCACGACCAAGGGAAGACATCCGACGGTGTTATGGGGCGTGATCCTGCCCCCTGTCGTTTTCGCGGCAACAGCGCTAGTGACGGCGCATGACCGCCAAGCCCATCGAGATCTTCATCGACGCCGACGCCTGCCCGGTAAAGGACGAGATCTACAAGGTCGCCCAGCGCTACGGCCTGAAGACCTGGGTGGTCTCCAACGCCTTCATCATGATCCCCAAGACGCCGATGATCGAGCGGATGATCGTCGACGCCGGCCCCGACGTGGCCGACGACTGGATCGCCGAGCATGTGGCGCCGGGCGACGTGGCGGTGACCAACGACATACCTTTAGCCGAGCGGGTGCTGACCGCGGGCGCCCACGCGGTCGCGCCCAACGGCAAGCCCTTCACCGAGAACTCCATCGGCGCGGCCATCGCCCAGCGGGCCCTGATGGAGCAGCTGCGCTCCACCGGCGACATCCTGGGCGGGCCGAAACCCTTCGACCGCAACGACCGGTCGCGGTTCCTCCAGGCCCTGGACGAGATCATCCAGAAGGAACGCCGCAAGCGCGGCTGAGGCGCTTGCCAAAGGCGGCGCTTGGAGTAGCTTGCCGGCCATCCAATTCGAGAGGATTTCCCATGCGCCGCCTCGCTCTGACGCTCGCCGCCACTGTCGCCGTCATCGGGCTTTCGGCCTGCGGGAAATCGGGCGGATCGAGCGGGAGCGAGACCGCCGCAGCGCCGGAGGCGGCGCCCGCCGCAGCCCCCGAGCCCACGGACGCGGAGAAGCAGGCCCTGTTGGCCGCCCTGCCCGCCCCCTACAACACCGGCGACCTAGCCCACGGCAAGCAGGTGTTCGCGGTCTGCAAGTCCTGCCACACCATCGTGCCCGGCGGCGCCAACATGACCGGCCCCAACCTCTACGGCATGTTCGGCCGCAAGCCTGGCATGGCCGAGGGCTACAAGTATTCCGAGGTCGTGAAGGCCGCGACCTTCACCTGGGACGCCGAGCACCTGGACCAGTGGCTCACCAGCCCCAAGACCTTCATGCCCGGCACCAAGATGAGCTTCGTCGGTGTGAAGGACGCCAAGGACCGCGTCGACCTGATCGCCTATCTGAAGGTCGAGACTGGCTACAAGCCACAGTAGCCCGCGAAGTCCACGCATTCGCTCGGAAAACGAGCGCGAGTCGTCAGACAACCTTGACGCGCATACTGGCACGCCTCACCATATTGGGGTCGGGTCTGTTCAAGCATCTGACCCCGCCCATCTCCCCCTGGGATGGCGGGCGAGTGGCGTGGCTCTCCCGCAGGAGCCACGTCAGCGCCGGCGCGACGCCCCCGTCGCCGCCGGCGCTACCGTCCCATGACAGTCTCTCCTCCTCCCCGCTTCGGCGGGGAGGCTTTTATGGTGGCTACTCCGCAGCGTTGGCGGCGCGGGTCTGTTCGGCTTCCTCGAAGGCCTCGATGCGGCGCGCGGTGGCGAGCGGCGACTTCGTGAAGCGGGCCAGCATGTTGTAGAACACCGGCACGATGAACAGGGTCAGCAGGGTCGTGAAGATGGCCCCGAAGAAGATCACCACCCCGATGGTCTTGCGGCTCTCGCCGCCCGCCCCGCCCCAGACGATCAGCGGCACGGCCCCGGCTGCTGCCGAGATCGAGGTCATGATGATGGGCCGCAGGCGCAGCGAGGCGCTCTCGATCACCGCCTCGCGGATCGACAGGCCGTCGTCCCGCAGCTGATTGGCGAACTCGACGATCAGGATGCCGTTCTTGGCGGCGATGCCCACGAGAATTATCAGCCCGATCTGACTGTAGGTGTTGATGGTGGAGCCCGCGACGAGCAGGCCGAACAGACCCCCCAGCACGGCGACCGGCACGGTCAGCATGATGACCGCCGGGTGGATCCAGCTCTCGAACTGAGCGGCCAGGACCAGGAAGACCAACAGCAGAGCCATGCCGAAGGCCAGGCCCACGGCGCCGCCCGCCTCAAGATAATCCCGCGCCGTACCGCCCCACTTCACCGTGGTGCCGGGGTGCTTGGCGACCTCGGCCTGGAGGAACGTCACGGCCTCGCCCACCGTGTAGCCGGGGTTGAGCTGGACGCTCAGCGTGATGGCGCGCAGCCGGTCGACCCGCGCGCGGTCGGGGGTGTCGCCGCGCACATGGGTGCTGACCACAGAGGACAGCGGAACCGTCGCCCCCGAGCCGGTGCGCACATAGAGGTTGGCCAGGTCGTTCTCGTTCTGGCGGTTGGCGCGGTCGGTCTGCAGGATGACGTCGTATTCCTGGCCGTCGCGGATGTAGGTCGTAACCTTACGCGAGCCGAACATGGTCTCCAGGGCCCGGCCTACCGACTTGGCCGAGACGCCGAGGGTGGCGGCCTTGTCGCGGTCGAGGTCCACCAGCAGGCGCGGCGAGGTCGGCTCGTAATCGAGGCGCGGGCGGGCCATCCCGGGATTGGCCTGGACGGCGGTCATCAGCGGCCGGATCAGACGCTCGATCTCAGGATACTCGTTGCCCACGACGATCAGGTCGACGTTACCACCGCCGCCGCCGGGGCCACCGCCGCCGCGCTGCAGGCTCGGGCGGACCGAGGCGATGGCGCGGATGGCGGTGATCTTGGAGAAGTCCTTGTTGAGCTGGGCCGCCAGCTCCTGGGAGCTTATCTTGTGCGCGGCGTCGTCCGGCAGGGCGGCGTTGGCGTTGCCGGTGTTGAACTGGTTCTGGCCGAAGCGCGGGACACCCAGGGTGTAACGAGTGATCGTGCCATCCTTCAGCAGGCCCTGGAGGCGGGCCTCCACCTGCTTGGCGGCCGGCAGGGTATAGTCGTAGCCGGCGCCCTCCGGCCCCTGGATGTTGATGTCCACCCGCCCCCGATCCTCGTTGGGCACCAGCTCGCGCGGCAGGACGGTGAAGAGGGCGAAGGCCAGGCCGGCCAGCACCACCACCAGGCTGACCGCGGCCACGGAGGCGGCGCGGCGGCCCAGCAGGGCGTCGAGGGAGGCGTGGTAGGAGTTGCGCAGCCGGTTCATGCCGGCGTCCACGCGCCGGGCGATGAAGCCCTCGCCATGGGCCGGACGCAGCAGCTTGGACGCCAGCATCGGCGACAGGCTGAGCGCCAGCAGGGCCGAGAAGGCCACCGCCGCGGTGATGGCCACGGCCAGCTCCACGAACAGCTTGCCGATATAGCCCGGCAGGAACATCAGCGGCGCGAACACCGAGATCAGCACGATGGTGGTGGCCACCACGGCGAAGAACACCTGGCGCGCGCCGCGCTGGGCGGCGACCACGGGGGGCTCGCCCTCGTCCACCCGGCGCTGGATGTTCTCCACCACCACGATGGCGTCATCCACCACCAGACCGATCGCCAACACCAGGGCCAGCAGGGTCAGAAGGTTGATGGAGAAGCCTAGCGGGGCGAGGACGATGAAGGTCGACAGGATACAGATCGGCGCCACCACCGAGGGGATGATCGCCGCCCGCCAGGTGCCGAGGAAGACGAAGTTCACCAGGGCCACCAGCCCCAGCGAGATCAGCATGGTGATCCAGACCTCCTGGATCGCGTGCTTGGTGAAGACCGTGAAGTCGACCGCGATCTCCAGCTTGGTGCCCTTGGGCAGGGACTTGTTGATCTCCGGCAGCTGATCGCTGATGCCCTTGGAGATCTCCAGGTCGTTGGCCTGGGACTGACGGGTGATGGCGATGCCGACCATGTCGCGGCCGTTGGACCGGAAGGTGCGGCGGCGCTCGTCGGGCCCCTCCTCCACCCGGGCGATGTCGCCCAGGCGGGTGACATAGGCGTTCTCGCCCTGGTCGGTGGCGCCGACCGCGCCGTCGGCGCCGGCGGTGGAGCCGAGCGCGCCAGCCGATCCGGCGACGCTGGTGGCGGCCGCGGCGGCGCGGGTCCCCGAGGTGACCGGCAGCTCCTTGAACTGCTGCGGCGTGGAATAGCCGCGGGCGACCCGGATGGTGAAGTCCTTGGCGGGCGCCTCCAGGGCGCCGGCCGGAAGCTCCAGGTTCTGGGCGTTCAGCGCGGCCTCGACGTCGTCGACGGTGATGCCGCGCGAGGCCATGGCCTGCGGATCGAGCCAGATACGCATCGAATAGAGCTGACTGCCGCCCAGATTCACCTGGGCTACGCCCGGGATCGTGGAGATCCGCTCCACCAGGTAGCGGTTGGCGTAGTCGGAGAGCTGCAGCCGGTTCAGGCTCGTCGACGAGAAGGCCAGGAACATGATCGGCGAGCCGTCGGCGTTCGCCTTGGCGATCTGCGGCGGATCGGCCTGGTCGGGCAGCTGTGAGGTCACCCGGCTGACGGCGTCACGCACGTCATTGGCCGCGGTGTCGAGGTCGCGGTCGAGGGAGAAGGACACGTTGATCCGCGAGGAGCCGTCCCGCGACGAGGAGTTCACCCGGTCAATGCCCTGGATGCCCGCCACCTGGCGCTCGATCACCTCGGTGATCCGCTCCTCGACCACTTCAGCCGAGGCGCCGCGATAGGTGGTGGAGACCGAGACCACCGGCGGATCGACGCTGGGAAGCTCGCGAACCGACAGCGAGGTGAAGCAGGCCAGGCCCACCACGCACAGAATGATCGCCGCCACCGCAGCGAGCACCGGGCGGCGGACGGAAATGTCGGAGAGCATCATGCCGCGGGACGGCGGGCGGCTCCGCCCGCTCCCTGGGGCTTGCCGCCCGGACCGCGCGCGCCCAACGGCTTCACGGGCTGGTTTGGCTGGATCTTGTTCAGTCCATCACCGACGATGCGATCCCCGGTGGTGACCCCGTCCTTCAGCTCGACGAAGCCGTTCTGGCGCACGCCGGTGACCACCGGCCGCTGCTCGGCCACGGTCTTGCCGCCCTGCTTGGCCAGCACGTAAACGAAGGCGTTGTCGCCCTGGACCGACACCGCCGATTCCGGCGCCGAGAGGCCCTGGCGGCTGCCTTGGGCGACCGCGACCCGCATCATCATGCCGGGCTTGAGGCGGCGGTCGGGATTGGGGAATTCGGCCCGGGCGGTGAGCGCGCGGGTCCTTTCATCGATGCGGGTGTCCAGCAGCGCGATGCGGCCCTGGATGACCTCGCCCGGATAGGCGTCCACCCGGGCGGTGACCGCCTGGCCCTGCCGGATGGCGGCGATGTAGCGGTCGGGGACCTGGAAATCGACGCGGATGGCGCTGGTGTCGTCGAGGGTGACGATGGGCGAGCCCGGATTGATCAGGGCGCCGGGCGTGATGTCGGTGAGGCCCACGATCCCGGCGAAGGGGGCGCGGATCAACCGGTCGCCCTGGCGGGCCTGAGCGGCGGCCACGTTGGCCTTGGCCGAGAGATAGCCAGCTTCGTACTGGTCGATCATGGCCTGGGAGGCGAAGCCCTGCTGGCCCAGCGTCTTGTAGCGGTCATAGGCGCGCTGCGCCTGCACCAGGCTAGCCTGGGCCTGCGCGAGGCCCGCGTCCTGCTCGGTGGCCTTCAGCTCCACCAGCACCGCCCCCTTGCCGACCGACTGGCCGGGCGAGAAGCGCACGCGCTGGACGAGCTGGGTTGCGGCCGCGGTCAGGGTCACCGACTGGCGGCCCTTGGCCACGCCGATGACGTCGATGGTGTCGGTGAAGAGCCTCGGCTGAACGACCACCACCGCAACGTCGGTCGGGCCGCCCATGCCCCCTCGGCCGCCGCCTGGTCCGCCGCCACCCGGACGGCCACCACCGCCTTGCGCCATGGCCGCGCCGGGCGGGCCGCCGGGTCCCTGCTTCTTGCCAAGGGTCAGCTTGTACGCCCCTGCGACCAACATGAGGATCAGCACAAGGATGGCGCCGGCGAGGAAGAAATGGCGTCGTAACAAGCGGGGGGACTCCGTCGCCTCGAAAATGCGGGCGGCCAGTGGGATCTTAAGTCGAGCGGTCTTATGGCCTCAAACTGACGCTCGTCCAGTGACAGAACGATGGCTGTACATGTCTGGCCGGAAATAGACCGCGGTTACACCGTGCAATGGCCGCATTTGAGCGACCACAGCCTTTGAATCAACCGCTTAGCGCCAAGAAAAAGGGCGCCGGTTTCCCGACGCCCAAAGACTGTTGTTCTGCGAAAACCGTCCCGACCCGGACCGTCCGGACCGGGGCCGTTTCCGCTCGGGAAGAATCAGGCGTCGTAGCCCGGCAGCTCGCGATCCAGGCGGCGAAGCGCGCCCGGCCACGCCAGCTTGCCGCCGATGCCGCGCATGACCTGGCCCTTGACCTCGGTTTGGGCGGCCTCGGGCGCGAACAGCACATTCTCGCGTCCGGCCGACAGGGCCATGACCTGCATCTGGCAGGCGCGTTCCAGGTAATACATGCCGGTCCAGCAGTCGGCGGCGCTTTCGCCCACCGAGAGCGTGCCGTGATTGCGCAGCAACATCAGGGTCTTGTCGCCGATATCGGCCACCAGGCGCTCGCGCTCGTCGAGGTTCAGGGCGATCCCCTCATAGTCGTGATAGGCGAGCCTGGGCAGGACGATGCAGGCATGCTGCGACAGGGGCAGCAGGCCCTCCTTCTGGGCGGCGACGGCGACACCCTGGTCGGAGTGCAGGTGCATCACGAACTTTGCGTCTTCGCGCGCGGCGTGGATCGCCGAGTGGATGGTGAAACCCGCCGGATTGATGAAGTAGGGCGTGTCCTGGAGGATCTTGCCGTCCAGGTCGATCTTGACCAGGGACGAGGCGGTCATCTCCCCGAAGTACATGCCGTAGGGGTTGATCAGGAACTGGTGCTCCGGCCCCGGAATCCGGGCCGAGATGTGGGTGTAGATCATGTCGTCCCACCCGTAGAGCGCCACCAGCCGGTAGAGGGCGGCGAGGTCCACACGGGCCTCCCACTCCTCGGCGCTGACCTTGCCCTTCAGAGAATTCACGCCTGCAAGCGAACCATCGGCCATGGCGGCCTCCCTCGTCTGATCGTTAAGTGATCGTTGGTCACAGGGTCGCGCCGCAGCGCTCTAGCGTCAAGGCCGGGCTCAGATCGACGCCAGCCGACGGATCTCCGTGACGGCGGCGTCCTGCCCGGCGGCGTCGAGGCTGGGCAGTTCGATGACACCCAGGCGAGGCCGCTCATCCTTGCGGGCGGAGCGGTCGTAGGCAGGGTCGTAGTGATGCTCCATGAGCGCTGCGGCCAGTTCCTCGAATTCCCCCGCGTCCGCAAGGCTCCGCCAGTTCTCGAGCCGCTTCTGGCCCGGATAGGCCGGCAGGCGCGAAAAGGCCGCCTCGAGCTCCGCCCGGTCATCGATCACATCGCGGTAGGCCTCCACGAGATAACGGGCTCGCGCCTCGCGTGGGGCCTGAATCTCGATACGGGGCGCGGTCTGCATGGCCTTCCACACCGCGGGCGGCGTCATGCGGTCGCCGATCTTGCTGGACTCAGCCTCCACCACGATGGGCCGAGAGGTGTCGAGCTTGTCGAGCTCCGCCAGCAGACGGCTCTCGAACAGCTTCTGGCTCGGCTGGGGCCGCCCGGCCACGGCGCCGAACAGGGAACCGCGATGGGAAGCCAAGCCTTCCAGGTCCAGGGTCTGCACGCCCTGCTCCATCAGGCGCGCCAGGATCTCGGTCTTCGCCGACCCCGTATGGCCATCCAGCAGGATCAGATTCAAGGGCGGCGCCTCGTCATAGAGCCGCGCGGTCACGGACCTGCGATAGGTCTTGTAGCCTCCGGTCAGCAGCCAGACCGGCCAACCCACCTGGGAGAGGATGGTGGCCATGGCGTTGGATCTCTGGCCACCGCGCCAGCAATAGATCAGCGGCTGGAAGCTGGCAGGACGATCGGAGAGCGCCTCCTCCAGATGACGGGCGATATTGCGCGCCACTTGGGCCGCGCCGATGCGGCGGGCCAGGAACCGGGACTCCTGGACATAGATGGTCCCCACCTCCGCCCGTTCGGCATTGTCCAGGACCGGCAGGTTCTCGGCGCCGGGCATGTGGTCCTCGGCGAATTCCCCGGGGCTGCGAACGTCGATGACCGCGTCGAAGCGGGCGAGCGATGCGGCGTCGACCGCCTCGGTGAGCTGGATTCCCATGACCCACTGTTAGCACCGCGCTCGCGGCGGTGGCGAGGCTGGCCCGCCGCCTGGACGCGGACTAAGACGGAAGCAGCTTCATCTCCGTGAGATTCCCCATGCCCGACGCCGTCCGCCTGACCTCCCTGGCCCACGGCGGCGGCTGCGGCTGCAAGATCGCCCCGGCCGTACTGCAGGACATCCTGGCGCGGATGCCGGCGGCGGCCGCCTTCCCTAACCTGCTGGTGGGGACCGAGACCTCAGACGACGCGGCGGTCTGGCGGTTGAACGACACCCAGGCCCTGGTGGCCACCACCGACTTCTTCATGCCGGTGGTGGACGACCCCTTCGACTTCGGCCGGATCGCCGCCACCAACGCGCTGTCGGATATCTACGCCATGGGCGGCAAGCCGATCCTGGCCCTGGCCATCGTCGGCATGCCCATCGACAAGCTGGCGCCCGAGACCATCGGCCAGATCCTGGCCGGCGGGGCGTCGGTCTGTGCGGCGGCCGGCATTCCGGTGGCCGGCGGCCACTCCATTGACAGCGTCGAACCGATCTATGGCCTGGTCGCTCTGGGGCTCGTTCATCCCGACCGGGTGCTGAAGAACAGCGCCGCCAAACCCGGCGACGTCCTGATCCTCACCAAGGCCCTGGGAGTCGGCGTGCTGAGCGCGGCCTTCAAGCAGGAAAAGCTGGACGACGCAGGTTACGAAGCCCTGATCGCTTCCACCACCCAACTCAACGCGGTGGGCGAGGTCCTTGCGGCGCAGGACGGCGTCCACGCCATGACCGACGTCACCGGGTTTGGCCTGCTGGGCCACGCCCTGGAGATGGCGCGCGGCGCGGGGCTGACCGCCCATGTCGATCCCGACGGCGCCGCGATCCTGCCCGGCGTCGAGGCCCTGGCCCGCGCCGGGGTCCGTACCGGCGCCTCGGTGCGCAACTGGGCGAGCTACGGCGCGTCGGTCGAGGCGCCCGGCGACCTGGCGGACTGGAAGCGCGACCTGCTGTGCGACCCGCAAACCAGCGGCGGCCTGCTGATCGCCGTCGATCCCGCCGCGGTCGAGCGCGTTATGGCGCTGGTGAAGGGCGCGGGCTTTGGCCTCGCCACCGTGGTGGGACGGCTGGGCGCGCGCAACGGCCAGCCGCTGATCCTGGGTATCTAGGCGCCGTGGCGAAGAAGCTGAGAGGTGTGATCTTCGACGCCGACGGGGTGCTGCAGCATGCCGGGCCGTTCGCGACAGTGGATTGGGTGTGGAGCGCCCAGCAGCACCGGGACTTCGTCAGCGGCTTCTATCGCGCCGCCGCGCCGGAGGCCCTGGCCGATGTCGGCGCCTTCACAACCGCCTGCGAGCGCGCCTTGGCGCAGGCCGGCTGGCCGCACGACGCGGCGACCTATCTGGAGCGCTGGGCGCAGGAGAACGTCATTCCCGACCCGGCCATGCTGGAGGATGTGCGGCGGCTGCGGGCGGCCGGGATCGCCTGCTATCTCGGCTCCAACCAGGACGCCTTCTGGGCGGCTCACGTCGAGACCACCCTGGGCTACGGCGCGTTGCTGGACGGCCTGTTCATCTCCTGCCGCCTGGGCGTCGCCAAGCCGCAGGCGGCCTTCTTCGAGGCGATCCTGGCCCAGATCCCCTTCCCGCGCGAGGACCTGATCTTCTTCGACGACAAGGCCGCCAACGTGGAGGCGGCGCTGGCCTGCGGCCTGGAAGCCCGGCTGTTCACCAGCCGGGCGCGATACCTGCAGGATTTGGAGGAGCTGTACGGCCTGGAGTCGTGAGTCAGCGCGACGACCGGACCCTGAACGGCACCTTCCGCAAGCTCAATCCGACCTTCAGAGAGCGGCCTGAGTTGCGGGACCACTACGAGATCGACTGGGCTCGAGAGTATTTCCAGACCTGAGGGGACCCGGGGCATGCGCCTTGCGCATCGACCTCGACGGCATCACACCTGAACAGGCGTGAGCTTTGGACCTGACGACGGGGAGACGGGGCATGAGGCCGCTTGAGGCTGTTCTATTGCTGGTCCTGCTGGCCGGTTTCCTGGCAGGCGCCGTCCCCGCGATCCGGACCACCTGGCTCGCGCGGCGGGTTCCGCTGGCGGTGGCCCTGGCCGCCTCCGCTCAGGTGCTGGTGGAGGGCGCGCGCTGGCAGATGGCGCCAGCCTACGCCCTAGCCCTGGCCATGGTCCTGGTCTCGCGCCGAGGTTCGCCGGAGGGGGCTGCCGGCTGGCGGCGGGTCCTCGGCGAGGCCGCCGTGACCGGGCCGGCCGCCCTGGTCCTGGCGCTGGCCGCCGCCCTGCCCTTCGCTATTCCCGTTCCCCGCCTGCCTGCGCCGGACGGTCCCTATGGCGTGGGGACCGCGACCTATCACTGGATCGATACGGCGCGGCCGGAGATCTTCACCGCCGCCCCGGACGATCGGCGCGAGCTGATGGTCCAGGTCTGGTATCCGACGCGGCCGGGCCATACAGGGCGGCGCGCGCCCTATGTCGAGGACGGCGCGGCCCTGGCGCCGCTGGCCCGCCTGCTGCGCCTGCCGGGCTTCGTTCTCTCCCACCTACCGCTGATCCGCACCAGCGCCGTGGTGGACGCCCCGGCGGCGGCGGGACGCCCCTTTCCGGTCCTGCTGTTCTCCCACGGCCGCGCCGGGTTCCGGCAGCACAACACCTTCCAGGTCGAGCACCTGGTCTCCCACGGCTATGTGGTCGCCACCATCGACCACCCCTACGCGGCCAGCGGCGTGCGCTTTCCCGATGGCCGCACGGCGAGCTTCGACTTGCGATTGCAGGACCGGCGCTTCTTCGACCGGGTCATGCCCTATCTGGCCGAGGACGCCAGCTTCAGCCTCGACCAGCTCACCGAGGTGAATCGCGAGGACCCCAAAGGCCTGCTCACCGGCCGACTGGACCTGGCGCGCGCCGGCATGTTCGGCCTGTCCATGGGCGGGGTGATCACCGCCGAGACCTGCCTGCGGGACGCACGCTTCAAGGCCTGCCTGCCCATGGACGTCCACATGCCCGCCGACGTGGTTGCAGCCGGCCTGGCGCAGCCGACGATGTGGATCAGCCGCGACGCCGCCACCATGCGCCGGGAAGGCTGGGCGGAGGCCGATGTGATAGAGACCCAGACCACCATGCGTTCGGTGTTCGCCAGCCTTCGGGCGCCGGGCTATCTGGTGCTGGCGCCGGGCATGTACCACCAGGATCTGTCGGACTTCACGGCCCTGATCTGGCCGCCGCTCGGCCGCAGGCTGGGACTGTACGGCTCCCTGGACGGCGCACGCTCCCACGCCGTCATCAAGGCCTATTCCCTGGCCTTCTTCGACCGCCACCTGAAGGGCGAACCGGCGCCCCTGCTGGACGGGCCGTCGGCCGGCTATCCCGAAGTGATCTTCGCCCCTCGCTGAGGCGTCCTAGCCCTCGGTCCGCACGCGGGCCACCGCATCCAGCCAGCGGGCATAGGCGGCCTCCCGGCCGTGGCCATCCAGTTTGGGGTCGTGGCGTTCGGTGGCCGGACGGGCGGCGGCGGCGGCCTCCACCGTGGCGTAGACACCGACCCCCAGCCCCGCGAACAGGGCTGCGCCGAGCGCCGTGGTCTCCTGGTAGGTCGCGCGGCCCACCGGCACGCCGGTGAGGTCGGCCAGGCGCTGGCTGAACCAGGAGGAGCGCGACATGCCGCCATCGATGCGTATCTCCACCGCCTCGCCGAAAGCGTTCGGCGCGTCGGCGCGCATGGCCTCCACCAGGTCCCGGGTCTGCAGGGCGCAGGCGTCGAAGGCGGCCTGGGAGATTTCCGCCAGCGTGGTGTCGCGGGTCAGGCCGAACAGGGCGCCCCGCGCCTCGGCGTCCCACCAGGGCGCGCCCAGGCCGGTGAAGGCCGGTACCATGACCACGCCGTGGTCTTCCTTGGCGCTCTGGGCCAAGGCCTCGATGGCCGAGCCGCCCCCGGGGACGTTCAGGCCTTCATTGATCCATTGCAGGGCGGCGCCGGCGATGAAGATCGAGCCCTCCAGGGCATAGGTCGTCTTGCCGTTCAGACGGGCGGCCACCGTGGTCAGCAGCTTGGCCCGCGACAGGGGCGCGGCCTCACCGGTGTTGATCAGCATGAAACACCCGGTGCCATAGGTGGCCTTCATCTCGCCGGGCCGGATGCAGCCCTGCCCCATCAGGGCGGCCTGCTGGTCGCCCGCCACGCCACGGATCGGAATGGCGCGGCCCAGCAGGGCGGCGTCGGTCTGCCCATAGTCGGCGGCGCAGTCACGCACGTCGGGCAGCAGCGAGGCGGGCACGTCGAGCAGTTGGAGCAGTTCCTGCGACCAGCGCTGTTTCCTGATGTCGAACAACAGGGTGCGCGACGCATTTGTCGCGTCGGTGGCGTGCACCTTGCCCCCGGTCAGCTTCCAGATCACCCAAGTGTCCATGGTGCCCACCAGCAGCTCGCCGGCCTGGGCCCTGGCCCGCGCGCCGGGAACATCCCCCAGCAGCCAGGCGATCTTGGTGCCGGAGAAATAGGGGTCCAGCAGCAGGCCGGTGATCTCGGTGACCCGGGCCTCGTGGCCGGCGCGGCGCAGTTGCTCGCAGGTGGAGGCCGTACGGCGGTCCTGCCAGACGATGGCCCGGTGGATCGGTTCGCCGGTGGCCTTGTCCCAGATCACCACCGTCTCGCGCTGGTTGGTGATGCCGATGGCGGTGACGTCCTCGATGGGCCGGCCCGACGTCTCGATGGCCTCCTTCATCACCGCCACGCTGGTGGCGAAGATCTCGTTGGCGTCATGCTCCACCCAGCCGTCGGCCGGATAGAACTGCTCCAGCGGCCGCCCGGCCTCGGCGAGCGCGTGGCCCTGAGCGTCAAAGAGGATGGCCCGGGTGGAGGTGGTCCCCTGGTCCAAGGCCAGGATCAAAGGTTCGGCCATCACACCCCCCGTACAAACAAGCTGCGCCACGTCGCCACATTCGTGGTCAGTGGCCCGAGCCCCTTTGGGGCTCAGTTCCCTAAAATGAAAGCCTGGCGGACGCCAAAACCGGCTTCCACTTTTGGCTGCCAGGCTTTTGTAACCATGTTTTCATACCGTCCTGAGCAGAATCAGCCTGAACGATTCCGAGCTAAGGAAACGGGTTTGAGCGTCGCCGCCAAGACGGAAGAGATACTGGGTCTGGCCCGGAGCCGCGCGGTCCATGACCGCGAGCGCCTGCTGTTGGCCATTGTCGACCTGTGCGACGCCGGCGAGGGCGCCGAGGCGGTGATGAGTTCCGCCCCTGTCCAGGCCCTGCTCTCTTCCATCTTCATGAGCCTGGTGGTGGAGGCCGAACGCGACATCCGCAAACGGCTGGCCGAGAAACTGGCCACCGCCGCCTGGGCGCCCGCCGCCCTGATCAATGTGCTGGCCCTTGACGACATTGAGATCGCCCGGCCGATCATCTCATCCAGCCCGGTGCTCCAGGACCCGGACCTGGTGCGCCTGCTCACCGAGGCCACCATCGAGCACCAGATCGAGGTGGCGCGCCGTCCCAATCTCGGACCGCCGGTGGTCGCCGCCATTCTGCAGCAGAACGAACCAGCGGTGCTGACGGCGCTGGCGGGCAACCTCGCCGCCCAGATCGGCAAGCCCGAACTCACCGCCCTGGTTCAGGCCTCGCGGAGGATCGTGTCCCTGCGTTCGCCCTGCGCCCGCCATCCGGGCCTGACCGACGATCTGGCGCGCGAACTCTATGTCTGGGTCGGCCAGGCCCTGCGCCAGGCGCTCACCGCCCGCTTCCGCCTCGATCCGGAGGCCATGGACGCCGCCATCGCCGAATCGGTGCGCGAGGCCCATGGCGGGATCGTCTCCGAGCATCCGGAACAGCAGGAGGTCTGGCAGCGCGAGGGCGAGAAGGAAGAGATGGAGCGCCGGCTGCTGGCCAAACTCGACATCGCCGGCCAGCTCCGCCCCGGATACCTGCTGCGCGCCCTGCGCGAGAGCAAGCTGTCGCTATTCATCGGCGGCCTGGCGACCCTGGGCCGCTTCGATCCCGAACACGTGCGCCGCTCCGTCGATTCGGACCGACCCGAGCTCCTGGCCCTGGCCTGCGCCGCCGTCGGCATCGACCGCAGCGTCTTCCCCACCATCCTGGCCCTGGTCCGCGAGCTGAACGGCGGCAAGCCCGGCGGCGGCCAGGAGGGCGAACGCCGCGCCGTGGGCGCCTTTGGCCCCTTCGCGCCGGACATCGCCAACGCCGCCTTCCGCCAGGCGGCCGGCAGGGTTTGACAAGACCCGCGTTTCTCGCGCACCTCGCCCCATGTTCAAGGCTGAGCCCTTCGTGACCCGCCTCGCCTTCCTGGCCAGCGACCGCCCCGAGGCCCAGGAGGCCCGCATCGCCCTGATCGCCCGCTATGGCGAGGTCCCGCCGAACGAGGCCCAGGTGGTGGTGGCGCTGGGCGGCGACGGCTTCATGCTGGAAACCCTGCACGACCAGATGGGCGGCGGCCACAAGCCGATCTACGGCATGAACCGTGGCTCGGTCGGCTTCCTGATGAACGAGTACAGCGAGGACGGCTTGCTGGAGCGGATCAGCGTCGCCGAGAAAGCGGTGATCCACCCCCTGACCATGACCGCCGTCGACACCTATGGAAAGCCGCATAAGGCCTTGGCGATCAACGAGGTTTCCCTGCTGCGCCAGACGCGGCAGACCGCCAAGCTGCGCATCTCCATCGACGGCAAGGTGCGCCTGAACGAGCTATCCTGCGACGGCGCCATGGTGGCGACCCCGGCGGGGTCGACGGCCTACAACCTCTCGGCCCACGGGCCGATCATCCCGCTGGACGCCAAGGTCCTGGCGCTGACCCCCATCAGCGCGTTCCGGCCCCGGCGCTGGCGCGGCGCCCTGCTGGCCCACACCGCCAAGGTCAGCTTCGATATCCTGGAAGCCGACAAGCGGCCGGTCAGCGCCGTGGCCGACAACCTGGAGGTCCGCGACGTCCTTGAGGTCCATATCGCCGAGGACCGCGAGATCAGCATGTACATGCTGTTCGACGCCGGGCGCAGCCTCGAGGAACGCATGCTGGCCGAGCAATTCTCGGTTTAGGTTTTGGTCCGCCGCGGGCGCGGAACCATCCATCTCGTCGCACCCCCACCTCATGCGTTGTTAACGCCTACGATCTAGGTTTCTGTGGACGAAAGTGCAGGAGCCGAGTCGTGAGCCAAGAGAATTCCGGTCAGGTGATCCAGGTCCCCAACACCCTTCGCCTGAAGGTCGGCGGACGTTTTGGCGCCATCGATCCGGGCGCCATCGCCAAGGCCGAAGCCGCGCTGAAGAGCCTGTCTGGCAACTTCGCGCAGTGGCTCAATGACGAGGTCACCAAGCTCGAGGGCGCCCGCCAGCGCGTGAAGACCGAGGGCATGAGCCCCGAGACCATGGAATTCCTCTACTTGCGCGCCCATGACCTGAAGGGTCTGGGCACCACCTACGAATTCCCGCTGATCACCCGCATCGGCGCCTCTCTGTGCAAGCTGATCGACGACAAGGACAAGCGCATGCAGGCGCCCATAGCCCTGATCGACGCGCACATCGACGCCATCAAGGCCGCCGTCCGCGACGACATCAAGACCGATGAACATCCTGTGGGTAAGATTCTGATCGAAGCCCTGGAAGCCAAGGTCCGCGAGACCGGACTTTAGCATCCAATTGCTCCCCCTGCGGGGGAGCTGTCAGCCCGACGGGCTGACTGAGGGGGTTTGGGCGGCGCAGCCGTAACCCCCTCCACCGCCTGCGGCGGTCCCCCTCCCCCGGTGGGGGAGGAATTAGCTCACATCACATTGGCCAGCGGCTCAGCGACAACGCCGTAGCCCGCATCCACAGGCAGCGTTAGCACACGGCCTTCCGGGCGGTCCTCGATCTTCGGCAGGACGGTGACCAGGGTGCGGGCTTGCGCGCGGGCCACGCAGTCGGCGGCGCTGGTCGCCTCAGCCAGCAGCTGTACATTCATCCGCGTCGGAAAGATCACCTTGCGCTCGCCGGCTTCGGCCAACCGCAGCACCTCGGCGGGCTCGATCCATTCGGCGTCCACCGTCTCGCGCCCGTCGCAGGCGGCGAGCTGGTCGGCGGGCGCGAGCGCCGTATAGAACCAGGTGTCGAACCGCTTCGGCGTCAGGGGCGGGGTGATCCAGCGGGCGAAGATGGTGAGCGCGTGCAGGTCCAGCTTGGCGTCCAGCTCCTTCACCACATCCAGGAAGGCGGTCTCCCCGCGATCCACCGCCTGGCGCACGTCCAGCGGCGCGATCTGGTCGCCCATCGGTGAGCCGTCGGTATGGGCGGCCAGCAGGATACCCGCCTCCTCGAACACCTCGCGGATCGCCGCGATCCGCAGACCCCGTTGCTCGGCGTCGAAGTCGGAGAAGCCGAGGGTGTGATCGGCCCAGGCCGGATCATGATCGCCGGCGTGGGACTTGCCGCCCGGAAACACCAGGGCGCCTGAGGCGAAATCGATCTGGTGGTGGCGCTTGACCATCAACACCTCGAAGGCGGGGTCGTCGCGCAGCAGCAGGATGGTGGCGGCGGGCTTGATGTCCGCGTCGGGGGCGATCTCAGTCATGCCGGCAGCTTGAGCGCCACAGTCGCCGCGAACAAGCCCGCTGTTAGGCGCTTTCGGCCAGCCGCACGCTCTTGCGGGCCTCGTGGGAGATGCGGTCCATCTTTTCCAGCAGGTATTCGACGTCCTCGCGGGCGGCGTTGGCCGGCTGGGTGAGGAAGCGTTGCAGCATGCGCTCCTGGAACCGCTCGCGGTCCTTGGCGCCGCCGTCGAACTCCATGGAGTGGAAGGTGTCCACCCCGGCGCGGAAGGCCGGGAACAGGCGGGCGGGCAAGCCGGCCCGCTCATAGATGGCGCGCAGGCCCAGCGGCCCCGCGTCATGGATCATCAGCCAGGTGCGGTGGTGGGGCACGCTGGCGAGCTCAGCCAGGCTCCACTCGAAGAAGGTCATGTGCCCGTGGGCGAGCGACCGCAGCAGCAGCGAGGCGCTCAGGCGCTCATGCTTGCGCAGGTGGCTGACGAAGCTCTTCACGTCGGGTGCGCGGCCGGCCTGGTCCACCAGGTCGATGGTGGCCCGCTCCTTGGCGCCCATGGCGATCTCAAGGGCGAGTTCGGGCGACAGCGCGTGGTGGTTCAACAGGTGGTCGCGGACCTCCTCGCTCACCAGGTCGATCAGCTTCTCGGTCACCGCCATCGGCAGGGCGGCGCGATAGGCCACGGCGGCCAGGACCCGCTCGGACTTCTCGAAGCGTTCGATGACCTTGGCCAGCGCCCGGTCGGCGAAATCGGCGTTGTCGTTGGCGCAGGCGGCTTCCACCGCCCGCTCGACGCCATATTCGACGATGGCGTTGGTGACGGTCTGGGAGACGCGCGGGCGTTTGGCGATAACGACCTGGCGGACGGGACCGCCCAGGCGGACGATCTCGGCCAGGTCCTCATCGGTGAACACCGGCGACGACGACAACATCGGCAGGGCGATGCTCTCGACGTCCTTGGCCAGGCGCAGGGCGACGTCGCGCGGGACGATGGTGGAGTTCTTCAGAGTGACGGCCAGGGCCCGGCGGACCAGCTCGCCGGCGTCGGCGGCCATGACCCGCAGGATTTCCTGGGCCTGGACCCGTTCCTCGTCCGTAAGCTCGTAGCGGTCGATGTTCCGGCAAAGCTTGTGAGCCGCCACGGCCCGCTCGTCCGGCGTCGCGCCCTTCACCAGGGTGCGAATATCTTCGTCCGTCAGCGCCGCCCGCGTGGTCGCCATTCTTGCACCCGATCCCCGCCCCGGAATCACCGGAGTCCGTCACGGTTATAATGACTGGTTAGGCTTAATGATCGGTTGCCTGAGCGCGATCCGCTGAAGCTGTGGATTAACCCTG
Organism: Phenylobacterium glaciei; assembly: GCF_016772415.1. Classification (NCBI taxonomy): domain Bacteria; kingdom Pseudomonadati; phylum Pseudomonadota; class Alphaproteobacteria; order Caulobacterales; family Caulobacteraceae; genus Phenylobacterium; species Phenylobacterium glaciei. The sequence continues at coordinate 2,646,911 of NZ_JAGSGD010000001.1, forward strand.
GCCGGTAACTTCGCGCCAACCCTGATCCACTACCTTGCGTGGCGATATCTCCCCCGAGGCGCCCCATGGCCACGACCCCAGATGATCGGACGGCCGAACCCCAGCGGGGCGGCCAATCGGCGACACAGCAGGCCTTGGAGGCCCAGACGGCCCTCCTGCCCTACGCGCTCGCGGTCTTCGCCGTCAGCCTTCCGGCCTATGTCTGGGCCGGCAGCCATGCGGTGAACGCGGTCTGGATGACCGGGACCTTCGCGATCTTCGCCGCCGCCTGGGGCGCCTTTTACGGCGTGGTGAACTGGCTGAAGGACCCCGAGGCCGCCAACAACACGGTAAAGCGTGGCCGGGTGCAGATTCTGTCGGCCCTGATCTGGGCATTGGCCGTGGCGCAGATCGCCGCCTTCTCCGATGGCGCGGGTCCCGCCCGCGAGCCGCTGCTGATGACCGCGCTGGCCGCCGCGGTGGTGATCATCTTCTTCGCCTCCCCCTGGCTGCCCAGCCTACTGATCGTCGGACCCGCCGCCGCCGCCGGTCCGCTGATCGCCCTGTTCTCGCGGCCGCAGGACAATGACCTGGCCAGCAACGCCTGGGGCGCCATCGCGCTCGCCATGGCGCTGGCCCTGATCCTCAACCGCATCCTGCGCCGCCAGTTCTCCATGGCCGCCGAGCGCGAGATCCTGATCGCCGAGCGGGCGGGCAAGGTCGAGGAGGCGCGGCGCCTGGCCCAGTCCAAGTCCGACCTGGTGGCCACCCTGAGCCACGAGATCCGCAACGGCCTGACCGGCGTGGCCCACGTCCTGGCCGCCGCCGCGGGCCGCAACGGCCGTGGCGCGCCGTCCCGCGAGCAGCTCACCGCGGCCCTCGACGCCGCCAACGACCTGATCGCGGTGCTCAACACCACGCTCGATTCCGAGACCGCCGAGGCCGGCCGCCTGTCGGTGGACACCCGCCCCTTCGACCCTGTGGCCCTGCTGCGCGACCTGGTGCTGCTGAACCGTCCCAACGCCTCGATGAAGGGGTTGGAGCTGACCCTGCATGTGCCGCCGGAGCTGGAGAGCGGCCATGCCGGCGCGGCCCTGGCCGACGCCCACCGGGCCCGACAGATCATCGCCAACCTGATCGGCAACGCCGTGAAGTTCTCCGTCCGTGGCCGCGTCGAGGCTCGCCTGGAGATCACCGCCGCCGGCCGCCTGGCCATCGAAATCGCCGACACGGGCCCCGGCCTGGCCGCCGACGAACTGGAACGCGCCTTCGAACCGTTCGCCCGGGTGGAGCGCACCAGCGCTGGCACGTCGGGCGCGGGCCTGGGCCTGTCCCTGGCCCGTCAGCTGGCCCGCCTGATGGGCGGCGACCTGACCGCCCACAGCGCTGTGGGCGTCGGCTCCTGTTTCCGCCTGGAACTGCCCTATGACGCCCACGCCGTGGCCGAGCGCGTGGTGGAGGCCGTGGAGGTCGCCGCCCCCGACCCGGCCGAGCGCCGAACCCTGAAGGTGCTGATCGCCGAGGACGACGCGCTGAACGCCGCCATGCTGCGCGCGGTGATCGAGCAGCTGGGTCACCAGGTGGTCCACGCTGTCGACGGCCGCCGCGCCTTCGAACTGGCCAAGATCTGCGAGTTCGACCTGGTGATGATCGACGGCCGCATGCCCAACATGGACGGCCCGGAGACCATCGCAGCCCTCCGCGGGCTGGACGGGGCGGCGGCCGACGTGCCGATCGTCGCGGTGATCGGCGGTGACGCTGAGGAAGCCCGCGAATGCACCGACGCCGGCGCCGACGCAGTGCTGCGCAAGCCGGTCAGCGTGGCCGCCGTGGCCCGCGCCGTCGCCGACGCCGTCGCCGTCACCCGCAAGGACGCCCTGGCGCGCCTCACCGCTTGAGGCCTGAGCCGGTAACGCCCATGATCCTGGAAACAGGTGGGGAAGACGCGTGCTGCTCAAGGGTCTGAAGGTCGTCGAATTCGCCTCCTATATCGCCGCGCCCGGTGCGGCGGGCATCCTCGCCGACTGGGGCGCGGAGGTGATCAAGGTGGAGCGGCCACAGGGCGACCCGATGCGCCACGTCTTCGCCGACGCCAAGAGCGAGCTCACCGGCAACCCCACCTTCGGCATGGACAATCGCGGCAAGCGCGCCGTCGTCCTGGACATCGCCAAGCCTGAGGGCCGCGACGCCCTGGCCCGTCTGGCTGCCGAGGCCGATGTTTTCCTGACCAATGTCCGGCCGGCCTCGCTGCGGAAGTACAGGCTCGACGAGAAGACCCTGCGGGCCGCCAATCCTCGGCTGATCTACGCCGTGGTCACCGGCTATGGCCTGGAGGGCCCCGACGCCCACCTGCCCGGCTTCGACGTCACCGCCTTCTGGTCGCGGGCCGGCGTGGCGCGGATGCACGCGCCGAAAGGCTCCGACCCCTTCATCCTGCGCACGGGTGTGGGCGATCACACCACCTCGCTGGCCACCACCTCGGCGATCCTGGCGGCGCTCTACGAACGCGAGAAGACCGGCGAGGGCCGGCTGGTGGCCACTTCGCTGCTGGCGACCGGCACCTATGTGGTGGGCTCGGACCTGGCGGTGCAGCTCGTCTTCGGCAAGCTGGCGTCGAACCGCCCGCGCACCGATCCCTTCGATCCCCTGGCCAACTTCTACAAGAGCCGCGACGAGCGCTGGTTCGTGCTCAACCCCCGTGGCGGGGCCGCCGACTGGCCGGTCCTGGCGGGCGTCTGCGGACGACCTGACTGGCTGGAGGACGAGCGCTTCAAGGGCGGCAAGGCGCGCAAGGCCAACAACCGCGACCTGGTGGCCGAGTTCGAGGCCGCCTTCGGAGCACTCGACTTCGACGAGATCGCCCGCCGGCTGGACGGGGCCGACCTGGTCTGGGCCCCCGTCCAGACCCCCGCCGAGGTCGCCGCCGACCCGCAGGTCGAGGCCGCCGGCGCCCTGATCGCCGTGGAGGACGGCCACGGCGGAACCTACCGCTCCCCCAACTCTCCGGCCCAGTTCCCAGGTGTGGTCACGACCCAGCGCCCGGCCGCGCCCGGCCTGGGAGAACATACCCGCGTGGTGCTAGGCGAGATCGGCTACTCCGAGGCCGAGATCGACGCGATGATGGCGAGCGGGGCTGCGGGATAGGCCCACCCCTGTGGCGATCCGGGCGACGGACGCGGCAAGGTCTGAAGGCCCAGCCCCTGCCGGGCTGCCCGGGCAAAGGGCGGGTTTCGGCAAGGCGGCCAACATCGCGATTCGACCCTGAGGCGCAATTTGGAACGTCCGCTGTCGAGCGTTAGACCTTGAATGAAGCACTTGCCCGTTATTCGCGTATCAAGGGTCGCTGTAGTTGTAATACCCCATGCGTCATGGCCACACTTAATCAACGACAAAGGGGCAGGTTTGGCGATGATATTGAGAAGAGATTCTTTCGCCGCCATTGCAGCGAGCATCCTCTTCGTGTGCGCACCGTCCTGGGGTTGGGCGCAAGGTGTGTCCGCCTACGCCGCAAGGTGTAGGGTGGATGAAGAAATCGCCGCACCGGATCGATCCTCGGTCGATACTCTCGCACTCGCCATCGCCCGGAACATGCTTAGCGGGAATGGTGATGCACTGCGGGAGCAGATGTCGGCAGCTGCGCGATCTGCGGCCGCGCCATCCGCCCTCGCGGAGTATCTGCGGTTGGCTGTTGTGCCGTTAGCTCCCTATCAGAACGTGCACGTCGCCCACACCTATCAGATTGACGTAACTGGCGGGCGGAACCCACTGCCCAAGATGACCTGTGGGCGCTCGCTCGCGGACCCAGATGCTGTGGCGCTGTCGATGCTAGCAAACCCTCGCCAGTTCCACGTCGAGGTTACGGCCCACACCATCAACAACGACTGGTCAATATTCATCTGGCTGATTCCCGAGGACGGAGTTCTAAAAGCGCTGTCGGTGCAGTTCGATGCGACAGCCATCTCGGGTAGGACATCAGCAGCACTCCGCGCGCTGGCGATTGAGCAGGCAGCTCGCGGCCATCACGTGAATGCGGTGCTGCTCTATCGCGCAGCGGAGAGCATAGCCGGTCGGGGACCGAATGCGATTCCTGTATGGAAGCAAGACCTCGACAAGGAGGTCCGTGGCCTACAGATGCCCCCGGAACTTAGCGGCGGCCTTGAGGGGACTTGGCGCTTCGCAAATCAGACATTCAGCGCGAGCGACGTTGGCGTGCTTGGCGTTGGCGGCGATCTGAACTTGGTGATCGTGCGCCGTACTGATCGGTGGACCGATGACAGGACCGTCGATGCCGACAACCGCTCGTTTGTCACCACTATCTTGAAAGACCATCCCGCGCTCGCCGACAGCTTTGCATCAATCCTCGTGAGGGCCATGAAGCCGGACGGATCGGGTGGACTTGCGACAGGCTATGAGTTTGGAAAGGGGTTCCTCCAGCATCCGGCGAGAAGCTCTGCGACAGTAGTCCAGCGACGTTGAGCAGGCCAGCTTAGCGGATCGTGGAGGGTGGGGGTGGCGTCAGACGGCGACTCACCTTGAGTGCGCAGTGAACGGCAGCTGCCCACCCTTGGCTGACGTCGACAGGGTCCGTTATCCGGCACTCTGGGGACGGGAGTAATGCTCGCCAGAACGAGCGTTGATGCTTGTTCGCTTCACTAGCGTGGTGTGGGAGGACGTTGCCGATGTTGTCCTGGTCGCCCTGACCGCCATCGGAGATCAGGTGGCGCCGCTGATTGAGAAGAGAAACTATGGAGCCGGTGTCGATGCCTTTCTAGGTGTCCTGGTCTCGGTCGATGACGAGGACAATTCTCGGTTCGCGAAGCCACACAATCGGCTGGGGACCGTTACAGACGCGAAGGGGCGTCGGTTCAAGCAGCTCAGTATGGCCGTTGAGCTTTCACCCGATCTTCTGGCAGGTCAGACGGCGGGTGAGTTACGCAGGCTTTTCGCCCAGGAACTTGCACACCGTTTGAATGAACGCCCCTTCAGACTCGCCAGGGGGTTCGATTGGACTTCCTTCAGCGTGGACCTTCAACTGGCCCTCGGCGCGGCCGAACGCGGCGATGCTTAGCGTCCGCTCACCACCCATCTGAGACCTTCCGAACGTCGGCTTCCCGGCAAGGCCCGCGAAGCGTCCAGGATCCCGAAGATGAACTCCAGCGGGGCGCAAGGCGGCGCGTTCCCTAGCTCTTGCCGTCGCGGGCGTCCGACAGCACCCGCAGCATCTCGCTGGAGAAGATCGAGCCGGTGAGGCGCGAGCTGGAGCCGTCGCGGTCGGTGCTTTGGCTGCCGCGCAGGATCAGGTCAACCAGGGCGTCCTGCTCCTTCAGCCGTTCGGTGCGGCGGGCCGAGGCATATTGGATGAAACCGTCATCGGCGGGCGCGGCGGGCGCGGAGGCCCCCGGGCCGACCCCGCCGGTGCGGGTCAGGTTGGCGTAGACCTCGGCCACCGTGGCCGGGCGGCCGTCGCGATAGAAGATGGAACGGTTGGCTTGGGCGGCGTCGGGAAACAGGCTGGCGGCCGCCGCGCCGGGGCGGGTGTTGGCCGCCTCGATCAGTCGGGCCGAGCCCTGGGGACCCAGGAAGTGGGCGGCATAGAGCTCGCCCGCCGTCGGCGTACGGCCGGTGCGGCCCTTCAGATAGGAGGCATGGTCCGACGCCAGCTCGCCGGCCATCAGGGAGGCCGCGTGCGGATCGAGCCGCAGGTCCATCACCGCCTTGCGCGCCTCGGCGCCGTTGACGCCGTAGCGCCCGTCGGCGCCCTTGGTGATCAGGTCGGCGTAGCGGGCATAGCCGTATTTGGAGCCGTGCTGCTTGAGCGTGGACAGCCAGGTCTGCTCGACGAACTGGAAGAGGCCGGCCGCCGACGAAGACGAGGCCTTGGCGCGGGGATTATAGCCGCTCTCGCGATTGGCGGTCTTCATGAGGAATGAGAAGTCGACGCCCGTCGCGGTGGACGCACGTTGGATAGCGGCTTCGACCGCGCCCCTCAGACCCTGGATCGCCATGGTCCCTGGTTTGAACCGGTATGGTTAACGCCGCGCTAACCATACTGCGGCTGACGCGCGCACTCAGGCGGCGGCGACCCGCGCGGCGCCCTCATCGGCGCGGTTCAGGCAGGCCTCGAGGATGGACAGCAGGCGCGCAAGCTCGATGGGCTTGGCGATGAAGTCGTCCATGCCGGCGGCGAAGTAGGCGTCGGTCTCGTGGCTTAGGACGCTGGCGGTGACAGCGATGATCGGGATGTGGGCCCGGCCGCCGGCCTGTTCGCGGGCGCGGATTTCCCGGGTGGCGTCCAGGCCATCCATGCCGGGCATGTGGATGTCCATCAGGATGGCCGACCAGGTCCCGCCTTCCCAGGCTTCGATGGCCGCGGTCCCGCTGTCGACGGTGATGGTCTCGATGCCGAACTGCTCCAACAGGGTGCGGATCACCAGCCGGTTTGTGGGGTTGTCGTCGGCCACCAGAACCCGCAGGTCGTCGTCAAAACTGGGCTCGGCGGCGGGCTGGGCGAGCGCCGTCGGGGTCTCGGCGCGGGCCAGGGGCGTGGTAAAGCTGAAGCAGGAGCCCTCCCCGGCCGTACTGGTGAAATCGATCTCCCCGCCCATCAGGCCGAGGATCTCGCGGCAGATGGAAAGCCCCAGCCCCGTGCCGCCGAATCGGCGGGTGGTCGAGGCGTCGGCCTGGACGAATTTCTCGAACAGCTGCGGGGCGCGTTCCGCGGCGATCCCCAGGCCGGTGTCGGTGACGAGGACCTTCAGCAGGTCGCCGTCGGCGTCGATGCGCGCGGTGACCGAACCCACCTCGGTGAACTTGAGTGCATTGGACAGCAGGTTGGAGATCACCTGCCGCAGCCGCACCTCGTCGCCCCGCCGCCAGCCCTTGGCATCCGGGGTGATCTCAAGGCTGAAGTCGAGACCGCGCTCCTGGGCCAGCCCGCCATAGAGGGCGGCGAGGTCCTGGGCGAAGCCCGCCATGTTGAACACCGACGGTGAGAGCTCCAGACGGCCGGCCTCGATCTTCGAAATGTCGAGAACGTCGTTGATGATGCTCAGCAGGGCGCGGCCGGACTCCTGGATGGTCCCCAGCCGCGAGCGCTGCGGCTTGGACAGCGGATCGGCGCTCATGGCCTGGGCCATGCCCAGCACGCCGTTCAGCGGGGTGCGCAGCTCGTGGCTGATGGTGGCCAGGAACTCGGTCTTGCTGCGGTTGGCGGAGTCGGCGATCCGGGCCAGGTCCTGGGCCTGGATACGCAGGGTCTGATTGGTGGCCAGTTCACGCTCGATCTGGCGGTTCAGGGCCTCGGCGGCCAGGCGGGCGCGCAGTTCGCGCATCACCACGCCGCGGGTCATGTTCGAAAGCCCGATAGCCCCGAAGGCGCCCGCCAGCCCGACGAAGGCATACTGCCCCGCTGCGCCGGGCCCGGCCTGTCCGGCGAAGAACACCAGGGCGGCCAGGGCCAGGATGACGGAGGGCGCCAGGATGCGGACACTTGGCCCTACCGTTGCGAAGCCCAGGGCCATGATCACGAAATAGACCAGCTTCGGCGCTTCGTAATGAATCGACAGATAGGCCACGACATTGGCCAGGATCAGCGCATTGGTCGCGAGCGCCGCCATCTCAAGGGTCAGCTGGGCGGAGGCGGGATTGCGCAGCAGGCGATGGAAGCCGAGGCAGACCACCGCCGCGACAGCCGACAGGCCCATCAGGACAGCCAGCGCCGCCCCCCTCTCGTAGAACGGATGGCTGGCGGTGATAATGAGATAGTAGATCCCCGCCGCGATCAGGTATCCGCGCACTACCGGCCGATAGACAGCCGCCAGCTCCTTTGACGGCACAGGCTCGACAGCTCTTGAGAACATTTCTGATTCGCGCCCCAGATCTCACAAAACCTTAGGAGGAAAGGGGTTGCGCCGTCATTAATGGTTTATGGCCCCTCAGCGCGTATACCAGCGAATACTTGCGACGAAGCGTCGCAGTTTCTTGGTTGTAGAGACACAACCTGACCATCCCGGGGACATGGTTTAGCTTCCCCAAGGTCAAGCCTCCGCCACGATCGGCGCGCGACCCTGTTGTCGGTGACGATAACAAAAGGGAGGTCGCCAATGGTCGTCCAACAACCGTTCCCCGCCGGACACGCGGTCAATCCGAAAACCCGCCGCGCCATGACCGCGGCGATCGGGGTGTCCATCGCGGCCCACCTGGGCCTGGTGGCCTATCTCGCCGTCCAGCGGTTCCGGGCGCCGCCGGAGGATCGCCCGGCCGTCGAAGACCCGGGCTTCAAGGTGGAGCTCTACACGCCCGAAAAGAAGGTTGAGCCGCGGACCAAGCCTGAGGTGCATCTGCACGACACGCCGATCCCTGAGACGCCGCCGAGCAATACGATCCAGGCGCCGCCCACCGATCCGCCGGCCAACCCCACCATGGGTCCGCCCCCCACCACCATCGCCAAGGCCGATCCGCCGCCCCAGGTGATCGAGGTGCCCAAGGCGCCGCCGGTGATCACGTCGCCCACCTGGCTGCGCAAGCCCGGCGCCAAGGAGTTCGCGCGCTTCTATCCCGACAGCGCCATGCGCCGGAACATCGAGGGCGGCGCGACCCTGGCCTGCCTGGTGGGCGGCGACGGTTCGGTCAGCGCCTGCCAGGTGGTGGCCGAGAGCCCCGACAACGCCGGCTTCGGCCCGGCCGCCCTCAAGCTCGCGGCCTACTTCAAGATGAGCCCCCAGACCCGGGACGGCCAAGCGGTCGACGGGGCCATCGTGCGCATCCCCATCCGGTTCAGCCTGGGGAATTAAACTCACCGTCATCCCGGACGGCCGCAAGGCCGATCCGGGACCCAGGGGCCGCGCGCTTGGCTCCTGGGTCCCGGCTCTCCGCTGCGCTGCGGCCGGGATGACGGTGGGCTAGTAGCTCTTGGGCAGGCCCAGCACGCGCTCGGCGATGTAGTTCAGCACCATCTCGCGGCTGATCGGCGCGATGCGGGCGATCATCACTTCGCGGAAATAGCGCTCCACGTCGTATTCCTTGGCGTAGCCCATGCCGCCGTGGGCCAGGACGGCGGCCTCGCAGGCGTTGAAGCCCGCCTCGCCGCCCAGATACTTGGCGGCGTTGGCCTCGGCCCCACAGTCGCGGCCGGCGTCGTAGAGGGCCGCGGCCTTGAACGCCATCAGATTGGCGGCCTCCAGCTCGGCCCAGGAGCGCGCCAGGGGATGGGCCACGCCCTGGTTCTGGCCGATGGGACGGCCGAACACGATCCGCTCCTTGGCGTAGGTCGTGGCCTTGGCGAGCGCCGCGCGGCCCAGCCCCACGGCTTCGGCGCCGAACAGCACCCGCTCGGGGTTGAGCCCCTCCAGCAGATAGTAGAAGCCCCGCCCCTCCTCGCCGATCAGATCCCCCTCGGGGACCTCCAGGCCGTCGATGAAGACGCTGTTGGACTCCACCGCCTTGCGGCCCATCTTCGGGATCACCGTGGCCGAGATCTTCGACCGATCGAAGTCGGTGTAGAACAGGCTGAGGCCCTCGGTGGCCTTGCGCACCTGATCCTTGGGCGTGGTGCGGGCGATGATCAGCATCTTGTTGGCCCGCTGGGCCATGGTCGTCCACACCTTGCGGCCCGAGATCACATAGCCGTGGTCGGTCCGCACCGCCCGGGTGGTCAGGCTGGTGGTGTCGAGACCGGAGTCCGGCTCGGTGATGCCGATGCAGATCTTGTCCTCGCCGGAGATCAACCGGGGGATGGCGCTGGCCTTCAGCGCTTCGGACCCGAACTTGGCGATAGGCATGGGGCCGAAGATGTTCAGGTGCATGGCGCTGGCGCCGGAGAAGCCCGCCCCGGACTCCGCCACCGCCTGCATCATGATGGCGGCTTCCGTCAGGCCAAGGCCCGACCCGCCGAGCTCTGTGGGCATGGCCGTTCCCAGCCAGCCGCCCGCGGCCATGGCGGCGACGAAGGCCTCGGGGAACTCGCCGGTGTCGTCGGTGCGCCGCCAGTACTCGGCGTCGAAGTCGGCGCAGACCCGGGCGACGCTGTCGCGGATCGCCTGCTGTTCGTCGCTCAGCCAGAAGGCGCTCATGCTCTCTTCCCTAGTCTTTCATTTTTTCGCGTGACGGGCGCCAAACAGGTGTCAATTTTTGGCTGTCACGCTCCGGTTTTCTCGAACCGCCCCGGATCGAGCCGGGCGGCATAGGGACCCAGGTCCCCTTCCGTCACGCAAGCGGTGATGATCTTGGCCACCAGGGGCGCCAGCAGCCAGCCGTTGCGCCGCGCGCCGACGGCCAGCAGCACCCCATGGTGACGGCCTCGCCCGACCATGGGCAGGCCGTCTGGGGTGGCGGCGCGGACCCCGGTCTGGGCTGTGACCTTCGCGGCCGTCACAGCCGGGAATAGCCGCCCACCCGCCTCCAGCAGGCCCGCGACCTGATCGGGTTCGACGGCCAGGTCATCGGCCCCGGCCTGCATGGTGGCGCCCAGGGTCAGGCCGCCAGGCGCGCCGGTGACATAGGCCCCCTCGCCCCGCACCACGACGCCCTCATAGGCCGGGCCATCGGTGCGCAGGATGTGGCCCTTGATGGGGGTCAGGCGGCCCAGCAGCGGCGCCATGACCGCGAGACCCTTGCCCATCCCCGTGGCGATCACCAACCGCTCAGCGCCTTCGAAACCGTCGGCGGCTCGGGCGTGGACGGTGACCCCGGCGGCCTGCGCGGCGCGGCGCAGCGCCGCCAGGGCGGCGGCGGCGTCGATGCGCCAGTCCTCGCGGGTCAGCAGCGCGTGTCCCCAGCCGGGCGCCAGACCAGGCGCCAGGCCGATCATGGCGTTGCGCGACAGATCGGTGGGATGCAGGCCCAGCTTGCGGATGCCAGCGTCGGTCGCCTGCAGGAAGGCCGCATCGCCGACGGCCATGGCGCCGGCACGATCCACGGTGATCCCGATCCGCGTCTCCAGCGCCGGCCAGAGATCACGGGCCGCCAGCATCAGGTCGAAGTGGGCCCGGGTCTCAACATCCAGCACCGCCTCGAACACCGGCGCCAGCATGCCGGCCGCGACCCTCGAGGCGTTTCCGCCGTCCGGCGACGGATCATAGACCGCCACCTCGGCGCCGGCGTCAGCCAGGGCGAGCGCCGTCGTCAGACCGAGCGCGCCTGCGCCCGCCACCGTGATCCTCGGCTTGCGGCTCATGGCCCTAACCAACGGGCTTCGGCCTCGAAATCAAGTCATTCTCACAGTGAAGGCGAGGCGCCGCGCCGGTAGCGGGCCACGCCCAGGTGGAAGAGGCCGACCGCGATGGCGGCGTAGAGCACCGCGCCGAACACCACCACCGCCAGGGTCTGCACGCCCGGATGACGCACCATGCCCATGGGCGCCAGCACCACGAAGCCCGCCGGCAAGATGGTGAAGGCGATGGTCTTCACCGCGCCCTGGTAGATCGACCCCGGATAGCTGGAGAACAGCAGCATGAAGTCGGTCAACTCGCGGGCGAAGCTGCGCGCGCCCACCGCCCAGAAGGCCAGGCAGGCGAAGCTGATGCTGGCGCTGACGTAGACCGTGCCCCCCGCCGCGATGGCCAACAGCACGGCGGGCAGGTCGGTCCATTCCAGCTTGGCGAAGACTGCCAGCACGAAGATCGCGCCGGCCAGGTCGCCCCAGGCCGTGGCGATGCTCTCGCGCGCCAGCAGGCGGGGGATCAACCCCTTGGGCTGGGTCAGCAGGGCGTCCAGCTCACCGCGCAGCAGGGTGGCGGCCATGTCGCGATAGCCGCCGAAGAAGACGCCGGAGATCCCCACCACCGACATGGTCAGGCCAAACAGCAGCGCCATGTCCTTCAGCTGCCAGCCACCGATCGAACGGAAGCCCGCGAAGAACAGCACCCACAGGGTCAGGAAAAACACGTCGTTGACGATCATCCCGCCCACCTGGATCGCGAAGTTGCCGCGGTCGGAGAAGGAGGTGCGGATCGCCGCGGCCGACTGGGCGGCATAGAGGCGCACGAGGCTGGTCATACCCCGCCCTCCCGCAATAGCTTGGCCAGCCCCGCGCGCCAGAGCGCCACGCACAGCAGGCTGAGCAGGACGATCCACAGCACCTGCCAGGCCACCGCCGTCAGGAACATGGCGCCCGAGGGGTGGAGCGCCTGCACCCCGGCCCAATAGAGGTGCGCGGCGAAGGGGGTCGCCTCGGCGATCTTCCGCAGCCAGTCGGGATAGAGGGTGATGGGGGCGAAGAGTCCGCCCAGCAGGAACATCAGCTTCTGGATCACCAGCATCACCGGCAGGATGCGGCGGGTCCAGAAGGCGCACAGCCCGGCCAACGCGTAGAGCAGCATGCCCACGGTCACCGCCAGCACGCCCAGGACAAACAGATAGGGATAGGTGGCGGCGGGCGGCCCCTCGCGCCCCGTCGCCGCCAGCCAGACCACCGCCGTCACTCCGAGCGCGGCCAGCCGCACCAGGGTCCCGCCCAGGTTCTGGGCCAGGCTCTGCAGCAGATAGAACTTGGGCCGCAGCAGGTGCGGCTCCAGCCCGCCGGAGCGGATGTCGTCCTCGAACCGCAGGTGTACCGAAGGCAGCGACAGCGTGATCCACTCCGTCGCCAGCACGTAGAGCACCAGGCCGCCAGCCGGCAGGCGGATGGCGCCCTGCACAGGCTCGGCCGCCACCTTGTCCCACAGGGCCGAGAGCACGGTCATGATCAGGACGTAGAACAGGCAGCGCCCAGCCAGCACGGTCCAGCCGGCCATCGCCTGGCCCGCCCCGATCCGCAGGGCGACGGCCGCCGCGATCAGGTCACGCCGCATGGGTCGAGGCGTAGATCTCGGCGATCACCTCCTCCATGGGGGGATCCTCGATGGTGACGTCCTCGATGCCGCCGTCGGCCATCGCCGCGGCGATAACCTGCTCCACGCGGGTGAGCTTTGTGTCCACCTCCAGGATGGTGGCGTGGGCCTCCGAGGCGCGCCGCGTCACGCCGGGGAGGTTCAGGGACACCGCCTGCCCCGCAGACTGGAAGGTGATGATCTTGCGCCCCAGGAACCGGCGGCGCAGCTGGTCGGTGGGCTGGTCCACCACGATGCGGCCCTGGTTGACGACGATGACCCGGTCGCAGACCAGCTCGATATCCCGTGTGTCATGGCTGGTGAGCAGCACGGTCTGGCCGTGGTCGCGGGCGTGCTCGCGGATGAAGTCGCGGATCGCGGCCTTGGCGGTCACGTCCAGGCCGATGGTGGGCTCGTCGAGGAACAGCAGGTTGGGGCCGTGCAGCAGGCTGGCGGTGATCTCGCACCTCATCCGTTGGCCGAGCGACATGCGGTGCACGGGCTGGTCCAGCAGGTCGGCCAGCGCGAACCGCTCGGTCAGCTCCCCCAGCCGTTTGGCGAAGGGGGCCGCCTCCTGGTCGTAGATGTGGCGCAGCAGGGCGAAGCTCTCGCGGGCCGGCAGTTCGCCCCACAGCTGGGAGCGTTGGCCGAACACCACGCCGATCTTGTAGGCCAGCGCCTTGCGCTGCTTCCAGGGCGTCAGGCCCAGCACGCTGGCCTCGCCGGAGGACGGCTCCAGGATGCCCGACAGCATCTTCAGCGTCGTGGACTTGCCCGCACCGATGGGGCCGATGATGGCGACGCGCTCGCCCACCCCGATCTCGAAATCGACGCCGCCGACGGCCTCGACCGTCACATGTTCGGGGGAGAAGGCCTCGAAGAAGCCGCCGCGCCGCTTAGCGTAGCGGTAGGCCTTGGAGAGCGACTTGACGGTGATGACGGCGGACATGGCGGGCTTCGATTTCTGAAAGGGTCGATGGGTCTGGCGGGTTGGGTGCATGCGGCGTCGGAGCCCGGTAGAGCTCATTGCCGCACGGCATCTGGCCAAACAGATTGGTCATCGTCTCAGGTCGAAAACCCGCGAACAGGTTCGCGGAACGGCGTCATGCTTAGACGGCGATTCTGGAATTCACAACCGGGGCGCAACGAAGCTGCGCTGGGTGTGGCTTTGGCGCACGCTCATGCCTTAGCCCTCAGCGCCGGCGGAACAGCGCCTCCAGCCCCTGGATCACGTCCTCCATCAAGCCGCCCTCGGTGTCGGTGGGATCGGCCAGCATCATGGAGGCCGCGCCGTGGCCGCAGGCCCAGACGGCCAGGGCCACCTTGTGGATCAGGTCGGCGTCGCGGTCCTGCTGGGCCGGCGATTGGGCGATGGCGGTCTCGATGACGGCGAAGGCCCGGTCGCGCGCCGCGCCCACCTCCGGATCGCCCAGCACCGTGGGATCGAACATCAGGGCGTAGAGCGCCGGCTGGGCCCGGGCGAAGCCGAAATAGGCCAGGGCCGTCACCCGGATCGGAGCGTCGGGCGACGCCGAGGCGGCGGCGCGCAGGGCGGCCTCGAACTCGCCGAACCCCTCGGCGGCCAGCCCCGCGAGCAGGGCCTGTTTGGAAGTGTAGTGGTGATAGACCGAGCCCGGCGCGATCCCGGTCCGGGCCGCCAGGGCGCGCAGGTTCAGCTTGCCGATCCCGCCGCTCTCCAGCAGGGCGCGGGCCTCGTCCATCAGCTGGGCGCGCAGATTGCCCACGTGATAGCCCCGACGCCTGCTCGCGCCCACGGACGGCCAGGGCATCAGCAGCCCTTCCCGTCGCGCAGGTCGGCAAAACGGCGGCGCATGCAGACTCCCGAAGCTAAGTGATCAATGTTCACCGCCTTTGCCACGGTTGTCGAGGCGCGATGCGCGTCGCAGATTGGCGCGGTGACCTGGGAGGACACAACCATGTCGGGCGAGGTGCGGATCGAGATCGAGGCGCGGGCCGGCGGCGCCTGCGTGGCCCATGTCACCCTGGACAACGCAGCCAAGCTCAACACCCTGAACAGCGCCCTGATGAAGGCGTTCGCCGCGCGGATCGGGGCGCTCGCCAAGGATGAGCATCTCCGCGCCGTTGTGCTGACCGGGGCCGGCGACCGCGCCTTCATCGGCGGCGCCGACATCGACGAGATGGCGGGCCTGGACGCCACCACGGCGCGCGCCTTCATCACCCGCGTCCACCGCTGCTGCGAGACCTTGCGCGACTTGCCGGTCCCGGTGATCGGGCGGATCAACGGCTATGCCCTGGGCGCCGGGATGGAGGTGGCCGCGGCCTGCGACCTGCGGGTGGCCGCCGACAGCGCGGTGTTCGGCATGCCGGAGGTCAAGCTGGGCATCCCGTCGGTGGTGGAGGCCGCCCTCCTCCCGTCCCTGGTGGGATGGGGTCGCACCCGCCAGATGCTGCTGTTGGGCGAGACCTTCAGCGCCGCCGAGGCGGAAGGCTGGGGTCTGGTGGAGGCGGTGGTCCCCGCGGGCGACCTGGACGCCCAGGTGGAGACCTGGATCGAAAGCCTGCTGGCCGCCGAGCCCGCCGCCGTACGGCTGCAGAAAGCCCTGATCCGCCGCTGGGAGGACCTGCCCATGAAGGACGCCATCGCCGCCGGCATTGACGCCTTCGAGGCCGCCTGGAGCACCGACGCGCCGTCCAAGGCGATGACCGAGTTCCAGGCCGGCCGGGCGGCGCGACGAACGAACCGTTGATCACCTAAGGAGCCCCCGGTAGCCTTCCGCGACGACAGTCGGGAACGGAACACATGGGCGCGGACTTCAAGGTCGCCATATTGGGCGCGGGCTTCGCAGGCCTCTGCATGGGGCTGAAGCTGCAGGCCAAGGGCGAGGCGTCCTTCGTGATCCTGGAGAAGGCCGACCGGGTCGGCGGCACCTGGCGGGAGAACATCTATCCCGGCAGCGGCTGCGACATCCCCAGCCACCTCTATTCCTACTCCTTCGAACCCAATCCCGACTGGCCGGAAGTCTTCTCGGCCCAGCCTGACATCCTTGGCTACATCGAAGGCGTCGTGGAAAAGCATCAGCTTTCCAAACACCTGAAGTTCAATTCTGAGGTGACGTCGGCGGCCTGGGACGACGGCGCGGCGCTGTGGCGCATCGGACTCGGCGACGGCTCCACCGTCACCGCCGAAACCTTTGTCACCGCCTGGGGCCAGCTTAACCGGCCAAAGGTTCCACCCATCCCGGGCCGCGACGACTTCGCCGGCGTCGCCTTCCACTCCGCCCAGTGGGACGCCTCCGTCGATCTGACCGGCAAGCGGGTGGCGGTGATCGGCAACGGCGCCAGCGCCGTGCAGTTCGTGCCGGAGGTGGCCAAGCTCGCCAGCCAACTGACGCTCTTCCAGCGGTCGCCCAACTGGATCGTGCCGCGCATGAACCGGCCCTATACCGACGCCGAGAAGGCCCGTTTCCGCGCCGAGCCCGGCTTCATGGCCAAGGTGCGCGGCGATATCTTCGAGATGGCCGAGGCCAGGCTGGAGGCCAAGCGCGCCGGGACCCTGCCCGTGGAGGAGGTCCCCATCCCGCTCGCCCACCTGCACGCCCAAGTGACCGACCCCGACCTGCGCGCCAAGCTGACTCCCGACTACGAGATCGGCTGCAAGCGCGTGCTGATCTCCAACGACTTCTATCCCGCCCTCACCCAGCCCAATGTGACCCTGGTCACCGAGGCCATCGCCCGCATGACCCCGCGCGGCGTGGTCGACAGCGAAGGCCGCGAGCATGAGGTCGACGTGGTGATCTACGCCACCGGCTTCGAGACCCGCTCCTTCGTCGGCGACACCGGCGTCACCGGCGTGAACGGCCTACGGCTGAGCGACGTCTGGATCGATGGCCCGGAGGCCTATCTGGGCCTCTCCGTCACCGGTTTCCCCAATCTTTTCATGCTGTACGGGCCGAACACGAACCTGGGGCACAACTCCATCATCTACATGATCGAGGTCCAGGCCGACTATGTGCTGCAGGCGCTAGACGCCATCGCCGCTCACGGCCCGCTGTCGGTGAGGCAGGAGGTCTCCGACGCCTTCAACGCCGACCTGCAGAAGGCGCTGGCCGTCACGCCGTGGGCCGGAACCTGCACCAGCTGGTACAAGACCGCCGACGGCCGCATCCTCAACAACTGGCCCCACACCGCGCGCGCCTATGCCCGAGCCGTCGAGCGGTTTGACCTGGAGACCTATGAGGTGATGCGGGCGGTGGAGCTCGCCTAGGCCGTTACCGAGGCGTCACCGTCCTCATCTTCCGCCTCGACCTCCAGCACCGCCTGCAGCGCGGCGAACAGCCGGCCCACCTCGATGGGCTTGGCCACGAAGCCATCCATGCCGGCCTCGGCGTATTCGGCTACCTGGTGGGCCATGGCGTTGGCGGTCAGGGCGATGATCGGGGTGCGCGCCCGGCCCTCGGCGGCCTCGCGGGTACGGATGATCGCCGCCGCCGTCGGGCCGTCCATCTCGGGCATCTGGACGTCCATCAGGATGACGTCCCACGCCTCGCGGGCCCAGGCCTCCACCGCCAGCTTTCCGTTCTCGACGATCACCGGATCGACGCCGATCTGGTGCAGCAGCGTCTTGAGGACCAGCTGGTTGACCTTGTTGTCCTCGGCGGCCAGCACCCGCAGGGCGCCGACCTCCATCTCCATAGCCTCGACCACGCCGGGATCGGGCGCCGGGAGGACATGCTGCGCCGCACTCTTGGTCAGCGGCAGGGTGACGGTGAAGGTGGTTCCCCCGCCGGGCGCGCTCTCGGCCCGGATCGCGCCTCCCATCAGCTGGGCGAGCTCCCGGCAGATGGCCAAGCCCAGCCCTGTGCCGCCATAGCGCCGTGTGGTCGAGGCGTCGGCCTGCTCGAATTTCTGGAACAGGCTGGCCAGCCGCTCTGGAGGGATGCCGATCCCGGTGTCGGCCACGCTCAGGCGCAGACCGTCGTCGGTGCGCGCCACACAGACCCGGACCTCACCCTGCTCGGTGAACTTCAGCGCGTTGGAGACCAGATTGTAGAGGATCTGCCGCACCCGGGTGGAGTCGCCCACATAGACGCCGCGCGCCTCGGACTCGACGGCGAGATCGAAGGACAGGCCCTTCTTGTTGGCGATGGCGGTGAAGGCCGCGTGCGCGCCTCGGGCCAGGTCGCTGATGTCGAACTCGGTCTCCTCCAGCTCCAACTTTCCGGCCTCGATCTTCGAGAGGTCCAGCACGTCGTTGAGGATGTGCAGCAGGGTCTCCCCCGACTGGCGCACCACGTCCAGGCGGTCGCGCTGCACCGTGCTCAGTTCGTCAGCGGCCATGGCCTGCGCCATGCCCAGCACCCCGTTCAGCGGCGTGCGGATTTCGTGGCTCATCGTCGCCAGGAACGCGGATTTGGCCCGGTTGGCCGTCTCGGCGTCCTCCTTGGCCTGCAGCAAGGCGCGCTCGGCTTCCTTACGTTTTGTGATGTCCTGCATGGCGCCGATCAGGCGCGCGGGCCGGCCCTCGCTGTCGAGGACCAGGCGGCAGGCGGCCGAGGTCCAGACTTCCCGGTCGTCGGCGCGGATGATCCGGTATTCGGGGCGGTACGGCGCACCTTCCTCGGCGTGCAGCTTCCAGGCCGCCTCGACATTGGGGCGGTCGCGCAGATCTATGGTGGAGTAGATGTCCCTGAACAGTTCCTCGTAAGTCTTTGGCTCGGTGAAGAAGGTGTCCTCGGCGCCGGCCTTGATCAGTTCGCGCCGCTGGTAGTCCATCTCCCAGACATGGATGTCGGCGATCTCCATGGCCAGGGTGAGGCGCTGCTCGGAGCGCTCCGTGCGCTCCAGCGCGTCAACCATGCTGGTGATGTCGTGGCTGGCGGCCACCATTCCGCCCACCTCTCCACGGGCGTTCCGCCAGGGCGCCAGCTCGATGTTTGTCCACACCGGGCGACCTTCCGCGTCCTGGCTCGCCAGGCGTTCCTTGCGGATCGTCTCCCCGTCCAGGCAGCTATCGTAGGCGAACCGCCATTTCTCCGCCCAAGGCGTGACCTCGAATAGAGTCAGGCCGACGACCTCCTCCGGCGTCTTGTTCACGCGCGCCGCCCACCGAGGGCTGCAGACCAGAATCCGGTGATCGCGATCGGTCAGCACCACCGTCCCCGGGAGGGCCGCGATCACCGCCGAAAGCGTGGCGGAGACCGCGTCGCGTTCGCGCAGGCTCTCCTCACGGCCGCGGGTCGCTCGAGCGCGCGCCCAGTCGTGGGCCACGAAGGCCGCCAGATCGGCAAGCCGTCCCGCCATGTCGGGATCGTAGGCGCGGACCTCCGCGCCGGCGACCGCCAGGACCCCGGGGGTCCTGCCATCGTCCAGGTAGATGGGGGCCGCGGCGTAGAAGCGCAGGTTCAGGGGACCTGCGACCCACTCCGTATCCGCCAGGCGTGGGTCGTCGCGGCCGTCCGCCACCCAGAGCGGCTTGCCAGTCTCCAGCACGATCTGCGCGCCTGGATCGATGGGGTGTTCGCCCTTGGGATCGCGGCTGCGCCAGGCGCGGCCATCCTGGGTGAGGACGATCTGGGCGTCGACGCGACCGAACAGGGTCTTGGCCAGGCGTGTGGCGCGGTCACAGACCTCCTGGCTGAGGTCGAGCTCGAAGGGGCGGCCCGGCGCGGCCGGGGACGCCGGCGTACTGATATCTGACATGCGCCGATCCCCCGATCTTTGCCGATCGTTAGAAAAATGGTACGGGACTTGGGTTAAGAGCGGCTTTAGACGCAGCCGTCAGAAACCTCCGCTTTGGCGCGATTTCCCGTGTGCACCGGGTGACTTAGGCGCGCGCCGTGGCGGCCGGCCAGGACCAGCCCTCGAACTCCGAGGGATGGATGTATTCCTTGCGATACCAGGGCCGCTCGCGGGCGTCGAAGATCGAGACCAGCCATTCGGCCACGCGGGCCACGCGGGGCGATTTCAGGGCGTCGCGGTGATGGCACAGCCACAGGGTGCCGGTCGCCAGCGGGGGAATGTCCAGCATCACCAGGTTGGAGGTCGTGCGCAGGATGGCGGTCGGAATCGCGCCGATGCCTGCGCCGCGCTCGATGGCGAACAACATGGCGGTGGAGGAGTTCACCACCAGGGCCGGAGCCGTCAGCTCCATGAAGGCGCCGGTCTTGGCTTGCCACTGGCCCTTTTCGCTGACCTGGGCCGAGTGGGCGATGAAGCGGTGGCCCACCGCGGCCTCCAGGCGCGTGGGGGCCCCATACGTGTCGATGTAGTCCTGCGAGGCGAACAGCGCGTAATGCAGGGTCGCCAGCTCGCTAGCCGCCACATCCGGCTGATCGCCGGGCTGAGTGAGCTGGATCGACAGGTCGATGTGAGCGTCCACCGGGTTCTCAGGATAGAAGCCGCAGTCCAGGGCCAGCCGGATACCGGGGTTTTCCTTCATGAAGTCCGCGAGTTTCACCCCCACCAGGAAGCCGCCGATGCCCTCGGGCGCGCTGATGGTCACCTCGCCGGTGTCGTGGCGGTCGGCCTCCAGGGCCAGGCGTTCGATGTCCACCGAGGCCCGGTGCATGGAAAGCGCCCGGTCATAGATCCGCTCGCCAGCCCGGGTAAGGCTGACCCCGCGCAGGCCGCGATCGAACAGCCGCACCCCCAGGCGGGTCTCCAGGTCGTCGATGCGGCGGGTGATGGTGGGCTGGCTGGTACGCAGTCGGCGCGCGGCCGCGCCGAAGCTGCCAGCCTGGGCCGCCGCCACAAAGGTCTTGATGTCGTCCCAGTCGGCGCGCCCGCCGTCGTGATTGTCCATCCCACCCAACCAGAACCGTGGCGCCCCCATACGAACTTGGCGGCTGCACGCAGATGAATTGAGGCTCTACCAAAAGGGGACTTCGCACAAGTCGGGTGAGAACGATGGCCGCAACCGCCGATGACACGCGACCCGCCGTTGAACACCTTGCGGGACTGGGTTTCACGTTGGCGACACCCGATGAAATCGCGGCCGGCCGTGACATCGCGGCGCGCACCGTAGGGCCTGATATCGCCACCGTGGCGACCCTGCAGGCGGTCCAGAACCGCACCGGCCGATCGGCCTTCGTCTATCGCGACGACGACGGCGGGCTGGCGGCGGTGCTCTGCGTCATCCCCCTCACGCCAGCCGCCGCCCCGGCCCTGGCGGCGGGAATGTTTGACGGGATCAGACCGCCCTTGTCGATGGCCGCGCAGCCGGGCGACCCGGTCATCGCCGTCTATGGCTGGGGCATGGCGGGCGTCACCTGGCGGGGCCGCGCGATGGTGATGAAGGCCGCCTTGGCGATCCACCGCGAGATCTACGACCTCGTCCCTCTGTATGGCCGCGCCGCGACGCCCGGCGGTCAGCGGACCCTGCTGGGCCGCCTGGGCGCCCAGGCGGTTCCCGGCCCGGGCGGCCTTGTGGTCTGCCCTCCATGGACCCCCCGACGGAAGGCCGCCTGATGAACGCCAATGTCCGCATGCCGCTGGAGGCCAGAGCCCCGGCCAAGGTCGACGAGGGCCAGCTTGAGGTGGCCGTCTGCCGAACCCTGCCCGACCTGATGCAGGCCATGGCGGTCCGCACCCTGGTCTATATGGGCGAACAAGCCTGCCCCTATGACGAGGAGTTCGACGGCAACGACTTCGCCGGCGCCACCCACCTGATCCTGCGCCGCGACGGAGAGCCCATCGGTACTCTGCGCATCCGCTGGTTCGCCGATTTCGCCAAGGTGGAGCGGGTGGCGGTGCGCAAGGAATTCCGCCGTGGCCGCGCCACCCTGATGCTGATCCTGGCCGCCAAGAAGTTGGCCGAGAAGAAGAACTACCGGAAGATCCTCGGCTACGGCCAGGTGCGGCTGATCCCCTTCTGGGAGCAGTATTTCAACGCCTATGTCCGCCCCCGGCGCGATGGCTTCGTGGTGTCGGACCACGACTATGTGGAGATGGTGGTGGAGGGCGTGCCGCCGCACGACGCCCTGACCCTCGACTCCGATCCCTACGAGTTGCTGCGGCCCGAGGGCGCCTGGAACGAGCCCGGCGTGCTGGACAGGTCTGCCGGACGAACCGCCAGCAATCCTGGAGGGCTGTCGCGGTGAGCGGCTACGCCCCAAACGCCGCGGCCCTGGTCTGCCTGGATTTGCAGCGCGGACGCCTGTCCACCGAGGGCGCGGCGGCCACCGCGGCCGTCTGCCGGAAGGCCCTGGCCCAGGCGCGCCGCCGCCGCTGGCCGGTGCTGCACGTTTACGCTCGGCAAGGCGCCATGCCGCCCGACCGGCCCATCCCGGGTCTGGAGCCCCTGCCCAGCGAGGCGGTGTTCCTGCGCACCGGTCCCTCAGCCTTCACCAACGCCAGCTTCAGCCAAACGGCCCAGAGTCTCGGCGGACCGCTGGTGCTGATCGGCTTTTCCATGGCCGACACCGTGCTGGCCACGGCTTTCGCCGCCGCTGACCGCGACCTGGCCGTCGAGGTGATCGACGACGCCGTCGGCGGCGACCCCGCCAATCGCAAGATCCTGCTCAAGCCCCTGGCCGCCCTCGCGCCACGCGCGCGGGTGACCACCTTGCATGAGCTCTTCCTTGAGGACGCCACGCGGTTCGCCGCGGCGAACATGCCATGACCGATTTCAAGATCTCGCAAAGCTTCCGGTCCGTCGGCCCGGCGCGCCACCCCTCCGACATGGACCTGGAGGACCAGACTGCGGAACTGATGGAAATGGCCAGCCTGCTCAGTCCTAGGGACATGGCCACCCTGTCGGTGATCGTCCGACGCGCCGCTGAAATCTCGGAGTCCGAGGGAGAGGATGTCGCCATCGCGGTCCTGGATCAGATCCATAGCATCCTCGACGGGCGGGTCTCCGACGCCTGATTTACAATCTAAAGTTGTGCTAACGTCATAGATCGTTTGTGCTTCGAAAACCCAAAATGGGGATAATTCGTGTGCCGTGACGTCCAGAAGCCGGGAAATGGGGATCAAAAACCCCTAAGGCGCGATATTTAACGCTACAGTGCGACCCTATGTCTTAGTGGGGACAAATTGGTGGCGATACGGCTTTTACGCGTGCAGAAAGACGCTGCGTACTGGAGCGTGCGCGCCAGAAGGACATATCCGTGAGCGAGAATCTTGACGACGCGGGCCCCGACCCCATCGACGTCGCTGTCGGCCACCGCATCCGCGTGCGCCGCAAATGGCTTGGCATCTCCCAGTCGAACCTGGCCGACCACCTCGGCGTCAGTTTCCAGCAGGTCCAGAAGTACGAGCGCGGCGCCAACCGCACCTCGGCCTCCATGCTGGTGCGCATCGCCGAGAAGCTGGAAACCACGGTCGGCGAACTGGTGGGCGAGAACGACCGCCCCACCGGCGACGAGAGCCTGTTCGAGAAACTGGCCGTGCCGGGCGCTGTCCAACTCCTGGAGGCCTTCGCCAGCGTGCAGCAACCCCAACTGCGCACAGCGATCCTCAACCTGACACGGTCGCTGATCGAAGAGACGGAGGAGCCCGCGCCCAAGCGCGCGCGCTAATCCCTGAGGGCCGCGAACGCCAGGTGGTGCAGGACGATCCCCCCCGTCGTCGCCACGTTCAGGGAGTCGAAGCCGGTGGCCATGGGAATGGCCACCGTCGTGGCCCGCGCCAGCACCGAGGCCGCCAGTCCGGGCCCCTCGGCCCCCAGCAGCACGGCGGCCTTTGACGGCCGCTTGAGGTCCACGAGCCGTGTGGCGCCGCCGGGGCTCAAGGCCACAGTCTCGAACCCTGCCGCCGTCAGCACCTCCAGCAGGTCGCCCTGCGCCGTCGCGAAGGGCGTCACCAGCACGGCGCCCACCGACACCCGGATGGCCTTGCGGTAGAGCGGGTCGCAGCAATCGGTGTCCAAGAGCACGGCGTCCACGCCGAAGGCCGCGGCGTTGCGGAACAGGCCGCCCATATTGTCGTGGTTGGCGATGCCCGACAGCGCCAGGACCAGCGCCCCCTCCCCCAGCCCCGCCAGCATGTCCGCGGCGCTCGCCGGCGCGCGGCGGCGGCCAAGGGCCAGGATGCCGCGATGGATGTGGAACCCCACCACCGCGTCCATGGCCTCCTGGCTGGCCGAATAGACCGGCACGTCCTCCGGCAGCCTGGCGATCAGGTCGGCCAACCCCGCCACCCGCTTGCGGGCGATCATCAGCGAGGCCGGCTCGCACAGGGTCGAGCGGGCCAGCACGTTGAGCACCACCTCGCCCTCGGCCACGAACAGGCCCTCGCGGCCCACCAGGTCGCGCTCCCGCACGTCACGATAGGCCGCGACCCTGGGGTCCGCGGGGTCGTCGATCAGGATGATCTCAGGCAAGCCGAGCTACCAGATCTTCACCCGGTCGGCGGGCGCCAGATAGAGCTTCTCCCCCGGCTTGGCGCCGAAGGCCCCGTACCAGGCGTCGAGGTTGCGCACCGTGTCGGCGCGGTATTCGGCCGGCGAGTGCCCGTCGGTCAGCAGGGCGCGGCGCAGGGCGGCTTCCCGGTACTTGCCCCGATAGTTCTGCGCCCAGCCGAAGAAGAACCGCTGGTCGGCGGTGATCCCATCGATCACCGGCGCGGGCGCCCCGTTCAGCGACAGGTGGTAGGCGTCATAGGAGGTGGCCAGGCCCGCCAGGTCGGCGATGTTCTCGCCCAACGTCAGGTCGCCGTTCACCGCCAGGTCGGGCAGCGGCTTGTAGCCGTCGTACTGGGCCGAGAGCTGCTTGGCCGAGGCCTTGAAGTGGGCCATGTCGGCGTCGGTCCACCAGTTCTTGACGTTGCCATGCGCGTCGAACAGGGCGCCGGCGTCGTCGAAGCCGTGGCTGATCTCGTGGCCGATCACCCCGCCGATAGCGCCGTAGTTCACCGCCGGATCGGCCTTGGGATCGAAGAACGGCGGCTCCAGGATGGCGGCCGGGAAGCTGATGGAGTTCTGCATCGGCGCGTTCAGCGCATTGACCGTCTGAGGCGTCATGTACCACTCGCCGCGATCCACCGGCTGTCCCAGCTTGGCGACGTTGCGGCGGTACTCGAAGAGCTCGCCCCGCTGCCAGTTGCCGTAGGCGTCGCCGGCCACGATGCTCAGACCGGAATAGTCGCGCCACTTGTCGGGATAGCCGACGCCGATCTGGAAGTTGGCCAGCTTCTCGTGGGCCTTGGCCTTGGTGACCGGGTCCATCCAGTCCAGGCGGTCGATGCGGTGGCCGAAGGCGGCCAGGATGTTCTTCACCATGCCTTCAACTTCCGCCTTCGATTCTGGCGGGAAGTACTTGGCGACATAGAGTTTTCCGATCGCCTCACCCAGGGCGTCGCCGGTACGGTCCACGCCGCGCTTCCAGCGCTCCTGCTGCTGCGGCGTGCCCGATAGCGCGGTCGCGTTGAAGGCGAAGCTCTCGTCCACGAAGGCCTTGGAGAGGTAGGGCGATCCCCGCTCCACCGTGTGGAAGGCCAGGTAGTCCTTCCAGGCCGCCAGGGGCTCGGACGCCACCAGCCTGGCCTCGCCGGTGATGGCGGTGGACTGCCAGGCGCCGAACATCGGCTGGTCGGCGAGGCCTGCCGCGGTCAGGAAGGCGTCCCAATCCATGCCCGGCGCCTTCTTGGCCAGCTCGGCGCGGGACCATTGGACGTTGGTCTTGGGGATGTCGAAGGTGTCGGCCGCCGTCCAGTGCGTGGCCGCGATCTTGGTCTCCAGGGCCAGGACCCTCGCCGCGCGGGCGTCCACGTCGCTGAAGCCGGCCAGCCGCAGCTGATTGGCGACATGGGCCTTGTACTTGGCCCGCAGGTCCACGTACTTCGCGCCAGCGTCCAGATAGTAGGTGCGGTCAGGCATGCCCAGCCCGCCCTGGATGATGTAGGGCAGATAGCGCTTTGTATCGTTGAGGTTTTCCACCACCCATAGGCCGAAGATCCGGTCGGTCTTGGGGCTGGTGGCGTTCATGATGTCGACGTCGGCGCGGATCGAGCCCCCGAGTTGGCTCGAAAGCGCCGTACGGGTCTTGATCGCCGCGATCTGCGCCAGCTCCGGGGCGAGCGGGGTCGCGCCCTTCGCCTCGATGGCCGCCTCATCCATGAAGCTGGCATAGTAGTCGCCGATCATGCGGGCCTCGGACCCGGCAGGCCCCTGGGTCTTGGCGGCGGTCTCGATCAGGTCGACGGTGCGCTTGGAGGCGGCCTCCCGCAGGACGGCGAAGGTGTTGTAGCTGGAGCGGTCGGCGGGGATCTCGGTGGTCTTCACCCAGGTCCCGTTGGCGTAGTTGAAGAAGTCGTCGCCGGGCTTCACCGAGGTGTCCATGCCGGCGGTGTCGAAGCCGAAGGTCCCATAGACGGGCTTGAGCTTGGGCGCCTGCGCGATGGGCGCGGGCGCGGGAACCGGCGCGGGCGGGGCGGCGCCCAGGCTGGCGCAGGCCGACAGGATCACCGGCGCGCAGGCGGCCAGCAGCAGGGTTTTAAGGTTGGTCATTGACGAGGCTCCCAAGGGACAGGGCGCGTCACGGCGCGCTCTCAGCGTTTGAGCCTTCATACACCGGCGGAGCGATTTGGGGCCCGCTGGCGGATTAAACTTCCGTCATGTCCCGATCACCGCTCATCCCGGCGAAGGCCGGGATGAGCGGATGAAGGTGCGCCCTACCTCCGGACATCCAGGCTGTGGCTGGACCGCACGGCCTCGACATCGGCCACGGTGGCCAGGTTCAAGTCGCCCGGCGTGGCGTGCTTCAGCACCGCGGCGGCCACCGCGAACTCCAGCAGGTCAGCCTCCGCCATCCCGGTCAGCAGGCCGTGGATCACGCCTGCGGCGAAGGCGTCGCCGCCGCCGATGCGGTCGATGATGGGGTCCATCGTCCGGCTGCCGGTGCGCCAGGCGCCGTCGCGGGAGAACAGGAAGCCCGCCAGCTCGTGATGGTTGACCGTGTGCTGCACCCGGTCGGTGCAGGCCAGGCGCGCCAGGTTCGGCCAGGCCTTGAAGGCCATGTCGGCGGCCCAGCGGCGCAGGCCGTCGGCGCCCTGGCCGCTCTCGAAAGAGGCGCCGAGCACGAGAGCGATGTCGCGATGATCCCCGAACACCAGGTCGGCCTGGGAGAGCATCTCGCCCAGGATGGCCGGGGCGTCCCCGCCCCAGGCCTGCCACAGGGTCGCGCGGTAATTGCAGTCCATGGAGACCGTCAGGCCCAGACGCCGCGCCGCCTTCACCGCCTCGACGGCGGCCTTGGCGGTCTCGGGTCCGATGGCGGCGGTGACGCCGGAGACGTGCAGCCAACCTGCCCCCGCCAGCCCCGCGTCCCAGTCGATGGCGCAGGCCCCGCGGCTGAAGGCTGAGTCGGCGCGGTCGTACAGCACCTGCGACGACCGCTGCGCCGCCCCCGGCGTCAGGAAATAGAGCCCCATCCGCCCCGGCGTGAACGCGATGCCGGAGGTGTCGACGCCATAGCGCCGCAGCTCGTCAACGGCGGCGTGGCCCAGGCCGTTGTCGGGCAGCACGCTGAGCATGCGGGCGGCATGGCCGAAGCGGGCCAGCGACACACCCACATTGGCCTCCGCCCCGCCGAAGCTGACCTTCAGGGTCGGCGACTGCAGCAGCAGTTCGTTGTCGGGCGCGGCCAGGCGGACCAGGACCTCGCCGAAACACACCACAGGACCGGCCACTGACATCTCCGAACTGGCGGCGAACCGAACGCCCCACCCTACCCTAAACAAAGCGGCGCGCCGGGGAACCGGCGCGCCGCAAGTCTCTCCTCGGGGGATCCAGGAACGCCTAGAAGGTGTACCGGACGCCGGCCAGATACTCGCGGCCGGTGTGGTGGTAGAAGTTCACCAGGTTGTTCTCGCCGTTGAACTGGTCCTGGCACTCGTCGGTCAGGTTCACCCCTTCCAGGGTGAATTTCAGGTTGTCGTTCAGGGTGTAGGTGAACGAGGCGTCGACGTTGAAGGTCTCGTTGGTGCCGTCATACGGCACCGGCAGGGCGGCGGTGTTTTCCTGGCCCAGGACGCGGGTCAGGTACTTGTCGCGGTGGCTGGCCGAGACCCGGGCGCTGAACTTGTCGTCTTCATAGTAGAACGTGACGTTGTAGGCCTTGCGCGACAGACCCGTCAGGTCGGTCGTGGCCACCGTGACGCCGGCGGCGTTCAGGTAGTTGATCGACGACTTGACGCTCGTGTAGTTGGCCAGCACGCCGGTGTGGCTCAGCAGGCCGGGCAGGAAGCTGAAGGGCTGCTGGAAGCTGATTTCGTAGCCCGTCACATCGCCGCCGGGGGTGTTGATCGGGGTGGTGAAGTTCCAGGTCGCCGAGGGGCTGCAGCCGACGGTCGCGCCGCAGGCGGCGGTGGCGACGCTGTCGGGGATGCCGAAGCTGTTGCCGCTGAACACCTGCTGGCTCGAAAGCGTCTGAACGAAGGTGTCGATCTTCTTCTTGAAGAAGGCGACGCTGATCAGGGCTTCCGGCTGATAGTACCACTCGAAGGACAGGTCGTAGGCCTTGGCCCGGAACGGGTCGAGGGCGGGGTTGCCGGCCGTCACCGTGCGGCTGGAGCCCGAGACACTGACGCTGGCGCCCGGCGTCAGGCTGCCCAGGTTCGGACGCGACATGGTCTGGGCCGCGCCGACACGGATCAGGAAGTTGTCGAAGGGCTCGATCACCGCGTTGATCGACGGCAGGGTGTCGTCATATTCGCGATCGACGGTGATCGGCACAGCAGCGCCGGCCACGAAGGTGTAGCCCGAGGCTGTCTGCTGGGTCTTCACATAGCGGACGCCCAGATTGCCGCGGAACGGCAGGCCGGCCAGCTCGGTGTTCCACTCGGCCTGGATGAAGCCGCCCTTGTCCTTCTCGCCCACCGAGTTGTTGTTGGAGAGCGACGGCTCCTTGCCCAGGCGCCAGGCCCCGCCGAAGGCGGTGGGGTCGTTGAGCATGAACAGCGAAGACGCCGTGGCGTAGCTGGGCGAGATCCAGGCGGTCGGCGTGCCGGCCGGAACGCCGAGGCCTTCGGTCGGCAGGTCCACCGTCTTCGAATAGCTGCTGGTCGGGATCGCCGCGGCGCCGGCCGGGATGGTGGTTTCCTGGTTGGCCGAGGTGCCGTTGGTGCGACGCATCTCGGTGGACACGAACTCGTACTTCTTCCAGGCGAGGCCCGCCTTGAAGGTCAGGATCTCGTTGGCGTCCCACTGGCCATCGAAGACGACGTTGTCATAGGTGTTGACCGCCGTCTGGGGCCGCATGCGGACCTGGACCAGGGTCCAGGCGCTGGGATTGGTCAGGTTGGCGGCGCCATAGCTCAGCAGCGGCGCGCGGCCCTGGCCATAGTCGAACTTGTAGCCGTCCACATTGAACTGATCCCAGATGATCGTGGTCTGGGTCGGGTTGTCGTGGTCGGACTTCGAATGCCCGGCGACGGCATGGATCTTCAGGCTTTCGGAGAACGCGTGGGTGAAGTCCAGGGAGTACTGGGTGAAGGTCGTCGACAGTTCGTCGTAGCGATCCTCGACCCGCAGATCGACGTCGTCGAACGTGCCGGCCGTCATGATGCCGTTGGTGATCGTCGAGGAGATCACATTGGTGTCGGCGATCCCGCAGGAGGTGTTGACGTTGGCTGCGGTGCAGGCGCCGCCGACGCTGAAGGACGGGGCCTCCAGGAACTGCTCCTCACGATTGCCGTCGAGCTTGGCGTAGAGGGCGTCGAAGGTCAGCAGGGTCGCGTCGGTGGGCGCCCACTGCAGGGACAGGGTGGCGCCCAGGCGCTCCTGTTCCTGGTCGTAGCGGTCATAGCGCGGGAAGCGGGGGTGGAAGGCGGCGTTGTTGGCCGCCGCCGCCGGATTGACCGTGGTGGGCAGGCCCGCGCCGTTCGGCAGGGCGTCGAAGCCTGGCGCGAAGCTGGCGCCCGGCGCCCAGCGGACGGTCGACGTGCCGACGTCCAGCAGCGAGCGCTTGGTGTAGGCGATGCTGGCCAGGGCCCCGAAGGTCCCGTCGCCCCAGGTGTTGGAGATCATGGCCGCGGCGCGCGGCGAGGCGTCCTCTGACAGCGAGTTGTAGCTGGCCTGGGCCGAGGCGACGAACTTGAAGCCGTTATAGTCCAGCGGCCGGCCGGTGCGCAGGTCGACCGTCGCCCCCAGCGAGCCTTCCTCGGTCTCGGCCGAGGCGGTCTTCTGGACGGTGATCGAGTTGAACAGGTCCGAGGCGAAGATATTGAAGTCGAAGTTGCGGGCGCGGTTGGTGCCGCCCGAGGCGTCGGTGCCGCCAGCGGTGGAGAGCGCCTCCATGCCGTTGATGCGCACGCGGGTGAACTGGGGACCCAGGCCCCGCACCGTGATCTGGCGGCCCTCGCCGCCGTCCCGGGTGATGGACACGCCGGAAATGCGCTGAATGGATTCCGAAAGGTTCAGATCGGGGAACTTTCCGATGTCCTCGGCCAGGATGGTGTCGCTCGCCGTGGCGCTGTCGCGCTTCAGTTCAAGAGCCTGCTGCAGGCTGCCCCGGAAGCCCGTGACCACCACCTCCTGGACTTCGTTCTGCGCGAAGGCCGGTGCGGCGACAGCCATGCTCAGCGCCGCCAGCGACGCGCCGCCGAACAGCGCGCGCATTTTCGTCCAAGACCCAGTGCGGACCATCTGTCCCTCCCTGTGCGAGGCCGCCTGCGACGTGAGGCCGTCAGGCGGAGGGCGCCGAACCGGCGCGCCTCGCGTTTCCCCATTATGACACCGGTATCATTTGCCACTAGGAGCCCCTGACACCGGTGGCAATGAGATAGCCATGGTTCTGTCTTATTCGCAAGACCGGTCGCTCCAAACGCGAGCGCCCCTTGCGCGAAAGCTGGGCAGGTGTGTCGGAAAGGCCTGTGGGCGTTGGGGAGAGGCGCGCTCGCCTTGGCGCCGGGCTTGTCCCAGCTCCCCGCGACCCCTGAGGCGAAGGCGGCGCAATGTGGCTTGGGTGATCTGGATGGCGACGTGCCCATTCCTTCGCCACCTGGGCGGGTTGTGTGCCAGCAAGTGTTAACCGGCAAGCGGACGCTCTGAACGCCTCCCATGGGTGGTTTGCGGACCCAACGCCTAGTCAAGTCCGACCGGTGATTTGACCTGCCGTCGATGGTCCCCCACTGTGGACATGGGCGGGGACGTTAACATGTCAGGCGTGACGGGCGACGGCGCGCCTCGACGACGGCGGGTGAAAGCCGAGCCTGCGCCCACCACGCCCGATCCTATCGAGATCGCAATGGAGGCGGAAGCCGCCGGGGTCGCACCGCGAGGAATCGCGCACGAACTGCTCGCTAACCAGAACCGCCTCGTCCAGGCCGACCTGACGCACCGCGTCTGGCAGATCGCCTCGGAGCGGGCGGGGTTTGCGCTGAAGGTGCTGACCGGCGTCGCTGGAGTGGCGGTGGCGGGCGCACTGGCGGCCATGGCCTGGCAGGCTAGCCGGTCGGATGGGCTCGTCGTGGAGGCCTTCTCCGCACCCCCGGCGCTGGTCTCGCGCGGCGCGACTGGCGAGGTGGTGGCGCGCGGCGTACTGGACCGGCTGGGCGAGCTGGACCGGGCGGCCAACTCGCTGCAATCGGTGCGCATTGCCGACGCCTGGACCCAGGACACCAAGATTGAGGTGGCCCAGACCGGCGTCTCGCTGGACGACGTGCAGCGCCTGCTACGGCGCTGGCTGGGCCACGAGACCTACCTGACCGGTGAGGTGGTGCAGACGGCTACAGGGGTTCGCATCACGGCGCGGACCGGCGTGGGCCGTACGGTGACGGCGGAAGGCTCAGCCGAGCAACTGCCGGAGCTCGCCAGGCAGACGGGCGAGGCGTTGTTCCGTCAGGCACGGCCGGTCCAATATGCGGAATTCCTCGTTCGAGAAGGTCGCTGGACGGAGGCCAAGCCGCTGCTGGCCCAGGTGCTGCAGACCAGTGATGATCCGCTGACACGGGCGGCGGCCGCTAATGCCCTGGGCCTGATCACCGCTTACTCCGAGTTCCGATACGCTGAGGGCATCGAGTGGTTCCGCCGGGCGGCCGAGGGTCCGAACCGGTTGCTAGGGTCGCTCGCCCTGCAGAACGCGGCAGGCGTTGCAGACGCGCTGGGGCATAACCGAGAGAGCATCGTCCTCACTCGGCAGGGGCTCAAGCGGCTTGGCCGCGAGCCCGGGGCGGTCGCGGACTGGTACCGGGCGGGCTTTCGCGCCAGGCTGGCCGCATTAGAATTCGATTATCACACGGCCGCGCGGCTGCTGCGGCCCCACGTGGGGCGCGCCAACGCCGGTTCGAACGGCACTTATCGTAACACCTATTCGTACTATCTGGCCGCCCTGCACGAGACCACGGCCGCGCGGCGACTTACCGCGACGCCGTATCCGCTGACCGAGCTGAGTTCGGAAAACTGGCCGGTGACCCTCGCCATCGCACGCGCAGCGCGCGCGCAAGGCGATGCAGGTCCGCGGATACTGGCGCTGGAAGCGTTCTCGCTTGTTCAACTGGGCCAGCCGGAGGCCGCGCGCGAGGTGATCGCGACGACGCCTGTGGACTGCTTCTTCTGCGCTGTGACCCGGGCGATGATCTTGTCACGCCAGGGAGATACCGCCGGAGCTGAGCAGGCGTTCCGCGCGGCGGACCGGCTCTATCCGGGGCAGATCACCACCCTGCTGTACTGGGGCCGCGAGCGGCTGCGGCGAGGCGACGCCCAGGGTGCGCTTCAGATATTCCGTCGCGCGGAGAAGCTCGCGCCGCGTTTCGCCGACCCGGCGGTCTGGTCGGGTGAGGCGCTGCTGGCCCTGGGCGACGACAAAACCGCCGAGCAGGCCTTTCGCAAAGCCGAGCCCCTCGCTCCGCGATGGGGTCGGCTGCACCTGAAGTGGGGCGAGGCGCTGGCCAAGCTGGGGAAGGCCGCCGAAGCCAAGGCGCAGTTCTCCCAGGCAGCCGCCCTCGACCTCACGTCGGCGGAACGGGCCGAGCTACAAGCTGTGACCCAAAAGCGGGCGCAATAGACTTCCGCTACGGGTCGAAAGCCGTCCTAGGCAGCTAGGGCCGCGAAGGTCCTTTTCCCAGCCCGGGACGAGGGAATACAATGGGCGCAGTCGTAGCGCCGGCTTGCGTCGCCAGCCCCTGCGCGAGGCTGGGGCCCCTTGCCAGCCTGGGATCAACACCTAATCTCCCCCCAGCACGGAGGATGGAAGCCATGAGCGACGCGGTCGGCCCCGGCGATCTGGTCATATGCGTCAACGTCGCCCCGAACCACGGCTCTGGACGGCCTGTGCCCCTGGTCGCCGGGGAGACCTATCGGGTCTTAGGCGTCCTGGAATTCGCCTGCCCCTGCGGACGCGCCGACGCCCTGCTGGATATCGGCATCGACTTCGCGTGGTGCCAGACGCGGTTCCGACTGCTGCCCAAGCCCAAGGCCCAGACCAGGACGCGCCGCGTCACGGCGCCCAAGGACCTGGAGCCGGTGGCCTGACCAGCCAAGGCGCGGGTGTTACAGCGGCGCGGTGTCCGGGTCCGGCGCGGCTTCTTCCGGGTCCAGGGTCGAGCGCGGGCGGTCGAGGCCCAGCGCTGTGGCCAGGGTGATGTCCCAGCCATAGGGGTCGGAGCGGTAGGTCACCTTGCCCTGATCGTCGACGAAGGCGGTGTGATAGAGCAGCCGCACTGGGATCGAGGTCCCCAGCGGCACGACCCCGGTGTCGCCCGAGGCCAGCACCGCCTCGAACCGCTCGGACGCGCCGTATTCCTCGGCCAGGTGCCGGGCGAAGTCGATGGCGTTCTCCACCCGCACGCAGCCGTGGCTGCGGTGGCGGGCGGCGCGGGCGAACAGGGCCTTGGACGGGGTGTCGTGCAGGTAGATGGCGTAGGGGTTCTGCATGTCGAACTTCACCAGGCCGAGCGCCGAGGTCGGCCCCGCCCGCTGCACCACCCGGCCGCCCGTGATGTACATGTTCTGGCGGCGCAGATAGGCCGCGCCGCGCGGTAGGATCTCGGCCCGGGCGATCTTGGCCGGCACGTTCCAGGGCGGATTGACCACCAGCTGGCTGAAGGCCGATTGCAGGCTGGGCGTCTCGCGATTGGCGCTGCCCACCACCGTCCGCGCCGACCAGTCGAGAGCGCCGTCCTTGTAGTAGGTGAGGAAGGCCGCGGCCGTATTGACGTCGATCCGGGTGGCCGGAGCCTCGCGCCGCAGCCAGCGACGGCGCTCCAGGTTCAGCACCAGTTGGCGGGCGTGGTCGGTCGGGCCGGCGTTCAGCACGGCGATGGTGGTGTTGCCCACCCGGCCAGTGGGCTGCATGCCGTTCTCAGCCTGGATGCGCTTCAGCGCCTCGGAGATCGGCGCCGACATGGTCTGGGACGCCATGGGCGGTCCCGTCAGGTAGCCCAGGTCATAGAGGCGCTGGGCGATCAGCGGCACGCGGAAGTCCACGCCACCGGGCTGGATCGCCCCGCCCTCCGGAATGGACGAGACCCCTGCCCGGCCGATCTGGGCCCTCAGCGCCACATACGCGGCCGACAGCGCCTTGTACTCGGCATCCTTGGGCGCGAGGCTGTCCAGCCAGGTGCCCAGCTCGCGGCGGTCCAGCGCCTGGGACAGGCCTGGGGCCACGTCCGTGAACTGGCGCTCCAGGGTGAACAGCTTGAAAAGCTTGGTGGGATCCACCAGGCCGCGCGCCAGGGCGTCGGCATAGGTCAGCGCGGCCAGCGTCAGGCCCGCCTCACGGCTGACGGCGTCGCGGGCGGCGGGCGGGCGGAAGGCGCCACCGTCCAGGCCGTGGCGAATGGCGCCGTCGAGGGCCTGGGAGAACTGCTTGGCCTGGTCGTCGGTCCAGGCGGGCGTCCAGCCGCGCAAGGCGTAGAAGCGCTTCAGGCGCGGATCGGTGGCCACCGACTGCAGGACACGGGGATCGATCGTGGGGCTCTGGACAAGCTGCGCGCTGGCGATCGCCGGGATCGCCAGGCCCATGCCCAGGACCCACGCGCCAAGCTGCCGGCGCGTCGCCCGCGCCTTGTCGGCCTCATCCCCCGGACGCCCAAAGGCGTCGCTACCCCCGAAAATCATCAAAACTGGTCCGCACCTGTACCCGTCAGCTATGGGGCAACGCGCGAAGCTCGACTAGGTGGCTCGCGTTCCAGGATATATGCGCGTTATCCGACTTAACGGCCTAACCAGCCGCCATCCACGGCCAGCAGCGTGCCATGCACGTAGTCGGCCGCCGAGGACGACAGGAACACCGCCGCCCCGCCGATGTCGGCCGGCGTCCCCCACCGACCGGCCGGAATTCGCGCCAGGATGTCGCGCGAGCGGTCCTCGTCGGCCCGCAGCGCCGTCGTGTTGTTGGTGGAGAAGTAGCCCGGCGCGATGGCGTTGACGTTGATCCCCTTGCCCGCCCACTCGTTGGCCAGGGCCTTGGTGATCCCCGCCAGCCCGCTCTTGGAGGCCGCATAGGACGGCACCCGGATGCCGCCCTGATAGGACAGCATCGAGGCGATGTTGATGATCTTGCCGCCGCGCCCCTGCTCCATCATCCGCCGCCCCACCGCCTGGGTGAGGAAGAAGGTGGTCTTCAGGTTGACGTCCATCACCGCGTCCCAGTCGTCCTCGGTGAAAAGGGCGGCGTCGTTGCGGCGGATAATGCCGGCGTTGTTCACCAGGATGTCGACCGCGCCGAAGTGCTCGACGGTCTCGGCCACGATCCGGCCGATCGGCTCCAGGGTGGAGAGGTCGGCCGAGACATCGTGGAAGCGGCGGCCCAGGGCCTCGACGGCGAAGCGGGTGTCCACCGGCGGCGTGCGGCCCACCGCCACGATGTCGGCGCCCGCCGTGGCCAGGGCCTCGGCGATGGCCTGCCCCAGGCCGGTGTTGGCGCCGGTGACGATGGCCGTCTTGCCGGTCAGATCAAAGGGGGAAGACATCGGCCCTACTTCAGCTGGCAGATGTCGAGGACGTTCATGTCGGTGTAGTCGAGGTTCTCCCCGCCCATGGCCCAGATGAACCCGTAGTTCGAGGTCCCGGCCCCCATGTGGATCGACCAGGGCGGGCTGATCACCGCCTCGTCGGCGCTGACCACGATGTGGCGCATGGCGTCAGGCTCGCCCATGAAGTGGAAGACCTTATTGTCCCCTGCCAGGTCGAAGTAGAAATAGATCTC
Organism: Phenylobacterium glaciei; assembly: GCF_016772415.1. Lineage (NCBI taxonomy): Bacteria > Pseudomonadati > Pseudomonadota > Alphaproteobacteria > Caulobacterales > Caulobacteraceae > Phenylobacterium > Phenylobacterium glaciei. Next base: position 2,682,765 of record NZ_JAGSGD010000001.1, read on the forward strand.
CGAGCGGCGGTCGTGCAGGTGCGGCGGCATGGTGTTCCACACGCTGCCGGGCTTCAGGAAGGTCACCCCCAGCAGCAGCTGGGCCGACTCGCAGACGCCGGGGATAATGTACTGGTAGATGGTCCGCTCGTTCGACGTCGCCGCCTCGCCGCGCTCCAGGGGGTTGGCCTGGCTGATGGCGATGTGCTGCAGCTTGCAAACCTTGTGAGCCGGCGTTGAGGCCAGGTAGAACTTGGCCGGGTTGGCCGCGTCGCTGCTCTCGAAGGTCACGTCCACCACGCCCATCGGGATGTAGAGCCCGTCGCGCGGCGCCATGTCGAAGGCCTGGCCGTCGACGGTGATCTTGCCGGCCCCGCCGACATTGACCACCCCCAGTTCACGCCGCTCCAGGAACGGATGGCCGGCGGCCGAGGCGGGCTCGCTCTGGACCGGCAGCTTGACCGCCTTCGACACCGGGGCCGCCCCGCCGATCACGAAACGTTCGTTGTGGCTGTAGTTCAGGCTGACCGTGTCGGCAGTGAACAGGTCTTGCACCAGATAGCGGTCGCGCAGGTCGTCATTGCCGGCGCCCTTCATCATGTCCGGATGGGTGGCGTGATAGGTTTTCTTGAACATGATCAGGTCCTTGAGGAACAATAGCGCCCTTCTCCCCCTGGGGGAGAAGGTGGCCCTGCGGAGCGGGGTCGGATGAGGGGTCGCGCCGCCCTCACAGAATAGACAACGTCATCCCGGACAGCCGTCAGGCTGATCCGGGACCCAGGCGACGGGATGCAGCTCCTGGGTCCCGGCTCTCCGCTGCGCTGCGGCCGGGATGACGAAGTGGATTTGCTTGTGGGGGATGCCGCCCCCTCATCCGACCGGTCTCCGACCGGCCACCTTCTCCCGCAGGGGGAGAAGGAAACTGCGACTGGCCCCATCACGCCGCGAGCTTCCGACGCGGCCGGTCCAGCTTGTAGGCGCGTTTCGGGAGATTGTAGGCGAGGTCCACGGCCAGCGCGGCCGCCTCGTCCTCGTCCATGCGGTGCTCGGCGACCAGCCTGGCCAGGAACGAACAGTCCACCCGGCGGGCGACATCGTGGCGGGCCGGAATCGACAGGAAGGCGCGGGTGTCATCGTTGAAGCCGACGGTGTTGTAGAAGCCCGCTGTCTCCGTGGTCTGCTCGCGGAACCGGCGCATCCCCTCGGGGCTGTCGTGGAACCACCAGGCGGGGCCCAGCTTCAGGATCGGATAGTGGCCGGCCAGGGGCGCGAGTTCGCGGGCATAGCTGGTCTCGTCCAGGGTGAAGACGATCACCGACAGATCCGCCTCATTGCCGAACCGGTCCAGCAGGGGCTTCAACGCCCGCACATAGTCGGTCTGGGTCGGGATGTCGGCGCCCTTGTCGCGGCCGTAGCGCTCGAAGATCTGCCGGTTGTGATTGCGGAAGGAGCCGGGATGGATCTGCATCACCAGCCCGTCCTCCAGGCTCATGGCCGCCATCTCGGTCAGCATCTGGGCGCGGAACAGCTCGGCCTCGGCAGGGCTGGCCTTGCCCGCCACGATGGTGCGGAACAGAGCCTCGGCGTGGCCGGGCGAGAGATCGGCGGTGGCCGCCGTCGGGTGGCCGTGGTCGGTAGAGGTGGCGCCGGCCTCGGCGAAGGCCGCGCGGCGAATTCGGTGGGCCTGCAGATACCCCTGCCACGACATGACGTCCTGCCCCGAGAGATTGGCGAACCGCTCCAGGGCGGCCTGGAAATCCTCGTGCTCGGCGTCGATCACCGGATCGGGCCGATAGGCGGTGATCACCTGCCCGCCCCAGCCGCTCTCGGCGATCGCCCGGTGATGCCGCAGGCTGTCGGACGGGCTCTCGGTGGTGGCCAGGGCCTCGATATTGAAGCGATCGAACAGGGCCCGCGGCCGGAAGGCGTCAGTGGCCAGCTTCTCATTGATGACGTCGAAATAGCTGTCGGCGGTCTCCGCGTTCAGTCGCTCGGTGAAGCCGAACACCTGCGCGAAGACGTGGTTCAACCACATGGCGGACGGCGTGCCGCGGAACAGGCTTTGCGCGCCGGCGAACAGCCGCCAGGCCTCGCGCGGATCAGCCTCGGACGGCCCGGCCTTGGAGGCGATGCCCAGCTTCTCCAGCGGAATCCCTTGAGAATAGAGCATCCGGTAGAGGTAGTGGTCGGGCGCCAGCAGCAGCTCGGTGGCGTTCGGGAACGGGTCGTTGGTGGCGAACCATTCCGGATCGGTATGCCCGTGCGGCGAGATGATCGGGAGGGTCTTCACCTCCCCGTACAGCCGGCGCGCGATGGCGCGCACCCCGGCCTCGGCGGGGAACAGCCGGTCGTCATTCAGGATCAGGGACTGGGACATGGGGGCAGTCTAGGCGTTTCCGGAGCGCGGGCCGAGCACCCGTCTATTCGCCAAGGTAACCGGTGTCATTGTGCGGGGCAAGGTTCGCAATCGCGTCATCCGCGATAGGCTGTGCGCAACAACGGGGAGAGAGATGGCCGACTTCAAGGACCTCGACGACCGCGCCTGGGAGATCCGGCGGCTCTACGCGCAGCTGGAGACCGACCGCTACGGTCGCCCCTGGACAGCTGAGGAGGTGGTCCTGGGCTTCATGGGCGACGTCGGCGACCTCGCCAAGCTGGTCCAGGCCGCCGAGGGCGTCCGCGCCATCCCGGATGCGAAAGCAAAGCTTGCCCACGAACTGGCCGACTGCCTGTGGAGCGTCATGACCCTGGCGCGGCTTTACGAGGTCGACCTGGAGGCCAGCTTCCTAAGCACGATGCAGGAGTTGGAGGCGCGGTTGAAGTCGTGATGGGCGTTACTCCAGACGTTCGGATCAGCGCGGCAGAAGCCTGACCCGGACCAGCCGGTTTTCGACACCCGTGGGGCCAAACTGGTCTGTGGCCCCCCGAGAGGAAACATCCCAGGCCCGCACCCCAGCCTCGGCCAACGCCACCTGAACCGCATAGGCCCTAGCCTGGCCCAACCGGTAGTTCGCGCCCCGCTGACCGCTGACATCAGCATAGCCGGCCACCTCGAAACGCCAGCCGGGGTGCTTGTCGCGGGCCGCCGGTGCCTCAGTCACCAGCCGCCGCAGTTCGTCGGGGTCCGGGCGCTGGCCGGCCAGCCTGAAATGCACGATCCATTCCGGGATAGCCGGCTGCTCGCCCGGCGGACCGGGCGGTGGGTTGAGGCGCTCAGTGATCAGGATCTCGAGCTTGGTCAGCCGATCCATGATGTCGCTGATATCGTCGGCCCGCTCGCTCTCATGCTTGCGGTCCAGAGCCTTCAATTCGGCGACCCGCTGCTGGATCGCCTCGGCATCGGCGCGGCGGTTGTCTTCGGCGCTTTGCATCGTGGTGGCGAAGGCGGTGATTTTGGCGTCCACTTCCTCGGCGTCGAGCTTGGCGGAATAGACCTTGGAAAACCGGAGCTCAGCATCGCCGAAGCCGTCCTCATCGATCTCGAAGGCGGCCCAGCGGCGGCAGGAAAGGACGAAGCTGTTCAGCGCCACGAGGTACTGGTCCCGCGCACCGTTGGGGTTTTGCCGCGAGAAATTGAAACCCGCGACCATGTAGTTTCCACCCACCGCGATGGAGGGCTCGAAGGAGCGGGCGATCTCGTCGCAGCGCGCCTGGCGCACCCGGGCCTCGGGCTTCAGGTCTCGCGGAACAGTGGAGGCGATGGGCGTGGCGCAGGCTTGCAGGAGGCAGGCTGCGATCACCGCCGGAAGGACGAGCCTCACGCCGCCCCCGGCGGCTTGGCCGGAGCTTCGGCGTCTGCGGCGGGCGTGTCGACCTTCGGCGCATCAGGTTTCGGCGCATCCGCGACAGAAGCGACGGGTTTGTCAGCGGCCTTCGGCTTGGCGGGTGCCTCCTCCTTAGCTGTAGCCGCCGCCTTTTCGAGACAGCTCACGACGGCGGGCGTCAGGGGCATGACGGCCGTGGGCGCCTGGGAGCTGATAATTGCCGTACCCATTTGGGCGCTGGCGAAGTCCCAGGCGGTGCGCCGGGCCCGCACATCGCTGCGCCCCAGCCATTCGATGACCACACCGCGCACCTGCTGCAGGCCCGACAAGATCGTGGGGTTCACCTGTCGGATCGACGCCTTTACCGCGGTAGCGCAGACGCCGGCCTGGAGGTTCTCGGAGACCTTCACGCTGAGCTGGGCGTCCAGCTTTGTGACCCGGTCGAAATTCAACTCCGGAATGGCGGCGGCCACGGCGGCGTCACTCATCACCGGTGCGCGCGCTTTCATGGTCCTTAAGCTGTCACGGAGCTTCTTGCGCGCGTCCATCCCGCCGACCTGCCAGAGATCGGGATCAAAATAGCTGCTGATCTCGTCGTTCAGCGCGTACTCTTCATCCTCCAGCATCGACAGCTTCGCCTGATCGCCCGCATTGGCCTCCCTCAGGTAGCAGAACATCTCGCTGACGGTGCTGGTATAGGCGGTCTGGGCCAGATCGCCGGTGGCGGCTACGGCGTACTGCCCCCCCAGCCTGGCGTTCAGCGTCGGCTTGTCTCCAAGCAGCTTTTTGGCCTGATCAGAGAGATTTTGCAGCGCCTTGGCCTGAACTTCGGCGCTGGCCGAGGCCTGGGCCAATTCGCTGGCGTATCGCGGCTTCGGACATTTCGCCGCCGCGCCGCTGGCGGCCCCTAGCGCCAGTAAACCGACCGCAAGGATGAGTTGAATGCTTCCACGCATGATGATGTCCCCCTGATAGTTAATCGAGAGATTCAACCGTCGAATGTCAAGGGCTCGAAAACGGCCTGAGAGTGTGGCGCGGCCGAACCCCCCGGACGGGTCGCAGGAAGCCGGGGGCCGGGCCTAAGCCGCCTCCAGCCGCCGCGTCTTGGCGCCCGCCTTGTTGGAGAACTCCAGCACCCCATCCTCGATCTTCGTGAAACGCAGGTTCATCAGGTCCAGGGCATAGTTCTGGTGCAGCTTCCAGGGCGCCTTGGTTCCCTGCTTGGGGAAGCTGGCCATGGCGCGCTGGACGTAGCCCGACGAGAAGTCGAGCCACGGGACCTCACCGATATTCGGATCATTGTTGCGCGGCGTGACCTGGCGGTTGCCGGTCTTCTTCATGTGGTTCAGCAGGCGGCAGACATACTCGCAGGTCAGGTCGCACTTCAGCGTCCAGGAGGCGTTCGTATAGCCGAAGGCCGAGGCCAGGTTCGGCACGTCGGAATACATCATGCCCTTGTAGGAGAGCGTCTTGCCGGGATCGATGGCCCGCCCGTCGACGCGCAGCTTCAGGCCGTTCATCGCCTGCAAAACAAGGCCGGTGGCCGAGACCACGATGTCGGCCTCCAGCACCTTGCCGGACTTCAGCTGGATGCCGGTCTCGGTGAAGGTCTCGATGTGGTCGGTCACCACCTCGGCCTTGCCGCTCTTGAGCGCGGTGAACAGGTCGGCGTCCGGCACCAGGCAGATGCGCTGGTCCCAGGGATTGTAGCTGGGCGTGAAGTGGGTCGCGACGTCGTAGTCGGGCCCCATCTGCTGGCGGACCATGTCGATGATCCCGGCCTTCACCTTGGCCGGCTGCTTGCGGGCGTAGTTGTAGAAGACCATGCCGAACAGCACCTTGCGCCAGCGAGTGACGGCGTAGGCGAGCTTGGCCGGCAGCTTGGTGCGCAGCCAGTTGGCCTGTTTATCCTCGGCCGGCGCGGCCACGACATAGGTGGGCGAGCGCTGCAGCATGGTGACGTGGGCCGCTGTCTTGGCCATTTCCGGCACCAGGGTGACGGCCGTGGCGCCCGAGCCGATCACCACCACCTTCTTGCCGGCGTGGTCGATCTCCGGCGTCCACTTCTGGGGGTGGACCAGCTGGCCCTTGAACCGCTCGATCCCCGGGAACTCCGGGGTGTAGCCGCCCGCGTAGCTGTAATAGCCGCCGCACAGGAAGAGGAAGTTGGCGGTGACGGTGTTCCGCTTGCCGTCGTTCTCCACCTCCACCGTCCAGGCCGCGTCCACCGTCGACCAGGCTGCGCCCTTCACCTGGGTGTTGAAGCGGATGTGCTGGTCGATCCCATGCTCGCGGGCGGTCTCGCGGACATAGTTGAGGATCGAGGGCCCATCGGCGATGGCCTTGGCCTGGGTCCACGGCTTGAAGGCGTAGCCCAGGGTGAACATGTCGCTGTCGGACCGGATGCCCGGATAGCGGAACAGGTCCCAGGTGCCGCCGATGGCCTCGCGGCCCTCCAGGATCACGTAGGAGCGGTCGGGGCAGTTGGTCTGCAGGTGATAGCCCGCGCCGATACCCGACAGGCCCGCGCCCACGATCACCACGTCAAAATGTTCGTTCGCCATACCCGCCCCTCAAATCGCTGCGTGGCAGCATAGACACATGCCGCGCGCGGAAAGGAAGCGGATATGCCGCCGCACTCGCCAAGCTTGGCGGGAGGTGGAACCCTCGGGCGATGACCGAGACCAAGCGTATCGCCTTCGACGCCGACCTCGCCCGCCGACTGGTGGCCACCCAGTTCCCGCAGTGGGCCCACCTGCCGGTCCGCCCCGTGGTCTTTGGCGGCAAGAACAACACCACCTTCCATCTCGGCGACGAGATGAGCGTGCGGCTGCCCAGCGCGCGGCACTATGTGGCCCAGGTGGAGAAGGAGCAGGCTTGGCTCCCACGGTTGGCGCCGCAACTGCCCCTGCCGATCCCCGAGCCCGTCGGCCTGGGCGCGCCTGGCGAGGGCTATCCCTGGCCCTGGTCGGTCTACCGCTGGATCGAGGGCGAGACCGCCGCCCTGGAGCGCATCGCCGACCTGTCCCAGTTCGCCCGCGACCTGGCGGCGTTCCTGACGGCGCTGCAGGCCATCGACGTGACCGACGGCCCGGTGGCCGGCCAGCACAACTTCTTCCGCGGCGGCGCGCTCTCGACCTATGACGCCCAGACGCGGCAGGCGATCATCGACCTTGGGGAGACCATCGACGGCGCCACGGCGCTCTCGATCTGGGAGCAGGCCCTGGCGGCCGAGTGCTCCAACCCGCCTGTCTGGCTGCACGGCGATGTGGCGGCGGGCAACCTGCTGGTGAAGGACGGACGGCTCAGCGCCGTCATCGACTTCGGCATCCTCGGCGTCGGCGACCCCGCCTGCGACCTCGCCATCGCCTGGACCCTGCTGCACGGTCCGGCCCGCGCCGCGTTCCGCGAGGCGCTGCCGTTGGACGAAGGAACCTGGGCGCGCGGCCGGGGCTGGACGATCTGGAAGGCGCTGATCGTGGCGGCGGGACTGTCGGGGTCGGACGATGAGGAGCGCACCAAAAGCCGCGCGATCATCGCGGATCTGGTGGGGGAGCACCGGTAACGCCCCCAACCACCGTCATCCTCGGGCTTGTCCCGAGGATCCATGATCTCCGCCTGTCGGCAGAGGTTGCGGCGTCACCGCCACGGGCCAACCGCAGCACGGTGTCTATGGATCCTCGGGACAAGCCCGAGGATGACGGTCAATGGGTTGGGGTGTCCTAGGCCAACTGCGCCTTACGCTCCCGCCGACGCCGCGACAGGATGTGCTCGGTATAGCCGTTGGGCTGCGACCGTCCCTCGAACACCAGTTCCAGCGCCGCCTGGTAGGCCACGCTGTCGGGGTTTTCCGCCATCGGCTGATAGAGCGCGTCGCCGGCGTTCTGGCCGTCCACCACCTTGGCCATGCGGGCGAAGGTCTCGCGCACCTGGGCTTGCGTGCAGACCCCGTGGTGCAGCCAGTTGGCGATGTGCTGGCTGGAGATCCGCAGGGTGGCGCGGTCCTCCATCAGGCCCACGTCGTGGATGTCGGGCACCTTGGAGCAGCCCACCCCCTGGTCGATCCAGCGGACCACGTAGCCGAGGATGCCCTGGGCGTTGTTGTCCAGCTCCTGGGTGATGTCCTCGGCGTTCCAGTTGGAGCGCGCCAGCGGCGGGGTCAGCAGGTCGTCCAGGCCGGTGACCGACTTGGCCGCCGCCATGGTGGCCTGCAGGCCGGGCACGTCCACCTCGTGATAGTGCAGGGCGTGCAGCACGGCCGCCGTCGGCGACGGCACCCAGGCGGTATTGGCGCCGGCCTTCGGATGGCCGACCTTGGTCGCCAGCATGCCTTGCATGAGATCAGGCGCGGCCCACATGCCTTTGCCGATCTGCGCCTTGCCGGGGAAGCCGGTGGCCAGGCCGATCTCGACGTTGCGCTTCTCATAGGCCGGCAGCCAGGGCTCGGCCTTGATGGCGTCCTTGCGCACTACCGGGCCGGCTTCCATGGCGGTGTGGATCTCGTCGCCGGTGCGGTCGAGGAAGCCGGTGTTGATGAACACGATCCGCTCGCGGGCGGCGTAGATGCAGGCCGCCAGGTTGGCGCTGGTGCGACGCTCCTCGTCCATGATGCCCAACTTCACGGTGTTGCGTTCGAGGCCAAGCGCGTCCTCCACCAGGTCGAACAGGCGAACGGCCAGGGCCACCTCGTCGGGGCCGTGCATCTTGGGCTTCACGACATAGACCGAGCCCGCCGGGCTGTTGAGGCGCTTGCCCTTGAGGTCGTGCATCGCCGCGGTGACGGTGACCAGGGCGTCCACCACGGTCTCGAACACCGGCTCACCGTTGAAGCGCACGGCGTCCAGCAGCATGTGATGGCCGACATTGCGCACCAGCATCAGGCTGCGGCCGCGCAGGGTCAGCTCGCCGCCCGCGGGCGAAGCATAGGTGCGGTCGGCGTCGAGGCGCCGGGTCTCGGTCTGGCCGCCCTTCTGGAAGCTGGCCGACAGGTCGCCGCGCATCAGGCCCAGCCAGTTGCGGTAGACGCCCGCCTTGTCCTCGGCGTCCACGGCGGCGACGGAGTCCTCGCAGTCCTGGATGGCGGTGAGCGCCGCCTCCACCAGCACGTCGGAGACGCCGGCCGCGTCGTCCTTGCCGATGTTGTGGGCCCGGTCGATCTGGATCTCCAGGTGCAGGCTGTTGTGGGCCAGCAGCACGCCGTCAGGCGCCTCGGCGGACCCGCGCCAGCCGACGAACTGGCCGGCGTCCTTCAGACCGGTGGTGGAGCCGTCCTCCAGGCTGACCACCAGGGCCTTGTCTGTCACGACATAGCTGGTGGCGTCGCTGTGCGACCCCTTGGCGAGCGGCGCGACACGGTCCAGCAGGCCGCGCGCGAAGGCCACGACCTTGCCGCCGCGCACCGGGTCATAGCCCTTGGTCCCGGTCGGCGGCTCCAGGGCGTCGGTGCCGTAGAGAGCGTCATAGAGGCTGCCCCAGCGGGCGTTGGCGGCGTTCAGAGCAAACCGCCCGTTCGAAACCGGCACGACGAGCTGCGGCCCCGCCACCTTGGCGATCTCCGGGTCGACATTGACGGTCGAGATTTCGAAGGGCGCCGGCTCGGGCAGCAGGTAGCCGATCTCGCGCAGGAAGGCGATCTCCTCGGCGACGCTGAAATCCTTGCCCTTGCGCGCCTTCCACCAGGCGTCGATCTGGTCCTGCAAGGCGTCGCGGCGGGCCAGCAGCTGCGCGTTGCGCGGCGTGAAGTCGGCCAGGATGCTCTCCAACGCCGCCCAGAATTTCGCGGCGTCTACCCCGGTTCCGGTGAGCAGTTCCTGCTCCACGAAGGCGTGCAGGATGTCGTCGACGGTCAGGGCGGGGCTGATGTCCATGTGCGTACCGGGCTCTCGAATTGGGCGTCCAAGGGCTCGCCGCACCGGCGACGCGCCCCGTCTGTCGGGCGCTTTACTGCACGGAAGCGCGCGGCTTTGAAGCCCCCAATTTTAGGGAAGGCCGAAGTTTCAGCTGTCTGAGAAGCCGAACGGCAGGCTGGTGCGGCGGATGTCGTCGGGCAGGATCTGGCGCCCGATGGGGGGCGCCGAACGGGCCGTGCATTCGGTGCGGTGACACAGCCGGCAGGTCACCCCGATGGGGGTCGCGGCCTCCGCCGGCTGGTCCTGGGTATAGACCAGCTTGCCCGCGTGCTCGGCGGCGCAGCCCAACGCGATGGCCCGCTCCACCCGCGGACTGCCGAAGGAGCCGCCGCCAGCCGTCACGGTCCGCGCAATGGAGAAGAACCGCTGGCCGTCGGGCAGTTCCAGCCACTGGGTGACGATCTCGCGCGGCGTCTTGAACACCTGGTGCACCGACCACAGCGGACAGCCGCCGCCGTGCCGGGCGAAGGGGAACCCCGCCCCGTCCAGGCGCTTGGAGACGTTGCCGGCCGGATCGACCCGGATGAAGAAGAACGGAACCCGCTCCTGCCCCGGCTTCTGCAGGGTGGTCAGCCGGTGGGCCGTCTGCTCGAAGCTGGCCCCGAACTGCCTTGCCAGGGCCTCGACGTCGTAGCGCCGCGCCTCCACCGCCCGGGCGAAGGCCGAATAGGGCATGATCACCGCTGCGGCCGCATAGCTGGCCAGGGCGCGGCGCGTCAGCCGCTCGCCGCTGTCGGTGATGAAGGTCCCTTCGGCCAGGACCGCGTCCACCTCCTCGCGCATCTCCAGATAGGCCAGTTGCAGGGCCAGCTGGAACATCTGGCTGGCCGTATCCAAACCGTCGTCCAGCAGGATCTCCCTGCGGTGCCAGTCCAGCCGCCGGATCGAGCCGACCATGACCGCCGACGGCAGCCGGCGCACCTTCAGCCCGTGCCGCGCCTTCAGGTAGCCCACCAGGTTGTCGTGCCCCGCCACGCCCTGGGCGATGCGCTCGGCGGCGTCGTCCAGGGTCGGGAAACTGTTGCGCCGCGCGGCCAGGAAGCGGCGAGACTCAGCGACCGGATCGGTGGCGTCGCTGCCCTCCCCGCCGGTCTCGTGGGTCTCGGCGCCCCGGTCGGCCAGGGCCAGCTGCTCCTCGCGATAGGTGGTGTAGAGCCGCAGCAGCGCCTCGGTGATGCCCGGGAAATTGCCGGTGAGATCCGACGTCTCCAGGGCCGGCAGGTCGATGTCGGCGAACATCGGGTCCTTCAGCACCGCCTGCAGCCTTGCCGTCTCGTCGGCCCCGCTGGTCCCGGCCAGGGTCGACATGTCCAGCTTGTAGGTCTGGGCCAGGCGCAGCAGCATCTCGGCCGACAGCGGCCGGTGATTGCGCTCCAGCAGGGCGACGTAAGATGCCGAGACCTCCAGGTCCCCGGCCATGTCGGCCTGGGTCAACCCCAGGTCCCGGCGCAGGCGGCGCAGGCTGGGGCCGACATAGAGGCGGCGTTCGGCGGCCATGTTAATTACAAGTCCTGTTGTCACAACATTACATCATGACAAGACTGGCCTGTAAAGATTGACAGCTAGACCTCGAACCGACTCCACAAGGCGCGTTCGGCTCTGCTACGGCCCGGTCAACTTCACTCCTGGCATCGAGGCCACCATGGCGTACCAAGATCATATCATCCAGATGGGCCAGCTCATCTCCTCCAAGAAGGGTCCCTGGGAGGCGATCGACGCCGAATCCGTGGCCCGCATGCGCGTCCAGAACCGCTTCAAGACCGGCCTGGAAATCGCCCGCTACACCGCCGGCATCATGCGCAAGGACATGGCGGCCTATGACGCCGATAGCTCGCAGTACACCCAGTCCCTGGGCTGCTGGCACGGCTTCATCGGCCAGCAGAAGCTGATCTCCATCAAGAAGCACTTCGGCACCACCGACCGCCGCTACCTCTATCTGTCGGGCTGGATGGTCGCCGCCCTGCGCTCGGAGTTCGGCCCCCTGCCCGACCAGTCGATGCACGAGAAGACCTCGGTGCCGGCCCTGATCGAAGAGCTCTACACCTTCCTGCGCCAGGCCGACGCCCGTGAGCTGGGCGGCATGTTCCGCGACCTCGACGCCGCCCGCGCGGCCGGCGACAAGGCCAAGGAAAAGGCCATCATCGACGCGGTCGACAACTACCAGACCCACGTGGTCCCGGTGATCGCCGACATCGACGCCGGGTTCGGCAACGCCGAAGCCACCTACCTGCTGGCCAAGAAGATGATCGAGGCCGGCGCCTGCGCCCTGCAGATCGAAAACCAGGTCTCCGACGAAAAGCAGTGCGGTCACCAGGACGGCAAGGTCACCGTGCCGCACGAAGACTTCCTGCAGAAGGTCCGCGCATGCCGCTACGCCTTTCTCGAGCTGGGCGTTGAAGACGGCGTCATCGTCACCCGCACCGACTCGCTCGGCGCCGGCCTCACCAAGCAGATCGCCGTCTCCACCACCCCGGGCGACCTGGGCGACCAGTACAACAGCTTCCTGGACTGCGAAGAAGTGGCCCAGGGCGACCTGAAGAACGGCGACGTCATCCTCAACCGCGATGGCAAGCTGCTGCGCCCGAAGCGCCTGCCGTCGAACCTGTTCCAGTTCCGCGAAGGCACCGGCGAAGACCGCTGCGTCCTCGACTCGATCACCTCGCTGCAGAACGGCGCCGACCTGCTGTGGATCGAAACCGAGAAGCCCCACGTCGAGCAGATCGCCGGCATGATGGACCGCGTCCGCGCGGTGATCCCCAACGCCAAGCTGGTCTACAACAACAGCCCGTCCTTCAACTGGACCCTGAACTTCCGCCAGCAGGTCTATGACGCCTACAAGGCGGCCGGCAAGGACGTCTCGGCCTATGACCGCGACAAGCTGATGAGCGTGGACTACGACGCCTCCGACCTGGCCGTGGAAGCCGACGAACGCATCCGCACCTTCCAGGCCGATGGCGCCAAGCGCGCGGGCATCTTCCACCACCTGATCACCCTGCCGACCTATCACACCGCGGCCCTGTCCACGGACAACCTGGCCAAGGAGTACTTCGGCTCGCAGGGCATGCTGGGCTACGTGAAGAACGTCCAGCGCAAGGAGATCCGCGAAGGGATCGCCTGCGTGAAGCACCAGAACATGTCGGGCTCCGACCTCGGCGACGACCACAAGGAATACTTCGCCGGGGAAGCGGCCCTGAAGGCCGGCGGCGTCCACAACACCATGGGCCAGTTCGCCTAAGCGATCTGATCTACGGCAGACAACAGGACGGCCCGGAGCTCACGCTCCGGGCCGTTTTGCTGTGGGGTTTCCGGGCGACTAAGCTAACTTGGGTCGATGCGTTTGGCGAACATCCTGACAGGTCTCGCGGGCCTCATTTGGTTCGGCCTATTTCTGGCGGGCTGGGACCTAACGAAGGGCGTTATCGCTCGGGGGGTGCTTGGTTATCCGAACGCCGACCAGATCGAGTTCTACGTCTTATGGCCCGCACTGGTAGTCATGGCGCTGACCACGAGCGCATGGGTCTGCAACGGAAATCGCCGGTGGCCGCGGCTCCTGTTGGCGTCCACAGGCGTTTCTCTAGCGGCTCTCCTGCCATTCATGTTCTTCTACACCGGCGGCGTCTAAGGATTACGGGGTTACGGTGACACTGTATGAAATAGGTCTGCGGCGTCGGGGACGATCTATTTCATACCGCGTCACCGCAATTCGTCCTTCTCCCCTTGCGGGAGAAGGTGGCCGGTCGGAGACCGGTCGGATGAGGGGTCGCGCTCCCCTCTCCGCAGTCCTTGAAACGCCCTAACCCGAAAGGCCCAGCGACCCCTCATCCGACCCTGCTCCGCAGGGCCACCTTCTCCCGCAAGGGGAGAAGGGCAGCCAAGAGGCGACTTGAAGCAGGCCTCTACCCCGTCGCCAGCGCATGGAACGCCATGATCGCGCCGTAGCCGCCCAGGCTGTAGCCGGCGGTGAGTTGTTCCAGTTCCAGCATGTTGTGCATCAGCAGGATGGCCACCGAGCCGTTGGTGGGGTCGGCCTGCCACCAGGCGCCATAAGCCCCGGGCCGGCCCAGCGTGCTGGCGCGGCCCTTGGGATTACCGTGACCGTCACCTTGGCGCATGCTTCCAAAACGAGAGTTGGCGCGATAAGCTCTACCCTAGGCTGGAGCGCCCTATGATCGACCTCGCTGCCGACCCGCACCTCCGTGCGGATTCCAAACTGGGCGCCGGAGCATCGGCCGCCAGCCGAGCAGAGAATATCCTGCTGCGGCGCTGGTTCGGCTGCTGGATCGATTTCCTGACCATGGGCGCCCTGTTCTTCGCGACAGCCGTGCCGGCGGAGCGGTTCGGTGATGAGGCGGCTGTCATCACCGGAGGGCTGGCCGTGCTCGCCTATTTCCCGGTGACCGAAGGCGTGTGGGGGCGTTCCCTGGGCAAGCTGGCCAGTGGGACCATCGTGGTCGATGCGCAGGGCCAGCGGCCGGCGATCTGGCGGGTGATCGTTCGCACCCTGACCCGCTTGATCGAAGCCAACCCATTCCTGCTGGGCGGGATACCGGCAGGCCTGATCGCCAACTTCACCAAGCGGCGCCAGAGACTCGGCGACCTCCTGGCCGGCACCTATGTCGTCCCGGTGAAAGACCTTGCCGAGGCGCGCGCCAGGCTCGCCCGACGGAATATGGATGTCTTCGACTAGGGCGCCTTTGATGCGGAAGCCAACGCCGGTTCGACCATCGCGGACGGCAGCCGCCTCCACTGATCTCTCCGCCCACGCAATCCCTCGATGGCACTGATAACAGGAGCTCGCTGCATGCCGTGGTTGCCACTCTATCTTTTCGGCGACGACCACAATGTCTTGCTGGAAATGCTGAATGACGACCCGGAGGTGGCTTTTATCGTTGCAGACGGAGTCGGTCGGTGGAAAGCGGTCGAAACGATATCGGCCCTGTCTGGAGAGCGTCACGCCTTCTGGCATGTGGCCAGCGGTCCATTGCCGCTACTTGCCGCTGCGCATGACAGTCCCGATAGCGAAGTAGAAGACCCTTGGCAGGGATGGGCCGAGAGGCGCGCGGGCGCTGATCCCAATACGCCCTACTTTGGAGCAGGCCATCCGGGCATCTTTTGGCTCAATCTGAAAAATCGCTCTCATGCAAACGAGCAGACCATAGGCCTCTCGTCTTTCGAATGGATCGGCCACCGATACGCGAAACTGGGGAAAGTGGTCGAGCCATCCACGGACAAATGGTGGAAACGGCTCGGCGCGACCATCAGAAGGTCAAGCTCCAAAGTGCCACGCGGCGGACCGAAAGGCTCCTTCAAGCCCGAGATATACGCACTGCCCGGCGCGGCTTGCGCCTTTGCTGAAGGTAAAGGCGCAGACGACAATCCGTAACGCCGGAGGTTCGCAGGCGAGCTACCCCGTCGCCAGCGCGTGGAATTCCAGGATCGCGCCGTAGCCGCCCAGGCCGTAGCCGGCGGTGAGTTGTTCCAGTTCCAGCATGTTGTGCATCAGCAGGATGGCCACCGAGCCGTTCGTCGGATCGGCCTGCCACCAGCCGCCATAGGCGCCGGGCCAGCCGACCGTGCCGACGCCACCCTTGCCGCGCATCACCGAGGCGGTGGCCGGATCGAGGGCCGTGGCGACCCCAAGGCCGAAGCCGGAGCCGGTTCCGAAGGTCGGCATGCCGAACATCTTGGCCCCCAGCCGCTGGGGGTCGGTCAGCCGGTTGGTGGTCATCAGGGCCAGGGTCTCCGGCGACAGCAGTTTCACGGACGAGTCCACGAACATCCGCGCGAAGGCCAGGTAGTCGTCCACGGTGGACCACAGCCCGGCCCCACCCGAGGCGAATTCCATGTCGTCGGGCCGCTCAGCCAGGGCCGCGCCGCCGGGCACGGTGGGCAGCTTCTTCAGCTGTCCGGTCATGTCGAAACCGTAGAACCCCGCCCGGCGATGGCGCTTCTCCGACGGCACGGAAAAGCCGGTGTCGGTCATGCCCAGGGGCTCGAACACCCGGTGGCGCAGCACCTCCTCCAGGGGCGCGCCCTCCATCCGGGCCAGCAGCAGGCCCAGCAGGTCGGTGGCCCGGCCATAGGTGAAGACCGCCCCCGGCTGGCCGATCAGCGGCAGGCCGGCCAGGCCCGCGATCCACGCGTCCGGCGACAGCGGACTGTCCAGGTCAGGGCCCAGGGCCTCGCGGTGCGCCGCATCGATGGGGCCGGAATAGAAGCCGGCCTGGGTAAGCCCCGCCCTCTGGGTCAGCAAATCATCGAAGGTGATCTGCCGGTCGGCGGGGACGGTGTCCTCCAGCGCCCCGTCGGGGTCCCGCAGCACCCGCATCCTCAGGAACTCCGGCGCCACGCGAGAGATCGGGTCCTCAAGCGCGAACCGCCCCTCCTGCAACATGGTCATGGCCGCGGCCGAGACGATGGGCTTGGACATCGAGGCGATGCGGAAGATGGAGTCCCGCTGCATTGGCAGGCCGGCCTCGATATCCCGCCAGCCCACGGCGCAGACCCTCGCCTCCCCGCCCCGCCAGACCAGGGTCACGACGCCCGCCAGCTCGCCGGCGTCCACCACGCCCTTCAGCGCCGTCTCGATCGCGTCCATACGCCCCGACTCCATAAAATAGGAATCCTATAAAATAGACTTCCTATTAATTGGCAACACCCTAGAGTCCCCGCCATGACCGAGGAGATCCGCCGCAAGGGCGACAAGCGCGCCCGCACCCGCGCCGCCCTGATGCAGGCCGCCCGCGAACTCGCCCGCGAGAAGGGCTTCGACGCCGTCACGATGGAGGAGGTGGCGCGGCGCGCCGGCATGACCAGCGGGGCGATCTACGGCAACTTCAAGAACCGCCAGGACCTGTTCATGGCCATCGCCCGGACCGACTGGCCGGCCATCCTGCCGGAAATCCCGCCGGGCTCGACCTTCGCCCAGAAGATGCACGCCTTCGCCCAGGCGACCCTGGCCGCCCTGCCCGACCGCCGCCTCGCCGCGCCGGCCCGCCTCAGCGGCATGGCCCATAGCCTCAACCACGCGGAGTCCCGCGCCGAGGTGCTTAAGATCACCGCGCAGAGCTACGCCGCCGGCGCGGCCTGGCTGGCCAGCGTGCTGCAGGACGGCGACAGCCCCATGCCGCCTGAGATCCTGGTGGTGGTGATCCACGCCCTGACCGAGGGCCTGGTCTTTCAGCGGCTGATGACCCCCGACCTGGTCCCCGACGAGGTGTTCTACGCAGCCTTCGCGGCCCTGGCCTCGCCTCAGTAGTCCAGCTTCGGATACCAGTCGCCGCCACGACCTTCCGGGGTCGTGTCCAGCACCCCCCACATGGGCCCCAGGTCCGGCGCGCCGCGCGGGTCCTGGCCGGGATCGGCGGTCGATCCACTCATCTCGCCCGACCAGAAGTGCCGGACCGTGCCGTCCTTGCGCGTGAAGACGTTGAAGGCCGGGATCTCAGACCCGTCCGGCAGCAGGCCGAAATAATCCTTCGAATAGGCGTCGTTGAGGTCGGTATAGAGCCGCAGGTTCTTCCACCCGCGCTCCGCCTTCCAGGCCTTCAGCCTCTCGATCGGCGAGCGGGCCACCACCACCAGCGACATGCGCTGATCGAGGTCGGCGGCGTTGCCCTCCCAGGCGCCCAGCAGGTTGGTGCACATCGGGCACGGCTGCTCCCGCTGCGGCCCGAACATGTAGCTGTAGACGCCCAGCGTCGCCTTGTCCTTGAACAGGCCTTCGAAGTCGGTCTCGGCCCCATCCTCGCCGCTGAAGCGGTAGTCGCCCGTCACCGGACCGCCCGGCGGCAGGGCGCGGCGCTCGGCGGCCACCCGCTCCAGCTGGCGGCGCAGGTCGATCTCGTGTTCCAGCAGGGCGGTCCGCGCGGCCCGGTACTGCGCGCTCTCGTTCGGATAGCGGACGGGATTTTCGGCGGCCAGCCTGGCGGCCGGGATCAGGGTTTCGGTCTTGGCGTCCATCGGATGTCTCCGCTTTGGCTCATTCCCCGGCCCTCAGGATGGGCGCGCGGGGTGGCGGCTGACAAGCTGGACAACAGGCTTTCTTTTTCTTCGGCCCCCTGTCGGGTCCGGGCATACTCGTTCGTCCTAGCTCAGATCAGGGACGCCGAAATGCTCTACGCCATCCTCTGCTACAACTCCGAAGAGGTCGTCTATTCCTGGAGCCAGGAGGAGGACGACAAGGTCATGGCCGACCTCGACGTCGTCCACCAGAAGCTGCTGTCCCAGGGCCGCCTCGGCCCGTCGCTGCGCCTGCTGCCCACCACCGCGGCCACCAGCCTGCACCGTGACGGCGGCCTGATCACCGACGGCCCCTTCGTGGAGACCAAGGAGCAGCTGCTCGGCTTCTACGTCGTGGAGTGCAAGGACCTCGAGGAGGCCATCGCCACCGCCAAGGACCTCACCAAGGCCAACCCCGCCTCGGGCGGCGGCTATGAGATTCGCCCGATCCGCCTCTTCCTGCCCGGCGGCGACGTGGCATGAGCGACCTGGCCTGGATCGAGCAGGCGATCACCGCCGCCCGCCCCCAGGCCGTCGGCGCCCTGCTGCGCTACTTCCGCGATCTCGACACCGCCGAGGAGGCCTTCCAGAACGCCTGCCTGCGGGCGCTCAAGTCCTGGCCTGAGAAGGGCCCGCCCCGCGACGCGGCGTCCTGGCTGATCATGGTCGGCCGCAACGCCGCCATCGACCAGGTCCGCCGCCAGGCCAAGCAGACCGCCCTGCCGCCCGAGGACCTGATCTCCGACCTCGACGACGTGGAGACCCCGCTCGCCGACCGGCTGGACGGCGCCCACTACCGCGACGACATCCTGCGGCTGCTGTTCATCTGCTGCCACCCGGACCTGCAGCCCACCCAGCAGATCGCGGTGGCGTTGCGCATCGTCTCGGGCCTCAGCGTCAAGCAGATCGCCCGCGCCTTCCTGGTGGGCGAGAGCGCCATGGAACAGCGGATCACGCGGGCCAAGGCGAAGATCGCCCGCGCCGACGTGCCCTTCGAGACGCCGGGCCCGGTGGAACGCTCGCAGCGCGTCGCCGCCGTGGCGGCCATGGTCTACCTGCTGTTCAACGAGGGCTACTCGGCCGGCGGCGCGGAGATCCCCGCCCGCAGCCCGCTCTGCGAGGAGGCCATCCGGCTGGCCCGCCTGCTGCTGCGCCTGTTCCAGGCCGAGCCGGAGATCATGGGCCTCACCGCCCTGCTCCTGCTGCAGCACGCCCGCGCCGCCGCGCGGTTCGACACGGCCGGCGAGGTCATTCTCCTGGAGGACCAGGACCGCACCCTCTGGAGCACGCGCGACATCGGCGAAGGCCTGGCCCTGATGGACAAGGCCATGCGCCACCGCCGTCCCGGCCCCTACCAGGTCCAGGCCGCCATCGCCGCCCTGCATGCCCGCGCCGCCCGGTTCGAGGACACCGACTGGGCCCAGATCGACCACCTTTATGCGACGCTCGAGATCATGACCCCCTCCCCGGTCATCACCCTCAACCGCGCCGTGGCGGTCTCGAAGGCGCGCGGGCCCCAGGCGGCCCTGGACATGATCGAGCCCCTGGCCAACCGGCTCGGCGGCTACTTCTACTTCTTCGGCGCGCGCGGCGCCCTGCTGCTCCAGCTCGGCCGCGCCGACGAGGCCCGCGAGAGCTTCAACCAGGCCATCGCCCTCGCCAACACCCCGGCCGAAGCGGCCCACATCCGGCTGCACCTCGACCGCCTGCAGGGTGAAGCCGCAAAGCAGGCCTGACCCATACCCCTCCACGGTCATCCTCGGGCTTGTCCCGAGGACCCATAGACTCCGTGTCAGCCAGCAAGACGCGGACGGCGCCGTTCTCACCCCGAGGGTCGGAGATCCGCGGGACAAGCCCGAGGATGACGAACGGGCAGGAAAAACCGTTCCGCACTGTCGGCCCGACCCCGCGTCATTCGTCCTCGGATCAGAGCGCCACTCCGGCGCGAACCTGGAGAGCCGATATGAGTGAAGCCATCGACCCCGTGTTCAAGGGCGTCATCCCCTATCTCAGCGTCCAAGGCGCCGGCGCCGCGTCGGAATTCTACCAGAAGGCCTTCGGGGCCAAGGAACTTCGCGTCATGCCGGCCGAGGACGGCAAGCGCTTCATGCACATCCACCTGGAGATCAACGGCGGCTCCCTGATGCTCAGCGACGCCTTCCCCGAGAGCGGCTACGCCCACCAGCCCTCGCACAGCTTCACCATGCAGCTCGTCGTCCCCGACCTCGACGTCTGGTGGAAGCGCGCGGTGGACGCCGGCGGCAAGCCCACCTCCGAACCCCAGCTGATGTTCTGGGGCGACTACTACGGCGCCCTCGTCGACCCCTTCGGCGTCCACTGGGCCTTCAACCAGCCCGCCGAACAACCGGCGTAGAAGAGCTGCGGCACAGGATGCTCCCCTTCTGGGGGATCCTAGGTCAGCGCCCCTGTCCCACTTGTGGGAGAGGGGGTTCTAGAAAAACACGGTGACAGTCCACTTAACTGACATGCCATCTGGTGGTCCCGCCCGCATGACGTGCACGGTCGCCGTAGTCCGTTCGCGGGCAAAGGCGGCGCCCCAATCACCGATCATCAAGCCGATGTCTGGTTCGGCGAACTTTCTCTTTTAGGGCCATATTCGTGTGTATATAGCGCGCGCCATGGCGGATGTCGCGGGGTCACGACGGCGTCTGAAGGGGGGGTCTCATGCGATACGACTTGTTGGCCGGAGTGGCCGCCTTGGCGCTGATTGCCGGCGCCGCCTCCGCCCAGACCGTCGCGCCCGGGGCTCCGGCGGACTCGCTTTCCCTAGGCGAGGTGGTCGTCACCGCCCGCCAGCGGGCTGAGCCGTTGCAGAAGGTCCCGGCCGCCGTCTCAGTGGTCACCGGTGTGGAGCTCGATCGCGCCGGCACGGTCAACACTCAGGCGCTCGCGCAGCTGGCGCCAAGCCTCTACTATAACTCTGCGAACCCTCGAAACACCGCCTACACGATCCGAGGCCTGGGCTCGAACACGCTTTCCGTCAGCGCCGCCAACGACGGCATCGAAGCCGGTGTGGGGTTCTACGTTGACGGCGTCTACCACGGCCGCCCGGCCACGGCCGCTTTCGACTTCACCGACATCGCGCGCATCGAGGTCCTGCGTGGCCCGCAGGGGACGCTGTTCGGCAAGAACACGACGGGCGGCGCCATCAACATCATCAGCCGCGCGCCAACGTTCGAGCCAGAGGCCAGCGCCGAGGTCTCCTACGGCGACGACAATTTCATCCAGGCCAAGACGAGCGTCTCTGGCCCGCTCATGGATGAGGTCGCGGGTCGCCTCTCGGCCCAGATCACGCAGCGCGACGGCTTCGTGACCAATGTGGTCACCGGACAAAAGCTCAATGACCAGAACAACATCGCGCTGCGCGCCCAGCTTCTGTTCCAGCCCAACGATGACCTGCAGTTCCGTCTGATCGCCGACGTCTCCGACTTCGACGCGGACTGCTGCACCCAGACCTATCTGCGCGTCGGGACCAGCCTGCGAAGCCCGGCCCGGCAATTCGTGGGACTGTCTGCCGGCCTGCCGGCCCACGGACTCCCCGCCTACGTCCCGGCCAGCACCAATGTCTTCAACCGCCTGAGCGACATCGACGCCCCGCTGCACGTCGACACGCAGGACGGTGGGATTTCCCTGAACGCCGATTGGAACCTTGGGTCGGCGACCCTGACCTCGATCAGCGCGTGGCGGTACTGGAAGTGGGATGTCGCCAACGACCGCGACTACATCGGCGTGCCGATCCAGCTAGTGCAGCGCATCCCGTCGCGCCAGGATCAGTTCAGCCAGGAGCTGCGCATCGCATCCAACGGCGGCGGCAAGCTGAACTACGTCGGCGGGCTCTACGTCTTCAGCCAGACGATCAATGGGGCTCCCACCAGCGTCTACGGGCCTGCGTCAGCCTACTGGCTCATCAGCACCACGATCTTCGCCGCCGCCGACCGGCCGGACAACCTGACCGATGGCTACGGTCAGTACGGAAACTCCGACTTCAAGATGGACAGCTACGCGGCGTTCGGCGAGGTCAACGACGAGATCGCACCACGGCTCACCGCGACGCTGGGTCTGCGCTATACCTATGAGGACAAGAAGGGCGACTACGCGACCACCGTCAGCGGCGGCGTACCCTTTTCAACCCTGCCTGACCCTGCGACCTGCACCGCACTGAATGGCGCAACGCTCAACGGGAAGGACAACGCCAAGCTCTCCCTGTTCCGACCGCAATGCTATTCCGTGCAGGACAGCGGCGGCAGCCTGTCGGGCCGCGGTAACCTGGCGTGGCAGTTCGCCGACAACGCGATGACCTATGTCTCGTATGCCCGCGGCTACAAGGGCGGCGGCCTCAACATGTCGGGCCTGCAGCTGACCGGCGGCACGGGACCGGGAGCCAACCAGCCGGCGCTCGACACCGCCGTCATCGAAGACGAGCAAAACAGCACGTTCGAGGTCGGCCTGAAGTCCACCCTGTTCGGCGGTCGCGCCACGCTGAACCTCGCCGCCTACAAGACCATCGTCAAAGATTTCCAGGCGAACATCGCCACGCCCGTCACGGGCAACAATTCCGCGCCCCTACGGACCTTTCCGGCCAACATCCCCCAAGTGCAGGTCAAGGGCGTGGAGGCCGACCTCGCGGCCCGGCTGTTCCCCGGTTTCACCCTCAGGGCGTCGGCGGCCTACAGCGACGGGGCGTACACGGACTATCCCGCCGGACCCTGTCCGCTCGAGTGGCAGAATCCCAACGCCACCGGAGGGTGCCAGCCCCTGAACCCGCCCGCCAGTCTTGCCAATCAGACGTCCAACCCCCGCGGCAATCCGACGATCCCGGGTGCCTATGTGATCACGGGGCTGCCGCTCGCGGGGCTGTCCAAGTGGGCGGCGACCGTTGGCTTCGACGTCAGCACACCAGTGGGGACGGGCGACATCCTCCTGCACGGCGATTGGAGCTACCGGTCAAGTTACAACGCCGACACCACCAATTCGCAGTACACGCAGATCGGCGGCTATGGCGTCGTCAACGCCAGCGTGGGCTACCGCTTCAATTCCAGCTGGGAAGTTGACGCCTTCGTCCGCAACCTTTTCGACGAGAATTACGTGACCGCGCTGACGGTCCAGACGGGCAATTCCGGTTTGATCCTGGGTCAGACAGGGGATCCTCGGTTGGTCGGCGTGACGTTGCGCGTGAGGCGCTAAGATGAGGACCGAGGGCGGACGAGGTCGCCGCCCTGGCCTGGGCCAGGCGCTTCGCCAAGGCCTGCCCATCGAGCTCCGCGCCCTGCAGCCCGACCACGCTCCCGCCACCTAGGGCTTGCCATGGGCGGGGACTTGTCGGGACCTTATCGCGCCGGGCGGGCAACCCTGCTCGGCGCCGTTGGTTCTCACCGGACCCACCGCAGCAGGAGCCTAGCCATGGCCGCCACCTTCCAGGCCCACGACCCCGCCACCGGCCAGGCCGGCCCCGTCTATGACGGCCACACAGATCAGGAGGCCCTGGACATCACCCGGGCCGCGCGGACCTGTTTCGAAACCTGGAAACGCACCAGCTTGCCCGAGCGCGCCGCGCCGATGCGCCGGGCCGCGCAGGTCCTGCGCCGCCGCGCTTCGGAATTCGCCGCCCTGATGACCGACGAGATGGGCAAGACCCTCACTGAGGGCCTGGCCGAGATCGAGAAGTGCGCCGCCCACTGCGACCACTTCGCCGAACATGCCGAGACCTACCTCGCCGAGCAGGCGGTGGACATGGGCGGCCCCAAGGCCAAGGTCGCCTTCCGGCCCATGGGAACCATCCTGGCGGTCATGCCGTGGAACTTCCCGTTCTGGCAGGTGATCCGCTTCGCCGCCCCGACCCTGATGGCGGGCAATACCGCCGTGCTCAAGCATGCCAGCAACGTGCCCGGCTGCGCCCTGGCGCTGGAGGCGGTGTTCCGTGAGGCCGGCTTTCCCGCCGACGCGTTCCGCACCCTGCTGATCCCCAGCAAGTCCGTGCAGGCGATCATCGAGGACCCCGCCATCGCCGCCGTCAGCCTCACCGGCAGCGTGCCGGCCGGCCGCCAGGTGGCCTCCCAGGCCGCGGGGGTCCTGAAGAAGAGCGTCCTGGAACTGGGGGGCAGCGACGCCTACCTGGTGCTGGAGGACGTCGATGTGCGCGGCGCGGCGCAGATCGCCGCGGCCGCCCGCATGGTCAATGGCGGCCAGAGCTGCATCGCCGGCAAGCGGTTCATCGTGGTCGCCGAGATCCGCGCGGCCTTCGAGGCGGCCCTGGTGGACGCCATGGCAGCCTTCGCGATGGGCGACCCGCGCCACCAGGACACCAAGCTCGGCCCGTTGCAGAGCGTCGAGGCCCGCGACGAGATCCACCGCCAGGTCACCGAAAGCATCGCCAGGGGCGCCCGCCTGCTGCTGGGCGGCCAGGTCCCTGACCGGCCGGGCGCCTGGTAT
Source organism: Phenylobacterium glaciei (assembly GCF_016772415.1). NCBI lineage: Bacteria > Pseudomonadati > Pseudomonadota > Alphaproteobacteria > Caulobacterales > Caulobacteraceae > Phenylobacterium > Phenylobacterium glaciei. The sequence continues at coordinate 2,706,868 of NZ_JAGSGD010000001.1, forward strand.
CCGGCCACCGTCCTTGCCGGGGTCGTCCCCGGCATGCCGGCCCACGACGAGGAGGTGTTCGGCCCGGTCGCCGCGGTGATCGAGGCCCGCGACGAGGCCGACGCCATCCGCATCGCCAACGACTCCCCCTTCGGCCTGGGCTCGGGCGTCCTCACCGGCGACCTGGCGCGCGGCGAGCGGATCGCCACCGAAGAGCTCGAGGCCGGCATGAGCTTCGTGAACCAGAACGTCCGCTCCGACAGCCGCCTGCCGTTCGGCGGCGTCAAGCACTCCGGCTTCGGCCGCGAATGCGCCGACTTCGGCATCCGCGAGTTCGTCAATATCAAGAGCGTGCTGGTCCACCCCGCCCCGACTTCGGCGGGCGGACCGCAATAGGCTCAGTGGGCCTGGCCGCCCCGCAGCTTCTGGACCAGGTGCAGCCCGCCGACGATCACCGCGCCCACCGCCAGGCCCACCACCGCTGAGCCAGCCGCGAAGGCTAGCCAGCCGGTGAAGGCGCCGACCCCGGGGACCTGGCCCGCCCAGCGAGACAGACCGTCGACCCAGGACGGGATCGGGCTCAGTCCATAGTGCTCCAGCCCGTGGACCAGGATGCCGCCCCCGACCCACAGCATGGCCGCCGTGCCGATGGAGGCCAGCCCGCTCAGCGCCGCCGGCATGGCCCGCACCAGCCCCCGCCCCAACAGCCGGCCCAGGCGGGTTCGCCCGCCCGCCATGTGCAGGCCGATGTCGTCCATCTTCACCAGCAGGCCCACGACCCCATAGACCCCGATGGTGAGCGCCAGCCCCACCACCGCCAGGGCGGCGGCCTGGATCGCCAGCGGACGCGCGGCGACGTCGGCCAGGGCGATGAACATGATCTCCGCCGACAGGATCAGATCGGTGCGGATCGCCCCGGCCACCTTCTGCGCCTCTAGCTCCGTGGAGCTCAGCGCCAGGGCGTCGTCGGTGTCCCCCGCCTCATGCGGCAGGAAGACCTCCAGAATCTTCTCACTGGCCTCGAAGGTCAGGTAGGAGCCCCCCACCATCAGCAGCGGCGTCACCAGCCAGGGCGCGAAGGCGCTGAGCGCCAGGGCGCCGGGCAGCAGAAAGACGAACTTGTTGCGCAGCGAGCCCAGCGCGATCTTCCAGACGATGGGCAGTTCCCGGTCCGGGGTGAAGCCCATGGCGTAGCCCGGGGTCACCGCGGCGTCGTCCACCACCACGCCCACGGCCTTGGACCCGGCCTTGCCCGCCGCGCCCGCCACATCGTCCACCGAGGCCGCCGCGATCTTGGCGATCGCCGCCACGTCGTCCAGCAGTGCGGCCAGGCCGGAAGCCATCTGTCAGTCCCTCGAAGTTTGATCGCCCTGCATCGGGGAAAACGCGCGGCGCTCCAAGGGGAAACGCGCGAGCCGCCATGACCTGCCAGGTCATGGCGCCGCTTCCGCCTCGCCCCTAGTCTGCCCAGAGGAAACGGGAGGACGATCCATGAATAGGTTTTGGCGCAACTGGCTGACGGTCTGGGCCTGGCTGGTGGCGGTGTTCGGCCTGGTCCTGGCCGGCGCGGGCCTGGAGGCCACCGACGGCCCCACGCGGCTGATCTTCGGCCTAGTGAACGGTCCGGAAGACCTGGTCCTGAACGCCCAGATGCGGTTCGCCGTGGCCCTGATGGGCGCGGTCACCCTGGGGTGGGCGATCACCCTGATGGTGACCTTCGACGCCGCCCACCGCCTGGGCGCGCAGGCCGGCCCGACCTGGCGCGGCGTGCTGGCCAGCATGGCGGCCTGGTTCGTGATCGACTCAGGCCTCTCCATCGCCACCGGCTTTGGCCTCAACGCGGTCTCCAACACCCTGCTGATGGCCGGCCTGCTGCTGCCCTTGCTGGCCAGCGGCGTGCTTCGGAAGGCTTAGCCAGTGACCGGCTCTAGGTGCCCTTCCAGCCGCGCGGCCCCTGGCCGGTCCACCGCTTGAAGGCCCGTGAGAAGGCGCTGCGGTCGGAGAAGCCCAGCAGGTAGGCCGTCTCGTTCACCGACAACCGCGCGAGGTAGGTCTTGGCCAGCTCCCGGCGCAGTTCGTCCAGCACCTGGTCAAAGCTCACCCCCTCGGCTTTCAGCCGGCGATAAAGCGTCGGACGGCTGAGGTTCATCAGCCCCGCCGTGACCGCCATGCCTGCGGCCCCCAGGTGGAGGCGCGGCATCAGCAGGCGCTCCACCTCGCCGCGCACCGTACGCGCGGCCTCCAGTCTCGCCAGCAGGGCGTCGGCCCGGTCGTTGAAGATACCAAACACATAGCTGTTGGCGCCGCGGGTCTGGAGCGACAGCCAGGAGGGCTCGATCCGCAGGGCGTTGCGCGCTGCGCCATACACCACCGGCGCCTTGAGCACCGCCTCGTAGGCGGCGGCATGGTCGGGCCTGGCGTGGGTGACCTCCACCGCGGTCACGAAGGGGACATCGCCGTAGCTGCGCGCCACCTCGCACACGAAGCGGGCGAAGGTCTCCTCGGTGAGCTCGGGGAAGGCGTTGGGGTCGGGCCGCCGATCCTCCAGCCACAGGCCTCCATCCCGCGAGACCAGTTCAAACCTCTCCCCGCCCCCCAGGTCCACCTCGGCGATCAGCCCCCGGTAGCGGTTCAACTGCTGCAGCGCCTCACCCATGGTGCCGGCGGCGCGGCAGATCAGCCCCACCAGCGACACCTCCTCGAAGTTCGTGCCAGCGCCGAACCGCAGGCCCAGGTCGGGGGCGTCACAGAGCACCTTGGCCGACCGCATCAGCGCCACGTAACTCGCGAATGGCACGCGGTTGTCCCGGTCGCTCAGCGCGTCGGCCGCGATCCCTGAGCTCGCCAGCAGCACCGACCGTCCGGCTCCCTGGGCCACCGCGAAGTCCAGCAGCGCCTTTGCGTAGCCCGCCGAGACAGTCGGCCCGTCGAAGCGGTTGATCCCTGCGGTCACAAGTCTGGATCCTGCGGTCATCGACGCTGCGGCGCGCCATCCTAAATTGCACCACGGAATTCGGCGCGAACGGGAGAGTAGAGCCATGTCCACCGCGCCGAAACCCGAATGGCTGCTGCGGGCCTCGGCCGTGCTCTGGTACGGGGTCGCGGTCGCCGGTCTGTGGGCCTTCGGCTTCTATATCGCCGCGCTCTATGGGGTGGGTCTGCTGGGGGGCGACCTCAGCCGGTGGAACCGCGTGCTGCCGGAGGGCCACGGCTATGTCGCCGGGGACCTGCGGGGAAACCTGGCGCTGGGCGCCCACCTCACCCTGGCCTTCATCGTGACCCTCGGCGGGGCGCTCCAACTGGTTCCCCAGATCCGCGCCCGCGCGCCTTGGCTGCACCGGTGGAATGGACGCCTGTTCGTCGTGGCCGCGGTGGTGGCGGCGGCGAGCGGCGTCTTCATCGCCCTCACCCGCGGCGCCGTGGCGGGGATCTATATGACCCTGGGAAATGCGCTGAACGCCGCCCTGGTCCTGACCTTCGCCGCCCTGGCCTGGCGCACGGCGCGGGCCCGCGCCTTCATCCGTCACCGCCGCTGGGCCCTGCGGCTCTTCGTGGTGATCAACGCCGTCTGGTTCTACCGCCTGGGCATGATGCTGTGGTTCGCGGTCCACCAGGGGCCGGTGGGGCACACCGCCGCCTTCGACGGTCCCTTCGACATCTTCCTGGCCTTCGCCCACGTGCTCCTGCCCCTGGCGATCCTGGAGCTCTACCTGGCGGCCGGGGCGCAGGGCGGCGCGCGCGCCAAGGGCGCCATGGCCGCGCTTCTGCTCGTTCTCAGTCTTGCGACCGCCGCAGGCGTCCTTCTGGTGGTGATGGGGATGTGGCTTCCGCGTCTCTAGTCCATGCTGGGCGCCTTCGCCGGGATCGCCACATGCTAGACCGCCGCCACCTCTTCGTCCTGCCGGTGCTGTGCCTGCTCGCGGGTCGGGCCCACGCCGCCGAGCCCGTCAAGATCGCCTTTGTCGACACCGGCAACACCGGCCGCAGCCTGATGGCGCAGACCCTGGCCCGGGCGCTGGCGGCCCGCCGCGTCCTGCCCATCGCCGTGATCTCCCGAGGCCTCGACGTCGATCCCTTCGACGAGACGCCCGAGCCCAACGCCCAGGCCCTGATGGCCGCCCGCGGCTTCGATGTCTCAGCCCACCGCGCCCGCGCCCTGCAGCCCGCCGACATCGCCCACGCCGACCTGATCCTCACCATGACGGCCCCCCACGCCGAAAAGGTCGTGGCCCTGGCCCCGGACGCGAAGGCCAAGACCTTCACCCTGGCCGCCTACGCCACCGGCGCCGACACCCCGATCCCCGACGCCTGGGGCAAGCCGATGGCCGCCTACCGCGCCGTGCTTGAGCAGCTCGACCTCTACCTGCCCCTCGCGCTCGCCAAGGCCGTGGCGGGCCGCGCGCGCTCGCCCTAAGCTGACCCGCGCGTCTAGGGGAGCGGCGGCGACATGAACGGATCGAAGCCCCGCGACGTCTTCCGCCTCCCCGGTTTCCTCGCCTTCTGGACCGCCGAGACCGTCTCGGAATTCGGAAGCTACGTCACCACCCTGGCCCTCCAGGTGCTGGTGGTGCTCACCCTGCACGGAAGCGCCACACAGGTCGGCCTGCTGAACGCCTCGAGATGGCTGCCCTATCTGGTCCTTGGCCTGATCCTGGGCGCCCTCGTGGACCGCTGGCGGCGCAAGCCGATCCTGGTGGCCACCGACCTCGGCCGCGCCCTGCTGCTGGGCGTCATCCCCGGCCTCTGGCTGCTGGGCTGGCTCAGCCTTCCGATCCTGATGGTCTTCGTCGCCCTGTTCGGAGTGCTGACCCTGCTGAACGACGCGGCCTCGCAGTCCTTCGTGCCGCGCCTGGTCTCCGCCCCTGACCTGCTGGCGGCCAACGCGCGGCTGGATCAGGGGGCCGCGACCGCCCAGACCTCCGGTCCGGTGGTGGCCGGCGCCCTGGTCACCGCACTGGGCGCGCCGCTGGCCGTCCTCGTGGACGCCGCCTCCTACCTGATCTCGGCCCTGGTGGTTTGGCGCATTCCGGTGGAGGAGCCGGTCCGCGCCAAGAGCCCAGTCCCCCTCAACCTGCGCAGGGAGATCGGCGAGGGCTTGGCCTACGTCTATCGCCACCCCAGGCTGGCGCCCTTCGCGTGGGGCACCCACGGCTGGTTCCTGTTCAATTCCATGCTTACGACCGTCTTCACACCCTTTGTCCTGCTGGAGCTGGAGCTCACCGCCTTCCAGCTCGGGATCGCGCTCGCCGCCGCCGGTGGGGCCGGCCTGCTGGGTAGCCTGGCCGCGGCCCGGATCGGTCGGGCCTGGGGCGCCGGCGGCGCGGTCATCGCCTGCCGCGCCCTGATGCCCCTGGCCTGGGCCGTGATCGCCCTGGCCCCCGGCGCCGGCAGCCCCTGGACTCTCGTGGCGCTGGCCGTCGGTCAGGGCCTCTATGGCCTGGCCATGGGCGCCTCGAACGCCAACGAGATGGGCTACCGCCAGGCCGTCACCCCCGATGCCTTGCAGGGTCGGATGAACACCACCATGCGCTCCCTCAACCGCGGCATGATCGTTGTCGGCGCTCCGGCCGGGGGCTGGCTGGCCGACACCCTGGGCTACCGCCCCACCCTCTGGATCGCCATCGCGGGCTTTGTGGCCGTGATGCTCTTCCTCGCCGCCAGCCCCTTCCGCCACGCGCGGCATGGGGACACGGCCTAGGCCCGGCCGGCCCTAGAGCCAGTCGTCCGGCCCGGGCGGGTCCATCGGCGGCTCCTCCCGCGACGAGACCTATCCCCAGCGCACGGCCGCCTCGTCCCGGAGTTGCCGCTTCAAAATCTTCCCCGAGGCGATGCGCGGCAAGGGTTCGCTGGCGAAGTGGAAATGGCGGGGGATTTCGAACCTCGCCAAACGCGGCGCCAGGAAGGCGCGCAGCTCGGCCTCGTCGATGGCGGACCGCGCATAGATCGTCGCCCCCACCTCCTCGCCCAGCCGCTCGTCAGGCACGCCGTAGACGCTCGCCTCGATCACCTCCGGGTGCTCCAGGAGCGCGGCCTCCACCGACCCGCAGCCGATGTTCTCCCCGCCGCGGATCACCAGGTCCTTGATGCGGTCGACGATGTAGACAAAGCCCTCGTCGTCCACATAGGCCACGTCCCCGGTGCGCATCCAGCCGTCCACAAAGGTGTCGGCGTTGGCGTCGGGCCGGTTCCAGTAGCCGCGCATGATCGAGGCGCCGCGGATCTGCAGCTCGCCCCGCGTATTCGCCGGCTGGGCCACGCCGGCCTCATCAACGATGCGGATGTCCAGCACGCCTGACACCCGCCCCGAGCTGGCCGGATGGGCCAGGTAGTCGGCGCCGGCGATGGAGGTGCCGATGGCGTTGGTCTCGGTCATGCCCCAGCCGGTGTTGGGCGCCGCATTGGGGAAGGCCTTGTCGATGGCCCTCACCTGTTCCGGGGCGCGCGACGCCCCGCCGCCGCCGACGGCGATCAGCGAGCTCAGGTCGCGGCCCTCACGCCGGGCGATCTCAACCAGGTCGCCGGTCACCGCCGGCGGCCCGTTGAAGCCGGTGATCTTCTCGCGCTCGATGATCTCCACGGCCTGGGCCGGGTCCCACTTGTACATGCAGACCAGCCGCCGTTGCGCCCGGAAGCTCTGCAGCAGGCTGACGTGCAGCCCCGAGACGTGGAACAGCGGGATCGACAGCAGCGCCGCTGGCTGCGGTCCGCCCACCACGGGCGCGAACCCCGCCAGCATGCCCGCCTGGGCGTCCAGCTCCCACGACAGCAGGGCCGAGAGGATATTGCGGTGCGTCGAGACCGCCCCCTTCGGATGCCCCGTCGAGCCGGAGGTATAGAGCATGATGGCGTCGTCGTCGGGCCCGACCTGGCGCTCCGGCGGCGGCGCGTCGCCGGCGCCGGCCATCACCTCGTCGAAGCTGCGGACGCCGGCCGCCAGCGCCTTGGTGGCCCGCACCGCGATCACCGCCAGCCCGGCGGGCGCGTCCTCGCAGGCGGCCAAGCGGTCCAGCCGCTCCTGGTCGGCCAGCAGCAGCTTGGCGCCCGAATCCTTCAGCCCGTATTCCATCTCGTGCGGCTGCCAGAGCGCATTCATCGCCACCGCGATCGCCCCGATGGAGGTCGCCGCCATGAAGCCCAGGATCCATTCCGGATAGTTGCGCATGGAGATGGCGACCCGGTCGCCCTTCTCCACCCCATAGTCGGCCACCATCGCCGCCGCCAACCGCTGCGACGCCACCCAGGCCGCCTCAAAGGTCAGCCGCTCATCCTCATAGACGATGAAGGGCAGCTCGCTGCGCCCGGCCTCGAACAGGGCCCGCAGGTTGACCGGCGCATTCTTGAACGCCCGCACGCGGCGCCCCAGGGCCTCGATCTCCGTCAGCTCATAGGGCAAGCCCTCGCCGGTCAACTGCGCCAGCGCCTCAATCCTGTTCACGTGTCTCAATCCCCGACGGTTGCGTGCCCGGACTCGCGCCGGGCTGACGGTGCGTTAGGCGCCAGAGTTTGGCCGCGATGTCCAGCGCGACCGCCCGCTGTCAGTCACCTCGCCGCCGGCGGCACGCCTCCGAGCAGTACCGAACCTCGTCCCAGACCTTCGCCCACTTCTTGCGCCAGGCGAACGGACGCCCACAGACCGCGCAGACCTTGGTGGGCAGGTCGGCCTTGGCCACGCCCTTCACAGCCGTCCCTCGCGCATGGCGGTCAGGTGCTGCTGCGCCTGGTCTCGCAACCCCGCCTGCCGCTCTGCCCCCATCCGGTCCCACGTCGCGTAGACAAACGGCATGCGGGCGTTGCGGCTGAACCGGTCGCGGTGGCGGGCCATAAAGTCCCAGTAGAGCGCGTTGAACGGGCACGCGCGCTCCCCCACCGCCACGGTGGGATCATAGGCGCAGCCCTGGCAGTAGTTGCTCATCTTGCGGATATAGGCGCCGCTGGCCGCATAGGGCTTGGAGGCCAGCACCCCGCCGTCGGCGTGCAGCGCCATACCCAGGGTATTGGGCGCCTCGACCCACTCATAGGCGTCGGCATAGACGGCCAGGTACCACTCGTGCACCGCCTTGGGCGCAAGGCCCGCCAGCAGGGCGAAGTTGCCGGTGATCATCAGCCGCTGGATGTGGTGCGAATAGGCGTGATCATAGGTATGGGCCAGGGCTTCGCGCACGCAGGCCATCTGCGTCTCGCCGCTCCAGTAGAACCCGGGCAGAGGCTCGTGGGCCTCCAGGGCGTTCTGCTCCAGATAGCCCGGCATGAAGCGCCAGTAGACCCCGCGCACGAACTCCCGCCAGCCGAGGATCTGGCGGATGAACCCCTCGGCGGCGTTCAGCGGCGCGGCGCCGTCGCGCCAGGCCGCCTCGGCCCTGCGGCAGACCTCCAGCGGATAGAGCAGGCCCGCATTGATATAGGCCGCCAGCAGCGAGTGGCGCAGCCAGGGCTCGCCTGCCACCATGGCGTCCTGATAGTCGCCGAACCCCGGCAGGATATGGGCGATGAAGTGGTCCAGCTCCGCCAAGGCCTGGCGCCGCGTCACCGCGAAATGGAAGGGCTCCAGCCGCCCATAGCCGTCGGGGAACCGCCGCCGCACCAGGTGCAGCACCTCCAAGGTGATGGCGTCCTTCTTGAAGCTCAGGCGCGGCGGCGAGGTCAGCCCCGCCTTGGGCGGCTTGCGGTTGTCGGCATCGAAGTTCCAGCGCCCCCCGGCCGGCTTGCCGTCGGCCTCCATCAGCACGTCGTGCCGCCGTCGCATCTCCCGATAGAAGTGCTCCATCCGCAGCTCACGCCGGTCGCCGACCCAGGCGTTGAACTCGGCATGCGAACACAGGAACCGCGTGTCGGGCAGGATGTCGAGCTCCACCGGCAGCGCCAGCCGCAGCGCCTCGAAGCCCTCCCGCAGCCGCCACTCGCCCGGCTCGGTGATCACCACGCGCTCGGGCGCGAGCGCCTCCACCGCCCGCAGGATCTCGCCGTCCAGGCTCTGGCTGTTGCCCTCATCCTCCAGCGCCACATAGCGCACCTGATACCCCGCCGCCCGCAGCGCCTGCGCGTAGTGCCGCATGGCCGAAAACAGGAAGGCGATCTTCTTGACGTGATGGTTGACGTAGCTCGCCTCGGCCATGACCTCGGCCATCAGGAAGACGTCGCGGGCCTTGTCGGCGCCGGCGACGACGCCGAGGCGGGTGGAGAGCTGGTCGCCCAGGATGACGCGCAGGGTGGTCAAGGGATGCTACCTCGCCTGGTTGGTCGCGGCGCGCGGCGGCAGCGCCGGATGGGCGAAATCTGGGTGCATCACGCCTCGCGGGGAAGGGAAACCCTGCCTACCGGGGAACCGTGCGCCCGTCCCCTGTTTCGAGGGCGCCGCGACAGCGCTTTTCGCGGTCCAGGGTCGCGGCGGCGGCAGCAGCGCCAGAAGCGCGGGCGCCAAGGTCGAGGGATAGCCCGCTACCGCACCACCACCCCACACCCATCGGCCTTGCAGACTTCCGCCGGGTCCCAGGACAGGATCCGCACCAGCAGCGACCCCACCTCCCGCGTCGGAGCCGTAGCCAGCGAGACCACCTGGCCGGCATTGGGGGCGGTGACCGTGGCGGTCGTGGCGCCGAAGGGGTCGGTGATCAGGGCCACCGGCTGGCCGGCCAGCACCTTGTCCCCCAGCTTCACCAGCACCTGGGCATAGCCGCCCCGGGGCGCCGCCACATCGACGCTGTGATTGCCCACGAACGGTGCGGCGGCGGCGCGGGTGGGCGGACCGGACAGGATGCCCATGTCGGCCATCACATTGCGCACCCCGGCCACACCTCTTGCGATCATCACCGGGTCAAACTGCTGGGGTCCGCCAAGTTCCAGGGTCACGGCCGGAATCCCGGCGTCATTGAGCATGTTCTCCACCGTGCCCCGGACTCCGGCGTCCATCCGGATCACATCGGGGGCCAGCAGGTCGGCCATGCGACGGGCCTGGGCGGTCTGGGCAAAGACAAACATCGGATAGACCGTGCCCCAGGACTGGGTGTGCAGGTCGATGGCCTGGTCGGCATTGGCGATCATCAGCTGGTTCCAGATCCGCGCGGCCACATACTCGCCGACATCGTCGCCCGTAAGCTTCCCAGGCATCTGGCGGTTGAGGTTGCTCTCCCCGGCATTGAGGCTGGGATTGTAGGTCCGGGTCCCGGCCAGAATGCCCGGCGTGTTCACCCCCGGGATCGCCACCACCGCGCCTGCCATGGTCTTGGCGTCAAGGCCGGCAAACAGCCGGTGGATGATCCCCACCCCGTTCAGCTCATCCCCATGAATGGCGGCGGTCAGCAACAGCCGCTTGCCGGGCCGGGCCCCCTTGGCCACCAGCACCGGCACATACCAACCCTGACCCGCGGCCTGATCCACCACCCGGAAATAGAACCGCGACACCTGCCCCGCCGGCAGGTCGGTCACATCCAGGGTCTCCACCACCGGCACACCATCGATCCGGTCGCCGGTCAGAACCGTCGCGGCCTGTGCCGGCGCGGCCAGCAGCAGGGCCAGGACAAGGGCCACACGACAGATCATAAGACTCTCCTATGGGTCACCAGCCCCATCTGCCCCGACCCCGGAAACTCACGCAAGGTCCCCGGTAATTCGGTAGCATCTCCATGCTAGTCCCATTTAGGCAATGGATATCGCGTCACCGTAATTTTACCTACCTACCGGGGAACCGTGCGCGCGTCCCCTGTTTCGCCAAGGGAGTGAAGCTCCTGTCCCCCTATTCGCAATTCGGAGTCGCCAGAGATACGCGGTCTGCGTATTCTTCTTTGACGCAAACTACGCAGATAGCGTAGTCTCCACGCCATGGAGATCGTCCGAACGGCGACCTATGCCCGCAACCTCAAGCGCCTCGGCAAGCTCGGCGCCACGGAGGCGGACGTCATCGCCATGGAGAACGCGATCGCCGCCAGCCCTGAAGCGGGCGCGGTCATCAGGGGCTCCGGCGGAATGCGCAAGATCCGGTTCGGCTTCGGCGGATCGGGCAAGAGCGGCGGCGGCCGGACGATCTACTACGCCATCACCGACGACGAGGTCGTCTACCTGATCACCGCCTACGCCAAGGTAGACAAGTCCGACCTCACCCCAGACGAGATCAAGCTGTTCAAGACCCTGATCGAGGAATTGACCCGATGACCAAGGACCGCACCGAACTGGGCCTCGATATCGAGGCCGGCCTGCGCGAAGCCATCGCCCACCGCCGCGGCGACCTGGCCCTGGAGTCCCGCCACGTCGAGGTCATGCCCGCCGCCCGCGTGAAGGAAATCCGCAAGTCCGTCGCCAAGACCACCAAGGAGTTCGAACGCCGCTTCCACATCCCCGCCCGCACCGTCGAAGGCTGGGAACAGGGGCGGAAGCTGGGGGCGTCGGACCGGGTGCTGCTGACGGTGATCGCGGCCGACCCGGAGGCGGTGGAGCGGGCGTTGGCGGGGGAGACGGCTGGGGCTTAGCGCAAGAATTTCGTGCACTGTCACCGCAATCGTCACCGCAATCCCTGTTTCGAGGGCGCAGCCGGCGGGGCCCCGGAGCAAGGCGAACTCGCCGCCACAATTGCGGAAATGAAGCTCCCGTCCCCGTATTTTACGACAACCTTGACTGCCGATCACCCTCACCTACCGTCCTGCCAAACCTGGGGGGAGACCACGACATGTACGGCCTGGCCGAAATGCTCAACAGCGCCGCCCGCGGCCGTCCGGGCGGACCCTCCACCCGCTTTTCCGGCCGCGCCCGCACCTGGAGCGAGACGCGAGAGCGCGTGGCGCGCCTGGCCGGCGCGCTGAAGTCTCTCGGCGTCACCCCCGGCGACCGGGTGGCGATCCTGGCGCTGAACAGCGACCGCTATACCGAGTTCCTGTCGGCGGTCTGGTGGCTGGGCGCCGCCGTGGTGCCCATGAACATCCGCTGGACCGCCGCGGAGCACGCCTATTCCCTCAAGGACAGCGGGGCGCGCGTGCTGTTTGTCGACGCCACCTTCGCCGGCATGGCGGCGGGCCTCACGCAAGCCTGCCCTGAGCTTACGACCCTGGTCCTCTGCGAGGACGGCCCGGCGCCGGGCGACATGCTGGCCTATGAGGACCTGCTGGCCGCCGCCGCGCCGTCCCCCGACGCCCAGGCCGGCGGCGAGGACCTGGCCGGCCTCTACTACACCGGCGGCACCACGGGCTTCCCCAAGGGCGTGGTGATCCCCCACCGGGCGCTCTGGTACAACAACATGCTCTGCGCCAAGGTGCTGGAGATGGAGCCCGACGACGTCGTCCTGCATGCGGCGCCCATGTTCCACATGGCCGACAGCTGCCTGGGCGGCGCGGCCTCCCTGGTCGGCGCGGCCCACACCTATGTGCCGCGGTTCGAGCCGGAGGCGGTGATGGCCGCCATCGAGGCGCAGGGGGTCACCCACACCGTCATCGTCCCCACCATGATCGCCATGCTGCTGAACCACCCGGCCTTCGCCACCGAGCGGCTCGCCTCCCTGCGGGTGATCGGCTACGGCGGCTCATCCATCGCCCGCGGCGTCCTGGCCGACGCGCTCACCAAACTGCCCCATGTCCGCTTCGTGCAGGTCTATGGCCAGACCGAGATGGCGCCGGTGCTCACCTCGCTCCATCCCAGCTACCACACCCTGGAGGGCCCCCGCTCGGGCAAGCTCGCCGCCGCCGGCCGCGTGGCGCCGGGCTGCGAGGTGCGGATCGTCGACGAGGCGGGCCACGACCTCCCCACCGGCCAGGTGGGCGAGGTCATCGCGCGGGGCCCCGGCATGATGCACGGCTACTGGAACCAGCCCGACCAGACCGCCGCCACCATCAAGCACGGCTGGGTCCACACCGGCGACGGCGGCTATCTCGACGCGGACGGCTTCCTGTTCATCGTCGACCGCCTGAAGGACATGATCGTCACCGGCGGCGAGAACGTCTTCACCGCCGAGGTCGAGAGCGCGCTCTCCACCCACCCCGCCGTCGCCGAGGTCGCCGTCATCGGCATCCCCAACGACCAATGGGGCGAGGAGGTCCACGCCATCGTCGTCCTGCGCCCAGGCCTGGAGGTCGCCGAGCCCGCCCTCCTGGCCCACTGCGAAGACCTCCTGGCCAACTACAAGCGCCCCCGCAGCGTCACCTTCCGCGCCGAAAGCCTGCCGCTTTCCGGGGCCGGAAAGGTGCTCAAGCGCGACCTCCGCGCCCCCTTCTGGGCGGGGCGCGAACGCGGCGTGAACTAACCGGCGCCGCCCTCGAGACATCGCGCGCGCGGCCGCCAACCCGGTCCTGACGCCCCCAAATTGACCGGGTTGTCAGCCGCGCAGTTCAAGCTTTTCCAGGCCTCGGAAGAAGGGCAGCGAGCGCCATGCCGGCTTCGCGTCCGGCTCGGCGAAACGCAGGTTCGGGAAGCGTTCGAACAGGGCCAGCAGCGCCACCTGCGCCTCCAACCGCGCCAGCGGCGCGCCGATGCAGATGTGCGCACCGCCGCCGAACGCGACATGCGGCACGTGCTTGCGGGTGATATCGAAGCGGTGTGGATCGTCGAACGCGGCGGGATCGCGGTTGGCGCCGCGCAGCGACACGACCATCGATTGGTGCGCCTTTACGGGACACCCGCTCACGGCCATGTCGCGCGACGCGATGCGGGCGGTGATGTCCACCGGTGGCTCGTAGCGCAGAACTTCCTCGACGGCGGCTTTGATCAGGCTCGGATCGGCGCGCAGCTTGGCGAGCTCGCCGGGGTTGAGCAGGAACAGGCGCACGCCGTTGCCGATGAGATCGGTGGTGGTGAGATTGCCGCCCACCAGCAGCGCGGTCAGGTTGATGCGCAATTCCTCGTCAGAAAGGTTCGCGCCCTGCGCCTGCAGCCGCGCCATGTCGGAGATCAGATCGTCCTGCGGCGCCTTGCGGCGGGCCTCCAGCATCTCCGTGAAATAGTCGCTCAGCGCCGCGCTGGCCTTCTCCATCCGCACCGTGGCTTCCGGCGTGCGCATCGGGTTCAGCGACTGGATCACGTCTTCGGACCAGGTGCGGAATTCACCGAGGCGGGAAGGATCGACACCCAGGATGGCGGCGATCACGTCGATCGGGATCGGCACGCAGAACGTGTCCATCAGGTCGAAGCTGTCGCGGCCTTCCAGCCGGTCGAGCGAGACCTTCACGATCCGCTCGACCTCCGGCCGGAATTTGGCGACGCGCGCGTAGAGCGCCTGCGTGAGCGGCCCGCGCACGCGGGCGTGGTCGGGATCGTCCAGCATCAGGATGCTGGTGGAGTGCGAGCGCGGCGTGGCGGGATCGTAATTCTCCAGCAACCGCCTCTGCATCATGGAGGCTTCCTCGGCGTGCAGCGGATCGCGCCACAGCGTGCGGTCAGACACCAGCGCCCGGACATCGGCGTGGCGGGAGACCACGAAGGCGCCGGCCATGTCGTCGCGATGCACAGGGCTCTGCGTGCGCAGCGCGTCCAGCAGCACGTGCGGATCGTCACGGAAGGCCGGGTTAAGCGGTGTCAGCTGCAGCAGGCTCGGCGTGTCGGCCATGGTCGTCTCTCTCAATTGTCTGACATGTTCGCCGAACCGTACCACACGAAAGGCTCGCATCGGCGTGTCGTCCGAGACAGGGATCGCGCGAATAGGGATTACGGTGACATCGCACTTAACGCCGTCGGGAGCTGAGAGCTGGCGCAAATGCACGGTCACCGGAATACCGGCGGGCGTGAAAGGTTGAGGCGAGTTGCCGAAGCGATCCCTGAAATTCAGGAGAATTTCCTGAAGCGTCACCTTAACTGCCGTCTGCGACCTCATGAGGATACGGTATTGCCGCACCATTCCCTTGCGTTGAGTGCGGCATTGCCGTATATAGAAGATATGGACAAGGCGCTCCACACCGTCGCTTTCACGGCCGGATACGGACATGAGTGACATCGAGAACGTCGACCGCATCTTGAGCGGCCTGGCCGAAGTGGCTGACATCGAAGCCGGTCGCACCGCACCGGCGCGGGTCTTCGTCCCGGTGGACGTCGACGTGAAGGCCATCCGCGGGACGCTGGGTCTATCCCAGAGCGCGTTCGCCATGATGTTTGGATTTTCGCTGGGCGCCGTGCAGGACTGGGAGCAAAGGCGTCGGAAGCCTGACCCCGCCGCCCGGATGCTCCTGCGGGTGATCGAGCGGGAGCCGGCCGCGGTGATGCGGGCGCTGGCGGACGCATAGACTGAGCAGATCCCGCACGCTCCGGTCGTTACGGTGGCGTTACGGTGACACTGTGTGAATTGCATCGTTCCCAACGCCCTTCGGGCCCAACGAGGCCGAAGCGGAGAGCATTTCCGCGCACGATGGGATCAATCTATTTCATGCAGTGTCACCGTAACCCAGAGTAAGGCGCCGATCCGAAGGCCCCAAACAGCGGTGAAAGGTGACCAAACGGTCGTCCGCTTGCCACTCCGCCCACAACGTCTAGGTTGAACCGCGCTCCAGTTCAGCGTGCGGGGGAAGATCAGCTTGGAAGTCGAGGCGTTCATTCGACGCTGGTCGAATCTCGAAGGCGGCGCGGAGCGCGCCAACTACGCCATGTTCCTCACCGAGCTGTGCACCGTCCTGGGCGTCGACCAACCCAACCCGGCCGGCAGCGATCGAGCCGCCAACGACTACGTCTTCGAACGCGTTGTGAAGCCGCGCCTCAGCGAGGCCTCCACCGCCCCCAAGCGCATCGACCTGTACAAGAAGAACGCCTTCATCCTGGAGGCCAAGCAGTCCCGCCTGCCCGGCAAGAAGAACGCCATCGCCGGCCAGGCCAGCCTGTTTGCGGAAGCCGAAGAGGCCCCCGCCCGCAGCACCACCGTGCGGGGCTGGGACGTGATGATGCAGAACGCGCGCAAGCAGGCCGAAGGCTACGCGGCGCGGCGCGCGGCGTGACTACTGCGGCCGACATCGATGCGCTGTTGGCCGCGCCAAAGACCCTGGGCGGCGAGCCGCGCTGGGCGCGGGACGACACATCGGCGGTCGTCAAACTGGTCGCGCCTTTGTCGACCGCTGGCGTTTTGGGCGGTCTGATCCTTCACGCTCACGCGACCTTGCAGACGACGCCCCAGAGGGGCGGCTGTGCGCTAATCTACCAAGACAAACCCATCCAGCGGCTCTCCATCCTTCCCGACCATGCGCATCACAATCCCTTCAGGCCGTCCGCCCCAGCGGAACTTCGTGGTCTCACCCTCCCCGCCGATGCGAGCCGGCTGCATGCCTGGACGCACAACCGGGCTTGGCCGCGCGTTGGCGGCGACAACCTTCCTTTCGCCGAACCCTTGTCGATCGAGGTCGCATCAATCGCCGAGGGGCTAACGATCTTTTTGGCCCTGTGCGGTATAGAGTGTGTCCTCCCGCCTCCGCCCTGGGAGCCGAGACTGCTGTGAGCCTGATCTTCGATCTCAAAGACGTTCTGAACGCCGTGGCTGCCGAGCCTGACGTTTCCACGCGCGTGGAAACCACCACGCTTCTGCCTGGCGGCGGGGTCGCCACCGTCTCGGTTCGCCCGGCTGGCGACAGCTTCGTGGTGTCCGACGATGGCGCGGCGCGCGAGACGATGCTGTCCCTGGGGTTGGCCGATTTCACGCGTGGCGACGCTCGCCGTGCGCGCGAGATAGCGCAGGCGCGCGGCCTGTCGTTCGAGCGGGACACGTTCATGCTTCAGGGTGTCGGACCCGATCAAATTGGCGCCGCGATCGCCTATGTCGCCGATGCGACGCGCACCCTGGTCGCCGAGGCCCTGGAAGCCCGAACACGGCGCAGCCAGCGTGATCTCGTCAGCCGGACTATCGACCGCCTACACGAACTCCTTCCGAGTGCGACCGTGGATGCCGAACGCGAACTTCTCGGCGCCAGCACCAAGGCGCACCGGTTCGACCTGGTCATGAGCCTTCCGGGGGACCGCTACGCGGTCTTCCAGACGGTGACCCCGTCACCCGCCTCCATCGCCCCGGCGCACCTCAAGCTCTACGATCTGCGCCAAGCCCACGCCGACTGGCCCCGCGAGGTGGTCGTTGAGGATCTCTCGGCATGGCCCAGCGAGGACCTCGCCATCATGCAGCAGGTCGCCGATCACGTGCGCGACTTCAAAGCGCCCTGGAACGATCTGCGCCAACTCGCGGCCTGACGCCTCATATTCCCGCCCCCGTCATCCTAGGCCTTGTGCCTAGGATGACGGACGTGGGAATAGTTGCAATTACGGTGACATTGTATGAAATCAGTCGCCGCTTCCACACCTCCCAAATCCCATGCCAAGCCCAAAGCCCCGCCCCACGGCTCGGTCAAGGACCGGCCTGCGGCCGGCCGCGCCGCGGCGGCGCGCCAGCGCCGTCCTTGAGGGAGGCGTGGGGCGGGGCTCTGCTTCTCGGCGGGGTTCGGCATTCGTGCTAGGGGATCAGCGGCGCTGAGGACGACGAGGACCTGGCATGACGCCGCACGACATTCCCGAGACCAAACACCTCGGCTCCGCCAAGGAGGTCCGTGAGACCATAGATGCGCTGGTCCGGCGTCTCGCGGCCCTCCCGCACCCGGCAGCGGTCGAAGCTCGGGACACCGAACCGCTCCCCGAACACCCGGGCCTCTGAGACGCACCCGCCCACCTGTGCTAAACTCCAGCCTCGACCTCACCCGGAGGCGCGTCATGCACGCCGACATCGCCCGCCAGGATTTCGCGACGCTCTGCCGACGCCACGGGGTGGCGCGGCTGGAGGTGTTCGGCTCGGCGGCCCGGGGCGACGACTTCGATCCGGCCCGCAGCGACGCCGATTTTCTGGTGACCTTCGCGCCCGGCTTCAAGCTGGCGGCGTTCAGCGATCTGAAGGCCGACCTGGAAGACCTGCTCGGCCGGCCCGTGGATCTGGTGGAGCGCGAGGCCGTGGAGGCCAGCCGCAACTTTATCCGCCGCCGCCGCATCCTGTCCGAGGCCCAGCCGGTCTATGGCAAACGGTCCAATTCCTCCCGGCAGGAGGCGTCCTTGCACCTGGCCCAAACGACTGAGGCGCCGCCCCACACGCTCTGACTTAGGTAGATAAACACGGCCGCCCCCGTCTCGCCCCGGCACACAGCGGTCACCGACGCAAACCCAGATTGGCTAACGGACAGGTCCGAGATCTCGACATTCTCGTGTCTACCGCAGCGCGAGGAGCTCTGAAAAGGGGGCTGCCCCATCGCCAGGTTGCCGCCCTCCTCAGGGAACCCGCACTCTGTTCGGGTCAGGCAGCTAGTGACAATGTCCTTGGCTCTCCAGGCGTGGAACTGACGGCGAAAGTCATCCCTCGGCGCGAGGTAAACAAAGGTGGCGGCGCCTGCGAGCAAGGCCAGGAGAACGAGAAGCGTGGCGACAACCCCCGCGATCAACATGGCTCTCGCCACTAGGACCTCCC
Organism: Phenylobacterium glaciei; assembly: GCF_016772415.1. Taxonomy (NCBI): domain Bacteria; kingdom Pseudomonadati; phylum Pseudomonadota; class Alphaproteobacteria; order Caulobacterales; family Caulobacteraceae; genus Phenylobacterium; species Phenylobacterium glaciei. Next base: position 2,725,226 of record NZ_JAGSGD010000001.1, read on the forward strand.
CTGACTGCAAAATGCTAAGGCGCCTTGGCGCTCGACCCCCGCACCACCAGCTGCGGCTGCACCTCGTGGGCGTCGGCGCGCTTCTCGCGCAGGGCATTGGGCACCAGCATTTCGCCGGCCATCCGGCCCATGTCGCGCAGGGGCAGCCGCACCGAGGTCATGGGGGGCCAGAGGCGCACGGCGATGGGGGCGTCGTCGTAGCCGACGACGGAGACGTCCTCGGGGATGCGCAGGCCCGCTTCCCGGGCGGCGGTGTAGACGCCGGTGGCCATCTCGTCGTTGAGGCAGAAGACCGCCGTGGGGCGGGCCTCCAGGGCGAAGAGGTCGTGGGCGGCGGCCACACCGCTCTCATAGGTATAGGCGCCGATCTTGGCGAGGTCGGGGGCCAGCGTCAGGCCGGCCTCGGCAAGGCCTTCCTCAAAGCCCTTCCGGCGCTCGATAGAGCTGCGGAAGGTGGGGGGGCCGGAGATCAGGGCGATGCGGGTGTGGCCGAGGTCGGCCAGGTGGCGGGCGGCCTGGGCGGCGCCGCGGCCATCGTGGCTGACCAGCATGCGGTCGGGCTCGTCGAGGGCGACGGAGCCGATGCGCACATAGGGGACGTCCAGCTCGCGCAGCAGGGCGGCCAGTTTCTCGTCCTCGGAGACCGGCGAGGGCAGGACGACGGCGAACAGTTTCTGGCGCTCCACAAAGTCGCGCATGTCGTCGAGCAGCTTCGGGGAATTGCGGTCCACCGGGCGGACCACCAGCTCGAAGCCGGAGCCGGCCATGGCGTCCAGCAGGCCCTGCTGGTGGCTGATGGTGTGCTGGGGGTTGGGGTTGTCGTAGATCAGCCCCACCAGGAAGGAGCGGCGGAAGGCCAGGCCGCGGGCCTGCGGGTCGGGGACGTAGCCCGTCTCGCGCATGATCTCCAGGACCGCCTTGCGGGTCTCCTCCTTGACGAAGGGGCTTTCGTTGATGACCCGGCTGACGGTCTTCTTCGACACCCCGGCCAGGCGGGCGACGTCGTTGATGGTGTGGCGCTTGGCGGCGCCGGGCTCGCGTGTCGCCACGGGGGTGATTTCCTCTGTCTTGTCCCGATGTCATAACCTGCGCGTCGTGGTCGCGCCACCTATCGCGACGGCGATGACACCGGTATCATGGGGGCCATGAGCAGCCTGTTGCGCATCGATCCGCGGGACGACGTGGCCACCGCCTTGGTGGGACTTCAAGGGCCACTTGTTGTCGACGGTTGGCCGGTGAACGCCGACATCCCCGCGGGCCACAAAGTCGCGCTGCGCAAGGTGTTGGCGGGGGCGCCGGTGCGCAAGTACGGCTGGCCCATCGGCCATGCGCGGGTGGACATCGAGGCCGGCGACCACGTGCACAGCCACAATCTGGCGACGAACCTCTCGGGGCTGGAGGAGTACCGTTATCTTCCCTCCGTGGCGGCCGACATGTTGGCCGAAGACCTGACCTTCGACGGCTACCGGCGGGCCGACGGCCGGGTGGGGATCCTGTTCACCACCGGGCGCGGCACGCCCCTGGGCTTACCGGCGCCGACCCTGAAGATCGCCACCAATTCCAGCCTGGCCCAGCGCAAGCCGCGCTGGATCGACTTCGACGCCGGGCCGATCGCCACCGGCCTGGACATGGCTGCCGCCGCCGACGCCCTGATGGCCACGGTCCTGGCCACCGCCTCGGGCCGCGCGACCCGGGCCGAGGAGAACGGCGAGCGGGAGATCGCGCTGTGGAAGCACGGGGTGACGCTGTGAGGCTCTCGGGCGCGACACTTTCCCTTGTGAAGCAAGGCGTTGCGGTCCCGAGTTACGACCGCGCCAAGGCTAAGATCTGCGTGGTCCATTTCGGCCCAGGGGCCTTCCACCGCGCCCACCAGGCCTGGTACTTCGACGAGATGCTCGGCGCCGGCCACGACCTCGCCGTGGCGCCGGTCGCCCTACGCAGCGGCGGGGTGCGCGCAGCCCTCGCCCCTCAGGACGGGCTCTACGTGCTGGCGACCCGGGAGGCTCAGCCCAGCTACCGGGTGATCGGATCCCTTAAGGCCGTACTGACTGCTTCGGAGACGCCGGAAGCGGTGTTCGCCCACCTGATGACCGCCCGGCTGGTGACGGCGACGGTGACCGAGAAGGGCTATTGCCTGGCGCCCTCCGGCGACCTCGACCTGGCCCACCCCGACATCATCCACGACCTGGCCCGGCCAGCGGTCCCGGTGAGCCTGATCGGCTGGCTGGCCGAGGGCCTGTCGCGCCGCCGCGTCGCTGGCCTCGCGCCCTTCGTGACCCTGTCCTGCGACAACCTCTCGGACAATGGCGGCAAGCTAGGGCGGGCTGTGGTGACCTTCGCCCGGGCCCTGGGGGACGAGGCCCTGGCCGACTGGATCAAGGGGGAGGCGGTGTTCCCCAGCAGCATGGTGGACTCCATCACGCCCGCCACCGACGACCTGCTACGCGCCGAGGTCGAGGCCGCCACGGGCCTGACGGACGCCTGGCCGGTGCAGCGGGAGGGCTTCATCCAGTGGGTCGTCGAGGACCGGCTGGGCGACCTCTCGCCCGCCTTCGCCGCCGCCGGGGTGACCCTTGCCGCCGACGTCGCGGCTTTCGAGCGCGCCAAGCTGCGGCTGCTGAATGGCGCCCACTCGACACTGGCCTATGCGGGCCTGCTGAAGGGTCACGAGACGGTGAGCCAGGCCATGGCCGATCCGGACCTGGCGGCCTTCGTCGAGGCCATGATGGTCGAGGACATCGCCCCGACCCTCAAGCCCACGCCGGACCTGGACGTGCCCGCCTATATCGACGCCATCCTCGCGCGCTTCCGCAATCCGGCTATCGTCCACAAGCTGTCGCAGATTGCTTGGGATGGCTCGCAGAAGCTGCCCGTCCGCATCCTGGAAACCACCGCCGACGCCCTGGCGGCAGGCCGCTCCGTGGCGCGGCTGGCGGTTCCGGTGGCGGCCTGGATGAAGTTCATCGAAAGCCGCGATGGCCAGGAGATCGTTGACCCTTTGGCCGCCCAGTTCGCCGGCCGCAGGGGCGTCGAGGCCTTCCTGGCCCTGCCGGCGATCTTCCCGCCAGTGCTGGTGCGAAACGCAATCTGGCGCGACGCCGTCGAGGCTGCCTACACCAGCCTATAGCCGAGACGCCGGACGCCTCTAGGTCCCTTTCGCCTTGGAGCTGGAGTCCAGCACATCGGACCGCTTGGGGGTCATGTCGGTGAGGTTCCAGTCGGCCTCGTTGAACGGTTTAGCCGTCGGCTTGGGATGCGGATAGCCGTGCAGGGCCTGCTCGGAATCGATGATCGTCCCACGCCCTTCGGCCACGTCGGCCAGCAGCCGGACATCGTCATAGTCCCGGTCCCAGGGCCGCGCGCCGGCGTTCATCAGGACCGACTTCTGCACGTCCACCGCCGCGATCGGCTTGAAGCCTTGCGGCCAGGTCGGCGGCGTCTTGGTCTCGATGATCCTGGCCGGTCCGGTGGTGTAGCGGCCCAGCATCGGCAACGGCCGGCCGATGCGGTCCACGGCGATGTTGTCGCGGGCGAAGTACTCGACGTCCCCATCACCGCCCAGTTCGAAGAACGCCACCTGGTCGGGGGTGGAGATGCCGGCCCGCATGGCGTTGCCGACGGCCACGATCTGGCCGGTCTGGTAGGGGTGATCGCCCCACTCATTGGCCTGCAGGTTGTAGTGCAGGATCCGCTGGCCCGGATCGAAGATCAGGTTGTTGGCCATCACCGCGCGCACCCCGCCCTTGAACAGGGCGTTACGCTCATAGTTGTGGGCGTAGAGGTTGCCGACGATCAGCAGGTCGCTCGCATTGTCGTGGATCAGGCTACCCTTGGAATGCTCGATCTTGGCATGGGTCGAATAGGCCAGGCTCTCGGCGATGATGTTGTTGGAATAGGTGATGCGGTGGCTGGTGGCCGCCCGCCAGTCGTCGGGGGTCTTGCCCACGAACCGGAGGCCCGAGACCGAGAGGTTCTCATCGGTGGCCCAGGTGAAGGTGCAGTGGTCGACGATGACGTTGTAGGCCCCGCTGACCGTGGAGAAGGCGTCCTCTTCCCAGCCGCTCTTCTTGGGCTGGCCGGCCTCGCCGGGGCGCACGCGGATGTGCTGCATCACCACGTCATGGGCAGAGACGTCCATGCCGCCGCGGATCAGGGTTATGCCCGGGGACGGCGCGGTCTGTCCGGCGATGGTGACGAAGGGCTCCTCCACCTTCAGGGTCTTGCGGTCCAGGTCGATGACCCCGCCCACCTCGAAGACGATGATGCGCGGCCCCTTGGCCTCCAGGGCCTCCCGGAACGAGCCGGGGCCCTCGGACGCCAGCGTCGTGACCTTGATGATCCGCCCGCCGCGCCCGCCGGGGGTCGCGGCCGCCCACCCTTGCGCCCCGGGGAAGGCCAGCGGCTCGGCGGCCTGCGCAGAGCCGGCGGCCAACAGGATCGAAAACGCCGCGACCGCGGCCAGGCGGATGCCCATGGAAGCTCTCCCTGACGTCCCCGAAAATTGCACATTTGGGACTTGATTTGAAAATGACACCGGTTTCCTTTAGAGACAACAGCGCCTTTCGAGGGCGAGCGGGTGGGGAGATGATTTCGCGTGAGCGTTCCGGCGGCAAGCATGGCCGATGGCTTTCCCACGGACGACGTGGCGGCGCGGTTTGTCCGCGCCCGGCGTTCGGCCGCCGCCCTTCCCGACTATCCCGGCCCCGTGCCCAGCGACCTTGCCACCGGGTACCATATCCAGGACGCGGCCCTGAAATTGTGGCCTGACGAGGTCATTGGCTGGAAGGTTGGACGGGTGCCCCTCGAGCATGAGGAACGGCTGCAGGCCAACCGCATCTTCGGCCCGGTGTTCGCCAAGTCCCTGTGGCATGTGAAGCCCGGCGACGTGACTCCGTTCCCGGTGTTCGTGGGTGGGTTCGCGGCGGTGGAGGCCGAGTATGTGGCCCGCATCGCCCACGACGCGCCCGCCGACAAGCTGAGCTGGACGACGAAGGAAGCCGCCGAGCTGATCGGCGCCCTGCACATCGGCATGGAGCCGGCGGGCAGCCCCCTGGCCAGCATCAATATCCTGGGGCCCACCGTGGTGGTCTCCGACTTCGGCAACAACGCCGGCCTGATGGTGGGCGCGGAGATCGCCGGCTGGAAGGCCATGCGCCTCGAGGACCTCCGCTGCGAGACGGTGATCGAGGGCCAGGTGGTGGGACAGGGCGGCGCCTTCATCCTGCCGGGCGGCCCGGTGGAATCCATTCGTCTGCTGGCCGAGAACACCGCCCGGCGCGGCCGTCCGCTGAAGGCCGGCATGTACATCTGCACGGGCGCGGCGGCGGGCATCCACGACATCGTGGCGGGGCAGAGCGGCGCCGTGCGCTTTGACGGCCATGGCGAGATCGCGTGCCTGGCCTATCCGGCCAAGCCCGCCACCTGACGAGATAATCTCTCGCGCTTGGCGACGGCACGGGGGTCCAAGAGATGTCGCCAAGGCGAAGAAACAAAAGGGCGTTCTGTCCATGACCACCTCCATCGACACCGGCCCCGCCGTCGCGGGCGGCGAGATGACGCGCCGCCGCTGGGTGATCTGCGCCCTGCTCTTCACCGCCGTGGTGATCAACTATGTCGACCGGCAGATGCTGGGGGTGCTCAAGCCCTTCATGTCCAAGGAGATGGGTTGGAGCGAGACCGACTACGCCGACATCGTCTTCTATTTCCAGGCGGCCTACGCGGCCTCCTACCTGCTGTTCGGGGCCTTCGTGGACCGGGTGGGCGCCAAGATCGGCTACGCCACGGCCTTCATCATCTGGCAGCTGGCCCACATCGCCCATGCCGGCGCCACCAGCCTCAACCAGTTCTTCCTAGTGCGCATGGCGCTGGGCGTCGGCGAGGGCGGCAACTTCCCGGGCGGGGTGAAGGCGGTCACCGAGTGGTTCCCCAAGAAGGAGCGCGCCCTGGCCACCGGAATCTTCAACGCCGGCTCCAATATCGGAGCGGTGATCACCCCCTTGCTTGCGCCGATGATCATGCTGGCCTTCGGCTGGCGGGCGGCCTTCATCGTCACAGGGGTCATCGGCCTGCTGTGGATCATCGCCTGGCTGATCATGTACCGGTCGCCGGAGAAGGAGGCGAAGGTCAACGCCGCCGAGCTCGCCCACATCCGCTCGGACCCCGAGGATTCCGACCAGAAGGTCAGCTGGCTGAAGGTCGCGGGCAAGCGCGAGACCTGGGCCTACGCGCTGGGCAAGTTCCTGATCGATCCGGTCTGGTGGATGCTGCTGTTCTGGCTGCCGGACTATTTCAAAAAGACCTTCGAACTGGACGTCACCACCTTCGGCCTGGTGCTGGCGGCGGTCTACCTGATCTCCGATGTCGGCAGCGTCGGCGGCGGCTGGATGTCCTCGCAGTTGATGAAGGCCGGGCGCAGCCTGAACTTCTCACGCAAGATCACCATGCTGCTCTGCGCCTTCGCCACCCTGCCCTACTTCTTCATCAACCAGATTCACGACCTGTGGACCGCGACCGCCGTCGTCGGGCTCGTGGCCGCCGCGCACCAGGCCTTCTCGGCCAACCTCTACACCCTGCCGGGCGATGTCTTCCCGCGCAGTGCGGTGGGCTCGGTCATCGGCATCGGCGGGATGCTGGGCGGCATCGGCGGCATGGTGATGGCCAAGTCCGTGGGCCAGGTGCTGGAGCACGCCGGCGGCTATGGCCCGATCTTCGCGGTCTGCGGTTGCCTCTACTTCGCCGCCCTGCTGGCGGTGCACGTACTGTCGCCAAGGCTCGCCCCGGCCAGGATCTAGGTAATTGCGGCCCGGTTCGAGCGCGCACGAGATCTTGTGACGCCGCGGAGTCTTCTCAAGTTGACGCCTGCGTCATTTTCGGCCAATGGGCTAGGCAACCGGAGGACTGCACATGAGCGACGGATCGATCGACCTGAACAGCGACGCGCGCGCCAAGGTCTATGCGACGCCCCTGGAGCTGCTGGACCCGGCCCAGCCCGAACTGTTCCGCCAGGATGCGCACTGGGCTCTGTTTGAGCGCCTGCGCAAGGAAGACCCCGTCCACTACACCGCCGACCACGAGTTTGGTCCGTACTGGTCGATCACCAAGTACAACGACATCATGACCGTGGACACCAACCACGAGGCCTTCTCCTCCGAAGGCGGCATCACCATCGCCAACCAGACGGCCGGCGAAGGCCCCCTGCCGATGTTCATCGCCATGGACCCGCCCAAGCACGACGTACAGCGCAAGACGGTCAGCCCGGCGGTGTCGCCGATGAACCTGGCGGTCCTGGAGCCGCTGATCCGCGAACGCGCCGCCGCGATCCTCGACAACCTGCCGATCGGCGAGGAGTTCGACTGGGTCGACAAGGTCTCCATGGAACTGACCGCCATGACGCTCGCGACCCTGTTCGACATGCCGCAGGAAGACCGCCGCAAGCTGACCTACTGGTCAGACGTGGTGACCGCCGCGCCGGGCCAGGGTCTGATCGACACCATCGAACAGAAGATGCAAATCTTCGTCGAATACCACGCCTACTTCACCAACCTGTGGAACCAGCGGGTCAACGCCCCGCCGGCCGGCGACCTGATCTCCATGCTGGCCCACGGCGAGGCCACCCGGCACATGGAGCCGCGCGAGTACTTCGGCAATGTCGTGCTGCTGACCGTCGGCGGCAACGACACCACCCGCAACACCATCACCGGCTCGGTCCTGGCGCTGAACCAGAACCCCGACCAGTACAAGAAGCTGCGCGAGAACCCGGGCCTGATCCCGTCGATGGTGTCGGAGACCATCCGCTGGCAAACCCCGCTGGCCCACATGCGCCGCATCGCGACGCGGGACTTCGAGATCGGCGGCAAGACCATCAAGGCCGGCGAAAAGGTGGTCATGTGGTACGTCTCGGGCAACCGCGACGACGAGGTGATCGAGAACCCGAACGCCTACATCATCGACCGCGAACGTCCCCGCCAGCACATCTCCTTCGGCTTCGGCATCCACCGCTGCGTGGGCAACCGCCTGGCCGAACTCCAGCTCAAGATCATCTGGGAAGAGATCCTGGCGCGCTTCCCCGACATCCAGGTCGTGGGCGAGCCGAAGCGGGTCTATTCGAGCTTCGTGAAGGGCTACGAGAGCATGAAGGTGGTCATCCCTTCCCGTTACTGAAGACCTCGAACTTCTGACAGTATCGCACAATAAAGGCGCCGCTCCCCGATATGGGGGGCGGCGTTTCGCTGTCATGTTCTAAACGGTTCAAATCCCGTCCCCGACTGTGCTTTTCGGAATCTTGTTCACATAACACCGTTCCGCACTCCTGAAGATTTACCAAGGTGGCACTTGATGTAACGTCGTTTTATTGACGTAGATGCACAATAATATGCGCGTTTTTCACCTCATAGCGGGTAAGACAATTACCCAAGGTCAAGTGCATCGTTGTTTTTAAACACAAACTGACCTCTATCCGAACACCGTTCGAGTCTGCTAATTCGAACTATTGCCGCCGAGAGCCGTACAAGAGCTCCGGGTGCGTTGGGAGGTACTAGGATGAGGAATTCTCTGCTTATGCGGAGCGCGCTGGTCGCCGGCGTCTCCGCCGTCGCCCTGGCTTGCGCCAGTTCGGCCATGGCGCAAGCCGGCGCCGCCCCGGTCCAGATCGAGGAATTGGTGGTCACCGCTGAAAAGCGTGAAGCCAGCCTGCAGGACGTGCCGGTTTCGATCACGGCCTATACGAGCGAAAAGCGCGACCTGCTGGGCGTCGCGACCGTCGAGGATCTGGCGCGGATGACGCCCAGCCTCAGCTACACCAACAACGACCGCCTCTCGATCCGCGGCTTTGGTCGTCTGACCAACTCCATCGGCACCGACCCGTCGGTGGCGCTGTATTCGGACGGCATCTTCTCCAACTCCATGGCCGACGCCTCGACCCCGTCGCTGTTCATCGAGCGGACGGAAATCCTGCGCGGGCCCCAGGGCACGCTGTACGGCCGCAACTCCATCGGCGGCGCGCTGAACATCATCGGCAAGCGCCCGACCGAGGACTTCAACGGCGAAGTCCGCGCCACCGTGGGCAACTACGGCGCCTGGCGCACCGACGCCCTGGTCCGCGGCTCCGTCGTCGACCACCTGCGCTTCCTGCTCGGCGGTTCGCTGGAACGCCGTGACGAAGGCTACATCCACAACAACGGCACGGCCGGCGATACCGGCGGGGTCAAGCGCTACATGCTGGAAGGCCAGCTCGAAGCCGATCTCGGCGAGAACATCGTGGCGCGCGTCCGCTATACGAAGTTCGACTGGGACGACAGCTACGGCGTCGGCAACATCTTCGAGAGCACCATCTCGCCCTACGACACCACCGCCCTGGTGGGTCTGGGCAACCCGGCGCTGTATTACAACGCCACCCTGGGCTTCACCGGGACCAACCCGGCGATCGCCGACCCCTACACGATCAACACCAACCGCACGAACTACGGCAAGCTGTCGGACCATAACCGCCTGCAAGTCGATGTGACCTGGGATCTCGGCGACCTGACGGTGAAGTATCTGGGCGGGTTCCAGTCCTACACCTACGACACGGGCGGTGATCAGGACGGCACCGCGCGCACCGGCAACTTCAGCGTTCCGGCCGCGACCCCGTTCGGCGCCTATACCGCCGCCAACGTCTCCCCCGACCAGGCCTTCTTCTATCAGGAGCGCCAGAAGTGGTTCTCCAACGAGATCAACGTCTCCACCAACTGGGACGGCCCGCTGCAATTGATCGGCGGCGTCTATCAGTACCATCAGACCTATGATCAGCCGCAGGGCCTGCGGGTGCTCGGCGATCCGTCGGTGCAGAACCCCATCAACCTGGCCACCGGTGGTCCGGCCGCGCCGAACCCCGAGGGCAACTACCTGAAGGTCGACGGCCATCTGGAGGTCGACTCCTACGCCGCCTTCGCCCAGGCCGACTGGGAGTTCGCCGACACCTGGAAGCTGACCGGCGGCATCCGCTACACCAAGGACGAAAAGACCGGCACCGACTTCGCCCGCTACGTCTCGCGGTCCCCCACGACCACGACCGTGCTGGCTCTGGGTGGCGTTCCTGGCGCCATCGGCGGTCAGGCGGCTGTCGACTTTACCACCTTCGTGGTCTGCGGCGGCGCCACGATCGCCTCGTGCCTGTCCAACCCGCTCTACGCCAACGTGACCCAGCTGCCCACCGGCGGCCTGCAGCGCAATCTGTCGGGGTCATGGGACGCGGTCAGCGGCACCCTGGGCATCCAGTGGCAGCCTGACTCCGACACCAACGCCTACCTGCGCTACAGCCGCGGCTATAAGTCGGGTGGTTGGGTGGCCTCCAACGGCCTCTCGCCGCAGCCCTATGCCGATCCGGAATATGTCGATAGCTACGAGCTCGGCCTCAAGAAGACCTGGGGCGGCCGCCTGCAACTGAACAGCTCGCTGTTCTACAACGACTATCAGGGCTTCCAGACCCCGCTCAGCGTCGTGCTGAACCCGACCACGGGCTCCACCGGCACCCAGTTCCTGAACCTCGACGCCGAGGTCTATGGTCTGGAAGTCGAAGGCCAATGGTCGCCGATCGACAACCTGGTGCTGTCGGCCAGCTACGCCTATCTCCACACCGAGATCACCAAGGGCTGCTGCTTCGTCGACACCACCGACCCCAAGGCCCTGCAATCGGGCGCCCGCCCGGTGGCTCCGGTCGCGGTCGGCTCGACGACGAAGAACCAGACCCTGGTGGGCAATCAGATGCCCCTGGCGCCTGAGAACAAGTTCAACCTGAACGCCAACTACACCTGGCAGTTCGACGCGGGCTCGCTCACCGCCGGCGCCAGCTACACCTATACCGACGATCAGCAGACGACGATCTTCGCCTCGCCGCTCTACACCTCGCCCTCCAACAACATCGCCGACGCGCGACTGCTGTGGAAGGACGGTCAAGACCGCTTCACCATCATCGGGTACGTCAAGAACCTGACCGACGAAGTGGCCTATCAGAGCTCGACCCCGACGGTCCCGTCGCCGCAGGTGGGCAACCGCCGCACGGTGAAGCTGAACTTCCCGCGCACCTACGGCGTGGAGCTGCAATACCGCTTCTAAACCGCGGCTTCTCCTTCCGCGAAAACGACTGGGGCGGCGCCGATTTCGGCGCCGCCCTTTTTCGTGGCTAGAGGTTGCGCTTGAAGAGCGCCAGCAGACGTTCCCAGTGGCGTTCGGCGGCGGGCTTGTCGTAGGCGGCGCGCTGCGGGAAGGCGAAGCCGTGGTGGACGCCGGGATAGATCTCCACCTCGCCCTTGACCTGGTTGGCGGTGACCGACTGGCTGAGCGCCTCGACCATCTCCAGCGGCGCATAGGGGTCGATCTCGGCGCAGGCGAAATAGACCTCGCCCTGCACCTTCTGGGCGGCCAGGTGGGGGCTGTCGTGGGCGTCGGTGACCAGGGAGACGCCGTAGATCGAGGCGGCCGCCTTCACCTTATCCGGATGGTAGGCCGCGGCGTTGATGGCGTACTGGCCGCTCATGCAGTAGCCCACCGCGCCCATGGGCCCCTTGCTGGCGGCGGGATCGGTGTCGATGTGGGCCAGAAGCGCGGCGGTGTCGGACATGATCAGGGCGATGTTGATGGACGCCATCAGGTCGAACATCTGCTTGCGCTCCGCCTCGGTGGCGAAGCCCGCCAGCTCCAGGACACCGGACCGGTAATAGAGATTGGGCAGCACCACATAGTAGCCCGAGCTGGCCAGCCGCCGGGCCATGTCGCGCAGCTCCTCGCGGATGGCCGGGGCGTCCATGTAGAACAGGATCACCGGGTGCGGCCCGTCCCGCTCGGGATGGACGATGAAGGTGGTGGTCGCCCCGTCCGGGGTGGCGATCTCGAGGGTCTGTTCGATCATGGCGCGCCGGGCTCCCTAGAAGTTCACGCGGGCGCTGATGGCGCCGTCCACGAGCATGTTGATGCCGGTGGTGAAGGCCGAACGCGGGCTGGCCAGGAAGACGGTGGCGGCGGCCACTTCTTCCGGGGTCGCCATGCGGCCGGTCGGGTTGCGCTTGATCATCTGGTCGAAGAAGGCCGGCATGCCCGCCTTCACGTTGCCCCAGACGCCGCCCTCGAAGAACACGGTGCCCGGCGAGACCACGTTGCAGCGGATGTGCTTGGCGGCGCCTTCCTTGGCCAAGCCCTTGGCGTAGTGGATCTGGGCGGCCTTCATGGCGCCGTAGGCCGAGGCGCTGGTGGCCTCGGCGGCCGACACCGACGAGGTGATGACCATGCAGGCGTCGCCCCTGGTCTCGGCGGCCATTTCCAGGAACGGCTTGGCGGCCTCGAAGGCGTTGACCGCCCCCATCAGGTCGATGTCGAACATCGCCTTCCAGTCGGCCTCGCGGGCGCCCTGAACCAGCGCGCTGGCGTTGGAAACCAGGATGTCGATGCCACCCAGGGTCTCGCCAGCCTTGGTGACGAAGGCCTTCAGGGCCGGGCCGTCGGCGATGTCGACCACGTCGCCCCAGGCGTTGACGCCCTTGGCCTTCAGGGCCGCGACGGTCTCGGCCACCTGGTCGGCGTTGCGGGCGCAGATGGCGACATTGGCGCCCTCCTCGGCGAACAGGTCGGCGATCGCCCGGCCGATGCCCCGCGTCGCGCCGGTGACCACCGCCGTCTTGCCCTTGAGTTGCAGATCCATCGCCGTCTCCCGTTTTGATTTGTTGCGACCTTTCTAGCGCGGGCGGCGCGAGCCGCGAGGTCTTTCTGACGCGGGTGCTCCAAGTGATTGACGCCCCTGCGGCGCCCGGACCAAGAAGGGTGATGCTCGATCAGTTCGACGCCCGCCTCGACGCCGATTTCCCGCCCGTCGATCCCGTGCGCCTGATCGCGGCGCTCAAGCCCCTGTTGCCGCCCGAGAACCTGAAGACGCAAGCTGAGGCCCTGCGGCCCTACGAGACCGATGGCCTGGCCGCCTACCGCTCCCTGCCCGCGGTTGTGGCCCTGCCCGAGACGGTGGAGCAGGTGCAGGCGATCCTGCGGGTCTGTTGGGAATTGGGCGCGCCGGTGGTGGCGCGCGGCGCGGGCACGGGACTGTCGGGCGGCGCCCTGCCCTATCCCGGCTGCGTGCTGCTCAGCCTGGCCAAGTTCAGCGCGATCCTGGAGATCGACGCCCTGGCGCGGACCGCGCGCGTCCAGCCCGGCGTGCGTAACCTGGCGATCTCCGAGGCCGTGGCGCACCTTGGCCTCTTCTACGCCCCCGACCCTTCTTCCCAGATCGCCTGCTCGATCGGCGGCAATGTCGCGGAGAACGCCGGAGGGGTTCACTGCCTGAAGTACGGCCTGACGGTGCACAACCTGCTGAAGCTGGAGATGGTGACCCTGGAGGGTGAGGTGCTGCACCTGGGCTCGGACGCCTACGACGCGCCGGGCTTCGACCTCATGGCCCTGATGACCGGGTCCGAGGGCCTGCTGGGGATCGTCACCGAGATCACCGTCAAGCTGACGCCCCTGCCCGAGACCACCCAGGTGCTGCTGGCGGCCTTCGACGACGTGGCGGTCGCAGCGCAAGCGGTGGCCGAGATCATCGCCGAGGGGGTCATCCCTGCGGGACTGGAGATGATGGACGGCCCGGCCCTGCGCGCGGCCGAGGACTTCGCCCTGGCAGGCTATCCCAAGAACGCCGCGGCCATCCTGCTGTGCGAACTGGACGGCGCCGCCCCCGACGTGGCCGAGGAGATCGCCCGGGTTTCGGCCCTGCTGTCTTCGTGCGGCGCGACCGAGGTGCGGCTGGCCCGCGACGAGGACGAGCGCAAGCGGTTCTGGGCCGGGCGCAAGGGCGCCTTTCCCGCCGTGGGGCGGATCGCGCCGGACTATTACTGCATGGACGGCACGATCCCCAGGCGTGCCCTGCCCAATGTGCTCACCGAGATCACCCGGCTGTCGGAGGTCCATGGGCTGGCGGTGGCCAATGTCTTCCACGCCGGGGACGGCAACCTGCACCCGCTGATCCTCTACGACGCGGCCAAGGAGGGCGACCAGGACGCCGCCGAGGCCCTGGGCGGGGCGATCCTGGAGCTGTGCGTCTCGGTGGGCGGCACCATCACCGGCGAGCACGGGGTGGGGCGCGAGAAGATCAACCAGATGTGCGTGCAGTTCAGCGGCAGCGAGATCGACGCCTTCCACGCCCTGAAGGCCGCCTTCGATCCCAAGGGCCTGCTCAATCCCGGCAAGGCGATCCCGACGCTCGCCCGCTGCGCGGAGTTCGGCGGCATGCACATCCACCATGGGGAACTGCCGTTTGCACACCTCCCCCGGTTCTGACCTTACCGAAGCCATCGCCGAGCGCGTGCGCGCCGGGGGCCCCCTTCGCCTGGAGGGCGGCGGGACGCGGGCCTTCTATGGCCGTCCGGTCCAGGGCGAGGCGCTTTCCTTGGCCGGGCATCGGGGCGTTGTGGACTACGACCCCAGCGAGCTGGTGATCACGGCGCGATGCGGGACACCGGTCGCCGAGATCGAGGCCCTGCTGGCGGGCGAGAACCAGATGCTGGCCTTCGAACCCCCGGTGTTTGGGGTAGCCGGCACCTTGGGCGGCGCGGTGGCCACGGGCATGTCCGGCCCCCGGAGGCCCTTCGTTGGCCCTCTGCGGGACTATGTGCTGGGCGCCCGGCTGATGAACCCGCAGGGCGAGGTTCTGCGGTTCGGCGGCACGGTGTTCAAGAACGTCGCCGGTTTCGACGCCTTCCGGCTGATGGCCGGGTCGCTGGGCTGTTTCGGGCCGATCCTGGAAGTGTCCCTGCGCGTGACGCCCCGGCCACGCGTCGAACGGGCCTTGGTCTTCGAGATGGTGGGCGAGGCGGCCCGGACCTGGGTCACCGGCCTGATGGGCCGCCCCCTGCCCCTGTCCGGCGCCTTCCACGACGGGGCCCGCCTACACCTGCGGCTCTCCGGTGGCGAGGCCGGGGTGGCGGCGACCAAGGCCGAGCTCGGCGGCGAGGATGAAGCGCTGGAGACCTGGGACGCCATCCGGCACATGACCCATCCCGTGTTCGGGGCGCCGGTGCTGTGGCGTGTGTCCCTGCCGCCGACAGGCTCGGCGGAGGGCTTTGCGACCACTGCCTGGGACTGGGCCGGCGGCCAGCGCTGGCTCACCGCCGACGCGGTTGATCCGGGGGTCTGGGAGCGGGCCGCGCAGCTCGGCGGCCACGCCACACTGTTCCGGGGCCAGGCGCCGAACGGCGAGGTTTTCCAGCCGCTTGCGCCCGGTGTCTTCAACCTGCATCGGCGGGTGAAGGCGGCGCTGGATCCGGCGGGGATATTCAACCCCAGCGCCATGTATGGGGGGCTCTAGATGAAGACGGTCATCCAGGGGCCTCTGGCCGGGACCAGCGGCGGCGACATCGCCGCCCAGGCCCTGCGCGCCTGCGTCCATTGCGGCATGTGCAACGCCACCTGCCCCACCTACCAGATCACCGGCGACGAGCTGGATGGGCCGCGCGGCCGCATCTACCTGCTGAAGCAGGCGCTCGAAGGCCAGCCGGTCAGCCAGACGACGCTCAAACACCTCGACCGCTGCCTGAGCTGCCGGGCCTGCGAGACCACTTGCCCGTCGGGCGTCCAGTACCACCGGCTCTACGATATCGGCCGCGAGGCGGTGGTGGAGCAGGTCGGCCGCCCCTGGACCGAGCGGCTGGTCCGGACCGTGATCCGCCGCGTGACCCGATCCGCCGCCCTGCTGGGCCCGGCGCTTACCGTGGGCCGCCTTGTGCGCCCGCTATTGCCGAAGACCCTGAAGGCCAAGGTCACGCCGCGCATCGAGGCCGGGCCCCGCCCGGGCCCGCGCCATGTCCGCCGGATGCTGATGCTCACCGGTTGCGCCCAGGCCGCCGCGGCCCCGCACTTCAACGCCGTCACCGCCCGTGTCTTCGACCGCCTTGGCGTGAGCCTGATCGAAGCCCCGAAGGCCGGCTGCTGCGGCGCGGTCAGCTTCCACCTCGACGCGCCGCACGAGGGCGCCGACGCCGCACGGGCCAATATCGACGCCTGGTGGCCCGACATCGAGGCGGGCGCGGAAGCCCTGGTGGTCAATTCCAGCGGCTGCGCGGCCTTCATCAGGGACTATCCCGACGTCCTGCGCGACGACCCGGCCTATGCGGAGAAGGCCCGCGTCGTGGCGTCCCTGGTGCGCGATCCGATCCAGGTGCTGTCGACAGCCGACCTCGAGGCACGCCGCGCGCCGACCGAACCCCGCATCGCCGTCCACGAGCCCTGCACCCTGCAGCACGGCCTGCGCCTGACCGGGCGGATCGGGACGCTGCTGCGCTCTCTCGGCTACGAACCCCAGCCGGTGGCCGACAGCCATATCTGCTGCGGCTCGGCCGGCGCCTATTCGCTGCTGCAGCCGGAGATGTCGGGCAAGCTGAAGGCCGCCAAGCTGGCCAATCTCAACGCCCGTCAGCCGGCCGCCATTTACACCGCCAATATCGGCTGCTGGATGCACCTGGCGCCGGACTCCACCGCCCCCGTGCGTCACTGGATCGAGGCGGTGGACGAGGTCACGCGGCCCTGATCGCGCCGTTGACAGGCTGCCGCCACGGCAGTCTCATGTCGCGATAAGCGGGCGGGCTCGACCACGCAGGCGCAAAGACATTTAGGGAAACGACCATGGCTGATTTTGGCGGCGCCGATCTCGACGCCTTCCGCGCCCAGGCCAAGACCTGGCTGGCGGAGAACTTCCCCCCGTCCCTGAAGAACCGCAGCGACATCGCAGCCGCCGAGGCGCCGGTCCCCGTCGAGGGCGACTATAAGCTCTGGAAGGAGGCCATGGGCGCCAAGGGTTGGGGCGTTCCCACCTGGCCGTCGGAATACGGCGGCGGCGGCCTGAACAGTTCCGAGGCCCGTGTGCTGCGCGAGGAGATGGCCGCCGTCGGCGCCTGGAACCCCATCGGCGGCATGGGGGTGATGATGTTCGGCCCCACCCTGCTGGAGTACGGCACCGAGGAACAGAAGCAGCGTCACATCCCGCCCATCGTCCGCGGCGAGCTGCGCTGGTGCCAGGGCTATTCCGAGCCGGGCTCTGGATCGGACCTCGCGAGCCTGCAGACGAAAGCTGTCGATAAGGGTGATCATTTCCTCGTAAATGGTTCAAAAATATGGACTTCTGGCGCGCAGTACGCCGACTGGTGCTTTTGCCTGACGCGGACCGATCCCAGCAAGAAGCATGAGGGGATCAGCTTCCTGCTGATCGACATGAAGACGCCCGGAGTCGAGCCGCGGCCGATCCTGCTGATCTCCGGGTCCTCGCCGTTCTGCGAGACCTTCTTCACCGATGTGAAGGTGCCCAAGGAGAACCTGGTGGGGCCACTGAACGGCGGCTGGACGGTGGGCAAACGGCTGCTGCAGCACGAGCGCAACGGCCTGTCGGGGGGCGGCGGCGCGCCGGCGCGAAGCAATCCGGCGGCGCTGCGGGAAATCGCCAAGACGTACATCGGCGTCGACGAAAGCGGCCGGCTGGCCGACCGCGACTTCCGCACCCGGCTGATCGAGCAGGACATGAACGCCCGGGCCTATCAGCTCACCAATGCCCGGGTCGCCTTGGAGGCGCGCAATCAGAACGGGCCGTCCGCAGCGACCTCGATCATGAAGAACGCCTCGTCGAGCATCAATGTGAACCACGCCGAGATGGTGGTGGAGGCCATGGGCTATAACGGCCTGGCCTGGGCCGGCGACGAGTTCAGCGCCGAGGAGCTGGCGGCCGCACGGGCCTTCCTGCGGGTGAAGTCAGGAACCATCGCGGGCGGATCCTACGAGATCCAGAACAACATCATCTCCAAGCGGATCCTGGGTCTGCCCGACACCAACATCCACACCTACTAGGACCCGGCCTGCGAGCGCGTGCGGTTGACCCGCGCGCGCTCGACGCCTAAAGCGCCGCCATGGCCACCTCGACCGTCCCTGTTGCAATGACCGACTTGCGGAGCGTGCTGAACGCCCGCGGCGGCCGAGGTCTGCGCGTCTTCGGATAGACCGCGGGATCAGGCGCAGCCGTTCCTGGGCGATCCGGGGACGTGAAACAACCGCCTGACATTCCCAAATCTATCTGGAGGAGCCGCCGTGCTTTCCCTCTACCAATCCAATGGGTTGGTCCACTGGACCGACCGTGAGATCCGTCTGCGCGACATGATGGCGGCCCACTTCGCCGCCGAGGTCGCAGCCTTCCTGACGACAGCCAACCCCGCCTGGGACATCCGCCGGGTGGAGGCGCCGCAGCTGACGCCGCGCGAGCTGGTGTCGGCGGCCTATGGGCCCGAGGACATCTTCTTCGTCGAGCGGCTGGGCGAGCACGACGGCCAGCTGGTCCTGCGTCCGGAGACCACGCCCTCGACCTACGCCTATATGCAGCACCTGCTGAACAGCCACGCCAAGGTGCGCATGCCGCTCTGCGTGTGGCAGTCCGGCAAGTCGTTCCGCCGCGAGCAGGACCAGGTCAGCAAGCACATGCGGCTCAAGGAGTTCTGGCAGATGGAATTCCAGTGCGCCTACACGGTCGACACCGCCAACGACTACCACGCCGCCAGCCTGGAGCCGGTGCGCCGCATGATCGAGGCCATGGTGCGCCTGCCCACGCGCATCGTGGCGTCCGACCGGCTGCCCGCCTATTCCCAGGTGACCATGGATGTGGAGGTCGACAACGGCGACAAGTGGATGGAGGTCTGCTCCATCTCCCGGCGCACCGATTTCCCGCAAGCCGCCCGCTTCCCCACCAAGGGCGGCGAGGTGCGCGAGGTGGCGGTCCTGGTGCTGGAGATCGCCATCGGGCTCGACCGATGCGTCTACAACTGGTGTGTTGCCGACGCCCGCTGACTTGAAGGAGCGCCCCGCCATGATCATCACTTCCGCACGCGTGATCGTCACCTGTCCGGGGCGCAACTTCGTCACCCTGAAGATCGAGACCGACCAGGGCGTCTATGGGATCGGCGACGCCACCCTGAACGGGCGCGAGAAGGCGGTGGTCGCCTATCTGGAGGAGCACGTCATCCCCGTCCTGATCGGCCGCGACGCCCGGCGGATCGAGGACATCTGGCAGTACCTCTATCGCGGCGCCTACTGGCGGCGGGGGCCGGTGACCATGCGGGCCATCGCCGCCGTGGACGTGGCCCTGTGGGACATCAAGGCCAAGGCCCTGGGCTGCCCGCTCTACGACCTGCTGGGGGGCAAGAGCCGCGAGGGAGTGATGGTCTATGGCCACGCCAACGGGACCGACATCGCCCATACGGTGGACGAGGTCGGGCGCTATATCGAGATGGGCTACAAGGCCATCCGCGCCCAGTCAGGCATTCCCGGCGTCGACAAGGCCTACGGGGTCGGACGCGGCGACATGTTCTATGAGCCGGCCGACGCCGCCCTGCCCACCGAGACCATCTGGTCGACGTCGAAGTACCTCGCCCATACCCCCAAGCTGTTCGAGGCCCTGCGGGACAAGCACGGCTTCGACCCCCACCTGTTGCACGACGCCCACCACCGGCTGACGCCACTGGAGTCGGCGCAACTGGGCAAGTCGCTGGAGCCCTACCGGCTGTTCTGGCTGGAGGACCTGACCCCCGCCGAGAACCAGGAGAGCTTCCGGCTGATCCGCCAGCACACCACCACACCGCTGGCGGTGGGGGAGATCTTCAACACCCTCTGGGACTGCAAGGACCTGATCCAGGAACAGCTGATCGACTACATCCGCACCACCATCGTCGGCGCGGGTGGGGTCACCCATCTGCGGCGGATCGCCGACTTCGCCGCAGTCTGGCAGGTGCGCACCGGCTGCCACGGGGCAACCGACCTGTCGCCGGTGACCATGGGGGCGGCCCTGCACTTCGACACCTGGGTCCCCAATTTCGGCATCCAGGAATATATGCGTCACACGCCTGAGACCGACGCGGTGTTCCCTCACGCCTACAGCTTCGAGGCGGGCCTGCTGTTCCCCGGCGAGGCGCCCGGACATGGGGTGGATATCGATGAAGCCCTGGCCGCCAAATATCCCTACGACCCCAAGCAGCTGCCAGTGGCCCGTCTCGAAGACGGAACCATGTGGAACTGGTGAAGGAGACTAGGGGGTGACCGTCAGTCTCGACGCCCCGCCCCGCTTCAACCTCGCCGAGCGCGAAGGTCCGCGCCTGACGCTGCGCGCCGAGAATGGCGCGGCGGTCCACCTGTTCGTCCTGGAGCCGGAGATCATCCGGGTGCTGTTGGCGCCTACCGGCGAGCTCACCATGTCGCGCACCTGGGCCATCGCGCCGGGCCAGGCCGACGTCGCGCTGGAGGGCCGCGACCGGTTCGATATGGCGGGCTTCTCCGCGCCGGCCTTCGAGCTGACGGAAAGCGACGACCGGCTGGTGATCGAGACCGCCGCCCTGCGCCTGACCGTCAGGCTGACGGGTTTCGTCTGCCGCTGGGACATGAAGCTGGCCGACGGGAGCTGGCGGCAGGTGGCCAAGGATCGGCCGACCCAGGCCTATAACCTCGGCTGGTGGGACGAGAAGACCCACCACTACCTGGTCCTGGCGCCCAGCGAGCGGTTCTATGGCCTGGGGGAACGGTCCGGCGCCATGGACCGGGCGGGCCGCCGCTTCCGCCTGACCAATGTCGACGCCATGGGCTATAGCGCCGCCACCAGCGACCCGCTGTACAAGCACATCCCGTTCTACATCACGCTGGCCGGTCAGCCGGCGGCGGCCTTCGGGATCTTCTACGACACGCTGGCCGACTGCAGCTTCGACTTCGGCCAGGAGCGCAGCAACTATCACGGCCGCTACCGCAGCTTCGTCGCCGAGGCCGGCGACCTGGACTACTACGTGATCGCGGGGCCGAGCGTGGCCGAGGTGACCCGGCGCTTCACCTGGCTGACCGGCCGGCCCGCCTTCCTGCCGCGCTGGGGCCTGGGCTATTCCGGCTCGACCATGAGCTATACCGACGCCCCGGACGCCCAGGCGCGGATGGCGGAGTTCCTGGCGGCCTGCGAGGCCCACGACATCCTCTGCGACAGCTTCCACCTGTCGTCGGGCTACACCTCCATCGGGCCACGCCGCTACGTCTTCCACTGGAACCGCGAGAAGTTCCCCGACCCCGCGGCCTTCGTGGCCAGCTACCGGGAGGCGGGCGTGCGGCTGGTGGCCAATATCAAGCCGGTGCTGCTCGCCGACCATCCGCTGTTCGGTGAGGCCCAGGCGCGCGGCCTGTTGATCGGCGACGCCTCTGGCCGCCCTGCCATGATGCAGTTCTGGGACGGGGTCGGCGCCTATCTCGACTTCACCAATCCGGCAACCCTCGACTGGTGGAAGGGCCAGGTGACCACCGCCCTGCTGGACTATGGCGTGGCCGCCACCTGGAACGACAACAACGAGTTCGAGATCACCTCGCCCCGCGCCCAGGCCGCGATGTTCGGTCATCCCCGCCCGGCCCAGGAGGCCAAGCCGCTACAGACCCTGATGATGATGCGGGCCTCGGCGGAGGCGCAGCGGGCCCATGTGCCGGAGGCCCGGCCCTACCTGGTCTCGCGGGCCGGATCGGCGGGGATGCAGCGCTACGTCCAGACCTGGTCGGGGGACAACGCCACCAGCTTTGAGACGCTGAAGTTCAATCTGAAGATGGGGCTGGGCCTGGCGCTGTCGGGCGTCTCCAATTCCGGCCACGACATCGGTGGGTTCGCAGGCCCCGCGCCGGACGCCGAGCTGCTGGCGCGCTGGGTGGCGGCGGGCGTCTTCATGCCGCGCTTCTCCATCCACTCGTGGAACGACGACGGCACGGCCAACGAGCCCTGGATGCATGCCGAAGCAACCCCGGCGATCCGCGCCCTGATCGCCCTGCGCTATCGCCTGATGCCCTACCTGTACGACCTGGTCTGGCGCCACCACCGCGACTTCGCACCCATCACCCGGCCCACCTTCCACGACTTCCCTAGCGATCCCGCCTGCCTGGCCGAAAACGACGAGATGCTGCTGGGGCCGTCCCTGCTGGTCCCCCTGGTGGTGGAGCCGGGCCAGACCGAGCGAACGGTCTATCTGCCCGCCGGCTGCAACTGGTTCGACGCCTGGACCGGGACCCGGTTCGAGGGTGGGACCATCGTCACCCTCCCCGCCCCCTGGGAGACCCCGCCCCTGCTGGTGCGCGAAGGCAGCGCCATTCCGCTGAACATCGCCCAGCAACACTTCGCCCACCGCGCCGACGAACGCGCCTTCTGGGTCTTTCCCTATGCGGGCGACGGCCGGTTCGAGGCCGAGTGCTTCGAGGACGACGGCGAGACGGCGAGTGGCGCGCACGGGTTCTGGCGTCTGGCGGTGGAAACCACCGCGACCGCGATCAGCGTGCGGGTGGCCCGCGCCGGCCCCACGCCTCCGAGCCAGGCGAACCTGACCCTGTTGCTCCCCGCCCACGAGACCCGCGCGGTCACTCTGGAGGGCGCGCGGATCGAGCAGGATGGTCCCCTGGAAGGTCAGCGGCGACTGGTGCTGAGTTTCGACTAAGCGAGACCGCCTTGGGCAATGGCGATGACCTCCATCACGGCGTCTATGACAGCCTGCGGCCGATCCCACTGGATGGCATGTTTGCTGTCGGCAACGACACGACGCACGCCACGCGTCGACAGCGCGGCTAACTGCTCGTGCGCCTGCGCATAGAGGCGCCCGACGGCTTCGATTTCCTCCGGCGGAAGAGACGGCGGTTCCCGGGCTCCGGCGGAGAGGACGATCAGCGGCCTGTCGCCTAAGGACCCGTCAGCTCTGTCACGGGCCGCGGTGGAGAACTCCGAGACCAGCGCGCGCCAGTAGGAAGCCCGTTTCGACATGTCATGGTACACGGCGTTGAGCGCATCGGAGAGGTCGGGCTGCGGTGGAAACACGCAGGCGGAGTAGGCCTCCGTGCCCGGCCGCAAGTCTCCGGCCTTCGCGGCGCCTTCGCAGCGCTTGAAATGGTCGACCGGGCTTTCGACCCAAGCCTGATCGCTGGGCGTCACCTTGAGAAGCCGCTCCGCCATGTCGTCGAAGGACGGGTCTACGAGCACCATTCCGACGACCTCTTCGGGATACAGGTGCGCGAAGTGGCGGACTTCAAAGCTGCCCATGGACAGGCCGACCAGCACGTAAGGGGGTTCGACGCCGCTTGCCGCCAGCATGGCCTTGAGATCGGCGGCTTTCCGCGCCGGGCTGCGGGGCAGCGGCGCCGGATCGCTGAATCCTTGGCCCGCATGATCATAGGAAACGACCTGTGTGGCGCGCGCCAGCGTCGGCTGCACCCGAGACCAGTCAGAGGTCAAAGCCATGAATCCTGGGGCGAGGACCACGGTCGGCGAGCCTTTTCCGGAGCGCCAGATGTTCATGCGCCGCCGGCTGTTGATCTTCACCAGCCGTTGCGGCTTAGCGAAGAAATTCATCTCGGCGTCAGGCACAACGATCCACTCCCCGCGCCGCTGATCGGACGCCTGCTCCGAAAACTACACATGGGGCGTGTCGTCCCCGCAAGTTCATCTTGTTCAGCCGGCCGATGAGCGCCGTTGCGGCCCCAACGGGCCGGCCCCGAGTTCCCCAGCGTCACGCCTGACAACTCATCCAACTTGCCCCATTGTCCGTACCCAACGGAGCGGCGCCCCTGAGAGCGCTGCCGGGTGGAGGAGCAAGGCATGGCCTATTCGAACGCGACGATCTGGGGGGCTGCCCTGGCCGCCGTCCTGCTGGCCTCCACCGCCCAGGCCAAGACGCTCGACGTCGCCGCGGGCCCTGACGCCCAGGAGCGTCTGCAGACCGCCCTGCTGGACGCCAAGCCGGGCGACGTGGTGAGCCTCGGCGCCGGGAAGTTCGACTTCACCGACGGCCTCTCCCTCGACGTCGACAACGTCACGGTGGCCGGCGCCGGTCAGGGCAAGACCATCTTGTCCTTCGCGGGCCAGAAGAGCGCGGGCGAGGGCCTGCTGGTCACCTCCGACGGGGTCACCATCCGCGACCTGACGATGCAAGACACCAAGGGCGACGGGGTGAAGTCCAAGGGCGCCGACCGCATCAGCTTCGTAGCCCTGACCGTCGAATGGACCGGCGGACCCAAGGAGACCAACGGCGCCTACGGCGTCTATCCGGTGGCCTCCACGAACGTGCTGATCGACAAGGTGACGGTGCGAGGGGCGTCGGACGCCGGCATCTATGTGGGCCAGTCCAAGAACATCATCGTTCGCAACAGCCGCGCCGAGTTCAACGTGGCCGGGATCGAGATCGAGAACTCCACCGACGCCGACGTCCACGACAATGTCGCCACCCACAACACCGGCGGCATCCTGGTGTTCGACCTGCCCGGCCTGCCGGTGATGGGCGGTCACTCGACGCGGATCTACGGCAACCAGGTGGTGGACAACGACACCGCCAACTTCGCGCCCAAGGGCAATATCGTGGCGGCCGTGCCGATGGGGGTGGGAGTCATGCTGATGGCCAACCGCGACGTCCACGTGTTCGACAACGACATCTCCGGCAACCAGACCAGCGCGGTCATGCTGATCGCCTTCAGCCGCAGCTTCGACGACAAGGCCTACAATCCTCTGCCCCGGGACATCGTGGTCCGCGACAACAGGCTGGGCCGCAACGGCTGGCTGCCCAGCCTGCCCGGCGGCAAGATGCTGGCCCAGGCCATGGGCGGCTCCGTGCCGCCGGTCCTGTGGGACGGGATCACCAGCTATCCCGGCATCGAGGGCCCCGCGCCGCGGCTCTACCTGAAGGACGGTCCGGTTCTGAACCTGAACCTGGCCAAGCCCGGCGCGGTGGAAACCGCCAAGCCGTCGGTCACCCCGAGCCTGGGTACGCCGGGCCTGCCCGAACGGGCCGCGGTGGTGCTGCCCGCGGGCCAGGACAAACCCGCCTCATGAGGCGGCTCGCCGCGCTGCTGGCGGCGGTGCTGATGCTGGGCGCGGCGCCTAGGCCGGCGCCCGTGGCGCTGGACGTCCTGCTGGCCGAGACGCCCGCCCCGAGCCTGGACGCCTATCGGCTGTTCACCGATCCGGGCGCGCGGAGCGCCAACGCCGGCCTGACGCCCTATGCCCTGAACACCCCGCTGTTCAGCGACCATGCGGAGAAGTCGCGCTTCCTGTTCCTGCCGCCGGGCGCCAAGGCGGCCTACAAGCCAACCGGCGTCTTCGACTTTCCGGTGGGGGCGACGCTGGTGAAGACCTTCGCCTATCCCGCCGACCTGCGGAAGCCTGTGGACCATGTGCGGTTCATCGAGACCCGGCTGCTGATCCACAAGGCCAGCGGCTGGGTGGCCCTGACCTATGTCTGGAACGACGAGCAGACGAAGGCGGTGCTGAAACGTGCGGGCGCACGGATCGAGGTCTCGGTGATCGACAAGGCGGGCCAGCCGCTGGCCATCGACTATGCGGTCCCCAACTTCAACCAGTGCAAGGAATGCCATTCGCTGTCGGGTGTGCTGGCGCCCATCGGGCCCAAGGCGCGCAACCTGAACGGCGACCTGGCCTATGGGGGCAAGCCTGAGAACCAGCTGGCCCACTGGACGAAGATCGGCCTGCTGACCGGGGCCCCCGCGCCCCGCGCCGCGCCGCGCACGGCGGTGTGGAGCGATGCGAAGGAGCCGCTGGCCGACCGGGCGCGGGCCTATCTCGACGGCAACTGCGGCCACTGCCACAACCCCCAGGGCATGGCGAGCAATTCGGGCCTGTTCCTGAACTTGGAGGAAGACGATCCCGCCAAGCAGGGTTTCCACCGTCGCCCCGTGGCGGCCGGGCGTGGGGCCGGCGGGCTGGAATTCGACATCGATCCGGGCCACCCGGAGAGCTCCATCCTGCTCCACCGCATGAAGTCCAGGGAGCCGGGGGTGATGATGCCGGAGCTGGGCCGCTCGGTGGTGGATGACGAGGGCGTGGCCTTGATCGCCGCCTATCTGAAGAGCCTGCCGCCTACGCGTTGACAGCAAACGAGAGGACGCCTCTTGTCGCTGCACGGCGACGAACAAGAGCGCCATAAGGGAAGAACGACATGGTCTATATTCTGGGTGGTTGGCAGAGCGACTTCTCGAAGAACTGGGCGCGCCAGCAGATGGACTTCGCCGACGCCTTCGCCGAGGTGGTGGGCGAGGGTCTCGCCGCCGTGGACCTTGAGCCCAAGGACATCGACACCGGCCACGTCGGCAACTTCGTCGGCGACCTGTTCGCGGGCCAAGGTCTGCTGGGCGGGTTCTTCGGCCTGGTGCACCCCGACTTCGACGGCATGCCCACCTCGCGCCATGAGGCGGCCTGCGCCTCGGGCAGCGTGGCGATCCTGGCGGCCACCGCCGAGATCGAGGCCGGGCGCTACGACACCGCCTGCGTGGTCGGCCTGGAGATGATGCGCAATGTCTCGGGCCAGCAGGCCGCCCAGAACCTGGGCGCCGCGGCCTGGGCCGGGCACGAGTTCCAGGACGCCACCTATCTGTGGCCCAAGGCCTTCTCCGACCTGGGCGAGGAATACGATCGACGCTGGGGCCTGAAGTACGAGCACCTGATGCGCATCGCGGAGATCAACTTCGCCAACGGCCGCAAGAACCCCAATGCCCAGACCCGCCAATGGGCCTTCAACGACAAGAGCTTCACCAACGACGACGAGGCCAATCCGGTCGTCGAGGGGATGATCCGCAAGAACGACTGCGGCCAGGTGACCGACGGGTCCGCCGTGGTGTTCCTGGCGTCGGAGAAGGCCGCGAAAGACTACGCCGACAAGCGTGGCCTGCCCCTGGAAAGCCTGCCGCAGATCAAGGGCTGGGGGCACCGTTCCGCCCCCATCAGCTATGACCGCAAGGTGCGCGCCAGCGCCGGCGGCCCCTATGTCTTCCCGCAGGTGAAGCGGGCCATCGACGAGGCCCGTGCCCGCGCCGGGATCGACGACCTCAGCCAGGTCCATGCCGTCGAGACTCACGACTGCTTCACCACCACCGAATACATGGCCATCGAGCACCTGGGCCTGACCGCGCCGGGCGAGGCCTGGAAGGCGGTGGAGGACGGCTCCATCGAGATCGGCGGACGCCTGCCCATCAATCCCTCCGGCGGCCTGATCGGCGGCGGCCACCCGGTGGGCGCCACCGGGGTTCGCATGACGCTGGACGCCTACAAGCAGGTGACCGGCAAGGCGGGCGACTATCAGGTGGAGGGCGCCAAGACCGTCCAGACCCTGAACATCGGCGGCTCCACCACCACCACCGTCAGCCTGGTGGTGGGCCTGTGAGCACCAAGCTGGAGGTCATGAAGGCCCTGATCGCCGCTTGGTCCAAGGGCGACGTGGATGGGGCTTTGGCCCACATGCACGAGGAGATCGTCTGGCACTACGCCGCCAGCGTCGCCCCGCCGCTGAAGGGCAAGATCAAGGCGCGCAAGTTCCTGGAGAACTTCAAGAGCCAGATCAGCGAGGTTCGCTGGCGGATCTTCGACTATGCGGAGAACGGTGACCGGCTGTTCGTGGAGGGGGTCGACGAATACCTCTCCAAGGACGGCGGCCTGGTGGCCGCGCCCTATGCCGGCGTGATCGAGTTCAAAGGCGACCTGATCATCGGCTGGCGCGACTATGTCGACATGGGGGTGATGGAGAGCCAGAAGGCCGGCAATCCGCGTTCGGCCTGGGTGGACGCCCTGATCGACCGGGTGGCCCTGTGAGCCATGACCCGCAGGTCCAGGCCCTGATCGACAAGCAGGCGATCACCGAGGTGCTGTTCAACTACTGCCGCGCCGTGGACCGCGCCGACATCGCCCTGCTGACCTCCTGCTATCACGACGACGCCACCGAGGATCACGGCGGCACCTTCAGCGGCTCGGCGGCGGACTACATCGCCAGCATCGCGCCGATCCTGCCGCGCGGCGGGATCATGACCCATACCACGACCAACATCATGATCGCCCTCGACGGGGACAACGCCTATGTCGAGAGCCACATCCTGGCCTTCGCCCGGCTGAAGAAGGACGGCGAGAAGTTCGACACCCTGACCCTGGCCCGCGCCGTCGATCACTTCAAAAAGCGCGACTGGACCTGGCGCATCGCCGCGCGGCGCATGGTCTGGGAATGGAACCACGAGATGCCCATGGCCGAGACTTGGGGCCGCGGGATCATCGCCCCGGACGCCACGGTTCTGGTGCGGGGTCGCAAGACCCCTGATGACCTGATCTACGGCTAGGATCATGGAGCTAAAGGACAGCGTCGCCCTGGTCACCGGCGGCAATCGCGGCATCGGCGAGGCCTTCGTGCGCGCCCTGCTCGCCGCCGGAGCGGCCAAGGTCTATGTCGGCGCCCGTGACGCGGCCAGCGCGGCGCACCTGGCGGCCGAGGCGCCGGGGCGGGCCGTGCCCTTGGAGCTGGACGTCACCAAGCCCGACCAGATCGCCGCGGCGGCCGCCCAGTGCGGCGACGTCCAGCTCCTGATCAACAACGCCGGGGCCTTCCACAACCAGACCCTGATGACCGCCCCCGATCTGACCGCCGCCCGCGACGAGATGGAGGTCAACTATTTCGGGCCCCTGACGCTCGCCCGCGCCTTCGCGCCCATCCTGGCCAGGAACGGCGGCGGGGCGATCTGCAACGTACTGTCGTCGGGCGGAATGGTCGCCGTACCGGCCATGGGCGGCTACAGCCCGTCGAAGTTCGCCGGCCGCGCGGCGGCCACCTGCATCCGCGCTGAACTGGCCGGCCAGGGGACCACCGTCACCGCTCTGATCGTCGGCTCGGTGGACACCCGCATGGCCGCCCACGTGGCCGGGGCCAAGGAAGACCCCGCCGACATCGCCAAGGCGGGGCTTAACGCCATCCGCCGGGGCATCGACGAACTGGACACCGACCGCATGGCCATCGAGGTGCGCGCCTCCCTGGCCCGCGACCCCAAAGCCCTGGAACGCAGCATGGCCAAGATGCTGACCGCCACCCAAGTCACCACCGGACGCTGACACCCATGGACATCGCCCAACTGCTGCTGCTGAACGCCGGGGTCTCCATCGCCCTCTTCATCGGGCTGTGGCTCTATTCGATCCGCATCCAGGACCCGAGCTTCATCGACAGCTGGTGGCCGCTGGGCATGGTCGTCATGGCCTGGACCAGCTACGCCATCACTGGCGGACGGGGACCGCACGCGGCCCTGCTCACCGGACTGTGCGCCATCTGGGGCCTGCGGCTGGGCATCTACCTGCTGTGGCGCTGGCGCAAGCACGGCGCCGACCGCCGCTACGCCACCATGATGGGCAAGGCCAAGCTGGAACGCGGCTGGGGCTACGCCAAGGCCTCGCTGCTGCTGGTCTTCGCTCTGCAGATGCCGCTGCAGTTCGTGGTCTGCCTGCCGGTGCAGTTGGGCCAGGTCCACGCCACCACCGATCTGGGGCCCATCGCCTGGGCTGGCGTGGCGCTGGCCGTCGTCGGCATCGCCTTCGAGAGCCTCGGCGACTGGCAGCTGATGACGTTCAAGGCCAACCCGGCCAACAACGGCAAGGTGCTGGACACCGGCCTGTGGCGCTACACCCGCCATCCCAACTATTTTGGCGACGCCTGCACCTGGTGGGGCCTCTATCTGATCGCCGCCGACACCGGCCTGGTGGGCGCGCTCTCCATCGTCGGCCCGATCCTGATCACCTTCCTGCTCACCAAGTGGAGCGGCGTGCCCACCGTCGAGGGGCGCATGCGCCGCAAGCGGCCGGACTACGAGGCCTATGTGGCCCGCACCTCGGGCTTCGTGCCGATGCCGCCGAAGAAGGTTGTCGCGGAGAGGGCCTAGCCCCCTCCGTCACGCGCTGACACGCGCGCCACCTCCCCCGATACGGCCTGCGGCCTGGGGGAGGAATTGAGAGCGCCTTATTCCTCCCCCAGCGCGCAGCGCGTTTCGGGGGAGGTGGATCCGAGCAGAGCGAGGAGACGGAGGGGGTTAGGCCCCCGCCAACATATCCCTCGGGGCCCAGACCGCGTGGGTGCCGCTGCACAGCTTGTGCGGCAGGCGGATGCGGCAGACTGGGCCGGCGGCGATGTCCTTGGCGTCCAGCAGGATGCACTCCGAGGTCCCGGCGTTTTCATCGGTGAGGAAGCTCACCAGATAGCCGTCATCCTCGTCCACCGCGCCGATGCGCGGGCAGAAGGGCGCCTCGCTGGCATAGACGCCCTCGGGCAGGATGAACTGGCTGCTCTCGCCGGTCTCCAGGTCGTGCTTCACGAAGCCGCGGAACAGGAACCAGCCCACCTCAGCCACGGTGGAATAGGCGTAGCGGTACTTCCGCCCGGCATAGCGGGCGTTGATCATGCCGAATTCCAGGATGCGGTCGTCGAGGTGGCCCTCGGTGGTCTCGCCGGTCTTCAGGTTGAAGCGCCAGCGGTGAAGCTTGGGCTTGAAGCTGTGCTCGTCGAGATAGGCCATCATGTGCTCGAAGCCGGGGGGAGCTTCCTTGTGGGGCTGCGGGGTCGGGTCTTCCTGGAAGTAGCCGTCGAGGATGATCTCGTCGCCCTCCTCATAGGCGTTCAGCCAGTGCAGGACGTAGGTCGGCGCGGCCTCGAACCAGCGGATCTCGCCGCCGTGGCGCGGGACGATGGCAAAGCGCGAGGGGATGCCCTCGTGCAGCCGCACCGCATGGATGTTCCGCTCCAGCAGCTTGGCGTCCCAGAACACCGGCAGGTCATTGAGGATCGAGTAGTTGGTGGTGAAGGCCATGTCGTGCGGCAGGCGGGGGCCCGGCAGCGGGATGGGGATATAGGTCTTCAGCCGGTTGTCGGGGCCCACCACGCCATAGTGCATGTAGGGGGCATGTTTGGAGTAGTTGAAGAACATCAGCTCGCCGGTGGCCTCGTCCACCTTGGGGTGGGCGCTGATTCCGTCGATGGGCACCCAGCTCTCCAGGCCCTCCTGCTCCAGGGTGAGCGGATCGAGGCGGTAGCCCTCCCCGCACTGGTAGAAGGTCGAGAGCGCCTTGCCGGCGTGGACCACGACGTCGGTGGAGGACGAGTCCTTCAGGGAGCCATGCGCGCCCCAGCCCGGCCGTTTGGCCAGCTGGACGGGATCGGCAAGACCGCCCCACAGCGAACCCGCCGCCTCCTGCTCGGCCTGGAAGCCGCGGGTGCGGACGAAGCGGTTGCGGTAGCTGGCCTGGCCGTTCTTGAAATCGATCTGGTGGATCATCCCGTCGCCGTCGAAGGGATGGAAGCGGCCGAGCGGTTGCTGCACCTGGTTCTCGGTGTTGCGCAGGTAGACGCCGTCGAGGTCGGTGGGGATGGCGCCGGAGATCACCTCCAGCTCGGTGGCGTTGACCTCCTCGTGCAGCGGCGTCCAGGCCCCGTTGAGATAGGGGTGGTTGCTGGGCAGCAGCGACGTGACGACGGGGGCAAGCCGTTCGACCTTCATGGAATTACGTGTCCTCGGTTGGCGGCCCTTCTGAGACGAGGCCTGATCGCACCCTAACCCCGGCTAGGCGCGCGCGCGAGGGCGCCGTTGGGGCAACTTGCATGCGGGCTTGGGAGGGCGGAAGCTCGCCCCATGCTTACCGAAATCGACCGCGTCCTGCTGGCCACCCCCGACACCGAAGCCACCGCCGCCAAGTGGAAGGCCTTGCTGGGCGCCCAGGAGGTGTCGCGCGACGCCCTGCCCGGCCTGGCGGCCAAACGGCTGACCCTGCGGCTGGGGACCTCGGATATCGAACTGCTGGAGCCCGACGGGACCGGCGCGGTGGAGACCGCCTTGAAGCGGCGCGGCCGCGCGCACCTGTTCGCCGCCGGCGCGGCGTCGCCCGATCCGGGCCAGGTGGCGGAAACGGCGCGCGCCCATGGGGCGGCGCACCGGGCCGAAGATGGGCGGCACTATCTGACCCTGACCATCGAGAACGCCCCGATCGCCTTCGTGATCTCCGAGCCCGCCGAGCGCAAACCCGCCGGTCTGGTGGACTTCCTCTATGAGGCCACCGTGCTGGCCGCTGATCAGGCGGGCGCGGTGAAGCAGATCTCCGACGCCTTCGGCCTGGATCCCGCGACCTTCACCACCATCACCTCCGAGGCCTTCGGCTATACAGGGGTGCTGACCCTGTTCGAGGCCGGCAAGCTGCACCGGTTCGAGGTGATCACCGCCACGGCCCCCGACAAGACCCTGGGCCGCTATCAGGCCCGCGAGGGCGCCGGCTTCTATATGGGCTTCTGCGAGGCCTCCGACATGGGCGCCATCGAGCGGGCCTGCGCGGCCCACGGCGCGGGCATCACCATCGACCGGCCCGAGGCTCGGCCCCCGGCCCTGAACTCCGACCAGCTCTGGCTGCACCCCCCCAGCCTCGGCGGCATGATGCTGGGGGTCTCGCGGCCGACCATGGCCTGGAACTGGTCGGGGCATCCCGAGCGGGTGGAAAGGATCGACGCATGAACGACCCCGTCCTGAAGGTCGCCGATGAGGGCCGAATCCGCGTCCTGACCCTGAACCGCCCAGCCCAGCTCAACTCCATGAACGACGCGCTATATGACGCCTGCGCGGTGGCCCTGATGGACGCCGCCGACGATCCAGGCGTGGCGGTGGTGATCCTCACCGGTGAGGGCCGCGCCTTCTGCGCCGGCCAGGACCTGGCGGAGATGGCCGACCGCCCGGTCTATCCGAAGGGCGAGCGCCACGGCTTCGTCCCGTTCATGGAGGCGCTGGAAAGCTTCCCCAAGCCGCTGATCGCCGCGGTGAATGGGCTCGGCGTCGGCATCGGCCTGACGATGCTGCCCTATTGCGACCTGGTGTTCATCGATCCCACAGGGCGCCTGCGCGCGCCCTTCGTGACCCTGGGCGTGACCGCCGAGGCCGGAAGCACCGTCCTGCTGCCGGCCCTGATCGGCTGGGCCAACGCTGCCGAGGTCCTCTATACCGGCCGCTGGGTGGACGCCCCGACCGCGGTCGCCTATGGCCTGGCCCGCGAGGTCAGCGCGCCGGGCAAGGTGCTGGACCGCGCCTTGGAGGCCGCGGCCCTGATCGCCCCCAATCCCATCGCCTCGCTGGTGGCCACAAAGCAGCTGCTGATCACGGCCCGGTTCGAAACCGTGCGCGCCGCAAGACTAAGAGAGAGCGCCGTTTTCGACGGCTTGGAGGGCGGACCCGCCAATCTGGAGGCCTTGGCGGCTTTCCGCGAGAAGCGTCCGGCGGACTTTTCCGGCCTCTAGCCCGCTTCAGATAAGAATTTTCGCGGGCGGGTGCGACAAAATGGACCGTGTCCGCCGACCGACGTTCTTAACAGCCGCACCCTCGCCGGCGAGGCAGAGTCACGCTGAATCGCCCAAGAGTCATGGGCCGCAGCCCCCCGGCCCCCGAGACTCTTGTCGCCGTTCGTTATGACTCTTGGTGAATCAACATTAAGGAACAGCGAGAGTATTCCCATGATTCATGACTCGGAAATCTCTGCGTAACGATTCACGAACCCTGCCCGACTACAAAGGTCACAGAGCAAAAATGCTTGCGGTCACCAAAACGGTGAACGAAACCTAAAAGTGGGGTTATCTACGATGCCGAATAGCGTCAATACTAACGTCGGGGCCATGGTTGCCCTGCAGAACCTGAACCAGACCAGCTCTGAGCTGATGACGGTCCAGAACCGCATCAACACCGGCAAGAAGATCGCTTCCGCCAAGGACAACGGCGCCATCTGGGCCATCGCTCAGAACCAGCGTGCGACCTCCGGCTCGCTGAACGCCGTGAAGGACTCCCTGCAACGCTCGCAATCGACCGTGGACGTCGCCATGGCCGGCGGCGAAGCCGTGTCCGACCTGCTTCTGCAAATGAAGGAAAAGGCCCTGGCGGCCTCCGACTCCAGCCTCGACACCGCCTCGCGCGGCGCGCTGAACGAAGACTTCAAGGCTCTGCGTGACCAAGTGACGAAGTCGGTCGCGAACGCCACCTTCAACGGGGTGAACATGATCAAGAGCGGCGGCACCACCATCGCGGCCCTGGCCAACGACGACGGCACGTCCAAGATCACCGTCCAGGCGCAAGACCTGTCGCTGTCGGGCATCGGCCTGTCGACCACCTCGTCGATCGGCACCCAGACCGCCGCGTCGCAGATGATCACCGACGTCAGCACCGCCATCGGCAACGTCTCGACCGCTCTGTCGAAGATGGGTACGGGCTCCAAGTCGCTCGGCGCCCACATGACCTTCGTCAGCAAGCTGCAAGACTCCATCGACGCCGGTGTGGGTAACCTCGTCGACGCCGACCTGGCCAAGGAAAGCGCGCGACTGACCTCGCTGCAGACCAAGCAACAGCTTGGCGTGCAGGCGCTGTCGATCGCCAACAGCTCTTCGTCGGGCCTGCTCAGCCTCTTCCGCTAAGCCCCGACCAGACCTCCAGTATGCGTACAGGAAGGGAGGCTCCTCACGGGGCCTCCCTTTTTGTTGCGCGCGGATGAAAGCGCTTTCACCCTTCCCATGCCCCAGCCCCGGGAGGTGGTGGCCGCAGCGCGGGCGTCGAGGCGCACAAGGAGAACCCGCGCCGCCCCGTGCAGCGGTCCTGTGCTTCAGGCCGGAACGGTTGCTCCGACCTTGATCAGGTCGAGGACCTCGTCCGTGGGCCGCACGTCGCCGAAGCTGCGGTAGACGTTGTAGAGGGCGGCGTTGTGGTCCTGATCACGGCGCGCGGCGTTCCCGTCGGCCACCATGATGACCCGCAGGCCGAGCGTGCTGGCGTCGCGAGTGGCGAACAGACCACGAACATTGACAAATCTGTGGGGGTTTCGCCGCCGGATCGGCGGGGTCAGCGATGGTACCGCCTCTCAGGCTTGAACTGAGGACCTCCGGTTCCACAAACCGGCGCTCTAACCAACTGAGCTAAGGCGGCGCATCGCGAAGGCGTGTTCTAGTCGGGCGCGGCGCCCGGATCAAGCGGCGGACGACCGCAGCGCGGCCCTAAATCGCCGGCTCCCGGCCAGGGTTTCGCCTGAGGTGAGGCGGAGGTTGAAATCGCCGCTGGATTTGGTCTCCACCTGGGCGACGGCGGCGCGGCTGACCAGGCGCGAGCGGTGGATGCGGACGAAGCCCGCCAGGCGTCGCTCCATCTGCGCCAGGGAGGCGCGGTGCAGGACGGCCCCACCCCGGGTGTGCAGTTCCACATAGTTGCCGGCCGCCTCCACCCAGAGGAGGTCGGCCACCGGCACGAAGACCCGGCGCGCGCCGTCGCGCACCTCCAGGACATCGGGCGTGTCGTGGATCGGGATGCCGCGGGCGCGGAACTGCCGCCAGAGGGGATAGCCGGCCAGGGTCCCGGCATAGATCAACAGGTCCTTGCGCAGCTCGTAGGGCCAGTCCCCGAGCGGCCCCAGGGCGTGGTAGACGCCGCCGATGAGGCTGTAGGCGGCGCTGCGCAGCAGACCCATGCCGATGACATGGAACAGCGAGAAGACCAGGCCGCCGGCGATGTAGACTGCGACCCAGGTGAAGGGCCGCTCCAGGCGCGGCGGCCAGCGCCGGACCAGCCACAGCATCCCCGGCAGCAGGGCGGTGAACACCACGCCGCTGGATACCTCCCAGACGGTCGGCTCCCACCAGGACACCGGCTGTCCGAACCGAGCGCGGTCGTGCAGCGTGCTGAAGATGTCGACGACGATCACGCCGCCAGCGAACAGCGCAAACAGGCCGATGAACAGCAGGTCGCCCCGCCGGTCCTCGTCCCCCTCGCCGATCCGATCTCGCGTCGTCATGGCGCCAGCATAGCGCAAAGAAAAAGCCCCGGAGGCGAACCTCCGGGGCCAATTCGTTTTTGCAGGGGAGCCCGGAGGCTCAGCCCTTCGGCAGAACCCAACGAAGGGGGATACGAACCGTACCGCCTTCGATCGGGGCGCCGTCCAGGGTCTTCGGCTTCATCTTGAAGAGCTTGGAAGCCTTCAAGGTGGAGTCGCCAAAGCCGTAGTCCGGCGGATCTTCCGAAACGACCGAGCAGTTCTCGAGCGTGCCCTTGGCGGTGACCGTGCAGCTGATGGTGGCGCGGCCTTCAACGTTCATCCGTTGAGCCCGGTCCGGGAAGTACCGGGCCAGATCTTCGGCGTTGGGGCGACGCGACCAGTCAGGGTTGCTGATGACCGAGGGACGCGGAGGCGTCACGGGAGCCGGAGCCGGGGGCTTCGGTTCCTCGATCCGCTTCTCGACCGGCGGAACCGGCAGAGGGGGGATCGTCGGCATGTTATCCGGGACGTTGACCGGAGGACGCGGTTGCAACTTCGGCGGCGGCGGAGGCGGCGTGTTCGGCGGCGGAGGCGGAGGCGGCGGCGGCGGGGGCGGCGCGGGCTTGATAATCGCCACGTCCGTCACGTCGTCCGAGTATTCCTTGAACTCCGAGTGGAATTTGGATTTCCACAGATAAAAGCCGACCACGCCGTGCACGATGACGGAGCCGATGATGGCGACCGTCACACCCGTGCTGCGCTTTTTGACCGGCGCATCGAACGGGTTGTGCCCGGGGTGGGTGATGTCTTCAGCCATGCTCCACCCCTAGTTCTTGTCTTCGCCGATCAGCGCCACGCTGTAAAACCCGTTGTCCTGGAGCTGGTTCATCACGCCCATGAAGTCCCCATAGAGGACATTCTTGTCGGCGCGGATGAAGATCCGCTCTTTCTCCGGGTTACGCTTGTTGCCGATATTCTTCCGCAGGTCGTCGCCCAGGGTGGCGATCTCAGAGGGATAGTCCCCAATGAAGATTCGGCCCGAGTCCTGGATCGAAATGTAGACCGGCTTAGGAGGGTTGGTAGACGGCTTAGCCACCGCGTCGGGAAGTGCGACCTTCACCGTCACAGCGGCCATGGGAGCCGCCACCATGAAGATGATCAGGAGGACCAACATGACGTCCACGAAGGGCGTCACATTGATTTCACTGTTCGCTTCCACGGCGTACCTGCCACCCCCAGAACCTGAGAGTTTGGCGCCCATGGTGTTTACGCCCCTTTGTCGAGCTGCCGGGAGATGGCGTTCATCAGCTCAGCCACAAACCCTTCCGTACGCGCGCCGTAAGCGGAGATGCGGGTCTGGAAGTAGTTGTAGAAGATAACCGACGGGATAGCGGCGAAGAGGCCGATACCGGTGGCCAGCAGGGCTTCGGCGATACCGGGAGCAACGACGGCCAGGTTGGTCGTGTTGGTGTTCGCGATCCCGATGAAGGAGGTCATGATCCCGTAAACGGTGCCGAACAGACCGATGAACGGACCGGACGAACCGACGGAGGCCAGGAACTGCATGCCGCTGGAGAGGCGACGGCCGAGCGAGGATTGCACGGCGGCCACGGCGTTTTCCGCACGGTGAATGACCGAGTCGCGGTGAGCGCCCGTCACAGCCAGGCCGGCTTGACGCGAGAGTTCGACTTCTTGAGCAGCCGCGGCGGCCATGTCGGCCAGCGGGTTGCCTTCGAATTCATCGGACATGCCGATGCGACCCATGTCGTTGATCGACTTGGCCGTGCGGAACGCTTCAAGGAAGCGGTCCGAAGCGCGGTTGAGGGCGCCGTATTCCAGCAGCTTGGTGACCAGCAGGGTCCACGAGAAGATGGAGCAAAGCACCAGGCCGATCATGACGACCTTAACGACCGCTTGGGCGTCGAGGGCCATCTGAATGACGCTGAGCTTGCCAGCGTTCTTCATTTGGGGCGGGTCGGCCGGAGCATCGGCGGCGGGAGCGGGAGCGGCGGCGGCGTCAGCCGGAGCAGCGGCGGCATCAGCGGCGGGAGCCGCGGCGGCGGCGTCAGCGGCAGGCGCAGCCGGAGCGGCGGCGTCCTGCGCGAACGCCGGCGCGCTCGTCATCAGCACCAAGGCGCCGAAGAGAGCGATGAAAGGAGTCGTTCGTTTGTTGTCGAGCATCTGTCGCCAGTTCCTGATTGGTCTAGCACGTTTGGACCG
Source organism: Phenylobacterium glaciei (assembly GCF_016772415.1). Taxonomy (NCBI): domain Bacteria; kingdom Pseudomonadati; phylum Pseudomonadota; class Alphaproteobacteria; order Caulobacterales; family Caulobacteraceae; genus Phenylobacterium; species Phenylobacterium glaciei. The sequence goes on from NZ_JAGSGD010000001.1 coordinate 2,763,036, forward strand.
AGGGTCGTCGCGCGAGAGCGTCTCCACCCCAATTGAAATTGCCCGCAGTCCCGCTCGTAACCACGAGAAGAACGACGGAGCCGCTATCGCTGCGCCCGACCCGTAACCCGTGTCGCCAGCTGGCGACGGTCGTGTTCCGGAGGCGGGTGCGACCTCGCCTGCCCCGAGGGGAAGTTGAAGTCTTACCGCTATGTTAGACGTGCGGCAGGGGTGCTTTGGCAACCCCTTTTCCAAGCGTCAAGGGGGCTTACCGACAAGCACAACCATACGGGTGCATCGGAAGATACGGTATTGCTGCACCGCACAACGTGATCCACAAGTAATCCCGCTCGTTTTTCTACTGGCGAGGGAATTTATATGCTGCACCGCAGCATTTTCGACGGAACACCGGTCTTGAAATAACACGGTAGCCGAACAGCCCAGAGGGCCTCACGCCTGATTTTCGGTCAGGTCTGCGTGCAAGACGGCAAATGGGAGTCTGGAACCAAACCGTCAAGAGCTGTCCGCCCGACTCGCGGTTCGAAGGGTCCAGGCATGGCTCAGCGGCCACAGTCGGGGACGGCGCCTCCGGTGGCATTCCTGGAAACGGGCCAAAGCCCCCTGCACCACCGGGACAGTGGCCCCAAGACTAGAAGCTGTAGGTGACACCCGCGCGAAGGGTGCGGCCGGGCAAGGGGGCGATGTCCTTCAGGAAGGAGGTGTGCTCACGCGCCGCCTCATTGGTCAGGTTGCGGCCGTCCAGGAAGACCTTGAAGTCCTGGTCGGCCAGCGGCCGGTAGGAGACCCGGGCGCTGAGCAGGGTGTAGGCGTCGGTGGGCAGCTCGAAGGGGCTGATACGGTCCTGCTCGCCGACATAGCGGACCTCCACCTGGCCCTCCAGGCGCGGGGCGGTCCACACGACGCGTCCGGTGACAGAATAGGGCGGGATACGCGCGGGCGGCCCGGCGTCCGTCTGAGCGTGGACGTAGTCGTAGGACCCCTGCAAGGCCAGAACGCCCTCGCCGGCCCGCCACACGTCATAGGTCCCTTCCAGTTCGCCGCCGTAGAACCTGGCGTCCGACTGGACGAAGCGGACCACCGGCAGTTCGCCGGCGGGATCGAAAGCCCCGGTGTTGGCAACGACATCGCCGTTGCGGACCTCGTCGATGAAGCCCTTGTAGTCGGCGCTATAGATGTGCGCCTCAAGCTTGCCGCCCGCTCCCGTCCAGCGGAGCGTGGCCTCCAGCGAGGTGACCTTCTCGGCGTTCAGGTGGGGGTCGCCGATCTCGTAGGAGCCGGTCCCGCCGTGCGGGCCATCGGCGAACAGTTCGAACTCGGTGGGCGCGCGCGTGTTGTGGGCCAGGCTCAGGCCCAGGAACCAGTCGCTCACCGGGCGCCAGAAGACGGCCACCGAGGCCGAGGCGTTGGTGAAGTCCTGCTTACCGGAGGCCGTGGCCCAGTTGATCCCGTAGGAAGCGGCCGCAGCGCTGGCGGGACGGCCGGCCAGGTCGGCGTCCAGGGTGCGGGTGTCGACCCGCAGGCCACCCTCCACGCCCCAGCTGTCGCGGTCCAGGCGCTGGAGGATGAAGGCGCCGACCTCCTGGACGTTCACGGGCGGGATGAACACCTCGTCGCCGATGGCCTGCAAGTCGCGGCTCAGGATCTGGAAGCCCACCGCGCCCTTCCAGCCGTCACGCTCAGCCTGGACCAGTTCGACCCGGCCCTCTGCGCCCTTGGACAGGAAGGTGGTCCCCACCGCGCCGCTGGCGACGTCGATCTCCGAGTGCTGGTAGTCGGCATAGCCCACGGAGAAACGGGCCTTGTCGAAGGGACCGAGATCGAGGCGAGTTTCGCCTCGCAGGTCGTAACGGGTTTGCTTCAGATCAATGTAGACCGCATCGGCGGGAGAGGCCGCAACCTTGACGATCTGAGGGAAGGGCACGCCATAGCTGGTCTCGGTGCGCTTGACTGAGGCGCCGATGAAACCGGTGTCACCGATATAGGAGGCGCCGATCCCATAGGCGGTGAGGTCGACGGCAGTGTTGCGGACCACGCGGTCGGGCGAGGCGGTGACGCCATTGGCCGCTTCATACTTCGTGGAGACCGGATTGACCGGGCTGTCGTAGTCGCCGCTCTCGCGCCGCACGGCGTCCAGGGCCACGACCCAGGGTCCCGTCCCCGCCTTGAGTCCCGCCGAAACAGAGTAGCTGTCGTCCGCCGAACCGTAGGAGGCGGCGATATGGCCGTCGGCGCCGCCAGTGGCCGGTGTGGAGGGCACGCGCTCGTCGAGGATATTGACCACCCCGCCGATGGCCGAGCCGCCATAGGCCAGGGTCGAGGGCCCGCGCAGCACCTCGATGCGCGAGGCCTCGCCGGGATCGGACGCCACGGCATGATCGGGAGATAGCGAACTGGCGTCCACCAGGCCGACGCCGTTCTGCAGGATCATCACCCGAGGACCCGACAGGCCGCGAATAATCGGGCGGCTGGCGCCGGGGCTGTAGGAGGTGGAGCGCAGACCCGGCATGCCGTTCAGCAGGTCGCCGATGCCCACCGGCGGGGCGGTGGCCAGCTGCGCCTGGGTGATGACGTTGACGCTGGTGGTGGCGCTGTCGAGGGACACCGCATAGGGCGCGCCGGTAACGATCAGCTCCGAGACCGTGGGGCTGGCGGCGTCCTCGGCGAAGGCCTGGCCGGCGCAGAGAGCGGACATGGCGACGGCGGCGAGGAGAAGCGTTTTGGCGCGCATGCGGGAACCCATGGAAGCAAGTTCGGAGTCCACTATGTTATATCATAACATCACTCAAGTGCTTTCCGATTGGAGGCGCGAACGCGGCGCCTGAGATGTCGTTTTGAGCAATGCGCGCCTCAGTCATCGTCATCCCCTGGCTTGTCCCGGGGACCCATGATCTCCGTCTCGCCGCAGGCCGCGCGGCCCGCGCCACAGCAACTTGCTGGCCCTCGGAGATCATGGGTGGCCGGGACAAGCCCGGCCATGACGGTCAAGAAAATCAGCCCCGCCGCGCCACGCGCGTCAGGTAGTCCTTCCGATTGAGCGGATTGTTGTCGGTGCGCGGTCGGGCGGGGATGTCGCCGCGGGCCGGGCGGTAGTGATCGAAGGCCGCCGTCAGCACCCCCTCCCCGTGGGTCAGGCCCGGCAGCTGCTGTTGCAGGTCGTGGACGCGGGCGGCGGCGATCTCGCCCTCCAGCCCGCACGCAGGGCCTCGCATCTCCGGGACGCCGGGCACGGCGCCAAGCCGGGCCAGGACCGGGAGCATGGGGCCAAGCGCATCGGCTGGGATCTCCAGCTCGAACCGGTGGACCGGTTCACACACCTGGACGCCCGCCTGCTTGAGGGCCGCCATCAGCACCAGCGGAGTTAGATTGCGGTGCTCCGACGGCGTGCTGGTGGCCCAGTCGCGGTAGCGGATGCCGTGGGTCATGGTGACCTTGCAGTCGGTGACCCGCCATCCGTACAGGCCCTGGGCCAGGGTTTCGCGCACGCTCTCCTCCACCGCCTTGTGGAAGGACAGCGGCAGGGAGCCGAACTCCACCTCCAGCTGGAAGTGGACGCCAGACTCCACCGGCCCCGGCTCCACCCGCAGGCCGACGGTGGCGATGAAGGGATAGGGCGCGCGCTCGAAGGCCGTACCGACGCCCACCGGCCGTTCGACACAGATCATCCGGGTCTCGCGGAACTCCGCCTCGACGCCGTAGTCGTGGGCCAGGGTCTCGGCGATCACCTCCTTCTGCACCTCGCCATAGAGGGAGACGAAGAGTTCCTGGCGCACGTCATCCTGGCGCAGGTTGATCAGGGGGTCCTGTTCGGCGAGTTGGGTGAGCGCGGTGTGGAGTGCGCGGGCGTCCCCGGGGCGGCGGGGATAGATCACCGTCTCCAGGGTGGGCGGGGCGAAGTGGTGGCCCGGACCAGCGGCTCGCGGGACTCCGAGGGTGTCGCCGATCTGGATGTCGGCCAGGCCCCAGAGCTTGACGATCTGTCCGGCGGCGGCGCTGTCCCTCGGAACCGCCGGTCCGCGATCGAAGACCTGCAGGGCGGTGAGCTTGGCGCTCTTGTTCTGGCCGAAGTCCAGCCGGTCGCGAACGTGCAAGCCGCCGGTGAAAAGGCGCGCGTAGGCGATCTTCTCACCCGTGGGGCCGCGCTCCACCTTGAACACCGTGCCAGAGACCGGCGCCTCGGCGTCGGCCTGCGCGGCCGGCAGCAGGGTGGTGATCCCGGCCATCAGCTCGTCGGTCCCCGCGCCGGTGATGGCCGAGCCCAGGAACACCGGATGCACCCGCCCCTGCCGCGTCTGGCGCTTCAGGGCCTTGCGAAGGCGGCCGTAGGAGACAGCGTCGCCGCCGACATAGGCCGCCAGCAGGGTGTCGTCCTGCTCGGCCAGACGTTCGGAAAGGCGTTCAGCACCCTCGGATCCGAAGGGCATGAAGGCTGCCCGGCTCTCACCGGCATTGCTTGCCCCGCCCATCGGCGCGATGGCCGGCGTCAGACGCTCGGAGATGGCGGCCAGCACCCGGTCGGGATCGGCGCCGCGTCGGTCGATCTTGTTGATGAAGATCAGAGTGGGGATGGCCAGCCTCTGCAGGGTGCGCATCAGGACCCGGGTCTGGGCCTGGACGCCCTCCACCGCCGAGACCACCAGCACCGCGCCGTCCAGCACGCTCAGCACGCGCTCCACCTCGGCGATGAAGTCCGGGTGGCCAGGCGTGTCGATCAGATTGACCGCCACATCGCCCACGACGAAGGACGCCACCGCGGCCTTGATGGTGATGCCGCGCCGCCGCTCCTGATCGAGGAAGTCGGTCTGGGTGTTTCCGCCGTCGACGCTGCCGATCTCGTCGATGACGCCGGCTGCGTAGAGCAGCCGTTCCGTCAGGCTCGTCTTACCGGCGTCGACATGCGCCAGGATTCCCAAGTTCAACGTACGCATTCCGCCCCATGTCCTCTTGAAGGGTCATTCCCGTCTCGATGGTCATGAAGGGTCGGCGCATGGGTCTCTCCTTGGGGCGGCTGCCTCGTCTCTCAGTACAGATCACCGCGTTCTGCGAGGCAATCGAATTGTTCGGTCAGGGCATACGGCCGGTGCTGGCCTCCACAGCGGCGAGCGCGGTCAGGTTGACGATCCCGCGGGCGGTGACGCTGGGGGTCAGGACGTGGACCGGCTTGGACATCCCTAGCAGCATGGGACCAACCAGCAGCGCGTTGGTTGAGGCCTGGAGCAGGGTCAGGCTGATATTGGCGGCGTCCAGGTTGGGCATGACCAGCAGGTTGGCGGCGCCCTTCAGCCGCGAGTCGCTGACCAGCCGGGTGCGCTGATATTCCAGCAGGGCGGCGTCGGCGTGCATCTCGCCGTCCACCTCCAGCTCCGGCGCCTGGACGCGCAGCAGGGCCAGCGCCTGGCGCATCTTCCGCGCGCTGGGGGAGTTGGAGGCCCCGAAGCTGGAATGGGAGAGCAACGCCGCCTTGGGCTCGATGCCGAAGCCGCGCACCGTGTCGGCGGCCAGCCGGGTCATCTCGGCGATCTGCTCGGCGTTGGGATCGGGGTTCATGTGCGTGTCGCAGATGAACAGCACGCCCTCGCGGGTGATCAGGGCCGACAGCGCATGGATGCGGTCGATGCCGGGCCGGCGCTCGATGATCGGCATGACATAGGTCATGTGCTGCCACCAGTCGCCGGAGCCGCCGCAGAGGGCGGCATCGACATAGCCGCTCTCCAGCAGCATGGCGGCGGTGACGGTGGGGCGACGCTCCACCCGGCGCGCGGCGGCGGCCGGCGGCGCGCCCCGACGGCTGACCAGGCCCTGATAGCGGGCGATCAGGGGCGCGAGGATTTCATGATCCTGGTTGGGATCGAGGATCTCGATGTGCGCATCCAGCTTCATGCGCAGCCCTAGCGCCGCGATGCGGGCCAGGATCACCTCGCGACGGCCTACCAGGACCGGCCGGGCCAGCCCCTCGTCCACCACCGTCTGCACGGCGCGCAGGACGCGGTCGTCCTCGCCCTCGGCATAGGCGACCTTCTTCATGGCCTTGCGGGCGGCGTCGAAGATCGGCCGCATCAGCTGGCCGGATCGATAGACGAAGCGCTCCAGCTCGGTGCGGTAGGCGGCGAAGTCGGCGATGGGTCGCCGGGCGACCCCGGTCTCCATGGCCGCCTTGGCCACGGCCGGCGCGATCTGCAGGATCAGGCGCGGGTCGAAAGGCTTGGGGATGATGTAGTCGCGCCCGAACAGCGGCGCCGATCCGCCATAGGCGGCGGCCACCACCTCGGAGGCTTCGGCGCGGGCCAGCGAGGCGATAGCCTCGACGGCGGCCAGCTTCATGGCCTCGTTGATCACGCTGGCGCCGACGTCCAGGGCGCCGCGGAAGACGAAGGGGAAGCAGAGCAGGTTGTTGACCTGGTTGGGGTAGTCGCTGCGTCCGGTGGCCACAATGGCGTCGGGGCGGGCCGCGGCCACCAGCTCGGGCAGGATCTCGGGCTCGGGATTGGCCATGGCCAGGATCAAGGGGTTCTCGGCCAGCAGCGGCAGCCATTCCGCCCTGAGCACCCGAGGCGCCGAGAGCCCTAGGAAGACGTCGGCGCCGGCCAGCACCTCCGGCAGCGTGCGGGCGTCGGTCGCGCGCGCGTAGGCGGCCATGTTGGGGGGCATGTCGGGCTCACGGCCCTCATAAACCACGCCCTTGATGTCGGTCAGGGTGACGTTCTCCGGCTTCAACCCCATCAGGACCAGCAGGTCGACACAGGCTAGGGCCGCGGCGCCGGCGCCGGAGGTCACCAGCTTGATGTCGGCGAGCACCTTGCCCTGCAGCACCAGGGCGTTGCGCACCGCGGCGGCGCAGACGATGGCGGTGCCGTGCTGGTCGTCATGGAAGACCGGGATGTTCATTCGCGCGCGCAGGGCCCGCTCGATGGCGAAGCACTCCGGCGCCTTGATGTCTTCCAGGTTGATGCCGCCGAAGGTCGGCTCCAGGGAGGCGACGATGTCGACGAAGCGGTCGGGATCCAGGGCGTCGATCTCCAGGTCGAAGACGTCGATGCCGGCGAACTTCTTGAAGAGCACGGCCTTGCCCTCCATCACCGGCTTGCTGGCCAGCGGCCCGATATTGCCGAGGCCGAGCACCGCGGTGCCGTTGGAGATCACCGCCACCAGGTTGGCCCGCGCGGTCAGCTCGTCGGCCGCCGCGGGATCGGCGACGATCGCCTCGCAGGCCGCCGCCACGCCGGGGGAATAGGCCAGCGCCAGGTCGCGCTGAGTGTCCATGCGCTTGGTGGGCTCCACCGACAGCTTTCCCGGTCGGGGAAGGCGGTGATAGTCCAGCGCGGCCTTGCGGAAGTCGTCGTCCATGGTCGTCAGGTCTCCTGAAGGGACCTCTGCGACGATGCGGCGTCATCTTCAAGGCCTACAAGGCGTTGAAGGCTGCGGAATGATGTTCTGAGGGAGGTGGTGCCTGGGGGCGGATTCGAACCACCGACACGTGGATTTTCAATCCACTGCTCTACCAACTGAGCTACCCAGGCCCGGAGCCTTTTCCGAAGAAAAAGGCTCGGAATTCTTAGTTGGAGCGCGACGGTCGCCTGAACCGGTATCCACTTCAGGCTGTCACGCTCCGTGCCCCGCGTCGCGGGAGCCGCGTCTATAAAAGAGGGTCGGGGCGGTGTCCAGCGAGGAGCATCAATTCCCGTCATCCTCGTCGTGGAGGCTGTCGGCCTCGTCCGCTTCCACCGGAATCGCATAGCTCCCCACCAGCCAGCGCTGCAGGTCGACGTCGGAACAGCGGCGCGAGCAGAAGGGGCGATATTCCGTGGAGCCGGGCTTCTTGCAGATGGGACAGGGGGCGGTGGTCATCGGACGTCCAGGCGATCTCGGGGCCAGTCGGGGTTGGTCTCGATAACGAACCGCGCGCCGATCCGCGCCGCAAGGGTTTCGCCGTAAGGCTTGGCGGCCTGGGCCACCGAGGGCGCGCAGGTGGCGATCAGGCGCCCGCCGGGGTCGCTGGCGGCGGCCGCTTCCAGGCGGCGGATGAGGCGCAGGGCCAGGGTCAGGTCCGACAAGCCCCCTGCCCCGTCGCCGAGGATGTCGCGGAGCGCGCGGCCCCGCCGGGGCACGGTCATCTCCATGGTGCCGAAACGGCCCACGGGACCGATGGCGACGCCGGGATTGTCGGGGGAAAAGGCGGTGCGGGCCGCCGTCAGCAAGGCGTTGCCGTCATGGCCCCGCCCCACCAGGTCGATCACAACGATGCCGCCCAGGCCCTTCAGCCGCAGCAGGCGGGCGGATTCGGCGAGCGCCGTGTGGTTGGCTTGACGGGTGACGCGCTTGACGTCCTGGCCCTTGCGCTCACCGACATCGACATCGATGGCCACCAGGGCGCGGGTCGGCTCGATGGCCAGATCCCCGCCGCCGGGCAGCGGATGGATCGTCTCCAAGGCCTCGGCCTCGGCCGCGTCGGCCATGGCGCGGGCCTGGCGGCCCTCGATGATCGGGGTGTCGCGGGCGAGGAAGCTGAGCTGTTCGGCGATGTCCGGGGCGGCGGTCAGCAGGCGCGGTTTGCCCTCGGCCGGGCCGATCAACCGCACGGTGGCCAGCTTGCCGTCACGGGGCTCGCTGCGGATCTCCACCTCGATGGCCTGGCCCTCGACGGGTCGCGCGTCGGGCTTGAAGGCCATCAGGGCCTCGACGCCGCCGAGATCGATGAAGGCCGAGGCGAAGGCCGGCTCCACCTTGCGCACCCGGCCCACCAGCCGCGCGCCGAGCTGGGTCAGGGGGCCGTCGCCGTCGCGCACGATCAGCAGACGTTCCGGCGCACCGTCCAAGGTGACGACGCCGCGCGTCTCACCGATAGCCCGGTCCAGATAGAGTTTCCGCGCGCTCATGGCGTCACATAACCCAGGCCGGTCAGCAGGTTGAGCGTCTCATAGAGCGGCAGGCCCACGACCGCGGGATAGGAACCCTGCAGGGACATGACGAAGGCGCCGGCCCGTCCTTGGATCGCATAGCCGCCGGCCTTGCCGATCCCCTCGCCCGAGGCGAGGTAGGCTGATATCTCGGCGGGAGTCAGACGCTTGACGTGCAGGCGGCTCTCCACCAGCCGGCTAACGGCGCGGCCGTCGGGAGCCTGAACGGCAACGGCGGTTAGCACCTTGTGGGCGCGGCCCGACAACAGCTCCAGACAGGCGCGGCCCTCGGCTTCGGTCTCCACCTTGGGCAGGACCCGGCGGCCAACGGCCACCACCGTGTCAGCGGCCAGGACATAGGCGTCCGGCTGCTCGGCTGAGACCTTGGCCGCCTTTGCCACGGCCAGCCGCAGCGCCAGCAGGCGCGGCGTCTCGTTGGGAAGTGGGGTTTCGTCGATCTCAGCGGCCACCACGGCGTCCGGCTTGAGATCGATCTGGGCCAGGAGATCGAGCCGCCTGGGGCTCGCGGAGGCCAGCACCAGGCGCGGCGTCGTCATCAGGGGGCCGTGCGCCCGCTAGCGGACGCGGAAGGTGATGCGGCCCTTGGACAGGTCGTAGGGGGTCATCTCCACCAGAACCTTGTCGCCGGCCGAAACCCGGATGCGGTTCTTGCGCATCTTGCCGGCGGTGTGGGCGATGATCTCGTGATCGTTCTCGAGCTTCACGCGGAACGTCGCGTTGGGCAGGACTTCACTGACCGTGCCCGGAAACTCCAAAAGTTCTTCTTTAGCCATGCAGGCTCCAAATAGACGCCGATAAAAGTCGAACGGCCCACGCCTGAATCGAGGGGCGCGAGCCGTGGGAGAGGCATCTATCATAACGCGGAGCCCGCCGCACGGTCGAATGCCACGGCTGGAAAGGGAGAGAATTGAGCGATCACGCGACCGAACGCCCGCGATACTTCGATCTTCTGGAGCTGGCGGAGACGAGTTCCGATGTCCTGGCCTTCTGGCTGACCGGCTCGCGCGGCAAGGGTCGGGAGACGGCTGGATCGGACTATGACTGCGTGCTGGTGGTGCGCGATGAGGCTTTCGACGCTTGGCGCGCGCGTCATGCGGGGCGCGGCGTTGGGCGAACCGACAGTTCGGTGATGACTCTGGATCACCTTCGCGCCCACGCGGCCTGGGGCGGACCCGACGCCTGGGATCGTTACAGCTACGCCCATGTCCGCGTGCTGGTCGATCGCACTGACGGGTTTTGCCAACAGATCATCAACGAGAAGTCGTGTGTGCCGCCAGCTGAGGTGGCGGGCTTCATCGACCGCAGCCTGGACCACTACATAAACCAGACCTATCGGGCGTTGAAATGCATGGGCCAAGGACTGCCCTCGGCCGCACAACTCGAATCGTCAGAGGGGGTAGCCCCCCTGCTCGACGCGATCTTCGCGCTGAATGGTGGCCGGCTGCGGCCGTTCTACAAGTATCTGGCGTGGGAATTGGCGGACCATCCGCTTTCGGCAGGCCACGCCTTGGCTCTCAGGGCGCCTTCCCTGTTGGAGCCGCGCCCCAGAACTCTGATCGGCGTCCTCAAGGAAACGGAACGCCTGTTCCGCGCGTCAGGGCACGCAGCCGTCATTGATGGCTGGGGCGAGGATCTTGTCTGGATGCGCGGCTAACGCGGAAACCGCTGGGCGATGTGGGCGGCCAGCGCGTCGCGCACCTCGCGATAGGCCGCCAGCCGCGCCTCCCGCGACCCATCCACCAGGGTGGGATCGAAAGTCGGCCAGTACTCGATCTCGGCCGCCCGGCCCCGGGTCATCTCCACGGCCCGGTGTTGCGACTCCGGCGTCAGGGAGACCACCAGGTCGAAGGAGGCGTCCTCCAGGTCATCGAAGGTCTTGGGCCGATGATCAGCCAGATCGACGCTGAGCTCGGACATCACCGCCTCGACGAAGGGATCGACCCCGTCGGCCGCGTCCCGCTTCAGCCCGCAGCTGTCCACATAGACCCGGTCGCCCAGGGCGCGCTTCATCAGCGCCTCGGCCATGGGCGAGCGCACGCGGTTGAAATTGCAGGCGAAGAGCACCGCGCCGGGCAACGGCGGGGCGAGCGGGTCAGTGGCCATCGAACCCTAGCCCCGCCAGTGCAGGGCGCACATCAGGGTGAACAGCCGCCGCGCGGTGTCCAGATCGGTCTCGATCTTGCCTGTCAGCCGGGTGCGCAACAGGGTCGAGGCTTCATTGTGCAGGCCGCGCCGGCCCATGTCCAAGGCCTCGATCTGCGAGGGCGTCGAGTTGCGGATCGCCTGATAGTAGCTCTCGCAGATCAGGAAGTAGTCCTTGATCAGCGGCCGGAACGGCGACAGCGACAGGATGTGGCGCCGCTCATAGTTGGGTCCTCGCACATCCAGGACCAGCCGGTTCTCCACCAGACCCATCTTCAGGTCATAGGGGCCGCCATCGGCGCCTTCGGGATGGAAGTAGTTCTCCTCCAGCAGATCGAAGATTGCAATCTGCCGCTCCTGTTCCTGGTCGCGCGAGACCGCGGCGAGGGATTCCTCGTCGATCTCCACGGTCTGCAGGTGGTGCTTGGTGCGGTCTTCGTCGGCCATGGCGGTCGAATGGGAGGAACTGTGAGTGAGGTTTATTGCAAACCAACCCCTAACGTCATCCTCCCGATGCAGGCACAAAAAAACGCCCGGCGCTGGGGAGCGCCGGGCGAAGTCGGTTCGGGGAGGAACCTTGCGAGGGCTTTAGTAGCCGTACGAGGCGTACTGATAGCCGACAGGCTGGGCGTAGCGGCCACTGACATAGCCGACCCCGACGCCGTTCTGGCCCACCAGGATCCAGTCGGTCCCGCGCACCCGGGCCAGGGCCTGGAAGCGCTCACCAGCGCGCAGCGAGCCCACCTTGCGAGCCGATGTCGACGGCGCGCCGCGCAGGTTCAGATTGCTGCTGGCCGCGAACGCCCCGCCATCCCGGACGTACCTGGCCGGAGAGATGTCGCCCGACAGGCGGTAGCCAGAATGGCTATAGGTCGAGGGCTGCTGGTACGCGGGCTGGTATTGCTGGTCGTAGCCGTAGGCGTTCTGGGTCTGGTCCGTCCGCTGCATCTTGCAGCCGACATAGGACCCGGTGGCCGCACCGACCACCGCACCGATGGCGGTGCCCGTGCCGCGGTCGTTCTTGGCCAGGTTGGAACCGGCCGCCGCACCCAGCAAGGCGCCGATCAGCGCACCGCCGACCTGCTTGTTGCCAGGCGCGTCGCAGCCGACCACGGGACGCAGGTTGGTCTGGGCAGAAGCGCCCGAGGCGGCGCCAACGGTGAGAGCGGCGGCCATCGTCGCAACGGCCGCGCTACGGATCAGCTTGGAAGAGGTTTGCATCGTGTGGTCTCCGTCTATGAATGTGTCCGAAGCCTCGTCGGCTCCGATGACCACACCCTAGAGGGCCGACCCTGAACGGGCGCCTGGACGGCATTGTCAGATACCATTCAGCTTTCCGGCGGCGGTCAGACCCTAACTCTGGCCCAACCGGATCGCCGCGGAACGGGCGTGTGCCGGCAGCCCTTCGGCGTCGGCCAGGGCCACAGTCGGCGGGCCCAGGATCGCGAACGCCGCCTCGTCGCACTTCACGATCGAGGTGCGCTTGATGAAGTCGTACAGCGACAGGCCCGACGAGAACCGCGCCGCCCGGCTGGTGGGCAGGACGTGATTGGAGCCCGCCACATAGTCGCCGATCGCCTCGGGCGCATGCCGTCCCAGGAAGATGGCGCCTGCGTGCCGCACCCGGTCGGCCAGGCGCTCCGGCTCATCCAGCGCGAACTCGACGTGCTCGGGCGCGATCAGGTTCACCAGGCGCGGGGCCTCCTCCAGCGGCGCGATGATCACCGCACCGTGGTTCTTCAGCGATGTCGCCGCGTCCTCGCTCGTCTCCAGGCTCTTCAGCTGGAGCACGATCTGCGCCAGGACCGCGTCGGCGAAGGCTTCGTCGTCGGTGATCAGGATCGACTGCGCCGCCGGGTCATGCTCGGCCTGGGACAACAGGTCGGCGGCGATCCAGTCTGGCCGGCTCGCAGCGTCCGACACCACCACGATCTCGGACGGACCGGCCAGGGCGTCGATACCCACCGTGCCGTAGACCCGCCGCTTTGCCGCCGTGACGAAGGCGTTGCCCGGGCCGACGATCTTGTCCACCGGCAGGATAGGGCCCGCCCCATAGGCCAGGGCGGCGACGGCCTGCGCCCCGCCCACCCGCCAGATCTCGGTGATCCCGGCTTCCTTGGCGGCCGCCAGCACCGCCGGCTGCAGCTTGCCGGGCGGCGTCACCATGGCGATCCGCTCAACACCGGCCACGGCGGCCGGTACGGCGTTCATCAGCACGGTGGAGGGATAGGCGGCGCGTCCGCCGGGCACATAGACGCCCACGGCCTCCAGCGGCGTCCAGCGCCAGCCCAGCTCGACCCCGGCCTCATCCTTGAACCACTGGTCGGCGGGGCGCTGGCGCGCGTGATAACTACGAATGCGGGCCGCTGCAAAGGCGATGGCCTCGCGCACCTCAGGGGCGCACTGGGCCGCGCCCGCCTCGATCTCGGCGGCCGTCACCCGGATATTGTCGGCATCCACATGGGTCCGCTCGAACTGACGGCCAAACCGCAGGACGGCCTCCAGGCCCTCGGCGCGGACGGCAGACAGGATGTCGCGAACGAGATTGTCGACCTCTTCGGGGGTCTCACGACGCTCATCGACAAAGGCGGCGAAGGCGGCCTCGAAGCCGGGATCGGAAAAACGGAAACGGCGCATGGGCGCTCTTTAGCGGCGCAAGGCCGTCCGCGCTACGACTTGTCAGACCTCGTGGACGGGAGTCCGCGGCGTCGCCCAGGGCGCGGAGATGTCGGCCAGCACCGCATCGACGCATTCCACCGTCATCCGAAGGTCACCGCCCCCCGCGAAACTGAGCGTGATGACCCCGCCCGGCGGCTCGCCTGGCTCGAAGTCCACGCTCAGAAGTTCGATCACCGCCGACTTGGCGCCGCGTCGCAGGTTGCGTTGCTGAACCCCAATCACCGAGCCGATCTGCAGGGCTGAGCGCACCCGCTCGCCCCCCTTGCCTTCCCAGCGATAGCGGTTGAAGGCCACGGTGACCCGGCGCCCCCGTTGCTCCACCGCGATGTCGCCGATCTTGGCGACCGCGTCCTGCAGAGCCGCGGAGATGACCGCGAGGTCCTCCGCATCTTCCGCCAGCAGGTGAAGCAGGTCGCTCATCTCAAATCCTTGGTTCGGCGCGCCTCAGAGCAGAGGGGGTTCTGTAGCGGGCGAGCCGACCTGACGGAAGGCGCGACGCTACTTATCCTCGTCGGTCTTCGCGGGCCTGGGCGGGCGATCGGCCACCTTGCGGCGGCGCAGGTTGGCGCGCAGGGCCTTGGCCAGTTGCGCCTCACGTTCGGCCGACTTTGGATTGTCGTATTTGTCCATATCGCAAGGGGTGCGGCGACCGGTCCAACCCGTCAAGTTCTCTTCCCGCGCTTTTAGGCTTCACGCGGCCCTCGACGTTGGCTATAGCCCGCCCTCGCCTTTTCGCCGTTGTAGCTCAGAGGTAGAGCGCATCCTTGGTAAGGCTGAGGTCCAGGGTTCGAATCCCTGCAACGGCACCACTACAAATCCTTGCGGTGCAAGGGCTTCAGGGGGACGGAACGCATCAGCGCTCCGTCCCTTTGTCGTTTCGGCGCATGGCACGGCCTACGGGCGGGCGGGCTCTGCGCCCGTCGGGCAGGCTAGGACGCGCGTCCCGGCCGTCACCCGGTCTCGGATCACCTGCTTTCCGGCGTCGGTAAGGGTGGCGCAGTAGAGATCGACGCCGAGTTTCACGCCCTGCTCTGGCGTCAGGCTGGCGCACCCCGAAAGGGTCAGAGCGGCCAGCAGCGAGAGAATCGTCTTCATGGATCACGCCTGAGGTTGCGAGCGATCATCGCTCGTCTATATATCCGGGTAATATTCCGAGCGCCTCAGCGGCGCGGAGCTCACCGAGGCGCCCGATGGACGAAGCCGCCACCTACACCGCCTTCGCCGGACACCAGGGCCTGGCCGCTGGTGACCTCCAGAAGGTCGCCCTGGCCGCCAAGACCGCCCACGACGACGGCCGCGAGCCCATTCTGGTCTTCGACGACGCCACGGGTCGGACGGTGGAACTTGATTTCCGAGGATCGGCCGACGAGGTCCTGGCGCGGCTCCTGGTCGCCGAGACGCCGCCCGAAACCGCGCGAGCCCGTCAAGAACAAACGAAGAACATTTGGATCGGCCAAGGCGCCCCCAACCGCTCATCCCGGCGACCCGCAGGGCGGCGCGAAGCAGTCAAGGCCGGGACCCAGATTCATCATCGGCGTCCGGGAATCCTGATTGAGTATCGTGACCTATGACCTGGATCCCGGCCTTCGCCGGGACGAGCGGGAGTTAGAGTCGCCGCGCCATATGCAGGTGCGCGGGCATTTCCATCTCGATCACCCCGCCCCCGTCCCTCACCGCGTGGCCCACCGCCGCCAGCAGGGCGTCCAGCCGCTCGAGCCCCAGCGCCCGATAGTCCGACCGCGTGCGCAGGTAGTCCACGAAGCCCTTCGCCGTGTAGCTCCGCGTCGCCGGGTAAACCCGATGCTCAGCGGCTCCGAACAGCCCACTCGCCGCCAGGCTCTTCGCGAAGGCGCCGTCGGGCCAGTACCAGCGCTCCGGCGGATCGACCCACAGCTCCGGCGCCAGCCGCCCATAGATCGGCTCGAACGCGCCGAGGAACGCCGCCGGCGGCGGCTCGGGCACATGGGCGAAGCAGGCCAGAACCCCGCCCGGCGCCAGAACGGCGGCGGCCTTGGGCAGGGCCACGCCGGGATCGATCCAGTGGAAGGCCTGGGCCGAGACGATCAACCGATATGCCGAAAGCCGAGGCGCCCAATCCTCGAAGGTCGAGACCGCGAAATGCACATGGGGAAAACCCTCCAGCCACCGCCTCGCCACCCCCACCAGCTCGGGCCCGGGATCGATGGCCAGCACGCGGCGGCCAAAGGGCGCCAGTCCCCGCGTCGCCTGCCCGGTCCCGCAGCCCAGCTCCAGGATCGCATCCTCCGGACCCAGCCGCGCTTCGGCCATCAGGTCGACGAACACCGCCTCCGGATAGCCCGGCCGGTTCGCGTCATAGAGATCGGCCACCTCGTCGAAGGACTGGGCCAGGTGCAGGGGAATGTCGCTCATGGCCCCGACGATCCGGGATCGGGCCCGCCCGATCAAACGACATCTCGCGCCCTTGCTTGTGAGCTGAGCTCACGGACCCGCCGAGACCATTGCCTTGGCGACCTCGCCGCCCTACCCCAGGCGCAACGAGACACACGGGACGGAGACGAGACATGGACGTGAAGGGCAAGATCGTTGTGGTGACCGGCGCCGCCGAGGGCATCGGCGCGGCGCTCGCCCGCCGCTTCGCCGCCGAGGGCGCGGCCCACGTCGCCGTCGTCGACCGCAATGCCGAGGGCGCCCAGGCCGTCGCCGCCGAGATCGGCGGAACCGCCTACACCGTCGACGTCTCCGACGGCGCCCAGGTGGCCACCATGGTCGCCGCCGTCGAGGCCGCCCACGGCCGCATCGACCTCTTTTGCGCCAATGCCGGGGTCGGCGACGGTGACCCGGACCGGGAGAACGCGGTCTCCTCCCCCGACGCCGTCTGGGCCCGCGCCTGGGGGGTCAATGTGATGGCCCACGTCCACGCCGCCCGCGCCGTCCTGCCCGGCATGATCGCCCGCGGCGAAGGCTACCTGCTCAACACCGTCTCGGCGGCGGGCCTGCTCTCGCAGATCGGCGGGGCGGTCTATTCCACGACGAAACACGCCGCCGTCGGCCTGGCTGAAAGCCTCGCCATTACCCACGGCGACCAGGGCATCAAGGTCTCCATCCTCTGCCCGCAAGGCGTCGACACCGCCATGCTGCGCGCCGGCGGCTCCGGCTCCCCCCAGAGCCTGGACGGCGTGCTCACCCCCGAGGAGGTCGCCGGCCACGTCGTCGAGGGCCTAGCCGCCGAACGCTTCCTGATCCTCCCCCACCCCGAGGTGCTCACCTACATGCAGCGCAAGGCCGGCGACTACGACCGCTGGCTCGGCGGCATGCGCCGCCTGCGGGCCAAGGTGATGGGGAAGTAGGGGGAAGCACGGTCAAGTCCTTCTCCCCCTGCGGGAGAAGGTGGCCGGTCGGAGACCGGTCGGATGAGGGGTCACACTCCCCTCGCCGCGTCACCCGATCGCCCTAACCCGATAGGCCGATCGACCCCTCATCCGACCCTGCTCCGCAGGGCCACCTTCTCCCGCAAGGGGAGAAGGATGAGGAACAACTATGCACTCGGCATCGCCACCGCCGCCACCCGCCCGCGGATCATCTGGATCTGCCCGCGTTCCTCCAGTTCCAGGGCGCTCTCGAAGCTCATCCCCTCCAGGGTCGCGTCGAAGGTGCGCTTGGAAATCCGCAGGGCGTCGGGGCCGGCCTTCAGCATGGCCGTCGCCAGGCGGTCGCCCTCGGCGGCCAGCCCCTCGTCGGCGATCACCTTGGAAACCAGGCCCACGCGATGCGCCTCCTCGGCGTTCATCGGCTCGCCGGTCAGCAGCATCTCGCGGGTCCGCGAAATCCCCATGGTCCGCTGCAGCCGCCAGCTCACCGCCAGCTCAGACCCCGACAGCCCGATCTTGATGAAGGCTGGGTGGAAGGCCGCACTGGCGCCGGCCACGATGACATCGGCGCCCAGAGCAATGGCCAGGCCGCCGCCGGCCGCCGCCCCATGCACCAGGGCGATGATCGGCTGCGGGCAGGCGCGCATGGCCTTCAGCGTATCGCGCAGCATCCAGTCGCCGTTGGGCCCATCCCGCAGCCGGTCCGGCTGGCCGCCGGCCTTCAGGTCCGCGCCGGAGGAGAACGCCCGCCCCGCTCCGGCCAGCACGATCACGCGGCACTCGGTGTCGCGCCGCCGCGCCTCGAAATAGGCCAACAGGGCGTCCGACAGCGGCTGGTTCAGGGCGTTCAGCCGCTCGGGCCGGTTCAGCGTCACGAAGTCGGTTTCGCCCCGACGTTCCACCAACAGCACATCTTGATCCGCCATGCCGGCCTCCCTGACCTTGTTCCGCCCGAGGGGTCCCAGGCCTTTGAGGGATCAGGCACGGGAGTCCTAACGGAAGTCACCGAGAATATCGGGCTCTGGGAAGCCGTGCGCGGGACACGCGCCCGCAGCCGCTCCGTCCTCCGCCAGCAGATCGAGAGCCACCTCCAGCACCGCCTCCAGCCGACCCGCCTCGCGGTCGGTGCGCGCGGCCTCCCGCGGCGTCAGTTCCTCGCCGCAGACCAGGTCGCAGGCGGCCAGCAGAACCGGATGCTGGTGCAGCTTGCGGCGATAGAGGGCGAGCTTCGCCGCCGCCGCCATCCGCGCCTCGGCCTGGACCAGCACCTCGCTGATGCTGGTCCCCTGCGGATTGTCGCCATGCTTGATGTCCAGGCTCGACCCGATCGCGGTCCCGGCCTGGACGCGGCGGTAATAGGTCCCGTAGCGCTCCCCGGCGCTCTTCTGCCGGTCGTTCAGCCGCCCCTGCCCGACCAGCCATTCCAGGCCGGCCTGCCGCCGATGCGGCTTACGCGGATTGGCCGGCGCCTCGATGGCCGCCCCGCGCGCCTGCGACAGGGCGACGGTTTCGGCGATGCCCGTGTGAACCGCCAGGGCCTCGGCCCGGGCCTTGCCCCGCCGCTCAAGAACCAGAAGACGCTCGCGCTCCAGGCGCGCCAGATGGGCCGTGCGGCTCATGCGCTGAACTCCCCTATTGGTGTTGAAACCGCAGTCTGGGCCTCAGCCCCTGGGCGGGGCGATCATCGGCAGGCAGACCGCCACGCCGTCGCGGCCCAGCCGGCGCTCCGAGAACGCCCAGAATCCGCCCGCCGCCAGCACCGCGGCCACATGGGCGTCATGCCGCGCGAACTTCGGCAGTTGGCTGTCCCCCGCCCCCCGTGCGCTGCGCGCCCGAAACAGTTTCTCGAACCGCCGCGCCTGCCAATCTTCGAGGCTCAGTTGAGTCCTGGCGCGGAGGGGTGACGTCCCACTTTGACGTAGGGCGGCGTAATCTTGCGCGTCGGCGGGCCTTGGTTTGGTGTTTTCCCGTTGCATTCAGAAACTGTATAGAACATACAGGAAACAGGCAACATGAATCTGTATTTTCCGTACAGAATTTCCACCTTAGGTTTTAGGTCATGGACGAACGCTTCCAACGCCTCCGCGTCGCGCGCACCGAAAAGGGCTTCGACACCGCCGCCGCGGCCGCCGAGGCCTTTGGTTGGAACCGCAACACCTACGCCTCCAACGAGAACGGCAACGCCCCCTTCTCCTACCGCAAGGCCAAGGAGTACGCCGCGGCCTTCGGGGTCCGCCCGGAATGGCTCTATGACGCCTCGGGCGCCATGCGGCCGGGTGCGGGGCCGGGATTGGTCAAGGTGATCGGCATGGTGGGCGCCAACCCCGAGGGCGTCATCCTCTACGCTACCGGCCAGGAGGCTGACGATCTCGCCCCAATCCCTCCTGGGGGCACGGAAAACGCTGTCGCCGTCCAGGTCTCCGGCCACTCCATGCGCGGGCTGGCCGACGACGGCGCGCTCATTTATTTCGAGAACCAACACTTCCCCCCCACCCCGGACATGCTGGGCCATGTCGTCGTCGTCGAGACCGACACCGACGAGGTCCTGGTCAAGCGCCTGCTGCGCGGCAGCGAGCCCGGCCGGTTCGACCTGGAGAGCCTGGCCGGCCCCACCCGCCACGACGCCCGCCTGCGCTGGGCCGCCCACATCACCGCGATCATCCCGCCCTATCAGGCGCGCCGGATCATCATCCGCGGCTAGCTCGCCCTCCGGTGGTTCGCGGGGGCAAGAAATCCGAGATCCGACTTTGCGAAATCTTGTATTTTTTATACATTTTTGGGATGGACCGGCACGACCCTGAGCTGATCGAGATCCTGATCGCCGAACGCGCCCTCGATCGCGCCCGGCTCACCTGGCGCGCACGGGAGGCGCGGCGCGCGAGCGGGGTCGCCTGGTCGGGCATGGCGCCGGCCCCGGCCGAGCCGCGTGCGGAAGAGGCCCTGCTGGCTGAGGCGCACGCCAAGCTCGCCGCGCGGCGGCGGTGGCGGGACACCGCCCAGGGCCGGTTCGTCAGTGCGGTGTCCCAGGTCCAGGGCGCGGCTCGCGGCCTCCACGCCAACGGCGAACGCGCCCGTGAAGCCGCCACTCGTGACCTGCACGAAGAGCTTGAGACCTGCGAGGCCCTCGTCCGCGATCTGCGCCGCCAGACCCTCGCCCTGATCGCCGGCGTCCGCGCCGCGCAGCGGGCCGTGCGCGACGCGAGCGCCTTGACCCCTCCGCCCTCGGATTATAGGTAGTTCGCCAACCTAACTATATCTGCGGGACTCGATGCCCACCACGACCCACGACCCGGTCGCCCTGGCCGAGACCCTCCGGCCAGCTCTGCTGCGGGTCTCGCGCCGCCTGCGCCAGGAGGCCCAGAAGGCCGGAGTCTCGGCCCTCGACGCCCTGCTGCTCAACCAGATCGGCCGCAATCCCGGCGTCGGCGTCTGCGACCTGGCCGACCGCGAACAGCTGTCGCGCCCCACGATGAGCGGCCACATCAAGCGCCTGGAGGCCGCCGGCTGGATCGCCCGCGCCGACAGCGCCACCGACGGCCGCCGCTCGGGCCTCGCCGTCACCCCGGCGGGCCAGGCCCAGCTCGAGGCCATCCGCCAGCACCGCAACGACTGGCTGGCCGCCCGCCTCGCGAAACTTCCCGAGGACGCGCGCCGCCAGCTCGACGCCGCCGCCGGCCCTCTCCTCCAATTGTTGAGCCTCGACGCATGAGTGAGATCGAAGTCCCCGTCGAAGCCCAGGCCGCGCCCACGACCTCAGCCACCGTCCGCGGCTGGATCGTCCCGGCCATCATCGGCTCGGCCCTGCTGATGCAGACCCTCAACGCCACGGTGATCTCCAACGCCCTGCCCACGATGGCCCGGTCGCTGCACGAGGATCCGCTGCGGCTGAACCTGGCCATCACCATGTTCCTGCTGGCCTCGGCGGTCTTCCTGCCCATCAGCGGTTGGGTCGCCGACAAGTTCGGGGCCAAGCGCATCTTCATGATCGCCATGGTGCTGTTCGCCCTGTCCTCGGCGGCCTGCGGCTTTGCGCAAGACCTCAACCAGCTGGTCATCGCCCGCATCTTCCAGGGCATGGCCGGCGCCATGATGGGCCCGGTCGGCCGCCTGGTCCTGCTGCGCACCACCCCCAAGAGCGAGCTGGTGGGCGCGATGTCGGTCCTCACCATGCCGGCCCTGCTGGGCCCCGTGATCGGCCCGGTCGTCGGCGGCGCAATCGTCACCTTCTTCGACTGGCGCTGGATCTTCTTCATGAACCTGCCGATCGCCGTCGCCGGCGTCCTGCTGGTCCGCGCCTATGTCCCCAACGTGAAGGAACAGGACGTCTCCCCCATCGACTGGATCGGCATCCTGCTCACCGGCCTGGGCCTCGCCGGCCTGATCTTCGGCTTCGAAAACGTCGGCCGCGGCTCCCTCCCCCCCGGCGTCGTGGCGGGCCTGTTCCTGGGCAGTTTCGGAGCGCTGACCGCCTATTGGTTCTACGCCAAGAGCAATCCCCACGCGATCATCGACCTGTCGATCTTCAAACTGGCCACCTTCCGCGCCTCGGTGGTCGGCGGCGCCTTCATGCGGGTGGCCATGGGGGCGACGCCCTTCCTGCTGGCCATGCTGCTGCAGATCGGCTTTGGCCTCTCGGCCTTCCAGGCGGGCCTGATGACCTTCATCAGCGCCGCCGGCGCCCTGGTGATGAAGACCACCGCCCCACCCATCCTGCGCCGCTACGGCTTCCGCACCGTGCTGATCGTCAACGCGGTGATCGTCGGCGTCAGCTTCATGGCCTATGGCCTGTTCAAGCCCTCCACCCCGCACTGGATCATGCTGATGGTGCTCGCCATCGGCGGCTTCTTCCGCTCCCTGCAGTTCACAAGCCTCAACGGCATGGCCTATGCGGAGATCGAGCAGCACCAGATGAGCCGGGCCTCGACCACGTCCTCCATGGCCCAGCAACTGGTGCAGTCCATCGGCATCGGCCTGGCCGCCCTGCTGCTGCACATGCTGATGGTGTCCAAGGGCCAGACCCACATGACGGCGGCCACCATCGCGCCGGCCTTCGTGATCATCGGCGCCATCACCTTCATCTCGATCCTGTTCTTCATCCCCCTGCCGAAGGACGCCGGCGACGAGATGAATGGGCGGGCCAGCAAGCCTTAAGCCTCTCGACTTCCCCGGCGTGCGGTCGGCATCGTCTCCCCAACGAACAAGGGAGATCTTCCATGCCGACCAACCGCCAGTGGATCCTGCGCCGCCGCCCGACCGGCGAGATCGGCCCTGAAGACCTCGAACTGGTCGAAACCCAGACTCCGGAACTCAAGGACGGCGAGGTCCTGGTCCGCACCACCTACCTGTCGCTGGACCCCACCAACCGCATCTGGATGAGCGACCAGGACCAGTACCTGCCGCCCGTCGAGATCGGCGACGTCATGCGCGGCGGAGTCATCGGCGTGGTGGAACAGTCCAACAGCCCCGATCTCCATGTCGGGCAGATCGTCAATCCCGGCCTCGGCGGTTGGCAGGACTACACCGTCCTCCCCGCGGCCATGGCCCGCCCCAGCCTGCAGATCCCCGGTGTCCCGATGACCGCCTATATGAGCGCGCTCGGCGCCACGGGCCTGACGGCATGGTTCGGTCTGATGGACATCGGCAAGCCGCAACCCGGTGAGACCGTCGTGGTTTCCGCCGCCGCCGGCGCGGTGGGCTCCATCGTCGGACAGTTGGCCAAGCTGAAGGGCTGCCGGGTGATCGGCATCGCCGGCAGTCCAGACAAGTGCCGCTGGCTTACCGAGGAGCTCGGCTTCGACGCGGCCATCGACTATCGCAACGAGGACGTGGGCGCGGCGCTCGACCGCCATGCGCCCAACGGCGTCGATATCAACTTCGAGAACGTCGGCGGCGAGATCATGGACGCCGTCATCGCCCGCATGAACAACTTCAGCCGCATGCCGCTGTGCGGGATGATCTCCACCTACAACATCGACGGCCAGATCCCGGGGCCCAAGGACTTCGCCCGCGTCCTGATGCGCCGCATCCTGATCAAGGGCTTCATCGTCATCGACTACCTGCCCCGCGCCGCCGAGGCGATGGCCGAGCTGATCCCCCTGGTGGCGTCTGGCCAGATCAAGTGGAAGACCCACGCAGTGGACGGCCTGGAAAACGCCGCCGAGGCCGTGAAGCTGCTGTTCTCCGGCGCCCACGACGGCAAGCTGCTGGTGAGGGTCAGTCCGGAGCCCAACACCTAGAACGGGAGGGCGCGATCACGGCTTGCCTTACGTCGGGCAAGCTGTTGCCCAATCCTCCCAATAGGCCAAAGAGCCCAGGGAGAAAGCTCATGTCGGACACCACCCTCGCCCCCTCGTCCGGGGACCTCGGCTTCGATCCCGTCGCCCTGAGCGACAAGTACCGCGCCGAGCGCGACAAGCGCCTGCGGGCCGACGCCAACGAGCAGTATGTCGAGATCGCAGGCGACTACGCCCACTACCTCGAAGACCCCTACGTCGCCCCGGGCTTCACCCGCGCGCCCCTCACCGACGAGGTCGAGGTGGTGGTGATCGGCGGTGGCTTCGGCGGCCTGCTGGCCGGCGCCCGCCTGCGCGAGGCCGGGGTCCAGGACATCCGGGTCATCGAGAAGGGCGGCGACTTCGGCGGCACCTGGTACTGGAACCGCTACCCTGGCGCGGCCTGCGATATCGAGAGCTACATCTACCTGCCGCTGTTGGAAGAAGTCGGCTTCATGCCGCGGGAGAAGTACACCCGCGCCCCGGAAATTCTCGCCCACAGCCGCGCCATCGGCGAGAAGTTCGGCCTCTACGACAACGCCTGCTTCCAGACCGAAGTCACCAACATGACCTGGGACGAATCCTCGGCCCGCTGGATCATCGAGACCAACCGCGGCGACCGCATGAAGGCCCGCTTCGTGGCCATGGCCAACGGCCCGCTCCACCGTCCGAAGCTGCCGGGCATCCCCGGCGTCGACACCTTCAAGGGCCACACCTTCCACACCAGCCGCTGGGACTACGCCTACACCGGCGGCGACAGCTTCGGGGGCCTCACCGGCCTGGCCGGCAAGCGCGTCGGCATCATCGGCACCGGGGCGACAGCGGTGCAGTGCGTGCCCCACCTGGGCGAAGGCGCGGGCGAGCTGTTCGTCTTCCAGCGCACCCCGTCCTCCATCGACGTCCGCAACAACACCCCCACCGATCCGGAGTGGGCGGGCAGCCTGGAGCCCGGTTGGCAACAGCGGCGAATGGACAACTTCAACATCCTGCTGTCGGGCGGCTACCAGGAAGAGGACCTGGTCAACGACGGCTGGACCGACATCATCCGCAATCTCGGCCTCGTCGCCCGCCAGCGCGCCGAGACGTCCGGCGGTCCGGTCAATCCGGCCGAGCTGATGCAGCTGGCGGACTTCAAGAAGATGGAGCAGATCCGCGCCCGGGTGGATTCCGTGGTCGGCGACGCCTCAACGGCCGAGGCGCTGAAGCCCTACTACAACCAGTTCTGCAAGCGTCCCTGCTTCCACGACGACTACCTGGCCACCTTCAACCGCCCCAACGTCCACCTGATCGACACCAACGGGAAGGGCGTCGAACGCATCGACGAGACGGGTGTCTGGGCCAACGGCCAGCACTATGAGCTCGACTGCCTGATCTATGCGACCGGCTTCGAGGTCGGCACCGACTACACGCGGCGCGCCGGCTACGAGGTGCACGGCAAGGACGGCCTGACCCTGACGGCGAAGTGGAAGGATGGCCTGGCCACCCTGCACGGAATGCACACCCGCGGCTTCCCCAACTGCTTCATCTTTTCCAATGCGCAGTCCGGCTTCACCGCCAACTTCCCGCACATGATGAACGAGCAGTCCAAGCACTTCGCCTACATCGTCCAGCATGCCCTGGACCACCAGGTGCGCACCGTCGAAGCCTCTCAGGAGGCCGAGAGCGCCTGGGTGGAGAAGATCCTGTCGCTGGCGATCATGCGCCAGAAGTTCCAGGAGGAATGCACCCCGGGCTACTACAACAACGAGGGCCAGCCCTCGGCCTTGGCTGTCCGCAACGGCTCCTACGGCGCCGGACCGGCCGCCTTCATCAAGGTGCTGGAAGACTGGCGCGCCGAGGGGACCCTTCCCGGCCTGGAGCTGGATCGCAGCTAGTTCGGTGTTCATTCTGCCCGCCGCAGCGCGGCGGGAAGCCGGAACCTAGTCGAGGTTCAACGTCGATTTTACGTCGCGCCAGTCAACCAGCTTGAAGTTCTGCCGCACACGGTTGGTCGTCACCGCCTCGCCCAGGTCATCGACATCGTCCTGCATGACCACCAGCCCCGCGGTGTAGGGGCCGACAGGACCTGCGTGGGCGGCGACACCATCGGTGCCGGTCACGCCGTCGACCCCGGCAGCCGAGACCACCGAGAAACGTCCGCGGTAGATGGGCGCGTCGCCATCCACTCGCCACACGGCGAAGGCGCTGTCGCCCTGGCTGGAAACGATCAGCCAGGTCTTCTCTCCCTCACGGAGCAGGCTCATCCCCTCGACGTCGGGCTTGAGCATCTGGGACGGGGCCTCGGCGATCCGCACGCGCGGGGCGGTCGAGGCGGGATCCAGATCGTACCGCCAGACGCCAACGTTCTCCTCGCCGATGTACAGCACGCCCTTGGCGTCATCGACCACGCAGCCCTCAGTCTGGCTGCCGACAGAAAAACGGCGCTCTTCGGTCGCCACCATTGCGCCATCAGCGCCAACGGCGATCTTGACCTGGCGCACCTGGCCATCGGTGCCGTTGGTGACGGTGATGAAGTCATCGCCGCGTCGGCCCATACAGAAGCCGTAGGGCTCGGTGAGGTCGAGCTTGGCCAGCCCCCACGGCGAGACCGTCAGGGTCGCCGGATTCATGAGATACAAGGCCACGCCCATGCGGCCGCGATCGGAGGCGCCAACGAGCACGCGCTCGCCCTGGGGAGTCGCAAAGCCGTCACGCAGATCGACGTTGTTGAGCTTTCCGTCGGGGATAAAGGCGGTCGCCTTGCCCGCCAGGTCATAGGTGTAGAGGCCCGCCTGCTTGTCGGTGCCGAAGATCACCACGCGGTCAGAATTCTTGGGATCGACCCAAATCTCGGGATCATCGGCGGCGTCGCCGCGCTCGGTGGCGACGTTCTGGGTCTCAGCGGCGGCCGGAACGGGGGCGCCAAGGCCAACCAGCATCTTGGGAGAATCGGACTGCGCCTCGGGGGAGACCGCCGCGCAGGCGACGCAGGTCAGGGACAGGGCGGCGACGACGGCGGCGCGGAGTAGCATTGGAGAGCCTGGATTCGAATAGGGGGAGCCATCCGCCGGCCTACGGCCGGCGGATGGCGTGCAGTATGCTGCCGGGGGTCAGAACTTGAAGCGGACACCGCCAGTATAGCGGCGACCGAACTTCTCGAACTCGATCGGGTAGCGGCTCTGGTCGCCGTACCGGCGGGAGCCCTGGTTGGTCAGGTTCGCGCCGTCGACGTAGATTTCGAGGATGTCATTGACCTGATAGCGCGCCGAGAAATCCAGTTCCTCATCGGCGTCCCAGAAGATGTCTCCGTTATCGACGGGATAGACCCCCCCGGCGATAGTCTGGTAGTCGCCAACCGACTCGCCCCAGGGGGTGCGATATTGGTAGGCGAGGCGAACCGACAGCCCATACTTTTCGTAGGTCGCCTGGACGTTGTAGACTGCGTCCGAGCTGCCCAGCAGGCTGATCTTGCGGGAGGCGACGCCATTGTTGGCCGGCAGGCTGACCTCCGATGAGGTGAAGGTCGCCGATACGCTCGTACCGAAGCCTTCCATCCACTCTGGCAGGTTGTTGGCCTGGGCGAAGGTCTCGATTGTGCCGGTGTAGGCGAGTTCCAGGCCCTGAAGGTGGCCGTCTCCGCCGTTGCCGATGGCGTTATACGCATAGCCCGATCGGTCGATGCCCGGGACGTTCAGGGTCGTGGCCCCATAAACGCTCGAGCGCTTCACAAGGACGTCGGCGATGTCCTTGTAGAATATGCCCGCCGAGAGGAAGCCGGAAGGCGTCATGTACCACTCGACGTAGGCGTCGAGGCCGATCTGCTTTTCCGGCTTGGCTTCCGGGTTGCCGCCAGAGATCGACTGGGTGGCGTCGTTGATGGTGAAATTCGGTCGCAGATCATCGAAGTCGGGGCGCGAGGCCGAGGTGGTGAAGCTCAGGCGGGCCTTCACCTCGTCATTGACGTTCCAGTTCAGGTGCACGCTGGGGTAGACCATCGTGTCTTCGCTGGAGGTTTGCACTAGGCGGGTGTTGGCAGGCGTCGTCCCCGCCGCAGGGAAGGTCACATAGGCCTGGCCAGTGTTCTTCACCTGCTCGACCCGGGCGCCATACACGATGTTGCCCCAATCGAACTGGGTGGTGGCCATGGCGTAGAGCGCCGCAAGCTCCTCTCCGACCAGATAGTAGTTGCCGCGGGTATCGGTCCGCGTCGCTTGGCCGGTGGCGATCAGGTTGTTCACAAAGGCGGTGGTGAACCCCTTGTCCGTGTATCGGAAGGTGTAGTTGAGGTTCTGGGTGCCGAGATAGCCAATGTCGGTGGCGAAGGTGGACCAGGTCGGGATGGTCCCGGTGGTGAAGGACTTGGTGTAACCGGCCTCCCGCGACTTCTTCTGGCGGTCTGTGTAAAGGACGCCGAACTGCACCTTGGTCTCGCGCCCGAACAGCTCGGTCTCGCGGCTGATGTCCAACTTGCCGGTCCACGCCTGGGTGATGTCGGCGCCCACCAGGTTGCCGATGCTCGTCAGAGGGAACTGGAAGGCTTCGATGTCGGTGACCTGGGCCCCCATGACGCGGGCCGTGGTCGTGCCCAGGGTCTGGAACAGTTTCACCGTGTTCACGTCGCCGTCGCGGAAGTCATATTGCACGGTCGGGCGCAGAAGGAAGCTGGACGGGCTCTGCAACGCCGCCGTCAACGGCGCGTCGCGGCCGTCCGAAGTGTCCGTGTAGTTGGCCCGCCAGGAAACGTCCCATCCGCTCCAGCTATGTTCGCCGCCGAGCGTGGTCGTCGACATCTCTTCGACGGAGTCGCGATAGTCGATGCGGGCGTTGATCCGGGCGCCGTAGGACACGCCAAAGGTCGGGTCCGAGGCGGTGATATTGGCGGCGCTTGCGTACCCCGCCCCCGCCGCGTTCGTGCCTTGGTCGAGACGGAAGATGAAATTGTCGCGCAGTTCATCGTCGTGATACTGCGTGTAGATCGTGCTGGCGAAAACGCTATTGTTCTCGTCGATCCTGTAGTCGGCGCGCAGAGACCCGGAGATGTTCTCCCTGGTCAGTCGATAGTGCTTGTTTTCATGCTCTCGCGCGAAGTGCTTGCTCGGATCAACAGTATTGCTGAGATAGGGATCGGTCTCCCAGTTGTCCGTTGCCATCTCGCGCATATAGTACGAGCCCTGCGCGACAATGCCGAGCTTCCCGTCCGCGAAGATGTTCGAATAGACCAGCGAGGAGTCAAATTCCTTGCCACCTCCCAGCTCAACCTTGCCGTAACCAAGCTTGCCGGTGAACGTCTGGCCCGGGTAGTCGAAGGCTCGACGGGTGCGGATATCGATATTGCCCGCCACCGAGGCGCCGGCGAGATTGGGCGTGATCGCCTTTTCAACCGTTATCTGGCTGGCGATGGCGGTGGGGATGTTGTCGAAGCGCGAGTCGCGACCCTGAGGGCTGACGACGCTGAGGCCGTCGAACGACAGGGTCGTCCAATAGACCGGCGCGCCACGCAGATTGATGTAGCGGGCCTGGCCCTGATCGCGTTGGACGGCGACGCCCGGCAGACGGCCGATGGCGTAGGCGATGTTCTGGTCAGGCAGGTTGCCGGCCGCGTCCGCCGAGAGGACGCTAACCAGGGAGTCCGAACTGCGCTGGGCCTCCAGGGCCGCCGCGACGCTTTCCGCGATCGGGCGGCGCCCGGTGACCACCAGTTCATCGACACTTGGCGCCTCGGCATCGGCGGCGAAGGCGGCCGATGACAGACTGAGCGCAGACACGGCGCCGAACAGCGCCACTTTGAATCCAAACATTGATTATCCCCAACCTTGCTTGGTGGAGACACCTAGGGGCGCCTTTCTCACAATTCGCGAAGGGTTGATGACGCTTTTGTCACGCCCGCCAACTGTGTTCCGCATACAACAGCTATAGGGTCGAGCCGCGTGCGCGATCTGACCTTTCCAAGGCCCGCTCAGCAATACTCGGGGCGGCGCGCGCCTTGGAATGGAGGTCAAGGCCGAGAACAGCCCGCCGAAAGGCTGCTGCGGGAGTCTTAAGTTCAGCCGGGATCAGGCCTTCTTGACGAACTCGGTCTTCAGCACGAGGTCCTTGACCTTCTCGGCGCGGCACTCGATCTGGGTCTCGTCGTCGGTGAGGCGGATGTTCTTCATCAGGGTCCCGCGCTTCAGGGTGACGGTGGTGCCCTTGACCTTGAGGTCCTTGATCAGGGTCACGGAGTCGCCCTCGACCAGGAGGGCGCCATTGGCGTCGCGAACATTCATGCCGGGTTCCTTACGAGGACCTGTGCTGTAGGGACTGGGCGGCCCGCCCACAAGCCGACCGCCCGAAAGGCCCTAGGCGACGGCGCCCAGATAGTCGCGCTTGCCAACCTCGACGCCCTTGTGGCGCAGGATGTCGTGGGCGGTGACGACGTGGAAATAGAAGTTCGGCAGGGCGAAGCCGAACAGGTAGTCGGGGCCGCTGAAGGTCGGCTTCATGGGGCCGAAGTTCAGAGTGATGGTCCGCCCCTCGCCGGCGTCCACATCGGCCACAGACAGGCTCTCCAGATAGGCGATGGTCTTGGCGATCCGCTCCTGGAGTTGCGGGAAGGTGGTTTCCTCGTCCGGCATCTTGGGCGACTCCACGCCGCTCAGGCGCTCGCCCGACAGCTTGGCGGTGTCGCTGGTGCGCTGCACCTGGGCGGCCAGGGTCAGCATGTCGGGCGCCAGCCGCGCCTCGATCAGCTCCGACGGCGCGATCCCCTTCTCGGTCGCGTAGGCCGCGCCCTTCTCCAGCAGATGAGCGAGGTTCTTCAGGCCGCGCACGAAGAGCGGGATCGAGGCTTGGTGGAGGGAGATCGACATGCGGGCGTCCTTGGAAAGAAACGGGCCCACCTCGGGCCCTCGCGGCTCATATGGGGTATGAGCATTCAAAGCGCGACCATGAGACGGTGACCCAATCATGAGCCTTCAGATTCTCAACGCCGCCCGCATCTGGCTCTGCGCCGCCGACGGCCCGCGCCTGTCTTCCGGCCGCGACGCCACCGACATTATCGGCGACGCCTATGGGGCGGAGGTCGCGGTCGTCGCCCTGCCCGCGTCCCGCCTGACCGATGAGTTCTTCGACCTCAGCACCCGGCTGGCCGGGGAGTTCGTGCAGAAGTTCGTCAACTACGGCGCGGCCCTGGCCATCGTCGGCGACATCTCGGCCCACATCGCGGCCAGCAGCGCCCTACGCGACTTCGTCTACGAGTCCAACCGCGGCCGGCATCTGTGGTTCGTGGACAGCCTCGACGATCTCGCCGCCCGCCTCTGACGCCAGGGCAGGCTTGCGCCTTAGCCGTGATCGGCCGACCTTCTCGCCCAACCAGAAAACCACAGGGCGGAGAGCGACCATGTCCATCGACTTCGAGATTCCAGCAGACGCCAAGGCCATCCGCGCCAAGGTGCGCCAGTGGGTGCACGACGAGTGCATCCCCGCCGAAAAGCGGCTGGTGGACAAGGAGTCCTTTAAGACCGTCCTGGCCGAGCTGCGCACCAAGGCCCGCGCCGCCGGCCTCTGGCTCCCCTTCATCCCCAAGGAATACGGCGGCATGGGCCTGGGCCCGCTCGCCAACGCCCTGGTGCAGATGGAGTTGGGCGAGAGCCACCTCGGCGCGCTCTCGATGAACAGCCAGGGCCCTGACGACGCCACCATGCTGACCCTGCTGGCCCACGGCACCGAGTTCCAGAAGGAGAAGTACCTCAAGCCGCTGCTGAACGGCGAGAAGCGCGTCTGTTACTCGATGACCGAGAAGGCGGCCGGCGCCGACGCCACCGGTATGCAGACCCGGGCGGTGAAGGACGGCAACGAGAACTACATCCTCAATGGCGAGAAGTGGTTCTCCTCGGCGGCCAGCGCCGCCGACATGGCCGTCGTCATGGCCATGACCGACCCCGACGCCCCGCGCCACCAGCGCTATTCCACCTTCATCGTGGAGCTGCCGAACCCCGGCTACATCATCAAGCGCGACATCGGCACCATGGCCAAGGAAGGCCCGCTCAGCCATATCATGGGCGGCGGCCACTCCGAGATCGAGATCAAGGACCTGGTGATCCCGGCCGAGAACCTGCTGGGCGGCGAAGGCCAGGGCTTCAACATGGGCCAGCATCGCCTCGCCTACGGCCGCCTGCGGCACGGCATGCACAACGTCGCCATGGCCCAGCGCGCGCTGGACATGGCCGCCGCCCACGTCACCCAGCGCGAGACCTTCGGCAAGAAGCTGTCGGAGCGCCAGGGCGTGCAGTGGATGCTCGCCGACTGCGCCAGCGAGCTCTATATGGCCCGCCTGATGCTGCTGCACATCGCCTATAAGGCCGAGCGCGGCATGGACCTGCGGCAGGAAAATTCCATCGCCAAGGTGTTCCTGGCCCACATGGTCCACAAGGTGGTGGACACCGCCATCCAGCTGCACGGCGCGCTGGGCTACTCCACCGACACCCCGCTGGCGGCCTGGTACACCCACATCCGCTCCCAGCGGCTGGTGGATGGGCCTGACGAGGTGCACCGCTGGACGGTGGGCCGCAATGTGATCAAGGCCTACGAACAGTTCGGCACCACCGCCTCGGCGGCCGGCGGCGACCTTCTTTAGCCCCCTGGGGAACGGCGCGCCGGAACCCGCCCCGCGCGCGCCGGGTTCCTCTGGTCAGGATCGGAGGAGAACGCCCATGGGCAAGATTCAAGGCGAGGGCGACGACGACGACGCCCGCCGTTTCCGCGAGGCCGAGGAGAAATTCGTCCGGACCGGCCAGGTCGAGCAGAAAGCAAAGGAAGCCGGGGACGCTCTTGACGGGCCGGAGGGCGCGGAGCTTGAGAAGGCGCGCATCGACACCGCCAAGGGCGCCAAGCCGCAATAGATAGACGCCAGAGCGTCAGAGACCGCCAGGGCCGGACGGCCCTGTCTGGCAGGTCGGTAGAGATCAAGACGGCGGGGCGCGCCGGAGACCGGCGGCCCCGCCTTCAAGAACTAGAGGATTTGCAGCTGAGCGGCAGAATCCTTGCCGCTCTTGCGGTCGCGCTCGACTTCGAAGCTGACCTTGTCACCTTCGTTCAGTCCGCCGAGGCCCGCGCGTTCAACCGCCGAGATGTGGACGAAAACGTCGCCGCCACCGCCCTCAGGAGCGATGAAGCCATAACCCTTGGTTCCGTTGAACCACTTCACAGTACCAGTCGCCATTGTCGTCCCTATCAAAGTGAGTGAATCCGCAGTGGCAGAGGACGGTCAAAGACGCAAGCGTGCAAAATTCGAAGCCCCCACGGAATCTGCGGTTTCATCGTTCAAAAAGTGGTGTCCGGGCGGTATTCGAAGCTCACCAGATAGACCTTCTCGCCACGGCCATGCCTGGCGGTTTTCAGGAGGTCGACCACGCCCTCGAAGCCGGAGTCTCTTGCCAATTGTGGCGTGATATCAGTCAGTTCGATCTGACGCAGGGAGGTCACCTCCACCGCCCCCTCCCCCAGCCGGTAGCGCCCGCCGACCTTCACCCGGGGGCTCTGCCAGATGCGCACGCTGCAGGTGATTTCGCCTCGCATGATTGGGTCGCGCAGCTTCTTGGTGAAGACCATGGCCAAGCCTCCTTGGGGCGTCCGGCATCCTGACGCCAGCGTCGAAAAACCGGAAGCGGCGCCATTGACGAGGCCAAGGCGCGCCCATAGCGTCCCGCCTCTTCTTTGAAATCGAAGGCGGCCCCCAATGCCCCAGATCCTGGTTCAGGACCTGGCGAAGACCTATCGCGTGGCGGAACGCGACCCCGGCATGTTCGGGGCCGTGCGCGGACTCGTGCGCCGCCGCTGGCGCACGGTCGAGGCCCTGAAGGACGTCAGCTTCGCCCTGGAGCGCGGCGAACTGCTGGGCTTCATCGGGCCCAATGGCGCCGGCAAGTCCACCACCATCAAGATCCTCTCAGGCATCCTGCGCCCCGACTCCGGCCGCGTGGAGATCGAGGGCCTGGTCCCTTATGCCGACCGCATCAGGCATGTGGGCCGCATCGGCGTGGTGTTCGGCCAGCGCACCCAGCTGTGGTGGGACCTGCCGGTGATCGACGGCTTTGATCTGCTCCGCGACATCTATCGGGTCGATCCGGCGCGCTACAAAGCCACCCGCGACGAACTGGTGGCCATGCTGCGGTTGGAGAAGCTGCTGGACCAGCCTGTGCGCCAGCTGTCGCTCGGCCAGCGCATGCGCGCCGAGATCGCCGCGGCCCTGCTGCACGAGCCCTCCATCCTGTTCCTCGACGAACCCACCATCGGCCTGGACGCGCCGTCGAAGCTGGCGGTGCGCGAGTTCGTCAAGAAACTGAACCAGGAGCGCGGCGTCACCGTTCTGCTCACCACCCACGACATGCACGACATCGAGGCCCTGGCGCAGCGGGTGATCGTCATCGGCCACGGC
Source organism: Phenylobacterium glaciei (assembly GCF_016772415.1). NCBI lineage: Bacteria > Pseudomonadati > Pseudomonadota > Alphaproteobacteria > Caulobacterales > Caulobacteraceae > Phenylobacterium > Phenylobacterium glaciei. The sequence goes on from NZ_JAGSGD010000001.1 coordinate 2,796,784, forward strand.
CGGGTGCTGGCCGACAGCCCCTTCGAGGCCCTGCGCGCCGACGTCCTGGCCGAACGCCGCCTGTTCGTGGACTTCGCGGGCGACGCGCCCACCCTCGACCTGCCGGGCGTCGAAGTCCGCAAGCGCGACGGCCGGTCGCTCGAACTGGCCTTCAACCCCAGTATCACCAGCGCCCCCGTCCTGATCGCCGCCATCACCGCCCGCCATGCGGTGGAGGACATCCACGTCGAGCAGCCGGCCATCGAGGAAGTGATCGCCAAGTTCTACGACCTGCACGGCGCGAACGAGGCGTGATCCGTGGACGCTCTCCGCCCCTATGCCGCGGCGTTCAGCTCGCGCTTCCTGCTGATGATGCAGTACCGGGCCGCCGCCCTCGCGGGATTCTTCACCCAGTGCTGGTTCGGGGCGGTCCACGTCATGGTCCTTGCCGCCTTCTACCTTGGCGCCCCTGAGGCCGCCGCCGCCAGCCCCATCAGCCTGACCCAGGCCGTCACCTACACCTGGCTGGCCCAGGGGCTCCTGGCCGTCATGCCCTGGGTGGGAGACCCCGAGATCGCCGACGGCGTCCGCAGCGGCTCCATCAGCTATGACCGCCTTCGCCCCGTGGACGCCTACGCCCTCTGGTACGTCCGCGCCGCCGGCTGGATGACCGCCCGGGTCGTGCCGCGCGTCGCTCTGATGATCCTCGCCGCCGGCATCGTCCTGCCGTTGATGGGCCAGGGCCAGTGGGCCTGGCAGCCGCCGGCCAGCTTGTCGGCGGCCCTGCTGTTCCTGCTGTCGGAGACCCTGGCCATCGCGCTGGCCTGCGCCATCATCATGCTGATCAACATCATCGTGGTGGCCACCATGAACGCCCGCGGCATCAACTTCCTGATGCAGCCGATCGTGATCATCTTCACCGGCAACCTGCTGCCCCTGGCCCTCTATCCCGACGCGTTGCGCACCTTCCTCCTCGTCCAGCCCTTCGCTGGGGTTCTCGACATCCCAAACCGCATCTATTTCGCTGCTCTCACCGGCCAGATGGCCTGGGCGGGGATCGGGCTGCAGATGTTCTGGACCGCCCTCTTCATCGTCCTGGGCCGCTTCTGGCTTGCCCGCGTCATGGCCCGCCTTGAAGTGCAGGGAGGCTAGACCGGTGAACGCCATCGCCCTGCTCGGCTGCTACTTCTCGGCCTCCATGCGCAGCCAGATGCAGTACCCCGCCTCGGCCATGATGCTGATGCTGGCGCAGCTCGCCTCGACGGCCATCGAGATCGTCTCGATCTGGGCGCTTTTCGACCGCTTCGGCGCGGTGAAGGGCTGGTCCTTCGGCGAGATCATGTTCTTCTACGCCCTGATCGGCATCAGCTTTTCCTTCGCCGACTTCCTGACCCGGGGCTTCGACGTGTTCGGCAGCGACTTCGTGCGCACCGGCGCCTTCGACCGCCTGCTGCTGAGGCCCCGGTCGGCGGCCCTCCAACTGGTGGGTCACGACTTCCGCATCAGCCGCTTCGGACGCTTCTTCCAGGCCGCCATCATCCTGGCCATCGCCACCAGCAGCCTACACTTCGTCTGGACGCCACAGGCCGTCCTGCTGGCCCTGTGGACGATCGCCGGCGGCATCGCCTTCTTCGGCGCGCTGTTCGTCCTGCAGGCGGTCATGGCCTTCTGGACCGTGGAGAGCCTGGAGGCGGTCAATGCGCTCACCTATGGCGGCGTCTATGCGGGGCAGTTCCCCATCGCCCTCTACGCCCGGTGGTTCAGGACCTTCCTGATCTTCATCGTGCCCCTGGCCTGCGTCGCCTACTACCCCGTCCTGGCGATCCTGGGGCGCAGCGATCCCCTGGGCGCGCCCGACTGGTTCCTGCCGGTCGCGCCCCTGGCGGGGTTCATCTTCCTCGGCCTGTCGCTCCTGGCGTGGCGCTTCGGCGTCTCGAAGTACACCTCGACCGGGAGCTAACGAGAATGTCGATACAAAGTTGACACTTCGACCGATCCGACAGAGTGTCGACATTGTCGACACATGAGGATGTCATGCGGGTTCAGATCAAGAAGTGGGGCAACAGCGCTTCCGTGAGAATCCCAGCCTCCATCATGGCTGCGGCCTCACTATCCATGGATCAGGCGGTCGAGGTGCGCGAGGAGGATGGGCGGGTGATCATCGAGCCCATTCAAGCGCCCAGGTACGATCTCGACCAGCTTCTCAGCGGAATGGCTGAGGACACTTTCCCCGAAGATGTCGACTTCGGCGGACCGGTGGGCGGAGAGGCTTGGTAGTGGCGAGCTATGTGCCGGAGGCCGGTGACGTTGTCTGGCTCGAGTTCGATCCGCAGGCAGGTCACGAACAAGCCGGCCACCGCCCTGCCCTTGTCCTCTCACCAGCCCGCTACAACGGCATGCGCGGCATGATGATCTGCTGTCCCATGACGTCGCGTATCAAGGGCTATCCCTTTGAGGTGATTGCGACCCAAGACCCGCCGAGCGCCATTCTATCCGATCAGGTCAAAAGCCTGGACTGGCGGGCCCGCCGCGCCAGGCGGCACGGCGCTGTCACGCCGGCCGTCCTGGCGGACGTCAGGGCCAAGATCGCGGCCCTCCTCCAGATTTAGGCCTACTCGGCCGCCATCAGCACCCTGCCGGTGGTGAGCGCCGTCTTGGCGGCGAGTTCGGCCTTGGCTTGCTCGTACTCGGCCGCCAGGCGGTCCACCAGCTCTCCGGCGGTGGGGATGCCCTTCACCGCGCCAATGCCCTGGCCGCAGCCCCAGATGTCCTTCCAGGCCTTGGCCTCGGTGTTGCCGCCCGAGCCGAAGTTCATCTTCGACGGATCGCCGTGGGGCAGGTTGTCAGGGTCGAGACCGGCGCGGGCGATGGACGGACGCAGGTAGTTGCCGTGCACCCCGGTGAACAGGCTGGAATAGACGATGTCCTCCCCGCTGCTCTCGACGATCATGTCCTTGTAGCCCTGGACGGCGCGGGCCTCTTGCGTGGCGATGAAGGCCGAGCCGATATAGGCCAGGTCCGCGCCCATTGCCTGGGCGCCCAGGATGGCGCGGCCGTTGGCGATGGCGCCCGACAGCGCGATCGGCCCGTCGAACCACTCGCGCAGTTCCTGGACCAGGGCGAAGGGTGACAGGCCGCCGGCATGGCCGCCGGCGCCCGCCGCCACCGGGATCAGGCCGTCGGCGCCCTTCTCCACGGCCTTGCGGGCGAACTTGGCGTTGATGACGTCGTGCAGGACGATGCCACCATAGGAATGGATCGCGTCGTTGACCGACTGCTGCGCCCCCAGCGAGGTGATGGTGATCGGCACGCGGTACTTCACCGCCAGCTCCACGTCCTCCTCCAGCCGGTTGTTGGACTTGTGGACGATCTGGTTGACGGCGAAGGGGGCCGACAGGTGGTCAGGGTTCTTGCGGTCCCAGTCGGCCAGTTCCTCGGTGATCTGGGCCAGCCATTCGTCCAGTTGGCTCACCGGCCGCGCATTGAGCGCCGGGAAGGAGCCGACGACGCCGGCCTTGCACTGGGCGATCACCAGCTCCGGGCCCGAGATGATGAACAGCGGCGAGGCGATCACCGGAATACGCAGGCGCTCGGAGAGAATGGGCGGCAGGGCCATGAGATGTTTCCTCTGGTAATGCGTTTGGATCTTATTTTTACAACGTATACGCAAGGCGCGGGATCACGCAAGCCGGTCTCTCACCTGCCCCCGCGTGAACTTGACGAGGACCGCGCGGGCGGCACATCTGGGCCGCGATGACCGACCTGAACACCCTCGCCGCCGCCTTTCCCCCCGCGAGCGCCGCCGACTGGCGCGCCCTGGTGGAGAAGACCCTGAAGGATGCGCCCTTCGAGAGCCTCCAGCGCCAGACCGCCGAGGGCCTGCCCATCGCGCCGCTCTATGAGGGGTCCGACCAGGCGCCGGCCTTCACCCTGCGCCCCTTTGACGCCGACCGGCCCTGGGATATCCGCGGCCGCGTCACCCATCCCGACCCCGCCCAGGCCAATACCGACCTGATGACCGACCTGGAGGGCGGCGCTGCGTCGGCCCTGATCCGCATCGACCCGACGGGCGAGACCGGCGTCGCGGTGGGCTCGGCCCAGGGCCTGGCCCGCGTGCTGGACGGCGTGATGCTGGAACTGGCGCCGGTGGCGCTCGATGCGGGCTTCCTCGGCCCCAAGGCCGCCGATTGGCTCGGGACCGCCGCCAAGGGCGCCCCCACCGCCAAGCTCTATTTCCACCTCGACCCACTGAGCGCCTTCGCCCGCGGCGGCGAAAGCCCCGGCCCCATCGAGAGCCACCTGGTGTCCGCCGCCACTGTCGCGCGCCGGATGGCCGATTCCTATCCGGACGCCGGCCTGTTCCTCGCCTCGGGCCAGGTGGTCCATGAGGCCGGCGGCGGCGAAGCCGGCGAACTGGCCTTCGCCATCGCTGCGGCGCTCGCCTACGCCAAGGCCCTGGTGCGCGCGGGCCTCTCAATGGAGGACGCCTGGGGTCGGATCGTGATCGGCCTGGCCGCCGACGCTGACTATTTCGCCACCCTGGCCAAGCTGCGCGCCGCCCGCGCCGTCTGGTCGCGGGTGACGGCCGCCTGCGGGGTCACCGCCGCGCCGCGCATCGAGGCCCGCTCCTCGCACCGCATGCTGGCCGCCCACGATCCCTGGACCAACATGCTGCGGCTGACCGCCTCGGCGGTGGGGGCCAGCATCGGCGGCGCCGACGCGGTGGTGCTGGGCAGCTTCACCGACGCCATCGGCCTGCCCACCGCCTTCGCGCGCCGCCAGAGCCGCAACGCCCAACTGGTGCTGATGGAAGAGGCCCACCTGGGCCGCGTCGCCGATCCGGGCGCGGGCTCCGGCTATGTCGAGGCCCTCACCGACGAGATCGCCCGCGCCGCCTGGGCAGGCTTCCAGGCCATCGAGGCGCGGGGTGGCCTGATCGCGGCCCTGTCCGACGGCCATATCGCCGCCGAAACCGCCAAGGTCCGCGAGGCTCGCATCGCAGCCGGCCCCCTGAAGATCGTCGGCGTCACCGCCTTCCCGCAGGCCGACCAGGCGCCGGTCGAGGTGGTTCGCGCGCGCCCCAAGGCTGTGGAGGCCCCCTCGCCCCGCCTGCCCGGCCCCGACAGCCATTGCCCGCCCCTGACGGCTATCCGGCTCGCCGAAGCCTATGAGGTGAAAGCGTGAGCAGCTTCCCCGACTTCTCGACCCTGGCCTTCGACGACCAGGTCACCGTCGCCCCCGTTCCGCCATCGCCCGCCTGGGAGACGCCGGAGGGAATCGCGGTGAAGTCGGCCTATGGCGCCGCCGATATCGCCGGCCTGGACGACCTGGCCGGCTATCCGGGCCTGGCCCCCTTCGTGCGCGGTCCCTATCCGACCATGTACCTGACCAACCCGTGGACCATCCGTCAGTATGCGGGGTTCTCCACGGCCGAGGACTCCAACGCCTTCTACCGTCGCAATCTGGCCGCCGGGCAGATGGGCCTCTCCATCGCCTTCGACCTGGCGACCCACCGCGGCTACGACAGTGACCATCCCCGCGTGAAGGGCGATGTCGGCATGGCGGGCGTCGCCATCGACTCGATCTACGACATGCGGACCCTGTTCGACGGCATCCCGCTCGACAAGATGAGCGTGTCGATGACCATGAACGGCGCGGTGCTGCCGGTGCTGGCCCTCTATATCGTCGCCGCTGAGGAACAGGGGGTCAGCCACGACAAGCTGTCGGGCACCATCCAGAACGACATCCTCAAGGAGTTCCTGGTTCGGAACACCTACATCTATCCGCCGTCGCCCTCGATGCGGATCATTTCGGACATCTTTTCATACACTTCGCGCGAAATGCCGAAGTTCAACTCGATCTCGATCAGCGGCTATCACATCCAGGAAGCTGGAGCGACGCTGGACCTGGAGCTGGCCTATACCCTCGCCGACGGCATCGAGTATGTTCGCGCGGGCGTCGCCGCCGGCATGACCGTCGACCAGTTCGCGCCGCGTCTGTCGTTCTTCTGGAACGCCGGCATGAACGCGTTCATGGAGATCGCCAAGCAGCGCGCCGGGCGCCTGCTGTGGGCCAAGCTGATGAAGGACGAGTTCGATCCCAAGGACAGCCGCTCGCTGTCCCTGCGCGCCCACACCCAGACCAGCGGCTGGAGCCTGGCGGCGTCGGACGTCTACAACAACGTGCCCCGCACTCTCATCGAGGCCATGGCCGCGGTCGGCGGCCAGACCCAGAGCCTGCACACCAACTCCCTGGACGAAGCCCTGGCATTGCCGACGGATTTCTCCGCCCGCATCGCCCGCAACACCCAGCTCTTCCTGCAGCTGGAGAGCGGCCAGACCCGGGTGGTCGACCCCTGGGGCGGCAGCTACTATGTCGAGCGGCTCACCGCCGATCTCGCCGCCCGGGCCCTGGAGCACATCGCCGAGGTCGAGGCCCTGGGGGGCATGGCCAAGGCCATCGAGGACGGCCTGCCCAAGCGCCGCATCGAGGAGGCCAGCGCCCGCACCCAAGCCCGCATCGACTCGGGCCGCCAGAGTGTGGTCGGCGTGAATCGCTACCGCTCGGACATCGCCGAAGTCATCCCGATGCTGAAGGTGGACAACTCCGCCGTCCGCGAGCGGCAGTTGGAGAAGCTCACCCGCCTGAAGGCCGAGCGCGACCCCGCCGCCGTGGAGGCCGCCCTGACCGCCCTGACCGAGGGCGCGCGCGGAACCGCCAACCTGCTGGAACTGTCAGTCAATGCCGCCCGCGCCAAGGCCACGGTGGGCGAGATCAGCCTGGCCCTGGAGCACGCCTTCAGCCGCCACTCCGCCGAGGCCTTCGCGGTCACCGGGGTCTATCTGCGCGAAGCCGGCGCCACGCCGGCCAGCGACAAGGCCAAGGCGATGACAGATGCCTTCACCCAGGCCGACGGCCGCAAGCCCCGCATCCTGGTGGCCAAGATGGGCCAGGACGGCCACGACCGCGGCCAGAAGGTGATCGCCTCGGGCTTCTCCGACCTGGGCTTCGACGTCGACATCGGCAACCTCTTCCAGACCCCCGCCGAAGCCGCCGCCAAGGCCGTGGCCGACGGGGCCCACGTGGTGGGGGCAAGCTCGCTCGCCGCCGGCCACCTGACGCTTGTGCCGGAGCTGAAGGACGAACTGGCCCGGCTGGGCCGTGCAGACATCCTGGTGGTGGTGGGGGGCGTGATCCCGCCCGAGGACTTCGACGCCCTGCGCGAGGCCGGCGTCGCGGCGATCTTCACCCCCGGCACAGTGGTCACCGAAGCGGCCATCGAGGTGCTGGAGCGGCTGAACGAGCAGATGGGCTACGCCCAGCTGGACAAGGTCCAATAGGCCGTTGCAGGTAATTTGCTACTTTGAAGAGTGTAGATCATCTTGACACGCGACAAGTTAGTGCATTTGCTTCCGGCATCGGCTGGTCGGCGACTTTCGGTCGCGGACGCTGACTTGTTCTGGGGGGAACAGGATGAACGTGAAGCCGATCGGGCTCGGGACGCTTTGCGCCCTTTCCGTTTCCGCCGCCGCCTTCGGCCAGGATCCAGCGATTCCGGAGGCGCCTGCGCCTCTGCCGATGGCTGCCGCGCCTGCGCCGGCAGAACTTGGGTACGCGCCTTCACTGGCGTGGCGGGTTGAGCAGCGCTTCCGTCTCTGGGATAGCGTGAAGACAAACCCCGCGGACGCGGACGCGGCCGAACGGCTGTACACGGTCTTGGCGGAGACGAATGATGCTGATGTCTTCCATGATGACGTGGTCGGCTTCCTGAAGGGGAGACCCAATCTGCATCGGAAGGCGCATTGGGACGTCCAGGCGCGCCGCTACGACCTCAGCTATATCTATCCGACGACCTACACCATTCGGATTGGCATGAAGGATCCAGCCCCGTTGGCTGGCCGAACCTGCCAATGGACGACCACGGTCGGCGTCTTGGATCGCGCACAGGCAGGTTGTGAGTTCAGTGTTCTTCTGACCCTCCCGGCCCGGGCCGGTCTCGCCGGTTCACCGCCCGCCACGGTGACGGCTATCGTCACCGTGGCGGGCGGTGAACCGGGTCAGCTCACGACCTCCGACACAGTCGAGGTTCGCGATCAGCTCATTGTCTCACTAGGCGACTCCTTTGCGTCGGGAGAGGGCAATCCCGACGTTCCCACAAATCTGGCGGCTCTCTCGGCAGGTCCCGGTGCGGAATGGAACGCCGATTGGAAGCAACGGTGGATGGGGCGCGCCGCCCTGAACGGCATTCGCAATCCGAGCTGGTTTGACCCGGCTTGCCATCGATCCTTCTACAACCAGCACCTGGTCGCAGCCTTGAAGTTCGCGGTGGCCCGACCGCACGAGGCGGTCACCTTCCTCAGCTATGCGTGCTCCGGCGCGGCGGTGTTCAACGGTCTGCTGACCAGCCAGCCTCAGCCGCCCGGATATCGCGACGACCCCGGAATGGCGCCCTTGCAGGACGCCCAGGTGGAACGCCTTGTTGCGGACCTTTGTCCGCCTGACGCCGGGGGCGCCAGCACAGCCGCCCCGGCTGCGGCGAGAACCTATCAGAAGCCCCTCGTGAAGGACTGGGCGCCCTGGAGCGCGGCGAGCGAGAAGGTCGAGGCCAACGCCTTCCGGTGCGCAGGGCCGCCGGGACGTCGGATTGACGCCGTACTCATGAGCGTCGGCGGCAACGACGTCGGGTTCGCGCCCGTCATCCAAGGCGCGCTCCTACCTCGCAAGGCCGCAGATCCGTTCGGGACGGCCATCCTCACCCTTGTACGCGCGGCGACGGTGAGCCCGCGGGAAGCCAACGCCAGGATCGAGGAAACCCTCCCACGGAGTCTGGCGGCATTGGCCGCCCGCATGCGACAAGTCTCCGGCAGGGCGCCGATCCTACAGGCCAGTTACCCGTCGCCGGTCCGCGGCAGCGATGGGAGATTCTGCGGCCCTCTCGACGAGAACCTGCCCGGGGCGAGATCTCACCCGTCCGCCCGACGGCTGGTCGCACCAAGCGGGATTTGGCCAGATCAGGATGTTCCTCCCGAAGCCCGTTGGGGGATGAGCATCGATCAACGCGAAGGCGCGCTGACGGAACCGGTCGTCGTCACCTCCCTCAACAACTCGATCGAACTCTTCGCCCTCGAGAACGGTTGGGTTTTCGTTGAGGATTTTGCGCCCGGGATGCGGACTCGTGGCTGGTGCGCAGGCGACTCGCGAGCGGAGAACAGCGACCTGCCAGACTGGTCGGCCAAGGACCGTCAGTGGGTGACCTGGAATCCCGCGACCTGGGATCCCTATGCGCGACGTCAGCGCTACTTCCGAACGCCCAACGACGCGGCCCTGACCCAGGCGCAGGAGCTGGCGCGGCCGATCCCGGCCGTGTCCCAAGTCCTGACCCAGCGGCAGTTGGCCCTGATGAATGCCTTGTCCGGGGCCTTCCATCCGACCTTCCAAGCCCACGTGACGATGGGGCTCAGCCTGGCGAACCGTCTGAACAGCGAATTGCCCCCGGCCAGGTAGAGGTCACCAAGGTCTAGCTGGCGGCGGCGTCTCGCCGCAGGCGGGTTGCGCCTCAAACCCATTTCGGTGATGGTTGGCGCGAATGTCGGAGGGAACGGCCTTGGCTCGCACGAAAACGTTCGCGCTCGCCCTGATCGGACTGGGCGCGCTCAGTCTGACTCAGGTGGCCAGCGCCAATGCTCCGGTGCGTGAACGCACTCTGGCCGCTCCGGTTCCGTTCGTCGCTCCCGTGCCGATGGCGTCCAGCACCGTGGCCCACCGCTATTGGCCGGTGGTCACCAGCCTGGCTCAGGCCACCGTGGCGCCGGCTCACCTGTTCGACGGCAAGGTCCAGGGCGCGCCGCTGCGCAGCTTCGATACCCGCCGTCCGGCCGACCCCTCCAAGCCCCAGACCCGCCGCCACGTCGGCGTCGACCTCACCGCCGCCGAGGGCGACACGGTGGTGGCGATGGAGGACGGCAGGATCGTCAACTTCTACCCCTTCCTGGCCCGCGCGGCCTCGGTGGGCGGCGAGAACACCTACGCCATCCTGATCCAGCACAAGGACTACGTGGCCCTGTACGGCGAGGTCCGCGCCTCAAGCCTGGCCGCCAAGGGCCTGAAGGTCGGCGACCGCGTCGCGGCCGGCCAGCCCATCGGCGTCGTCAGCGGGACCGCTCAGCTGCACACCGAGACCTACGCCTCCGGCGTCACCCGCAACATCAAGTGGCCGGTGGGCGCGCCTCCGCCCCGCGAGATGCGCAATCCCACCCAGTTGCTGCTGGACACGGCGCTCACCGGCGAGCGGATCTATCCCAAGACTATCAGGCTCGCCGCGTCCTGAACCGCGCCTCGGCGGCGAACAGCGCCGCCAGGATGCAACCTGCCGAAATTCCGGTGACCAGGTCCCGCACCAGGGTCAGGCCAAAGGTCGCCAGCAGCACCACCGCCGTGCGCCACGACAGGCGCGCCAGCCGCGCGAACTCCACCCGCTCGGCCATGTTCCAGCCCACCACCACCAGCATCCCGGCCAGGGCGGCCAGCGGCACATAGGCCGCCAGCGGCGCGGCCAGCATCATGAAGCCCAGCAGGAACAGGCTGTGCAGCATGCCCGCCACCGGCCCCTTGGCGCCGGCCCGGACGTTGGTCGCGGTCCGCGCGATTGTCCCGGTGACGCTGATGCCGCCGAACAGGGCTGCGCCCATGTTCGCGACGCCCTGGGCCACCAGTTCGATGTTGGAGCGGTGCTGGCGCCCGCTCATGCCGTCGGCCACAGTAGCCGAGAGCAGGCTCTCGATACCCCCCAGCAAGCTGAAGGCCGCGGCGGCCGGCAGCACCGCCAGGACCTTCGCCATCGTCACGGCCGGCAGATGCGGCATGGGCAGGCCGCTCGGGATACCGCCGAACCGGCTGCCGATGGTCTCCACGCCCAGATGCAGGAAGGCCGCGGCCAGGGTGGCCAGCACCACGCCGATCAGCAGGGCGGGCCAGCGCGGCCGCCAGCGGCGGATGACGAACACCACGGCGATGCAGGCGCCGCCCACAGCGAACGCCGGCAGGCTCGCGGTCGGCAGGGCTTGGCCAAGGGCTGCGAGCTTCGGAGCCAACTCTCCAGGCTCTGGTCCGGCGAGCCGCAAGCCCAGCAGGTCCTTGAGCTGGCTCGCCGTGATGGTCACCGCGATGGCGGTGGTGAAGCCGACGGTCACCGCGTGCGGCACATAGCGGATCAGGCTGCCCAGCCGAACGAGCCCGCCAAGGGTCAGCATCATGCCCGAGAGAAAGGTCGCCAGAATCAGGCCGTCGACTCCATGGCTTGCGGCGGTCGCGGCCACCAGAACGATGAAGGCGCCCGCCGGCCCGCCGACCTGGAACCGGCTGCCGCCCAGGGCAGAGACCAGGAACCCGCCGACGATGGCGCTATAGAGCCCCCGGTCGGGTGAAACCCCCGAGGCGATGGCGATGCCCATCGACAGCGGCAGGGCGACGATGGCGACGGTGAGGCCGGCGATCGCGTCGGCGCGCAGGTCCTTCAGGCCATAGCCCTCGGCGAAAATGCTCACGAGCTTGGGGGTGAACGCACCTGAGAAGCGGGGCCTTACGACGTCGGTCATGCCAAGGCTCCATGCACGGCCACGCCGCGCCATGGGATCATAGTCCCCAACGCCGTCGACAGGCCTTGCGCCAGATCAAGCATCACGCGCTTGCCTCAGACGCACGCCCTTTCGGCCCCGTGAGTAGGGTCGGAGAACTAGTTCGGCGTGACGTTGCGTAGCTTGCCCTTCTTCTTGCCGCCCCAGCCGTGGGGCATCTCGGCGGGGCCGTGGCGAGCCTCGATGTCCTTCTGCAGGGCCTTGGCGGCCATCAGGTGGGCGGGGAAGACGGTGTCGATGGCCCAGCCGATGATCGGCACCTCCGACGTGCCGGCGTCGGCGGCGAGGTAGACCCCCATGCGCAGCAGCGTGGCGAGCGACGCCTGAGCCGCAAACCCCTCGATCATCAGCAGGCCGCCGGCGGCGACGCTGTAGATCAGGTTGGCGCCCGGCACCCAGGCCAGGACACCGTCCAGACCGATGCCGAAGGGGCCGATGCCGACGAGCCGGTCCGACAGGCGCTTGACCCGTTCGGCCGTGCGCCACGATTGGTGCGCCCTATCTCTGGATACCGCCATCCGGCCTCAACGCGCTCCCTAACCAAAGGCTCCGCTTAGCCGAGAAACACGACCCGGCGCTTTTCCTTGCCGGCCCGGATGCGGGAGAGAACATCCTTGTATTCTGGGCTGTTGGCAGCGTCTTTTCGCGTGCCCTCGAAATAGATGGTGTCCTCCATGTGCTTGAGCAGCATGTCGGCGGCCCATTTTTGACCGGTGAACAGGACATCGGCGAGCTTGCCGAGATTCCCCGCCGCGCCGGCCAGCGTATCGACGGCGAGGATGGCGAACATCTGCAGGAGGACCATGGGCGCCGCGCGCGCGCGCAGCCCGTCGAAGAGCAGGAGGCAGCCCGCGCCGACGCTGAACAGTTCCCCCGCTCCTGGAATCCAGGTCAGCAGCCCATCCAGGCCTATGCCCAGCGGTCCGATCCCCACCAGGTTGTCGGACAGCTTCTTCGTCCGCTCGATACTGCTGCGGATGTTGTGCAGGTCGATATGCGACTGCGCGACTAGCATTCACCGCTCCCAGGCCCCAGGCCAAGGGCACTCTGCCGCAAGCGAGCCCCCGCTCAAAGCCCAGCCCCCTCATTTTCGCGCCTCAGGGGAAACCCAGGCGGTCCGTAGCGCATATGGCGGGAGGGCGCCTCGCGAAGGCGCTGGATTCACCCTATGTTTGGACCATGGCCAAGACCGACCCGCCTCTGCTGATCGTCACCACCCACTTCATCGAGGGCCGCCCCGTGCGTCAGCACCTGGGCATGGTCTCGTCCCAGGCGATCCTGGGGGCCAATGTGGTGCTGGACCTGGTGAACGCCATCCGCGACTTCATCGGCGGCCGGTCGAAGGGCTATGAGCGAGTTCTCGCCCAGGCGAGGTCCGACGCCCTCAAGGGTCTGGAGGCCGAGGCCCGCGCGCTCGGCGCCAACGCCATCGTCGGCGTCGATCTCGACTACAACACCGTGGGCCCCAACGGCTCGATGCTGATGGTCTCGGTGAACGGGTCGGCGGTTATTCTGTAGAGCGTCCTTCTCCCCTTGCGGGAGAAGGAAACCTAAACCAGATCCCCCGCTGCGGCGTCGAACAGCAGGTAGGTGCGGCCGGCGTCGCTGGCGAGCAACTGGCTGACCTCGAAGCCCTGGTGGTCACGGGCGGCGGCGTCGTCCAGCATGTCCTGGAAGCCGTTGAGATAGGTCACCACCTGGCGGCGCAGGGTCTCGTCGGTGAACAGGCGGCGCGCCAGGCGGCGCGTGGCGGCCGGCGCCAGCTTGCGGACCACCTCGCGGGCGCCGTCGACATCCTCCACCTGGATGGCGGCGCTGATCTCGTCGATGCGGCCCCTGGGCAGCAGGGCGACGGGATCGATGCCCATGGCGGCGACCTCGGCGGCCAGCACCTGTTCCAGGCCGGGCTTGCCGGGCGCGCCGCCCTCGTCGATGGAGGACAGCAGGTCCTTCCAGGTCCATTCGTCTGAGGCGTCCTCGGCGGCCGGGGCCGGCTCACGCGCGGCGGGCGGACGGCCACCGGCCTGTTCGAAGACGTTGGAAAACTCCTCGTCCGTGGCGGTCGGCGTCAGGCGCAGGCGGCGGCGGGGCGGTAGCTCGGGCTCCGGCAGGGGTTCGGGCGCGCGCGAACGCCGAGCGGGCGGTTCGGGCTCGACCGGCTGGGTGAGCTCCAGGGCGTCGTCGTCCTCGTCTTCCTCGATATCGGCGAAGAGAGTTTCCGGCTCGGGCTCCGGCTCGCGGCGGCGGCTGGCGCGCGCCGGGGCGGCGATGCGCTCGCGCATCTGGGCGGGCTGGGGCGGCGCCACGCTGCCGGCGCCCCCGGCCACCGTGCCCATCAGGCGCACGGCGTCGCTGAGCATTTCGTAGTTGCGGCGGACACGGTCCTGGAAGGCCGCGTCGATGGCCTGGGTCTCGTCGGAGGTCCGGCGGGCCTGTTCCAGCAGGTCCTCGATACTGTCGGCCACGGCCTGACGCACTTCCTCGGCCTGGCCGCGGGCGGCGGCGGGCAGTCGGGTGGCGCGGGCTTCGATGTCGGCCATCATGCCGGCCAGCTCGTCCAGGGTGGCGCGGGCGGCGACCGCCCCCTCCTCCAGCTTGCGCGCGGTGGCGGCGCCGGCCTGTTCGACCATCTGGGCGGAGCGCTCGATCAGGTCGCGGGCCTCGGCCAGGCGTTGCTCGAACACCTGGTTGGCCTTCTGGCCGGCGCTGAAGGCGGCCTCGGAGAGCTGGTCCACCTGCTCGCGAGCGGTGACAGCATGGGCCTCGGCGGCCTTGCGGGTCTCCTCGGCGGCCTGGCCCAGGCCCTGGATCGAGGCGCGGGTCTGTTCCTCCAGCTTGCGGCGCTCCTCGGCGGCGGCCTGGGAGACGGCCTCCATGGAGTGCAGGGTCGACTGGCCGAACTCGTCCCGCTCGGCCTTGGCCGATTCCGCCAGTTCGCGGAACTGCTCAGCGGCCTCGGCGATCAGCTCGCGCAGGGCCTCGCCGCCCTTGACGGCGCGGTCGCCCATCTCGGCGGTCGACAGCCTGGCCTGGGTGATGAACTCCGACAGCTGGGCCGCGTGGGTCTCCGACTGGGCCCCGAAGGCCTCCTGGTCGGCGCGCAGGGCGTGGGCGACGGTGACCAGCCCAGCGCGTTGCTCGGTCAAGCCCTGCTCGACGCCGCGGATCTGATCGCTGACCCCGACGCCGGCGGTCTCCAGCCGGGAGATGTGACGGGTGAGGTCCTCGCCGGCGGTACGGGCGGCGTCGCTGGCCTCCCCCGCGGCGGCGGCCAGGTCGGCGGCGCGGGCGGCCAGGGCGGCCTCGGCCTCGCGCAGCTGGGTCTCGGCGAGATCGGAGGCCTCGGCCACCATGCGGGCCTGTTTGGTGATGGCGTCGGCCACCGCGCCCGCCTGGGCGTCCAGGGTCTGGCTGAGACCCATCATCTGGATTCGCTCATTGCCAAGCGTGCCGGTCAGTTCGGTGGCGGTGCGCGCACTGGAGGCGGTGGCGTCGATCAGGCGTTCGCTCTCCTGGGCCAGGGCCTGGCGCAGGGCCATCAGGGTGTCGCGGGCCTCATCGGCGGCGGCGCCGGCCCGGACGATCTCCTCGCGAACGGATTGAACGACATCGCTGGCCCGCGCGCCGGCGGCCATGGCAGGGGTGACCATCTCGTCGGCCAGCTGCTTGGCGCGGTTGGCCTCGACGCCGAGCTTCTGGCCCTGGCGGATCATATAGGCCGCGATCCAGACGAAGGCGGCCGGCCCGATGGCCATCGCCGCGAGCACGGTGAGCGCGAAGGGGTCGAAGTCGAAGGGCGACACGGCCCGACGATAGCCGAAGGCGAACGCGATGGGCGCCAGGGCCCAAAGCACAGAGACCACCAGGGCGGCCAGATAGATCGGCCAGGCCGACGGCAGGTCGGCGCTGACCGCCCTGGCCGGCGCGGGCTCGGGGCGCGGGGCCGGAATCTGCACGTTGGCCGGGGCGAGTTCGGCGGCGGGCGGGATGGGCGAGAGCGGCGCGGAGCTTTGCGGTTCGGCCAGGGGCGGGGCGATCGGAGGAACGGCGGCGGCGAGGTCCAGGTCCGGGGCCGCCTCAGGCGCGACGGCGCTCAGGCGCTGCGTGGCGTCCTCGTCGGTCAGGCTCTGGAAATCTACCGGCGGATGCCGCTTCTTGATCTTCATTCCGGCCTGTCTCAAGCGCCCCTGCGACCGGGCCGGCGCGAACCTCCGCGCGGCCCAAAAATTCTCGCCCCAACGGAAAGGATTACCGGCGAACCGGGCGCGCGGAAAGCGTCATTGGACGGAATCAGGTCCCGTGGAGACGGATTGTCGCGGAGTCCCGAAATGGGGCGCCAGACGGCGCGTCAGGTTTTGAGGACCTGGGCCTTCTGGGTGGGGCAGTCCGACGCCTTCTGGACGTGGTCCAGCACCTTCACAGCGGCCGGTTTGGGCGTGGCGGTGCGGGCGATGGTGCGCTCGGCCGGCGCCGGGTGCTCGATCTTGGGGGACTCGATGGCCACCCCGAAGTGCGAGTAGGCGACGGCGGAGGAGTGAACCACCACGGCCGCAACGATTTCGGTCAATGTCTGCACTGGAACACCTCCCCGAGCCCGATGCGATTCCGTCTACCGTCGGTATACGGCAAGCGCCGCCGTGGCGCGACGCCATGTAACGTGAAATTTTCGTCATGTAACCGGAAGGCGGGGCGGATCGACCCGGAAACCCGGGGATTCAGGTGATGGACGTGCCGGCGCCACGGCCCATTCAGAACAAGAGCTCCGTCATCCCGGACGGCCGACAGGCCGAGCCGGGACCCAGGGGAGATTGCTATGGCCCCTGGGTCCCGGCTCTCCGCTTCGCTGCGGCCGGGATGACGTGGTGGGTCACCTTACGCCGCAACCGAATCCTTGAAGGCCGCGCCCTCGTGGGAGAGCAGCCACTTCTTACGGGGCAGGCCGCCGCCGTAGCCGGTCAGGCTGCGGTTGGCGCCGATCACCCGGTGGCAGGGCACCACGATGGCCACGGGATTGGAGCCGTTGGCCAGGCCCACGGCGCGCATGGCGCTGGGCTTGCCGATGCGCTCGGCCAGGCCCTTGTAGCTCAGGGTTTCGCCGGCCGGGATCGTGCAGAGCGCGTCCCAGACCTTGCGTTGGAAGTCGGTGCCGTTGGTGGCCCAGGCGACGCCGTCGAAGGCGCCCATGTCACCCTCGAAGTAACGGGCGACGGCGACGCGCAGGGGGTCGGGCGCGCGGCCGGGGATCAGCTCCATCCCGGGATAGTGGCGGCCCATCAGCTTTCGCATGCGCGGCTCGTAGTCGGCGAAGTCGAAGGCGCGCAGCACGCCCTTCTCGTCCACCACCACCAGGGCCACGCCGACCGGAGTTTCCACGCGGTCGAGGATGAGGGTGTCAGGCAGCGACTTGGTCATGGGATCTCTCCTTGGTGATCTTCGGATCGAGCGCCGCGTCGGACGCCCAGAGATGGGAGGCGGCATAGGCCCGCCAGGGGCGCCAGCGTTCGGCGCGGGTCAGCAGTTCGGCCGGCGTCGGCCGCTGTCCGGCCTCGTCCTCGAGCGCGCGCAGCAGGCCGAGGTCGGCGTGGGGGAAGGCGTCGGGCTCCCGCAGGGCCCGCATCGCGATGTACTGCGCGGTCCACTCGCCGATGCCCGGCAGGGCGCGGAGCTGGGCGACCGCGGCCTCCAGGCTGCGCTTCATGCCGAACAGGTCCGGATCCTCGGCGGCGGCCTGGGCCAGAGACACCAGCGCCCGACCGCGGGCACGGGGCATGCCGAGGGTCTCGACATCGGCGGCGGCGAGTTGCTCCGGCGTCGGGAACAGATGGGTGAGGCCCAGCGTGTTGGCCGCCTCGTCCTGAACCGGCGAGCCGTAGGCCGCGGTGATCTTGCCGGCCAGGTTGCGGGCGGCCACCACGGTGATCTGCTGACCCAGCACGGCGCGGACGGCGAGTTCGAAGCCGTCCCAGGCGCCCGGCGCCCGCAGGCCCGGACGCCGCGCCACAAGGGCGGCCAGTTCCGGATCCTCCGAAAGGTGGCCGTTGATCAAGGCCGGGTCGGCGGCCAGGTCGAAGACCCGGCGCAGCTTGGCGATGACGGCGGGCCAGGCCTGGACCTTCGGGAAGCGCAGCGTGACGTCCAGCCAGTCGCCGCTCCCCTGCCCCACGATCACCAGGCCGAGGGCGTCGCCCACCTGCAGCAGGCGGGCGTAGCGGCGGCCGACCACGGTCTCGACGCCGGGAATGGCCCGCAGGGTCCAGAAGGCCAGCATGGCGTCCCAGTCATAGGGGGCGCGGTAGGGCAGCTGGATCGTGGCGCCGGCCCCGTCTCCCGCGCCGACATCGGCGCCCCCGGAGCGCCGCAGGGCCCCGGGCGGCCGGTCGAAGAGCTGCTGGAAGGTCTCGTTGAAGCGCCGCACGCTGCCGAAGCCCGAGGCCATCGCCACCTCCGCCATCGGCAGGCGGGTCTGGTGGATCAGCTGCTTGGCCAGCAGGACGCGGCGGGTCTGCGCCACGGCGACGGGGGAGGCCCCCAGATGCTGGCGGAACAGGCGGCGCAGTTGGCGCTCGCCGACCCCCAGCCGTTCGGCCAGGCCGTCCACATCGCCCTCGTCCAGCGCCCCCTGCTCGATCAGGGACAGGGCCCGCGAGACGGTGTTGGAGGTCCCCTTCCAGGAGCCGAGGTCCGGTGAGGTCTCCGGTCGGCAGCGCAGGCAGGGCCGGAACCCGGCCTCTTGCGCAGCGGCGGCCGAGGGGTAGAAGGCGATGTTCTCGCGCTTGGGCGTGCGGGCGGGGCAGACCGGGCGGCAGTAGATGCCGGTGGTCCTCACCGCCCCGAAGATGCGGCCGTCGAAACGGGCGTCTCGCATCGAGAAGGCGCGGTAACAGGCGTCGTCGTTCATATCCATGAGCTGATAGTCTGCCGCTCACGGGATGAAGTCTCGCGGTTTTCGGACATCGCCCCCATATAGGTGGCGGTTTTCGGACACCGAAGGCGGTGGCCCTTTCCTCGACGCGCTGTCAGTTATTCTCTGTCGTAACCCGGGCGGGCCTCTCGTAAGTCAGCCGCCTGGCCAAGGTCTGGCCCAAGTTGAACTGCAAGGTTTCCTGATGGCGGTCCCCGCTCTCGCATCCTCACCGGAGATCAGTCCGGCCACGCTCACCCACCTCCAGCGTCTGGAGGCCGAGAGCATCCACATCTTCCGGGAGGTGGTGGCCGAGTGCGAGAACCCGGTCATGCTCTATTCGGTGGGCAAGGACAGCGCCGTCATGCTGCGCCTGGCGCAGAAGGCGTTCTTCCCGGGCAAGCTCCCCTTCCCGCTGCTGCACGTCGACACGACCTGGAAGTTCAAGGCCATGTACGAGATGCGGGCGAAGATGGCCGCCGAGCTGGGCGCCGACCTGCTGGTCCACAGGAACCCCGAAGCGCTCGAGCGGGGGATCAATCCCTTCGACCACGGGTCCTTGCATACCGACATCTGGAAGACCGAGGGGCTGAAGCAGGCGCTGGACAAGTACGGCTTCGACGCGGCCTTCGGCGGCGGGCGGCGCGACGAGGAAAAGAGCCGGGCCAAGGAGCGCGTGCTGTCCTTCCGCTCGGCCCAGCACCGCTGGGATCCCAAGAACCAGCGCCCCGAGCTCTGGCGCCTCTACAATACGCGCAAGGCCAACGGAGAGAACTTCCGCGCCTTCCCGATCTCCAACTGGACCGAGCTGGACATCTGGCAATACATCCACCTGGAGAACATCCCCATCGTGCCGCTCTACTTCTCCGAGGAACGCCCGGTGGTGGAGCGCGACGGCATGCTGATCATGGTCGATGACGACCGCATGCCCCTCAAGCCCGGCGAAGTTCCGATGATGAAGTCGGTGCGATTCCGGACGCTCGGCTGCTACCCGCTGACCGGGGCCGTTGAGAGCACGGCCGCCACCTTGCCCGAGATCATCCAGGAGATGCTGCTCACCACCACCTCTGAGCGTCAGGGGCGGGCCATCGACCACGACCAAGCCGCCTCGATGGAGAAGAAGAAGCAGGAAGGGTACTTCTGATGACCACCCAGGCCGCCGGCGCCCATCAGTCCAATCTCATCGCCGAGGATATCGACGCCTATCTGCAGGCCCACGAGCACAAGAGCCTGCTGCGCTTCATCACCTGCGGCTCGGTGGACGACGGAAAGTCGACCCTGATCGGGCGATTGCTCTATGATTCCAAGATGATCCTGGACGACCAGATGGCGGCCCTGGAGGCCGACTCCAAGCGGGTCGGCACCCAGGGCGGCGACATCGACTTCGCCCTGCTGGTGGACGGCCTGGCCGCCGAGCGGGAACAGGGCATCACCATCGACGTCGCCTACCGGTTCTTTTCCACCGACAAGCGCAAGTTCATCGTCGCCGACACCCCCGGCCACGAGCAGTACACCCGCAACATGGTCACCGGCGCCTCGACCGCCGACGCCGCGGTGATCCTGATCGACGCCCGTCGGGGCGTGCTGACCCAGACGCGGCGGCACTCCTATCTCGTGTCCTTGCTCGGCATACGCCATGTGATCCTGGCCATCAACAAGATGGACCTGGTGGGCTGGAGCCAGGAGACCTACGACACCATCCTGGCAGAGTACCGCGCCTTCGCCGCCCAGATCGGCATCACCGACTTCACCGCCATCCCGATGTCGGCGCTCAAGGGCGACAACATCACCGAGCAAAGCGACGCCGCCCCCTGGTACGACGGCCCGCCGCTGATGGCCCTGCTGGAGACCCTGCCGGTCGAGGACGACCTGCAGAGCCGCCCGTTCCGCATGCCGGTGCAGTGGGTGAACCGTCCGAACCTCGACTTCCGGGGTTTCTCCGGCCTGATCTCCACCGGCGTCATCAAGCCCGGCGACAAGATCAAGGCCCTGCCCTCGGGCCGTGAGAGCACCATCGACCACATCGTCACCTTCAATGGCGACCTGGACCAGGCCGTCGCCGGCCAGTCGGTGACCCTGACGCTGAAGACCGAGATCGACATCAGCCGCGGCGACGTCATCTCCATCGCGAGCAGCCCGCCGCCGGTGGCCGACCAGTTCGAGGCCACCCTGGTCTGGATGGACGACGAGGCCATGTTGCCCGGCCGTCCCTACCTGCTGAAGATCGGCACGCGCACGGTCGGCGCCTCGATCACCGAGCCCAAGTACAAGGTCAACGTCAACACCATGGAGCACCTGGCCGCCAAGCGGCTGGAGCTCAACGAGATCGGGGTCTGCAACCTCAGCCTCGACGCCCCCATCGCCTTCGACCCCTATGTCGAGAACCGCGACCTCGGCGGCTTCATCCTCATCGACCGGATCTCCAACCGCACCGTCGCCGCCGGCATGATCCACTTCGCCCTGCGCCGCAGCCAGAACGTCCACTGGCAGGCCCTCGACGTCGACAAGGCCGCCCGCGCGGCGCTCAAAGGCCAACGCGGCCGGGTGGTCTGGCTGACCGGCCTCTCGGGCTCGGGCAAGTCCACCATCGCCAATCTGGTGGAGAAGAAGCTCCACGCCAACGGCCGTCACACCTGCCTGCTGGACGGCGACAATGTCCGCCACGGCCTCAACAAGGACCTGGGCTTCACCGACGAGGACCGGGTGGAGAACATCCGCCGGGTCGCCGAAGTGGCCAAGCTGATGGTGGACGCCGGCCTGATCGTGCTGGTGAGCTTCATCTCGCCCTTCCGCGCAGAGCGCCGGCTGGCCCGCGATCTCCAGGCCAAGGGCGACTTCGTCGAGGTCTTCATCGACACACCCCTGGCCGTCGCCGAGCAGCGCGACGTCAAGGGCCTCTACAAAAAGGCCCGCGCCGGAGAGTTGAAGAACTTCACCGGCATCGACAGCCCCTATGAGGTCCCCGAGACACCCGAGATCCGCATCGACACGACCCTCACCTCCCCCACCGAGGCGGCTGAGCAGATCACCGCCTGGCTCGAGGGCGAGCTCGACTACTCGATCTAGCGGCGTATCAGGCGGCGGCCCGCAACTCCGCGGCGCCGCCGGCCAGGGCGTATAGCGCCTCCAGCCGCGCCACCACCGGGTTGCGGATTATCTGGTAGGTCTCGAAGCGGTGCACGGCCGCCAGGTCGGTCCCCGTCACCAGATTCAACAGGTGACCCAGGCCTGACACCTCGGCCCCGCCCGCCAGGTCCACCTGGCTCGGATCCCCGGTCACCACCAGCCGGCTGTTGCGGCCGATGCGGGTGGCGGCCATCCGCATCTTGCCCACCGTCATGTTCTGGGCCTCGTCCACCAACAGCATGCTGTCGTTAAAAGTCCGTCCGCGCATCCGCCCGAGCGGCATGACCTCGATCATCCCGCGCTCGGTGAGCTGGTGGATTTCGTCGTGGCCAATCAGCTGGCGCAGCTCGTCCTCGATCGGGGTGAGTTGTTCGTCATAGGCGGTCTCGGCCCGCAGCACCGCCGTCATGGTCTCGCCCTCCAGCATCACCCGCGGCCGGGTCATCACCAGGCTCTTGATCCGCCCCTCGGCCAGCAGGCTGAGCCCCGCGGCGATGGCCAGGTGGGTCTTGCCGGTTCCGGTGGGCCCGACGCCAAAGATCAATGAGCGATCAGAATACAGCAGGGTGTGCATGAACCCCACCTGGCTGAGCGACATGGGTCGCACGGCTTGGCTGATGCCCTTGAGCCGGAAGGCCAGATCGAACTTCAGGGCATGGGCGATCGAGGCGGCGATCGCCTCCTCCACCAGCCCCTCATGGCTTCCCCCGGCGTGCAGCAGCTCGACGATCTTCTCCAGGACCGCCGCGGCCAGGGTCACGGCGATCTCGTCGCCGGTCATCGCCATGGCGTCGGGCCGTGGCGAGAACTGCACATGATAGGGACGAAGGCCCTGCTCGATGCGCCGCAGCGCGGCCCCCTGCCCGGAGATCAGGCGCTCCACCAGCTGCGGCGCCAGGGCGACGACCTTGGACGCGGTCGCCTGGGTCGGGTCGTGGTGGGGCTCCAAGAGATGCTCCGGGCGATGACGTGACAGATCAACTACGCCAACATTCGTCTCGAAGACTCAAAATTCACTTAAGCAACCACGTCAGAACGAATCCTCATTTCGCGTATACTTCGCAAAGCCATCTCGATGGCGAGACACCAGCCCATCACCCCTCAGAACTGCAGGACGATCTTTCCGAAATGCTCGCCGGCTGCCATGGCGGCGAAGGCCGCGCCCACCTGCGTGAACGGGAACACCTTGTCGACCACGGGTTGGATGCGGTGGAGCTCCAGGGCCCGGCACATGGCCTCGAACATCTCCCGCGACCCCACCGACACGCCCTGAAGCCTGGCGGAATTGCCGATCAGGGCGCCGGGATTGAGCCCCTCGCCCGCCCCCGCGACCACGCCGATCACCGCGATATGGCCGTTGATACGGATGGCCCGAAGGCTCTGTTGGATGGTGCCGCCACCGCCGACCTCCATGATGAAGTCGGCCCCCACCCCGCCGGTGGCCGCGCGCACAGCCTTCCCCCATTCGGGGTCGGTCTTGTAATTATGCAGGTGGTCGGCCCCGAGGTCCTTGGCCCGGGCCAGCTTCTCGTCGGAGGACGAGGTGATGAAGGTCCGGTAGCCCGCCGCACGGGCAAACTGCAGGCCGAAGATCGAGACCCCGCCGGTGCCCTGCAGGACCACGGTGTCGCCGGGCTCCAGCCGCGCGTCCTCGAACAGGCCGCGCCAGGCCGTCAGGGCGGCACAGGGCAAGGTCGCCACCTGCTGGTCGGTGAGATAGGCCGGGACCTTGGAGACCCCTTCCTGACTGAACAGCTGCAGTTCCGACCCCGCGCCGGGGATCGGGAAGCCGAGGGAGGAGGACAACTTCTCCACGATCGGTCGGCCCGACTGCCAGTTCTGGAAGAACAGGGTGGCGATCCGGTCGCCCACCGCGACGCGGGTGACACCCGGCCCGATGGCCTCAACCACGCCACAGCCATCGGAAAAGGGGGTGATGGTGGCCGCCTGGCCAGAGCCGCGGCCATACATGCCGTTGATCATCAGCATGTCGCGGTAGTTCAGAGACACCGCCTTCATCCGCACCAGCACCTGGCCGTGCCCCGGAGTCGGGTCGGGTTTCTCGACGACCTTGATCTGGTCGCCGCCCCAGGGGGCGGTCACTTCCAACGCACGCACGGCGGTTCCTCTCCGTCCTGATTTTACGGACATAGTCGCCCCCTCGGAGCAGGCTTCAAGACTGTCGTTGCGTAAGCTCGCCTTCCGAGCGCCACATCCCCGCTCTAGGGTCGGCTTCATGACTCAGTCCCGCCTTCTGGTTTGTGGCTTCGGTTCCTTCCCCGCGGCCCCACGCAATCCCTCCGGCGCTGTCGTCGAGGCCCTGGCGCAGGAAGCCTGGGCCCCACCTGGTTTCGAGGTGGAGTACCTGACCCTGCCCGTGGCCTGGACCGGCTCGGTGGAAGCCATCCAGGACGTGCTGGCCGCACGGTCGGCCGACGCGGTGCTGGTGGTGGGCGTGGCCACCGAATCCGACGCCTTCCGCGTGGAGACCATGGGCCGCAACCATGCCGGCCGCGCCAAACCCGACCACGCCGGCGACGTCTGGGAAGGGTCGGTGATCAAGCCCGACGGTCCGGGCGCCCTGGCCTCGACCGCCCCCACCGGCGACATCCTTGACGCCCTGATCGGCTCGCACCTGGCCGCGCGGCTGTCGGACGACGCCGGCGACTACCTCTGCAATTTCACCCTCTACCGCCTGCTGGCCGAGCAGGCCGCGCCGTCGGTCGGGTTCCTGCACGTCCCCCAGGTCCGGGAGTTCTCCGAGAGCGCCAACGGGTCGCTGCAGGATATCGACCAGGCCGTGCGGGCCACGGTCCGCGCCATGGCGAACGCTCTTAGCCGTCCAGTCGCCGAACGCCGTACAGCCTGATCGCCCCGGCCAGGCCAGCCACCGACATGGCGGCCATCACAAAATACCCGTGCGCGCCGATCCGGTCGAACAGCGCGCCGGAGACGATGGTCGCCACCCCGCTCAGCACCCCACCCGACAGGGCCGAGTTGATGGTCTGGGCCGCCGAGGCGTTGCTGGGCTTGGACAGCCGATCCACCAGTTGCAGGGCGCCTATGAAGGTCGCCGCATAGGTGAAGGTGTGCAGCATCTGTATCGGGAAAACGATCCAAAGCGGCGGTGACAGGGCCAGGGCGCCCCAGCGGACCACGGCCGCCACCCCGCCCAAGACCAGCAGATTGCGCGCGCCGAACCGACGCCGCCAAGGCTCCATGAACCACAGGAAGGCCACCTCCACCCCGACGCCCACGGCCCACAGGAGACCGGTCATGTCTTCCGGAATCCCCTGGTTGCGCCAGGCCAGGGTGGAGAAAGAATAGTAGAAGGCGTGGGCCGCCTGGATCAGGCCCGCCGAGACCACGACGAGCATGAAGTCCTTGTCGCGCAACAGGTCGCCGAGTCCCGCCATCCGTTCCGAAATCGCCGCCACCCCGCCCCCCTCCCGCACGGGGTCGGGCGGCAGCAGGTACTGGGCTCCGATGCCGGTCATCAGGGCGGCCACGGTGATCCAGATCAGGACCAACTCCGGCGAGCCCCGGGCCAGCAGCAGACCCATGCCGATATTGGCGACCACGAAGGCGGCAGAGCCGATGCCCCGGGGCCAGCCATAGTTGAAACCATCGGCTTGCGACCGGGCCAGGACGATGACGTCGGTGAGGGGCACGATGGTCGCATAGAGGGTGGAGCCGATGAACCAGAGGCCAAACCACCAGGCGAATCCGAAGGGCGCCGCCAGCAGGCCGTAGGCCAGGGCCATGGCCAGCCCCATCAGGATCAGGGGTGTGCGGCGAAGGGAGAAGCTGTCGGCCCACATCGCCAGCAAGGGCCCGGTCACCACTCGCGCCAGCATCGGAGCAGACAGGATAATCCCGATCTGCGCCCCGCTCAGACCCCGGTGGTCGAACCAGACCGGGATATAGGGCGAGGCCGCCCCCGACCCCAGGAACAGGGTTCCGTAGAACAGACCAAGGCGCAGCGTCGATGACATGGTCGGCCACGCCTAGCGTGAGTCGGGGGCGGAACTCGTCATGGCGCAATTGGTAGTGCGAAGTGATCGCACGAGCCCTTCCGCTGGCCCGCGCAAGCATGGTAGCCGCAGGGCTGCGATGACCGACAAACCCCATGCCGCCAGTGTCTCCGAACTGCTCGTCCTGATCGGGCAGCGGAAGACTCGCAAGGTGTCGGTGGCCGACATCCTGGAGACGTTCGGTGATCGCGCCTTCGGGGCGCTGATGTTCGTGTTCGCAGCCCCTTTGGTCCTGCCCATGCCCCCCGGCGTCTCGGCGATCCTCGGCGCGCCGCTCGCCTTCATCACCGCCCAGTGGATGCTGGGGCGCCGCACGCTCTGGCTGCCCAAGGCCCTGCTGGCGCGGACCATGAGCATGTCGGACTACCGCAACCTGTCGGAAAAGCTGATGCCGCACCTGGAGCGGCTGGAGCGGCGGCTGAAGCCGCGCCTGACCTTCATGTACAACCGCTTCGCCGACCGGCTGATGGGGGCGATCTGCTTCTCGCTGGCCATCATCGTCTTCCTGCCGATCCCCTTCGGCAACATGCTGCCCTCCTTCGCCATCGCCGCCTTCGCCATCGGCACGGCGGAACGCGACGGCTATGCGGCGATCATCGGCTGGGTGATGGCGGCGGTCAGCATCGTGGTGCTGGGCGTACTGTCCAAGGCGATCATCGCCGCCATCATGGCCTTCTTCGGCACCCTGATGGGGATGTTCTAGCCGCTCACCGTGGCCGCGAGCGGAAGAGCTGCGGCCACTCGTCCGCGCCCAGGCCACGGCAGGCCGGCATCTCAAGCTGGTCGCTGATCCGGAACGCCTTGCCGTCCCAGACCCAGGAATAGGCCCCGCCGCAGTCGGCGATGCCTCGGCCCTTCTCGAAGTTGCTGAGGGTCTGAGTCTCCGGATCGAAGCCGACATTCATCAGCAGGTGGGTGGTTGCGCCGTCGAGATTGGGAATCTGGGCCAGCCGAACGTGGCCGCCCTTCTCGTCGGCCAGCAGGAAGCCGTAGATCTCGTTATAGGCGCCCCGGTAGCAGAGTTCGCCATAGAGGATCACGCCGGGCGATAGGCGCGCGATGATCGGGTCGTAGTCCTCCGCGCTCAACGAGGCGTCGCAGTCCTCGCCGAGCTTGGCCCGCATGCCGGGCCAGAGTTTCTCCGGCAGGTTGGACTGGGACACCGCAGGCCCCGGGCGGACCAGGGGGACCGGCGGCGGAGCGGGGACGGCCGAGGCGGGCCCAGGGCCCTTGGCCACCAGGGCGGTGAGCGTGCCCGCCCTCTGCTGCTGATCGTCCATCCAGCGTAGGGCCGCAGCCGCGCCGGTCAGCAGGATATCGCTGCGGCCGGGCGCCAGCGTCAGCCGCTTTCCATTGCGGATGGCGCCCAGCAGGGCGGCCGTCTGGCTGGGCGTCAGCACCACGTCGGCGTCACCCTCGGCCTTGGGCGCGAGGCCTGCGACCGGCTTGCCGTCCACCCGCACCGCCCAGCGCGTCGGCGCGCCGGACTCGCTTGCCAGCACCAGCCGCGCCACAGGCGCGGCCCCCGCGGCCGCCGGGCGCTGGACATGCAGGAACGGCCGGTCATCGGCCCCCTCCTCGGCGAAGCCAAAGGCCGAACACTCGCGCGTGTTGTCGCAGACGACCGTCCAGTCCTGGAAACTCTTGCTGGCCGCCTGGGCGCTGGTCGCCATCAAGACGCCCAGCAGGGCTGCGATCATCGCCTTCATGGTCCGCTCCCGGTTGCCGAGGACGAAGCGGAGCGTAAGGTCAGATCAAGCCATGGCAAATGGCGAACTGAGGGACATTCCATGAGCCGACCCAACAGCCGAGACCGCGCCCTGCGCGAACGCGCCGCCGCCGTGATCCCCGGCGGCATGTACGGCCACCAGTCGGTGGGCCTGCTGCCCGACGACTATCCGCAGTTCTTCGCCCGCGCCGAGGGCGCGCACCTGTGGGACGTGGATGGGAACCGCTACCTAGACTTCATGTGCGCCTATGGCCCCAACCTGTTCGGCTACGCCAACCCGGAGATCGACGCGGCCTATGTCCGCCAACTCGGCCTGGGCGACACCCTGACCGGCCCCACTGAGCTGATGGTGCGGCTGGCCGAGGAGATGGTCGCCCTGGTGACCCACGCCGACTGGGCGATCTTCTGCAAGAACGGCACGGACGCCACCTCGATGGCGCTCTCCACCGCCCGCCAGCACACCCGGCGCAAGACCATCATCCGGGCCAAGGGCGCCTATCACGGCGCGGCCACCTGGTGCGTCAACCGCCCGGCGGGGACTGTTCCGAGCGACCAGGCCCACCAGATCTTCTGCGACTACAATGACGTGGCCAGCCTTGAGGCCGCCGCCGCCCTTGCCGGCGACGACCTGGCCGCCATCTTCGCCGCCCCCTTCAAGCACGACGCCTTCATCGATCAGGCCGATCCGGACCTGGCCTATGCCCGCAAGGCGCGCGAGATCTGCGACCGCACCGGCGCCTTGCTGATCGTCGACGAGGTCCGCGCGGGCCTGCGGCTGTCGCGCGACCTGTCGTGGTCGCGGATCGGGGTGCAGCCGGACCTGTCGACCTGGGGCAAGTGCCTGGCCAACGGCCATCCGATCTCGATGATGCTGGGGGCGGACAAGGCCAAGAAGGCCGCCTCGCAGATCTATGTCACCGGCTCCTTCTGGTTCCAGGCCGCACCGATGGCCGCGGCCCTGGAGACCCTGCGTCTGGTGCGCGACACCGACTATCTGGAGCGGCTGCAGACCCTGGGCGACCGGCTGGCCGACGGGCTGCGGGAACGCGCCAGCGCCGCGGGCTTCGGCTTCCGGGTCTCGGGACCGGTGCAGATGCCGCTGTTCCTGTTCGAGGACGACCCGGACCTGCGCAAGGGCTTCTGCTGGTCCAGCGAGATGCTGAACCGGGGCGTCTACGTCCACCCGTGGCACAACATGTTCATGTGCGCGGCCATGACCGAGGGCGACATCGACGCCGCTCTCAACGCCGCCGAGGCCGCCTTCGCGGTGCTGAAGCAGCAGGGCCCCAGCCTCGAACCCGTCGCCAAGATGAGCTTCCTCACCGCGAGCCACAGGTAAGACCATGCACGACTATTCCGAACACGATGGCGTGGCCTTGGGCCAGATGGTGGCCAAGGGCGAGGTCACCCCCCTGGAGCTCGTGGACGCCGCCATCGACCGCATCGAGCGGCACAACGGGACCCTGAATGCGGTGGTCCACACCGCCTATGACGAGGCCCGCGAACGTGCCAAGGGCCCCTTGCCCGACGGCCCCTTCAAGGGCGTGCCGTTCCTGATCAAGGACCTCGGCATGCCGGTGGCCGGCTGGCCGCGCACCTCCGGCAGCAGGTTCGCGCGCCACATCGTCGACAGCGAGGACGGCGGCCTGACCCGGCGCTACCGCGAGTCCGGCGTGGTGCCGCTGGGCAAGACCAACACCCCGGAATACGGCATCACCGGCACCACCGAGAGCGCCCTGCTGGGGCCCTGCCGCAACCCCTGGAACCCGGCCCACATCTCCGGCGGTTCGTCGGGCGGGGCGGCCTCGGCGGTGGCGGCGGGCATCGTGCCCATGGCGCATGCTAGCGACGGCCTGGGCTCGATCCGCATCCCGGCCGCCTGCTGCGGCCTGGTGGGGCTGAAGGTCAACCGCGACCGGGTGCCCAACCTGCCCGACGCCTACGACTATGCCGCCGGCTTCGTGGTGGACCACGTGGTGACACGGACCGTCCGCGACAGCGCGGTCATGCTGGACGCCACCGGCATTCCTGAGCCGGGCTCCCCCTACGCCCTGCCCGCCAAGGCCCGGCCCTACGCCGAGGAGATCGAAACCTCGCCCGGCAAGCTGCGCATCGCCTGGTCCAGCGAGACCGCCAATGGCCGTCCCATCGACCCGGAGATCCAGGCGGCGCTGGAACGCACCGCCACCCTGCTGAAGGGCCTGGGTCACGAGGTGGTGGAGAAGGGTCTCGGCATCGACTACCGCGCCCTCTACGCCGCCCGTGGGCCGGTGAGCGGCGCCAACTTCGCCGGCGGCATGGAGCGGCTGATCGACCTGGTGGGTCGCGAGCCGGAGCAAGACGAGCTGGAGCCCCTCACCTGGGCCTCGCTGAAGGGCGGCCGCCGCGTGACCGGCGCCCAGGCCTTCCGCGCCCTGCAGGACCTGCGCGCCCTGAACCGCTTCACCCTGGCCTTCTTCGAGGACTGGGACGTCTATCTCTGCCCGGTGCTGGGCACTCCGGTACCGGAGGTGGGCTTCATCGATCCAGTCAACCTGGAGCCCAAGGAGGTCAACCGCCGGCAGGGCAAGGTCTTCCCCTTCACCCCGCCGATGAACTTCTCGGGCCAGCCGTCGATCTCCCTGCCGCTGGAGGTGGACTCGGGCGGCCTGCCGATCGGCATGATGTTCAGCTCTCGCTACGCCGACGAAGCCACCCTATTCCGCCTGGCCGCGCAGCTCGAGAAGGAAGCCCCCTGGAAGGGCCGCCGTCCGCAGGTCTGGGGCTGATGGGTCCCTGGTTTCGTCTGGCCGCCATCGGCGGGTTCCTCTGTGTCGGCTTCGGCGCCTTCGCCGCCCACGGGATCACCGATCCCAAGGCCCAGGAGTGGCTGAGGACCGGCGCGATCTACGGCTTTGTCCACATGCTGGCGGCCTTCGCGGCCGGTCAGCGGTCGGGCCGGGGCGCGGCCCTGGCGCCGCCGCTGTTCCTGGCCGGGCTGGTGCTGTTCTCCGGCTCGCTGTGGGCCATGGGCATGGGCGCGCCCCACGGGTTCGGCGCCATCACCCCGCTCGGCGGCCTGGCCTTCATGGCCGGCTGGGCGGCGCTGGCCTGGAGCCGGCCTAGGCCGCAGGTCGCCTAGGCAAGGCCAGCAGGCGCAAGGCGAGCGCTGATCCGATCAAGGCGACAAGCAGAGCCATCGGCTTGGGCGTGCCGTCATGGAGGACGCCGGTGAGGCCAGGGCGCACGGGGTCTTCTCCGGGACGTTTCGCGCGCCGGGATCGCTCATGGCCCGGTTCTAACCCGGTTCGTCTGGGTGGAAATCGTCAAGGCTTGCCTTCCCCAACTGGAGGGCCGGCATCATTGGCAAACGCACAAGGAAACGCCGATGTCCGCCGCCCTCGCCACCCAGATGCCGCCCGTGCAGCACGCCGCCGTTAACGGCATCGACATGGCCTATTACGAGGTGGGCCCGCGCGGCCAGGGCACGCCCATCATCTTCTGCCACGGCTTCCCGGAGCTGGCCTTTTCCTGGCGTCACCAGCTGGCCGCCTGCGAGGCCGCCGGGCGCTGGGCCATCGCGCCCGACCAGCGCGGCTACGGGCTGACGTCGCGGCCCGAGACGGTCACCGACTACGACATGGAGCACCTGACCGGCGACCTCGTCGGCCTGATGGATCACCTGAAGATCGACAAGGCGATCTTCTGCGGCCACGACTGGGGCGGCATCATCGTCTGGCAGATGCCGCTGATGCATCCCGACCGCTGCGCCGGGGTGATCGGCCTCAACACCCCGTTCATGCGCCGCTCGCCCTTCGACCCCATCGCCGCTATGCGCATGGCGTTCGGCGAGGACATGTACATCGTCTGGTTCCAGAAGCTCGGCGTCGCAGACGCGGTCCTGGGCGCCGACGTCGACAAGACCATGCGCTTCTTCATGCGCAAGCCTGACTCGACCCCCATGGACGCCGGCGCGGGCCTCGACATGTCCTCGGCCGCGCCCGAGGGTCAGTCGACCTTCGCCTTCGGCGATCTGCTGGCCGCCTGGGACAAGTCCGACACCGCCAACCAGCTGCTGACCCCCGACGAACTGGCCGCCTTCGTGGAGAGCTTTGAGGCCACGGGCTTCACCGGGGGGATCAACTGGTATCGCAACTTCACCCGCAACTGGGAGCGGTCGGCCGACCTGCCCACCCGCGTCGACGGCATCCCCTGCCTGATGATCATGGCCGAGAAGGACGTGGTGCTGTCGCCCGCCATGGCCGACGGCATGGAGGAGGTGATCGGTGACCTCGAAAAGGTGCTGGTGAAGGATTCCGGCCACTGGACGCAGCAAGAAAAGCCTAAAGAGGTCAATGACCTCATCCTCGGCTGGATGGATCGCCGCTTCGCGCGTTAGATAGGGGTGATGGAACGCAACACCCCGCAGCCCGCCCTCTCCTCCTCCACGAACCGGCGCGGCCTGTTCCCGGAGAGCGAGCCCTTCACCTACGGCTGGATGCCGACGGGGAGCGAGCACGAGATCTTTTACGAGGTCTGTGGAAACCCGGACGGCAAACCCTGCGTGATCCTGCACGGCGGTCCGGGCGGGGCGATCAACCCGACCATGCGGCGGTTCTTCAATCCGTCGAAGTGGAAGATGGTGCTGTTCGACCAGCGCGGCTGCGGCAAGTCGCGGCCCAACGCCAGCCTGGACGACAACACCACCTGGTCGCTGATCGACGACATCGAGCGCCTGCGCATCCATCTGGGCGTCGAGAAGTGGACCGTCTTTGGCGGCTCCTGGGGCTCGACCCTGGCGCTCGCCTACGCCATCACCCATCCACAGCGGGTCGAGGCCCTGGTCCTGCGCGGGGTCTTCCTGCTGACCCAGCGGGAGCTGCGCTGGTTCTACCAGGACGGCGCATCCTTCCTGTTCCCCGACGCCTGGCAGAAGTTCCTGGCCCCGATCCCGGAGGCCGAGCGCGCCGACATGGTGACCGCCTATCACCGCCGCCTCACCCACACTGACCGCCGCGTCCAGGCCGAGGCCGCCGCGGCCTGGAGCCAGTGGGAGGGCGACACCATCTCCATCCGTGGCCCCGAGGCCCGGCCTTCGAAGTTCAATGAGATCGACTTCGCCATCGCCTTCGCGCGGATCGAATGCCACTTCTTCGCCAACAAGGGCTTCTTCAGCGAGGACGGCTGGATCCTGAAGAACATCGGCAAGATCCGCGGCATCCCCGGCTGGATCGTCCAGGGCCGCTTCGACGTGGTCACCCCGATGGAAAGCGCCTGGAACCTGAAGACCGCCTGGCCCGAGGCCCGCTTCGAGGTGGTCTGGGACGCCGGCCACGCGTCGACCGAGCCTGGCATCGTCGACGGCCTGGTGCGCGCGACGGACCAGGCCTTCTCGGTCTAGCCCCCAACGTCTTCCCCTATCGAGGGGGAAGGCGTGTCCTTACAGGAAGGTCCCCTTGCCGCTCGTCACTTCCGAGTAGCGGTGGACGCGGACGGCCTGGACAAGGCCAAAGCCGATCATCACCGTGGCCATGACGGTGCCACCGTAGGAGAGCATGGGCATCGGCACGCCCACCACCGGCGCCAGGCCCATGACCATGCCGCCATTGATCATCACATAGAGGGCGAAGGTGGCGGTCACGCCGGCCGCCGACAGGCGACCGAAGTGGGAGTGGGCGAGCGCCGAGGTGCGCAGGGCCATGAAGATCACCACGGCGTAGAGGAACAGCACCGAGAAGCAGCCCACGAAGCCGAACTCCTCGGCGAGCGTCGCGAAGATGAAGTCGGTCTGCTTCTCCGGCAGGAAGTTGAGCTGGCTCTGCGAACCCAGGCCGTAGCCCTTGCCCAGGAAGCCCCCTGAGCCCAACGCGATCTTCGACTGCAGGATGTGGTAGCCGGAGCCAGACGGATCACTCTCCGGGTCCAGGAAGGTGAAGATGCGTTTGCGCTGGTAGTCGTGCAGGACGAACATCACCACTGGTGGGACGGCGACCGCGACAGCTCCGATCCCCGCGGCGATCACCCGCCAGTCGAGACCGGCCAGCACCACCACCGCGACGCCGGTCATGGCGATCAGCATGGCGGTGCCGAGGTCAGGCTGGTGGGCCACCAGCAGAACCGGCGCGGCGATCATCAGCACGGGGATCAGCAGCCACCAGGAGAAGCGGGCGTCGTCGGCCGAAATCGAGTGGTAGAAGCGCGCGAGGGCCAGCACGATCCCCAGCTTCATCACCTCCGACGGCTGGAAGCTGCCCAGCGGCCCCAGGTTCAGCCAGCGCTGCGCGCCCATGCGCACGTCGCCGATCGCCTCCACCAGCACCAGCAGCACCAGTCCCGCCCCATAGAGGGGGTAGGCGATGGCGAACCAGACCCGCAGATCGACCATGGCCAGGACAACCATGACCACGAACAGGATGCCGAAGCGCAACAGGTGCGCGCCTGCCCACGGCTCCCAGGAGGAGCCGGCAATGGAGAACATCATCAGGGCGCCGGCCCCGGCGATCAGGCAGAGGGCGAGCGAGAACAGCCAGTCGATCTCGCTGAACTTGACCACCAGCCGGTCGCGTTCCCCGGGCCGGGTAAGCGCGCTCATTGTCATATGTGGCCTCCGGGCGGGGGCAAGACCGGCGGCGCGCCGGCGATCGGCGCCTCGGGCGCCGCGCCCTCGGCCAGGCCGTCAGGGGTGAGCTCGGGCATCGGCAGCGGCTTTTCGATACGGGCGCGGATCTCCGGATCCTTCAGCAGCGCCACGCGCATCACCTCGCGGGCGCGGGGCGCGCCGGCCGTGGCGCCGCCCAGCCCGCCATGCTCGACGATCACCGAGATGGCGTAACGCGGCGCGTCATAGGGGGCGAAGGCCACGAAGAGGTTGTGGTCCTTCAGCTTCCACTGGACGCTGTTGGAGTTCCGATTGGAGACGTTGTCGTAGCTGCGAACCTGGGCGGTGCCGGTCTTGCCGGCCATCATCACGTCGCCGAGGCCGAGCTGGCTCTGGCGATAGGCGGTGCCGGTGACGTCGTTGGCCACGGCGATCATGCCGCCGCGCACATAGTCGATGTGCTCCTGCTTGAACGGCAGGTCGGGCACGGCCGCGCCGCTGGGCAGCTCCTTGCCGCCGATCGAGCGCACCAGGCGTGGGTTCAGCGCCTTGCGGCCATTGGCCAGGCGCGCGGTCATGACCGCCAGTTGCAGGGCGTTGACGTTGATATAGCCCTGGCCGATCCCGTAGCTGACCGAGTCCCCCGGCTGCCAGACCGGCTCGCGCTTCACGGCCTTCCGCTTCCAGTCGCGCGACCCGACGATGCCCTTCTTCTGCCCCGGAATGCCGAGGTCGAAGACCTGGCCGAAGCCCAGCGCATGGGCGGCGCGCGCAATGGGGTCGGGCCCGACCCGCAGGGCGGTCTGATAGAAATAGATGTCGCAGGAGTTCTTGATGGCGTCGTGCATGTTCTGGGAGCCGTGGCCCCCCTTCTTCCAGCACCGCCACGTGCGGCCGCCATAGTACCAGCCGCCCGAGCAGTTGACCCGCTGCTCAGGATCGACCCCGGCCTCGAGCGCGGCGAGCGCCACGGTGGGCTTGAAGGTCGAGCCCGGCGGGTAGAGGCCCGACATCGCCTTGTCCAGCAGCGGCTTGCGCTCGTAGTTGGCCAGGGCGCGGTACTCGCCGCCGGTCATGCCGCGCACGAAGCGGTTGGCGTCGAAGCTGGGGGCCGAGGCCATGCAGAGCACGTCGCCGGTGCGGCAGTCGAGCATGACCACAGCGCCGCTCTCGTCACCCATCACCTCCAGCGCGCGGGTCTGGATATCGGCGTCGAGGGAAAGCTGGATTTCGGAGCCCGGGGTGGCCGCGATGTCGCCGCCGGAGTCCTGGCGCACCTCGCGGCCGTTGGCGTCGACCTCAACCTTCTGGGCGCCGGGCCGGCCGCGCAGGCGCAGGTCGAAGGCCTTCTCCACCCCCTGGCGTCCGATGCGGAAGCCGGGGTGCAGCATGATGGCCTCGGAATTGGGGCCGGTGGGCTGCAGGTCTTCCTTGTTCACTTTGGCCACGTAGCCGATCACGTGGGCGAAGGCCCCACCGTGGGGGTAGACCCGCACCTCGCCCATGTCGGCGGTGACACCGGGCATTTCCGGGGCGCGGACATTGATCGCCGAGAACTGCTCCCAGCTCATGTCCTCCATCACCGAGACCGGGGAGCGCTTGGGCGCGCGGATCAGGTCCTTGGTGAGGCGCTCCTGGCGGGCCGCGTCAAGGGGCACGAAGTTGGCCAGGGTCTTCAGCGTGGCTTCGGGATCCATCTTGCCGTCCTTGGCCACCAGCAGGCGGAAGTTGGGACGGTTGGAGGCCAGGACCACGCCGTTGCGGTCGACGATCAGGCCACGCGGCGGCGGCACCAGGCGGAAGTTGAACTGGTTGGAGGCCGACATCTTCTCATAGCGCTGGGCCTCCACGAGCTGGAGGTGCGCCAGACGGCCGGTGAGCGCCAGCAGGCCCATGCCCGCCAGGCCGCCCATGAGGAAGGCGCGGCGATGGAAGACCCCCTGCCGCTCATTGACCTCGGTGAAGAAGATGGAGGGCTCGCTCATGCGCCCGACGTCCTAACGGAACCGCACATCAGCGTCCTCGAACCTGTCGATGAGCCGATGGGCGAAGGGGTAGAGCAGGATTGTGGCGAGGAATTGCCAGAACACCGCGATCAGGCTGGGCGAGCTGCGGGCGTCGAGCCGCGTGAACAGGAAGCCCGCCAGGCTGGCGATGGCGCAGGCCGCGGCGAACCAGGCCCACATCATCGGTCGGCTCTGGCCCACCATCCAGTTGCGGCAGAGCAGGACCACGCCATAGGCGGTGAGCAGCGAGAGCGCCCATAGGCCGATCGGCGAGCCCCAGAAGATGTCGAGGATCAACCCCATCAGCAGCACGCCGAAGGGGGCCATGATCGAGGGCCGGATGACCGCCCAGGCGAAGGCCGGGACCATGCAGAACACCGGCTCAGGCAACTGAAGCGTGAAGACCCGCAGGGGGATGCCGAACAGCAGGGTCCAGCCCAGGCACTGGAGCATGGGAAAGCCAAGCCAGCGCCACGGATCCAGAGGACGGGCGGCTGAAAGGCTCAAAATGGCACCTCCGCCGCGGCGGCCGCAGGCGGGGTGACTGGGGCTGGGGTCGGCGCCGCCGGCTTGACGGCGGGCTTCGGCGCGGCCGGCTTCGAGGTCGCCGGCTTGAGCGCGGCGGGCTTCGGCGCGGCGGGCTTGGCCGGAACAACGGTGGTGGCGGTGATGGTTGTGGGCGGCTTGGCCTTCGGAGCCGGGGCGCCCGGCGTCGGGACCATCCCCACACCCTCGACGGGACCGGAGGGCGGCGGCACCGGCATCTTGTCCAGTTCGTCCTTTTGCGCCTTCTCCAGCTGCGAGAAGTCCTGGAACAGCAGGATGCGGACAAAGTCGATGGGGGCGGCGTCAGAGGCCAGGATCACCCGCCAGTGGCCGTCCAGGCCCTTGACCGCCACGCCCACCGGCAGGCCGCGCGGCAGGACGCCGCCGTCGCCGGAGGTCAGCACCCGGTCGCCCTGCTTCACCGGCGCCTTGCCGCGCAGGTAGTCGAGCTTGGGATTGGGACCGCCGTCGCCGGTCAGGATGGCGCGGGCGTTTGTGCGGTCGATCATCACCGGGGTGCGCGAGGCGATGTCAGTGAGCAGCAGGATGCGGCTGGCGCCTCGGGTCACCCCGATGACGCGGCCCACCAGGCCGCTCTCGCTCATCACCGGATTGCCCGGCTGGATGTTCTTCTCCATCCCGGCGTTGGCCAGGCGGGTGTTGGCGAAGGGGCCGCGGCTGTCGGTCACCGTGCGGGCGGCGACCATTGGGATCGGCGGCTCGGTCTTCAGGCCCAGCAGGGATTTGTAGCGATCATTGGTGTCGCGCAGGGCGATGGCCACATCGCGCCACTGGCGGGCTTCCTTGAGCTCGGCCTTCAGTTTGCGGTTTTCGGAGACCGCGAACAGGTAGTCGCGGATATTCTCCATCCCCAGGCCCGTCCAGCGGCCGGGCGCGGCGAGCGCGCCACTGACCGGGGCGGCGACGGCGTCGCCCACCTGGCGGGTCACGCCATAGGCTTCGGACTGGAAGGTTTCGCGGCGGTCGGACATCAGCAGGGCGACGGCCACGACGACGGCCACGATCAGGGCCACCGCGGCGGTCCAGGCCAGCGGCACCTTCAGTTCGCCAAACGGACTTTCTCGAAAAGCCACCTAGCCGCCCGTCCTCAGGGTAACGGGACGCCCCGTTTCCCCACGCTGTTTTGCAAGTATTACGCCAGCGTCGATTCGAGCACGCCCTTCATCCACTTGGGATGTTCGAGCACCTTGCCGCAGCCCAGCGCCACGCAGGAGAGCGGGTCGTCGGCCACCGTCACCGGCAGGCCGGTGTGGTCACGGATCTCGGCGTCCAGGCCGCGCAGCAGAGCTCCGCCGCCGGTCAGCATGATGCCCTTGTCGGCGATGTCGGAGGCCAGTTCCGGCGGCGTGGCTTCCAGCGCCATCTTCACCGCCTCAACGATCTGACCCACCGGTTCGGCCAGCGAGTCCGACGCCTGCTTTTCGC
The DNA here is from genome assembly GCF_016772415.1 of Phenylobacterium glaciei. Taxonomy (NCBI): domain Bacteria; kingdom Pseudomonadati; phylum Pseudomonadota; class Alphaproteobacteria; order Caulobacterales; family Caulobacteraceae; genus Phenylobacterium; species Phenylobacterium glaciei. The sequence continues at coordinate 2,834,761 of NZ_JAGSGD010000001.1, forward strand.
TGATGCGCACTTCGCGCGGCACGCCCTGCATCAGGTCGCGGCCCTTGACCTCGATGGACAGGCCCTCGCCGTCGGCCGGAGCCCGGGCGGTGCCGATTTCCTTCTTGATGCGCTCGGCGGTGGTCTCGCCGATCAGCAGATTATGGTTGCGGCGCATGTAGCTGATGATCGCCTCGTCCATCTTGTCGCCGCCGACCCGGACGGAACGCGAATAGACGATGCCCGACAGGGACAGCACGGCCACCTCGGTGGTGCCGCCGCCGATGTCGACCACCATCGAGCCGGTGGGCTCATGGATCGGCAGGCCCGCGCCGATGGCCGCGGCCATGGGTTCGTCGATCAGGCCCACGCGGCGGCCGCCGGCGTTCAGGCAGCTGTCATTGATGGCGCGGCGTTCCACGGCGGTGGCGCCGGACGGCACACAGACGATCACCTTGGGGTTCACGAAGCCCTTGCGGTTGTGAACCTTGCGGATGAAGTACTTGATCATCTCCTCGGCGACTTCGAAGTCGGCGATGACCCCGTCGCGCATGGGGCGGATGGCTTCCATGTGACCCGGCGTGCGGCCCAGCATCTGCTTGGCCTCTATGCCCACGGCGTGGACGATCTTGCGGCCGCCCACATTGCGCAGCGCCACCACCGAGGGCTCGTTCAGCACGATGCCCTTGCCCTTCATGTAGATGAGGGTGTTGGCGGTGCCGAGGTCGATGGCGATGTCGTTGGAGATAGCGCCGAAGAGGGACGAGATCATGCAGAGCCCTGATGGGTGGGAGACGGTGACTGCTGGTCTGCGAAGACTTGAGCCGCCTCACCAGCACCTTGAAGAATCAAGACACCCGGCGCTTCGGCCTCCGCTTACAGGACCCCATGCGTGTGCCCTGCCAATGGGTTGATTTCAAGGCTTAATGACAGTCGCAGCTAATCCGCGGCATCGCGCCACCGGCACAGGTTCTGGTGAAGCCGCCCAATCGGTGGTTACCGGCGAACACCGATCCGGCGAACGGCTCCGATCGCCGGTCACGCGGGCCAAGAAGGATGGCCTGTGTCGCTTCGGAGTGACAGCTTCGCAGGCTCGCGGGGACTAGAACCCTGCTCCACTGAAGCTTGCGGCCGGAGGGCGCTCAACATGTCCGGTCAGGCGGTCCTCGGGGTCGAGAAGGCACTCTTCCTCTACGGGACCAGCAAGGTCTTCGAAGGCGTCTCCCTGCAGCTCGACGCCGCGCGCACCGCCCTGGTGGGCGAGAACGGCGCCGGCAAGTCCACTCTGCTGAAATGCCTGCTGGGGGAGCTGGAGCTGGACGAGGGCCAGATCATCAAGTCGCGGGGCCTGAAGATCGGCTACGTGCCGCAGGACGTGCCGCCGGGCCTCGGCGACAGGACCGTGCGCGAGGTGCTGGAAAGCGCCCTGCCGCTGACCGACGGCAGCGAGGACTGGAAGGTCGACGTCCTGCTGGACGAGATCGGGGTCAGCTACGAGACGGCCCAGCAGACCTTCGGATCGCTTAGCGGCGGCTGGCAGCGGCTGATGCTGATCGCCGCGGCGGCCAAACTGGCCGAGCCCGACCTGCTGATCCTCGACGAACCCACCAACCACCTGGACCTCTCCAACATCAACACCCTGGAGAGCTGGCTGTCCGACGACGACCGCCTGCCTATGCTGATCGTCAGCCACGATCGGGAGTTCCTGGAGCGAACCACGACGCGCACCATCTTCCTGCGCTCGGATGGGGCCCATTCCTTCAGTGTCCCGTTCAGCCGCGCCCGCGAGCAGCTGCTGCACCGCGACGCCGCCGACGCCGTGCGCCGGCAGCTGGAGGGCAAGGAGATCGAGCGGCTGGAAAAGATGGCCACCCGCTATCGGATCTGGGGCGTGAAGAACGACAAGTTCCACAAGCGCGCCAAGGCCACCGAGAAGCGCATCGACCGCATCGAGACCGAGCGCACGGAGAGCTATGTCGCCCGCGAACGGCGCCTGGAGCTGCACGACGGCGAGATCGACGCCAAGGTGGCCCTGCGGGTCCAGGGCCATACGGTCACAGTGCCGGATGGCAGCCGCAAGCTGTTCACCATCGACCGGCTGAACGTGGCTGCGGGCGACCGCATCGCCATCCTGGGCGTCAACGGGGCCGGCAAGTCGATGCTGCTCAACGCCCTGGCCCGCGCCTATGACCCCGATCAGGAGCACTATGACGGCCAGGCGCCGGTGCGGTTCAACCCGCAGGCGCGGCTGGTCTATTTCGATCAGAAGATGGCTGAGCTGCCGCTCAAGACCAGCCTGCTGGACTACCTGACCGCCGTGGACGGGGCGACCACCAAGGACGCCAACGCCCTGCTGGCCAAGGCCGGATTCCCCTATCACCGCATCAAGGGGCCGATCGCCGACCTCAGCCACGGCGAACGGGCGCGCCTGACCTTCCTGAAGATGCAGCTGGCCAAGCCGAACCTGTACCTGCTCGACGAACCCACCAACCACCTGGACATCGAGGGCCAGGAAGCCCTGGAGGCCCAGCTCGAGGCGTCGGACGTCGCCTGCCTGTTCGTCTCCCACGACCGCTACTTCACACGGGCGGCGGCCACCCGGTTCGTGGAGATCCGCAAGGGCAGGCTGATCGAGGTCGAGGGCCCCGACGACTTCTTCGAGGCGCAGTAGCCTAGCGGCGCGGCAGGACCGTGAATCCGTACTTCTTGAACACCACGCCTGCCTCCGGCCCGCTGAGGAAGCTCAGGAAGGCGGCGGCTT